>CAWANA010000027.1:0-228170 GCA_963783275.1 uncultured Alphaproteobacteria bacterium | reverse complement strand
AAATATCCATTGACCGGAAGAGGACTGAACATCCAATCAAGAGTTATCGATCAAGAAAGTAAGGAAGCAGCAGGATATGGATATATGACATATTTTTCACAACTCGGCTTAGTGATGTCTTTTCTTTTTTGCTTTTATTATTATCAAGGTATGCGTCGGATAGCTTTCTTTATTAGAAAGGATTCAAAATACTGGATTCTTCTTTTTGCGGGATTTTTTATAAACTTGTTTAGTCAGAAATTCATTGCAGATGTATTTTTTACCATGATTTTTTTTATTGGCTTTCTTAATGATTATTCACTGCAAAAAAACAAGTCAGTTATTGAAAGTAATGATATCGTACTAAAAAGTAATCAGCATAACACCACACTTAATTAACGATTTAACTGATTCTTTTCGTCTCGTTGTTGCTTATGTGACTTACTCATGATACACAATCCAATCGTTTACAAATTTTTCCACGTCTGATAGCTTTGGTTCAGAGACCAAAAGTCAGATTAATTGTTAGGTTTTTTTTTCTTTAAAAAGATAAGATAACGAAGGAAGTACATTGCATTCTTATTTACCGAAAACTTGAATTGTAATTTGCCGTTTACAACCTTTTATTAAACTGAATAATTCAAATAAAATATTAATCTTAACAACCAACTCATTCCCTATTGGGTTAGCTGGAACTAATAGAATATTAGTTCTTATTGTAAAGGGTTCCTTTATCATGGTTATCATCCAAAGATTTTATGTATTAGGCCAGGGCGAAGGCGCGCTGGCGGACGTCGGCGGGCAGGAGGCGGGAGGCGGCGTAGAACGATTTCGAACCCAGCCGGATCGCCTCGCGGCATTCGCGATGGTCGCTCCGGCTCGCCAGATCAAACGAAAACTGAGGCATGCGGAACGACCTTGTCGAGAACGCGCGCGGAAGACAGGACGCCGGGCAGGCCCGCGCCGGGATGGGTGCCGGCGCCGACCAGGAAGAGATTGCGCACGTCCTCGCTCCGGTTGTGCGGACGGAACCATGCGCTTTGGGTCAGGATCGCCTCGAGCGCGAAGGCCGCGCCGCGACAGGCATTCAGGCGGTGCTGGAAATCGAGCGGCGTCGCCATGCGCGAGGTGACGATCGCGCTCGACAGGTCCGGGAGCACCGTCGCCTCGAGCGCCTGCTCGATCCGCTTGCGGTAGGGCTCCGCCTCCGTCCGCCAGTCCTGCCCGCCGAGCAGGTTGGGCACGGGCGAGAGCACGTAGAACGAGTCGCAGCCCTCCGGCGCGAGCGAAGGGTCGATCGCGGTCGGCCGGTAGAGATAGAGGCTGAAATCCTCGGCGAGAACCTTCCGGTCGAAGATGTCGCTGACCAGCGCGCGGTAGCGCGGGCCGAGCAGGATCGTGTGGATGGGCGACGGTCGTCGTAGCGCCGGTCGACGCCGAAGTACCAGACGAACAGCGCCCATCGAGTAGCGCGCCCGGTCGAGCTTGCGGTCCGTCCATTTGCCGCCGCGCGGCGGCCGGCACGAGCTTGCGATAGGTCCAGGCCGAATCGGCGTTGGAGACGACGATGCTGGCGTTGATCGTCTCGCCCGAGGCGAGCCGCACGCCGGTCGCGGCGCCGTCCTTGACGAGGATCTCCTCGACCTCCGCTTGCAGCGGCATTTCGCCGCCCTGCCGACTCGATCAGGTCGACGAGGCCGCGGACCAGCGCGCCCATCCCGCCCATGGCGTAATGCACGCCGAACTGCTCCTCGAGATAGGTGATCATGCAGTAGATCGAACTCGCCCGGAACGGGTTGCCGCCGATCAGCAGCGGATGGAAGCTGAACGCCGTCCGCAGGCGCTCGTCGCTCGAAATATTTCGATACGACCGCGTAGACGCTGCGGTAGCCCTTCGAGCCGGAGAAGGTCGGGGGCGACCCGCGCCATGTCGATGAGCGAATTGAACGGCGCGTCGCCGAGTCGGCTCGAAGCCGAGGCGATAGATCTCCTCGCTGCGCTTCAGGAACCGCTCGAATCCGGCGACGTCGCCTGGATTGAATCTGCGCCACCTCGGCGCGCATGGCCTCCGGGTCGCCGCTCACGCGAAACATCGAGCCGTCGGCGAAGCGGATGTCGTAGAAGGGCGAGATCGGACGCAGGTCGATGTCGTCCTGCATCCGCCGCCCGAACGAGCGCCCACAATTCCTCGAACAGGAACGGCGCGGTGACGATCGTCGGGCCGGCGTCGAAGGTGAACCCGTCCTGCCGGAATTGGTAAGCCGCGCCCGCCCGGAGCGTCGAGCTTTTCGAGCACGGTGACGCGGTAGCCCCGCGCCAGCAGCCGGAGCGCCGCCGCGAGCCCGCCAAAACCGCTGCCGATGACAACGGCGTGAGGCCGCGCTCGCTTCCCATTGCCCGCATTTGGACATCGGTAACCGTCAACATGACTTGACACTAAAGCGGCACGGTCACTTGATCAAGGGGCTTTTGGCGGGTCTTCAGGCGCCTTGCGGCGTCGATGTGTCGCGGGCTTCGCCGCCCCGATCACGCCGCAGGCGGCGGCCTCCGCGAGGATCAATTCGCAGACCTCCTCGGGCTTCTCCTCGTGCGCCAGATGGCCCGCGTGGGGGATGGCGTCGACGCTTGCGCCGGGAATGGCCGCCGCCAGCGCGGCGGCGTCGTCCGGATGCACGGCCTTGTCGTCCTCGCCGACGATGAACACGACCTTTGGCTCGAGTTTCGGCAACTCCCGGCTCATCCGGCTCAGGTCCCAGTTCGCCATCATCCCGATCGCGCCGGCGACATGGGCCGGGTTGCCGAGCAGGCGGACGTAGAGGTCTACGCCGCGGCGGTCGATTCGCGATCCGGTTCCCCGCAGCAGAGTTTCGACCGCCTTGCGGATCGGCCGCCCACGCGAACACCCGGGGCGCCAGCGGATTGAGAAACAGCAGCTTGGCGATCGAGGGAAACAGGAAGGCCGCCGCTCCCCCGAACGGGAGAAAGGCGCCGTTGAGGCTGATGAGCAGCGACGGCTTGATCGCGCCGTCGAGGCAGAGGCGCGCGAGAATCGCCGCGCCCGCGGAATGGCCGACCACCACCTCGGGCTTGAATTCCAGCTTTTCGAGGAGCGCGGTCGTCGCGCGCGCCATGCCGGGCAGGGAAAGGTCAGGCGCCCTTTTGGTTCGGGTGAAGCCGTGGCCCAGGAGATCCGGCGCGACCACGTCGAAGTGTTTGGCGAGCAACGGCATGAGCCGCTCCCACGAATGGGTCGAGGCGCCGGTGCCGTGGATCATGAGGAGTTCCGGGCCTTTTCCCATCCGCTGCACGTGCCAGCGCACACCGCGGGTCTCGACGAACGCGCTCGCATCCCGGTTCGGCCAATCGGCGCCGTCGCGGTCGAAGGAGAGCGGCTCCGGACCCCACACCATCGGGCTACCCCTGCAAGCGCTGAGCCGATACGCGCACGGCCGCGTTGACGCGCTGCGCGTCGGCGATGGGAAGCTTGATATAGTCCGCGCGCATCGCTTCGGCGATCTTCTGCGTCGCGGCGGCGTCGCGCTGTCGCGAGGGCGCGGATGTGTCGATGGCGAGCGAGGCGATGCGGTCGAAGCCGAGGCGCGCGCCCGGCGTCGAGCGCGTCCTCGAGGGCGCTGCGCCCGGCCGCCCTCGCCGTCCCGCGCCACGTTGGCGTGGCCGTCCGTCATCAGCACCACGAGCGGCGTTTCGCCGCGGCGACGGATCTGACCGGCGAGCAGCGCCGCCGCGTCGAGCCCGCTCGCGAGCGGCGTGCCTCCGCCGCCGGGCAGCCCGGCAAGCCGGCGGCGAGCCCGCGCCGGCGATCGGGTCGGCGGAAGCACGATCTCCGCGCCCTTGCCGCGGAACGCGATCGAGCGCCACCAATCGCGGCGGACGTAGCAGTCGGCAAGCAGAAGCTCGATCGCGCCCTTGATCTCGGCGAGGCGATTGACCGCCGAAGAGCCCGACGCGTCGACGACGAAGATCGTCGTCGCGCCGCGCTTCTCGTGGTGAAGGACGATGCGCAGATCGTCCGGCAGGACGATGACTCTGGCGACGTGTGAGTCGGCGTCCGCCATCTCCCGCCGGCGGATCGGCTGCCATGGCGCGGCGGCGCGCAGCGTTGCGACCAGCGACATCCGGCCCTCCCGCGGCGAGCCTGGGCGCGTTCCGAACGGGCGACCGCGCCGGGTCGAGATCTGCCGGTCGCCCGCCTTGCCCTGCGCCGAGGCCCTGGCCCGAGCCAGCCCGCCAGCCTTGATCCGCTCCAGCAGGGCGGCGGGGATCGAGGCCGCGGCGGCGTCGAGCACCACGTCCTCGAGCTTTTTCGGCTCGTGGTCGGCGGCGTCCTTCTGGTCGTTGTCCGCGTCTGATTCGGGGTCCGATTCTGGAGGCGGTTCGGCGTCTTCGTTCGCCTGCGCCGGCAGGCGGGTCGCGCGGGGGGCGAGCGTGAGGGCCGCGGCGAGCGCGACGTGGCGCGACTCGACCTTGACCGCGCCTTCGAGCGCGCCAATCGTCGCGGGCGACCCGCAAGGCGAAGAGCGGCGCGCGCAGCGAGGCGATGCCGAGTGCCGCGGCGGCGCCGACCAGCGCTTCGATCGCGGAGGGATCGCATTCCACCGCCTCCAGCCGGGCCCGCGCAGCGTCGTAGTCGGTCTCGACCGGCCCATCCGTGACGTCTCTGGCGCCGATGCTGTCGAGGTCGACGAAACAGGCGCTTCGTTCGACGAGGATCGGCGGCGGCGCCTCGTCATCGTCGCAGCCCTCGTCCAGGGCAACGAACCCGACCCTTGCCGGCAAGGTCGCTGCGATCCCGTCGCGCTCGAGCGTGATCGTTTCGGTGTCGATCGCGGCGGCGATCCGCGCCGCGACCCCGGCAGGCAGGCGCTCCGCCATAGCGATGACGAGCACGCCGCCGTCGGCCTCGGCGATCAGGCCCTTTTCGGCGACCGGCCGGCCGGCCTTAGGGTCGCGGCGATGTCGAGGCCGCCGAGCAGCCGGTCGTCGGCGATCGAGGCGGGCATGCGCCGCATCGGCGCGTCCGCCGGCAAAGCGGCGCGCAGCCGCCGAAGCCAAGCGTCCCGCGACCGGGCCCGGGCGGCCGCGGACGACGATCCGGCGCCCAACGGGGCAAGCGCGAAGACCTCCGCCGCGAGACAGGCGCGCCGCCAGGGCGACAGGGCCTCGCCGGGGTCGGTCATGGCCCGAACACTTCCTCGACCGCGCGCTGCACGCGCGTGACCGAGCTCTGCTCGTCGAGCGGATTGCGCCTCAGGCGGTGGCTGAGCGCCATGGGCGCGATGCGCCTGAGCTGCGCTTCGCCGACCTCCTGTTTCTTCTCGAGGCTGGCGAGCGCGCGGGCGGCTCGGATCAGGGTCAGTTCGCCGCGCAGCCCATCGGACCCGAGCGCGAGACAGAGCCGCGTTGCGCTTTCGATGGCCGAGTCGGGCGTTGCGACCGCGGCCAGATGCGCCGCGCGCCGCGACGATGCGGTTGCGCAGCTTCTTCTCCGCGCCGGCCCATTGCTCGAGGAAGGCGTTCGGGATCGCGCTCGAAGGCGTCGCGGCGCTTGACGACCTCGATTCGGCGTCGGCACGTCGAGCGGCGTCCTGACCTCGATCGCGAGGCCGAAGCGGTCGAGAAGCTGCGGCCGCAATTCGCCCTCTTCCGGGTTTCCGCTGCCGATCAGCACGAACTGGGCGGGATGCCGGACGCTGAGGCCCTCGCGCTCGACGACGTTGACGCCGGAGGCGGCGACGTCGAGCAGAAGATCGACGAGATGGTCCTCGAGCAGGTTGACCTCGTCGATGTAGAGAAAGCCGCGGTTGGCCTGCGCGAGCAGGCCGGGCTGGAAGCTCTTCTCTCCGTGCGCCAGCGCGCGCTCGAGGTTGAGCGCGCCGACCACGCGGTCCTCCGTCGCGCCGAGCGGCAGGTCGACGACCGGCGCGGCCTTGAGCGCGCTCTTCGGGTCTTTCTTGTGCGCCGCGCCTTTATGGTCGGCGCTTCTATGATCGGACGCTTGTGATCGCGGCTTTGTGATCTTCGCCCTGGCAGGCGTGGCAGAGCTGCGCGGGCGACGACGGCTCGCAATTGTAGGGGCAGCCCTCGACCGCCCTGACCTTGGGCAGCAGGGCGGCGAGCGCCCTGACAGCGGTCGATTTTCCCGTTCCTCGGTCGCCGAACGCGAGAATCCCGCCGATGCTCGGATCGACGGCCGCGATCAGGAAGGCGGTCTTCATGTCCTCCTGGCCGACGATTGCGGAAAATGGATACGGCTGTCGCATATTCGGCCCAGAGCATGCGGCGCGTCGGTCTGCGGCGCCGTTTTTTCAAAGGGCAGCGCCGGTCGCACGGCGGCCGGCGCCCCCAAAACTTCGGATCGATCGTCGCCGCTATGGAAGCCGGCGTCTTGCGTGTCAACGTGTCTTGTCATAAACGGCATCACGATGTTGATTGGCGCATCGATCCGAAAAGCAGGACTCGCGCGTATAAGTTCTGGCGTCCGATTCGTGCGGACGGCGCAAGCGGAAAGGACGAAACATGCGACGATTTGCCTCGATCGCGATTGGCGGCCTTGTCCTGGCCGGGGCGTTGGCCGCGTTCGCTTTCTCGGCGAGTTCCGCCGAGGAGCCGCCGCACACCGTCGTGCTGAGCGACGGCGATTTCGAGATTCGCGACTACCCGTCGCTGACCATCGCCGAGGTGACGGTGCGCGCGGACCGCAACGACGCGGCCTACGCGGGCTTTCGCAAGCTTGCGGGTTACATTTTCGGCGGCAACGCCGAGAAGCAGAAGATCGAGATGACGGCGCCGGTCATCGAGGCCCGCGCGGGCGAATGCTGAGGGCGGCTCGAGGAATCCTGGATCATCCGGTTTGTCATGCCGCGCGACTGGTCGCTCGCCAACCTGCCGAAGCCCGACGATGCGGACATCCGCCTGCAAGAGCTCCCGGCGACGCGATTTGCCGTCCTCCGATTCGCGGGCGTCGCGGAGGACGGCTCGACCGAGGCCAAGACGGCCGAGCTCGAGGCGATTTTGCAGGCTCGCGGCCTGCATGCGGCCGGTCCGCCACTGATCGCACAGTACAATCCACCCTGGATCCCCGGCTTCATGCGCCGCAACGAGATCATGATCCCGATCCGGTGAGGCGAGCAGGCGGAGCCGCGGCCCCTCAGCCTTTTGCGTCGCCCTGCCGAAAGACGCGGCTCGCCCGGATGTCGGCCTCGTCGATGGTCGTGAGGCGTTCGAGGGTCAGTGGTCGCGTCGCCCTTCCGTGAAAAGCCGGTTGGCTTGCCGCAAGCGTGCGCGGTCGAGGGCGTTGCGGATCGAGCGGGCGTTGGCGAACAGCGGCTGCGCGCGTCGCAGCGGGATGTAGTCCATCAGCGCTCGCCGGCGCGCCGTCGCTCAGCTTATAGTTCAGCCCCGCGAGCATCTTCTCGCCGATGGCGAGCAGGTCGGCGTCGGTGTAGTCGGGAAAGTCGATGTGGTGGGCGACGCGCGAGCGGAAGCCGGGGTTGGACTGGAAGAAGCGGTCCATCCGGTCGGCGTAGCCGGCGAGGATGACGACGAGGTCGTCGCGGTTGTTCTCCATCACCTGCAACAGGATCTCGATCGCCTCCTGCCCGTAGTCGCGCTCGTTCTCCTGCCGGTAGAGGTAATAGGCCTCGTCGATGAACAGGACGCCGCCCATCGCCTTTTTCAGCACCTCCTTGGTCTTCGGCGCCGTGTGGCCGATGTACTGGCCGACGAGGTCGTCGCGGGTGACCGCGACGAGATGGCCGCGGCGGACGTAGCCGAGCCGGTGCAGGATCTCCGCCATCCGCCGCGCCACCGTCGTCTTGCCGGTGCCCGGATTGCCGGTGAAGCTCATGTGCAGCGTCGGGGCTTCCGACGTCAGGCCGAACTTCGCCCGGACGCGGTCGACGAGCAGCAGCGCCGCGATCTCGCGGATGCGGCTCTTGACCGGCGCGAGGCCGATCAGTTCGTCGTCGAGCTGCTTGAGAACCGGACCCACTCCGGATTCCGCGAATTCCTCAGCGAGGCTGATCGTCGGCGAGGCCGCCGTTTCGCGCGCGGCCTCGTTCATGCGTAACGCTTCCCTTCCGGCCTATCGAGGCCGTAGCCGCGAATCGCGTAGCGCTGCGTGCGGCCGGGGCCCGCGATGCGCTCGAGCCGGAAGCCCTCCTCGGCCTTCGGCCGGTTGACGATGAACGAGATGCGCACCGACTCCCAGCCGTGGCTCGAATCGAAGGCGGACAGCCGGATGTACTTGTCGCCGTGGATCTTGCGGCAGGCGTCGAGCTCCATCAGCACGCCCTTGGCGTCGTGGAGGTCGAACATCGGCAGGCCCCACATCTCCCAGTAGGTGTTGCGCGGATGCGGATCGTCGGTGAACTCGAGGTTCACCGCCCAGCCATTGTCGAGGCAGTACTGGATCTGGATGAGGATGTCGTCGTCGGTGAGGTCGGGCAGGAACGAGAAGCAGCCTTGGGTGATGCGCATGGAAGGGAACTCCGGCTAGCGGCGGCGCGGGATCAGCCCGCGACCGAGGGCGGTCGGGACGAAATCGAGCTGGTCGGTCGAGGCGTAGTTGAAGGTCACGTCGCCCCAGACGTCGAGCGCCTGGCGCAGCGGCGTGCAGGTCTTGGCCGCCTCCGCAAGAATGGTCGGGCCTTCGTGCACATAGTCGCGCCCGGCGTTGCGCGCGAAAATCATCGCTTCGAGCGCGACGCGGTTCGCCGTCGCGCCGGCTGCGATGCCCCCTGGATGGCCGATCGTGCCGCCGCCGAACTGCAGCACGACGTCCTCGCCGAGGAGGTGGAGGAGCTGGTGCATCTGTCCCGCGTGGATGCCGCCCGAGGCGACCGGCATTAGCTTGTTGAGCGACGCCCAGGGCTGGTCGAAGAAGATGCCGTGCTCGAGCCTGCTGCGGATTGAAGTCCTCGCGGCAGATATCGTAGTAGCCCCTGGTGGTCGCGGGATCGCCCTCGAGCTTGCCGACGACCGTCCCGGCGTGGATGTGGTCGACGCCCGCAAGCCGCATCCATTTGGCGATGACGCGGAACGACACGCCGTGCGTCTTCTGCCGCGTATAGGTCGAATGCCCGGCGCGATGGAGATGCAGGATCATGTCGTTCCTGCGCGCCCACTTCGCCATCGACTGGATCGCGGTATAGCCGATCACGAGGTCGATCATGACGATGCAGGAGCCAAGGTCCCTCGCGAACTCGGCGCGCTCGTACATGTCCTCCATGGTTGCGCCGGTGACGTTGAGGTAGGTGCCCTTGACCTCGCCGCTCGCCGCCTCGGCCTTGTTGACCGCCTCCATGCAGTAAAGGAAGCGGTCGCGCCAATGCATGAAGGGCTGCGAGTTGATGTTCTCGTCGTCCTTGGTGAAGTCGAGCCCCCCTTTCAGCGCTTCGTAGACGACGCGGCCGTAGTTGCGTCCGGACAGTCCGAGCTTCGGCTTGACCGTCGCGCCGAGGAGCGGCCTGCCGAACTTGTCGAGCCGCTCGCGCTCGACCACGATTCCGGTCGCCGGTCCCTGGAAGGTCTTCACGTAGGCGACGGGAAACCGCATGTCCTCGAGGCGGAGCGCCTTCAAGGGCTTGAAACCGAAAACGTTTCCGATGATCGAGGCGCTGAGGTTGGCGATCGAGCCCGGCTCGAAGAGGTCGAGGTCGTAGGCGATATAGGCGAAGTACTGGCCTTCGGTCCCCGGGACGGGGTCGACCCGGTAGCACTTCGCGCGATACTTTTCTGTAGCCGTGAGCCGGTCGGTCCAAACCACGGTCCAAGTCGCGGTCGAGGATTTGCCGGCCACCGCCGCCGAGGCCTCGATCGGGTCGACGCCCTCCTGCGGCGTGACCCGGAAGCAGGCGATGATGTCGGTGTCCTTCGGCTCGTAGTCGGGCTCCCAGTAGCCCATCCTGCGGTATTCCATCACGCCGGACTTGTAGCGGTCCTTGCCTTTGACAGTTTGAGACGGCTGAACGTTCACGGGTTTCCTCCTCCCTCGGCCGACATCGGGCCACGATTTGCGTCTATGAGAGGCTTTACGGCCCGCCATCATTAGAGTTAAGTTCATTGTATGAACGGTTATCTTTTACTGAAATAAAACAATGTTGCGGCAGGTCACCCTTCACCAGATGCGCCTTTTCGCGGGCCTATCGCGTCACATGAACATGACCCGGGCGGCCGAGGAGGCGCACGTGACGCCATCGGCTTTTTCCATCCAGATCAAGCAACTGTCGGAAGGGCTCGGCCTGCCGCTGCACGAGCAGATCGGCAAGAGGCTGTTTCTGACCGAGGCGGGCCGCGCGGTCGCCGCGGCTGCCCAAGACATGCTCGAGCGGCTCGACTTTCTCGGCATGGAACTCGCGGAGATGCAGGGCCTGAAACGCGGAAGGGTCCGGGTCGCGATGATCACGACGGCCAAATATTTCGCCACCCGCCTGATCGGCGATTTCTGCCGCGCCTACCCGGAGGCGGAATTCGCGCTCGAAGTCGTCAACCGCGAGCAGATCCTGGAGCGCATGCGGCTCAATCTCGACGACCTCTATATCATGGGCCAGGCGCCGGAAGGCGTCGATGTGGTGGCGACGCCGTTTGCCGACAATCCGCTTGTCGTCCTCGCGCCAGCGGGCCACCCGCTTTGCGACGAGAAGGCGATTCCGCCCTCGCGCCTGGAGAGGGAGCCCTTCATTCTGCGCGAGCCCGGGTCAGGAACGCGGCAGGCGACGGAGCGCTATTTTGTCGGGCACAAGATCCGTCCGGTAACGCGCATGACGCTCGGCAGCGACGAAACGATCAAGCAGGCGGTCGCCGCCGGGCTCGGGCTCGCAGTCCTGTCGCGTCACGTGCTGACGCTCGACCCCGTTGGCGGTCCCTTGCGCGAGCTCGACGTCAGCGGCTTCCCGATCCCGCGTCGATGGTACGTCGTGCATCTCGCGGACAAACGGCTTTCTCCGCTCGCGAGGGCCTTCTTGAAGGTGCTTGAGATCTCTCCGCCGCCCGCCGCGGGGTCAAAGGGCGTTACGGCGCGCGCGAAACGCTCGCCCCGCGTGTCGTAAGCGCAACACGATCACGCCGCCCGGCCGGCAGCCCCGAGGCTCTCTCGGATCGCCGCATGTTTGCGCCACAGGCCGACGAGCCGCTCTTGGGATCAACATCTGGCCGCCGAAGGCCGGACGACGTCGTGAAGGCTCGCAGGGGCTGCGTCTTGCCGCCAAGGGCGCGAGACGCGCGCTTCCAACCCTCTCTCCATCAAGGCGCGCAAAACGCGCGCCCTCTGACCCGGGCTCCCTCAGGCCGCCGCCTTGCCGAGCTTGTCGCGCCATCCTGGATAGAGCGCGTCGGCATCGTGGGCGAAACTCTCGAATGCGCGAGCAAATTCGCGATGGTCTCTGGCGAACTCGACCGGGTCGGCGCCCGCCTTCCAGCATTGCTCAGCTTGCCTAAGCGAGGTTGCGCCCGCCGCGCCACCGTCGAGGTGGCCGAAAGCGCCGCCGCCTGCGGTCATGATCAGGTTCGAATGGCCGAGGTTCTCGAAGAAGCCCGGCATCCGCAACGCATTCATGCCGCCGGATATGATCGGCGTGGTTGGGTTCATGCCGAGCCATTCCTGATGGAAGAACGCTCCGTCGGCGCTTTCATCGGTGATCATGTGGGCGATGACCCGGTCGCCGGCCTCGCCCTCCATCTTGCCGAAACCCATCGTGCCGACATGGATGCCCGACGCGCCCTGCAGGCGCGCCATCTTGGCGAGCACCAACCCGGTATAGCCACGCTTCGACTGCGGCGAGGTCACCGCCCCGTGGCCGGCGCGGTGGTAGTGCAGGTACTGCTTCGGGAACGTCCGCCGCGCCGTGGTGATCGCGGCGGGGCCGGCGACATAGCCGTCGACCAGGAACGCGACATGGTCGGCGTTCGGGCCGAAGGTCTCGAGAATGAATTCGCCGCGGGCGATCATTTCGCGATAGTCGTCGGCGGTGATGTTGAACGAGAACAGCTTCGGCTGGCCGGTCGTCTCCTGAGCGCGGATCATCGCGTCGTTTACGGCGCGGACCGTCTCCCTGAACGGCGCGAAGGTCTGATTGCCCTGCGGCTCGTCGTTCTTGATGAAATCGCCGCCGAGCCAGAAATCGTAGCAGGCGTCGGCGAACGGCTGCGGCCTCAGGCCGAGCTTCGGTTTGATGATCGTGCCGACGATGAAGCCGCCGTCGACGACCGGCCGGCCGAGCACGCGCCACAGGTCCTTGATGGTGGTCGAGGGCCCGTCGAACAGCCTGAGATAGGCTGGCGGCACGTAGAAGTCGTGCATCTTGCCGTATTCGACGTCGCCCATGCCCTGGTTGTTGCCGATGGTCAGGGTGAGGAACGAGGCGATCATCGCCCGGCCGTCGATGATATTGCGGTCGAAGAGTTCAACCGGATAGGCGATCTTCGCGATCTCCAGGGCCTCGTCGATCTCGTAAACCAGGGCGTCGACGCCGCGGGTGAAATCGTCGGTCGTTGACACTTCGACGTTGGTGCCAGTCGAGGATTCGGCGGCGAAATGCGCCGCCGTCTCGAGGTAGCCGTAGCCGGCCTTCGGCTTCATGACATAGGCGCACAGAACGTGCCGGCCGCCGGCGACCAGATCGGCTTCTTTCAGATTCAGGTTCGCGTAACGATTCGACTGGTCCATAACGTCACCCAATGATTTGGCCAGGGTCAGCCGGCCGTTTTGCAACTCGGGTCGGCGTCCTCCGCTTCAGGAAGGCCGCCGCGATTGTTGGCCTCTGGCCGCGGCGAAGGCTCCTCAAGCCGTCAGCGTCTTCGCCGCGGCTATGATCGCTTCGCTTGTGATGCCGAAATGTTTGTAGAGTTCGGCGGCCGGCGCGCTCGCGCCGAAGCCGGTCATGCCGATGAAGGCGCCGCGCTGCCCGATCCAGCGGTCCCAGCCGAGCCGCGCGCCGGCCTCAATGGCGATCCGCGGCGCGGTCCCCAGCACCTGGGCGTGGTATTCGGCGGGCTGCGCCTCGAACAGATCCCAGCTCGGCATCGATACGACCGCGACCTTTGTGCCCTCGGCGCGCAGCGCTTTGGCGGCCTCCATCGCGAGCGACACTTCCGAGCCGGTCGCAAGCAGCGTTACGTCGCGTCCCCACTCGTCGTCGCTGACGACATACGCGCCGCGCGCGCTAAGGTTTTCTGCGCTGGACGTGCGTAGGGTCGGCAGGTTCTGGCGCGACAGCACGAGCGCCGAGGGCGTGGTCCGCGAGGCGAGCGCCAGCTCCCAGCATTCAGCTGTCTCAACCGCGTCGCAGGGACGGAACACATGCAGGTTCGGCGTCGCGCGCAGCATGGCGAAATGCTCGACCGGCTGATGCGTCGGGCCGTCCTCGCCGAGCCCGATCGAATCGTGGGTGAGCACGTAGATCACCCGCAGGCCCATCAGCGCCGACAGCCTGATCGCGCCGCGGGCGTAATCCGAGAACACAAAGAACGTGCCGCCGTATGGAATGAACCCGCCGTGCAGCGCGACGCCGTTCATCGCGGCCGACATGCCGAACTCGCGGATGCCGTACCGCACATAACGGCCCGAAAAGTCGTCAGCCGTCAGGGACCGCAGGCCCTTCGTGATCGTCAGGTTCGAGTGGGTGAGGTCCGCCGATCCTCCGAGCGTCGTGTCGACCGCGGCGTTCACCACTTCGAGCGTCATTTCCGACGCCTTGCGCGTGGCTACGTTCGGCGCCTTGGCGACGAGATCGCGCCTGTAGGCGGCCATGCGCTCCGCGAAGTTCTCGGGCAAGTCGCCGGCGATCGCGGCTTGGAAATGCGCGCGGTCCGGCCGATCCTTGAGCGTATCCTCCCAGGCTAGGCGCTGGCCGCGCGAACGCGACCCCGCGGCCCGCCAGGCGGCGAGAACGTCCGCCGGAATTTCGAAGGGCGGAGACGTCCAGCCGAGCGTGGTCCTGGCCGCCTCGACCTCCGCGGCGCCGAGCGGCGCGCCGTGCGTCGCCTCGGTGCCCTGCTTGTTCGGCGCTCCGAAGCCGATCACGGTGCGGCAGGCGATCATCGTCGGACGGTCCTGCGCTTTGGCTTCTGCGAGCGTCGCCTCGATCGCTGCCGGATCGTGTCCGTCGACGGCGAAGGTGCGCCATCCAGCCGCCTCGAATCGCGCGCGCTGGTCGAGACTGGTCGAAAGCGCGGTCGCGCCGTCGATGGTGATCTGGTTGTCGTCCCACAGAACGATGAGCTTCGAGAGCCGCAAGTGTCCGGCGAGGTCGATCGCTTCGTGGCTCACGCCCTCCATCAGGCAGCCGTCGCCGGCGATCACGAAGGTGTGGTGGTCGACGAGACCGGGATAGCGCGCAGCGAGCGCTCGCTCGGCGATCGCCATGCCGACCGCTGTCGCGAGCCCTTGCCCGAGCGGGCCGGTTGTCGTTTCGACGCCAAGCGCGTGGCCGTACTCAGGATGGCCGGCGGTCTTCGGGCGCCGAGCTGCCGGAAGCGCTTGATCTCGTCGATCGTCATGTCCGGGTAGCCGGTCAGATGCAGCAGCGCATACAGCAGCATCGACCCGTGGCCGGCCGACAGGACGAAGCGGTCTCGGTCGGGCCAATGGGCCGCCTCGGGATCGAACTTGAGGATTTTCGTGAACAGGACCGTCGCAACGTCCGCCATGCCCATCGGCATGCCAGGGTGGCCGGACTTCGCCTTTTCGACCGCATCCATCGCCAGCGCGCGGATGGCGTTGGCCATTTCCGCGTGAGAGACCGCTGCGCGCGGAGCCATGGCATTCATCTCGGAAAGACCTTTCTGTCGATCACGCGCGCAGCCGCTCGCCGGCCGCGCTCGACCAGCTTGAGGATCATCGGCGTCAGGATGAGCTGCATGGCGATGTCGAGCTTGCCGCCCGGGATGACGATCGAGTTCGCGCGGCTCATGAAGCTGTTGTGGATCATCGAGAGCAGGTACGGGAAAGTCGATGCCGTGCGGATTGCGGAAGCGAATGACGACCATTGATTCGTCGGGCGTCGGAATCCAGCGGGCGACGAACGGGTTCGACGTGTCGACGGTCGGCACGCGCTGGAAGTTGATGTCGGTCTGGCTGAACTGCGGAACGATGTAATTGATGTAGTCCGGCATGCGGCGCAGGATCGTGTCGGTCACCGCCTCGGTCGAGTAGCCGCGCGACGCTTTGTCGCGGTGCAGCTTCTGGATCCACTCGAGATTGATGACCGGCACGACGCCGATCTTGAGGTCGACGTATTGCGCGACGTTGACCGTGTCGGTCACGACGGCCCCGTGCAGCCCTTCGTAGAACAGCAGATCCGAGCCCGGCTCGAACGCGCGCCAATCCGTGAACTTGCCGGGCGGGACGCCATGCGCCTCCGCCTCGACGCGCGTCGTGCACGTAAACGCGGGTCTTGCCGCCTCCCGTCTCGGAATAGGATCGGAACGAGTTTTCGAGCTCCTCGAACAGGTTCGCGTCCGATCCGAAGTGGCTGTAGTGATTGTCGCCGCGCGCAGCCGCCTCCTTCATCCGCTCGCGCATCTCGGTGCGGTTCCAGCGATGGAAGGCGTCGCCCTCGATATAGACTGGGCTGATCGTCTCGCGACGAAAAATCTGCTCGAAAGTCCTCTTGACCGATGTGGTTCCGGCCCCCGACGAGCCTGTGATCGCGATGATGGGATGTTTGATGGACATGGGTTTGGCCCCCTCGAATATTTACGGCGCAGCAAGCCGCGCTTGCTGAACAACGGCGCCCGCACCGCCAGGCCTTCCTCATCGTAGTAGCGAGCGCACGCGCTCGACCTTGTCCTTCGCGCCGAAAATGAGCGGTGTGCGGACATGGATCGATTCCGGCTGGATCGTCGAGGATGCGACGGTATCCGTCGATCGCCGCGCCGCCGGCCTGCTCGATCAGGAAAGCGACGGGATTGGCTTCGTAAAGGAGGCGCAGCCTGCCGCGCTCGTAGCCCTCGCGCGAGTCTTCCGGATAGAGATAGACGCCGCCGCGGATCAGGATCCGGTAGACGTCGGCGACCATTGAGCCGACCCAGCGCATGTTGAAGTTGCGTTCGCGCGGTCCGTCCTCCCCTTCGAGCAGATCCGTCGACATAGGCCTGGATCGGCGCCGGCCAATGCCGGGAGTTCGCGCAGTTGATCGCGAACTCGTTGGATTCTGACGGAATATTTTCGCGGGGCGTGACAATTCGATAGGTTTCCGTTTCCGGATCGAGAGTCGCGATCGCAACGCCTTGGCCGACCGTAAAAACGAACGCCACATGAAGGCCGTAGACGAAAATCCCGGCCGCGCGCTGGGCCGTTCCGCGCTGGAGAAAATGAGCCTCGTCGAGCGGACCCGGCGGCGCGTCGAGGACGGAGAAGACCGTCCCGATCGTGACGTTGGCGCCGATATTGGAGGAACCGTCGAGCGGGTCGATGCGCGACCAGAAGGCGCCCCTCGGCGTCGAGGTCGATCGGATGCTCATGCTCTTCCGACACGACCCCCCGCACCGCCAGCGCTGTGCAGCTTGCTGACGAACGCCTCGTCGGCGAAAACGTCGAGCGCCTTCTGGGCGACGCCGTCCTTGGCTGGGCCGACGTCAGGCATTCAGCTCGCCGGCCAGCGATCCGCGGCGTATGCGCTTTGCGACCCCGACCGAGGCCTCCGCCAAGGCGACCAGAACGCGCGCTACGTCGGCGCTGGCGTTCCTTTCGAGGAAATGCGGTCAGATCGTCGTCGGCTCTGGTCACTTCATTCACGAGCGCCTCCCAGCGTCGCCCGGCGCCGGAAATCAATCGGCGACTGCGGCTTCAAATACGGGCCCTTACCAAACAAAAGAAACTGATTTATTTTTGGGACAGCCTTCAAAAAAATTGAATAGGCATATCGCGATGCGCAACCTGTCTCTCCGGCAAATCGAGACCCTCCAGGCCATCGTCGACGCGGGCTCGCTGGTCCAGGCGGCCTCCGCATTGAACATGACCCCGGCGGCTCTGACGGCGCGGGTGAAGGGTCTCGAGGAGGGCGTCGGTCTCAGATTGTTCGACCGGACGCCGGCCGGCATGCGCCTGACCAAGGCGGGAGAAGCTGCGCTCGGAGCGTCGCGCATCGTCGAGCAGCGATGCGGAATTTCGCCGACACGCTAGCGGCGATCCGGACCGGGGAGGGCGGCCGGCTCTCGGTTGGGGCCGTGTCGACCGCCAAGTACTTCGCGCCGAAACTGATCGCGGCGTTCGTCGCGTCGCGGCCGAAGGTCGACCTTCGCTTCCTGATCGGCAACCGGGACGCGACGATCGACTGGTTGCGCGTCGAGCGAAGTCGAGATCGCGCTTTGCGGTCGTCCGCCCCGCGACATGGCGGTCGAGACGGCGTCGCTGGGACCTCACCCCTATGTCCTCGTTGCGCCGCCGGACCATCGTCTTGCGCGCCAGAAGGTCTCTCCCGCGCCGACCTCGCGGGCGAAACCTTTCTCATTCGGGAGCCGGGCTCGGGCACCCGCTCGCTGTTCGAGAGCCTTCTTCGGCGAGACCGGCGGCCGGCCGGTGAAACTGGGCATGGAGCTCGGCTCGAACGAATTGATCAAGCAGGCGGTGATGGCGGGACTCGGGATCGCGCTCCTTTCCGCCCATACCATCGGCGCCGAAATCGAAAGCGGGCGGCTCGTCCGCCTCGACGTCGAGGGCCTGCCGATCGTACGCCAGTGGTACGTCATCTGCCGGACCGATCGCTCGCTCTCGCCGACCGCGCGCGCGTTCCGGGATTTCGCCGAGCAGGAAGGCGGACGGTTTCTACCCTTGCTGGGACAAGACGTCGCAAGCGGCCGTCAACGGGGAGGCGGTCGACATCGAGCGTCCCGTCGGGCCGGCGACACGCCGCCTTAAGCCGCTCTGCATTCAGGTTTTTGGGTGCGGGGCGCCGTGCGCAGGCGGTGTGCGGGCCGTATGAGCCGCTTGACATGAGTGTCAATTGAAGTTTACATTTCTTGTTGTCTGGTAGACGGACGGAGACCCCGTTGCGCATTCTTCTCATCCACCCGAACTACCATTCCGGCGGCGCCGAAATCGCCGGCAACTGGCCGCCGGCCTGGGCCGCCTATCTGGCCGGCGCGCTGAAGGCCGCCGGCTATCACCGACATCCGCTTCATCGACGCGATGACCAACAACCTGTCGCGACGATGAGCTCGCGCGCGCATCGCCGCAGGAAAAGCCGGACATCGTCGGCGCCACCGCCATCACGCCGTCGATCTACAAGGCCGAGCGCGCGCTGCAGATCGCCAAGGAGATGCACCCGAACGCCGTGACGGTGCTCGGCGGCATCCACGCGACCTTCATGTACCAGCAGGTGCTGACCGAAGCGCCGTGGATCGACGCGATCGTGCGCGGCGAGGGCGAGGAGATCCTCGTCGAACTGGTCCGGGCCGATCGAGGCGGGCGACTGGCCGGCACGACCGCCACGACGATCAAGGGCATCGCCTTCATCGAAATCGACCGCCGAGGGCGCGCAGATCGTCGCGACCGCGGCCGCCGCCGACGGTCAAGGACCTCGACGCGATCAACGCCGACTGGGGCATCCTGGAGTGGGAGAAAGTACAACTACATCCCGCTCAACTGCCGCGTCGCGATCCCCAACATGGCGCGCGGCTGCCCGTTCACCTGCTCGTTCTGCTCGCAGTGGAAGTTCTGGCGCGACTACCGCGTCCGCGACCCGAAGAAGGTCGTCGACGAGATCGAGACGCTGTACAAGAAGTACGACGTCCGCTTCTTCATCCTCGCCGACGAGGAGCCGACGATCAACCGCAAGAAATTCGTCGCAGTTCTGCGAGGAACTGATCGCGCGCGGCCTGCCCGACAAGGTGCAGTGGGGCATCAACACCCGCGTCACCGACATCCTGCGCGACGAGGAGCTGCTGCCGCTCTATCGCAAGGCCGGCCTGATCCACGTCTCGCTCGGCACCGAGGCGGCGGCGCAGCTGAAGCTCGACCGCTTCAACAAGGAGACCAAGGTCGCCGACAACAAGCAGGCGATCCAGCTTGCTGCGCGAGGCCGGCATCGTCGTCGAGGCGCAGTTCATCGTCGGCCTGGAGAACGAGACCGCCGAGACGCTGGAAGAAACCTACCGGATGGCGCAGGACTGGAAGCCCGACCTCGCCAACTGGTCGATGTACACGCCCTGGCCGTTCACCCAGCTGTTCCAGGAACTGAGCGACAAGGTCGAGGTCTTCGACTTCGAGAAATACAACTTCGTCACGCCGATCATCAAGCCGGACGCGATGGAGCGCGGCGAACTGCTCGATCGGGTGATGAACAACTATCGCCGCTTCTACATGCAGCAAGGCGCTGTTCTCCTATCCCTGGGCGGGCACCGGCCAGCGGCGGCGCTATCTGCTCGGCTGCCTGAAGGCGTTCCTCAAGGCGGGCTTCGAGCGCAAGTTCTACGATCTCGGCAAGGTCGGCTACTGGGGGCCGCAGTCGAAGAAGAAGGTCGATTTCCATTTCGACAAGGAGCGCAAGCATCGCGCCGGCGCAGATGGCCGACTGGGAGGCCAACGCCGACCGCTCGCGCAAGGCGCAGGCGCAGCTGGCCGACATCAAGGCCTGCGGCGGCGGCGACGAGCAGATGGCGGAGGAGGACGACGACAGTCGTCAGCCGCCGCGGACGTGAAGGCCTGCGGCGGCGGCGACAAGCAGATGGCTGATGACGATGTCGTTGGCGCATCCTTCCACATTTGACGGCCGCGCGACCGAGCGCGGTCGCAAGCCGAGGCGGCCAGCCGCGTCGGACCGAATGCGGCGATCCAGCTGCTCGCGCGTCTTGCGCGCTCGCGGCGGACGCGGCGACGGTCCGGCGCATCCTCGTGACGGCCGACGTCCGTGACTGGGCCGCCATGCGCCGACGGACATGATCGAGGAGCGGCCGGTCGCGGCGCTCCATCGGGCGACGCGCGCGATCCTCGACGTCGCAGAACGCGCTTGCGGTCCTGGCCGAGGCTGGATCGCGAACCGGCGACTACCTTCTGGCGAACCGGATTCCGGCGTGGGCGCGCAGCGGCCCTGAAAGCGCTGCCCGCGATCGTGTCGTCTCGCCTGCTCGCCCGAGCGATAACGGCCCACGCCTGGACCTTTGTGGGATCTGGACGATTCGTCTGCAACTCGCGGCGAAGACCTGAACTTCGAAATCTGGTCAAATCCGTTTTGCGCCGGAGAGCAATCGGACGCGCCGACATGCGTCTGGCACGCAGCGGTCTTCGAGCGGCTGTATCAGGCCCTCGTGTCGCCGAGAGCGAAGGTGGTCGAAACCCACTGCAGCGCGCGGGGCGACGCCTGCTGCCGATTCGCCGTTGATGGGATTCGCCGATGAACGCCAACGACGACCTCGTCATTCTGGTCGACGAGCACGATCGCGAGACCGGCATCGCGCCGAAACTTCTCGCCCATCAGTACGGCCGGCGGCATCGGGCGATTTCGGTATGTATCGTCAACAGCGCAGGCCGCATGCTGTTGCAGCGTCGCGCGCTTGGGAAATACCATTCCGGCGGCCTATGGACGAACGCCTGCTGCACGCATCCGCGACCGGGCGAGCGTCCGGATCTTGCAGCGAGACGCCGGCTCAGGGAAGAGATCGGGATCGTCTGTCCGCTGAAATTCGTGACGCGCACTCCACTACCGCGCGCCAGTCGGAGACGGCCTGATCGAGGACGAAATCGTGCATCTTTTCGTTGGCGACTACGACGGCGCCGTCTCCGCCGGACACGAAAGAGGTTTCGGAGGTTGCGTGGCGGTCCTACGCGGATTTGTCCGCCGATGTCGAGTCGCAACCCGACGCTTACACGTATTGGTTTCGTTATTACGTGACGCTTTTTGGCAGAAGACTCTTCACGGAGGCGATGTCAGCGGCTTGACGTAAGAGGGCTGGACTTCCATGTCGACGATTGCTATACCGCTTTCTGTCGCGCCCCGGCAGCAGGGTTGCGTGTGGAGTGAGAGTTGGCGCAGGGGATCGATGCTTCTGGAGTGGCTTCCCCGACAGCGCGTTCGGCGGGCGAAGCCCGATTGGACGCTTGTATGAGCGAGCCCGCGCAGTTTCCCCCGGACATCACGCTCGCCGTGGATGGCGACGGCGTGATCAGGACGCGCCGTATGCGCAGAAGCGCTTGCCGACGAGCCGCTTGACGCAATGGCGCGGATTGCGGTGGACGGACACCGTTCCGCCCGAAGCGGCGGAGCAGGTCGCGAAGGCCGTCGAGTCCGCCGGCCGGGAAGGGCGAATCCTCCTGCTTCACCGTCACTCAGCGGCTGCCGAGCGGCCGCGAGCTCATGCTCGAGTATACGACGGTCAAGCTCGGCAAGAGAGCCGGCTTCGTCGCGATCGGCAAGAGCGTTCAGGCCATTTCCGACCTGAAGTCGCGCCTGGCGCTTCGTCCAGAAGGAGCGCGAGCAGGACTACTGGAAGCTTCGCGAGATCGAGACCCGCTACCGCGCGTTGCTCGACGCCTCGTCCGAAGCCGTCGCGCTCGTGCGGGTCGACAATTTGCGGGTTGTCGAAGCCAACGCGGCGGCGGCGAAGTCGCTGGGTCTCGTCCCCGGGCGCGATTTCCTTCGCCGATCTCACAGATCGCGACCGCAAGTCGCTCGACGCGCTGCTCGAGACGGCCCGGATGAGGGGCCGCGCGCCAAGCATCGTCCTTCATCTCCCGGACAGCCGGCTCGTGGAGCCTGCGCGCCTCGACGCTGAGCGAGCGAGGCAGGGACCTTCTACCTCTTCCAGATGGCGCCGCTCGCCGAAGCCGGATCGTCCGGCCAGCGCCTCGGACAGGGAAGAAGCGTCCTTTTCGCTTGAGACTTTCATCTGCCGCTTGCCGGAGGCTTCGCCATCCTCGATCGCGACGGCGTCGTCAAATTCGCCAACCCGACCTTCCTCGATCTCGTTCAGGCGGGCGTGGAGAGCGCGGTCGTCGGCAAGAACGCGAAGATCTGGTTCACCCGCCCCGGCACCGGATTGCGCGTGATCCTGAGCCTGGTCGAGCAGCATGGCGTCGTGCGGTCCCTGAGGACCGACGCTGGAAGGCGATCTCGGCATGAGCACAGAGGTCGAAGTCTCGGCGGTCGGCGATCAGGACGACCGCCCGCGCTACTTTGCGCTGATCGTTCGCGACGTAGTGTCGCAGGCGAGGTCCCGCGAAGACGCCTCCGCGCTCACGACCGCTGCTCGGCGGCGCCTCAGGTGCTCGCTGGAATCGGCCGTCCGCTCCTCGGTCGAGGCGATCGAACGGCAGCGGCTGGTCGGACGCTCTGGCCCAATCCGGCGGAAACCGGACCGCCGCCGCCAAGGCGCTCGGGATCAGCCGGCAGAGCTTGCACACGAAACTGAAAAAATACAGGCTGATCAGGCATGTCGGGGGACCTTCGTCTCCGCCGGAGATTTGGTTCTTGACGGTCGAACAGCAGCTGCCGCCGGCTTTTGGAACCGCAAATCTCTCAAATTGCGAGCGGGAGCAGATCCATCTCGCCGGATCCGTCCAGCCCTACGGCGCGCTCGTCGTCGTTCGCGAGCGCGGATCACGTCATCGTTCAGGAGAGCGAGAACGCGGCGAGCTTTCTCGGCTTTAGCCGGAAACTACGGGGGCTGTCCGCTGCGCGCGCTCCGGGGCTCGCTCGCCGAGCGGCTGATCGACGGCACGGCGCTCGGCGTCGGGAGCATCCCGGTTGCGACGCCATGCACGGTCGGGGCCAAGCAACGCGCCGTGCACTGCGCTCGTCCATCGCGCATCGGCTGGCGAACTGATCATCGAATTCGAACGCGCCGGCGAACTGTCGGATGTCTCCATCGATCTCGAACGGTTCGTTCCGGAAATCGTCGCGGCGGCGAGCCTGCAGTCGCTCTGCGACGAGGCGCGCCCGCATCTTTCGCAAGCTCACCGGCTACGATCGGGTGATGGTCTATCGCTTCGACGACGAGGGACACGGCGAGGTTTTCTCCGAAACGCGAAAGCCGGATCTTGAGGCGTTTCTGGGCAATCGGTACCCGGCCTCCGACATCCCGCAAATTGCGCGCCTCCTCTATGAGCGCAATCGCGTTCGCCTCCTGGCGGACGTCAATTACAAGCCGGTGCCCCTTGTTCCGCGCCTGTCGCCGATCACCGGCAAGGATCTGGACATGTCTCTGTGCTTCCTGCGCAGCGTGTCGCCGATCCATATTCAATATCTCAAGAACATGGGCGTGGCGGCGACCCTGGTCGTCTCGTTGATGGTAAGCGGGAAGCTTTGGGGCCTGATCTCTTGCCACCACTATTCGCCGCGCTTCCTGAACTTCGAATTGCGATCGGTGTGTGAACTCTTGGCCGAAGTGCTCGGGACCCGAATCGCCGCGCTCGAAAGCTTCATGAGGGGTCAGGGCGAACTCGCCGCCCGTCGGCTCGAACAGCGGATGACGGAGTGGATCGCTCGCGACGGCGACTGGAGAGGCGCGCTCTTCGACCGCAGCCGCCCGTTGCTGCTTCCTCTCGCGGCGACGGGCGCAGCGCTCTTGTTCGAGGGCGAGGTCCTGACGGCGGGGGACGTGCCCTCGACTGACGACATTCGTGAGATTGCGCGCTGGGCGCGCCCGATGCTCAAGCAGGGCGTCTTTGCGACCGCGAACCTCAGCGTGTTGGAGCCGGCATTCGGCTCGCTAGCAGGAATCGCGAGCGGGCTTTTGGCCGTAACGATCTCGAACCAAAGCGACGAAATGCTGATCTGGTTTCGGAACGAACGGGTGCGGACCGTGACCTGGGGCGGCGACCCCTCC
Source organism: uncultured Alphaproteobacteria bacterium (assembly GCA_963783275.1). Taxonomy (GTDB): domain Bacteria; phylum Pseudomonadota; class Alphaproteobacteria; order Rhizobiales; family Beijerinckiaceae; genus Roseiarcus. The sequence goes on along the minus strand of CAWANA010000027.1, from coordinate 204,410 downwards.
AAATCCGTCTCGGACGCCGACGATCCATCCGAGCTATCGCCGCGCCGGTCGTTTGCGCAGTGGCACCAGATCGTTAAGGGCACTTCCGATCCGTGGACGGCCAGCGACGTCAGAGCGGCGCGATTGATCCGGACAAGCATCAGCGACGTCGTCGTCCAGTTTCGCGCTGTGCGAATCCTGATCGCCCAGGACCAGTTGGATCAGGTGTCGCGCCAGGTTCGCAGTTCAGGACAGCAGGTTCTCGTCGCCAACGCTCGGGGCCAAGTGATCCAGAGCAACGCCGGCTTTGCGGAATGGCTGGGCGCGGAGCCTTGGTCCTTGAGACGTCTCGACGAACTGCCTCGCTATTTCGACGACCCCGACGCCGCGCGATTGAGGCTCGAGGCTCTTCTGACGGAAAACAGGCCTTGGCGCGGCGAAGCCGCCGTCGTCGCACGCCATGGCGCCGCGATTCCCGTGCTCGTGAGGGCGGATCCGGTTTTCGTCGCCCCAGACCGCGTGCTGGGATTTGTCCTGTTGCTTGCCGATCTCACCGACTCTAAAGCGGCTCAGTCCGCCCGGCGGCGCTTTCAAGACAATATCCTGCGCAGCCAAAGGCAATTCCTGACCGTTGGCGCTGGGCGAGAGGCTGTGGTCCGGCGCCTGATGTCTTCCGTGGTCGAGAACGCGCAATTGGCCGCGCTTGAAATCACCGAAGGGCACCGAGATCGCCGAAGTTCCGGATCTCCTGGAGGCGGTCGGCGTGTCGGTATCGCGAACAGTCGAGGTTCTTCAGCAGCTCCTGCGATCGAGCCTCGAACCTCGATTGAGTGGGGGGTAGGCGTCGTGGCTCTCGAAACATCGGCGAGCTTTCGCGAGCGCGCTCATTCGTCGGTCCGCTTTTTGCTTCGGAGAGCGACCGCCGCTGCTCACGAGCGCATGCACGCTCATATTGGATTCAATGCAGCGGCCGCGGGCACGATCGGGGTGCAGGATTATCGACGGCTGCTGTCGCGGCTTCTCGGCTTCCATCGCCCGTTCGAGGGCCAAATCCGTTCTGCCGCCGACCGGTGCGATGTGGACCTCGACTGTGTATCGCGCGCGCGGTCGCCGTTCCTAGTTGCTGACCTCATGACCCTCGGCGTCAGTCGGGGAGCGGTCGATAACCTTCCAGATTGGGCGCCATCGTTCGACTTGGCGAGCGAAGCGGCCGTGCTCGGCTCGCTCTATGTGCTCGAGGGTTCGACTCTCGGCGGCGTCCAGATTGCGCGTGCGCTGAAGGAACGATTCGAAGCGCGCCAATTCTTTCTGGGCGGCGGAGAACGGCACGGAGCGTTATGGTCGGAATTCGTCGCGCGCCTCGAAACGTTAGCAGAGCACCGACAGGCCTGCGACGTCGCTGTCGCCGCTGCTCTCGGCACATTCCGCGAGTTCGAAAGATGGATGGCCGGATGGACGATCGAACCCGACCCATGAACTCTTCCGTCACCTCATCGCAGTTTGCCGCATGAGAAGATGTGATGCGAGGACGACCGCGGTCGGCGCGTCATGACCGACCGCGTCGGCCCCAATCTGGAAGGCCAACTGCGGGTTTTCGACCAGCGCTTTCCCGCCTGCCATGATCGCGATGTGCGGGTTTAGCGATGTCTGGCGGACAACCGCGACTGTTCTCGCTGCAAGCTCCACGCGCGACGCGACGCTCATGGTTACACCGACGACACCGATCCATTCGGACGCGACTGTTTTCGCGTTGTCCTCGGCAGACAGGTGTTCTTCGATAGACACGTCCCAGCCGGTCGATTCGAGGAACTTCGCGACCATGCGGACCCCGAGGAGGTGGGTCTCGCCGGGCAACGCGATCAACAGCGCCCTACGCATTACGTCCGAGGCCGACACCGGCTCCGGCGCCGTCAAGCGGTCCATGAACGCCTGCATGCGGCCGATCCCGATCGTCACCTCGAAGAAATCGCAAACGTCCTGTTTCCAAAGCTCGCCGAGGAACTGCGCCGCCGGGGCCACGAAATAGGCGAGCAAGGTTGAATACGCGTGCTGCTGAGCGCGCACCTTCTCGAAGTGAGCGACGGTCGCGGCTTCGTCCGTCCCGATCACGAGCATCGCGAGGCGCTCGATGTCCGCACGCGTCGGCCGGCGTTCCGGTGGACAGATCGCTTCCTGGCTCATGATGGAAAAGAACGAGTTGCGGCCCGATCTCGACGTCGACAACCCGTTTGAGCGACGTTTTCGCTTCATCAACGTCGTGGGGCGGAAGCGTTACCTTCCTGAGTGCGGCGGGGCCGAGAGGGAGGCAAATATCCGGCGCATGCCTGAAAACCACTCCATCAGCCGACATCCGTATCTCCCTCGTAGAACCGTCGAGGCTTGGTTGCTGCTCGTCTTCGATGATTGAACGCTCCTTCGGGGTCGTTGTAAAGGTTCGCTTGACGCCGGCATCGGCTGTCAAGACAATTTGACGCACCGCAGCAAGCTATACCGCAAGCTCGCGCCGTTGGTCCCCCACCATGGGAAGCATCTCAAGCGTCTTTGCAACTATGGCCTGTGCATTTAGCCCGGCTCGCGCGTACTGCGATTCCGGCTTGTCGTGCTCGAGAAACCGATCGGGCAGGTTTAATGAACGCACGCGCAACCCGTGATCCAGCGCGCCCACCTCGGCAAGATGCGCCAAAACCAAGGATCCAAACCCGCCGCTGGAGCCTTCCTCGATCGTAAGCAGGATCTCGTGCTCTTTGGCCAAGCGGTCGATCAACGCGGTGTCGAGGGGCTTGGCGAAACGGGCGTCGACGACCGTCGTCGAAGGCCTCGGCTCATCAGTTCATCTGCTGCTTTGAGGCATTCGGAGAGTCTCGTTCCGAGGGAAAGCAGCGCAACGCGCGAACCCTCTCGGATGATTCGCCCGCGGCCGATCTCGATCGGTTTTCCAAGTTCGGGAAGCTCTACACCGACCCCTTCGCCTCGCGGATAGCGGAACGCGATCGGGCCCTCGTCGAAGGCCGCCGCGGTTGCGACCATGTGAACGAGTTCGGCCTCGTCGGATGGCGACATCAGAACCATGTTTGGCACGCAGCCGAGAAAGGCGACGTCGAAGGCGCCGGCGTGCGGTCGGCCCGTCGGCGCCGACCAGTCCTGCGCGGTCGATCGCGAAGCGGACCGGCAGCTTCTGGAGGGCCACGTCGTGGACGATCTGATCGTAAGCGCGCTGAAGGAAGGTCGAGTAGATCGCGCAAAACGGCTTCAATCCTTCAACCGCAAGGCCCGCAGAAAATGTGACGGCGTGCTGCTCGGCGATCCCGACGTCGAAGGTCCGCTCGGGGAACTCTTTTGCGAAAATGTCGAGCCCGGTTCCCGGCAGGCATGGCTGCCGTAATCGCGACGACTTTTTCATCCTCTGCGGGCTTCGCTCGACGAGACTCTCGCCGAACACTTTCGTGTACGCCGGCGCATTTGTCTTCGGCTTGAACTGGGTTCCGCTCACGACATCGAAGGCGTTCACGCCATGCAATTTATCCGGCGCCGCTTCGGCGGGAGGTAACCTTTTCCCTTGCGCGTGACGACATGGAGCAGAATAGGTCCGAGTTCGGATCCCTTGACGTTCTCGAGGATAGGCAGCAGATGAGCCAGATTGTGTCCGTCGATCGGGCCCACGTAGTAGAAGCCGAGCTGCTCGAACAAGGTGCCGCCGGTGAAGAACCCGCGCGTCAGTTCCTCCGCGCGTCGAGCGTGCTCGAAAACTACCCGAGGCATCTTTTTGACGATTTGCTTGCCGCTTTCTCGCAAGCCCCGGTAGGTCTTGCTCGAAAGCAGCCGGGACAAGTAGGCTGAAAGGGCGCCGACCGGAGGCGCGATGGACATGTCGTTGTCGTTGAGCACGACGATCAGGCGCGAGTCCATCGCGCCCGCGTTGTTCATAGCCTCGTAGGCCATCCCTGCGGACATCGCCCCGTCGCCGATGACCGCGATGACGTTATGCGTCTTCTCGGATAAGTCTCGCGCCACCGCCATGCCCAAGGCCGCGGAAATGGAGGTGGACGAGTGCCCGGCGCCGAAGGGGTCGTATTCGCTCTCGTCGCGCTTGGTGAACCCCGACAGGCCCCCGCGTTGACGAAGCGTGCGAATCCGGGATCGGCGACCCGTCAGGATCTTGTGAGGATAGACTTGATGGCCGACGTCCCAGATCAATCGGTCGCTCGGAGTGTCGAAGACGTAGTGCAGCGCGACGGTCAGTTCGACGACGCCAAGCCCGGCGCCGAGATGGCCCCCGGTGATCGAGACGGCGTTGATCATCTCCTGACGCAGTTCGTCCGCAAGAGTTTGTAGGAGGCCCTTGTCGAGACGGCGCATGTCCTCCGGCGTCGTAATTTGATCGAGAAGCGGTGTGCGACTGTCAGACACTAGAGTTCTCCGAAGCCAGCGCGGCGGAAGCCGAGGCGGAATGGGGATGGAAGGCGAGGGCGCGTGGGGCGCGGCGCCACCGCGTCGCGAGATCCGCGACATGCGCCACGAGCGCGACCAGCAGGCAGGCGCCGATGATGGGGAAGGGCGCATTCGCCATCGCCGCCCGCAGCGCCAGGAAAAGCGCGCCGCCGGCCGTGCAGTTCGCGATCGTTGATGTGACGGAGGGCCCGCGGCCAAAGAGGGCTCGCACCGCGCTCAGCGCCACCGCCTCGAATGCGAGCAGCGCGACGATCCAGTCGATCAAGCGTCCGTCGTCAAGATAGGCGGCCATTGCGGTCCGACCTTCCTGGCGCTGCTTCGCGGGCTGCGAAGGGCGGGTTTAGAGCAACGACGCGCCAGTTGAGCCAGCCGGCGTAGCTGACCCAGACGAGATAGGGAAGGATCAACCAGCCGGCAGCGGTCGATACCCAAAAAAGGACCACGACCAGCGCGGCGATCGACAACCAGAAGGGAAGCCATTCGTACAGGGCCCAGTCGGGACGTCTCAGTTTGAAGAAGAGCGGACTCCAGAGGATGTTCAGAACGGCGTTGATCGCAAAGAGCGCAACGATCAAGGGTCGCTGTTCGGCGCTGGCGGCATCCCAGGCGACGACGCCGCTCGCGGCGATGAACACGAATATCACCGTCCATCCGGGCCCGAACAGCCAATCGGGCGGTTTCAGACGAGGAAAATTCAGGCGCTTGTACCAGGGGCCGACGTCGGTCGAGACACCGCCGATGACCGCAACGACCGCCACCGACGCCACTGCGACGGCGATTTCGGGCCAACGCTCGAAGAGTGTTTCGATCATGGGGGGACGAGCCTCAGGAGGTGCGCGAGATCCTTGAAAAAGACCCTGACGTGCGCGAACGGGTCGCGGCGCGGCATGGTCTTGTTCATGTAGGATTCCCAGGTCAGACGCTGCACGTCCTTGTCGCGGCACATGCTGACAAAACGTTCGCGGCGTTTGTCGTTGCAGTACCAGAAGTATTGCAGGATCCCGAGAACCCAGAAGACCCGTCCGTGTTCCTTCATGAAACGCTTGCGGGCGAGGCTCAGAGCGCGGGCGTCACGCGTCGCGATCGCACGCTCCGCCGCGTCGGCGGCAAGGCGGCCGCTGAACATCGCGTAATAGATGCCTTCGCCGGAGGCCGGGGCGACGACGCCTGCAGCATCGCCTGCGAGCACGACGTCGCGGCCGTTGTCCCATCGCGGAAGAGGCTTGAGCGGAATAGGCGCGCCTTCGCGGCGGAGCGTGCCGGCGTCCGAAAGGCCGGTCTCGGCGCGCAAGGCCTGCACGGACCCCTTGAGCGAAAAGCCTTTGTGGGCGCTCCCGACGCCGACGCTCATCGTGGGCCCATGCGGAAAAATCCACGCGTAAAAGTCTGGCGACAGGGTCCCGCGATAATAGATCTCGCAACGGTTGTCCGCCGCGCCGGTCGCCGGGTCGACCGGCGCTTCGACGATCTCGTGGTAGGCGAACACGAACTTTCCGCGTTTGGACCCGCGGATCTCCTGCCTCGCAACCGCGGAATTCGCCCCATCCGCGCCAATGATAACGCGGCCCTTGAGAAGAGGGCCCGCGACAGACGCTTCTTTCGTTGTGAAATGGACGCAGGGCAGGCCGTCGTCTCCGCGGCTGAGACTCTCGAATTTGCCCGTGAAGCGCTTCGCGCCGGCGCGCTCAGCGCGTTCGCGCAGCCACTCGTCGAACTCCGCGCGATCGACCATGCCGACGTATCCGCCGTCGATCGGCATGTCGACGCTGACGCCCTTCGGCGAAACCATGGTCGCGCAACTCACGCGCGCTCTGATGAGTTCCGCCGGGATCTCGAAGTCGCGGATGAGGCGGGGCGGGATGGCGCCCCCGCACGGTTTGATGCGTCCCGCCCTGTCGAGCAGCGCGACCTTGAAACCTCGGGTCGCCAGGTCGTTGGCGGCCGTCGCGCCGGCGGGCCCGCCGCCGATCACGATCGCGTCGAAGATCTCATTGTGGGCCATAGCTCTGACGCATCTCCTTAAGATTGCGCCGACAGCGCGGGCTCGACCGACGCCGTCAGACCTTCACGCGCCGCGCGAGGCGCGCTGGAGCGGGCGAGCGTCGCAGCGAACAGGAAGAGCGCCGCCTCGGCGGTGAAGACCAGCGCATAAGCGTCCAGCGGAGTCGCCCCGAGACTTCGCCCTAGGTCGACGAGAACGGTTGCCGCGACTCCGCCGAGCCCGTAGGCGATGGCTTGCGCTGCCCCCCATAGCCCCATGCGCGTTCCTTCGCGGGAAGCGGCGCCCGCGCCGGCGAGCCCCATCATCGAGCCGATCGCCGCCACCGCATAGCAGCCGTTGGAAAGGCCAAGCGCGAAGACGGCTGCGCGGAAGGCGTCCGGGCCGAGCCCGAGCAGCCCGCTCGCGGCGATCGCGCCGAGCGAGGCCGCCGAAGCCGCGCAGCCCACGACCGTCCAAAGCCGAAGCGAGCCCAGAATCGGGCCGCCGATGATCGAGGCCGCGACGGCGACGCTCATCATTCCGAGAAGCACGCCGCTGTGCTGGAGCCCTGCGAGCTTTGTGGTCGATCCCGGAGTCATCCCGAACACCAATCCGGCGAATGGCTCGATCAGCAGCTCCTGCGCGCCGTAAGCCAGCATGGAGACGAAGATGAAGACGGTGAATCCGCGGGCGGCCGGCTCCCGCCACACCTCGGCGAGCGCGAGCAAGAACGATGCTGGGCGATGCCCTACGGGGCGATCGACTCGCGTCGCCGACGCCGGGCTCTCGACGCCCCAGACCGCGAACGCCGACAACGCGAAGGCGCCGAGGCATACCGCCGCGGTCACCTCGATCAGGCGGACATTCGAGAACGGGTCGAGGAAGTGGCCGGCCAGCGGCGCCGACAGGGCAAAGCCCAGGATCATCATCATCCAGACGGTGGACGCCGCCGCAGCGCGGCGATGCGGTTCGACCCGCGAGGCGAGCAGCGCCAGCACCGACGTACCGGCCGATCCGGCGCCCATGCCCACGAGCAGGAAAGCGAGCGCGGCGATCGAAAGCCCGAGCGGCCGCGAGGTCGCGGCGAGGGCGGTTCCAACCGCGGCGCCGAACGCGCCGAGGGCGAGCGTCGCCATGCCGCCGACGATCCATGGCGTCCGCCGTCCGCCCAGGTCTGATCCGTAACCCCACGCCGGCCGAAAGATCTGGACCGCGTAATGCGAGGCGACAAGCAGGCCTGGGACCAGCGCCGGCAGGGCCAGTTCGACCACCATCACCCGATTGATCGTAGAGGTCATCAGCACGACGATCGCGCCGAGCGCGGTCTGGACCAGCCCGAGCCGGACGATGCCGGTCCAGCCGAGCGATTCTCGAGGTCTCATGGCGCGACTTTAGCGACGCGTAGCCCGAAGGCGCGCGTCCGCATGCCGAGGACATAAAGCATCGTCCCGGAAAGTCCGCTCGAAACCTCGCCGCGGGCGAACGCCCACATGGGCGCAAACCGAGCGATGGGCTTGAGCAGTTCCAGAACGGCTGTCGGCTGGGGGCTCCGCATGGACGGAAAGTACGCGCGACGAGGTTAGGTTGTCAAGTAAACTTGACACATTCGGAGCGCGTTTTCTGTCACTTAAGAATGACGAAAGTCAGATTAGCGGTCAGAGTCGCCGTCGTCCTCCCGTCCACCAGCCCATACCGCCGCAGCTTCACGTAGAAAGCCTGTCGGCTGAGCCCGAGCATCTCCGCCGCTGACGCGCGGTTCTCCCGGGTGAGCTCGAGGGCGGCCTCGATGCACAGCCGCTCGATCAGGTCGGTCGTTTCGCGCACCAGATTCTTCATCGGGACGCGTCCGACCAGCTCGGTGAACTGCTCGACCGTCCGCGGCAGCTCCCGGCCGCCGAGCCGCTCGCGACCGCCTCGCCAGCCGGTGGCGCGGATAGTCAGGCCAAAGATTGGCGCAGAACCCCCCACGGCGGAAGCGGCCACGATTTCCACGTCCTCGGTCGTTCCCAGCTCGCCCCGCGCCACGGTCGAGAAGAAGCGCACGCTCCCATGGGTCCTGAGGTTTGAGAAAAGGACATCGACCTCGACGCCGGGGCGGCCGATCCACCGATCGATCGATTCCCCACGAACCTGAATCACCGTCGTCGCCTGGACAAGATCGAGGAACGCCGCATTCGCTGTCAAAATCCGGCGATCGGCGCCGACGACGACGAAGGCTTCGGGAATGGCTTCCACCAGGCTCAAGATGTTCGCGTCGTCGACGGATAGCTCCGCGGACGCCTCGCCGATTCGCGAAACGACAACCACCAGGCACGGTGCGCCATCCTGCCGGTAGAACGAACCGGTTATCAGCACGCCGCTATTGTCCGCGGCAAGTTCGACATGAACTTTGTCGACGCGGGGCGCGATGCGCGTCGCGGCGAGAAAGGAGCGCGTCGCCTGACGGCTCGCCTCGGCGAACAGGTCCTCGAAATCGCGGCCGACGAGCTTCCTTGGCTCCGCGCCGAACAGCTGTGCGGCGGCCGGATTGGCTTCGATGACGCGCGCCGTGTTCGAATCCAGGAGCAGGACGGATTCCGACGCCAGCTGAAACAGGAGCCGATACCGCTTCTCGGCGTTGCGAATCCGGGTGTATTCGCGCTCCATTTCCTGTTGCGCTTCGACGAGGCGCTGCTGGAGCGCCGCCATGGGCCGCAGGTCGCGCCCGATGATAAGGATATGGCCTTGTTCGCCAAAGCGAATCGCTCGATAGCGGATAGGAATGTCAGCGCGGTTGGCAGGGTGGTTGACTTGTCTCCACCGCGACGACGTCCGTTGGGAAGAGTCGCGCAGGAGGTCATCGACCTTCGCCCGAGATTCGTCGGTAACCGTGTCGATCAGACGCCGCCCGATCCAATCCCGGGCCGCCGAGCCGGCCAAATCCGCGTCGGAAAACGCGGCGTCGAGGATGACGCCGTCGCCGTTCACAACGAACGCAACGTCGGCGGTCGAAGCGAGCAAGCTGCCGAGGTCTTCGGGATCGAGCCCGCGCAAGAATTCTCCGGCCGCCGCGAAACGCGGCGGGGACGCGGAACCGGCACCATCGACCACGAGTTCGCCCCTCAAGTTGAGGATCAAGTTTGACACAGATTCGGCGCCCGACGATTTACAGTCGCGCGCCTCGCCTTAGCAAACTCCGTGTAACACCAATAGCCTCCTGCGGAGTTGCGGCGCCGGCGTCGGCTCCGATCCTCGCAGCCAGCCCGGGATCCGACGCAATGATTGGACCCCCGACAAGAAGAAAGACACTCCGGTTCCTGGAGGCCTTGCGAACCTCGACCGCCACCTTAGCGAGGGCGTCGATAAAGCGATCGCAGCTGATCGAAATAGCGACGAGTTCGTACCAGTGGCGCCTGACCGCGGCCTCGAGGTCGCCGCCGCCAGCGAGATCCGCGCTCCAGCCGCAATTCTCGAAGTAAGTTCTGACGATCGCGACACCCAGGACGTGGGTTTCGCCTGGCGCCGCGGCCAACAGCGCCCGCGGACGACCCTGCCGTTTCATCCAGTGATGCTGCGACATCCTGCGGACAGCAGTCTGCAGCCGATGGGTCGCGGTCGTCACGCCTAGGAAATCGCAGTCGTCCGACTCCCACATGTCGCCGAGACGGCGAGCAGCTGGAGCAAGCAACTCTTCAAGAATCTGTTCGACCGTCGCCCCGATATCCAAGGCTATCTCTACGTATAGCCATATATCGCAGTTCGAACAGATGGCAAGTGTCGTGAATTCAGCGATGTCGACTGAGCGAAAGACGTAGGCTCTCTTTCGGCCGATCTCACGAACAGGGCTGCCAGAAAGCTGAAATTTGTCCACCGAATTTCGAAGAGCAGGCGTGATCTCTCCTAAGATCTTGCAGGCTAGATCTTTTGCGCTCTCGACCGATCCGGAGCCGCTCGCGGCCTGAGCAGGTCTGTTTGATCTGGTGCTCGATCGCGTCTCTAGATCAGGGCGCAGACTCGCATCGGGCGGAGGCCGGTCCAATTGAAGCTCGATGTCGGGCACAAGCGCCCCCTGTGACTTCCTGCCGCAGCGCCGTTGTGGATCGCGCTTCGGTGAACGGCTCTGTCAACGAGGCACCTTAGTGTAACTATAAAAGTACGTCAACAAAGATTGACACTTCTGCGGCGCTGGGCCTAAGGTGCGGTCGCGGCGGGCCTCAGCGATCCAGCTGAAGCGGCCAGCCTCGAGGACCGGAGACGCGGGACCGATGGAGCGTGGGCGTCAGCCATCAGCGCAGCCAAAGCCGCTCTACACAGCAGAGCAGCGCGAGCGGCGCGATCAAAGCGGCTGGACCCTTGTGCAGGGCGTCCTGGCCCCGCTCCAGTTCGCCGTATTCCTCGTCAGCCTCGGTCTCGTCGTCCGATTCCTGGCGACCGGCGCGGGCGAAGAGGCCGCGATCGTCTCCGTGGTGGTCAAGACGATTGTTCTCTACACCATCATGATAACCGGCTCGATTTGGGAGAAAGTGGTGTTCGGCCGGTATCTCTTCGCGGACGCGTTCTTCTGGGAGGACGTGTTCTCGATGCTCGTCCTCGCCCTGCATACCGCCTACCTAGCTGCGCTGGGCTTGGGACTGCTCGGTCCACGCGGACTGATGGTCCTCGCGCTCGCGGCCTACGCCGCATACCTGATCAACGCCACGCAATTCGTTCTCAAACTGCGCGCCGCCCGGTTGCACGGTGGGCCGCCCGCCGAGTTCTCGGCCGTGAACGCGCAACCCGGACTTGCGCCATGAACGTGCGCGTCCCTCCCGAGCGCGCCCCGGCGCCTGACTCTTTCGGATACGATACGCTGCCCGTTCTGCGTGAGCGCGGGCAGCGGGAAGTCTTCTGCGGTCTGACCAGCATCGTCTGGCTTCACCGCAAAATCCGGGACGCCTTTTTTCTCGTCGTCGGCTCACGCACCTGCGCGCACCTGATTCAGTCGGCTGCGGGCGTCATGATCTTCGCCGAACCGCGGTTCGCGACCGCGATCCTCACGGAGCGTGACCTCGCAGGCATGGCGGATGTGAACGAGGAGCTCGACCGGGTGGTCGCTCAGCTCCTCGAGCGCCGGCCGGAGATCAAGCTTCTGTTCCTCGTCGGCTCATGCCCCTCTGAAGTCATCAAGATCGATTTGGCGCGCGCGGCGCACCGCCTGTCGGCGGCCCATGCGCCTCGCGCACGGGTCATCGCCTATTCCGGCAGCGGCATCGAGACGACGTTCACCCAGGGCGAAGACGCATGCCTCGCCGCGCTCGTTCCCGCGCTTCCCGACGAGGCCCCGAGCGCCGGCCCGAGCCTTCTGGTGGCGGGCTCGCTCGCTGACATCGTCGAGGACCAGTTCGCAAGGCTGTTTGCGGCGCTCGGCGTACCGCGCGTGGATTTTTTCCCGATGCGCACGGCGCACGATTTGCCTGCGGTCGGACGGAACACCCGCGTTCTCCTCGCGCAGCCGTTTCTTGGCGAGACCGCGCGGGCGCTGGAGTCCCGGGGCGCGCAGCGGATCGCGGCGCCGTTTCCGTTCGGCGCCGAGGGCGTGACGGCTTGGCTTCGCGCCGCCGCCGAGACGTTCGGCGTCGCGCCGCGACTGTTCGACGCAGTCACGTCGGAACCTCGCGCGCGCGCCGAGAAGGCGCTCGCACGGCATCGCGCCACGCTTGGGGGCAAGCGGGTCTTTTTCTTCCCCGACTCGCAGCTCGAAATCCCCCTTGCGCGTTTCCTTTCGCGGGAAATGGGCATGATCCCGACGGAAGTCGGAACGCCGTACCTCAATCGCCAGCTGATGGCTCCCGACTTGGCGCTGCTTCCGGCCGGCGTGCGGCTCAGCGAAGGACAGGACGTCGAGCGACAGCTCGAGCGTTGCCGCGGCGAGCGGCCCGATCTCGTCGTTTGCGGCCTCGGACTCGCCAATCCTCTGGAAGCCGAGGGGCTTACGACAAAGTGGTCGATCGAACTGCTCTTCGCCCCCACCCAGGGCTACGAGCAGGCGGGGGACCTTGCCGAACTCTTTGCGCGACCGCTCGGCCGGCGCGCGGCGTTGGAGGTCTAGACATGGACCTCACGCTTTGGACATACGAAGGTCCTCCGCATGTCGGCGCGATCCGCGTCGTGACGGGCATGACGGGCGTCCATCTCGTGCTCCACGCGCCGCAAGGCGACACCTATGCGGATCTTCTCTTTACGATGATCGAGCGGCGCGGCGAGCGCCCCCCCGTCACCTATACGACTTTCGAGGCCCGGGACCTCGGCTCCGACACGGCTGAGTTGTTCCAGAGCGCAGTCCGCGAGGCTTATGAACGATTCAAGCCCCAAGCGATCGTCGTCGCCTCGTCCTGCACCGCCGAACTGCTGCAGGACGACCCCGCCGGGCTTGCCCGCGCGCTCGACCTGCCGGTCCCGGTGATCCCGCTCGAACTCTCCGCTTATCGCAAGAAGGAGAACTGGGGCGCTGCAGAAGCCTTCTATCGCCTTGCGCGCGGGCTCGCCTCCCCGAAACGAGAAAGCGAACGTCGCTTGCGGCCGGTCTGCAATCTGCTCGGTCCGACGGCGCTCGGCTTCCGCCATCGCGACGACGTGGTCGAGATCGAGCAACTCCTCGAACGAATTGGCGTGGACGTCGCCGTGACGGCGCCGCTTGGCGCGTCGGCCGAAGACCTCTCCCGCCTCGTGGACGCCGATTTCAACGTCGTCCTGTATCCCGAAGTCGCGCTGCCGACCGCGCAGTGGCTGGAAAAGGCGTACGGACAGCCCTACACCCGGATCGTTCCGATCGGCGTCGGCGCGACGCGCGCCTTCGTTGCCGAGGTCGCCGCGCTTGCCCGGCTGGATCTGAGCCATATCGACGTCGAACGCGGCTCGCGCCTTCCGTGGTGGTCGCGATCGGTCGAACTCGACCTATTTAACGGGTAAGCGCGTCTTCGTCTTTGGCGACGCGACCCATGTTCTCGCCGCCGCCTGGGCCGCAGGGGCCGAGTTCGCCTTCAAGGTCGTCGGCATGGGGACCTATTCGCGCGAGTTTGCGCGCGAGGTCCGGGAAGCGGCGGCGGCGCTCGGCGCTGAATGCCTGATCTCCGACGATTATCTCGAAGTCGAGGCGAAGGTGGCCGCGCTTCATCCCGAGCTCGTGCTGGGCACGCAGATGGAGCGCCATATCGCCAAGCGCATGGGCATTCCGTGCGCCGTGATCTCGGCGCCCGTTCATGTCCAGGACTTCCCCGCTCGCTATTCGCCGCAGATGGGCTTCGAGGGCGCGAACGTCCTGTTCGACTCCTGGGTCCATCCGTTGATGATGGGTCTCGAAGAGCATCTTCTGACGATGTTCCGCGACGATCCCGAGTTCCATGACAACGCGCCGCCCTCGCATCTCGGACGCAAGGCGGAAGTCGCGCCAGAAACTCACGTGGCAAAGCTGCACCTAGTGGCCGACGCATCCGTTCCGGCAAGCTGGACGGCTGAGGCGGAACGCGAACTCAAGAAAATTCCGTTCTTCGTGCGCGGACGCGCACGGGGCAACACCGAGACATTCGCGCGCGAGCGCGGCCTGGCGACCATCACCATAAGCACCCTTTATGAAGCCAAAGCCCACTTCGGCCGCTGAGCGCGCGGGTCCGCGCTTCGTCATCGTCACCCTCGACAACCATCTCGCGGGGGCGGTGGATCGCGCACGCCGCAAACTGGCGCGGGACATTCCGGGGCTGGACCTCGCCTTCCACGCCGCCGCGGACTGGAACGATCCGGCGGCGTTGAAGAGTTGCCTCGACTCGATCGCGCAAGCCGACATCATCGTTGCGACGATGCTGTTCATGGAGGAGCACGCCGAGGCTGTCCTTCCTGCGATCCGCGCGCGGAGGGAACTCGTGCGACGCCGTGCTCGGCTGCATGTCGGCTCCCGAGATCGTCAAGCTCACGCGCGTTGGCCGATTCAATATGGACGGAACCAAGCGCGGCGCGCTCGACTTCCTAAAGCGCCTGCGCGGAAGCTCGAAGCCGTCCGACACCGGCGGCGAAAAGCAACTCGCGATGCTGCGCCGGATCCCGAAGATCCTGCGTTTCATTCCAGGCGCGGCGCAGGACGTGCGCGCCTATTTCCTTACCCTGCAGTACTGGCTCGCCGGTTCGGACGAGAATGTCGTCAGTCTCGTGCGGTTCCTGCTCAATCGTTACGCGAGCGGCGCGCACGCCGGCCTGCGCGGCGCGCTCAAGACGCCGCTGCCCGTCGAGTATCCCGAGGTCGGCGTCTATCACCCGCGCGCCGCCTGTCGTTTCAGCGAAAATGTCGACGCGCTGCCGCGGCCCGCCGTCAAGGAGGCCGTCGGGACGGTCGGCCTCCTGCTCATGCGTTCGTACTTGCTCGCCAACAACACGGCCCACTACGACGCCGTGATCGCCGCCCTCGAGACGCGGGGCCTGAGAGTTATTCCGGCCTTCGCGAGCGGCCTTGACGCGCGCCCCGCGGTCGACGCCTTCTTCAAGCGCAACGGCGTTCCGACGATCGACGCCTTCGTCTCCCTGACCGGCTTCTCGCTGGTCGGCGGCCCCGCCTATAACGACGCCGCCGGCGCGGCGGCGCTTCTCGGCGACCTCGACGTCCCCTATATCGCCGCCCACGCCCTCGAATTCCAGACGGTCGAGCAGTGGGAAGCCTCGGACCGCGGCCTTTCGCCGGTCGAGGCGACCATGATGGTCGCGATCCCCGAGCTCGACGGGGCCTCGGCGCCGACGGTGTTCGGCGGACGCCGGGAGACCGCTTCGCAGGGCGCCGAGCGCGACCTTCGCCCGCATCCGGAACGGGTCGAGCGCCTGGCCGAACGGGTCGTGCGCCTCGTCCGCCTGCGCCGCGTCGGAGCGCGCCAAGCGCAAAGTCGCGATCGTCCTTTTCAACTTCCCGCCGAACGGCGGCGCGACGGGCACGGCGGCGTTCCTCGGCGTGTACGAGTCGCTGTTCAATACGCTGAAGGCGATGAAGGCCGGCGGCTATACCGTCGAGCTTCCGGACTTCCGTCGACGCGCTGCGCGAAAGCATCCTGCGGCGGCAACGCGCGAGCGCTTCGGAACCGCCGCCAACGTCGTCGCGCGCATTCCGCTCGACGATCATGTCCGGCGCGAGGCGCATCTCGCGGAGATCGAGGCGCAGTGGGGACCGGCCCCCGGCCGCCACCAGACGGACGGCGCTTCGATTTTCGTGCTCGGCGCGCGATTCGGCAAGGTCCTCGTCGGCGTGCAGCCGGCGATGGGCTACGAGGGCGACCCGATGCGGCTCCTGTTCGAGCGCGGCTTCGCCCCGACCCACGCCTTTTCCGCCTTCTATCGCTATCTGCGCGAGGATTTCGGGGCCGACGTGGTGCTGCACTTCGGCATGCACGGCTCGCTCGAGTTCATGCCGGGCAAGCAGGTCGGCATGTCCGCGTCCTGCTGGCCCGAGCGGCTGATCGGCGCGCTGCCGAACGTCTACCTCTACGCCGCCAACAATCCGTCCGAAGGCGCGCTCGCCAAACGCCGCTCGGCGGCGACGCTCGTCAGCTACCTTACCCCGTCGCTCGCCCAGGCAGGCCTCTATCGCGGCCTGACCGACCTCAAGGCGTCGGTCGAGCGATACCGAGCGACGGATCTGGAGGCGATCGAAGAACGCGAGCGGCTGGCGGAGACTGATCCAGTCTCAGGCGGCCGCCATCGATCTCGTCCCCGCCGAACCGGCCTGGGGCCCGTCGCGCGGTGGACGAAATCGCTAAGCTCGGCTCGGCGATCCTCGAACTCGAATACGCGCTGATCCCGCACGGGCTCCATGTCGTGGGTGCGCCGCCGGCCGCCGACGAGCGCGCCGAGACGCTGGCCGCGCTCGCCGAGGGCTCGTATCGGGCTGACCGGCGACCTCGCGGGACTCAAGGCGCTTGCGGCGGGCGCGTCCGCTGGATGCGGCGATTGCGGCGTTCGGCGCGCCCGCGACCGAGGTGACCCGCAAGGCCTTCGCCGAACTTGCAGCGCCTCGATCGTCTGCTTGCCGAAGACCACGAGACGCCGGCGCTCCTGCGCGCGCTCGACGGCCGCTTCGTCGCGCCCGTCGCCGGGCGGCGACTTGCTTCGCAACCCGGCGATCCTGCCGACCGGCCGGAACCTGCATGGATTCGACCCATATCGGATCCCGAGCGCGTTCGCGATCGCCGACGGCGCGCGTCAGGCCGAGATGGTGCTCGCGCGTTATTCGGCGGACGGCCATCCGTTCCCCGAATGCGTCGCGATCGTTCTCTGGGGCACGGACAATCTCAAGAGCGAAGGCGGCCCGATCGGCCAGGCGCTGGCGCTGATCGGCGCGCGTCCGCGCTTCGACTCCTACGGCCGGCTCGCTGGCGCGAGCCTCATCCCGCTCGAAGAGCTCGGCCGCCCGCGGGTCGACGTCGTCGTGACCGTCTCCGGCATCTTCCGCGACCTTCTGCCGCTGCAGGTCCGCCTGCTGGCGGAGGCCTGTTACCTCGCCGCGAGCGCGGACGAACCGGACGAGATGAACTTCGTCCGCAAGCATGCGCTGAAGCGCAGCGCCGAGACGGGCTGCGATCTCGAGACGGCGGCGCTCCGGGTGTTCAGCAACGCCGAGGGCGCCTATGGGGCGAACGTCGGCATGCTGATCGACGCCGGCGCCTGGACCGACGAGGACGAGATCTCGCAGACTTTCGCGCGGCGGAAGTGCTTCGCCTACGGCCGGAAGGGCCAGTCGGCGGCGCAGCCGGAGCTGCTCGCAGAGCGTGCTCGCGACGGTCGATTTCGCCTACCAGAACCTCGACAGCGTCGAACTCGGCGTCACCTCGATCGACCATTATTTCGACAGCCTCGGCGGCATGGGCCGCGCCGCGGCGCGGGCGCGCGGCGGGCGCGTCGCGCCGATCTACATCTCCGACCAGACGCGCGGCGAGGGCAAGGTGCGCTCGCTCAGCGAGCAGGTCGCGCTCGAGACGCGTACGCGGGTCCTCAACCCGAAATGGTACGAGGGCATGCTCAAGCACGGCTACGAGGGCGTGCGGCAGATCGAGGCGCATGTCACCAACACGGTCGGCTGGTCGGCGACCACCGGACAGGTCGATCCCTGGGTCTACGAACGGATCACCGCAGACCTTCGTGCTCGACCCCGAGATGCGCCGGCGCCTCGCCGAGCTCAACCCGGCGGCCTCCTCGAAGCTCGCGAACCGGATCATGGAGGCGCACGAGCGCGGCTACTGGACGCCCGACCCCGAGACCCTCGCGGAGCTCATCGAGGCGGGCGACGAATTCGAAGATCGACTGGAGGGCGTGAGCCCGGGGATGGCGGCATGAATCTCGCAATCAGAGCGCAGCGGCCCGAAGGCTCCTGTCAGGTCGAACTCGACCCGACCGACACGATCGACGACGGCGAAAGTCTTCGCGATCTACGGCAAGGGCGGCATCGGCAAGAGCACGACCTCGTCCAACCTCTCGGTCGCCTTCGCCAAGCTCGGCAAGCGGGTGCTGCAGATCGGCTGCGATCCGAAGCACGATTCGACCTTCACCTTGACCAAGCGCCTCGTGCCGACCGTCATCGACGCGCTCGAGGCGGTCAATTTCCACAGCGAGGAGCTGCGCGTCGAGGACTTCGTCGCGACCGGATACGCCGGCGTCATGTGCGTCGAGGCCGGCGGCCCGCCGGCGGGAACCGGCTGCGGCGGCTACGTGGTCGGGCAGACCGTCAAGCTGCTCAAGGAGCACCGGCTGCTCGAGGACACCGACGTCGTGATCTTCGACGTGCTCGGCGACGTCGTGTGCGGCGGCTTCGCGTCTCCGCTGCAGCACGCCGAGCGGGCGCTGATCGTCACGGCGAACGATTTCGACTCGATCTTCGCGATGAACCGGATCGTCGCGGCGATCCACGCCAAGGGAAAGAACTACGACGTCCGCCTCGGCGGCGTGATCGCCAACCGCAGCGCCGCGCGTCGACGAGATCGACCGCTACAACGCGGCGATCGGGCTCGAGCGGCTCGCGCACTTCCGCGATCTCGACGTCGTCCGCCGCAGCCGCCTCAAGAAGTCGACGCTGTTCGAGATGGAGCCGTCGCCCGAACTCGAGGCGGTGCAGAACGAATATCTCGGCCTCGCCGAGCGGCTGTGGGCCGGCGTCGAGGCGCTCCCCGCCAAGCCGATGAAGGACCGCGACCTCTTCGAATTCCTGGGATTCGACTGATGACGAGCGCCACCTACATCGCCCGGCGCGACTGAGCTCGAGCGCTACTTCGACCGCACCGCGGTCGAGGCGTGGACGCGCCTCACCTCGGATGCGCCGGTGAGCCGCGTGCGCGCGACGGTGCGCGCCGGGCGCGATGCGATGCGCGAAACGATCGCCTCGTGGCTTCCTCAGGACCTTCGCGGCGCGCGCGTGCTCGACGCCGGCTGCGGCACGGGGGCGCTCGTCGGTCGCGCTCGCGCGCCGCGGCGCCGACGTGCTCGGCGTCGACGTGTCGCCGACCCTCGTGGCGCTCGCCAACGAGCGCGCGCCGCAGGATCTCGCGCCGGGCCGCGCGACCTTCGCGGTCGGCGACATGCTCGATCCGGCGCATCGGCCGCTTCGACTACGTCGTCGCGATGGACAGCCTCATCCATTACGAGGGCGCGGACATCGCCCGCATCGTGTCGGCGCTCGCAGCGCGCGCCGAGAGCGGCGTCGTCTTCACTGTCGCTCCGCGCACCGCGCTCCTCACGCTCATGCATGCGGTCGGGCGGTTCCTGCCGCGCGGCGACCGCGCGCCCTCGATCGCGCCGATCTCGCGACGCGACGCTCGAACGTCGCCTCGACGGCGCCTTCGGCCGGCCAGCGCTGGCGCATCGCCCGCAGCGCGCGGATCGTGAGCGGCTTCTACATCTCCGAGGCGCTGGAGGTCGCGCGGTCATGAAGGGCCCCGGCGCCGCCATCGTCCACGGGTTCCTGAGCCTCGGGCCGCGGTTCCTGCCGTTCGCGGACGCGGCGACGCCGGAGCTGCCGATGGGGCGCCTCCTGCGGCTGTCGCTGTTCCAGGTGACGGTCGGCATGGCGGTGGTCCTGCTGATCGGCACGCTGAACCGGGTGATGATCGTCGAACTCGGCGGTGCCCGTCGTGGATCGTCGCCTGCATGCTGGCGCTGCCGCTCCTGTTCGCGCCGCTGCGCGCGCTGATCGGCTTCCGCTCCGACCATCACAGGTCGGTGCTCGGCTGGCGGCGCGATCCCCTACATCTGGTTCGGCACGCTGCTCCAGTTCGGCGGCTTCGCGATCATGCCGTTCGCGCTGATCATTCTGTCCGGCGACACGACGGGCCCGCGCTGGATCGGGCAGGCGGCGGCGGGGCTCGCGTTCCTGCTCGTCGGGGCCGGGCTGCACACGGTTCAGACGATCGGGCTCGCGCTCGCGACCGACCTCGCGCCCGAGCGCGCCCGCCCGCGGGTCGTCGCGCTCCTGTGCGCGATGCTGCTCGTCGGCATGGCGGTCAGCGCGCGTCGTGTTCGGCTTTGCTCCTCCGCCACTTCACCGAAGTCCGGCTGATCCAGGTGGTGCAGGGCGCCGCGCTGACGACGATGGTGCTGAACTGCGCCGCGCTCTGGAAGCAGGAGCCGCGTAATTTGAAGCTGGCTGCGTCGACGGCGCGCCCGATTCGTTTCCGCGACGCTTGGACGCGATTTCGCCGGCGTCGGGCCGGACGCGCCGGCGCCTCGTCGCGACCGCGCTCGGCACCGCCGGCTTCAGCATGCAGGACATCCTGCTCGAGCCCTATGGCGGAAAGATCCTTCATCTGCCGGTCGGCGTGACGACGGCGCTCACCGCGATGCTGGCGCTCGGCGGCGGCGCGGGCCTCGTGCTCGCTGCGCGGCGGCTGGCGAACGGCGCCGATCCCCATCGCGTCGCGGGCTTCGGCGCGCTCGTCGGCGTCGTCGCGTTCGCCTGCGTGATCCTGTCCGCGCCGCTTGAGACGGGGCCGCTGTTCGGCCTTGGCGTCGCCCTGATCGGATTCGGCGGCGGCCTGTTCGCGCACGGGACGCTGACCGCCTCGATGGCGCTGGCGAAGCCGGAGGACCGTGGTCTTGCGCTCGGCGCCTGGAGCGCCTCGCAAGCGACCGCCGCCGGACTCGCGGTCGCGTTCAGCGGCGTCGTCAACGACCTCGGCTCCTCGCTCGCGCTCGCCGGCGCCTTCGGCGACGCGGTCGCGAGCCCCGTCACCGGCTACACGCTCGTCTACGCCGTCGAAATCATTCTCCTGCTGGCGACCCTCGTCGCCATCGGGCCGCTTGTCCGCCCGCGCAGACGACTTCCGCAGTGCGCAACACTCGCATCTCGCGTCTGCGGTCGCCGCCGGGCTTCACTCTGGAGGAGTAGGGTCATGAGAGGCGCCATTGGCAATTTGGACGTCGCGCAGATTATCCTCTACGCGTTCTGGTTTTTCTTCGCGGGATTGGTCTTCTACCTGCGCCGGGAGGACCGGCGCGAGGGTTACCCGCTCGAGAGCGAGGGCCAGCGCGGCTTCAAGGCCGCGCGACATCATCTGGATCCCGTCGCCGAAGACGTTCTGGCGCTGGGACGGCCGCAGAGGGTCAACGCCCCCAACTTCCAGGCCGGACGACCGGCCGATCAACGCGACGAAGACCGAGCCCTGGCCCGGCGCGCCGCTGACGCCGACCGGCGATCCCCTGCTCGCGAACGTCGGACCCGGCAGCTACGCCAACCGCTCGGACGATCCCCTACAAGACCGCCGACGGTCACGACCTTCTCGCGCCGTTGCGCGTCGCGACGAATTTCGCGGTGCCGGCGGAAGGCGCGAATCCGATCGGATATCGCGGTCTTCGGCGCCGACCGCGCGCAGGGCGGCGTGATCCGCGACCTCTGGGTCGACCGCGCCGAATCGATCCTCCGCTACTATGAGGTGGACCTTGACGAGCGGCAAGCGCGTCCTGATTCCGGTCCATTTCGCGGACATCGACGCCAAGCAGCGGCGTGTCACCGTGAACGCCCTCAACGCCGCCCAGTTCGCCAATGTGCCGGCGACGAAGGATCCCGACAGGGTCACGCTGCTCGAGGAAGACAAGATCTCGGCGTACTACGGCGCGGGCACGCTTTACGCGACGCCGGCGCGTGCTGGAGCCGCTGCTATGAAAGCGGTCAACCTCGAAAAGCTGCTGCCGGCCGACATTCCGGAGGGCGAACGGATCCTCTGGCACGGCCGGCCCCGGTGGATGAGCCTGGCGCGGCGCGCCTACCGGGCGGACTTCATCGCCGCCTATTTCGTCGCGCTGACGATCTGGAGCGTCTGGTCGGCGGCGGACTCGGGATGGAGCGCGGCGGCGCTCGCCGGCGTGAAGACGCTCGGGACTCGGCGCGGCGGCGCTCGCGATCGTCGCGGGGCTCGCCTTCCTCTCCGCGCGCACCACGCTCTACGTCGTGACCTCACAAAGCGGCTGGTGCTCAAGGTCGGCATCGCGCTGCCGATCTTCATCAATATCCCGTTCAAGGACATCGGCTCGGCTTCGGCGCGGGTCTACGGCGACGGGACGGGCGACATTCCGGTCGCGCTCGAGAAGGGAAGGCGGATTGGCTACTGGCTCCTGTGGCCGAGCGCCCGTCCGCTCCATCTTCCTCAAGCCGCAGCCTTGCCTGCGCTGCGTCGCCGACGCCGCGGTCGTCGCCGCGACGCGTCGGGGCGGCCCTTCGGGACGCCTCCGGGCAGCCGGCCGCGGCTGAGGCGGTCGCGAAACAAAGGCCGAGCTCGCCGCCGAGGCGCTGACGCTCGCCGGCCGGGCTGCGGCGTAGAGGAGCACGCGATGACCGATCTCGCCGTCAGACGACAGACGCACGGAATGCCGAGGGAGGTGCTGATCTTCGCCGCCGCTCTGATCGCGATCGTGATCATCGGCGCCTGGAGCGGCGAGGCTATCCGGATATCGGACGCGCCGCGCCGCCCGTCGCCGACGCGGTCCAGAGCCTCTCCGCTGCGATTCGAGGATCAACCGGACGGTTCGGTTCTGGTGCGCCGCGCCGACGACGGCGCGCTGATCTATCGCGTCGCTCCCGAGACCAACGGGTTCATGCGCCAGACGCTGCGCGGACTCGCGCGCGACCGCCGGCGCTCCGGACTTCGGCGACGAGACGCCGTTCGTTCTCACCTACTGGAACGACGGCACGCTGACGCTCGACGATCCGGCGATCGGACGGCGCGTGGAGCTCGAAGCCTTCGGCGCAACCAACGCGGGCGCCTTCGCGCAACTGCTTCCAGGCGTCCGGAGGGATCCGATGAGCCTTCTCGCATCTCTGCGAAGACAGACTTTCGAGGCGCCCGTGCGTCGTCGAGATCGAGCGATCGGCGGAGACGCTCGAGGCCCATGTCGTCATCGACGGCGACTACGATATCCGCCCGGGCGACGAGGTGCTGGTTCGGGACCCGCCGACCGACGCGCCCTTTGGCCAGCGCATTGCGGTCAGGCGCGTAGCGACGATCACCCGCGCCGGCCTGCCGGAACGCGTGTGGACTCGAATCGCGGGCAATTTCGAGCTCGGCGAACTCTATGACGTCAGCTTCACCGACCGGAGGAGATTATGAACGCATCCCCCCGTCCCGAGGCGTTCAACGCCACGCAGGTCGCGCAGCAGAGCACGCTTTTGAGCCCGCGTTTCTATACGACCGACTTCGACGAACTCGACAAGACCGACATCGAGCCGGTCCGGGCCGAGTGGGACCAACTGATCGCGGAAATGCGATCCGACCCGAACAAGCGCCATTTCCATCGCACCGGCGAGTTCGACCATGACTTCTCCAGCCTGCCGCCCGAACTCGCCACGGAGTTCCGCGACTTCCTGATCAGCTCGATCACCGCGGAATTCTCCGGCTGCGTGCTCTACGCGGAGATGAAGAAGCGCGCCAAGAACAAGGACATGAAGGATCTCTTCACCTTCATGAGCCGGGACGAGGCCCGCCACGCCGCCTTCATCAACGACACGCTCAAGGATTTCGGCATCGGCGTCGACCTCGGGTTCCTGACCAAGGCGAAGAAGTACACCTACTTCCGGCCGAAGTTCATCTTCTACGCGACCTATCTTTCCGAAAAGATCGGCTACGCGCGCTACATCACGATTTTCCGCCAGCTCGAGCGCAATCCGGATCGCCGGTTCCATCCGATCTTCAAATGGTTCGAGCAGTGGTGCAACGACGAGTTCCGGCACGGCGAAGCTTTCGCGCTGCTGATGCGCGCCAATCCCGAAGCTGATTTCCGGCCTCAACGTCTACTGGATCAAATTCTTCCTGCTCGCGGTGTTCGCCACCATGTACGTGCGCGATCACTGCCGGCCGGCCTTCCATCGAGGCGATCGGAATCGATCCGACCGACTATGATTTCGCCGTCTTCCGCCTGACCACGGAGATTTCGCGCCAGACCTTCCCGATCACCCTCGACGTCGACCATCCGCGCTTCCGGCAGGGGCTCGAAAGGCTGTATCGCGATCGCCCGCTCGATCGAAGACGCTGAAGAAGCAGGGCGGGCTCGACGGGCAAGCTCAAGCGCTTGGCGCTGTCCGGCGCCGCCGCGCTGACCTTTGCACGGCTGTACCTGCTGCCGAGCCGATCGAACGCGCTGCCTGCGAGCATCCGGCTCGCGCCGGCCTGGTGAGCGCGCTCGCGATGTGCCCCTACGCCGCCCCGTTCCTGGCGACCGTCGCGCTCTGGTGGAGTTCGACCGGGCTGATCCTGCTGCTCGACAGCCAGGATCGGCGGACCTACGTCGGGAGCATGGTTGGCGCGAGCGCGCTTGTTACGCTCGCGCTCTGGCTCATCGCGGTCACGGCAAGCCAAGCCACCGCGCAATCGGCCTATGTCGCGTTCGCCTGCGGCATCGTGGTCTGGGGCTGGCAGCTCCTCGGCTTCTACACCGGCTTTGTCACCGGGCCGAGCAAGAGCGCCTGCGCGCCGGGCTCGAGCGCGCTGTCGCGCTTCGTTCAGGCGGTCGCGCACGAGCGTCTATCACGAGCTCGCCGCGATCCTCGGCGCCGTCGCGCTGGCCGCTTGACATATGGCCAGCCGAACAGGATCGCGCTCTGGACCTACATCATTCTGTGGCTGATGCACTCGAGCGCCAAGCTCAACCTGTTCCTCGGCGTTCCCAATCTCGGAACCGAGATGCTGCCTGGTCATCTCGCGTTTCTCACGAGCTACATGGCGCGCCGACCGATGAACGCGCTCTTTCCGGCGTCGGTGACTGTGGGATCCGTGGGCTCCGCGCTGCTGTTTATTTCGGCGTGCCGCAGCGGCGCCAGCGGATTCGAGATCGCGGGATTCGCGATGCTCGGTTCGCTGATGGCGCTGGCGGTGGTCGAACACTGGTTCCTCGTCGTTCCGATCGACGGCAACGCGCTGTGGAGCGCCTTCCGCCGCAGCAGGGCCGACGGCCCGGTTGCGACGGCGACCAGGGTCGAGCGCGCGCTCGCTGGCGTTCATGAGTCGGAAGCAGGCTTCGGCAAGGAGTTGGGTCTCGGCGGCGGCTTCCGAGCGTACCCGCCGCTGGTCTGCGACGAGCGCACCATCCGACGGCTGCTCGAGTTCGATCGCGGAGGGACATTTCGGCCCCGTCGATTGCGTGCATGGCCTGGTGCAGACCGAGGCCGAGTGGGTTTGTTTCGAACTGAAGGAGGGTCGGGCGCGGATGGCCGCGTTCGGCCCGCGCATGCTGAGGAAACCTTTGGTGATCGCGAAAGGGCGAGGGTTCGACCAGGCGGGGCTCAAGGCCGCGTTCGATGGTTGCGCCGCCGCCGCGTGAAGGAATGGTACGGAGGACGTGATGTCGACAACGCATAAGAACGAACGCAACGCACACTTCGCGAAGGCGGTGCAGCGGCTGAAGGACGAGCGGCGCTACCGTGTCTTCATCGATCTCGAGCGTGACGCATCTCGATTCCCGACGGCCCTCTGGCGTCCGGGCGGAGACGAGAAGCCGCGCGACGTGACGATCTGGTGCTCGAACGACTACCTGGGCATGGGCGGACATGCGGCGGTGCGCGCCGCGGCGACCAATGCGGCGGATCGCCACGGAGCGGGCGCGGGCGGGACGCGCAACATCTCGGGCACCCACCATCGAATCGTCGAGCTCGAGGCTGAGGTCGCGGACCTTCACGGCAAGGAAGCCGGGCTCGTTTTCACGTCGGGCTGGATTTCAAATCTCGCCGGGATCTCGACCATCGCATCGCTGATGCCGAACTGCCTGATTCTTTCGGATGCGCTCAACCACAATTCGATGATCGAGGGTGTCCGCAGGTCCGGATGCGAGAAGCAGGTCTGGCGGCACAATGACGTCGACCATCTCGAGGAGCTCCTGAAGGCGGCGGATCCCGACCGTCCCAAGCTCGTCGTGTTCGAGAGCCTGTACTCGATGGATGGCGACATCGCCCCGATCGCCCGGATCGTCGACGTCGCGGAGCGTTACAAAGCCATGACCTACATCGACGAGGTCCACGCGGTCGGCATGTACGGCGCGCACGGCGGCGGCATCTCCGAGCGCGACGGACTTGCCGATCGCATCGACGTCATCGAGGGCACGCTCGCGAAGGGCTTCGGATCGCTCGGGGGCTATATCGCCGGCGACGCGGTCATCGTTGACGCCGTCCGTAGCTATGCGCCGCAATTCATCTTCACAACGACGCTGCCGCCGATGGTCGTCGCCAGCGCTTGCGCGGCCATCCGCCACCTCAAGGGCTCGAATATCGAGCGCGAGGGCCATCAGTACATGGCTTCGGTCACCAAGCATGCGCTCGAGGCCGCGGGCATCCCGGTCAAGGACAACCCGTCCCACATCGTGCCTGTGATGGTCAACGACGCGGAGCGCTGCAAGGCGGCGAGCGATCTCCTTCTGCGCCGTCACGACATCTACATCCAGCCGATCAACTTCCCGACGGTCGCAATCGGGACCGAGCGGCTCAGGATCACGCCGACGCCTCGCCACACCGAGGCTCACGTGTCCTATCTCGTCGAGGCGCTCGTCGACGTATGGAAGACGCTGGATCTGCCGTTTACGACAGCGCGCATCCTGCCGCTGCGGCGGAAAGCGCCAGCGATTGACTGCGTATATCCAGAGATGCGCAAGGCAGCGGAGTAGACGCGGCGGTTCAAACTTACAAGAACTTATGAACAGTCGATGGCTGAACGGACAGTCAGCCAGAGTTTGTTCTAGGCAATGCATGGCTCTGAACGTTTTGCTTAGCGTAGACGTTGATAACGTAAACGTGCGGACAGAGTTATGGCTTTGAGTTGTCAAGATCGCGCCTCTGGTGGCATGCGCGATCTGTGAACTTGTCGCCTGAGCCAAGCTGAAAACTTGCTCATCGTGCGACAAAACGGCGCAATGACGGTCAAGTTAGCTTGACACTGCGGAGTGACAACTTAAAGTGACACTTGGGTGTGATGCGAGCCGTGAGTCCTGGGACCTTGACTCCCTGGGGCGGCGTTTGGGAGTTCCGGGGCTGCGGCCTCAGTAGCCCTCCTGACCTCGGCGGCGCGGCGCTCTAGGAAACTTGGCCTCGGGAAGGCGATGGCGGGGCAACCATCGACGAACCGGGACTGGGCGATCGCGGTGCGCGACTCCCGCGCAAAGCGCTCAAGGTAAATGGAAGGAGAAACTCTAAATGGTCGACGATCCGAACAGAGTCTGGCCAACCGGTCTGACGATTGCGGAGTCCGAGGAACTGCACAAGCACGTCATCGACGGCGCGCGCGTGTTCTTCGTCATCGCACTTTTCGCGCACTTGCTGTCTTTCGTCTATTCACCCTGGCTGCACTAAGAGAGGCAAGTCATGAATCAAGGTCGAATCTGGACGGTTGTACCCCCGTCTGTCGGTCTGCCGTTGCTTATTGGCGGCGCTGCAGTAACCGCTATTATTGTCCACGTCGCTGTTCTCACGCATACGACGTGGTACCCAGCCTACTGGGAAGGCGCCCACCATAAGGTCTCCATGGACACCTCTTCAGCAGCCATGTCGGTTGCTCAGGCGGGGCCCAACTTCACATACGAGGTTACGAAGGCCTAACGAAGGCCGCGTTCGCCGGCGAAACGCCCAGAGCGCCGTCGAGGCGCTCTTCGCCGGCGACGCGCCGACGTCGCTCGACTTCGCGATTGCGTTGACGAGCGACGACCTGCCAGATCTGCTTACCCGGAAGCGAACGCAAGGACCGGGGGGTGCAGACACCCCTGAACCGGCTGCACGGGGTTGTCGCGGCCAGTTGCGCGACACGCGAGTCCAAAGATGAACCGTCTAGTCTACAAACTGGTGAATTTCTGGCTGGCCCTCGGGCCTCGCTATCTCCCGTTCGCCGACGCCGCGACCCCTGATCTGCCGCTGTCGCGACTTCTTCGGCTCTCCCTGTTTCAGGTCACCGTCGGAATGGCTCTGGTTCTGCTCATCGGAACCTTGAACAGGGTCATGATCGTCGAATTGAACGTGCCGGCCTCTTTGGTCGGCGTGATGATTTCGCTTCCGCTGCTCTTCGCGCCCTTCCGTGCCTTGATCGGATTCCGCTCGGACATGCACAAATCGGTGCTCGGCTGGAAGCGCGTGCCTTTCATGTACCGCGGCACCATGGTCCAGTTCGGCGGCTTGGCGATGATGCCTTTTGCGCTCCTGGTTCTCGCGCGGCAGGGCGAAGCGGCCCACGCCCCTGTATGGATCGGCTATCTCGGCGCCGCTGTGGCGTTCCTTTTGGTCGGCGCCGGGCTTCATACCGTCCAGACCGTCGGGCTGGCCCTCGCGACCGATTTGGCTCCTGTCGAAAGCCAGCCGAAAGTGGTCGGCCTGATGTATGTCATGATGCTGTTGGGCATGATCGTTAGCGCGCTGGGGTTCGGCGCTTTCCTGGCCGACTTTAGTCCGGGCCGCCTTGTGCAGGTGATCCAGGGCGCCGCGGTGGCGACGATCATCCTGAATGGGATTTCACTCTGGAAGCAGGAGACCCGAGGACAATCGCCCAGAAAGACTGTGAGGCAGCGCGAACCCAGCTTCGCCGAGTTGTGGGACAGCTTCACTCAGGGTGATCGCGTGATCCGGCGCCTTGCCGCCGTTGGCCTCGGGACGATGGCGTTCAGTATGGAGGACGTCCTGCTAGAACCCTACGGCGGGCAGGTCTTGCGGCTTGCCGTCGGCGACACGACGAAGCTGACCGCAGCGCTCGCCGTCGGCGGGCTATTCGGGTTCTGGCTCGCTTCACGCATTCTCAGCCGAGGCGCGGACCCGTTCCGGATGGCGAGCTTCGGCGCGCTGGTCGGCGTTCCTGCTTTCTGCCTGGTGATCCTGTCGGCGCCGTTGATGTCACAGTGGGTGTTCGGGCTCGGCACGCTGCTGATCGGCTTCGGGGCAGGTCTTTTCGGGCACGGGACGTTGACGGCGACCATGAATCTCGCGCCCAAGGGTCAGTCCGGCCTCGCTCTTGGCGCCTGGGGCGCTGTGCAGGCGTCGGCGGCGGGCCTTGCGATTGCGCTTGGCGGCGTCATTCGCAATTCGGTTGCGGGCTTCGCCTCGGAGACAGCCTTCGGCGCCGCAAGCGCCTATGATATCGTCTACGCGATCGAAATCGTTCTCCTGCTTGCGACGTTGGTCCTGATGTCGCCGCTCATTCGACGGGCGCAGGCCTATGCGTGAGCAGTCCAACGAAGGAACACACCGCCGACGTCCCACCACCGGCGAAACATGAGCAGGGCAGAATGGCACACAGAATCTCGCGCTTGTACGCAACCCGGTCCGACGCCGATGCGGCCGTCGCCGATCTTGAAAAACACGGCTTCGGGCAAGGGGAAATCTTCTTTGTCGGTCCCCCGTCGATAACGATCGGCGCGTCCGCGGCAGAGAATCAGGCGATCGTCGGTGAGATCGCCGACAAGATAGCCCGGGGCTACATTCCCAAACGCCATGCGGCGGAATATGCGGAAAAAGTGGCGCAGGGCGGAGCCCTTGTGACGGTCTATGCGCCGTTCGGCTCCGGGTTCAAGGCGACGGTCCTCCTCGATCGGCATCATCCGGTCGAGTCCGGCGTTCCAGCGCCAGTCTATCCGCACGCGACCTATGATGAGGCCGCGCCGTTGTCGTCCGCGTTGCGGTTGCCTGTCCTGTCTTCCCAGCCAACTCCATTCGGCGCCGTTTCCGGCTTGCCGTCGGTTCTGTCGGCTAATGGCGACAAAACGTTTACTCCGGGGCCGGCCCCGCTGTCGCGCCTGTTGGAATTGCCGGTGATGACGGCCGAAGGGAGGCCGACATCGTCAGTCATAGGACTGCCGGCCGTGACCGCCACAGGGGCCCCAACTTCATTGGGACTGCCGCTGTTGACGTCGAAAGGTGCGCCGACGTCGCTGGGATTGCCGCTGTTGTTGGCCAAAGGCTCGCCAACATCGCTGGGACTGCCGCTGTTGTGGCGGTAGAGCCCGCACGTTTGGGCGCCGCGGATCGGATAGGGGCTTGGGCTCTGTGAAGAAGTGCGCCAACTCGGGCGGGCGCCGGTTCCCCTAGATAGAATTGGGACGATCATATCTTGCGGAAAATCTGAAATCACATTAGAGTGATTCGATTGCCCTGGATCCGACCCGTGACACCGCTCATCGCTTTTTCGCCCTTCACTGGCGGCGCCAAGTTGCCGACCGAGATCGACGCCGGCCGCAAAGGCGGCGCGGTCGCAGCTTTGTCATGCGGACGGACGCCCCCGGGGCGGGAATATGGCGGAATTACGGCAAAGGACCGCTTCAAGGCCGGCAAGATTCAAGATCTTGAGCATAACGCCTTGAAATGGTGTGATAGCCCGCAAAAAGTGGGCTTTCTGAGCGGGCTAGGGGGGGAGGCTTCGGAGGGAGCGCAGGCGGGCTCGCCGACAATCGACCCCAAAGCGCAGACCTTGCGCAAGCTTTCGCACCCGCAGTCGTCGCGGGATAGTTCCGCGAAGGAGGCTCGCGTTCGCAATGACCGCGACCAGGACCCGGAACCGTCCTCGAGCCTCACCGGCGGGCGAGGGGACGCGGGATTTGCAATCCGGCCGACGGCAAGGACCTCGAGCGCCCGCGACGACGCCCATGCCCTCCTTCCATGAATCCCGACTGGTCCGTCACGCGGCCGCAGACATGTTCGAGTTGGTCGCCGACTTCGAGCGCTATCCGGAATTCGCGCCCTTCTGCCTCGCGGCTCGAATCCGCAAGCGCTGGAGCGAACCGTCGGGCGTCGAAATCCTCATCGCCGACATGGAGGTCGGCTACGGCTCGATCCGGTCTCGGTTCGCCACGCGGGACCGCCTCGATCGGGCGAAGGGCGTGATCTCGATTGTGAACCTCAGCGGCCCGTTCAAGCATTTCGAAATCGTCGTGGTCGTTCCGGGACTCGCTGAACGGGGGTTCGCGCATCGTGTTCTCCACGCGCTACCAGTTTTCCAACCCCGCTCTCGAGTTTGTGTTCGCGCCGGTTTTCGACCGCGTTGTTTCCGGTATGACGCGGGCCTTTGAAGTGCGCGCGAATGAATTGGCGAGCACGCGTTCCCCCGATCGGAGATCGCCTCAACCTCCGGATGGCTCATGAGCAGCTCGCGGCGCGACCATGTGAAGGCGCGGAAGGGAAGGCGTTGTGGCGTGGGTTCGCCGTGGCGTGCGCAAGCAGCCAGGCCGCGAGGCGGCAACGGGCAAGATCGTGCGTTGTGTAGCCGAATGGTCGGAGTGAGAGGATTCGAACCTCCGACCCCCTCGTCCCGAACGAGGTGCGCTACCAGACTGCGCTACACTCCGACATGGCGCGCCGAGGCGGCCGAGCGGCCTTATAGGGGCGCCGCCTGCGGCGCGCAAGCCCGGTTTCTGAGCGCGGCCGCGAAGCGATTGGCCAGAAAAAGTCTGGCGCTAGCCTTGTCACCCGTGCGCGGCGAGGCTAAGCTCGCCGCTGACGGTTCGAGCCGGGCGTCGCGCGATCCAAAGACAGCCATCGGACAGGTTAGCCGTCGCCGACGCCAGGGAGCGCTCATGAGTTTTCGTCTCAAGACCATCGCGCTTCGCCGCGATTTTGGCCGCAGCGGCCGGCGCGGCGCGCGCGGACGATCTCAAGGTCGCGCTGATCCGCGGCCAGACCGGCCCGCTCGAGGCCTACGCCAAGCAGACCGAGACCGGCTTCATGCTGGGCCTCGAATACGCGACCAAGGGCACGATGACGGTCGACGGCCGCAAGATCGTCGTCATCACCAAGGACGACCAGGGCAAGCCCGACCTCGCCAAGAGCGCGCTCGACCGAGGCCTATCGAGGACGACGGCGCCGACATCGCCGATCGGCACGACCTCGTCGCCGGCGACCATCGCCGATGCTGCCGGTCGCCGAGGAGCACAAGAAGATCCTGATCGTCGAGCCGGCGGTCGCCGACCAGATCACCGGCGACAAGTGGAACCGCTACATCTTCCGCACCGGCCGCAACTCCTCGCAGGACGCGATCTCCAACGCGGTGGCGATCGGCGAGCCCGGGCGTCAACATCGCCGATGCTCGGCGTCAGGACTACGCCTTCGGCCGCGACGGCGTCGCCGCGTTCAAGGAGGCGCTCGCCAAGACCGGCGCGACGCTGGTCGCCGAGGAATACGCGCCCGCCAACACGACCGACTTCACCGCCGTCGGCCAGCGCCTGTTCGACGCGCTGAAGGACAAGCCGGGCAAGAAGCTCATCTGGACGGTCTGGGCCGGCGCCGGCAACCCGCTCGACAAGCTCGCCGACCTCGACCCCGAGCGCTACGGCATCGAGCTTTCGACCGGCGCGGCAACATCCTGCCGGTCGCTCGCCGCCTACAAGCGCTTCCCCGGCCTGGAAGGCGCGGCCTACTACTATTACGAGATCCCCAAGAACCCGGCCAACGACTGGCTGGTCGCCGAGCACAAGAAGCGCTTCAACGCGCCGCCGGACTTCTTCACCGCCGGCGGCTTCGCCGCGGCGATGGCGCTGGTCGACGGCGCTCGAGAAGGCGAAGTCGACCGATACCGGAGAAGCTGATCGCCGCGATGGAGGGCATGGAGTTCGACACGCCCAAGGGCAAGATGATCTTCCGCAAGGAGGACCATCAGGCGCTGCAGTCGATGTACGCCTTCAAGATCAAGGTCGATCCCGAACGTCGCCTGGGCGATCCCGGAGCTCGACGCGCGAGCTCAAGATCGAGGACATGGACATCCCGATCCGCAACAAGCGATGACCCCATCGCTCGAAACCCGCGACCTGACCATCCGCTTCGGCGGCCATGTCGCGGTCGATCACGTGACCTGCGCGTTCCGGCCCGGCGAGCTCACCGCCATCGTCGGGCCGAACGGCGCGGGCAAGACGACCTATTTCAACCTGATCTCCGGCCAGCTGCGCGCCACCGACGGCGCGGTGCTGATCGACGGGCAGGACGTCACGCGCCTCAGCGCCGCCGCAGCGCGACCCGGCTCGGGCTCGGGCGCGCGTTCCAGCTGACCAACCTCTTTCCGCGCCTCAGCGTCGCCGAGAACGTGCGGCTCGCCGTGCAGGCGCAGCGCCGGCGTGCATTACGACATGCTCCGGCCGTGGCGGGCGCGCGCGCGACCTGATCGACCGCGCCGAAGCAGTGCTCGCGATCGGTCGGGCTCGGCGGCAAGCGCGACGCGCAGCGCCGCCGCGCTGTCGCACGGCGACCAGCGCAAGCTCGAGGTCGCGATGATGATGGCGCTCGAGCCGAAGGTCTTACATGTTCGACGAGCCGACCGCCGGCATGAGCGTCGACGAGGTTCCGGTCGTGCTCGACCTGATCGCGCGGCTCAAGACCGACGCGACCAAGACCATCCTGCTCGTCGAGCACAAGATGGACGTGGTGCGCTCGCTCGCCGACCGCATCATCGTGCTGACCAACGGCCGGCTCGCCGCCGACGGCGAGCCGGCGACGGTGATCGCCTCGCCGGTCGTGCAGGAGGCCTATCTCGGCGATCGCGCCGGAGAAGGCCGCATGAGCGCGCGGCCTGACGCTCGAGGGCGTGCACACCCACATCGGCCGCTACCACATCCTGCAGGGCGTCGATTTCGACGCGCCGGCGGGCCAGACGACCATGCTGCTCGGCCGCAACGGCGCCGGCAAGACGACGGCGCTGCGCACGATCATGGGCCTGTGGCGCGCCTCGAAGGGACGGATCGCGCTCGGGGACACCGCCTTGCACGGCGCTCGCCGCCAGCGACGTCGCGCGCCTCGGCGTCGGCTACGCGCCCGAGACGATGGCGATTTTCTCCGACCTCACCGTGAGGGAGAACCTGATCCTCGGGGCGCGCCAGGGACCGCTCGACGACAGCGCGCCTCGACTGGATCTTCGGCTTCTTCCCGGCGCTGCGGAAATTCTGGCTGTCGCGCGCGGGCTCGCTCTCGGGCGGCCAGAAGCAGATGCTGTCGATCGCCCGCGCCATCGTCGAGCCGCGCGAGCTCCTGCTGATCGACGAGCCGACCAAGGGCCTCGCGCCGGCGATCGTCGGCGCGCTGATCGAGTGCCTGAAGGAGATCAAGGCGACGGGCGTGACGATCCTGCTGGTCGAGCAGAATTTTCGCGTCGCGGTCGAGGTCGGCGACGAGGTGCGGGTGATGGACAACGGCCGCATCGTCCACAGCGGCGCGATGAGCGCGCTCGCCGCCGACGAGCCCTTGCAGAGCCGCCTGCTCGGCCTCAGCCTGGATTCGCACCAATGAGCGCCCTCGACGTCGGCGCCGCGCTGCCGCGGCGCAAGATCGAGATCCTGCCGGCGCTGACGCCGCTCATCGTCGCGCTCGCCGCCGCGCCCTTCGTCGGCTCGGCCTCGACCTTCGTGACGCTGACCGCGGCGGGGCTCGCGATGGGCATGATGATCTTCACCATGGCCTCGGGGCTGACCCTCGTCTTCGGCATGATGGACGTGCTCAACTTCGGCCACGGCGCCTTCATCGCGCTCGGCGCCTATGTGGCGACGCTGGTGCTTCTGCCGCTCGCGAGCTGGTCGGCCTCGGATTCGGTCGCGCTCAACCTCGCCGTGTTCGTGCTCGCGGTGGTCGCGGCGGCGGTCGTCTGCGGCGCGCTCGGCTGGGTGTTCGAGCGGCTGATCGTCAAGCCGGTCTACGGCCAGCACCTGCGGCAGATTCTCGCGACCATCGGCGGCTCGATCATCGCCGAGCAGCTCATCTACGCCTTCTGGGGTCCGGACCAGATCCCGCTGCAGCCTGCCGGCGACCTTTGCAGGGCTCGTTCGTGTTCGGCGAGGCGGCGATCGAGAAGTACCGCGTGCTGGCGACGGTCGTCGGCCTCGTCGTGTTCGCCGGCGAGATGCTGATCCTGAACCGCACCAAGATCGGCCTCCTCATCCGCGCCGGCGTCGAGAACCGCGAGATGGTCGAGGCGCTCGGCTATCGCATCGACCGGCTGTTCGTCGGCGTGTTCATGGCGGGCTCGGCGCTCGCCGGCCTCGGCGGCGCGATGATGGCGCTCTATCGCGGGCAGGTGCACGCGACGATCGGCGGCGAGTTTCTGGTGCTCTGCTTCATCGTCATCATCATCGGCGGCCTCGGCTCGGTCGGCGGCTCGTTCGTCGCCTCGATCCTCGTGGCGCTGATCGCCAACTACGCCGGCTTCCTCGCGCCGAAGCTCGCGCTCGTCTCCAACATCCTCGCGATGGTCGTCGTGCTCCTGTGGCGGCCGCGCGGCCTCTATCCGGTGAGCGGACGATGACGCTTCTTTCCGGCGATCCGCCCCGCGGCCGGGCGCTGCAGATCCTGATCGCGCTCATCGTGCTCGCGCTGCTGTTCGCGCCGTTCCTGTTCCCGGGCGCGAAGGCGCTGAACACGGCGGCCAAGACCTGCGTCATGATCCTGCTGGTCGCCTCCTACGACGTCCTGCTCGGCTACGCCGGCATCGTGTCCTTCGCCCACGTGATGTTCTTCGGCGTCGGCGCCTATGGCGTCGGGCTGGCGCTCTACGGGCTCGGCGCGAGCTGGGGGGCGCTGGCGCTCGGGCTCGTCGGCGCCTTCGTCCTGTCGCTCGCGCTGGCGCTGGCGATCGGCCTCTTCTCGCTGCGCGTGCAGGCGATCTTCTTCGCCATGGTGACGCTGGCGGTCGCCTACGCCTTCAACGTGCTGGCCTCGCAGCTCTCGGACCTGACCGGCGGCGAGGACGGGCGCTCGTTCAAGGTCCCGACGGTCCTGCAGCCGGGCTTCAAGTGGCTCGACCATCCGATCTTCGGCGTTCAGGCCAACGGCAAGCTCCTGACCTACTACCTCGTGTTCGCAGTCGTCGGCCGCTGCCTTCCTGGTGCTGCTGCGCATCGTCAACTCGCCGTTCGGCCGGGTGCTGCAGGCGATCCGCGAGAACCCGTTCCGCGCCGAGGCGCTCGGCTACCGCATCGTGTTCCACCGCACGCTCGCGACCTGCATCTCGGCGCTCGGCGCGACGCTCGCGGGCGCCTTGAGCGCGCTCTGGCTGCGCTACGTCGGCCCCGACACGGCGCTGTCGTTCTCGATCCAGGTCGACGTGCTGGTCATGGTCGTGGTCGGCGGCATGGGCTCGCTCTACGGCGCGATCATCGGCGCGGCGCTGTTCGTGTTCGCCGAGAGCTACCTGCAGGACCTGATGGGCGGCCTCGCCAGCGCCGCCGCCGATGCGCGGCTGCCGGTGCTGCCCGCCCTGTTCGATCCGCACCGCTGGCTCCTGTGGCTCGGCCTCGCCTTCGTGCTGGCGGTCTATTTCGCGCCGCTTGGGATCGTCGGGGCGCTGAGACCCGCGGAGGGGAAGGGGAAGACAGGCGGATAGCGACGCCTCTCGCGCCGATGATTTGGCGCCGGCCCGCGCCCTTGTCGAA
Source organism: uncultured Alphaproteobacteria bacterium (assembly GCA_963783275.1). Classification (GTDB taxonomy): domain Bacteria; phylum Pseudomonadota; class Alphaproteobacteria; order Rhizobiales; family Beijerinckiaceae; genus Roseiarcus. The sequence continues at coordinate 168,184 of CAWANA010000027.1, read as the reverse complement.
GGGCTCGCGACGCGCCACGTCCTTACGATGGTTCCATCAGTTGGCGCAGGCGACGAAGGGAGAGCGCATTATGAACATTGGCGTCATAGGGTCCGGCGTGGTCGGGCAAACGCTTGCGGCGGGGTTTCTGAAACACGGCCACAAGGTCGCGATCGGCACGCGCGATCCGGCGAAGCTCGCCGTCTGGGCCGCCAGCCATGCAGGCGCTGAGGTCAAATCCTTCGCGGAAGCGGCGGCTTTCGGCGAGATTGTCGTCCTGGCCGTCGCGGGCGCGGTCGCGCTCGACGCGCTCAACGCCACCGGGGCCGCCGCGCTCGGCGCCAAGACGGTGATCGACGCCTGCAATCCGATCGGCGGCGGCCCGCCGGTCGCGGGGGTGCTGAGCTACTTCACCGGACAGAACGAGTCGCTGATGGAGCGGCTGCAAAAGGCCTATCCGAACGCCCATTTCGTCAAGGCGTTCAATTCGGTCGGCGCGGGTCAGATGGTCAACCCGCACTTCGCCGCGGGCCGGCCGACAATGTTCATCTGCGGCGACAGCGCGCATGCGAAACACGCCGTCGCCGGGATCTGCGACACGTTCGGCTGGGACGCCGAAGACATGGGGCCAGTCGAAGCCGCCCGCGCCATCGAGCCGCTCTGCAAGCTCTGGTGCATTCCGGGCATCGGAAAAGGCGACTGGTCAGCGCACGCGTTCAAGCTGTTGCGGTAGGCGCTGCCCCCTCGTCCATGCTCGCATGTCCCGCTCCCGCGCTTCGCAGCAGAGGAGGGCACGTCTCCTCCCATGCCGCGAAGCGGCGGGGGTGGAGGGCGCGCGCCGTCACCGGTTATGCGCAAGCGGCCCCGCCTCAGCGCCCTGCAATCGCGCCCGCTTCGTCCCGCCTGCGCGCCAGCGCCGCCGCGCCGTGGTCGCCGAACAAAAAGCCGTTCGAGAACTCCGCCGTAGGCGCGATTTCGCGCAGGCGCGCCAGGCCCTCGTCTGCGGAGATCCGGCCGGCGGCGGCGTCGGCGAAGGCCTGCGTCACGGCGACGAAGTCGCCGGTGTGCGGCGACAGGCGCAGCGCGCCGACGCCGGCCGCGGCGAGGCGATCGAGGTCGCCGATCAGGTTGGCGTAGACGTGCGACAGGGTCTGCACGCCGTTCACCGCCAGAAAGTCGGCGCCGTCGAGCGTCCGCGCCGGACCCTCCGTCCGCGTCCGCCGCGCAGACGAACTGGCAGGAATCCTTGCTGAGCCCGTGGACGCGCGCGTGATAGCAGCGGCCCGAGATCGCGAGCGGTATGCGGCCGTAGGCCCAGACTTCGACGCGCGAGCCAACTTCCGCGGCGGCCTTCGCCAGCACGCTCGACCGACGCGATCGGCAGTTCCGGCGGCAGGCAGAAGCGCCGCGCGCCTTGGCGGGCGAGATACGCGAGGGTGTTCTCGTTGTAGACGTTGACCAGCGGTCCGACCGAGAAGGGCCGGTCCTGCCGCATCCAGCGCAAGAGCGTCAGGTCGTCGATCTCGACCTCGTGCTCCGTCTGCGCCGCGAGCTCTCGGGCCGCGCGGCGCTCGCGCTCGAGCGTCGGGAGCGCCAGCGACGTGAGCACGACCGTCTTGCCGCCGCGCTCGAGCCGCTCGATGACCTCCGGGAATGCGGTCGGCGTAGAAGGGCAGGCGTTTCGAGCAGACGATTTCGCCGACGACCACGCGGTCGACCGGCGCCTCGTCGGCGATCCAGGCGTAGAAGTCGACGAAGGCGTCGGCGGACCAGTTGAACATGCAGCGGCCCGACCGTCAGCTCAAAGCGCTTGTCCAAAGTTCGTTCCCTTTCGCTCAGATCCCCCTCCCCCGCGAGCGGGAAGAGGGCGGGGGTGAGGGGCCTTGGTCATTGGCTGCTGCGGGTTGTCGCCCCGCCCCTCATCCAAACCTTCTCCCCGCAAGCGGGGAGAAGGGATTGTCGGCGCCTTTACCCAAGCGCAACGCGCCTCAACGCCAGGTCTTGCGATAGGCGCCCGCGGTGGTCTTCTGCCCCTCGGTCAGATCGCGGAGCGCGTTCGGCGGGATCGGGCGGCCGGCGGCATAGGCGTCGAGCGCGGCGCGGAATCCGCCGACGACCGCGACCGTATAGGCGCGGCTGCGCTGCCGGCCCTCGATCTTCAGCGCCGTGACGCCGGCCTCCGCAAGCTGCGGGATCAGCGACGCCGCGTCGAGGCTGACCGGGTCCTCGAACACGTGGCCCTGATAGTCGCCGACCCGGAACGAGCCCTTGCAGAGCGTCGGATAGGGCGCGGGCTCGCCGGCGCCGACCTTGTGAATGGCGAATCCGCCGAGCCGGGAGACCAGCTGGCCGCCGCTCTTCGCGATACTCGACATGGCTCGCGGGCGAGCAGGCGCCGTTCATGTTGGGCGACTTGCCGGTGGCGTAGGAGGAGAGCGAGCAGCGCCCCTCGGCCATCACGCAGAGGCCGCCGAACACGAACACCTCCGTCTCGACGTCGATCTCGCGGTTGATCGCGGCGATCTCCTGCACGGTCAGCACGCGCGGAAGCACGACGCGTTTGACGCCGAAGGCGTGGGCGTAGAAGTTGATCGCGTCGGCGTTGGCCGCCGCCGCCTGGACCGAGAGATGCAGGCGCAATCCCTTGCGATGCTCGAGCCGCGTAGTCGAGCAGTCCGAGATCGGCGAGGATGACCGCGTCCGCGCCGAAACGGTGGGCGTCGTCGACCGCCTTGGCCCAGAGGCCGAAGCTGCCGGCGCGCGGAAACGTGTTGATGGCGATCAGCACCTTGGCGCCGCGCTTGTGCGCGAAGCCGATCGCCTCCGCCATTTCCTCGCGCGAGAAATTCAGGCCGGGAAAGTTGCGGGCGTTGGTCTCGTCGTTGAATCCGCAATAGACCGAATGGGCGCCGGCTTCGACCGCCGAGCGCAGGGCCGCCGGGCGTTCCGGCGGGGCAGACGAGTTCGAGCTTGCTCGCGATGAGTCATTCGAACCGTCCTGTCTCCACGCGGGTGAGCGGCGCGCCGGTCAGGGCGCCGATCGCCGCCGCGAGCTTTTGCGCGGGAGCGTCGGCGAGCCTCGCCAGCGGGCCGAACAATGGCGGTCGTCTCGCGCACGAGATCGAGCTCCTCGTTGTCGATGGCGTTGCGCAGCGCGAGAACCGCCGCGGTGTCGCCCTCGATCGAAAGATCGCGCGAGAAGAAAAGCGCGTCGCCGTCATAGGCGCCGTGCACCAGTCCGATCAGCGCGGCCAGCGGTCCGGCGATTCGCGCGTCCCAGGCGACCGTCTCGTCCCGCCGGAACGCGCTCAGGGTCGGGCGCGCGGCGCGCGGCTTCAGGACGAACACGAACGGCAGGTCGGTCGGATCGATCAGAAAGATCTTGTTCGCCTGCTCGCCGAGCCGCGAGAACAGGGCGGGATGGCGCTCGGCGAGCAGGCGCGTCAGACGGGCGCCGACGAGCGACAGCGGCCAGAGCGGCGCGAAGCGCAGCGCGAGCGCGCCTGCCGCCGGAAACAGGGGAATGTTTCGGACTTCAGTCATGAGGTCCATAAGTCAGATGCGACGCGCCCGCGTTTTGATCTAAATCAATGCGCGCTGACAAGGGCCACGGGAGGAGGCGGGATGTCCTTCCGCGACCTCCCGCCATTTCGCGATCTGCGCGCGTTCATTCGCTTCCTCGAAGAGCGCCGTCTATCTGGCGCGAATCGGGGAGCCGATCAGCCTCGTCCATGAGATGACCGAGGTTCACCGCCGCGTTCTCGTGGCCGGCGGTCCGGCCCTCATGTTCGAGGCACGCGCGCGGCGCGAAAATGCCGGTGCTCGCCAATCTGTTCGGGACCGCCGAGCGGGTCGCGGCCGGGTTCGGCGTCACGCCGTCGCGGATCGTCGAGCTCGGCGAAATGCTGGCCGCCCTGCGCGAGCCGCAGCCGTTCGACGGCATGCGCGACGCGCTCAGCCGCTGGCCGATGGTCCACGCGGCGCTTTCGACCCGGCCGAGCCTGGTTTCGCGGCCGGACTGCCAGGCCGAGCGCCGGCTCGGGCGCCGACGTCGATCTCGGCCGCCTGCCGATCCAGACCTGCTGGCCCGGCGAGCCCGCGCCGCTGATCACCTGGGGGCTGGTGATCACCCGGCCGCCGGACACCGAGGCCGACGACACCGCGCACATGAACATCGGCGTCTATCGCATGCAGGTGCTCGGCAAGGACCGCGTCATCATGCGCTGGCTGGCCCATCGCGGCGGCGCCGCGCATCATCGCGCCTGGAGCGCGCGCGGCAAGGACACGCCGGTCGCGGTCGCGATCGGCGCCGATCCGGCGACCATTCTGTCGGCCGTCCTGCCGCTGCCGGAGACGGTGTCGGAACTGCGCTTCTCCGGCGTGCTGCGCGGCGAAAGGCCGCGGATCGCGCCCGCGCTGACCGTGCCGCTGCATGGTTCCCGCCGACGCGGAGATCGTGATCGAGGGGTTCGTCTCGGCGACGGAGACGGCGCCGGAAGGCCCCTATGGCGACCACACCGGCTATTACAACAGCGTCGAATCGTTTCCCGGTCATGCGCATCACCGCGATCACCATCGCGGCGCGACCCGATCTATCTTACGACCTTCACCGGCCGGCCGCCGGACGAGCCCTCGGTGATCGGCGCCGTGCTCAACGACCTCGCCCTGCCGACCATGCGCCGGCAGATGCCGGAAATCGTCGACGTCTGGCTGCCGCCGGAAGCCTGCTCCTATCGCATGGCGATCATCTCGATCCGCAAGTCCTATCCCGGACAGGCGCGCCGCGTGATGATGGGCCTGTGGGGCATGCTGCCGCAGTTCAACTACACCAAGACGATCATCGTCGTGGACGACGACATCGACGTGCGCGACTGGAACGACGTCGCCTGGGCGCTGGCGACGCGGATGGACGCCGGGCGCGATTCGGTCGTCGTCGTCGAACACGCCGATCGACTATCTCGATTTCGCCTCGCCCGAGTCGGGACTCGGCGGCAAGCTCGGCCTCGACGCGACCAAAAAGATCGGCGCCGAGACCACGCGCGAATGGGGCCGCACGCTTGTCATGTCGCCGGAGGTGAAAAAGCGCGTCGACGCCATCTGGCCGAGGCTCACGCGCGCGCTCTCCGGCGGAGGCGCCGCATGAGGGTGCGGATCGCTAATGGAGGGAGCGCGTCTCGCGCTCCCATAGCCCGTCGACAGACGGGCGTTCTTCCGAACGCCCTTTGGGGCGGCGAAACGCCACCTCCGATTGAACCGTTCCTGCGGTAGACTGCGACGCGATCCTTCCCGGCGGAGGCGGACATGGCGATCATCGACGTTCAAAACTCGACGCTTCTCCTGATCGACTTCCAGGCGCGGCTGATGCCCGCTATCGATGACGGCCCGGCCGCTGTCGCCAACGCCCGGCGGCTCGTCGAAGCGGCGGCGCTGCTCGGCGTCCCGGCCCTGTTCACCGAGCAGAACCCGGGTCGCCTCGGACGGACCGTGCCGGAGCTTCTGCCGGACGAAGCCAGCGTCTTCGCCAAGATGACCTTCGACGCCGGCCGGGCGCCGGGTTTCGACGAACGGCTGGCGGAAGGGCATGCGCTCATTCTCACCGGGTGCGAGGCGCACGTATGCGTGCTGCAGACGGCGCTTGGGCTCGTCGCCCGGGGCCGGCGGGTGTTCGTCGTCAGCGACGCGGTCGGCTCGCGTCGTCCGGAAAGCAAGGCGATCGCGCTCCGCCGGATGGAGCAGAACGGCGTCGAGATCGTCACCACCGAAATGGTCGTATTCGAGGGACTGGGCAGCGCCGAGCATCCCCAATTCCGGGAGGCGGTCGCCCTGATCAAGTGAGGCGGCGATCGGCGCGCCGGGACCCGCGACGCGGCGACGAAGCTTTTACGACATTGGCGTGAAATCACAGGAGACTGGCGCAGGGGAGCAGGACCGCGGTCTCGTTCTGGTCCAAATATGTTCTTGCGAGCTAGGTTGTACCCCCTTCAACACAGCTAGCAATTAAGAGAAAAAAGCCCCGCCCGGAGCACCCCTTTCCGGCGCGGGGCGCTTTGTTTGCGGCGCAGGGGCAGCTGCAACGCTCCCGCACTCGACATCCGCCGATAGACTGGTCATGTTGGCGGAACGTTTGGAGCGATATGGAGCGGGCGTTGCATTCCGTGGCGGGCCCTTATGAGCCCACCGTAACAACCTTCGCCATTCGACAGGCGCTCGGGGCGTTGCACAGGCATGGCGTTCCGGCCGAATCGCTGGTCGAACGGGCCGGTCTGGCCGGATGCGACCTGAGCGACCCCCACACCAGAGTTCCCGCAGGACGTCAGGGGCGATTTCTCGAACTGACCGCAAAAGCGCTGGGGGACGACGCCTTTGGCCTGCACCTTGCCGCCGGAACTAATCCGCGAGAGCTGGGGCTGTTGTACTACGTCACGTCTTCGCCGAAATGTCTCCGGGACGCGCTGAGCCTGTTCTTGAACTACTCGAAAATCATCAACGAGAGCCTGATCTTGAGGTCGAATCGGGTCGGAGACCATTTCGCGGTCGAGTTCGAATTGTCGGGCGTCGTAACGCAGGACGTCAGGGTCAACACCGAATTTTGGGCGGCGCTCAGCGTCAGGGCGATGCGGCAGTTTTCCGGGCGCCAGCTTTGTCCGGTCAGCGTCAGATTTCCCCATTTTTCTTTCGGCGACACAAAGCCGTTCGTGCAATTCTTTGGATGTCCGGTTGAATTCGGCGGCGCCACCGGGCGGTTCGTATTGTTGAACGACGTTCTCGACTTTCCGCTCGTAACCGAAGACGCCAATCTCCTTGAAATCGTGAAACCGCTTTGCGACGAGGCGGCCAAGGGGCGGAAAACGGCCAGGACGGCGTTCCGCACGGTCGTGGAAGCGGAGATCCAGCGGCTGTTGCCCGAAGGCCAGGCCGGGATCGAGCCTGTCGCCAACCGTTTGTCGCTGAGCTCGAGGACGGTCTGCCGGAAACTTGCCGACGAAGGCACGAGCTTCTCCGACGTTCTGCAGGCGTTGAGACGCAATCTGGCGCTGGCTTATGTCAGGGACGAGAGCATCCCGCTCACTCAGGTCGCGTGGCTGCTTGGATATGAAGCCCCGACGTCCTTCACCCATGCCTTCAGGCGCTGGACCGGCAAGTCGCCCTTGACGTACCGGCGTGCGGAGCTCGGTCGCAAAGCCGTCAGGGCATGAGCGCCGGCCGTCAGGCCGCGCCGCGCCTTTTGGAAGGGATTCCATCATGGCGAGCTCGCCCGCGAGGTCGCGGATGCCTACAGATGGCAGCGCCGGCTGGGCGCCGATGGAATCGTGCAGCACGGTCGTCGTGGCAATCGCCCGGCGCTCGGCGGCGAAGCGCTCGGCGAATTCCGTCGGGACGCCGGTCCCGGCGTCCCGACGGATAGAAGCCGACGAGCTTGACGACCATCGCGCCCTCCGCCGCCGGCATGACGCCGAGGTAGCGCCGGCCTTCCTCGATGGTCAGGATATTGCGCACAGGTTCCAAGACCTCGCCCGCTGAGAAATCGCGCAGTGCGAGCTTCCGGGGTCGGACCGCGGGACACGCTCTGCGATCGCGGCTACTGCGCCTCCGAGGGCGAGAGAAGCGCCCAGCCCGCTTCGCCGAGACGCACGTTCGGCGCTCTGAGCGCAGCGTCGCGCCCGAACAAAATCGTGCGCATCCCGGAGGCGGGAAGCGCCGTCTCCTTTCCGAGATTGAGCGCAACGAGCAGCCGCCGGTCGCCATCAAACGCTTCGAAGGCGAAGGCCTCGTTCGCAAGATGCACGACGCGGGTCTTGGCCCGATGCAGCCAGGGATGGCGCCGCCGCATTCCGATCAACTCCTGATGGCGGCGATAGATGGGCAGGCCGACCGGCGGGAGCGCCTCCGGCCGGTCAGGGAAGGCCGGGCGGACCGCGTCGTCGCCGCCGAGCCGGTTCTCCTTGACGCCCATAAACCCCTGTTCGTCGCCGGCGTAGACGGAGGGCGTCCCGCCGCAAGCGAACAGGATTGCGAGCGCGTGGTCGAACATGCGCGGATCGGCGAGGCGGCTTGCGAGCCGGGTGACGTCGTGATTGCCGACGAAGGTCTGGGGCGTGAAGGCGTCGAGAAAGGCGTTCTGGCGGTCAAGCGCCCAGGCGAGCTCGAAGAAATTGCGGTCGTTGAGCGCGCTCCAGATCGCCTTCCAGAGCTCGTATTGCGTCACGGCGTCGAGGCCGCTCGCTTTCACAAATCCGGCGAAGTCGCCATGGATCACTTCGCCGAAGAGATAGGCGTCAGGATGTTTTGCGCGCACGCGCGGCAGCACCTTCGCCCAGAACCGCGGCGGGACCGCGTAGGCGGCGTCGAGCCTCCAGCCGGCCGCGCCGCGGTCGAGCCAGTGGATCATGACGTCGGCGACGAGGGCTTCGACTTCCGGCGCGTCGTGGTTCAGCGCGACGAGATCGTGATGGCCCTCGAAGCTCTCGGCTTCCGGACCCGGCCGGCTGGGCGGCCAGGAGAGCCGGAACCAGGGCGCGCGGGGGGCGGAAGGGCCCTGTGCGCAAACCTCCTCGAACGCCGGATGGCGGCGGGAGACGTGATTGAATACGCCGTCCAGCACGACCTTCAGCCCGCGCTTCCGCGCAGCCTCGATCAGCGCGTCGAAATCGGCGTCGTCGCCGAGCCTCGGGTCGATGCGGAAATGGTCGATTGTATCGTAACCATGGGTAGCGGAAGCGAAAACCGGACCGAGCATCAGGCCGGAGGCGCCGAGTTCGATGGCGTAGTCGAGCCAGTTGGTCAGCCGCCCCAGGCGATGGACGAGCGGCGGCGCGCGATCCGGGCGAATCTCGGCGCCGACGAAGCCCAGCGGATAGACCTGCCAGAAGATCGCGTGCTCGATCCAAGTGGGCGTGAGGGGAGGGGGCATGACGGGCGCTCCTATGTACCGATCGGTAGGTTTGATGGGGATTTCCTGCCGCCTTTCGGCGCGCCGCGCTCCGGCCCTCGCGACACGCCGTAGAGAAAGGCGTGCGCGGTTTCGCGCGCGAGCCTCGCGTTCAGCGCCGCGTAACTGTTGAGGGCGAGGCCGATATGATTGTTGAGCACGCCGAGAAAGGAGGCGGCGAGGTCCCGGCTGCGGCCCTGGAGCGCGTTCGTCTCCCCGGCGGCCTCGCGAAAGCGACGCTCGACCGCCGCGAAGTGCCGCTCGTGAAACGCCCTCGCGACGTCATAGGCTTCGCTGCGGACCGGCGCGAACCAAAGCGTGAGATAAAGCCGATAGAACGTGCGCTCGCCTGCGGCGAAGGCGAAGGTCGTCTCCGCTATCGCCGTCAGCGCGACGTCGAGATCGCCGGACGGCGCGCCGCCTTCTTGGAGCACGGCGTGCAGCACTCCGAGTCGGGCCTCCATCAGCCTCTCGAGGAGGCCGCGCTTGCTGCCGAAATGGTGATAAAGGGTCGGCTTGGTCACGCCGGCGGCGTCGCAGATCTGCTGCACGCCGACGCCGTCGTAGCCATAGGCGGCGAAGAGATCGAGGGCGCGGGCGAGAAGCTCGGCGCGGGTGTCGTCCGACGAGGGGGCCATCGGCGCCGGTGTATACCAAGTGGTATATGATGGTCAAGCGCCCAACGTCACGAACCGTCACGAACGGCGCGGAACTCGGGCGGTCGGGGCTGGTGACGCTTTCCGCCGCTCTCCAGCAAGACTTTGTTAGGCTCGCTCGGCGATGCTTTGTGGGTCCGAATGCATTGGATCCGGCGTCTTCGGCGCCCCCAGCCGGACGCCCCCGGCCATGACGTCCGGGCCGTCCTCTTCCGATCGGTCAGGCGCTTCCGCATGTCCAGTCTGTCCTCATTCGGCGTTCGCGCTTCGCGGGACGCCCCAGCGACCCCGGAGGCTTCGCCGGGACAAGGCGTTGCGGCTCCCTTGGCGTCGCGCGATGCGGGACCCGAGCGTCGTCGGTACGCCCGCATCCCGCTCGCGCTCGGCGGCCGTTACATGCTCGAGGACGGCCGCGAATATCCCTGCTCGACCCGCGACGTCTCGCGCATGGGCGTGGCGATTCAGGGCGTGCCCGTCGGCGCGATGGGCGAGCGGGTGATCGCCTATCTCGAAGAACTCGGGCGGATCGAGGGTCGGATCGTGCGCCGATCCGAAGACTGGTTCGCCATCGAGCTCGCGGCGAGCCCGCAGAAGCTGGATCGCCTTGAGGAAAAGATCAGCGCCATCCTGTTGCGGACGGCGCGGCGTCACGATGTCTAAGCGCGCCGCGATCGGAGGGGCGGCGTCTGGCCCGCACCCTTGTCGCACAGTGCGCTCACGTGTCTTATCATGAGGCCCGTGTTAAAATAGTAATTTGGGTTGGACTGTCTCCGCATTCGTGATATGGCCCCCGCCCGGCAGGCCGGAGACGGGAGTTCATGAGCGCGTTTCATCACGAGAAGGTCTTGAGCGTCCACCACTGGACCGATCGTCTGTTCAGCTTCCGCACCACGCGCACGCCGACCTTCCGCTTCCGCAGCGGCCAGTTCGTGATGATGGGCCTGCCAAGCGACGGCAAGCCGCTGCTCAGGGCTTATTCGCTGGCCAGCGCCCATTACGACGACGCCCTCGAGTTCTTTTCGATCAAGGTTCCGAACGGGCCTTTGACCTCGCGCCTGCAGCATCTCAAGGCCGGAGACGAGATCGTAGTCGGCCGCAAGCCGACCGGCACGCTGGTGATCGACAATCTCAGGCCCGGCCGGACGCTCTACCTGCTCGGCACCGGCACGGGGCTTGCGCCTTTCCTCAGCATCATCCGCGATCCCGAGGCCTACGAGAAATTCGGCCGGATCGTCGTGGCGCACGGCGTCCGCTGGATTGCGGACCTCGCCTATAGCGGCTACCTCCAGGACGACCTGCCGAAGGACGACCTGATCGGCGAACTGGTGCGGGAGAAGCTCATCTACTATCCGACCGTCACCCGCGAGCCGTTCCGCCACAACGGGCGCCTGTCTGCGGCGCTCGCGTCCGACCGGCTCGCAACCGACAACGGTCTGCCGTGCCTCGATCCGAAGGAGGATCGCTTCATGCTCTGCGGCAGTCCGGCGATGCTCGCCGAAGTCCGCGCCCTGCTCGAGGCGCGCGGCTTCGAGGAGGGCAACCACGGCGAGACCGGCGACTATGTGATCGAGAAGGCCTTCGTCGACAAGTAGGAACCAGACGGCCGACGCGTTGCAGGGCAAGGTCGCTGATCCCTCCCGGGCGTGCCGGGCGTGCTCGGCGAGCGCGTTAGCCGAGATGTGATGAGGTCGAGATGTGATGAGGTCCATGACCGCGCCGCGGCCGGGTCAGCGGGCCTACAGCGCCGCGCATCAAGGTCGACGCTTTCGTTTCAAAACCCTCACCGCGCGCGCTGTCCGAACAGGATCTTGCGCGCCTCCTCGTCCTTCGAGAGGTCGTGCAGCTTGCGTCCGGGGACGTCGAGCGTGATCCCGCGCTGCACTGCGGGCCGCGCCAGCACCGCATTGAGCCAGCGCTGGACATGCGGGAAATCGGCGATGTCCTGCCCGTAGCGCTTCCAGCCGCGCGCCCAGCCGACCGAGGCGATGTCGGCGATCGAATAGGGCCCGGCGAGATATGCGCTTTTCGCGAGCCGCGTGTTCATCACGCCGAACAGACGGTTGACTTCGTCAGTGTAGCGATCGATCGCGTAAGCGATTTTTTCGGCGGCGTAGACGCGGAAGTGATTGGCCTGGCCGCACATAGGCCCGAGTCCGCCCATCTGCCAGAACAGCCACTCGCTCACCGCAATACGCTCGCGCGGCGTGTCGCCGCCGAAGCGACCGGTCTTGAGCGCGAGATACTGCAGGATCGCGCCCGACTCGAATACCGACACCGGTTCGCCGTCCGGCCCGTCCGGATCGACGATCGCGGGCATGCGGTTGTTGGGCGAGAGCTCGAGGAAATCAGGCTTGAACTGCTCGCCCGCGCCGATGTCCACGGCGCGCACCCGATAGGGCAGGGCGCATTCTTCGAGCATGATGGAGATCTTCCATCCGTTCGGCGTCGGCCAGTAATAGAGGTCGATCGGCTTGCGGCTTTCGGTCATGTGCGGATCGCTTTTTCCGCGCGACTCGGGGCGACCCCACCGGACCGGCGCACAAGATCGCTCAGCGCGAAATCTGCGCCTGAACAGTGGCTATCGCAAGACGACCGCGCACCCGAAAACGGGAAGAAAAAATCAGGCCGCGCCCGAACGCCCCAAGGCTTCGGACGGAGACGCTGCTCGCGTCGTCTCGATAAAAACGCGGCCTGCTTGAACGAATCCTTCGAGCCGAGCGTGGTCGATTATTGTTCGGTCGGAGGCGTTTCGGCCGGTGCAGGCTGGGCGACGGGCTCCACTTTCTTGCGCTTCGCCGGAGCGCGCTTGGCTGCGGTCTTCTTCGCTGCCCCCTTTTTCGCTGCGCCCTTTTTGGCGGCCGTTTTTTTCGCGGCGGTCTTCTTGGCCGGGCTCTTCCTCGCAGTCGATTTTTTGGCTGCGGACTTCTTGCCGGCGCTCTTCTTCACGGCGCCCTTGCGCGCGGCCTTCTTGGCCACGGTCTTGCGCGCCGTCTTCTTGGCGGCGCCTTTCTTGGCGGGTTTCTTTTTCGCTGCGGCCTTCTTGGCCGGCTTCTTGGCTGCTGCTTTCGCCATGTGTCGCGTCCCTCTCGATGGCCTGCATTGCCGCGCGTTTCCGCGCGCTTCGCAGATACGCGAACGAAGGTACATTCGTTTTTGGTCTTCGCAAGTCGTGCGAATACTGAGAGATGGCTCGACGCAACATCACTATCGAATTATCGCGCGCCGCGCGCGGACCAAGCAAGGCCTTTGACCACACGCGTGATCGACCGCGCAAGTCCTTGTCCGTGCAGGCGAAGCGTCTTTGGTCGCCGCGATCGAAACGGCGCGCGCCTTTGCCGATCCTCGGAGCGTCCTTGTTTTCCAAGGATCTCCGAGACTCGCGCCGGCGCGCGCGACACATCGCGATGCGCGTCGGACGCGACGCCGGGACGAACGAGGACCGCGCCTCTCGACGCTCAGCGCGCGCGGCGACGCGATCGCAAGTGCGCATGAGTCAATCGAATTTTTCTTCGGCGCCGCTGTCGCATTTCTGTTGCGACAGCGACACGAACGCCGCGCATCGCGATGCGACGCAAGCGAATCGCGCGAATCGCAGCGCGTGATTCGCGAGCGCTCAGAGTCCGAGTCGCGTCTTCAACGCGTCGCTGACCGCCTGCGGATTGGCCTTGCCGCCCGTCGCCTTCATCACCTGGCCGACGAACCAGCCGAGCATGCCGGGCTTCGCCCTGGCCTGCTCGGCCTTGTCGGGATTGGCGGCGATCGACCGCGTCGACCGCGGCGTCGATCGCGCCCGTGTCGGTCACCTGGCGAAGTCCGCGCGCTTCGACGAGCGCGCGCGGATCGGCGCCGCGGTCGTCGCCGAGCAGCATGACGAGGAGGTCCTTGGCGATCTTTCCGGAGATCACGCCTTCGCCGATGAGGTCGACGAGGGTCGCGAGCGACGCGGCGGGAAGGCCGGCGTCCGCGACGCTGACGCCCTGCGCGTTGGCCTGCGCGGAGAGATCGCCCATCAGCCAGTTGGCGACGGCCTTCGGCGTCGCGCTTCGCGCCGCCGTGGTTGACGGCGCTCTCGAAGAAGTCGGCCGTCTCGCGTTCGGCCACGATCACCGACGCGTCGTAGGCGGAGAGCCCGTAGTCGGCGATGAAGCGCGCCTTCTTGGCGTCGGGCAGTTCCGGCAGATAGGCCGCGAGCGCGTCGATCCAGTCGCCGTCGATCTCGAGCGGCAGGAGGTCGGGATCGGGGAAGTAGCGATAGTCGTGCGCCTCCTCCTTGGAGCGCATCGAGCGCGTCTCGCCGCGCGCCGGATCGAACAGCCGCGTCTCCTGGTCGATCGTTGCCGCCGTCCTCGATGATCTCGATCTGCCGGCGCGCCTCGGTGTCGATCGCCTGGCCGATGAAGCGGATCGAGTTGACGTTCTTGATCTCGCAGCGCGTGCCGAGCGGCTCGCCGGGGCGGCGCACCGAGACGTTGACGTCGGCGCGCAGGCTCCCCTTCTCCATGTCGCCGTCGCACGAGCCGATGTAGCGCAGGATGGTGCGCAGCTTGCCGACATAGGCCTTGGCCTCGTCGGCCGAGCGCAGGTCGGGCTTCGAGACGATCTCCATCAGCGCGACGCCGGAGCGGTTGAGGTCGACGAAGCTCATGGTCGGCGACTGGTCGTGCAGCGACTTGCCGGCGTCCTGCTCGAGATGCAGGCGCTCGATGCCGACCCGGATCGAATAGTCCGGCGTGAGGTCGACCTGGATCTCGCCCTCGCCGACGATCGGGCTCTTGTACTGCGAGATCTGATAGCCCTGCGGCAGGTCGGGATAGAAGTAGTTCTTGCGGTCGAAGGTCGAGCGCTTGTTGATCTGCGCCTTGAGCGCGAGGCCGGTGCGCACCGCCTGCGCGACGCATTCGCGGTTGATCACCGGCAGCATGCCCGGCATCGCCGCGTCGACCAGCGACACATGCGCGTTGGGCTCGCCGCCGAACTCGGTCGAGGCGCCCGAGAAGAGCTTCGCCTTCGACGTCACCTGGGCGTGGACCTCGAGGCCGATCACGACTTCCCAATCGCCCGTCGCGCCCTTGATGAGCTTCGCGCTCGACCGGTGCTGTCGTCATGTCGATGACCTCGTCATCTTTCCAGAAAGGTCTGTGGCCGCGGATGCGTCACGCCCACCACGGCTCGGGCGGCGCGATGCGCCCGGCGGCCTGTTCGAGCGTCTCGCCGAGCGCGAACAGAGTCTCCTCGTCGAACGGACGGCCGATCAGCTGCAGGCCGAGCGGCAGGCCGTCGGCGGAAAGCCCGGCGGGCGTGACGAGGCCCGGCAGGCCCGCCATGTTGACGGTCACGGTGAAGACGTCGTTGAGGTACATCTCGACCGGATCGGCCGAGCACCTTCTCGCCGATGCCGAAGGCGGCCGACGGCGTCGCCGGGGTCAGGATCGCATCGACGCCGTCGGCGAAGGCGCGTCTCGAAGTCGCGCTTGATCAGGGTGCGGATCTTTTGCGCGCGCAGATAATAGGCGTCGTAATAGCCGGCCGAGAGCACGTAGGTGCCGATCATCAGCCGCCGCCGCACCTCAGGGCCGAAGCCGCGCGCGCGCGTCTTCTCGTAGAGGTCGACGATCTCGGACGACGGCTCGCGCAGGCCGTAGCGCACGCCGTCGTAGCGCGCGAGATTGCTCGAGGCCTCCGCGGGCGCGACGATGTAATAGGCGGGCAGCGCGTGGCGCGTGTGGGGCAGGCTCACCTCGACGACCTTGGCGCCGGCGGCCTTGAGCCACTCGGCGCCCTTCGCCCACAGCGCCTCGATCTCGGGGTTCATGCCGTCGAGCCGGTATTCCCTCGGCACGCCGATCGTCAGGCCCTTGACCGAGCGTCCGACCGCGGCCTCGTAGTCGGGCACGGGCTCGGCCGAGCAGGTCGAGTCCTTCGGGTCGGGGCCGGCCATCGAGCGCAGCATGATCGCGGCGTCGCGCACCGTGCGGGCGAGCGGTCCCGCCTGATCGAGCGAGGAGGCGAAGGCGACCATGCCCCAGCGCGAGCAGCGGCCGTAGGTCGGCTTGATGCCGACGATGCCGGTGAAGGCCGCGGGCTGGCGGATCGAGCCGCCGGTGTCGCTCGCGGTCGCGGCGAGGCAGAGACGCGCGGCGACCGCGGCCGACGGAGCCGCCCGACGAGCCGCCCGGCGCCAGCAGGCCGCGCTTGCCCCTGTCGGCGAGCGCGGCGCGCGCCTGCTCGCGGCTCCAGTTCGGCGGCAGCCAGGGCGAGGCGACCGGACCGTAGTAGGAGGTCTCGTTCGACGAGCCCATGGCGAACTCGTCCATGTTGAGCTTGCCGAGCATCACCGCGCCGTCGCGCCAGAGATTGGCGGTGACGGTCGACTCGTAGGTCGGCTTGAAGCCGTCGAGGATGTGGCTGCAGGCCTGGGTATGGACGCCTTCGGTGGCGTAGAGGTCCTTGATCCCGATCGGCAGGCCCTCGAGCGGACCGCCTTCGCCCCTGGCGAGACGCGCGTCGCTCGCCTCGGCCATGGCGAGCGCCTTGTCGGCGGTGACGGCGACGAAGGCGTTGAGCGCCTTGCCGCGCTCGATCGCGGCGAGATGGGCCTTGGTGATCTCGACGCTCGAGATCGCCCGGGATTTCAGCCGATCGCGCGCCTCGGCGAGCGTCAGGGAGGTGAGGTCGGTCAAAGGAGAGTCCTGACAAGAGAGCAGCGCGCGGCGCGGCCGTTCACTCGATCACTTTGGGGACGAGAAAGAAGCCGTCCTCGGTCAGGGGCGCGTTGGCGAGCACCTTTGCCGCGATCTCGCCGTCGGTCACGACGTCCTCGCGCATCGGCAGCCGCATCGGCGTGACGGAGGTCATCGGCTCGACGCCTTCGACGTCGACCTCGCTCAGCGCCTCGACGAACGTGAGGATGGCGTTGATCTCGTCTTGCAGATGCGGAATCTCGGCGTCGCTCACGCCGATGCGCGCGAGATGCGCGATGCGGCGAACGGCGGTGAGATCGACGGACATCGATGGCTCCTTCAAGATGCCAATGTACGGGAAGAGGCCCCTATACATCGCGCTCCCAAGCGCTGGCAAACCCGCGACGGCGGTCGCGACGGTTCGACAGGCGTCGTGCGGCCGTGCTAGCGCCTCATCGCGATGACCCGTCCGATCGCCGTCGAAGACTTGGCCCTGCGCCTTCCCGCCAAGGCGCGCCTGATCGGAATCGACCTCGGGACCAAGACCATCGGGCTCGCCCTGTCGGACGTCGAGCGGCGCATTGCTTCGCCTTTGAAGACGCTGCCCCGATCGGCGTTCCAGAAGGACGCAGACGCGCTCCTCGCCGTTTTCGCCGAGTTCGAGATCGCCGCAATCGTGCTCGGCCTGCCGCTCGATCTCGAGGGGCGCGACAGCCCCCGCGCGCAATCGACGCGCGCCTTCGCCCGCAACCTCGGCGCGCGGACCGATCTGCCGATCGCCTTTTGGGACGAGCGGTTCTCCACGGCGGTCGTCCTGCGGTCGCTGATCGAAAATGACGTCTCGCGGGCCCGGCGGGCGGAGGTGGTCGACAAGATGGCGGCGGCCTACATTCTGCAGGGCGCGCTTGACCGACTTTCCGCTGTTATCCGGCGGCCGATGAACCCCGCGCCCAACTTTTCTTGACGGTTGCACGAATGGGGGGTTGTGTTTCGCAGGAAAAAAAGCTGAGTTGGACGAAGGGTGGGGGCAGGTCGAGTCGGCGATGCGCGCGCGCCGAGGCCCCCTGCTCGCGCCACGGCCCTTGTTGGTTCCGTATTGCGTGCGAGCGACAGATCGTATGGTTGTTCACCACGGATACCCGAGACGAAAGCACGCGGCTCATGCGCGATCGGCGCACGATCCCGAAGAGCAGCCAAAGGGACGGCCGGAGCCGGTCGCCACCCGCGAGTCGCTCGACGTCGCCGGCTACGTCTCCGACATGACCGCGCAGCTCGAGGCGATGGCGCTCGCCGCGGGGCTCGATCTCCTGGCCTATTTCCTCGGCATGGCGCGTTCGGAGGCGGATTTGTTCGTGCGCACCAACGCGGGGCCGGAAGGCGAGGCCGATGGCGGCGAGGGCGAAGGCGGCCCGCTTTCCGACGAGGATCAGGCCGCGTTCGACAGCTCCGGGCGACTGACGCGATCAGTCCCGGCGGTCAGGCCGGCTCGCTGGCGGACGGCCGCAGCGCGACGCGATCGCCGCCGGAAAACTCGATCCGACCGGCGAGTTCAAGCTCCATCAGCGCGACGCGCACCTCCCGCGCCGAGGCTTCCGCCGCACGGGCGAGATCGTCGAGCGTGATCGGCGAGGGGCCCAGCAGGGCGACGATGCGGTCGCGCGCAGCCTCCAGGCGGTCGACCGCGACATAGGCCGGTCCGACCGGGTCGTCGAGTTCATCGCCGGGGCGGTTCGCGGCGTCGCCTGCGGATCGACGCCGAGCAGCGCCTGTTCGCCCCAGAGCGGCTCGCCTTCGACGCGCCGTCTTCCAGCGCGGCGAACAGGTCCGGCCTCGTCGGGCGCGAGCGCCGTCACCACGTCGTCGGCGCAGGTGCAGATCGTGGCCCCCTGCTTCAGGAGGTCGTTCGTCCCTTCCGCGCGCGGGTCGAGCGGCGAGCCGGGCGCCGCGAACACCTGGCGGTTCTGGTCGAGGGCGAACCGGGCGGTGATGAGCGAGCCCGAGCCGCGCGCCGCTTCGACCACCACCGTTCCGAGCGCGAGCCCTGAGACGATCCGGTTGCGCCGCGGAAAGTCGCGCCCGCGCGGCTCCCATTCGATCGGCATCTCCGAGACGACGGCGCCGTGCTCGACCATGCGTTCGATCAGCGGAACCGCCTCGCTGGGATAGGGGCGGGCGTGTCCGCCGGCGAGCACCCCGACCGCGCCCGTCTCGAGGCTCGCGACATGGACGCGCTGGTCGATGCCGCGGGCGAGGCCCGACACGACGACGTAGCCCGCCTGTCCGATCCCGCGCGCCAGCCGCTCGGCGAAGGTGAGGCCGGCGGCGGAGGCGTTGCGCGAGCCGACGATCGCCACCGCCGGCTGTTGCAGCGCCTCCTCGCGGCCGCGAAGCGACAGGATCGGCGGGGCGGAATCGATCTGGCGCAGCACGGGGGGATAGTCGGCTTCGCCGAGCGCGACGAAGCGCACCCGAAGCTTGCGCGCGGCGTCGAGCTCGCGCTCGATCTCCTCGTGGGTCGCGACCCGGATCGGCCGGCGCGCGCCGCCGCGGCGGGCGAGGTCCGGCAGCGCCTCGAGCGCCGCGCGCGCGCCGCCGCAGGCGTTGAGCGAGCGCGCGGAAGGTGCGCGGGCCGACGTTCTCGGAGCGGATCAGCCGCAGCCAGTCGAACAGCTGCTCGTCGGAGAGGCGCGGCGGCCGGGTCTTCTTCGCCATCGCTCAGGCCTGCCCGATCTTCGATTCCGTCCCCGCAAGGAGGCGGCGGATGTTGGCGCTGTGCTTGAACCAGACGAGCGCGGCCAGGAGCGCAAAGACGTATCCGACCTCGGGCAGGCCGATCGCCCAGGCCGCGATCGGCGCAGACGAGCGGTGGCCGCCAGCGCGGCCGCCGACGAATAGCGCGTGAGGATAGGCGACTGCGAGCCAGACGAGGGCGAAGGCCAGCGCCGCCGGCCACGCCATGCCGATGAGGCCGCCGAGGAAGGTCGCGACGCCCTTGCCGCCGCGGAACTTGAGCCAGACGGGATAGAGGTGGCCGAGGATCGCGCCGGCCGCGGCGGGAAGCGCCGGCCGCGGGTCCGAACAGCCACGCGCCAAGAACGACGGCCGCGGTCGCCTTGAGCGCGTCGAGGACGAGCGTCGCCGCGGCGAGGCCCTTGCGGCCGGTGCGCAGCACGTTGGTCGCGCCGATGTTGCCCGAGCCGATCGCGCGCAGATCGCCGGCGCCGGCGAGCTCGGGTCAGGATGAGGCCGAACGGGATCGAGCCCAGCAAGTAGCCGAGCGCCAGCGCCAGCGCCCCATCATACGAAACCCCAACCATGCGCGCTCCGCGTTCTTCTTGCAGGCGAGATTATTCGTGGGCGACGCGTCCCGCAACCAGCGTCAGCTTGACCCGGCCCTCGAGCCGCGCCTCGTCGAACGGCGTGTTGCGGCAGCGCGAGTGGAGGTCGGCGGGGTCGAGCACGTAGGGCTCTTCGGGATCGAAGCGGATCACGTCGGCCGGCGCGCCGACCGAAAGGCGGCCGACCGGCAGGCGCAGGATCTCCGCCGGCCTCAGCGTCATCGCGCGGATCAGGCGCGGCAGGCTGAGGTGACCGGCGGTCACCAGCCGGAGGCTCGCCGACAGCATGGTTTCGACGCCGACCGCGCCGGCCGCGGCCTCGGCGAAGGGCAGGCGCTTGGTCTCGACGTCCTGCGGGTCGTGGTCGGAGCAGATCACGTCGATCACGCCTTCGCTCAGCGCCTCGACCAGGGCCAGCCGCTCGTCCTCGTCGCGCAGCGGCGGGCTGAGCTTGAGGAAGGTGCGGTAATCGCCGACGTCGAGTTCGTTCAGCGTGAGATTGTTGATCGAGACGCCGCAGGTGGCGGCAAGGCCCGCTTCGCGGGCGCGGCGCATCGCCTCGATCGACAGGCGGTTGGAGATCATCTGGAAGTGGGTGCGCGCGCCGGTCAGCGCGACGAGGCGGAGGTCGCGGTCGAGCACGATGGTCTCGGCCTCGCGGGGCACGCCGGGCAGGCCGAGCCAGCTCGCCCGGAGCCCCTCCGCCATGACGCCCTCCCCGCCGAGCGAACGATCCTCGCAGACGGGCGCGACGAGCGCGTCGAAGTCGCGCGCGTAGGTCATCGCGCGGCGCATGGTCTGCGCCTCGGCGACCGAGCGGCGCCCGTCGGAGAAGGCGATCGCGCCGGCCTCGGCGAGCAGCCCGATCTCGGCGATCTCGCGGCCCTCGAGACCCTTGGTCAGGGCGGCCGACAGGAAGATACGGATCTTCGCGTCGTCGCGCGCCCGGCGAAGGATGAAGTCGACCACGGCCGGATCGTCGACCGGAGGATGGGTGTCCGGCCGGACGACGACGCTCGTCACGCCGCCCGCAGCGGCCGCCGCGCTGAGCGCTCGCGATCGTCTCGCGATGCTCGGCGCCCGGCTCGCCGACGAAGGCGCGCATGTCGATGAGACCCGGCGAAACCACGTCGCCGGCGCAATCGACGACATGCGTCTCTTGAGAAAGCTGGTCCCTCGTAACCTCGGGGCCGACGCCGGCGATGACGCCGTCCCGCGCGAACAGGCCGCCCCGCGTCACCGTGTCGCAGGACGGATCGACGAGGCGAGCGTTGATGAGCGCGATCGGTGGAGCGGACATGGGGGGCGATTAGCGAGCGCGCGCTGCGATTGCAAGCGATCGACAGGGGATCATAGGAGCAGCCCGCGCCTCGCCCTCCCACCCCACAGCAAGTCGGCCCCCTGCTGGTCCGGGTCCGACGACGTGTCAATCTGCCGAGACAATCCCAGGCGAGAAGGTGACAAGCGATCTCGACACCCTCGCGGCGCCGCCGTACAAGATTTGGCGGCGGTCGCGGTCAAGGCGGCGACGCAGAAGGGGAACCGGCACGGGATAATTTGAAGAAAGCGGTGCGACGATGGCGATCGAAAAGCGAACATATGCAAATTCGGAAGAAGCCAAGGCGGCGATAGACGAACTGTTTGCGCAACGGCTTCACCGACGTGAATAGCTCGTTCAAGCCCGATAAGGTGGTTGTCGCCGTCAATGCGCCCTTCGGCGACGGCGCGAAGGCGGCGAAAATTCTCGACAGTTACGCGACCGTGGCGACGACCGACGAGGAATCGGCGGACGCGGGCGCCAAGGCTCCGGCTCTGACCTCGGCGCGTAAGCCCTTCGATCTCGAGACTGCCCTGGGCTCGGCGACCCCCCTGTCGGACTTCTTTGGTTGGAGCGTCCTGAAGGACTACCGTTCCCCCTTCTGGCCGAAGGCTCTGGTTGACGACCCGACTCCGCTTTCGAACAAGTTTGGCTGGTCGGTTCTGTACGGGGCGTTCAGCGGAGCGCGGCGTCGCCGCGAGGGTGTTGCGTCCCCTGAGAAGGCCTTTCCGGCTCCCGCGGCCACCGACGTTCCCAAAGCAGACGCCGAGCAAGTCTCCAACGCCGGCGCGGCGGGTCCGGATGAGGTCAGAGCCGACTCAAGCCGAGGAACCAACTGAGCGGAAGCGAGCGCGCCGCTCCCCACGAGGCCAGGGCAAGTCCTAAGTCCCCAAACGGCGAGGTCAGGTCGCCGGCCGTGAATCGCGAGCCGGATGGTCCGCAGGCGCCGAAGATAGGATCGCTGGCGTGGCGCATGCCACAGGCGTCGGAGAGATGTCACGTCCGGTCCGGCCAGCGGCGAGGCGGACGAGAAACGATTCGGGATCGGGATGACGCCCGTGATGACCCAGGAGCCGGTCGCAAATCCCTGGGGACCGCGACTGCGGCGAAAACGCCGTCTGGCGGGAAAAGGCCGCTCTGCGGCGCCGTGTCGCAGGAGGAAAGGAGTTGCAGCCCCCAGCGCAACGGCGGGGGATTTGGCGAACGCCGCTGCGGCTGCAAACGGCCTGACAGGCTCGTGGAGGCCAGCCCCCGGGCCTTTCCGCTTTCGCTGCACGCGGCGCGCGCAGCTTCTGAGGCTGAGTGACAATCAAAATTGACACACTTTGATGTCAATCAAATGTGACAACTAATCTCGACACCGGTGCGCCGTCGCCGTACAATATCGGACGGCGATTGCGTACGGCGGCGACGCAATGGGGAGAGAATGCCGCCGCAGGCGTTAGGACAGAAAGCGGTGCGACGATGGCGATCGAAAAGCGAACATATGCAAATTCGGAAGAAGCCAAGGCGGCGATAGACGAACTGTTTGCCAACGGCTTCACCGACGTGAATAGCTCGTTCAAGCCCGACAAGGTGGTTGTCGCCGTCAATGCGCCCTTCGGCGACGGCGCGAAGGCGGCGAAAATTCTCGACAGTTACGCGACCGTGGCGACGACCGACGAGGAATTGGCGGACGAGAGCCCCAAGGCTCCGGCTCTGGCCTCGGCGCGTAAGCCCTTCGATTTCGAGACTGCCCTGAGCTCGGCGACTCCGCTGTCGGATTTCTTCGGCTGGAGCGTCTTGAACGAGTACCGGTCTCCCTTATGGCCGAAGGCCTTGGTCGACGATCCGACGCCGTTGTCGAAAAAGTTCAACTGGTCCGTCCTGTACGGGGCGTCCCGATAACGGGGCTTGGGTCCCAAGCGGCGAAGAGGCTTGATCCGGCACGCCGGGTCGAGCCGGGCCGTGAGGCGCTTTCGCCGAGTTGGAAGCGTGTTCCGTCAGCGCCGGGGCGATGGCCGCCGGCGTCGCCGGGATACGTTCAACAGGAAATCGTCTTTGCTGGCGCTCGGCAGACCGGTCGCGCCCCGCTCCCGCCGTAGCTTCGGCGCTCGACGCAGCGCCGCCGACGCGGTCTCTCCGGAAGTTGGCCGAGAATCGCCTCAACCCGGAGGCTGTGCATTGAGCCGCCGGGCCGCGCGAAAAAGCGCCCATGCGTCAGTGAGTTCGCGGAATGGACGAGGAAGCCGGCGACGGCGGCGCGGGCCTACAGGGCGTTGCCGGGAGTCCGCTGCGGCGCGGGGGCAACAGTCGATCCGGACTGGCGGGTTCTGTGACAATCTAGATTGACACATTTTGATGACAATCAAACTTGACAACCTATCTCGACACCCGTAGCTGGCCGCCGTACAATGTCCGACGGCGGTCGCGTCACGGCGGCGACGCGACGGGAAGGAAGGCCGCCACAGGCGCAGCAAGAAAGCGGTGCGACGATGTCGATCGAAAAGCGAACCTACGCGGATTCCGCAAAAGCCAAAGCAGCGATAGACGAACTGTTTGCAAAGGGCTTCAAAGAGGTGAAGGCCTCGTTCAAGCCGGATAAAGTGCTGGTCGCCGTCAATGCGCCCTCCGGCAAGGGCACGAGCGTGGCGAAAATTCTCGAAAGTCACGAGCCGTTGGAGGCGGACGACGAGGAATGGGAGAAGGAGGGCCTCGAGCCCGCGGCTGGCGGGTTCGCCTCGAAGATAAAAAACCCGGCCACCCCGCTGTCGGATCTGTTCGGCTGGAAGGTCCTGAGCGACAAGAAGGGCCCATTCTGGCCGGCGGCTTTGATCGACGATCCGACCCCCTTGTCGAGCAAGTTCGGCTGGTCCGTCCTGTCCAAGGACAAGTAACTCGCCCTACGGTCGTTGCCCGCGTCCCTCCCCGTAGTCCGGCCGCAAACGGGCAGGCGTCCTCACGGACGACTTAGGGAAGGGCCGCGCCGCGGGACCGTGGGAATCGGAATCCATGCTCCGCGGAGAGACGGGGCTTCCTTCCGGAAGCCCCGATCGCAGGCGAGCGGGCTGGGTCCTGCGCGCCTATTCGCCTTTCACCTCGATTGCTTTCACGGGCTTCTGCGCCTCGGCGGTCTTCGGCAGCGTGACCGTCAGGACGCCCTTCTTGAAACTCGCCTCGATCTTGTCGGCGTCGACACCTTCAGGCACGTGCAGAGCGCGCTCGAACGATCCGAAACGACGCTCTCTCATGTGGAAGTCGCGCTTCTTCTCTTCCTTCTCTTCGTGCTTCTCGCCTTTGATCGTCAGCACGGCGCCGACAACGTTCACCTTGATGTCCTTCTCGTCCATGCCCGGCAGGTCCGCATGGATCTCGTAGGCGTTGTCATGCTCGACGAAATCGACGGCCGGCACGGCCACCCAGGACTCGGGCGACCAGAACGGTTCGATGTCGAACGCCGGACGACGGAACGGCAGCCTGAACGGGCTCATGGTAAAGTCCTCGAACAGGCGGTCGACCTCCCGGCGCAGGCCCTCGAACGGCCGGAACATCTGCATCTGCATCGCCGCTGACTTCGTCTCGGGTTTCGCTTCGGTCGTGACAGGAACTTTCGTTTCCGCTTTCGCCATGGAACCCTCCATTTCGGCTGGTTCTCAGCCTGTCTCGCGACGATACACGCATGCGGCGGCAGCGCATTGACTGGGGTCAAGGCGGCCCCGCAGAGGCGTTGCTATGATAGGAAGTCGGCCCGCCCCACGCCCCGCGCCCCCGTCTCTTGCGGATCAGGGTCGTTGGGACGGGAAGAAGCCTACGCGAGAATCCGCTTCGAGCGGCACCGAGAACGTCGCCGCGCCCTTGGCGGCGACCTCGGCCTTACCCTTCGGCTGGCCCTCGCTGTCGAGCTGGAACGCCTGCAGGCCCTCCAGCGCCTTCAGTGTGACCGTGACGGTCGCGGGGGTTGGCGATGGGTTGGCGACGATCATGTGGCCGTCCTGCACCGTCTCGACATAGGCGAGACCGGGCTCGCTGCGCGC
The DNA here is from genome assembly GCA_963783275.1 of uncultured Alphaproteobacteria bacterium. Lineage (GTDB taxonomy): Bacteria > Pseudomonadota > Alphaproteobacteria > Rhizobiales > Beijerinckiaceae > Roseiarcus. Next base: position 143,271 of record CAWANA010000027.1, on the reverse strand, counting down.
CAGGGCGGCGCCCTCGGCCTTCAGGATCGTGCCTCCGCCGAGATAAAGCGCACGCGGGCCCGATCGATTCGACGACACGAAAGCCTGCAGCGCGTCGGTCTCGAACCCGTCGGTCGCGAACTCGCCGGGACGGTAGGACGCGAAGCAGAGATCCCTGCCGTCGGCCGTCTCGATCCTGAGCGCCGCAAAACCGGCGTCGAATCCGCCGCTCTGCGTGACGCTTTTCACGTAGCCGTCCGGCTTGTCCGACAGATCGAGCACGTTGCCGAAAATTGTTGAGCCAACGTCCTCGCGTCTCTGCAGGATCGTCGACGCCGAAGGTCTCCTGTGGGGATCGTTCGAGGTAAAGTCGACGTAGATGCCGCCGTCGCCGACGATGGCGCGCGTGGGCTCCCCTCCCACTGCAATCAGTCGCGACTGATGGTCCTTGAGGGCCAGCGTGATCGACCAGGCGCTGCTCGTCGGCTGCGACTGGCGCACGTTCAAAAGCTGATTGTACCCGACCGGGACCGGATCGGGAAACGGCGCCGGCGCCATGGCGAGATCCGTTGTCGGGGCGCCGCGGATGTGCCACGTCAGATCGTAGGTGTGCGGCCTGTCGGAGACCGCGGAGAAAAGATCGGCCAGATACCGGCCGTTGAGAAATACGGACCGGTCCATGCGTACGCCCGGATAGGCGGTGTCCGTCCAGGCCCGCTGCAGGCCCATTGTCTCCGCGGGGCCATAGACCGTCTGGTCCGCACGGACGTCCGGCAGATTTGGTTTGTGTGGGTGGAAATTCTGGACGGCCTGGTCGACCACCAGCGTGTTGTGGGCGACCGTCGTCTGGTACCAGTTCGGGATTAGGAGGTTGTTGGCGTACGGGAAATTGATGCCCGGGCTCGGCATCAACACGTCGTCGAACGCGAAGAGGTCGAGGTGCAATTTGTCCGGGTGGCCGTGAGATGCGCTCGGACCGTAGGACAAAATCAGATTTTCAACTTCCGGCGCGGCCGCTGAGGGGACCTTGAAGACGCCAAAGCCGACCGAGGCGTAGTTCACGCTGACCGGCTGAATCTTGCCGGGCTCTTCATGCGGATTGAGGTCGTAAAGAAAGGACGGCGGAACGGCGCCGATCTGGAACATGCTCAGGCTCCGGTTGCTCCTGAGCCTTGAATTGGACGTCGCTCCAAGAGAACCGAGGTAGGCGCGTTCGCTGGCAGAGTTGATCACCGCGAGATATCGGCGATCCTTATATCGACGATAGGCATACTCGTAAAGATTTCCTGTAGTTGCAGTAAGAAGAGATTCTCGATGAGAATCATTTTCTCCGGGTAAGGTCAAATCTGGGTAAGCGAAACTGAGCGGGTAGTCAAATAGGTGCTTGAAGATGGCATTGTTGTACGAGTACAAATCAAGCCCGTGGCGCCATGCCGCCTCGGCCGCATTCACCAACGACCCGAGAGCGTAGAGCGTATAGCCTGGGCTGCCTTCGACCCACATGCCGCCTGGAATCGCCGGTTGTGCGAAGAACACTGTCGTGAGACCGGCGCTCGGATTGTCCGCGGTCGCGACCGTCCAGTCTTTCGGCGCGGGAAACCGCTTGATGTGGTCATGGTATTCGGCGTTCTCGGCAGGGCTCTCATTGGGGTTTATTGTCGACCGGATGCCGTAAAGCGCGGCGTCGACCAACTCCTGATCGTCGGTCGCATAGCCAGCCATCAGGACAGCCGCGGACGCGATCGCTCCGCGATTGTTGACCTGACTGGCGGCTGTCAGTCCAGGGTCGCGTTCCGGCACGGACGGATACAGCATCTCCGAGGCCAAAGGACGCAACAGTTCGTCGTGGATGCGGACCCGGTCTTCAGCGGAGACGGATGGAGAGCTGGAGATCAAGTCATAGCCGCGAGCAAGAAGCTGGAGCTGGAGCGCCTCGGTGAACAGGGGCCCGGTGAGGCCGGAGACGCTGCGCTTTGTCATAGCCGGCGGCGCCCCGTAACGGGAGCAATTCGAGTACCCGACGAGGATGTCGCGCGCGTGCTTTGCGTATCGCTCTTCGCCGGTCAGGACGTAAACTGTGCCCAGATCGGAAACTTCGTTTGCCGCCTTGGTTATGTACCGGTCGAAATTCGTCCAGGGGTCGGACTGTCCCGCAAAATCGGGGAACGGGGGGAAGTAGTCGCCAGGAAAGAGCCAGGCGCCATCCGGTCCTTTTTGCGGTTCAGGGATTGAGACCGGCTGCCCCACAACCTGGTCCATCCTGCGTTTAAGGTCCTCAAGTTGGATGCGAAGCTCCGGGCTGGACCGCAGCATTTCCTTGTAGTGGTCTATGTCCTCCTGATCCCAGGTTACATTCGGGTGTTTCGAAAGGCGCGGGTGTCCAACCGCGCGAACGCCGACATAAGGCAGCGTCTCAGGCGACAGGGCGATGTTCGGCGATGGAAGGTCCGCGGTCGACGCGGTCGACGCGACGTCGAGACCAGCCGCAAGCGCGAAATCCCCGTCGAAGACGAGCGGGCCGGCACTCGACAGAGATAACGCGGCGAAGACGACCAGCGGGTGAAATTTCATGGCCATATTTCGTCCCTGCTATTGGGTGAGCTGACACGCCTTGAACTAAGATATAGACCGGGTTCGCTCCGTGGCGTTGCGCTCGATACCATTCCAGTTCGCGCCTTAACAACGCGCGGCTACTCTCGCGCGCTCCGTCAACCGTGGCTGTTCACGCTGGCGACGACGGCGTCCGCCGCCTTGCGCGCCATGGCCCCGAGTCCGCCCATGAGCTGCTGCAGCGGCGTCTTGCGCGCCTCCCACTTGACCTCGTAGAGCCGTGCTTCGTCGCGGACGCGAAACAGGAGATCGTCGCCGGTCACGATCTCGTCGACGAGACCGAGGGCGATCGCGTCGCTCGCCAGCCAATAATCGCCGGTCGCGACTTGGGCGATGTCGGCAGCTGGCCGGCGCTCGGCGACATGCGCCTTGAAGGCCGCGTGAATCGCGTCGAGCTTACCGCGGAAATGCTCACGGCCCGCAGGCGTGATTTCGCCGAGCACCGAGACTGTCCTCTTGAACTCGCCCGCGGTGATGTCCTCGTACTCGATCGCGTTCTTCTGCAAAAGCTTGTGAACGTTCGGCACCGAGGCGACGACTCCGATCGAGCCGACGACGGCGAAGGGCGCAGCCACGATGCGGTCGGCGGCGCATGCCATCATGTAGCCGCCGCTCGCTGCGACCTGATCGACCGAGGCCGTGACCCGGACGTTTCGGGCGCGCAGGCGATCGATCTCGGCGGCCGCCAGGCCGTAGCCGGTCACCGTGCCGCCGCCGCTGTCGATCCGCACGACGACCTCGTCCTCGTCCGGCCGCGCAACGGTCAGAACCGCGTCGATCTCGCGCCCGAGATTTTTGACGGCGGTTGCGCGGAGATCGCCCTTGAAGGTCAAGACATAGACCCGTTTGCCGGCGGGTTCGCCGCGGCGCGCCTTCGCCTCCTTCTTGCGAGCCCTGGCCAGCGCCTTCCGCGCTTTCTTGTCGAGCAATTCGGCGTTGATCGCGTCGCGCATGCCGTCGTAGCGGTCGTTGACGGACTTGATCCGGATCTCTCGGTCCTTCGGGCCGTCGGACGAGCGGCTGAGGCGGACGATCAGAATCGCGAGCCCGCCCACGGCCGCTACGATGATCAGGGCCTTGACGACAAAGGCGGCGATGTCGAGCCAGAACGTCATGAAGATCCTCGATACAAGCGCGGGTTCACCGCGGATGCGCGCTTGTATCGACGAAAGGCGCCCGGGACCGCAATAGTCTTAGCGGAGAGCGACCACGCGCCATGCTGTGCCTGACCGATCGCGGCCGGGCGTAAGTTTCGGCTCTGTCTCGCCGGCGGTCCTCCTCCCGACGTCAGTGCGTCCAGAACGCCCCGCCGGCGAGCGGTCCGAGGACCATCACGGCCGCCGCGATGAAGGCCGCGATGTCGTTCGGACCGATCAGCGGGCCGGAGGTCGTCAGCGCTGCGCGCGCAACCGGCGTGGGACGCGACGCCGCGGGGTCGTTCACAATCCTGGGGGGGCGAGGGGGCTCGTTGACGACATTGGGTTGGCGTGCCGGCTCGCTGACAGCATTTCGCGTAAAGTCAGCGTTGGGTTGGCGGTTGAAGTCCGTGTTGGACTGGCGGGTGAAGTCACTCATGGCTCTCTCCTGCGGGCTTGGTTGCAAGTGAGAAGAGAAGCAAGACGGGCGCGCTTTGTTCCCGTGAGGCGCTTGAACTCAAGGTCCAGCGAGGCCCGCCGGCCGTGATTTCGGATTCAGGGCGCCGAGTTTGGATCGCAAGGCCGCGAGGATCGGGGCCTGTCCTTTCGACGCCTTCTTCGACGCCTCGTCGAGATCGAACCAGCCCGCCCTGTCAACTTCCGGGAACTCCGCCGTCTTCCCGGATCGGGGAGGCCACTCCATTGCAAACGCATTGCTCGTGAGGCTCGCCGGATCGAAATCGCCTTCAAAGGCCCAGACGGCGACGATCTTGCCGCCGGGTTGCCTGAACTTTCCGAGGTCGATGGGGTCGCCCTCGACTTCGAGGCCGGTCTCCTCGAGCGCTTCGCGCTTCGCCGCGGCCAACAGGTCTTCGCCGTCCTCCGCGAGTCCCTTGGGGATCGACCACGCGCCGTCGTCTTTCCTCGACCAATACGGACCGCCCGGATGGACGAGCAGGACCTCGATGCCGGTTTGACGCCGACGATAGAGGAGGATTCCGGCGCTGATCTTGGGCATGGCTTGTGTCTTGAAGTTCACCACGAAGAACGCGAAGTTCGACGAAGCCTCGTGTTTCTCGGTCGTTTGTGGCGAGGATTTAAGATGGGCTCGACGGACTGAGGGAAACGCCGGGCCTCCCCGCAGGGGACCGTCCTAGCCAGCAGCCGCCTGAGCAGCCCGAAATAAAAGGGCCGCCCCGTCACGCGACCTTCAGGCGCCGCAGCGGCCTTACTGCTGGTTGCAATCGGTCGTCGTCGCGCCAGGGATGTCGCGACCGCAGGCTGCTCCAGGATGTCCGACGTTCGCAGAGCCGGAAGCGCCCGACACGCCCCCGGGGTTGCCCGTCGCGGTGGCCCCGGCGTTGCTAGCCGACCCGGTCGCACCCGACGCGCTCCCCGACACGCCGCCGGGGCGCCTGTCGCCGTAGCCCCGCCGCCATTCGCCGACCCGGTCGAACCCGTCGCACCCGACACGCCGCCGGGGGCGCCTGTCGCCGTAGCCCCGCCGCCATTCGCCGACCCGGTCGAACCGGTCGAACCCGTCGCACCCGACACGCCGGACGCGCCTGTCGCCGAGGACCCGGCGCCGCTCGCCGACCCGGTCGAGCCCGACGCGCTACCAGGTGCGCCTGTCGCCACCGCTCCAGCGGGCGTAGAGAGAACGAAAGCGGAAAGCACGCCCGTCAGAAGTACTGCCTGTCTGGAATTCATGTAAGACCTCCGAGATGTTCGTCCCCAGGGACCAATCCCTTCGGCGATTCCAACAAGCGGACGTCCGGAAAGTTCCTGCCGAGGCTCCCCGAGACGATTGTGCTACACCGCCGGATGCACGAACCCTCGCTCTGGCGCGAGCGCCGGCCGCCCGAAAGGCCGCCGGCGCTCGTCTCAGATCACATAGGCCTTCAGCGGCGGGAAGCCGTTGAAGCCGACCGAGGAATAGGTCGTCGTGTAGGCGCCGGTTCCCTCGATCAGCACCTTCGCGCCGATCTCGAGCGTGACCGGCAGAAGGTAGGGCTCCTTCTCGTAGAGCACGTCGACCGAGTCGCAGCTCGGGCCCGCGAGCACGCAGGGGCCGAGCGCGTCCTCGTCGTAAGCCGTGCGGATCGGGATAGCGGATCATCTCGTCCATCGTCTCGGCGAGGCCGTTGAACTTGCCGATGTCGAGATAGACCCAGCGCAGCGCGGTCCTCCTCCGACTTGCGCGAGATCAGCACCACCTCCGCCTCGATGATCCCGGCGTTGCCGACCATGCCGCGGCCCGGCTCGATGATCGTCTCCGGAATGCGGTTGCCGAAATGGCGGCGCAGCGCGCGGAAGATCGTCTGCCCGTAGGCGCGGACCGGCGGCACGCGCTTGCAGATAGCGCGTCGGGAAGCCGCCGCCGAGGTTGAGCATCGCGAGCTGGATGCCCCGCTCGGCGAGGTCGCGGAAAATCGCCGCCGAGACCTTCAGCGCGCGGTCCCACATGCGCGGGTTGCGCTGCTGCGAGCCGACGTGGAACGAGAGCCCGTGCGCGACGAGGCCGAGCGCGTGGGCGCGCTCGAGCACGCTCGGCCGCCATCTCCGGCGCGCAGCCGAACTTGCGCGACAGCGGCCATTCGGCGCCCGCGCCGTCGCACAGGATTCGGCAGAACACTTTCGCGCCCGGCGCGGCGCGCGCGATCTTCTCGACCTCCGCCTCGCAATCGACCGCGTAGAGCCGGACGCCGAGCGCATGGGCGCGCGCGATGTCCTTCTCCTTCTTGATCGTGTTGCCGAAGCTGATGCGGTCCGGCGTCGCGCCGGCGGCGAGCGCCAGCTCGATCTCGGCGATCGAGGCCGTGTCGAAGCACGAGCCGAGATCGGCGAGCAGGCTCAGGATCTCGGGCGCCGGATTGGCCTTCACGGCGTAGAACACGCGCGTGTCGGGCAGGGCGTTGGCGAAGCTCAGATAGTTTTCGCGCACGACGTCGAGATCGACGACGAGGCGCGGCCCGTCTCTCGCGGTTGCGCGGCGAGGAACTCCTTGATACGGTCCGTCATAGCGGCATCCCCCGGCGGCGCGGTTTGCGTCCGCGCCTGAGAACGTGAAGGATTCGCCGGCGATGCGACCTCGCGCCCGCGCGATGGAGACGCGGAGCGCGAAGGCGTTGACCCGCCGACGCGATCGCCCGTCGCTTGCCGCCGATGAGGCGGTAGCCGAAAGGGCAATCAGCTGCTGCGCCGTAGCCAAATGCGCGCCTCAAGCGGCGACGCCGCTCGAGACGATCATGAGGCCATCGTTTGGACGAGGAAACACCGTCCGCACGCCCGGCAAGATAGACAAGCCTCTTTGATCGCCGACCTTTGGAGGGCCGGCAGAGACCAAAAAAGCCCGGTCCGTCGTTGCTTCAAGTCGCGTCCCCCGTTGGGCGGGGTTCGCCGGTTCGCCTCCGGCTGCCGGTCTTCCAGGGGCGGTTAACTGGCCTCTTGTCCAGATCCCCGCCGACCGACACACGACCACAGGCACGTGCGTATTGGGCAAGTCGCTTATTTGTGCGAATTGCGCGGCGGCGCAAGAGGTTTTTTCGCGACGCGCGAATTATTTGCCGCCGCAGATTCCAGAGGGTCGGAAAGCGCGGTTCGGCTTCGCCGCGCCCGCTGCAATCCCCCCGCCGCGTCGATTTGTATTGCTTCTAAATTGGCCTGGCCGTCCTTGTCGCTTGGCCGCGGGCTTGTTATCGACTTGCACGGGTCGCGGGTCTCGCCTCTTTGGGAGGTCTTTATTCACGCGGCGCAATGGAGCGTTGCATGTCCCTTGGCCGCGTTATCTCGATTGTCGCCCTGGCCGCGTCGTTCGCCGCGGGCTCCGCGGCGAACGCCGACGAGCCGGCGAAGGTCACACTGACCCTCAAGGACCACAAGTTCTCGCCGGCCGAACCGACTGCGCCCGCGGGCAAGCCGATCGTGATCGAGGTCGCCAACCAGGACGGCACGCCGGCCGAATTCGAGAGCAAGGCGCTGCGGTTCGAGAAGGTGGTCACCGGAGGCAAGACGATCACGGTCAACGTGCATCCGCTGAAAGCCGGACGCTACCGCTTCTACGACGACTATCACGAGGCGACGACCGAAGGCTTTCTGGTCGTCCAGTAACAGGCAAGGCTTCCTCCATGCTCGGCGCCTTGATCATCGTCTTTCGCGAAATCATCGAAGCGGGCCTCATCGTCGGCATCGTGCTCGCGGTCACCAAGGGCGTGCGCGGCAGCCGCGTCGTGATCGGGCTCGGCGTCGCGGCGGGCGTCGTGGGCGCGTGCCTCGTGGCCGCGTTCGCGGGCGCGCTCGCCGAGGCGATGGCGGGGGTGGGCCAGGAAATCTTCAACGCCTCGATTCTGCTCGTCGCGGTCGTCATGCTCGTCACCCACAACGTCTGGATGGCGAGCCATGGCCGCGAACTCGCGAGGGAGGTGAAGAAGGTCGGCGAGGCGGTCCGGGTCGGCAGCCGGTCGATCGCCGCGCTCGGCGTCGTCTGCGCGGTCGCGGTCATGCGCGAGGGCTCGGAAATCGCGCTCTTCATGTACGGTCTCGTCGCCTCAGGGGGCTCCACCACGGCGGATCTCCTGATCAGGCTCGGCGCTCGGGCTCCTCCTCGGCGTCGCGGTGACGGCCCTGACCTATTTCGGTCTGGTCGTCATCCCGCAGCGAAAACTCTTCGCCGTGACGACCGCGCTCATCAGCTTGCTGGCGGCCGGCCTCGCTGCGCAGGCGGTCGCTTTTCTGCAGCAGGCGGGAGTGATCACGGCGCTCGGCGACACGGCCTGGGATACGTCTGCGATCCTTTCGGACACGAGCCTCTTCGGACGCGTGCTGCATACGCTCATCGGCTATTCCGACCAGCCGTCCGTCCTGCAGGTCGTGGTCTATGTCGCGGTGCTGGCGATCATCGTCGCGCTGACCAAGGCCGTCAGCGGCCGTCGCGCGCCGCGGGCCCGCGCCGCGGGCGCCGCGCCGGCCGAGTAAGGGCGACCGCCGCCTCGGCTGGCGGCGGGAACCTTCGTGGCGAACCGCAGTTTCCCGTGATCGGCGGATCAGGGAGTTCGTCATGAAACGCAAGAGAATTGGTGCGGTCGCAGCCCTTGTCCTGCCCGCCCTTGCGACGGGACTTGCATGCGCCCAGCAGCCGACGACCCCCGGCGCCAGCGCGACCCCGCACGTCGATCCGGAAAAAATCCGAGCCCAGGGCAGCGCCGAAATCACCAGGGACATAGCCGCCCGAATTGCCGATTTGCTCCTGGCGACGGCTTCGCCGCAAGCCAACGGCGTCACCCGCGACGTGCATGTCGGCGCGCCCGTGCCCGGCGACGTCGACCTGATGCCGCTGCCGACGACGATCGCCGACCTGATTCCCGAGTATCGTGACTATGAATACGTCGTCGTGAACAACCGGATCGTGTTCGTGAAGCCTTCGACGCGCCAGGTCGTCGAAGTCATCGATGCAGGCGGAGGGTGAGCGAACCGCAAAGGCGGCGGCAAACAAAGCCAGTCGTCCGGGAGGATGCGCGCTCCGCAACGATCCCGGTCGCTCAGTCCACCCGCTTCGCCCCGTGCGCGACGGACTCCTTGAGGGGCGCGCGGATGATGAGGGTGGTCCCGGCGCCGGGTCCCGTTTCGATCTCCAGGCTGCCGTGAATGAGGGCGAGCCGCTCCCGCATGCCGAGCAGGCCGAGGTGCGCGGACGATGCGCGATTCACAGCCTCGGCATCGAATCCCTCGCCGTCGTCTTCGATCATCATGACCACGCCGTCCTGCGACGCCCTCACGACCACCCCGATCTTGCTGGCGCCGGCGTGCCGGACGATGTTCGTGACGCCTTCCTGCAACACGCGGTAGAGGGTCGTCTCGACGGCGGGCGTCAGCCTGCGGCGCTTCAGATCGAGATGGAGATCGAACTGCAGCCGGGATCGCTGGGCCCATTCGTCGGCGAGACGCTTGATCGCGGGCTCGAGGCCGATATCGTCGAGCGCGATCGGACGCAGCTCCCAGGCAAGGCGGCTGACCTCGTCCCCGATGGTGGTCGTCAAGCCTTTCAACTCCGCCACCCCCGACGCCACCGGTGGGAGTCCCGCGACGGTCCGTCCGAACATCTCCAGCTTCATGTTCAACGCGGCCAGATACTGGCTCAGCGAATCGTGCAATTCCCGAGCGATCCGATGACGCTCGTCTTCCTGTCGCATGGCGACGCTGAGCAGCACCTCCGACAATCGCGCCTCGGCCGCCCGCTGTTCCGTAATGTCGACGAGACTGGACCGCAGCACGCGGACATTCGAGGAAAGGCGGACAAGCGTTACGCGACAGATGCGCGCTTCGCCGGAGGGTCGGAGGATTCGGCGTTCGAAATTGACGGCCTCGCCGGCGAGGGCGCGTTCGTTGTGATCGGGAAAGGATTCAGACGACGGTCGCCCGTCGGGCTGTTCGGGCGCGTAAAAAACGATCGGATCGTGCGCGTACAAAACCTCTCGGGAAACCCCAAAAAGAGACTCGGCGGCCTTGTTCACGGCGACCAGACGCCTCTGGTCGACGTCGTAGAGCAGGATGGCGTCGGGGGATTCCTCGACCAGCGTGCGGAAGCGCTCCTCGCTGGCGTGAAGCCGTTCCTCGGCTCTCCTGCGTTCGGTGATGTCGCGAAAGAACCCGATCACGCCCAGGTATTGTCCGTCCGGAGTCTTGAACGGCGCGGTGAATCGGTCGATCACGCGACCATCCTTGAGCAGCAGTTCGTCGTGAGCGGCTTTCTCAGGATGGTCGTAAAGATCCTGCACCCGGCGCAGATACGCTTCGGGGTCCGCCGCCTTTTCGGCGGCCATCGCCCGCAGCGCAGCATAGTCGCGCGTCGCGAGCGCTTCGCGAGGAACGCCGAGGATCTCGGCGAGGCGGCGATTGATCGACAGGATCCGCCTCTCCGAATCGACGACCAGAATGCCGTCCGGCGACGAATTCGTGCTCGGTTTGGAGGATCGCGGCGGCGGAGGCCAGTTCGCGCTGGGCCCGGTCCTGCTCGGTGATGTCGACAAGACTCGTCCGAACCAGGCGGCCCATCGAGGGAAGCCGGACAACGGTCGCGCGCGCGACGCGCTCTTCTCCGGAGGGTCGCAGGATCCGCCGCTCGAAAGTCACTTCCTCGCCGTCCAGGGCGCGTTGCGTGTACGCGCGGAAGGACTGCGCCAGCGGCAGTCCGTCGGGCTGTTCCGCCGCGTAGTGGCGCAGCAGGACCAACACTGGACCTGGCGCCGCGCCGGGCTGCTCCGACGCGGAGACGCGCTGCGGGTCGTATTGGAGAAGTTCGTCGCGGGAAACGCCGAACAGGCGCTCGACGGCCTTGTTCGCGGCGACGTAGCGGTCCTTGTCGACGTCGTAGAGTAGGATGGCGTCGGGCGCGTCCTCGACCATCGTGCGGAAGCGCTCCTGGCTCGCGCGCAGCGCGTCCTCGGCCTTCCGGCGCAAGCTGATGTCGCGCAGGACCTTCGACGCGCCGACGATCGCCCCAAGCGCGTTCTTGATCGGTGCGACCGAAATCGAAACGTCAAGGACCCTTCCGTCCTTGGCGACGCGCTTCGTCTCGAAGGGCTCGAGGGTTTCACCGGCGCGAAGCCGTTCGAGGATACGGTCTTCCTCGCCGAGACGGTCCGCCGGAATGATCCGGGCGATCGACTGCCCGATCATCTCGGCGGCGCGGTAGCCGAACAGTCGCGTCGCTCCGGCGTTCCAGCTCGTGACGATCGAATCCAAAGTCTTTCCGATGATCGCGGCGCTCGAATGGGCCACGACCGACGCGAGATGAGTCGCCTCGGCCTCCGCCTCCTTGCGTTCCGTGACGTCCTCGGTCGCCAGGATGATCCCGCCAATGTTCCCGTCGAGGTCGCGCCAGGGCCAGGCCGACCATTTCACCCATTGGACGTGTCCCCCGGAGCGAAAGAACGGCTCGCCCTCCGAGCTTTCTGACGCGCCCGCCAGACAGCGGCGATGGACAGCCTTCCAGGCTTCTGAGATCTCCGGGAAGACGTCGTAGTGCAGGCGCCCAACCGGCGAGGTGGCCAGACCGTTGACCCTTAGCCAGCGGTCGTTCGCCGCGATCGTGCGCATCTCCGTGTCGAACACCGCCGTCGCGACCGGCGCGTGCGCGATGAGCGCGTCGAACTGAGCTTCCGTGCTCCGCCCGCTTTTCAGTATCTTGCCCCCGAGCTACGACGTGAATAACGGCCTGCCGCCTAGGGGCGGCGGCTCAGGCCGCACATATAGCGCAACTCTAATGACCTTTGCGATGGGGTCATAGGTTGTAATCGGCGCCAAATCGAACGGAGTCGCGCCTGTGCTCAGCCCGCGGCGTCTGCGCGCCGATCCGCGCAACTCAAGCCGCGCCTCAATGCATCAGCGGTCCCCACGAGGGGTCGCTGGCGTAGCTCGGCGTCGGCACCAGGAACTCGCCGTGGCCGAAAATGTCGGTCATGTAGATCTTCGGTCCGCCCGTCCCGCCGGAGTCGCGGAAGAACAGCACATAGAGCCCGTTCGGCGCGAAGGTCGGGCCCTCGTTGTGGAAGCCCTCGACCAGGATCCGCTCGCCCGAGCCGTCCGGCTTCATCACGCCGATGCCGAACGAGCCGTTCTTGATCCGGGTGAAGGCGATGAGGTCGCCGCGCGGCGACCAGACCGGCGTCGAGTAGCGCCCCTCGCCGAACGAGATGCGCTTGGCCGGGCCGCCGGTCGCGCTCATCACGTAGATCTGCTGCGTTCCGCCCCGGTCGGATTCGAACACGATCTGCGATCCGTCCGGCGAGTAGGAGGGCGAGGTGTCGATGGCGGACGTGTCGGTGAGCCGGGTCGTCGCATGCGAGCGCAGGTCCATCGTGTAGAGGTTGGTGCTCGCCCCGTCGGAGAGCGACATCACGATCTCCTGTCCGTCCGGCGAGAAGCGCGGCGCGAACGTCATGCCGGGAAAATTGCCGACCGCCTCGCGCTGGCCGGTCTCGAGGTTCAGGAGCGTCACCTTGGGGTCGGCTGCGCCGAACGACATGTAGGCGACCTGCTGCGCCGAGGGCGAGAAGCGCGGCGTGACGACCAGCGTGTCGCCGCCGCCGAGATATTTCACGTTGCCGCCGTCCATGTCCATCACCGCGAGCCGCTTGCGGCGCTTCTCCTTCGGACCGCTCTCGTCGACGAACACGACGCGCGAATCGAAGAAGCCCTTCTCGCCGGTCACGCGGGAGAACACCGAGTCGGCGATCATATGCGCGACGCGGCGCGCGTTGGCGGCCTCGGAGGTGTATTGCTCGCCCGCCACCTGCTCGCCGGTCGCGACGTCCCACAGCCGGAACTGCGCGGTGACATGCTCGGCGTCGGGCTTCAGCACCCGCCCGGTCAGCACGAATTGCGCGTTGATGCCTCTTCCAGGCGTCGATGTTCGGGCGCTGGTCGGGATTGGCGACGGCTTCGGGAAAGCTCGACGGGTTGACCGGCAACAGAAAGATCGAGCGCGCGAAGTCGTTCGCCACCACGCCGCCGATCTTCTCCGCCCCGTCGTCGCCCGCAAACGGCGTCACCGCGATGCTGACCGGCTTGAAGTTCTGCCCGGCGTGAACATAGACGTCGCCTGTGGCGGCCTTTGCCGGACCGGTCGCGACAGCGACCGGCGCGAGCGCCAAAGCCGCCAGCGCGGACAAGCGAACGACAAGGGACAGAAGCGACATCAGGCGCACTCGTATCGACAAGAGAAAACGACGCGCCGCCCGAATTCATCGGGAGGCGATCTGCGGATTGAATTGAATGGTCCGCGACTTCCATTGCTCATAAAAGGGGCGATATTGGGCCGGCACGGGCAACGGATTGCAGGCCTCGACGGCCTGCATGACGCTCTTGGCCTGCGGCTTTCAGCGCCGGGTCGGACGGCGGATTGACGAGCTTCGGCGCCTTGGCGAGCGATCCGTCCGGCTTGAACGCCAGCCGCACGCGGGCGACGTAAGGGTCGGAGTCGGCGGGCTGCGCCGGCGGCTTCCAGCATCCGAGATAGGTCCTGACGATCCAGGATTCGAAATCGGCCTGCTGCGCATTGGTCATGCGCGCCGGCGGAAGCGGTGCGGGCGCGGCCGGGGCCGGCGGGGCGGCGGCGGGCGGAGGCGGCAGGGACGCGAGGGTTTGCGCGGGCTTCACGGCGTCCTTGGCGCCGGTGTCGCTCGACGGCCAGAAGTCGCAGCCGGCGGCGCCGAGCGCGATCAGGGCGGCGAGGGTCATCGAAAGGGCAGGGGCGGGGAGCTGGGTCACGGGGGAGCCTCATGTGAAGGATCGGGGAAGCGGCGGTCAACCTTGCGTTTCGCGCGGATCGAAGTGGATCGTCTCGATCTTCCATTCCTCGAAGTAGGGCGCGTATTCCGGCGGAACGTGCAGCGGGTCGCACTTGCGCACGGCGCGCATGGCGCTTTCCGCATGCGCCCTCCAGGCCGGATCGTCCGGCGGGTTCAAAAGAACCGGACGCGCGGAGAGCGAGCCGTCGACATTCAAGACCACCTTGATTTCCGCAACGTAAACGTCGCCCTCGGGCATGGTCGGCGGAGGCGTCCAGCAGTTCAGGTAGCTTTCGGTGAGCCAGGCGTCGAGCGCGGACGCCATCGACACCGACATGCGCGGCGCGTCGTGATGCGGCAGGCCCTGCGGCGTCGCGGCCGCGGCGTTGGCGCGCGCTCGAGGCGGGCGAGGCTTTCGGCGCGATCAGCTTCGCGATGGCGTTCGGATCGTAGGTTTGCGCCGGCTTCGCGTCGGTCTTGTCGTGATCGAGCGCCTTGGCGATCGGGTCGGACTTCGGCTTCGCCGGCGTCGGGTCCTTCGGCCGTTCCGGCGGCTTCGGCATGGGCTTGGCGACGTCGGCCTGCTTCGGCGTCGGGGCCGGCTCGGGCTTGGGCGGCGGAGCGGGCTCCGGCTTCGGCGGCGTCGGCGCGGGCTTGGGCTCGTCGGCCGTGCGCAGTTCGGGCGGCGGCTCGGGCGGCGGAGGGCGGCGTCGGCTCGGCCTTGGCGTCTCGATTCGGCGCAGGCGGCGGCAGGGGCGCGGGCTTGGCGTCCTTCTCGCCGTTCATGATCTGGTTGAGCTGCGTCTCGGAGACGGTTTCGACGGGGATCGCTTCCTGGCTGTCCTCGAATTTCGGCGCCGCGGCGAATCCCAGGATCAGGAGCAGAGCCAGGGCGCCATGGAGCGCGCTCGAGACCGCCCAGGCCCAATATGACCGCCGCTCGTCCAAAGCCGCTCCCGGCTACTGACTCGTCGGCTCGGTGACCAGCGCCACCTTCTTGAAACCCGCCTGCGGTGACGGACGCCATGATCTGCGCCACCCGCCCGTAGGGCACGACCTTCGAGGCGCGCAGATAGATGCGCTGCTCGGTGTCGTTCTGCGAGGCCGCCTGAAGCTTCGGCACGAGGTCCGCGTCGGCGATCGGCTGGTCCATCACGATAAAGCTGGCCCTGATCGTTGAGCGACACCGCGATCGGCTTCCTGTCGACGTTGAGCGCCGACGCGCTCGCCTGCGGCAGATCGACCGAGACGCCGGTCGTGAGCAGCGGCGCGGCGACCATGAAGATGATCAGGAGCACCAGCATCACGTCGATGAACGGCGTCATGTTGATGTCGGCCATCGCGCCGTAGCGCGGGACGCCGCGCCGTCCCCGGCTGCTCTTGCGTCCGCCGCGCCGACCGTCATGCCCATCGGCGCGCTCCTTCAGGCCGCAGTCGCCCGCTCGGTCGACAGATGATGGTCGATCTGCCGCGAGAGGATCGAGGAGAATTCGTCGGCGAAGCTTTCGAGCCGCGCCTGCGCCTTGGCCACGTCGCCCTGGAACTTGTTGTAGGCGATGAGCGCCGGGAATGGCGGCGAAGAGGCCGAGCGCGGTCGCGAGCAGCGCTTCGGCGATGCCGGGCGCGACGACCGCGAGCGAGGTGTTCTTCGACGCCGCGATCGACTGGAACGAGTTCATGATGCCGAACACCGTGCCGAACAGGCCGATGAACGGGCCCGCCGAGGCGACCGTCGCCAGCACCAGGAGGTTCGACTTCGAGCCGCTCGACCTCGCGCGCGATCGAGACGTCGAGCACCTTGTCGATGCGGGCGTGCAGGCCGCGGAACGAGCCCGCCGCCTGCTGGAACGAGCGCTTCCACTCGCGCATCGCCGCGACGAACAGGGCGGCGGCGCCGGTGTTGTTCGGCTGGTTCGACAGCGACGCGTAAAGCTCCTCGAGCGACTGGCCGGACCAGAACACCTGCTCGAAACTCTCCATCTCGTTGCGGAACTTGCGAAACAGCCGGGTCTTGTCGAAAATGATCGTCCAGCACCAGAGCGAAGCGAGGAACAGGCCGAGCATCACCGCCTTGACGACGATGTGGGCGGACCAGAACATCGTCGAGGATGCTCGTGTCCGGAGTCGCGGCCGCGGCGGCTACGTCAGCAGGATTCATGGGCGTAACGTGACCTTTTTGACGTGCGGGGCCGCGCGAGACGCCGGCGATCGGAATCGGGGATCGGGGCGGGGTCTGCACCGCCAAATCGGCCGAAACTTGGGCTGGCCGGCGCCGATGCTCCGACTTCGCGTTTGTTCGATCGAGGGTAAGCGCCCTGATAGGGTTAAGTGCCGCGGTTATTGCGCAAGGCGACGCGCACGCGTCGCGGCCGCTCGCGCTACCCAAACCGCGCCGCCGCCGCTATCGTGGCCGGCGCGTGAGCGGTTCGGCGGCGCGGAGAAGTCGGGATGGGGGCGCTTGGAAGCCTATGCGTGGGAATGGGGATCGGCGCTCATCCGCTGGCTGCATGTGACCGCGGCGATCGCCTGGATCGGCGGTTCGTTCTTCTTCATGCATCTCGACGCCTCCTTGCGGAAACGCGCCGGCGACGATCCGGCGATCGCCGGCGACGTCCTGGCAGGTGCATGGCGGCGGCTTCTATCGAGATGAGCAAATACACGCTCGCGCCGCCGTCGCTGCCCGAGGAACTGATCTGGCACAAGTGGCAGTCCTACTGGACCTGGATGAGCGGCTTCGCGCTGCTCTGCTGGGTCTATTACGGCCAGTCGCAGCTCTTCCTGATCGATCCCGGCGGTGATGCCGCTCGAGCCGTGGCAGGCGGCGGCGATCGGGATCGTCGCGCTGGCGCTCGGCTGGCTCGTCTACGATTTCCTCTGCCGCTCGCCGCTCGGCGCCAACGAGCCGCTGCTGGCGGTGGTCGGCTTCGGCTACGTGGTGGCGACGAGCTGGGTCTTCACCCTGGTCTTCTCCGGCCGCGGCGCGCTGATCCACACCGGCGCGCTGATGGCGACGATCATGACCGGCAACGTGTTCTTCGTCATCATGCCGAACCAGCGGAAGAGCGTCGCGGCGCTGCTCGCCGGCAAGACGCCCGATCCGAAATGGGGCAAGACGCTCGAAGACGCGCTCGACCCACAACAACTACATCACGCTGCCCGTCCTGTTCATGATGCTGTCGAACCATTACCCGGTGACCTTCTCCAATCCGAGGGTCATTCCGGCGATCGTCACCTGCGTCATCGTGGCCGGCGCGCTGGTCCGCTACTTCTACAATCGTCTGGCACGCTCGATCACGACCAGGCGCCGTGGTGGGCCTGGGCGGTGGCGGCCGTCGCCGATCGCTCTGCGCCTTCGGCGTCGCCGCGACCGCTTCGCCCGGCATGCGCGGCGCTGATGGGGCTCGCGGACCTGCCGGCCGCGGCCGCGAGCGCGCGACGAGCCGAAGGCGCCGCAGGAGGTCGTCGACGTCGTGCAGTTGCGCTGCATGATGTGCCACGCGGCCGAGCCGATGGAGTGGATCGGCGAAGCGCCGAAGGGCGTGCTGCTCGACACGCCCGAGCACATCGCGCGCTTCGCGCCGGCGATCGCCATGCAGGCGGTGCTGACCCACGCGATGCCGCCGAACAATTTCAGCCAGATCACCGACGAGGAGCGCGCGGTGCTGGCGCGCTGGCTCAAGCTCGAGCGTGGCGCAGAAATGACGGCGCGCCTCATCCGACGCCGAGCGCGCCGCGGGCGCGCGGCTCATGGCGCGGCTCGACGCGTTCGCCGCCTTCACCGACGAGCCGCGGCCGGCTGACGCGCCTCTTCCTCTCCGACGCGCACCGGCGCGCCGCGGCGGCCTTCATCGGCTGGTGCGCGCGAGGCCGGGCTCGCAGGCCCGCATCGACGCCGCCGGCAACGTCGTCGCGCGCTACGAAGGCAGCGCGGCCGGCGCGCCGGCGCTGATGCTCGGCTCGCACATCGACACGGTGCGCGACGCCGGCCGCTACGACGGCAATTACGGCGCGCTCGCCGCGCTCGCGGTCGTCGAGGAGCTCGCGCGCGCGCGGCGAGCGGCTCGACCACGCGGTCGAGATCGTCGCCTTCGGCGACGAGGAGGGCGTGCGCTATCGCACCACGCTCACCGGCTCGCGCGCGCTCGCCGGCGACTATCCGGAGGACGCGCTCGACCAGAAGGACGCCGCCGGCGTCTGCGATGCGCGACGCGCTCGACGGCGTTCGGCGGCGATCCGGACAAGGCGACGTTCGCTTCGCGCGCGACCATGTCGCCGCCTTCGTCGAGGCCCATATCGAGCAGGGGCCGGTGCTGGAGGCCGAGGGCCTGCCGCTCGGCGTCGTCACCGCGATCAACGGCGCGACCCGGCTCGAGGTCGGCGTCGACGGGCATGGCCGGCCACGCCGGCGCGACGCCGATGGCGCTGCGCCGCGACGCCTTCGCCGCCGCGGCCGAGATGGCGCTGATGATCGAGGCGCCGCGCCCGCGCCGAGCCCGATCTCGTCGCGACCGTCGGGCGGATGGACGTCTGGCCCGGCGCGACCAACGTCATCCCCGGCCACGCGCAGTTCTCGATCGACCTGCGCGCGCCCGCTCGATGCGCGCCGGGAGGCCGCGCTCGCCGACATCGAGCGCGGGCATCGACGCGATCGCCCGCGGCGCGCGGCGTCGCGCGCGACCGTCGCCATGACCCACGAGGCGCACGCCTTCACCTGCGATCCGCGCATCGTCGCCGGGCTCGACGCGGGCGGTCGAGTCGCTCGGCGTCCCGCCGCGGCTGCTGCCGTCGGGAGCCGGGCACGACACGATGGCGATCGGGCGCTTCTGCCCCGCCGGCATGCTGTTCGTCCGCTGCAAGGGCGGCATCAGCCACAATCCGCTGGAATCGATCACGGTCGAGGATTGCGCCTTCGGCCTGGCGGCGCTGACGCGCTTCGTGCGGGATTTTCAAGCGGGCTGAGGGAACGGGAGTGAAGGGGGCGAAAATTCACCACCAAGAGCACGAAGACACACGAAGCGCGCCTTCGTGATCCTTCATGTTCTTTGTGGTGAACTGCTGAGAGAACCGAAGTTGACGTCACAGCCCTGATTTTCGGGCCGCGGCTAGCAAATTGGTTAACCGTGTGTTTAAATCGCGGCATATTCCGAGCGGGCGCGAGGCGCACGAGGGATGCCGCGAATGCGACACACCGTCATTTTCTGCGCCGTCGCTTTCGGCATGGGATGCAGCGCGTCGGCGGCGGAACTGGGGTTGGCTTCGTTCTATGGCGATCCGGCCGGCGGGCTGACCGCGGCGCATCGCAGCCTGCCTTTTGGGTCGCAAGTCCGGGTCGTCAACCTCGACAACGGCCGCGCCGTCACCCTCAAGATCGTCGATCGGGGCCCGTTCATCCGTGGGCGGATCATCGATGTTTCGCCCGCGGCGGCCGAGACGCTCGGCTTCCGCGACGCGGGCCTCGCCCACGTGAAGATCGATCTGATCTCGCTCGAAGCGTCGCAGCCCGGGCCACGCCCGGTGCAACAGGCGGCCTATGCCCCTTCGACCTCATCCTCTGAGATCTGCCGTTATGGCGCCGACAGCGTGAAACCTCTGCGAAGCGACAGCGGACGCGCTGCGGGTGCCAGGATCTCCGTTCGCGGCTCTTCCTCTTTGCGCAGAAATCGGAGGACCTCGCTCCCCTCGCCGCCCGGGGAGGCGGCTATCTGACCGAAACGGAAGCCGCCGCGAGCATCCCCGTCAGCGCCGATCGCCCAGGTCGCCGGAGCGCGACAGCGTCCGTGAGCCGAACTGGAAGCGGCCGCGCAGCATCCCCGTGAGCGCTCTCGCCGCGGTTCCGCAAAAGCGGCGCGAGCCGCTCGTCGGCGCCGAACCCGTTCGCTTCCTTTTTCACCGCGTCTCCGCCACATCCTCGATTAGCTCCGTCTCGCTGTTCCACGTTCGACAGATCGACGTGCGATCGGCTCCTCGCCGCAGACCTCGCGACATCTGGCTGCCGCAAAGGCGCCGTCCATCGTCTTCGGGACGTTCAGCGTTGCTCGGAATCGTCGCGGATCATGCTCTTGGACAAGGCCTCTGTGCGTCAGCAGTCGATCGGTCAGGACGCCGATGTCCCCGCTTCGATCCGGGATCCGGGCGCGCCGCGGTTCTGGATGGCGGTCGTTCTGACCGGCCTCGCCGCGGGAATCGGCGCCGCGCTCCTGACGGCGCTTCTGAAGGAGGTGCAGGACCTCGCCTGGGGCGCCTATGACCCGTCGGAGCTGACAGAGGCGGTCCGGCGCGCGAGCCCGGCGCGGCACGTTCCGCTCCTGCTCGGCGCGGGGATTCTGACTGGCGCAGGACAATGGCTGCTGACCCGTCTTTCGAGCGGCAACGGGATCGACATCACTGCGGCGATCTGGTTTCAGGCCGGGCGGCTGCCCACGCTTCGGACCCTCGGCAGCGCGGTCCTATCGATCGTTATTGTCGGCATGGGGGCCGCGCTCGGCCGTGAAGGCGCGCCGAAGCAGACCGGCGCGGTCTTCGGCAATCTGACCTCAAGCTGGCAAAGGCTCTCGGACGAACAGCGCCGTCTCATGGTGGCGATCGGCGCCGGCGCCGGCATGGCCGCCGTCTACAGCGTGCCGCTCGGGGGCGCCCTGTTCGCACTCGAGGTCCTGCGCGGGAGGCTGGCGCTGCGGCTGGTCCTGCCGGCGCTCGTCGCCTCGACGATCGCAACGGTCATCGCCATGGCGACTATTCCCAACGCCCCAGTCTACGCCATTCCGCCGGCCGACATAACTTGGAAGGTCTACCTCTGGGCTGTGGCCGCTTCGCCCATCGTCGGCCTCTGGTCGGTCGCATTCGTCCGGGCGATCGCCTGGGCCGACCGCATCCGTCCGACCCACTGGCTCCGAATCGTCGCGCCCCCTCGGTCTTTCTTGGCCTCGGGCTCATTTCGATCCCGTTCCCCGAGACGCTCGGCAATGGACAGAACCTCGCGGAGACGCTGTTCGTTCGCGGCCTGCCGCCACTGGCCCTCGTCCTGCTGCTGCCCCTCCGGCCGCTCTGCACCGTCGCATGCTTTGCAAGCGGCGCGCCGGGCGGCCTTTTCACGCCGTCGCTGGCTGCCGGCGCCTTGGCCGGCGCCGGGCTCGGCGCGCTCTCGCATGCCTTCGTCCCAGAGACGCAGGTCGGCGTATCGCGCTCCTGGGGGCGGGGGCGATGCTATCCGCCACGACGCAGGGCCCGATCTCCTCGCTCGTCCTGATGATCGAATTGACCGGGCAGGCCCGCGCGTTCGCCTTGCCGATGCTGATCGCGATCGCCGGGGCGACGCTGACGGCGCGAAACATCGAACTGCGCTCCATCTACGAAGCCCGCCTCACCGACGCCGAAGTGGCCGAGCGCGCTCGCGCGCGGCCTTGCTGTATCGTCCACAACCACGGAGACGCCACGCCCGAAGAGCCGACCGTCCCGCGCTCGGACCTCACCGTCTAACGCCCAACGCAACGGGTGACATGTCAGCACTTGCCGCAGGGTCGCGTTTCGCGCGAAAATGCGCCACGGCGATAGCGTAAGAAACTCCATTTGGAGCATCAGACCATGAGCAAGCGGTTTTTCGGCGATATCGGCCCCGTGCGCTTACGAGGGGCCGAAGAGCGACAACCCTTTCGCCTTTCGCCATTACGACCCGACCCGCGTCGTGCTGGGCAAGACGATGGCCGAGCATCTTCGCCCCGCGGTCTGCTACTGGCACAACTTCGCCTGGATGGGCTCCGACATGTTCGGCGCCCCGACCTTCGAGCGGCCCTGGGACGGCGAGACATGAAGGGCGCGCGCGCTCAAGGCCGACGTCGCCGTTCGAGATGTTCGCGACCCTCGGCTTTCCGTTCTTCACCTTCCACGACCGCGACGTCGTGCCCGAGGGCGCCAGCCTCGCCGAGTTCGGCCGCAACCTCGCGGAGATGACCGACCTCTTCGCCGAGAAGATGCAGGCGACCGGCGTCAAGCTGCTCTGGGGCACCGCCAACCTCTTCAGCCATCCGCGCTACATGGCGGGCGCCGCGACCAATCCCGACCCGGACGTGTTCGCCTACGCCGCCGCGCAGGTGAAGAACGCGATCGACGCGACCCACAAGCTCGGCGGCGCGAATTACGTGCTGTGGGGCGGCCGCGAGGGCTACGAGACGCTGCTCAACACCGACCTCAAGCGCGAGCAGGAGCAGCTCGGCCGCTTCCTGTCGATGGTCGTCGACTACAAGCACAAGATCGGCTTCAAGGGCGTGATCCTGGTCGAGCCGAAGCCGCAGGAGCCGACCAAGCACCAGTACGACTTCGACGTCGCGACCGTGTTCGGCTTCCTGCAGCGCTTCGGGCTCGAGAAGGAGGTCAAGCTCAACATCGAGGTCGGCCACGCGGTGCTCGCCCACCATTCCTTCGAGCACGAGATCGCGCTCGCGGCGGCGCTCGGCATCCTCGGCTCGGTCGACGCCAACCGCAACGACTACCAGTCGGGCTGGGACACCGACCAGTTCCCCAACAACGCGGCCGAGCTCGTGCCGGCGCTCTATTTCATCCTGAAGAACGGGCGGCCTCGCGCCGGGCGGCTTCAACTTCGACGCCAAGGTGCGCCGCCAGTCGATCGACCCGGCCGACCTGCTGCTCGGCCATATCGGCGGCATCGACGCCTGCGCCGCAGGCGCTGGTCGCGGCGGCGCGACTGATCGAGGACGGCAAGTTCGACGCGCTGCGCGCCGAGCGCTACGCCGGCTGGGACGACGCCCGAGGCGCAGGCGATGCTGAAGCCCGGCGCGACGCTGGAGGCGATCGCCAGCGCGCGTCGCCGACGAGAAGATCGATCCGAAGCCGCGTTCGGGACGGCAGGAGTATTTCGAGAACCTGGTCAACCGCTACACTTAAGTAAGGAGGCGTTCACTGTGATGACGCGCAGATTTTTTTTTTTTTTAAAAAAAAAAAAAATTTTTTTAAATTTAGGAAATCAAGAAATCCTAGTTTGAGAAAATTTTTAGCCTTCGCGGTTAAAGATTGTTCTTTTGTCTTTTTTGGAATATTTTAGAGCTTTCGCGGACTTTCCTTTCTAGCGCACGGGAGCTTTCCCTTTTGTTTCGCCAACTAAATTTGAATTAACGCTATACTCCGGAATGAGCGTTTTCAATTTTTTCTTGGCTTTTATAAGGCTTAAGCTTTTGCGGATAAAATTAAAAAAATTTTTAAAATTTTCCTTTCACCCCATGTTGTTTTCAATTATCTCTTTCCGGTCGTGGGTCGATTTTTTTCGATTTTTTTTGGCTTGTCCGCGCCAATCTGGAAGGCGGTCGCCATTTTTTCGATTGCGTCGGCGTCGTAGAGTTTCAAATTCAGGGCGTTGCAGCGGATGTCGCGCCGCCTCGAGAGCCGTAATTATAGTTTCTTCGAGTGATTTTCGAAAGTATTGGAATTACGACGTCCACAATTTACGCTTCGAGCGTCGTCCGTAGGTTGCGCCGACGATCGGTTGTGCGCCCCAGTCCGAGGTGCGGCGAGCGCTGAGAGCGGCGGCGAAGGATGGGCTCAACGTGGTCATGGGCGGACACGCCTTTCGATGGAGTGCTGCAAGTTAACGCCGCGCGACGGCTCCTGTTCATGAGCGGGGTAAACCCCCCCCGCGATGCATCGCATCCGGCCCTAGTTCAGCTTCGCCTCTCGGTGGAGGGAGACCACCCGAAGGGTGGTGGAGGGGACGGCCCCCGCTACCTATGGCTCTAGCTGGGAAGCCAACTCTCTGCTTTCATGGCGCTTCCACAGAGGGGAGCCACACGCCATGAAAACCCGCGCCGCCGTCGCCGTCGCCGCCGGCAAGCCGCTCGAAGATCATGGAGGTCGATCTCGACGGGCCCGCGCGCGGGCGAAGTGCTGGTCGAGATCAAGGCGACCGGCATCTGCCACACCGACGAATTCACGCTCTCGGGCGCCGACCCCGAGGGGCTCTTTCCCTCATCCTCGGCCACGAGGGCGCGGGGATCGTCGTCGACGTCGGCGCGAACGTGACCTCGGTGCGCAAGGGCGACCACGTCATCCCCCTCTACACCCCCGAATGCCGCCAGTGCCCGTCGTGCCTGTCGCGCAAGACCAACCTCTGCACCGCGATCCGCGCGACCCAGGGGCAGGGGCTCATGCCCGACGGCACCTGCGCTTCTCGCTGCAGCGGCGAGAAGATCTTCCACTACATGGGCTGCTCGACCTTCTCGAACTTCACCGTCCTGCCCGAGATCGCGGTCGCCAAGGTCAGCCCCGACGCGCCGTTCGACACGATCTGCTACATCGGCTGCGGCGTCACGACCGGCATCGGCGCCGTCATCAACACCGCCAAGGTCGAGCAGGGCGCGACGGCGATCGTCTTCGGCCTCGGCGGCATCGGCCTCAACGTCGTCCAGGGCCTGCGGCTCGCCGGCGCCGACATGATCATCGGCGTCGACATCAACAACGCCAAGAAGGCCTGGGGCGAGCGCTTCGGCATGACGCATTTCGTCAACCCGAAGGAAGTCGGCGGCGACCTCGTGCCCTATCTCGTCAACCTGACGAAGCGCGGCGCCGACCAGATCGGCGGCGCCGACTACACCTTCGACTGCACCGGCAACGTCGACCGTCATGCGCCAGGCGCTGGAGGCCTGCCACCGCGGCTGGGGCCAGTCGATCGTCATCGGCGTCGCCGGCGCGGGCCAGGAAATCTCGACGCGGCCGTTCCAGCTCGTCACCGGCCGGGTCTGGAAGGGCACCGCCTTCGGCGGCGCCCGCGGCCGCACCGACGTGCCGAAGATCGTCGACTGGTACATGGCCGGCAAGATCGAGATCGACCCGATGATCACGCGCGAGGCTCACGCTCGACGAGATCAACAAGGGGTTCGACCTCATGCACGCGGGCGAGGGCATCCGCAGCGTCGTCGTCTACTGAGTGTCACCACGAAGGACACGAAGGATCACGAAGCCTTTGTGCATCTTGGTGTCCTTGGCGGCGAATAGGACGCGGGCTCGATGGCCGCGCCGCGCCGGTGGTTTTCCATGTCTCCCGCGAGGCCCAAGAGGTATGCGGCGTCACGCGGCGCGCCGACCGCGTCTTGCGCGCCAAGGGGAGCATAGCCATGACCAGCGATCTCAGGGAAGCCGCCCTCGAATACCACCGCCTTCCGACGCCGGGAAAAATCTCGGTCACCCCGACGAAGTCGATGGTCACGCAGCGCGATCTCGCGCTCGCCTATTCGCCGGGCGTCGCCGAGGCCTGCATGGCGATCGTCGAAGATCCCGCCCAGGCGGACGAGCTGACCACCCGCAGCAATCTCGTCGCCGTCGTCACCAACGGCACCGCCGTGCTCGGCCTGGGAAACATCGGCCCGCTCGCCGGCAAGCCGGTGATGGAGGGCAAGGGGTGCCTGTTCAAGAAATTCGCCGGCATCGACGTCTTCGACATCGAGCTTGCGGAAAACGATCCGGACCAGCTGATCGAAACCATCGCGCGCCTGGAGCCGACCTTCGGCGGCATCAACCTCGAAGACATCAAGGCGCCGGAGTGCTTCTACATCGAGAAGAAGCCTGCGCGAGCGGATGAAAATCCCGGTCTTTCACGACGACCAGCACGGCACGGCGATCGTCGCCGCCGCCGCCCTGATCAACGGCCTGAGGCTGGTGGAGAAAGCGATCGGCGACGTGAAGCTCGTCTGCTCGGGCGCCGGCGCCGCCGCGATCGCCTGCATCGACCTCGCGGTGAGGCTCGGGCTCGACCCGAAAAAGGTCCTGATCGTCGACCGCTCCGGCGTCGTCTATCCCGGCCGGCCCGGGCGCGCTCGACGAGAGCAAGGCGCGTTACGCCAACGAGACCCCGGCCCGGACGCTCGCCGAGGCGGTCGCCGGCGCGGACGTCTTTCTCGGCCTGTCGGCGCCGGGCGTCCTCACCGGCGCGATGATCAAGGCGATGGCCCGCGATCCCCTGATCTTCGCGATGGCCAATCCCGATCCGGAAATCCGGCCGGAAGACGCCGTCGCCGCCCGGCCCGACGCGATCATCGGCACCGGCCGATCGGACTATCCGAACCAGATCAACAACGTGCTGTGCTTCCCGTTCATCTTCCGCGGCGCGCTCGATTGCGGCGCGACCACCATCAACGAGGAGATGAAGGTCGCCGCGGCCCACGCCATCGCCGAACTCGCCCGGGCCGAAGTGCCGGAAGCGGTCGCGGACGCCTACAAGGGCGAGGACCTGCGCTTCGGCCGCGAATATCTGATTCCGAAGCCTTTCGACCCGCGGCTGATCACCATGGTCGCCCCTGCGGTCGCCCGGGCGGCCGCGGAAAGCGGCGTCGCGCGCCGGCCGATCGCCGATCTGGACGCCTACCGCCAGAAGCTCGACACGCTGGTGTACCGGTCCGGGCACGCCATGGAGCCGGTGTTCGCGCGCGCCCGCCGCGCGGAAAAGACGGTCATTCTCGCCGAAGGCGAGGACGATCGCGTGCTGCGCGCCGCGCAGATCATCGTCGACGAGCACATCGCGACGCCGTTGCTGCTCGGCCGGACGAGCGTCATCGAGCGGAAGATCAAGGCGCTCGACCTGAGGCTCGAGGCCGGCCGGGACGTCCGGATCGTCGATCCCCAGGATCCGCAGGTCTACACGAAGGCCGCCGATCTCTATTACGCCGCGCGGAAGCGCGACGGCGTCTCGAGCGCGCTGGCGTTGTCGCAGATGCGCAACAACTCGTTCGCTGCTCGCCGCGACCCTCCTGCAGAGCGGCGAAGGCGACGCGATGCTGTGCGGCGTGTTCGGCCGGACCTGGGATCATCTGGCCGCGATCCGCGACGTGATCGGCATTGCGCCCGGGCGTCCGGACGCTCGCCGTCATGCAGATGCTGGTGCTTCCCCAGCATCAGCTGTTCATCTGCGACACGCATTGCAACGCCGATCCGAACGCCGAGCAGGTCGCCGAAATCGCCCTGCTGGCCGCCGAGGAGGTGCGCCGCTTCGGCGTGACGCCGCGGGTCGCGCTCCTGTCGCATTCGAGCTTCGGCACCTCGAACCTGCCCTCGGCGCGCAAGATGCGCCGCGCGCGCGACCTCATCCGGCGAGGCGCGCTCCCGATCTCGCGGTCGAGGGCGAGATGCGCGGCTCGGCCGCGCTGTCGCAGGAGATCCTCGACAACGCGATGCCGGATTCCGGCTTTGTCGGCCCGGCCAACGTGCTCGTCATGCCGAACCTCGACGCCGCCAACATCTCCTACAATCTCCTGCGCATGGCGGCGGGCAACGGCGTCACCATCGGCGGCATCCTGCTCGGCGCCGCCAAGACCGCCCATGTCCTCACCCCCTCGGCGACCGTGCGCCGGATCGTCAACATGGCCGCGCTCGCCGCCGTGGACGCCTCGCAGCGCACGGGCGCTGACCGGCCCCTGTTCAACTGGCAGGACTTGCCCGAAAGGCAGTCGTTTGGACCCGCGACTGATAGCCTAAACTGGAAGGGCTTCCGGAACCTCCGGCCATCAGTCCGCGCGGGGCGCGGCGCCGGCGCTGTCGGCGCCTTCGATCAATTGCCGGGCGTCTTGCCGCAGCGCCTTGCGCGTTTCATCGCGCAGGTAATGCATATGGCCGCCCCTATAGACGTTCAGCTTTACCCGTCCGGGCGGGCCATAGTCGGGAACTTGATCGAGCAGCAACTGGGTGCCCAAATAGGGCGTCTGAACGTCGGTGAGCCCGTGGCTGATCAGGACCTTGAAATTCGGATCCAGCGCGAGCATGCGTTGCAGAGCAAAAATCGCGCGCGGCGGCTCCAGCCCGGAGCCCCAATTCCAAGCGTGACCGACGGCTTCGTTCAGAGCTCGTAGCGTTCGTCGATCTTCCAGCCAAGACGGTCGTTGTAGATTCCCATTATGGCGCTTGAGAAGGGCGCATCGAAGCCGTCGACCACCGGATCTAGCCAGCGGCTCCGATATCGATTTGGTTCGGGATCGTAGGCGCTGATCGTCACATCGTAGAAAGCGGCGACTTTGCCTTGCGGTCGGCCGAACTCGCGCAGGAAGGCCTCCTTGTCGACCCGGCCGCCGAGCTGTCT
Source organism: uncultured Alphaproteobacteria bacterium (assembly GCA_963783275.1). GTDB lineage: Bacteria > Pseudomonadota > Alphaproteobacteria > Rhizobiales > Beijerinckiaceae > Roseiarcus. Next base: position 115,192 of record CAWANA010000027.1, on the reverse strand, counting down.
TACCAGCTCCTCGCTGAGGCCGGTGAGTTCGCTGACGTGTTGCGCCATGCGGCCGACGGCGGCCGCATCCTTCGGCCCGCGCAAGAAGTCGAGCAGATAATCGTGGCTGGCATAGGCTTCGACGTCTTCGAGATCCTTTCGCGTGACCTTTCCATTACGCTCGCGGAAGGCCGCCGCGTAAGAAGGCAGCCGAACGGCGAAGGGCAAGGGATTGGTGACGTCGGCCGAGTCGGCCCCCAATCGAGAGCAGGCGAGATCAGAACAAGGCCGCTGATTTCGACGCCTTGCTTCTTCGCCAGCTCCTCGGCCACCCGCGGCCCACGAAAGCCGCCATAGCTTTCGCCGAGAATGAATTTTGGCGATGCGAGGCGATCATTCTCGGCCAACCAACGTCGGATAACCACGCCCAACGCCTCGATGTCGCCGTTCACCGACCAGAGTTTCTTCCGGACCTCGTCGCCCGGCGCGACAATCCGGCTATAGCCGGTTCCTGGCGGATCGATGAAGACAAGATCGGTAAAGTCGAGCCAGGTGTCTTCGTTGTCGACAACGGTCGGGGTGGAGGAAGGGGAAAGGCCGTTGATGGGCAGGCGCCATGGTCCGACGGCTCCAAGTTGCAGCCAGGCCGACCCGGCGCCGGGACCGCCGTTGAAGACGAAGATGACGGGTCTCTTATGGGCATCGGGCGCGTTCAGTTGATAGGCGATATAGCAAACGTCAGCTTCGGGTTCGCCCTTGTCGTCGCTGAGCCGTATGCTGCCGGCCGTTGCCTTGAAGTCGAGCTTGCGACTCGCAAGGTTGAGCACGTGGTCCGTGGTCGCCTCGGCGGGCAACGGTTTGACTTGCGCCGTCGAGGGCTTTTCATCGGCCGATTTGGTCGATCCGTGCGGAGCGTTTGGCGGGGAGGCACCCTTTGTCAGGTCCTGCGCAGCAAGCGGGGCCGCCACGATCAAAAGGCCAACACAAACCGCCAGGCGTCGCAAGAAGGCGAACATGCAACTCTCCCATCTCTTCCGTTAGAGCGCTCCGTTCCGCGGTTGCGCGCAATCTTCGGGACTTTTGGGCGCGACCGCATAGGCTCGGATCTCTCCACTCCACTTGTGTCGCCGCCTTCCTATATCGACGCGACCGGCCGTATGTTCCGCGAGGGGCCAAGCGAGACAAGGTGCGTCGCCTCCCGCCGGCCGCTGGCTTTGGAGCGCCGGGCTCTCGAAGTTGGGACCCAGGCGTCGATATTCTGAGGACGAGCGCCTATTTTCCGCCGAAGCAGAAGGCGAACAGCTTCCGCATTTCGCTGTCCCCGGCGGGAATGGAGACGACGACGTCCCCTTGGCTCGTCTCGAACGAAATCAGGGCGCCCCAGAATCGATCCGCGTCCGCAAGCCGGACCCCCTTCGCTTGCTCGCTCAACATCAGACTGAGCGTTTTCAACCAGCGGACATGGGGACCGGTCACCACGAGCGCCTTGTATCGGTTGGCGTAGTCCATGCTGGGTAGGTATTGTTTAGCCAGCGTGTCGTTCAGGCGGTATCGGACCCTTGCGCTGCCGTCCGAGCCACGAACGATATCGGGCATTTGTCCCTTGTCGCCGGAAACGACGACGGAGAACGTGATCGTTCCGTCCTCCTCGCACTTGCCGTGGACGCCGCCGCTGACGCCGCTGTCGTTGGACTGGGTCGAGTTGACTTCGGCGACCGGCTTGTCGGTGATCGCGTCCATCGTGACCTTGTACTCCCATTCGGTGGGATGCTTGCGGAGGAAGTCCAAACCCTGGGCTTCGACCTCGCTCGACGCCGGATTGGCGTTCGGTGTCTCGTCCGCCTTGGCGATATGGGAGAACGGCGAGGCGGCGACGAGGGCCAGGAAGCTCAGGGTCCGCGCGAACCGGATGACAAGGCGTGATCGCATGTGATGTCCGCAACGAGAGCCGTCGCAAAAGTCTACACCGAATTCCTTCAGCGCCAAGCGCTCGAATCCGGCTCCGTCGCGACGTCGGCTAGGCCAAAGGGACGAGCCGGGTCAGGCCGTCCGGCGCATCGGCGCGAAGGGTCGCCGGTCGCGTCGACGTCTGAAGGAGGCGCGCGCCGATTTTGCCGGGCCTGGTCTCGATTGTTGGGCCAGCGGCAATCGTCTAAGCGGACGGGCGGTCAAACGTCAGAGGCTCCCGCCTTGTTCCCCAAGCCGTCGCCGGAGCTCTTCCCCAACACCTACGCCTACGAATCGCAGCCGATGGTGAAGCCGACCGGCTTTCGCGAATACGACGCGCGCTGGCTGTTCGAGAAGGAGATCAACCTGATGGGCGTGCAGGCGCTGGGCCTCGGGCTCGCGCGTCTGCTCGAAGGAGCTCGGCGTCCCGCGCGAGGTCGTGGTCGGCCACGACTTCCGCAGCTATTCCGCCTCGATCAAGCTCGCGCTGACCGCGGGCCTGATGGCGGGCGGGGCGAAGGTGCGCGACATCGGCCTCGCCATCACGCCGATGGCCTATTTCGCCCAGTTCGCGCTCGATGCGCCCGCGGTCGCGATGGTCACGGCCTCGCACAACGACAACGGCTGGACCGGCGTGAAGATGGGCGCGGCGCGGCCCGTCACCTTCGGCCCCGAGGAGATGGGGCGCCTGCGCGACATCGTGATCGGCGGCGACTATGCGCCCGAGCCCGGCGGGGCTTATCGAGTTCGTGCCCGATTTTCCGGCCCGCTACATCGCCGACCTGACCAACCGGCCGAAATTCACGCGCAAGATGAAGGTCGTCGCGGCCTGCGGCAACGGCACGGCCGGCGCCTTCGCGCCGCAAGCTGCTCGAGCGCGCTCGGCGTCGAGGTCGTTCCGCTCGACTGCGACCTCGACTGGACCTTTCCGCGCTACAATCCCAACCCCGAAGACCTGCACATGCTGCACGCGATGGCGGAGGCGGTGAAGGCGTCGGGCGCCGACGTCGCGCTCGGCTTCGACGGCGACGGCGACCGCTGCGGCGTGGTCGACAACGAGGGCGCGGAAATCTTCGCCGACAAGATCGGCGTGATGCTGGCGCGCGACCTGTCGAAGCTCCATCAAGGCGCGACCTTCGTCGTCGACGTCAAATCGACCGGCCTGTTCGCGACCGATCCGGCGCTGATCGCCAATGGCGTCAAGGTCGACTTCTGGAAGACCGGCCATTCGCACATCAAGCGCCGGGTGCGCGATCTGAAGGCGCTCGCCGGCTTCGAGAAGTCGGGCCATTTCTTCTTCAACGCGCCGGTCGGGCGCGGCTACGACGACGGCTTCGTCACCGCGATCGCGGTGCTCGACATGCTCGACCGCAATCCGGGGAAGTCGATGGCCGACCTCTACCGCGACCTGCCGAAGACCTTTGGCTCGCCGACCATGTCGCCGCATTGCGCCGACGAGGTGAAATACGCCGTCGCCGACAAGGTCACGGCGCGCTTCCAGGCGATGCAGGCTGCAGGGCGAGACGCTGATCGGCCAGAAGATCCGCGACATCGTCACCGTCAACGGCGTGCGGGTGACGGTCGAGGACGGCACCTGGGGGCTCGTGCGCGCCTCCTCCAACAAGCCGGAACTGGTCGTGGTGGTCGAGAGCCCGGCGTCGGAAGCGAACATGCGCGCCATGTTCAAGGCGGTCGACGGCGTGCTGCGCGAGAACCCGGAAGTCGGCGCCTACAACCAGACGATCTGAGGTTGAACTGGACCGCGCTCGCGAGCGTGCGCGGCGCTCACCGCACGCTTACCCCTCGGCCTCTTCGACCCGCACGTCGTAGCCCCAGAGCCTGCGGATGTGGCGCAGCGTCGCGTCCATGCCGTGGCTCGAAAGCCCGACGCCGTTGCGCATGTTGTGGCGCAGGACGAGCGGGCGGTCGCCCAGCATGTCGGCGTCGACGACCTGGATGTCGGGCTCGGTGGCCGCCGACGTCGTAACTGTCGGCGAGCTTCGAGCGCACGTGGCGGTAGCCCTCGGCGTCGTGGATCGCGTCGACCCGAACCTTGGGATCGGCCGCCTTGTCGGCGAGCGCGAACATGCGGAACTGGCGGATCAGCTGCGGCGACAGGAACTGCCGGATGAAGGATTCGTCGCGGTAGTTGGCCCAGACGTCGCGCAGCACCGCCGCGCCAGTCCTGTGCGCCGGCGATGTCGGGGAACCACTCGCGGTCCTCCTCGGTCGGCGCGTCGCAGATGCGCTGGATGTCCTGCATCATCGCGAAGCCGAGCGCATAGGGGTTGAAGCCGCTGAAACGCGGGTCGTCGTAGTCGAACTGGGCGACGACGTTGGCGTGGCTGTGCAGGATCTCCAGCAGCGCGCCTTCGGAGATCAGCCCCTTGTCGTAGAGCCGGTTGACGATGTGTAGTGGACGAAGGTGGCGCAGCCCTCGTTCATCAGCTTGGTCTGGCGCTGCGGATAGAAATATTGCGCGACGTTGCGCACGATGCGCAGAAGCTCGCGCTGCCAGTCTTGCAGCTTCGGGCTGTTCTTCTCGAGGAAATAGAGCAGGTTCTCCTCGGGCAGGCGCAGGCTGCGCTTGCGCTCGCGCGGCGTCCTCGCTCGCTCGGCGTCCGCGTCCTCGCGCGCGTGGCGCCGCGCCGGGCACGGTGCGCCACAGGTCGCGATAGTCCTGCTCCTCGCGCTCGAGCCGCTCGCGCCGCCGCCGCTCGTACTCGGCGAGGTTGAGCTTGGCGCGCGCGGCGGATAGCGGAAGACGCCCTGGCCCATCAGCGCGTGCGCGGCGTCGAGCATCCGCTCGACCGCCTCGACGCCGTAGCGCTCCTCGCAGGCGGCGACATAGCGCTTGGCGAAATCGAGATAGTCGAGAATGCCGGCCGGGTCGGTCCACTGCTGGAACAGATAATTGTTCTTGAAGAAGTGGTTGTGGCCGAAGGCGGCGTGGGCGATGACCAGCGTCTGCATCGCCATGGTGTTCTCCTCCATGCAATAGCTGATGCAGGGATTGGAGTTGATGACGATCTCGTAGGCGAGCGCCGTGATAGCCCTTGCGGTAGAGCGCCTCGTCGCGGGCGAAGCGCTTGCCGTACGACCAGTGCGCATACATCAGCGGCATGCCGACCGAGGAATAGGCGTCGAGCATCTGCTCGGCCGAGATGATCTCGATCTGGTTGGGGAAGACGTCGAGGCCGAGCTCGTCGAGGGCGATGTCGTCGACCGCGTCGTAGACGCGCTGGACGGTCTCGAAGTCCCATTCGGCGCCGTCGAACAGGAGTCGCCGCCGGGTGAGCGCGTGGCGGCTTCGAGGGATCGGGTCGCTTCGAGGGCTGCGGTCATGGCGCGGCTCCCTTGGCGGTCTGCTTGGCGAACAGCTTGCGGAAGACGGGATAGATGTCGGCGCGGTCGGCGACGCGCGCCATGGCGAAGTTCTGCGCGGCCTCCTTGAGCGCGCGCGTAGCCGCGCCACAGTTCCTTGCGCGCTGTCGTCGAGCGGACGATGCCCTCGTCGGCGATCTCGATATAGGCGTAGTACTGGGCGAGCGGCAGGATCGCCTGCGACAGCAGGGCGACGCATTCGCGCGAGTCGCTGCCGGAATTGTCGCCGTCGGAGGCCTGGGCGCAGTAGACGTTCCAGTCCGCCGACCGGATAGCGCGCCTCGCGGATCTGCGATCATCTCCTTCAGCGCCGAGCTGACCACGGTGCCGCCGGTCTCGCGGCCGTAGAAGAACTCCTGCTCGTCGACTTCGGCCGCCTCGTGGGTGTGGCGGATGAAGACGATGTCGACGCGCTCGTATTTCCGCTTCAGGAACAGGTGCAGCAGGATGAAGAAGCGCTTGGCGAGCTCCTTCTCGCGCTCGCCCATCGAGGCCGAGACGTCCATCAGGCAGAACATCACCGCCTTGGCGCGCGGCACGAGCACCGGCGAGAACCGGCTGTAGCGCACGTCGATCGGATCGATGAACGGGATCGCGCGCTGCCGGCGCTTCAGGCGCTCGATCTCGCGCGCGAGATGCACGATGCGCTGCCGCTCGGCGATCGTCGGCGCCGGCATTGGCGCGCAGCGCGTCGAGTTCGTCCTCGAGCTTCTGGACCTCGGCCGCGCTCGGCCGGCGCAGCGCCAGCCGCCGGCCCATGCTGACGCGCATCGTGCGCAGCACGTCGAGATTGGGCGTCGCGCCGTCGTTCGTGTAGCCGGCGCGGCGGAACTCCTTGCGCCTTCGCGTCCTTGAGCGACGTCTTGACGAGGTCCGGAAGCTCGAGATCCTCGAACAGGATGTCGAGGAACTCGGCCTCGGTCAGCGCGAAGGAGAACGCGTCCTCGCCGCGCCCGGTCCGGCGCCCTTGCCGGCCGCCGCCGCCGCCGACCGCCCTTCGGGCTTGTCGATGCGTGTCGCCGGCGACGAACTCCTTGTTGCCGGGCAGGACGAACTCGCGCTCGCCGCTCGTCGCCCGAAAGGTGGAACTGCGGCTCGTCGATGCCGTCGGTCGGGATCGAGACCGAGCCGCCCTTGCTCGACGTCGGCGATGGTGCGCTCGCGCACCGCCTTGTCGACCGCGCGCTTGACCTCGGACCGCACGCCGACGAAGGAAACGCTGACGGTTGCCCAGGCTCTTGTCGCGCGGATTGAGGCGGCGGTCGATGAACTGGGCCATGCCCCTTCCTTCTCTCGCTTACCCGGCCTTGTTGACGCGCATGTACCACTCCACCAGCCGGCGAACCTGCCGCTCGGTGTAGCCGCGCGCCTTCATCCGATCGAGGAAGTCGGCGTGCTGCTTCTCGGTCTTGGAGTCCTGCTTGGCGCCGAAGCTGATGATCGGCAGCAGGTCCTCGACCTGGCTGAACATACGCTTCTCGATCACCTCGCGGATCTTCTCGTAGGAGGTCCAGGACGGGTTCTTGCCCTGGTTGGCGGCGCGGGCGCGCAGCGCGAACTTGACGATCTCGTTGCGGAAATCCTTCGGGATTGGCGATGCCGGCCGGCTTCTCGGTCTTCGACAGTTCCGCGTCGAGCACCTGCCGGTCGAACACCTGGCCGGTGTCGGGGTCCTTGTAGTCCTGCTCCTCGATCCAGGCGTCGGCGTAGGCGATGTAGCGGTCGAACAGGTTCTGGCCGTATTCGCTGTAGGATTCGATATAGGCCTTCTGGATCTCGCGGCCGATGAACTCGGCGTAGCGCGGCGCCAGCATCGACTTGATGAAGTCGAGATAGCGGCTCCTCGACCTCCTTCGGGATACTGCTCGCGCTTGATCGCCTGCTCGAGCACGTACATCAGATGCACGGGATCGGCGGCGATCTCCTCGTTGTCGAAGTTGAAGGTCTCCGACAGCACCTTGAAGGCGAAGCGGGTCGAGATGCCCGCTCATGCCCTCGGCGACGCCCGCCGCCGTCGCGATATTCCTGCATCGACTTCGCCTTGGGATCGGTGTCCTTCAGGCTCTCGCCGTTGTAGACGCGCAGCTTCGAGTAGAGCGGCGAGTTCTCGTGCTCCTTCAGGCGCGACAGGATGCAGAAGCGCGCGAGGAATCTCCAGCACTTCCGGCGCGCAGGGCGCGCTCGCCGAGTTCGCTGCTCTCGAGCAGCTTGGCGTAGATCATCGCCTCTTCGGTCACGCGCAGGCAGTAGGGCACCTTGACCACGCAGATGCGGTCGAGGAACGCCTCGTTGTTCTTGTTGTTCTTGAACTGCTCCCATTCCGACTCGTTGGAATGGGCGAGCACGACGCCCTGGTAGGGCATGCGCGCCGAGGTTCTCGGTGCCGGCGTAATTGCCTTCCTGCGTCGCGGTCAGCAGCGGGTGCAGCACCTTGATCGGCGCCTTGAACATCTCGACGAATTCGAGCAGCCCCTGCGTCGTGCGGTTGAGGCCGCCCGAATAGCTGTAGGCGTCGGGATCGTGCTGCGAGAAGTGCTCGAGCTTGCGGATGTCGACCTTGCCGACCAGCGCCGAGATGTCCTGGTTGTTCTCGTCGCCGGGCTCGGTCTTGGCGACGCCGATCTGGCGCAGCTTCGACGGATAGAGCTTGACGACGGAGAACTTGGAGATGTCGCCGTCGAACTGCGTCGAGCCGCTTGGCCGCCCAGGGCGAGCAGATGCCGGTCAGGCGGCGCAGCGGGATGCCGTAGCGGCTCTCGAGCACGCGCGCCCATCGCGTCGGGGCGGAACAGGCCGAGCGGCGATTCGAACACCGGGCTCAGCTCGTCGCCGGCGGCGAGCACGTAGATCGGCTGGGTCTCCATCAGCGCCTTCAGGCGCTCGGCGAGCGACGACTTGCCGCCGCCGACCGGGCCGAGCAGGTAGAGGATCTGCTTGCGCTCCTCGAGCCCCTGCGCGGCGTGCTGGAAATAGCTGACGACGCGCTGGATCGTGTCCTCCATGCCGAAGAAGCCGGCCATGCGTCGGATAGAGCTTGATCGTGCGGTTGAGGAAGATGCGGCCGAGGCGCGAGTCCTTCGAGGTGTCGACCACGACCGGCTCGCCGATCGCCGCGATCATCCGCTCGGCCGCCGAGGCCGTCATGCCCGGATCGTTGCGGCAGCCCTCGAGATAGTCGTTCAGGCTCATGGTCTCGCGCCGCTCGCGCGCGTAGGCGGAGGAGAAGAGGTCGCGGATGTCCTGGCCCTTTTCGGCGGCGCCGGGCGCGGCCGCCCGGAATCAGGCCCCGCAAGTGCAAATACCGGCGTTCGGGCTCATGGCGTGTCTCCAATTGCACTCGGATCCGGTCCACGCCCTCTTCGAGCGTGATTCGGAAAGGTTAACCGACAGTGTACGCGTGTGTCGAATTGAGACAAACGGAAAGGCGACTTGGACCGCCGCGCAGTCCACCGCGTTTTTGTGCTGCTGACCATCTTTGTCGATCGAACTTCGCCCTTGAGCGGCATGCATTCCCGCTCGCCAGATTTCCGTCTCCGACAACACAGGCGCCCCAGGCGCCCAGGCGCGGCCTGTTCCCAACAGAGTCTCTCTGGCGCGAACGCGTCTCGCCGCCCAAAGCTCGACGCGGCGCTCCGCCGGTTCATCACCGCGCGGGCAGGGCCCGACGCCGCTGCGATGGACGACCCGACGCAAGTTCGGCGCCGAGTGCGCGTCGCGAGCAACATCCATCATTTGGCGTTGAGCGGCCCCGCCGCGCCGCGAATTCCTAGATTGCCTATGAAACGAGCAAAAGTGCGGCAATGTGCGGCGGTTATCAAGCGCGGGCCGTCAAAATCTGACCGGCGCCGTCGACGCGCGCCGTGACCGGGCTGCCCGTCAAGACCAGGAAATCCATAGGGGGTTAGAACCAGAGGCGCGACAAACGGCCGCCTTTCGTTGGACGGCTGCGGGCGGCGCGTCTGAAAATGACTCGCCGCGAGCCGGGAAGCGGTTCGCGCCGCCGACACCGGCCGCACCGTCCCGCGGAGGCGTTGGGAGCGGAGGGACCATGCGACAGCCGTTCACCTACTTCGTGCCCGACGAACAACTCGCGGACTTGCGCGACCGGCTGAAGCGGGCGCGTTTTCCCGATCAGGCGCCGGGCGACCCTTGGGCCTATGGCGACCAGCGTCGACTATCTCCGCGGCCTCGTCGACTACTGGCGCGACGGCTTCGACTGGCGGGCGCAGGAGGCGCGGCTGAACGCCTTTCCGCAATTCATGATCGCGCGGCCGGACTGCGACCTGCATTGTCTGCACGTCCCGGGCAAGGGGCCGGACCCGATGCCGCTGTTGCTGATGCACGGCTGGCCGGGGTCGGTGTTCGAGTTCCTCGACTTCATTCCGCGGCTGACCGACCCGGCGCGCTTCGGCGGCGATCCCGCCGACGCCTTCACCGTCGTCGCGCCGTCGCTGCCGGGCTACGGGCTGTCGTTCCGGCCGGGACAGCCGCGCTTCGGCGTCGAGGAGATGGCCGACATGCCTCGCCGATCTGATGAGCGACGACGCTCGGCTACAAGCGCTTCGCGCGTGCAGGGCGGCGACTGGGGCGGCATCACCGCCGCGCGGATGGGCTACGCGCCATGCGGACCGCCTCATCGGCCTCCACGTCAATATGCTCGCCGTCCGCCGCGACCCGACGGCGTCAGAACCCGACGCCCGAGGAGCGCGTCTTCCTCGACCGAGCTGACGCATTGGCTGAACGAAGAGACCGGCTACCAGGCGATCCAGGGCACGCGGCCGCAGACGTTGAGCTTCGGCCTGACCAACTCGCCGGCCGGGCTCGCGGCCTGGATCGTCGAGAAATTCCGCGCCTGGTCGGACTGCGGCGGCGACGTCGAAAGCGTCGTTCAGCCGCGACCAGATGCTCGCCAATATCAGCTTCTATTGGTTCACCGGCGCGATCGGCTCTTCGTTCTACCCCTATTATTACCGCGCGCCATCGGCCCTGGATGATCCCGCAGGGCGCCGCGGTGACCGCGCCGACCGGCTACGCCGAATTCCCGACGCGAGATCGCTGAGGCCGCCGCGCTCGCTGGCGCGAACAGACGTTCACCGACATCCGCCGCTGGACGGTGATGCCGCAAGGGCGGCCATTTCGCCGCGATGGAGCAGCCCGACCTGCTCGCCGAGGACGTGCGTTCTTCCGGCCGTTGCGGCGTTCAGGTCGCTGACTGACGCGTCGCGACCGATCGCGGGCTACGCGCCCCGCCGGCCTCCGCTCCGCGAGCAGCCGCGCGATGTGGGCGCGCAACTCCGGCACCCCGTCGCCGTCGCGCGAGGAGGTGAAGATCACCTCCGGGATAGGCGGCGACGTGCTTGCGCAGCGCTTCGAGCGTCGCCTCGATCCGCGCCGCCTGCTCGGCGAGCTTCACCTCGTCGCGCTTGGTCAGCACGACGGCGTAGGAGACGGCGGAGGCGTCGAGGAGCGTCATCGTCTCGTGGTCGCTCTCCTTCAGCCCGTGGCGGCCGTCGACCAGCACGAACACGCGCAGGAGCGAGGGGCGGCCGCGCAGATAGTCGCGCGCGAGCTTGCCCCAGGAGGCGGACTTCGCCTTCGACACCGCGGCGTAGCCGTAGCCCGGCATGTCGACCAGCGTCGCCTTGCCGCCGAGGTCGAAGAAGATCAGTTCCTGGGTGCGGCCGGGCGTGTGCGAGGTGCGGGCGAGCGCGCCGCGTCCGGTCAGCGCGTTGATCAGCGACGACTTGCCGACGTTCGAGCGGCCGGCGAAGGCGACCTCCGGCGGGCCGACCGGCGGCAGGCCGTCGGACCGCGCCGCGGCGTAGAAGAAGTCGCAGGGGCCCGCGAACAGTTTTCGCCCGGCTTCGGTCCAGTCGGGTTCGGGCTTTGCGGACGCCGTCCAAAGGGTTCACCACGAAGGACACCAAGGACCACGAAGGTCTTCGTGTCCCTTCGTGCTTGTGGGAAACGCGCCGCTCACGTCGACGTCTTGGCCGGGGGCGTCTTGGCGGCAGGCGTCGCCGACGCGGCTGGGCGGCCGGCGCGGGCTTGAGGCCGAACATCTTCCTGACGTTGTCGAAGAGTTCGACCTTCACGCCCGCCCGCTTCATGATGTAGCGACTGCTGCAGCACCGTCAGCGTGTTGTTCCAGGTCCAGTAGATCACCAGGCCGGCCGGGAACGTGCCGAGCATGAAGGTGAAGATCACCGGCATCCAGGCGAACATCGACTTCTGAACCGGATCGGCCGGCTCCGGGTTCATCTTCATCTGGAAGAACATCGACACGCCCATGATCAGCGGCCAGATGCCGAGCGCGAGGAAGTGGCCGAACACCGGCAGCGCGGTCGGGTCCCAGGGGATGAGGCCGAACAGGGTGAAGACGTTGGTCGGATCGGGCGCGGAGAGGTCCTTGATCCAGCCGAAGAACGGCGCGTGCCGCATCTCGATGGTGATGAAGATGACCTTGTAGAGCGCGAAGAACACCGGGATCTGGATCACCATCGGCAGGCAGCCGGCGACCGGATTGACGCCCTCCTTCTTGAAGAGCTCCATCTGCGCCTGCTGCTGCTTCACCTTGTCGTCGGGATAGATGTCCTTCAGCGCGGCGATCTGCGGCTGGATCTTCTTCATCTTCGCCATCGACTGGTAGGAGCGATTGGCGAGCGGGAAGAAGGCGAGCTTGACCAGCACGGTGACGATCAGGATCGCGACGCCGAAATTGCCGACGAACTTGTAGATCGCGTCGATCAGCAGGAAGAGCGGCTTGGTGATGAAATAGAACCAGCCCCAGTCGATCATCAGATCGAACTTCTTGATGCCGAGCTTGGTCCCGTAATTGTCGATCGTGCCGACTTCCTTGGCGCCGGCGAAGACGCGCGTCGTGGTCTCGGCGGTGTCGCCGGGCGCGACGGTCTTCTCGGGGCCGACGAAGTCGGCCTGGTAGTCGACGCGGCTGGACCGTTCCGGACGCGGTGAAGCGGGCGTCGATCGGCTCGGTCTGGTTCGGGAATGATCGCCGTGCCCCAGTACTTGTCGGTGAAGCCGAGCCAGCCGCCGGGGCCGGAATAGGTGTCGGTCTTGTCGGTCGCCTTTTCGATGCCGGCGTAGGTGACCTGCTGCACGCCGCCGTCGCCGATCACGCCGACGAAGCCCTCGTGCAGCACCGAATAGCCGGCGACGGTGGGCTTGCCGTGACGCAGCACCATCCCGTAGGGCCGGACCGTCGCGGGCGCGGCGCCCTTGTTCTCGACCGAAGTCGGTCGACCGTGAACATGTATTTGTCGTCGACCGCGATCGACGCGCTTGAAGACGAGGCCCTCGCCGTTGTCCCAGGTCAGCGTCACCGGCTGGCTCGGCGTCAGGGTCTTGACGTCGGCGGTCCAGACGCGTGTCGAGCGTCGGCGTCTTGGCGCCGGCCGCGCTGACGAAGCCGGTCGTCGCCCAGTAGGCGTCGGGCGCGCCGCCGGGCGACAGCAGGCGGATCAGCGGGCTCTTCTTGTTGATCGTCTCGCGGTAGTCCTTGAGCACGAGGTCGTCGAGCTTGCCGCCCTTGAGGTCGATCGAGCCGGCGACGCTCGGCGTGTCGATGGCGACGCGCGGGGTCGCCGGCGAGCGCCTCGCGGCACCGTCGCCGTGGCGGCCGCCACGCCCGGAGCGCGCCGCCGGGCGCCGAGACGGCCGGCGACCCCGTCGCCGCCGCGCCGGCCGGCTGAGACGGCGACGCGGCCTCGCTGTGCGCCTGGGTCTGCGCCTGCAGCTGCGCCTGATGCTGCCTCTGATAGAGCGGGCCGGCGTAGAAATACTGCCAGGCGGCCATCACCAGGACGGACAGGGCGATGGCGAGAAAGAGGTTTCTCGTGTCCTCGGATTTCATGGTCGCCTGTTCTTGCCTTTGGGCGTGTTCGACGGCGGCCGGGCGGCGGCCGTCCTTGTCGTTGCGCCCGATGGCGCGGAAGGCCTGGCGCAGGTCGTCGACCAGCGCGGCGAACGGCCGCGCAAGCGCCTCGCGCCGGGCCATCAGCACGTAATCGCAGTCGGGCCGCGCCTCAAGGGGCGCGGCGGCGCGCGAGCGCCTCCTTCAGCCGGCGGCGGATGCGATTGCGCACGACCGCGTCGCCGACCTTCTTGGTCACGGTGAAGCCGACCCGGGCCGCCGCGTTCGCCGCGCTCGTCGCGGGTCGCGCGGCGCCGCCTGCAGCGTGAACGCCTCGAACGCCCGCCGCCGGCCGCGGCTGACGCGCTGGAACTCGGCGCGCCGCTTCAGGCGGCCGAGGTCTTGGCCGGCGCTTGGCCGACCGACGCCGGAGCGTCTTGATCCGGGGATTTCGGCTCCATCCGCGGCGCCGCATGAGGCAGGAGGAGATCGCTCGAAGAAGCGGCCGGAACCGCGGCCGCAGCGGAAGGTCAGGCCGACAGCTTCTTGCGGCCGCGGGCGCGGCGGGCGTTCAGCACCTTGCGGCCGCCGACCGTCGCCATGCGGGCGCGAAAGCCGTGGCGGCGCTTGCGAACGAGCTTGCTGGGTTGATAGGTCCGCTTCACGATCGTGTCTCCAAATCCGACTCGCGCTCAACGCGCGCGCCCGGCGTCGTCGCGCCGGAACCGGGCGGCGAGCCGGGCAAAAACGTATGCGGCGCTTTCGCGCCGCCGGGAAGCCGGGCTTATGCCGTGAGGGCCGAGGGAAGTCAATCGAAGGGTTCGGTCGCCTCACGGAGCGCTGGCTCCGGGCACAGGGACTGATGCTGTACTTATGCTGCTGCGAAGCTTGACGCCGTTGCGTATTGACTTTCACATGTATGAGTAAGAAGGACGAACGATGCGCATCACATCGATCAGGTGACGATCCCGGCGGAAATCCGTGACCGGGCGGGGCTCTTGCCGAACACCGACGTCGAGTTCGAGTTCGACGGAAGCGCCGTCTAAATTGTCTCTTATTACACCAGGCTGAGCCAGTCTCCGTCGTCGACTGCGCCAGCAAATCCAAATCACTTCCCCGAACCCACCAGCTCCAGGCAGTCGCGCCGCCCCTCGTCCAGGCAGCGGGCGATTTCCCTTTGGCGCTCGATCGCGGTGAAGGCCCAATAGCCGAGCGCGATGATCACGACGATCGCGATCAGCGCCGCAATGTTCGCCCGGTTCGGCCCCGAAGCCCGGTCGCGTCCATCCTCCGACCTTTCCGGCGGTTCGCTCACGCAATCAGGCCCGCCGCCTTCGCGTCGTCATCGCGCGCTCCTTGAGGCCGGTGTCGAACGGCCCGCGTCGGCGAGCAGCGTCAGCACATGCGCGCCGAAGCCGCCGGCCGCAGCGAGCGCGACGAACGTGATCAGGAGATGCGGGCTCAGCGCCTCTGCTGGGCTCCGGATCGCGCCGAGGGACGCGCCGGCGGAGACATAGGCGATCGTCAGGGGCAGGGCGCCGACCGCCGAGACGAGCGCGAAGGTTCTCGCCGGCATCTCCGTGAGGCCTACGGCGAGGTTGACCAACGCAAAGGGGATGACCGGCGTCAGTCGCGCCGCGAACAGGAAGCGCGCGCCGCCGCGCGCCACTCCCTGATCGAACTGCGCCAGCGCGGCGGGAAAACGCGCCTCGACCCAGCCCCGCATCGCATAGCGAGCGGCGAACATGGCGATCGTCCCACCGGCCACACCCGACGCAATCGCGATCGGCAGGCCGAACCAGGGTCCGAAAAGCGCCCCGGCGGCGACGCTCAGCAGCCACACGGCCGGAACGGCGAGCGCCGCGACAATCGTATAGAGGAGCGAAAAGCCGAGCGCCGAGAGGACAGGATGCCCAATGACCAGCGCCCGGGCGCCGGCCATTGCCGAATCGATTGCGCCGGGACCCACGCGACCGCTCAGCACGAAGCCGCTGATGAGAACCGCGGCGAGCGTCGAGACAAACGCGACGGCGCGGCGTCGAGACGCAATCAGCGGCCGCGACGCCGCCCCAGCCTGCACGAATTCCGCGCGGTCGTCCGACCTGGTCATCATCCGCCCCCCATCGTTGTTGCGCCGTATGCGCCCCGTTGCATCAGCCCATTCCCTTGATGAAACCCCCAAGCCGCATCAGGCCCTCGGGCCAGGGCCCGTGCCCGCTGTCGGCGTCGAGGCCGCCGGCCGCGCCCGCGTCGATCAGCTCCGCGCCCCATTCAGCCGCGAGCGCGGCGACGGCGTCATAGTCGGCGCCGGGGTCGCTGCGGCTGGCGACGACGACCGCAGGCCAGGGCAACGGCGCCCGGGGAAGGGGCCAGCCGGGGCCGACGACCCGCTCAAGTCCGGCGGGAATGGGCGGCGCGACCAGAAAAGCGCCCCGCACGTCCGCGCCCCCCAGCATGAAGGCGGCGCTCGCGATCGCCGCCGCGCCGAGTCCGTGGCCGACGAACAGCACCGGCCGTTCGGCGGCGCCGACCGCGTCGGTGATCACGCCCGTCCAGGCTTCCCGCTCCGCGACGCCGACGTGAGGGGGCGCGACAAGCCGGGCGGTCGAAAAATTCGCGAGCCATCGGCTTGGCCAGTCGCCTGTCCCCGCGCCGCCGAGACGGGGTACGATCAGGACATCGAAATCGGAGATGCGCATGGGGCTCTTCCATATCACGGCCCACGCGCCCGCGTCCTCGGCGGATGCGTTCGGGTAGGTTGCCTTGCGAAAGACAAGAGGCTCACGCAACCTGCCGTCCAACGCTCCGGGACGCACGATGTTTCTGAGCGTTGGGTCGGAGGGCAAGAGCGGGCGCCATCTCCGGGACTGGCGGTTACGCGCATGGCCTCGGCCTGAGGCAGGAGGGGCGGAGACATGATCGCAAACCTCGTCGCGCGCGGCATGGCGGTTTCTACGCCAACCCGGCCGAAAGCGCTCAAGGGTGCTCGCTTCGCTCGCCTTTTCCGAGCCTTTTCCGTGGCTGCTCTGATCTGTTCGGCTTTTGTCCTGGCTGTGGCGGACCCGAGCGCCGCGCAGTCAGGACGATCGCCCGTCGTGGCGCCCGCCGAGCCGAAACAGCAGGACTGGAAAGAGGAGATCGGCACTTCGGACACCGAGAAGGCGCTCGATCTGACGCCGGCCGACGAGGCAGAAATCCAGCAGCGCCTGAAGGCGCTTGGTCTTTACGAGGGGCCTTTGACGGGGGCGCTGGACGAGCCGACCCGCTTCGCAATCACCACGTGGCAAAAGAGCCGCGGGGTCGCGCTCAGCTCCTTTCTAGGGCCGCTGCAATTGGCGGAACTGCGCGCCGAGAGCGAGGACGCCTATCTGAAGCTTTTGGGTGCGTCCGCGCAGGGCGGCAGGCCGGCGGCGCCGGCAAAGCCATTCCGGCCAGCGGCGCCAGTGAAGCCATACCGGCCGCCGGCGCGCGTGGCGAGAGAACCGGCCGAGGCCCCGGTCCGCCATGCGGTCCGGCGGCCGTCGCAGGCTCCTGTCGCGATCGCTCCCGCCGCGACGCCGGTTTGCCACGCCAACCCGATCTGGTGCCACCGCGCCGGGCTGCCCGTCGCCAACTAGGCCGGGGCGTCCGCCGCAAACGCAGTGATGCCCGCGAAAGGGGGCATTGAGGCGGCGGCAGGGCGATGAACGCTCAAGCAAACACGGGTCAGCGCGGCGGCTCTGGATCTTGTGGCGGGAACGACCGCCGAGCCGGAACTCTTGGTAAGGTCCGCACCCCTGCGGCTTCGGCGCCATGCGCCCCTCACGAGGAGCTGTACGATTTTGAACAGACGAGAGGTGCGGCCCCGCGGTAACCTGGGGGGCGTCGGGCGCCGCCGCCGCCCTCGGCGACGCTTGACAAGAGTCGGGTCGCGCCGGTTCCCCTTCGGCGCCTTCCTGGCCGCCCGGGCCGCAGTGGTGCGCGGCCTGAGGCTTCGCTGGGAACAATGCCCTCCATTCGCGGGAAGCCGCAAGAGGCCGTTCACGACCGTCCGTACGCTCCAGGCCTTTCCCTCCGAACCCTGGCGGATCGCGCCTCAAGCGCTTTGGCGACAACGCTCAGGGTCTTCGTGTGCGCTCTGCGCTGCGCGTATCACGCTCTCGACCGATTGGGCGAAGCGCGGCGCCTTGGCCCTCTGGGGCGCGATCAGCGGCCCGAACGGACGGCTGCGCAGGTGGATGGCCGGATTGCGACCCTGCAAACTGAGGTGTCGGAATCCGAAGGAAGGCTCGCTGGTCTCTACTGGATGGTGGAGGAAGGCGTGACCGATCTCGACGATATCCCCTGCGCCCGAATCGCCGACCTCAAGTTGGATCGCAAGCGGGCCAAGGCGTCTCCGGATCGTGCGCTTTCGGCTCGCCACGGGCCGATCGAGATCAACCGGCGGCGGTCGAAACGTTCGGCGGCCGATGCGCGAAAACATTACGACGGGCGAGACGCCTTTCCCGAAAGCTTGGCTGCGCTCAGCCGACGAGCGGATCGAGGTCGACGACGAGGTGATCCGCATCATCGGGGGCAAAGCAACTCTCGAGGACGCCATCGCCGGGCAGGCCGTCGCGTCGGAGAAAGCTCGCAGATGTGTACCGAAATGGCGCGCCCGGAGAGATTCGAACTCCCGACCCCCAGATTCGTAGTCTGGTGCTCTATCCAGCTGAGCTACGGGCGCACACGCCACTTCCGGAAAGCGGCAAAGTCTGCCGCCGGAAACGTGGGCGCCGTCTAGCCTCTTTTGCGGACGCAGGCAAGAGCGGAATTTCGGGTGCGGAATTTCGGGCCTTTCAGCCCGGGGCCTGCGTAAATCGGCGGCTTGCGGCGATCGACCGTCCTTTCTCGGATTTCGCCGTCGGCTTGCCGGCCGTTGGGACCTCGACGCGGAAGGCGGAGCGAGCCGCGAGGCGGTTCGGGTTCGGGCCGCGGAGAGCCGAAAAAAAGGGTTGACGGTGGCGAACGCGCCGCATATGTTCCGCCCGCTTTCGGCAGGTCGTAGGGCTTCGCTGTACGGGGCGACGCGTCCCGTACCCACCGGCTCTAAACACTGACGATCTCATCGACGAGCCATTTCCGGCCCCTGTGGGGCCGGTTCTGTTTGGCATGATCGCGGGCTTGCCCGTGATCCTCTGCTTTCGGCGGCGCCCGAACCCGGATGGGGGTTCATGGGGCGCTGTTGGTTTCGCGCGTTGCTCACAGCGCGCGGCGATGGGCGAGGATTTTTTTGTCCGGCCGCAAGGCCGGGCGATGGACACGGGAAGTTAAGGGCTCGACATGCCGACGATTAGCCAGTTGATCCGCAAGCCGCGGCAACCGAAGACCTACCGCGAGAAGGCCCGCCACCTCCAGGCGAGCCCGCAGAAGCGCGGCGTCTGCACGCGCGTCTACACCACGACGCCGAAGAAGCCGAACTCGGCTCTGCGCAAGGTCGCCAAGGTCCGCCTGACCAACGGCTTCGAGGTCATCGGCTACATCCCCGGCGAGGGTCACAACCTCCAGGAGCACTCGGTGGTCATGATCCGCGGCGGCCGTGTCAAGGATCTGCCTGGCGTGCGGTACCACATCCTGCGCGGCGTGCTCGATACGCAGGGCGTGAAGGACCGCAAGCAGCGCCGTTCGAAGTACGGCGCCAAGCGTCCGAAGTGACCTGAGCCGCAGGCGAAGGTCATCTCCGGACGAGCGCGAGCGAAATCCGGGGATTCCAAAGACGGTTCAATGGATGGCCGGGTCACGTCCGGTCATACGGAGAAGAGAGAGTTAGGCCATGTCCCGCCGGCACAGCGCTGAAAAGCGCGAGATCATCCCCGACGCCAAATACGGCGACGTCATCGTCGCCAAGTTCATGAACACCATCATGTACGAAGGCAAGAAGTCGGTCGCCGAGCGAATCGTCTATGGCGCCCTCGACAGCGTCGAGGTCAAGGCCAAGAGCGATCCGCTCGCGGTGTTCAAGCAGGCGCTCGAGAACGTCGCGCCGGCGGTCGAGGTGCGCTCCCGCCGCGTCGGCGGCGCGACCTATCAGGTGCCGGTCGAAGTGCGCACGGACCGCCGTCAGGCGCTGGCGATCCGCTGGATCATCGCCGCCGCCCGCGACCGCAACGACAAGACCATGGTCGACCGCCTCTCGGCCGAGCTTCTCGACGCATCCAACAACCGCGGCGCCGCGGTGAAGAAGCGCGAAGACACGCACCGCATGGCGGAAGCCAACCGCGCCTTCGCGCACTACCGCTGGTAAGCGGCCTTCCTTCTTAAGGACAGGGATCAGGATCATGGCGCGCAGCCACGCTATCGAAGACTACCGTAATTTCGGCATCATGGCCCACATCGACGCCGGAAAAACGACGACGACGGAGCGCATCCTCTATTACTCCGGCAAGTCCCACAAGATCGGCGAAGTCCACGACGGCGCCGCGACCATGGACTGGATGGAGCAGGAGCAGGAGCGCGGCATCACCATCACGTCCGCCGCGACCACCACGTTCTGGCACGACAAGCGCCTCAACATCATCGACACGCCCGGCCACGTCGATTTCACCATCGAGGTCGAGCGGTCGCTGCGCGTGCTCGACGGCGCCGTCTGCGTGCTCGACGGCAACCAGGGCGTCGAGCCGCAGACCGAGACCGTCTGGCGCCAGGCCGACAAATACGGCGTCCCGCGCATCGTGTTCGTCAACAAGATGGACAAGATCGGCGCCGACTTCTACCGCTGCGTCGAGGAGATCAGCACCAAGGTCGGCGGACGTCCGGTCTGCATCCAGCTGCCGATCGGCTCCGAGTCCAATTTTCACGGCGTGATCGACCTTCTGCGCATGAAGGCGGTCGTCTGGGAGGACGAGGGTCTTGGCGCGAAATATCACGACGAGGAGATTCCGGCCGACCTCAGGGCGAAGGCGGAAGAGTATCGTCACGCGCTGATCGAAGCCGCCGTCGAACTCGACGACGAGGTGATGACCGCCTATCTCGACGGCCACGAGCCCGACATCGATACGCTGAAGCGATGCATCCGCAAGGCGGTGAAGCAGATTACCTTCGTCCCGGTTCTCTGCGGCTCGGCGTTCAAGAACAAGGGCGTGCAGCCGCTGCTCGACGCGGTGGTCGACTATCTGCCCTCGCCCGTCGATCGCGGCGGCATCAAGGGCATCGACGTCGACACCGGCGAGGAAATCATTCGTCTGCCGAAGGACTCCGAGCCGTTCTCGATGCTCGGCTTCAAGATCATGGACGATCCGTTCGTCGGCACGATCACCTTCTGCCGCATCTACTCGGGCAAGATCGAGTCGGGCACCACCGTGCTCAATTCGACCAAGGACAAGAAAGAGCGCGTCGGCCGCATGCTGCTGATGCACGCCAACAATCGCGAAGACATCAAGGAAGCCTATGCCGGCGATATCGTCGCGCTCGCGGGCCTCAAGGATACGCGCACCGGCGACACGCTCTGCGACCTGCAGAAGCCCGTGATTCTCGAGAAGATGGAGTTCCCCGAGCCCGTCATCGAGATCGCGATCGAGCCGAAGTCGAAGGCCGATCAGGAGAAGCTCGGCGTCGCATTGGCGAAGCTCGCCGCAGAGGATCCGTCGTTCCGCGTGTCGACCGACCCGGAATCGGGTCAGACCATCCTCAAGGGCATGGGCGAACTGCACCTCGACATCAAGGTCGACATCCTCAAGCGCACCTACAAGGTCGACGCCAACATCGGCGCGCCTCAGGTCGCCTATCGCGAGAAGCTGACCAAGAAGACCGAGATCGACTACACCCACAAGAAGCAGTCGGGCGGCTCGGGTCAGTTCGCCAAGGTCAAGATCGTGTTCGAGCCGGCCGAGCCGGGCGCGGGCTCGTCGTTCGAAGTCGAAGATCGTCGGCGGCGCGGTGCCCAAGGAATACATCCCGGGCGTCGAGAAGGGCTTCGAGAGCGTGCTCGGATCGGGCGTGCTCGCCGGCTTTCCGGTCGTCGACGTCAAGGCGACCTTGATCGACGGCGCCTATCACGACGTCGACTCGTCTGCGCTCGCGTTCGAAATTGCTTCCCGCGCGGCGTTCCGCGAGGGCCTGCAGAAGGGCGGCTCGGTTCTGCTCGAGCCGATCATGAAAGTGGAAGTGGTGAGCCCGGAAGAGCACACCGGCTTCGTGATGGGCGACCTGCTCTCCCGTCGCGGGCACGTGCAGGGTCAGGACATGCGGGCCAACGCCGTCGTCATCAACGCGATGGTGCCGCTGTCGAACATGTTCGGCTACGTCAACCAGTTGCGTTCGGGCACGCAGGGCCGCGCCAACTTCACGATGCAGTTCGATCACTACGAGCAGGTCCCGGCGAACATCGCCGCCGAGATCATCGAGAAGTTCAAGTAAGGCGCGTCGCCCCGCGTTGAAGGTAAGGCCTCGAAAAGGAGTTCGGTTATGGCCAAGGAAAAATTTGCGCGTAACAAGCCGCATTGCAACATCGGCACGATCGGCCACGTCGACCATGGCAAGACGTCGCTGACCGCGGCGATCACCAAGGTTCTCGCCGAGACCGGCGGGGCGACCTTCACGGCTTACGATCAGATCGACAAGGCGCCGGAGGAAAAGGCTCGCGGCATCACGATCTCGACCGCTCACGTCGAGTACGAGACGAAGAAGCGCCACTACGCGCACGTCGATTGCCCCGGCCACGCCGACTATGTGAAGAACATGATCACCGGCGCGGCGCAGATGGACGGCGCGATCCTCGTCGTCTCCGCCGCCGACGGTCCGATGCCCCAGACCCGCGAGCACATCCTGCTCGCCCGTCAGGTCGGCGTTCCGGCGCTGGTCGTCTACATGAACAAGGTCGACATGGTCGACGATCCGGAGCTGCTCGAGCTCGTCGAGCTCGAGGTTCGCGAGCTGCTGTCGCGCTACGAGTTCCCCGGCGACGACATCCCGATCGTCAAGGGTTCGGCGCTGATGGCGCTCGAGAACAAGTCGCCCGAGATCGGCCACGACTCCATCCTCAAGCTCATGGACGCGGTCGACGCCTATATTCCGCAGCCCGAGCGTCCGAAGGATCAGCCCTTCCTGATGCCGGTCGAGGACGTGTTCTCGATCTCGGGCCGCGGCACGGTCGTGACCGGGCGCATCGAGCGCGGCATCATCAAGGTCGGCGAGGAAGTCGAGATCGTCGGTCTGCGTCCGACCGCCAAGACCACCGTGACCGGCGTCGAGATGTTCCGCAAGCTCCTCGACCAGGGCGAGGCGGGCGACAACGTCGGCTGCCTGCTGCGCGGCACGAAGCGCGAGGAGGTCGAGCGCGGCCAGGTGCTGTGCAAGCCCGGCTCGGTCAAGCCGCACACCAAGTTCAAGGCCGAGGCCTACATCCTGACCAAGGAGGAGGGCGGCCGCCACACGCCGTTCTTCACCAACTACCGTCCGCAGTTCTACTTCCGCACGACCGACGTGACCGGAATCGTTCAGCTGCCGCAGGGCACCGAGATGGTGATGCCCGGCGACAACGTGACGATCGACGTCGCGCTGATCGTGCCGATCGCGATGGAGGAGAAGCTGCGCTTCGCCATCCGCGAAGGCGGCCGCACGGTCGGCTCGGGCGTCGTGGTGTCGATCACCGAGTAAGGCTTACGACCAGCGAAAAAGGCGGGGCGGCTTTCGCCCCGCCTGCGCCGGCAAGGATTTGAAAGAATGAACACGACAAACATCCGGATCCGTCTCAAGGCGTTCGACCATCGTGTGCTCGACGCTTCGACGAAGGAGATCGTGTCCACGGCCAAGCGCACCGGCGCCAGGGTTCGCGGGCCGATTCCGCTGCCGACGCGGATCGAGAAGTTCACGGTCAACCGTTCGCCGCACGTCGACAAGAAGTCGCGCGAGCAGTTCGAGATTCGCACGCACAAGCGCGTGCTCGACATCGTCGACCCGACCCCGCAGACGGTCGACGCGCTCATGAAGCTCGATCTCGCCGCCGGCGTCGACGTCGAAATCAAGCTCTAAGGATTTGCGTAGGCGCCTCTGCGGCTCCTCCCGCAAGCGCCCTCGAAGGATAAACGCCAATGCGTTCAGGCATCATCGCAAAGAAGCTGGGCATGTCCCGCATCTTCACCGACGCGGGTGAGCACGTTCCGGTCACCGTCCTCCAGGTCGAGGGCTGCCAGGTCGTCGCGCATCGCACGCAGGAAAAGAACGGCTACACCGCCCTCCAGCTCGGCATCGGCAAGGCCAAGGTCAAGAACGTCTCCAAGGCCGAGCGCGGGCGTTTCGCCATCGCGCACGTCGAGCCGAAGTTGCGCCTGGCCGAGTTCCGCGTCGCCGAGGACAAGCTCATTCCGGTCGGGGCCGAGATCACCGCCGATCATTTCACCGTTGGACAATATGTCGATGTCACCGGAGTGACGATCGGCAAGGGTTTCGCGGGCCCGATGAAGCGCTGGAACTTCGGCGGCCTGCGCGCCACCCACGGCGTGTCGATCTCGCACCGTTCGCACGGCTCGACCGGCGGACGTCAGGATCCCGGCAAGACCTGGAAGAACAAGAAGATGGCCGGCCACATGGGCGTCGATCAAGGTGACGACCCAGAACCTGCGCGTCGTGCAGACCGACGTCGAGCGCGGCCTGATCCTGGTTCAGGGCGCGGTGCCGGGCAACGCCGGCGGCTGGATCTCCGTGCGCGACGCGGTGAAGAAGCCGCTGCCGAAGGACGCGCCGATTCCCGGCAAGTTCCGAATTCACGAAGCGGCTCCTGAAGCCGCGCCGGCCGAAGCGCCGAAGGGAGAATGACGGTCATGAAATTCGACATGACGTCGATGGACGGAGCGGCGGCGGGCTCGCTCGAGCTTGACGACGCGATCTTCGGTCTCGAGCCGCGCGCCGATCTCATCGCGCGCATGGTGCGCTGGCAGCTCGCCAAGCGCCAGGCCGGCGACCACAAGACGCTCGGCCGCGCGGACATCCACCGCACCGGCAAGAAGATGTACAAGCAGAAGGGCACCGGCGGCGCCCGTCACGGCTCGGCCCGCGTGCCGCAGTTCCGCGGCGGCGGCCGGGCGATGGGTCCGGTTCTGCGGAGCCACGAGCACGACCTGCCGAAGAAAGTGCGCGCGCTCGCGCTGCGCCACGCCCTGTCGGCGAAGGTTCGCGCCGGCGGCCTCGTGGTGTGGGAGAAGGCGGAGCTCGCCGAGGGCAAGACCAAGGTCCTGCGCGACTCCTTCGCCAAGGCGGCGATCGCCAACGCCCTGATCATCGACGGCGCTGCAGGTGCACGAGAAGTTCGCCGCGGCCGCGCGCAACCTTCCCCAGATCGACGTCCTGCCGATCCAGGGCATCAACGTCTACGACATCATGCGCCGCGAGAAGCTCGTGCTGACCAAGGGCGCCATCGAAGCGCTGGAGGCGCGGTTCAAATGACCAAGGACGCTCGCCACTACGACACGATCGTCGCGCCCGTGATCACGGAAAAGGCGACGATCGCGTCGGAAAACAACCAGTTCGTGTTCAAGGTCGCGCGCAACGCCACGAAGCCGCAGATCAAGGCGGCGATCGAGAAGCTGTTCGACGTCAAGGTGACCGCGGTCAACACCCTTCTGCGCAAGGGCAAGACCAAGGCGTTTCCGCGGCGTTCGCGGCCGGCAGCAGGACATGAAGAAGGCCATCGTCACGCTCGCCGACGGCGATCGCATCGACGTGACCACCGGCCTCTAAGGGTATCAGGACCATGGCTCTCAAGACCTACAAGCCGACGACGCCGGGCCTGCGCCAGCTCGCCATCGTCGACCGCAGCGAGCTTCACAAGGGCAAGCCCGTCAAGGCGTTGACCGTCGGCAAATCGGAGAAGGGCGGCCGCAACAATCACGGCCGCGTCACCGTGCGCTTCCGCGGCGGCGGCCACAAGCAGTCGTACCGCATCGTCGACTTCAAGCGGCGCAAGTTCGACGTCGCCGGCAAGGTCGAGCGGATCGAGTACGACCCGAACCGCACGAGCTTCATCGCGCTGATCAAATACGCCGACGGCGAGCAGGCCTACATCATCGCGCCGCAGCGCCTGTCGGTCGGCGACGAGGTGATCGCGGGCCAGCAGGTCGACGTGAAGCCGGGCAACGCGATGCCGCTCGCGAGCATTCCCGTCGGCACGATCGTCCATAACGTCGAGATGAAGATCGGCAAGGGCGGCGCGATCGCGCGCTCGGCCGGCGCCTATGCGCAGATCGTCGGCCGCGACCAGGGCTACGTGTCGCTGCGGCTGAGCTCGGGCGAGCAGCGGCTCATCCATGGCCAGTGCTTCGCTTCGATCGGCGCGGTGTCGAACCCCGACCACATGAACGCCTCGCTCGGCAAGGCCGGGCCGCAACCGCTGGCTCGGCCAGCGCCCGCACAACCGCGGCGTCACCATGAACCCGGTCGACCATCCGCACGGCGGCGGCGAGGGCCGCACGTCGGGCGGCCGCCACCCGGTCAGCCCGTGGGGCAAGCCGACCAAGGGCAGCAAGACCCGCAGCAACAAGTCCACCGACAAGTTCATCGTCGCATCGCGGCACGCGCGGAAGAAGAAGGGCTGAGCCATGACGCGTTCGATCTGGAAAGGGCCGTTCGTCGACGGCTATCTGTTGAAGAAGGCGGACGCCGCGCGCGGGTCGGGCCGCTCCGAGATCATCAAGATCTGGAGCCGCCGCTCGACCATCCTGCCGCAGTTCGTCGGCCTCACCTTCGGCGTCTACAACGGCCACAAGCACATTCCGGTGCTCGTGTCCGAGGAGATGATCGGCCACAAGTTCGGCGAGTTCGCGCCGACGCGGACGTTTCATGGCCATGCCGCCGACAAGAAGGCGAAGAGGGCGTAACCGATGTCCAAGCAAGCCAACCCGCGCCGTCTGGCCGACAACGAGGCGAAAGCGACCGTCCGCATGCTGCGCGTGAGCCCGCAGAAGCTGAACCTGCTCGCCCAGCTCATCCGCGGCAAGAAGGTCGCGACCGCGCTCGCCGACCTCGAGTTCTCGCGCAAGCGGATCTCGGTCGAGGTGAAGAAGGCGCTCGAGTCGGCGATCGCCAACGCCGAGAACAACCATGAGCTCGACGTCGACGATCTCATCGTCGCGCAGGCCTGGGTCGGCAAGGACATGGTGATGAAGCGCTTCAGCCCGCGCGCGCGCGGTCGGGCCGGGCGCATCGAGAAGCCGTTCGCCAACATCACGATCGTCGTGCGCGAAGTCGCCGCCGACGAAGCCAAAGCGGCCTGAGGAGAAGCGACAATGGGTCAGAAGATCAATCCGATCGGGCTGCGCCTCGGCATCAACCGGACGTGGGACTCGCGCTGGTATTCGAACAAGACCGAGTACGGCAAGCTCCTGCACGAGGACATGAAGATCCGCGACGTCCTGTCGAAGGGTCTGAAGCAGGCCGCGATCTCCAAGATCGTGATCGAGCGTCCGCACAAGAAGTGCCGGGTCAACATTCACTCGGCGCGTCCGGGCGTGGTGATCGGCAAGAAGGGCGCCGACATCGACAAGCTGCGCAAGCAGGTCGCCAAGCTGACGAATTCCGAGGTCGCGATCAACATCGTCGAGGTGCGCAAGCCCGAGATCGACGCGACGCTGGTCGCCGAATTCGATCGCCCAGCAGCTCGAGCGCCGCGTGGCGTTCCGCCGCGCGATGAAGCGCGCCGTCCAGTCGGCCATGCGGCTCGGCGCGGAAGGCATCCGCATCAACTGCTCGGGCCGCCTCGGCGGCGCGGAAATCGCCCGCCTCGAGTGGTACCGCGAGGGCCGCGTGCCGCTGCACACGCTTCGCGCCGACGTCGACTACGGCGTCGCGACCGCGCACACCGCCTATGGCACCTGCGGCATCAAGGTCTGGATCTTCAAGGGCGAAATCCTCGAGCACGATCCGATGGCCCAGGACAAGCGCCAGGCCGAGGCCGACCATTCCTCCACGCACCGTCCGCGCCGCGAGCCGCGGGAGCGCGATCGCGAGCATGGCCGCGACCGCGACCGCGAGCGCGCGAAGCGGTCTGACGCTGCAGATCCATTGAAAGTCTACGACCATGATGCAGCCCAAGAGAACCAAGTTCCGCAAAGCCTTCAAAGGCCGGATTCACGGCAATGCGAAGGGCGGATTCGCGCTGAACTTCGGCGAGTTCGGCCTGAAGGCGCTCGAGCCGGAGCGCGTCACCGCGCGCCAGATCGAGGCCGCCCGCCGCGCGCTGACCCGCCACATGAAGCGCGCCGGCCGCGTCTGGATCCGCGTGTTCCCGGACGTGCCGGTGTCGAAGAAGCCGATCGAAGTCCGCATGGGCAAGGGCAAGGGCGCTCCGGAGTTCTGGGTCGCGCGCGTCGCGCCGGGCCGCATCATGTTCGAGGTCGACGGCGTGCCGGAGCAGACTCGCGCGCGAGGCGTTCCTGCTCGCCGCGGCGAAGCTGCCGATCAAGACCCGCTTCGTGCAGCGCATCGCGGAATAAGGAGAGCGCGAGATGAAGAATGCCAGCCGCCTTTCCGATCTGCGCGTCATGACGGAAGACCAGCTCAACGACGAGGCGCTCAAGCTGAAGAAGGAGCAGTTCAACCTGCGCTTCCAGAAGGCGAGCGGCCAGTTGCAGGACACGGCGCGGGTGCGCGTCGTCCGCCGCGACATCGCGCGCGTCAAGACCATCGCTGCGCACAAGCGCGCCGCCGCCAAGTCCAAGGACTAAAGATATGCCGAAGAGAATTTTGCAGGGGGTCGTCGTCAGCGACAAGCAGGAGAAGACGCTCGTCGTGAAGGTCGAGCGCCGCTTCACCCATCCGCTGCTCAAGAAGACCGTGCGCCGTTCGAAGAACTATCACGCGCATGTCGAGAACAAGACCCAGAAGGTCGGCGACACCGTCTCCATCGAGGAGACGCAAGCCGATCTCGAAGCTGAAGCGCTGGATCGTCATCGACGAGGCGGCGCCGAAGGAATGACGGACGCGAACAGCGGCGCGTCATCGTTTCATCCCGGGGGCGATGAGCCTCCTTCAGGCGAAGTCCGGCGCCGCAAGGCGCCGGAAACCGATCTGACCAGAAAGGCGATCAGGCCATGATACAGATGCAGACCAACCTCGACGTCGCCGACAATTCCGGCGCGCGCCGCGTGATGTGCATCAAGGTTTTGGGCGGATCGAAGCGTCGCTACGCTTCGATCGGCGACATCATCGTCGTCTCCGTCAAGGAGGCGATCCCGCGCGGGCGCGTGAAGAAGGGCGACGTGATGAAGGCGGTCGTCGTGCGCACCGCCAAGGACATCCGCCGCGCCGACGGTTCGGTGATCCGGTTCGACTTCGAATGCGGCCGTGCTGGTCAACAACCAGTCCGAGCC
The DNA here is from genome assembly GCA_963783275.1 of uncultured Alphaproteobacteria bacterium. Taxonomy (GTDB): domain Bacteria; phylum Pseudomonadota; class Alphaproteobacteria; order Rhizobiales; family Beijerinckiaceae; genus Roseiarcus. The sequence goes on along the minus strand of CAWANA010000027.1, from coordinate 86,692 downwards.
GGTCGGCACCCGCATCTTCGGGCCGGTGCCGCGCGAGCTTCGCGCCAAGAACCACGTGAAGATCATCTCGCTCGCGCCGGAGGTGCTGTGATGGCCGCCAAGATCAAGAAGGGCGACCGCGTCGTCGTCGTCGCCGGCCGCGACAAGGGCAAGACCGGCGAGGTCCGCGCAGGTGATCCCGGACCGAAGAGCCGCGCGATCGTCGGCGGCGTCAATCTCGTGCGCCGCCACACCCGCCAGACCGCGCAGACGGAGGGCGGCATCCTGAGCAAGGAGGCGCCGATCCATCTGTCGAACCTCGCGATCGCCGATCCCAAGTCGGGCAAGCCGACGCGCGTCGGCTTCAAGATTCTCGATGACGGCCGCAAGGTCCGCGTCGCCAAGCGTTCCGGAGATCTGATCGATGGCTGACAAGAACGAGAAGGGCGCAAAGCCCGGCAAGGGCGACAAGGCCGCTCCGCGCCAAGGGCGGCAAGGGCGCGCCCGCTCCCGAAGCCAAGGGCGCAAAGTCGCCAAGCCCGGCAAGGCGAGCCGCCGGCGGTCGCGGCCGCCGGCGCGGTCGAGGCCACGCCGAAGGACTACGTCGCGCGGCTGAGGAAGGTCTACCAGGACGAGATCGTGCCGAAGCTCCTGAAGGAGTTCGGCTACAAGAACGCCATGGAAGTGCCGAAGATCGACAAGATCGTGCTCAACATGGGCGTGGGCGAAGCGGTCAACGACACCAAGAAGGTGACGTCGGCGGCGGCCGACCTCGCGCTGATCGCAGGCCAGAAGCCGGTGATCACGCGCGCCCGCAAGGCGATCTCGACCTTCAAGGTGCGCGAGAACATGCCGATCGGCGCCAAGGTCACGCTGCGCAAGACCCGGATGTACGAGTTCCTCGATCGGCTGGTGACGGTCGCCCTGCCGCGCGTTCGCGACTTCCGCGGTCTCGACCCGAAGTCGTTCGACGGGCGGGGCAACTACGCGCTCGGCGTCAAGGAGCACATCATTTTCCCCGAGATCGACTACGACAAGGCCGAATCCATGCTCGGTCTCGACATCGTGGTCTGCACGACGGCCAAGACCGACGCGGAAGCGCAGGCCTTGCTGCGTGCGTTCAACTTCCCGTTCCGGCAGTGAGCCCGCAAGGCTCAGACGCGGAAAATTGGAGGCCTTAATGGCAAAGAAGAGTGCAATCGAGAACAACCTGCGCAAGCAGCGGCTGGCGAAGAAGTTCGCCGGACGGCGCGCAGCGCCTGCTCGACGTCGCCAACGACGACGGGCGTCCGATGGAGGAGCGCTTCGAGGCGCGCCTGAAGCTCGCCGAGCTGCCGCGCAACGGCGCGATCATCCGCGTGCGCAATCGTTGCGAAGTGACGGGCCGTCCGCGCGGCTACTACCGCAAGATGAAGATGTCGCGCATCGCGCTTCGGGAACTGGGCAACAAGGGCCTGATCCCGGGCCTGGTCAAGTCGAGCTGGTGAGGAGGCTGAGGATCATGGCAGTGAACGATCCGCTCGGCGACATGCTGACCCGCATCCGCAACGCGCAGATGCGCAAGCGCGGCAAGGTCTCGACCCCCGGCTCCTCGCTTCGCAAGAAGGTGCTCGACGTGCTCGAGTCCGAAGGCTTCATCCGCGGCTATTCGACCACGGATTTCGGCAACGGCCGCACCGAGTTCGAAATCGAGCTCAAGTATTTCGACAACGAGCCGGTCATCCGCAAGCTCGAGCGCGTGTCGAAGCCCGGCCGCCGCGTCTACGCGACCGTCGACGCCATGCCGCGGGTCGCCAACGGCCTCGGCGTCGCCATCGTTTCGACGCCGAAGGGCGTCATGGCCGACCACGCCGCGCGCGAGGCCAACGTCGGCGGCGAAGTCCTCTGCACCGTCTTCTGACGGGCGCGCTGCAAAGATTGGAATTGAGCCATGTCTCGTATTGGCAAGAAGCCCGTGGTCATTCCGGCCGGCGTCACCGCCAAGCTGGAAGGTCAGACCATCGCCGTCAAGGGCGCGAAGGGCGAACTCAAGTTCACCGCGCCTGACGAAGTGTCGGTGTCGATCGACGGCGGCGCCGTGCATGTCCAGCCGCACAGCGAGGACAAGCGCGCCCGCGCGATGTGGGGCACGACCCGCGCGCAGATCGCCAACCTGGTCGGCGGCGTCACCCATGGTTTCGAGCGGAAGCTCGAGATCAACGGCGTCGGCTACAAGGCGGCGATCGCCGGCAAGAACCTGCAGCTGTCGCTCGGCTACAGCCACGACATCATGTATCCGATCCCGGCCGGCGTCACGATCACGACGCCGAAGCCGACCGAGATCACGATCGCCGGCATCGACAAGAGGCAGGTCGGCCAGATCGCCGCGGAGATCCGCGCGTTCCGCGGCCCCGAGCCCTACAAGGGCAAGGGCGTGAAGTACGCCGGCGAGTTCATCTTCCGCAAGGAAGGCAAGAAGAAGTAAGGGGCGCCGCCATGGCCAAGTCCAACATCTCCACCGAGCGGCGCAAGGCGCGCGTCCGCCGGGCGATCGCCGCCAAGGCCGGCGGCCGTCCGCGGCTCAGCGTGTTCCGCTCGTCCAAGCAGATCTACGCTCAGATCATCGACGACGAGCAGGGCCGCACGCTCGCCGTCGGCCTCGACGATCGAGAAGGCGTTCCGCGAGCAGCTGAAGACCGGCGCGACCGTCGAGGCCGCCCGCCTCATCGGCAAGGAGCTCGCCGAGCGGGCGAAGAAGGCCGGCGTCGCCAAGGTCGTGTTCGACCGCGGCGGCTACATGTACCACGGCCGCGTCAAGGCGCTGGCCGAGGGCGCCCGCGAGGGCGGCCTCGAGTTCTGATCCGCAACGGAAGCGAGCGGCGCCGCATTCGGCGCGCGTCGCGATTTGAGTGACGGAAGAGAAGATATGGCGCGTGAAGAGGGCGGCCGCGGCCGCGATCACAAGCACGAGGAGCGCGACAGCGAGTTTGTCGATCGCCTCGTCCACATCAACCGCGTGGCGAAAGTGGTCAAGGGCGGCCGCCGATTCGGCTTTGCCGCGCTCGTCGTCGTCGGCGACCAGAAGGGCCGCGTCGGCTTCGGCCACGGCAAGGCGCGCGAAGTGCCGGAGGCGATCCGCAAGGCGACCGAGGCGGCCAAGCGCGGCCTCGTGCGCGTGCCGCTGCGCGAAGGCCGGACGCTGCATCACGACGTCAACGGCCGCCACGGCGCGGGCCGCGTCGTGCTGCGCGCCGCGCCCGCCGGCACCGGCATCATCGCCGGCGGCCCGATGCGCGCGGTGTTCGAGTCGCTCGGCGTCCACGACGTCGTGGCCAAGAGCCAGGGCTCGTCGAACCCCTACAACATGATCCGCGCGACCTTCGACGCGCTTGCGCGCGAGGACAGCCCGCGCTCGGTCGCGCAGCGCCGCAACCTGAAGGTGTCGACGATCCAGTCGCGCCGCCAGGGCGTCGAAGCCGACGCCAGCGACTTCGTGAGGCCGGAGGCCGCCATGACCACCGAAAAGACGATCACGCTGGTGCAGATCTCCAGCGCCATCGGCCGGCCCGGCCCGCAGCGCGACACGCTGAAGGGCCTCGGCCTCAACAAGATCGGCCGCAAGGCGAACGTCGCCGACACGCCGGCCAACCGCGGCATGATCGCCAAGGTCGCGCATCTCGTGCGCGTCGTTGACGGCGAGTAGAGGATCGCGCCATGAAACTCAACGACATCAAGGACAATCCCGGCTCGTCGAAGGCGCGCATCCGCGTCGGCCGCGGCATCGGCTCGGGCAAGGGCAAGCAGGCCGGACGCGGCGGCAAGGGCCAGACGGCGCGTTCCGGCGTGCGCATCAAGGGTTTCGAGGGCGGCCAGATGCCGCTCCATCGCCGCCTGCCGAAGCGCGGCTTCACCCCGCCGTCGCGGCTGGTCTACAACGAGGTCAACCTCGGGCGGATCCAGAGCGCGATCGACGCCGGCAAGCTCGATCGCAGCCGAGACGATCGACGCCGAGGCGCTGCTGAAGGCCGGCGTCGTCACCCATCCGCGCGACGGCGTGAAGATCCTCGGCTCGGGCGAACTGAAGGCGAAGGCGAATTTCGAGGTCGCCGCGGCCTCGAAGAGCGCCGCCGCCGCGATCGAGAAGGCCGGCGGCAGCCTCAAGACGCCTGCTGGCGGAGGCCGCGCCCGCGACCGCCGTGATCGCGGCGTCCGGGGTGGCGATGGCGCGTCAGGCCGACCATATGATAGGGGCGTTCCCGCCGCGCCGGTCAGCGCGGCGGGAACGTCGTTTTCAAACTCCGCGCTCCTGACGAGGGGCGCCGCCTGGAGAGCGCAATGGCGTCGGCCGCCGAACAGCTCGCAGCCAATATCAACTGGTCAGCCTTCGCCAAGGCCGATGAGCTCAAGAAGCGCATCTGGTTCACGCTGGGCGCGCTCGTCATCTTCCGGCTCGGCACCTACATCCCGCTGCCCGGCATCGACTCGGAGGCCTTCCAGACGGCGTTCCTCGGGCAGAAGCAGGGCGTGCTCGACATGTTCAACATGTTCTCGGGCGGCGCCGTGCAGCGCATGGCGGTGTTCGCGCTCAACATCATGCCGTACATCTCGGCCTCGATCATCATCCAGCTCCTGAGCTCGGTGGTGCCGTCGCTGGAGGCGATCAAGAAAGAGGGCGAGCAGGGCCGCAAGGTCCTCAACCAGTACACCCGCTACCTGACCGTCGTGCTGGCGATGTTCCAGGCCTACGGCATCGCGATCGGCCTCGAGGGACGCACCGGCGTCGTCAGCGATCCGGGCCTTCTCTTCCGCATCTCGACCATCGTGACGCTGACCGGCGGGACGATGTTCCTCGTCTGGCTCGGCGAGCAGATCACGGCGCGGGGCGTCGGCAACGGCTCGTCGCTGATCATCTTCGCCGGCATCGTCGCCCGCCTGCCGCAGGCGATCGTGCAATTGTTCGAACTCGGCCGGCAAGGGTCGATCTCGACCGGGCTCGTGCTCGCCGTCATCGTGATGGTGTTCGTGGTCGTCGCCTTCATCGTCTTCATGGAGCGGGCGCAGCGCCGGGTCCCGATCACCTATCCGCGCCGCCAGGTCGGCAACAAGATGTACGAGGGGCAGAGCTCCTTCCTGCCGCTCAAGCTCAACACCGCCGGCGTCATCCCGCCGATCTTCGCCTCCTCGCTGCTGCTGCTGCCGACGACGGTCGCGAATTTCGCGCAAGGGACCGACGAGTTCCGGGATTTTCACCACGATCACCGCGCTGCTCGGGCGCGGCAGCGCCGCTCTATCTCACCCTCTATGTCGTCGCTGATCGTGTTCTTCGCCTTCTTCTATACGGCGACGGTGTTCAATCCGGCCGACACCGCCGACAACCTCAAGAAGCACGGCGGCTTCGTTCCCGGCGTCCGTCCCGGCGAGCGCACGGCGCAGTACATCGACTACATCCTGACCCGCATCACCGTGCTCGGCGCGGGCTATCTGGCGCTGATCTGCCTGTTACCCGAATGGCTGATTTCCTATGCGTCGCTGCCGTTCTATTTCGGCGGCACCTCGCTGCTGATCGTCGTCAATGTGACGATGGACACGGTGGCGCAGATCCACGGACACCTGCAGGCGCATCAGTACGAAGGGCTGATCCGCAGGGCCAGACTGAAGGGACGGAAGCGATGAGGTTGATTCTGCTCGGGCCGCCCGGCGCCGGCAAGGGCACGCAGGCCGCCCGACTCGTGCAGAAATACGGCATCCCGCAGCTTTCGACCGGCGACATGCTGCGCGCCGCGGTCGCCGCCGGAACGCCGATCGGGCTCAAGGCCAAGGCGGTGATGGAATTGGGCGGGCTCGTCTCGGACGAGATCGTCGTCGGCATCATCGCCGACCGCATCGGCCAGCCGGACGCCAAGAACGGCTTCATCCTCGACGGCTTTCCGCGCACGGTCAAGCAGGCCGAAGCGCTGGACGCCATGCTCGCGGGTCGAGGGGCTGAAGCTTGACGCCGCGATCGAACTGACGGTCGACGCGGGCAAGCTCGTCGACCGCATCGTCAATCGCGCCGCCGAGGCCAAGGCCGCCGGGCAGCCGGTGCGCAAGGACGACGATCCGGAAGTGTTCAAGTCGCGCCTCGCGGCCTACGAGCGCGACACCGCGGCGGTGACGCCGTTCTATCGCGGGCGCGGCCTCCTGCGCGAGGTCGACGGCATGGCGCCGATCGACACGGTCACGGCCGCGATCGACGCGGTTCTGAAGGACGTGGCGGCGCGCGTGAGCAGTCCGACCCAGGACGCCGAGGCGCTGATCGAGCGGCGCGGCGCCGCCGGCGTGATCATCCTCAATCGGCCGAAAGCGCTGAACGCGCTGACGCTGACGATGGTGCGGCTGATGGCGGCCGCCCTCGACGCATGGCAGCGACGACCCGTCGGTCACCCGCGTCGTCATCGGCGGCGCAGGCGACAAGGCGTTCTGCGCCGGGGGCGACATCCGCACCCTCTATGAACTCGGGCGGGCCGGCGACCACGTCCGGCAGCTGACGTTCTGGCGCGAGGAATATCAGCTCAACGAGCGCATCCGGACCTATCCGAAGCCCGTCGTCGCGCTGATCGACGGCATCGTCATGGGCGGGGGCGTCGGGCGTCTCGATCAACGCCTCGCACCGGGTCGCGGGCGAGCGCTTCTCCTTCGCCATGCCCGAGGTCGGCATCGGCTTCTTCCCCGACGTCGGCGGCACGTATTTCCTGCCGCGCCTCCCGCATCGCGCGGGCGTCTATCTCGCGCTCACGGGCTTGCGCGCCGACGCGGGCGATGCGCTCGCGTTCGGCCTCGCCCAGACCTTCGTTCCGAGCGCCGCTTTCGGCGGCTCTTGCCCAGGCGCTCGAGGAGCGCCGACGACGTCGACGCGACGCTCGCCGATTTCGCCGCGCCCGCCGCCGGCGTCGGCGCTGATGGCCGAGGCGGACGGACTCGAAGCGCTGCTTCTCGCTCCGCGATCGCGAGGCGATCCTGGCCGCTCTGGAGGCGGCGGCGGGCAGAGGCTTCGCCTTCGCCGCAGCCGGCCCGCGCCGCGATGCTCGGCAAGTCGCCGACCAGCCAGGCGATGGCGCTGCGCCAGATGGCGCTGGGGCCGACGGTCGACTTCGACGAGGCGCTGCAGGATCGAATACCGGATCGTGTCGCGGGTCTGCCGCGGCCACGACTTCTACGAGGGCGTGCGGGCGCTGATCGTCGACAAGGACAATCGCCCCGTCTGGAGCGCGCCGCCGTCGGACGGCGGAGGTCGACGCCTATTTCGCTCCGCTCGGGCGCCGACGAACTGACGTTTCCCGGCCCGCGCCATGACCTATCGCCTGCGCCAGAGCCGGGACGGCGCGATCGAGTTCGTCGACGGCTCGCCCGCCGCGCCCCCCGACGGGAAGCTGAGCTCCGCTGCTTGCGGCGGTCGGCTGGGAGACCGCGCTTCTCTGGTACATGCGGACGCTCGCCTGGGTCTGGGTGGGCAAGGGCCTGTTCAACTGGGCGATCATTCTCGGGCGCCTTTCCCGGCCTCGGCAGCTTCACCACCATGACGCTGGCGTTGCAGGCGACGATCGTCGCTTTCGCCTGCTTCGATCTTCTGGCCGCGGTCGGACTCTGGCTCGCCGCGCCGTGGGGCGGCGCGATCTGGCTCTTGTGCGCCGTGGTCGAGGCCGCTTCGCCGGTGCTGAGCCCGCGCGCCGCCGCGATCGGCTATTCCGCCGCCGCGCTCAACGTCGTGCTCGCGATCGGCTATTTTCTCCTGAGCTGGCTCGCGGTGCGGGAGCGCGAGCTGACCGTCCGCCAGTCGCAGATCAGCCGAGTCGCGCGTTCAATCGACTGTTTACCAGCCGGCGAAAACCTTCGATTCATCTTGATTCTTAGGCGTGTCTTCATGCCCTGCCGTTACAGTCCGTCTCCACTAAGCGGACCGAATTGAACTTCGGCCACGGAGAGACGAGCAGGCGAGCGTGCTATGTTGAATGCGATCAAGACTCGAAGAGTCGGCGAGATTTGGCGGAGCCTGAACTTCCAGTCGCCGGTCTATACTTGGAGACCCTGACGATGGTCGAGCGGCTGCATCGCCGGCTGCTCGACGTCATCAAGGACGAATTCGACCGGCGCGGCCGGTCGGACGTCAACGCGGTGCAGGCGCTCCTGCTCTACAACATCGGCGACAAGGAGCTGACCGCCGGCGAATTGCGCACCAAGGGCTACTATCTCGGGCTCGAACGTCTCCTACAACGTCAAGAAGCTGGTCGAGCAGGGCTTCCTTCACCATGCCCGCTCGCGGATCGACCGTCGCGCGGTTCGGATCAGCCTGACCGAGAAGGGCAAGGACGTTCACCGCATCGTGGCCGGGGTCTACGCCAAGCACGCCCGCACGATCGAGCAGATCGGCGGCGTCGCCGGGCGGCGAACTCGCCCGGGTCAACGTTTCGCTGCAGCGGCTCGAGCGATACTGGACCGACCAGATCAAGTATCGGCTCTGATAACCGACCGTTAACCCAAGCTGTCGGTCTTTGAGCGGGGCGTCCGTTCGCGGACGTCCCTTTTGCGTTCGACTGGTCGCATGGCCTTAAAATCGCCCGACTGACACCTATTTTCGCGCCCATACCCATCTTCACTTCGGGAAGGCGCGGCGGCTGTTCGATCGGCGCGAATCGGGGGACGCCTGGCGCGGGTCAGGGTGGATTGTCTGTGGGGAGTTTGAATGCTGATGCGTGACACGATCGTCCCGCGGTCCTCGCGCCGCGCTGTTTTTCGGCGCGGCGCTCGGCGCGTTCGCGCTCGCGAGCCTGACCCCCGTCGCGGCGCTCGCCGCCGACGACGGCGATCAGGCGGAATGGCCGCAGAGCTACGAATCTTCGCCGCAGATGCACGGTCGAGCGCGAGGCGACGCCGATCCTGTCCCCGGCGACGGTCGATGCGACCCAGGCCGCGATCCAGAAGTATCAGGACATCGTCGCGCGCGGCGGCTGGAGCACGCGTTCCGTCCGGCGGCGAACTGCAGGATCGGCTCGAGGGGTCCGCGCGTCCAGGCGCTGCGCGACCGGCTGGTCGCGTCGGGCGATCTCGATCCGATCGCCGGCGCCGGCCCAGTTTACGACTTCGTTCGTCGAGGCGGCGGTCAAGCGCTTCCAGGCCCGCCACGGCTTCAGCCAGAGCGGCGTCGTCGACGAGGCGACGTTCGCCGAGCTCAACGTGTCGGCCGCCGCGCGCCTGCAGCAGCTCGAAACCAACATCGTCCGGCTGAAGACCTATTTCCGGCGATCTCGGCGCAGCGCTTCGTCGTCGCCAACATTCCCGCCGCCGCAGGTCGAGACGGTCGAGAACGGCGTCGTCTATTCGCATCACGCCGCCGGCGTCGGCAAGATCGACCGCCAGTCGCCGATCATGCAGACGCACGCGACCGAGATCAATTTCAACCCGTTCTGGACCGTGCCGCCGTCGCTCGATCAAGAAGGACCTCATCCCGAAGATGAAGGCGCGACCCGAACTATCTGACCGACGAGAAGATCCGCATCTTCAACGCCAAGGGCGAGGAGGTGTCGCCGTCCTCGATCAACTGGAACACCGACGAGGCGACCCACTTCAAGTACCGCCAGGACACCGGCGCCGACCTCAATTCGCTCGGCATCGTCCGCATCAACATCCCCAACCCCTACGGCGTCTACATGCACGACACGCCGTCGAAGGGCATGTTCGGCGACGACTTCCGCTTCGTCTCCTCCGGCTGCATCCGCGTCCAGGACGTGCGCGACTATGTCGCCTGGCTGCTGAAGGACAATCCGGGCTGGGGCCGCGACCAGATCGACGAGGTCATCCGCTCCGGCGAGCGGGTCGACGTGAAGCTGACCCAGCCGGTCAACGTCTACTGGGTCTACATCACCGCCTGGGCGACGCCCGACGGCGTGGTGCAGTTCCGCCCGGACGTCTACCAGCGCGACGGCGCCGGCCCCGGCCCGCTCGCCTCCGCCGTCCCCGCTCAGCCGATGGCCGATCCCGCAGGAATAATAGTCTCGCAGACGTCAGGGAATTGACGCGGATCAATCTGCGCGCCGCCAGATCTGCGAATGTGCTTTCGTCAGATCAGGCGTGACCTCCAAGACGTCATCGACGCAGGTTCCTTCACCTTTCTGACAAAGTTCGGGCCGGGCCGGCAAAACGCTCCGGCCCGACTTGCGTTTGAGGTGGACGAAAGAGCCTTAAGGGCTTCGAGGTCGACGGTTTCGGGGTGACTTGAGCCCGTGGGCCGCCGCGAGCGTAGCGCTCAAGACCTGACAATGGGGTCCGGACGAGCGATCGGCCCCGATGTCGTAAATCAAGTCATGCTCACTCAGCGCCGGCGGCTTTGAACGCCTCATGGGACGATGAAGCGGACCTACAGGGGTCGCCGAGGGCGGCTACGAAGCGGTTCGCCGCGATGCGCGGCGGCGAGCGCGACTGTCCGGGTCCGCCACTGGCGCCAACCCCCGTGAACCGCAGGAGATCGCGCTCGAGGCTCACGTTCGCGGGCCTTGCCTTCCGATTAATGTAAGCTCCGCTTCTGCTGTCGGGGCGCTAAATGCAATCGGACTGATCTCAACGTTCGGTCAGCTCGGGCGCCGCCGTTCGGGGCCGCGGTCGCGGGCGCGACGGACGGAGGGTGACCGGGGGCCAGTCCCAGGCTCGTGTAGGTCTCGGCGTCGACCTGAGCGTCGAAGTTGGCTCGCGCTAACGCGACCGCCGCCTCTTCGTCAGGCGCATCGATCGTGAAATCATGCGCTCCTATTTCGTAAATCCTGACAACGAATTTGGCCACGATCGGCTCCTGAAGGCAACGGGGCAATGGCGCGCCAGACAGCGAGACCGCCTTGCAGCGGCCTTCCAAATGGAGCGACGGCGGACGTTCCGATAATCAGTCGGAAACGAGCGCCGAACGGGGCGCTCGTGTTTTCCGAAGGCTCGCGAAGCCAAGACCGGCGAAGCCCATCAAAATCATCGCCCAGGTCACCGGTTCGGGAACGGCGCCGCCCATGCTGGTGTAGTAGCCGACGGTGTGGTTGTCGGATTCGTAGCCGCCCCCGTAGTTATTGCCTTCGGTGAAGGTGATCTGGTCGAATGTGCCGGTCGTGTCGTAGAAATTGATGAACACGAACGGTTCGCCGCTGTCCTTGCCATGGAGCCAGCTCCCGTTGGGGTTCCCATAATAGGCCGGGTTGAGATTGGTCTGGGCCAGCACCTCGCTTGGGTTGAGCTGCCCGACCTGAACCCCGTTGTTGTAAAAGGTCACGATGTTGCCCGGGTCGAGCGCCGACAGCCAATAGCCGAAGTAGTTGATCCCTTGGGGATCCTTTGCCGGGTCCGCTGTAAGGGTGACAGTGTAGGGGCTCCCGATATACGCAACCGGGTAGTTTCCGACCCCGCCCGCGCCGCCAAAGGGGTCGGCGCTGTTGATTTGAACAGCGCTATATGTTCCCGTGATTGCGCCGTCGGTCCCAAAATCGGTTGTGAAACCCGGATTCATGCCAACCGCGAGTTCGTCGAAAGTTTCCACGCCCTCGACGCTGAATTTCGCGGTCGTGTTCTCAACGCCCGGCGCCTCGTAATTCAGGACAAAAATATCCGCGCGCGCAATGCTGACTGAATCTGAGACGAAAAGCGCCACAGCAGCCATTACGGATCCCGACTTCACCGACAACAAAACCGACTTCATCATGGGCCCCCAGAAGGACGATTGGTCGCGGGGAAGCGCGACCCCTTTGGAGAAGCGGAGCGCAAGGACGGCGCCATTGATTCTCGAGCGCGTTCGTCCGGAAACCGGCCATTTCTTTGCGACATCGAAAACAAATTGCGAAGGAACCTGCGCAATACGCGAGGAAGAGGAAGAGTCCCACGGTTCGTGGCCTCCGCGCCGGCCGTCCGGCCATTCCAGCTGGCCGCCAGACGTCTGATTTCGACCGCCAGCGGTGCAAAGAGCTGGTCAGTCGCCGACAAGATCATCGTGCAGCGGGACTGGAGCTGCTTCTTCAGCGACGCGTTCAGCGCGCGTCTGTTCCGTAGAGATAGGGGCGTAGGGCGCGGTGATCAGGCGCGCGCCCCGCTGATCGGTGAGGTAGCTCCACGCCCAGTTAATCGCGACGGCGAAGCGGGAGCGCAGACCGATCAGGAAATAGATGTGCGCCGCGCTCCAGACCAGCCAGCCGGGAAAGCCGGTGAGTTTCAATCTCCCCATGCTGACGATCGCGGAATTCCGGCCGATGGTCGCAAGCGTCCCGTAGTCGCGATACCGAAAGGGCGCGGGCGCCGCGCGGCCTTCGCGTCGGGCGCGGATCGCCGTCCCGACGTAATGCCCCATCTGCTTGGCGGCCGAGGCCAGACCCGGCGCCTCCCGGCCGCTCGCGTCGCGGACGGCCGCGGTGTCTCCAAGCACGAAGATGTTGGGATGGTCTGGGACGGAAAGGTCCGGGCTCACGCGAACGCGGCCGCTGCGATCGGAGGGCGCCGCGATCCAGGCGGCCGCGGGCGAGGCGCGAACGCCGGCGGCCCAGACAATCGCGCCGCCGGCTTCGATCCGCTCGCCGCCGACAGTCAGGGCGCCCTCACGCACGTCGTCGACGGCTGCGCCGGTGCGGACTTCGACTCCCATGCGGGTCAGTCGTCGCCGGGCGTAGTCCGCGAGCGTTCTCGGAAACGAGGGCAGCAGCGTCGGTCCCGCCTCGAGCAGCAGGATGCGCGCGCTCTTAGGCCTCGCGCGGCGGAATTCCGGCGGCAGGGTGCGGTGAGCGAGTTCAGCGAGCGCTCCGGCGAGCTCGACGCCGGTCGGGCCGCCGCCGACGACAGCAAACACGAGGCAGCGCTCGCGCTCCTCATCCGTCGCCGCCGCCTCGGCGCGTTCGAAGGCGCTCAGCACCTGGTTGCGGATGCCGACGGCGTCATCGATGGTCTTGACGCTCGGGGCGTAGGCCGACCAGTCGTCGTGCCCGAAATAGGAATGCGTCGAGCCTGTCGCGAGGACCAGCCAGTCGAAACCGACGTCGCCGATCGACGAGGAGACGATTCGGCAGTCCGGGTCCACGCCCTCGACTTTCGCCATGAACACGGTCGCGTTCCGCTGTCGGGCGAGGACATGGCGGATCGGCCAGGCGATGTCGGCGGGCGAGAGGGCCGCGGTCGCAGTCTGGTAGAGTAGAGGCTGAAAACAGTGATGGTTTTTTTCGTCGAGGAGGATGACCTCGAGATCGGCGCCGTCGAGCGCACGCGCCGCCGCGAGTCCGCCGAAGCCCGCCCCGACGATGACGACGCGGGGACGGGCCTCCGAGCCGCGCGATCCGCCAGCCGCCGGGCGGCCCGTTCCTTCGGCCGCCATCCTGCGCTCGGCATCGGTCGGCGACGCTCCGCCGGCCTCCTCGATCGCGCGGCGCAACGGATCCGAAGTGGGAGCGTGCTTGGTCTGCATCGAACTCGCCTCCGACCGCCGTCAACGCGCGATCGGCGCCCACGTTCCCGCAGGCTCGCGGGCCGTTGCGGCCATGGCGTCGTTCCCGATGCATTTTCTGTCGATGCATTTTCTTGACAAGAGAATGATCGAGTTCTATATTTCTGTTTCAGAGAAGTTATGCGCCGCATGCCCGAAAGCGCCCCAAGAGCTCCGCCTCGAAAATGAAGGGCGGCGACAGTCCCTCCCCCGACCGGCTCGCGCTTGCGCGCCGGGGCGAAAGCTCTTGTGGGGGAGGGTTGGGGCGCTGCGGGCGCGACAGTCGCCCGGAAAACTTGCCGCAAGAGCTTGATAACATGGAATCCGCGCCCGGAATTGCGACGGCGCCCGGAACTCGGAAGGCGCGGATGGCGCGCGCGAGCCGGACTGCCGGCGCGCGCGCTCCGAGCTGGGACGGTACGGTCCCACGCGTGGCCCGCTGCCGAACGATCGCCCAGATCGCCCGGAAAATCCGACGCAAAGGCTTGGAATCACGGCATCCGCGCCCGGGAACAGACCAGACCGCCGCGCTCGCCTCAGATCGCGCCCGGCGGAATGAAGGCGCAGTAGAGATAGATGTCGTCGAAAACGTTCGACGCGCTCCAGCCCGATCGGTCGGCGTCGGTCGCGCTGCGATAGCAAAGATGCGCGTGGTGGGTGTCGTCGCTCGGCGGGTCGCCGGGGACGGGCAGAAAGGTGATGCGCTCCTGCGGGATCGACACCCAGCGCTGCTCGCGCGTCAGGAATTCGAACTGGCCGCCGCGCTCCCGGTAGGTGGTCGCGGCGCAATCGTTGCCGCCGCAGCAGAGCAAGCCGTCCTTGCCCTTCACGCCGGTATAGATGTCGTGCGCGCTCGCGCTCGAAAAGGTCGCCGTCAGGAAGGCAGCGCCGAGAGCCGCCCGCAGAAACCCATGGATCATCTCAACCGCTCCAGTTGGCGGCGGCCCGATCGAGGCAAATGCCGACTTGGGCCGGCCGCAGGCCGATCGCCCCCCAGAACGCGGGACTCCTCCCAAAGTTCGTGTATGTGGCGCAGCGAGCGCGCCATACGATCGGTTTTGCAAGCAGATTTCATGCCAGATCGCGGCCACGGCTGCGGGACGCCGGTCAGGAGGATCGCGGTCGAGGTGCGGCGAAGTTAGCTAGCGAGAGCCTGCGGAAGCGTCCGCCAGCGCGTCCTCTCGCACATGCACGACCGCGACGTCGTCGGCATAGAGACGCCGCCAGCCGGGTTCGCGGTCGAGAACGGCGACGATCCGCCGGCTGGGCGCGAAGATCGTCCAGGCGATGTGATCCCGCGTGAGCGTCGCGTCAATCGCCGAAGCATCGCCGTCGGCGAGACGGCCATAAAGTCCGAGCATCGCGCCGCCATACATGTCGGCCCGCCCGTCGATGAACGGCGGCACGTGAGCGAAGATCAGATAGCCGCCGAAGCCGTAATCGTTGAGCACCGGCCTTTCCCGCAATGCCGCGGAAACGGCGGCCAGCGCGGCGATCGGCGCGCCCGGCCCGTCGGCGCGCACGATCGGCGCGGTCGCGCTGAGCCCCGTGAAAGCCAGCGCGCCGACGAGGAAAGCCGCCAGCGCCGTGCGCTGAACCGCCCTGACGTCTCGGGGCGCCTGCTCGCCGATCGCTTGCCGGATCGGCCGGGCGAGCAGCATCGGCGCGACGAGGCCGAGAAGCTGCGCGTGACGCGCATGCGCGAGCGCCATGGCGATGAGGGCGGCGACGAGCGCGGCGCGGATCGGCGCCGTCCGCATCGGCTGCGTCAGGGCAAAGCCGACGAGCGCGATCAGCGCGACCTCCAACGGGCCGAAACGGCTGAAATCCTGCGGACTCCACTCGCTGACGCGCGCCAGATGGTCGACGCCCATCAGCCGGAAAGGAAAGACGAGCGCTTCGACGCCATAGGGGTTCACGAGCCCCGCCGCGACCGAGGCGGCGGCGAACCAAGCCCAGCCCCGCGCAATGTCTATGCGCGCGCCGGCCGGCGCCGCCAAGACCGCCTCGGCCGCGAAGGGCGCAATCAACGCGAGGCCGAAGACGAATCCGCCATGCAGGTTCGTCCAGACAGTCATGACCAGCGCAATCCTGATCGGCGGCGGCGCCTCACGATCGCTCGCCGCAATGAGGCCTGCCGTCCAGAGCGCGGCGAGCGGCAGGGCCAGCACATGCGGACGGGCAAGCAGGGTGGGCGCCCAGAGCCCGACGCCGAGCGCCAGGACGACGCCGAGCGCGGCGCCCGAAAGGTCACGCGCGAGCCTCAGGCCGAGGACAAGCGCTGCGGAACCGGCGGAGAAGGCGGTGACCAGCGCGACGCCGCCCCAACCGCCCGCGCGGAAAGCGAGGGCGAGAACGATCTCCGACAGCCACTCGTGCGCCGTCCAAGGTGCGCCGGGCATGGACCAGCTGAACGGGTCGGCGCGCGGGACGGCGCGGTGGGCCAGGATCCATTCGCCGGTCGCCAGATGCGACCACGTATCCCCATCGTTGAGTACGGCTGGCGTAAAGGCCGCGATCGCGAACAGCGTCAGAACCGCGAGCGCGAGGATAAGGCCGGAGGCGCGGGCGTCCGAGGCTGCGGCGCGGGCGGCGCCGGGACAGGGCAAGGCGAGCGTCATGCCGAGAGCGTGGAACAGGCGCAATAAGGGCGAGTTAACAGCGGGCTTTGGGGGAGGCGCAGATTGAACTGACGATCCCTTTCGGGGTCCGCCTCCACCTTTTCTCTACCCTTTGATCGTTGGCGTGGACCCCTTCGCCGCGACAAACTGAAGACAGGCGAAATCGCGCCCCGTTTGCCCCTTGCGGCGCGCGAGCGCCTCACCGCCTGCAACGGCGGCGGCAGGCGCAGGCCCCGCGCGGACGCAAGCCCACGCGGGGCTTTCGGATGGCGACGGGAGTGAGATCGGAAGGCGGCGGAAGCGTACGACACCGCAGTTCCAGCGAACCACCGCAGCTTCAGCGAACGGGGGGACATCAGCGGTGCAGTCTCAGAATGAGATCAAGTCTGCTGAGCGTCCAATGTCTCGCACTCGCGAGGATCAGCGGGTGAAGCCGGGGATTGTTGATATCAAGAGTTCGGCAGAATCGGCCATGGCCAGTCTCATGAAGGCCGTTGCGAAATTCTGCAGCGGTCTTGCTCAATTCCTGTTCGCGCAGACTTCCCGACCCGAGCCGTTCGGCGACACAGGCTCCGATTCGGAAATGTCCTCATGGCATGCGCATCGACAACGTCAAAAGGCCGAAGCGATCGAGGCCGAGGCTGAGGGCATGATCCATGACTTCGGCGTTGACGCCTATTCCGAAGCGCGCCGAAGAGAATTCGAGGCCAGCTCCGACGCGCGCGTGCGGCACTGGGAGCTGGTTGCGCTGGCGATCGCACGGAAAACGTCATCGCAGCACGGGCTCGAGACATAAGGCCGATCGCGGTATGTAGAGAGGTTTGCAGGGGCGCAAGAGCCATTGCGTTGCGGCCGCGCATCGCGCGACAAGGGGACATGCCGGGTCCGCCGCTCTCGCTCATTCTCGTCGTCGCGACCACGTTCTTCGTCGCCGGGGTCGTCAAGGGCGTGACCGGCATGGGGCTGCCGACGGTCGCGATGGGCGTGCTGGGCGCGGTCGTTTCGCCGTTGACCGCCGCGGGCCTGCTGATCGTTCCGGCTTTCGTGACCAATGTCTGGCAGCTCTTCGCGGGCCCGAGCTTCAGGCCTCTCATCGCGCGGCTGTGGCCGATGATGGCCGCCATCGTCTTCGGGACATTCGGCGGGGCGTCGCTGCTGACCCGCGGCGACGTCGCCCTGACGACCTCCGCCCTCGGCGCCGCGCTCGTCGCCTACGCGGCTCTTCCGCTCCTTGTGCGGCCGTTCCGCGTGGCCGCCAGATGGCGAGCCGTGGCTCGGACCCCTCGTCGGCGCGGCGACCGGGCTCGTGACCGGCGGCACAGGCGTTTTCGTCATCCCGGCCGTTCCCTATCTCCAGGCGCTCGGCCTCGGCAAGGACGATATCGTCCAGGCGCTCGGCCTGTCGTTCACCGTCTGCACGGTCGCGCTGGCGGCCGGGCTCGCCTCTCGCGGCGCGTTTCGCCTCGACAATCTGGCGCTGTCGACGCTGGCGATCGCGCCCGCCCTGGTCGGCATGAGCGCGGGACAGGCCATTCGCAAACGGGTGAGCCCGGAGACATTCCGCCGTTGGTTTTTGATCGGTCTCCTCCTTCTCGGCGCCGAGATGGCCCTGAGGCCCTTGCTGGCCGGGTAGGGGCGCCCGCGGAAAGAAAGCAGGCAGGGGTCCTTGACAAAGATAGCATAAGATATATCTTAGTCCCGTCTTCGATAGGAAGACGACTTACGAAAGTGGAAAAACTTGAAACATCACAATGAAATGCGCTCGAACGCGGATCGCGGTGGCTGGCGCCGCCCGGAAACCGCCGATCCTGCGCGGGCATGCACGGCCGGGCGGCGGACGCGGCTTTGGCCGCCACGGCTTCGGCCGGCGCGGCGACGGCGAACCGGGCGAGGAGCGCGGCGAAGGCCGCGGACGGCGACGCATGTTCGAGGGCGGCGAACTGCGCCTCGTCGTGCTGCTCCTGATCGAGGCCGAGCCGCGCCACGGCTACGACATCATCCGCGAGATCGAGACGCGAACCGGCGGCGCCTATGCGCCGAGCCCGGGCGTGGTCTATCCGACGCTGGCGCTGCTCGAAGACGTCGGCCAGGCCGAGGCGCGCGCCTCCGAAGGCGCGAAGAAGCTCTTCGCGATCACGCCCGCAGGCGTCGCGCATCTCAACGCCAATCGCGCCGAGGCCGAGGCCGCGCTGGCGCGGCTCGACGCGCTCGGCCCGCAAGGACGAGGCGCTCGACGCCGGGCCGGTCTTCCGCGCCATGTCGAACCTCAAGGCGGCGCTCCGGATGCGCCTTGCCGGCGAACCCGACAAGGCGCTCGCTGTTCGCCGTCGCCGACGCGATCGACGAGGCGGCGCGCAAGATCGAACGGCTTTGAGGACGCCGCCATGACTGACCTCGCAACCGCCCGCCACACGATCGAGCGCGTGCGCCGCGAGCCCAAGCGGCGCCGCCTCACGGTCGACGAGCGTGGACGCGCTGACGCCGAAGATGCGCCGCATCGTGTTCGCCTCGCCCGAGCTCGCCGATTTCGTCAGCCTCGGCGCGGACGACCACGTCAAGCTGTTCGTCGCCCGACGCCGCCGCGCCGCAGGGCGTCGCGATGCGCGACTATACGCCGCGCGCCTTCGACGCCGAGCGCCGTGCGCTGACGATCGACTTCGTGCTGCACGAGGCCGGGCCGGCGTCGGACTGGGCGCGCGCGCGCCAAGCCCGGCGACACGCTCGAGATCGGCGGTCCGCGCGGCTCGATGGTGGTCGCCGACGACTTCGACTTCTATCTGCTGGTCGGCGACGAGACGGCGCTGCCGTCGATCGGCCGCCGGGTCGAGAGCTCTGCGCGCCGGCGTTCCCGTGACGACGATCGTGCTGGTCGACGACCCGGAGGAGATCCAGACCTTCGAGACCCGCGCCGACTGGCGGCCGATCTGGCTCAGCCGCTCCGGCGACGGCCGCGACGATGCGGCGCTTCTCGGCGATGCCCTGGCTCGATGGCCGACGCCGCCCGGCGACGGCTACGTCTGGATCGCCGCGGAGGCGCAAGCGGCCCGAACGCTGAAGGCGCACATGCTTCAGGAACGCGGCCATCCCAAAGCCTGGCTCAAGGCCGCCGGCTATTGGGTCCGCGGCAAGGCGGGCGAGAGCGAGAAACTCGATCATTGATCCTCGCACGCTCGGCCCAGGCTCCGGCGGCGTCCCGCCGCCGGGCCGCCACATCGGGCCGGTGGGCGCGGCGGACGTGAATTGACCTGTCACAGGGTTATGCCAAATGACCATCCCGCCGGATGGGGCCACTCGCGCTTCGGGACCAATCATGCCACCCTGCGGGTGGATATCGGCGACGGCCCCGTCCGGGCGGCGGTCGCGGCGTGAGCGGATGAGGAGTGGGGCGCATGAGGGTTCTGGTCTGTGGCGGCCGCGACGGCCAGGATGAGGACTATGTCGAAAAGACCTTGGATCGCCTGCTCGCGGCCCGCGGTCCGTTCGAACGGCTGATTCACGGAGACGCCCGCGGCGTCGACCGCATGGCCGGGAAATGGGCGCGCGATCACGGCGTTCTCGAATGGGACTTTTTGCCGGAATGGCACCGGGTCGACACCCACGATGGCGAGGGCCGCAATCAGCGCATGATCGCCGAAGGCGCCCCCGACCTCGTGATCGCCTTTCCGGGCGGGGTCGGCACGGAGAACATGATCGAACTGGCCAGGGCCGCCAACATCGAAGTTTTGGAGATCCCGCCCGCGCCAAAGACCCACGGGTAGGGCTCAACCGAGGCTCCGCTGGACGACGGTCCGCCGTTCCCGGGCGCGGATTCAACCTTTTCAAGGCTTTGCGGCGGATTTCCCGGGCGATCGCAACGGTGGACGCCGAGAGTTCGATCACGGGCTCCGCCCCGCATTGCGGGTGCGCCGACAACGACGGGTGGGACGCGCGTCGTAGGGCGCGGCGGCGCTTGCCATTTTGGCTCCGGTTTTGAGGGTTTCCAAGGGCTTGCGGGGGCTTTCGGGGCCGCCGCAACGTCCGACGTTGCCACGCCCGCGAACGCGGGCATCGAGAAGCGCAGGGCGCGGGCGGCGACGGGACGCGCTCGCCACACTGGCTCCGGTTTTGAAGAATTCCAAGGCCTTGCAACGAATTTTGGCGCCGCCGGGCGATCGCCGCTCCGGGCGACCGTAAGGCCCGTGGCTACCACCGCTCCATCCTGCGACCTCGTCCTGAGGAGCCTCGCCACGGGCGACGCGTCTCGAAGGGCGATCCAGAGCGCACGGCGGCGCCTCCTGGAGCGTCCTTCGAGACGCCCGCTCCACGGGCTCCTCAGGACGAGGTCGGCAGAATCCGAGGACTTCCTTTCGTTCATAGGCTTGAGGCGCAAACTTCGCGTCGCAGATGAGCTCCGCGCCGAACGCCGCGCACGCGTCCCCCGGCGGAGCGGAGGGCGCGGCCGGAGAGGCGGCTGCGGCGCGATCGGACATGCAGCGTGTTTTCCTTCTGATAAGAACAAAGATGGAATGCGATCGTTTGCCTGTCAAGAAAATGTCGCCGTTCCTGCGTGCAATTCGGCGCAGGGCGCTCCTGCGCCGAAAAAAGGCCCGCTTCCCGCCCACGTGTGGGGCTATAAGGGGAACTTCCATTCACGGCTCCGCCGATGGCCGGATCGGCCTTCCGCGAAGTCGATCCTGACCCCGGTCCGCCGCTGTGGCGCCCTCGGCGTCCATCAACGCCACGAGGATTGGTCGCATGAGCGGAGCCATCCTGATCTACGGGGCGACCGGCTACACCGGCAGGCTGATCGCCAAAACCGCGGTCGACCGGGGGGCGCGCCCGATCCTCGCCGGGCGCAATCTCGCAAAGGGTCAAAGCCGTCGCCGGGCCGCTCGGGCTGCCCGCCCGGGCCTTCGATCTCGCCGACCCCGCCGGCCTTGACGCGGGGCTCGAGGGCGTCGGCGCAGCGCTCTGCGTCGCCGGTCCGTTCTCGGCGACCTCCCGGCCTTTTGCCGACGCCTGCCTCCGCAATCGCGTTCACTACCTCGACATCACCGGGGAGATCGACGTCTTCGAAAGCCTTGCGGCGCGGGACGCCGAGGCGAAAGCGCGGGGCGTGACGCTCCTGCCCGGCGTCGGCTTCGATGTCGTCCCGAGCGATTGCCTCGCGGCGCATCTCAAGCGGCGATTGCCCGACGCCGACGACCTCAAGCTCTATCTGTCGCTCGGCGCGAACCTGTCGCGCGGGACGGCCAAGACCATGGTCGAGGGGATCGCCGCCGGCACGCGCCTTCGCCGCCGGGGCGCGATCATCACCGCGCGCCTCCGCGGAATCGGGATCGTGCGACTTCGGACGCGGCGAGAAGCCGACGATCCAGGTCAGTTGGGGCGACGTCGCGACCGCCTTTCACTCGACCGGCGTCCCCAACATCGAGGTCCATTTCGCGTCGTCGCCGGCGATCGTCGCGCTGACGCGGGCGCCTTCGTTCGTCAAATCGTTTCTCGGGACGGGCTTCATGCAAAGCCTGCTCAAGTCCCAGGTCGATCGGATGCCCGAGGGGCCGAGCGAGAAGGCGCGGCAAGCGGGACGCGCCGTGCTGGTCGGCCAGGCGCGCAACCGCAAGGGCGAGACAGTTCGCACGCGACTGACGACGCCGGAGGGCTACACGCTGACCGCCGCCACCGCCTTCGACGCCGCCAGGCGCGTCGCCGAGGGAGAGGCCAAGCCGGGCTTTCAGACGCCGAGTCTGGCCTTTGGCGCAGACTACATTCTCGGCTTCGACGGCGTGACGCGGGAGGATCTCAATCGCTGAACCACAATACAAGCCCCCCGTCATCGCGAGGAGCCGCGAAGGCGGCGACGTGGCGATCCAGAGTTGTGAGGCGCCCTACGTCCATTGGATCGCCACGCTTCGCTCGCGATGACGGCTATGCGACGGGGCTCGGGTGTTACGCTTGTCACTGCTCACCGACGCGTTACTCGCGAGCGAAGTCCATCCCTTAATTACGGTGACACGCCCGTCTTTACATATATCCCGGAGCGCGATATCAGGTTGCGCCCATGACCCGCATCGCGCGCATCGTCCTCCCCGGCGTCCCTCATCACGTGACCCAGAGAGGCAATCGGCGGGAGCGGATTTTCTTCAGCGACGACGATTACGGCCTCTATCGCGACTGGCTCGCCGAGTTCGTGCCGCAAGTTCGGCGTCGAGGTCTGGGCCTATTGCCAGATGCCCAATCACATCCACTTGATCCTCGCGCCGTCCGACGCCGCTGGACTGGGATTGGCCCTTTCCCGCGCCCACCGGCTCTACGCCGGCTTCGTCAACGCCCGGGCGCGCCAGACCGGCCACCTGTTTCAAGGGCGTTTCGGGTCGGTTCCGCTGGATGAGGAGCACCTGATCGCCGCGGTGCGATACGTTGCGCTCAATCCGGTTCGCGCGCGCCTCGTCGCACGGGCGGAAGACTGGCGCCATTCCAGCGTCCGCGCGCATTTGCAGGGCGAGGACGACGCCCTGACCAGAGGTGCGCCCGGTCCTCGACCGCGTCGCCCGCTTCGCCGACCTCCTTGAGACGGACGCGGACGACCCCGCGTTCATGGCTTTGCGACGCTCGGAGCTGATCGGCCGCCCGCTCGGGTCCGAAACCTTCATCCGCGGTGCGGAAGCGGTCCTGGGCCGAACCCTCGCGCCCGCCAAACGCGGTCCCAAACCGAAAACACCGGCCGGCGGTTCCGAACAAAAAGGGAATTGAGGGCGTGTCACCGTAATCCCCGTAATCCCACCGTAATCCGTGTCACCGTAATCCCGATCCGTGTCACCGTAATCCGTGTCACCGTAATCCGTGTCACCGTAATCCCGTGTCACCGTAATCCCGAAGACTGGCGCCATTCCAGCGTCCGAGCGCATTTGCAGGGCGAGGACGACGCCCTGATCAAGGTGCGCCCGGTCCTCGACCGCGTGGCCCGCTTCGCCGACCTCATGGAGACGGACGCGGACGACCCCGCGTTCATGGCTTTGCGACGCTCGGAGCTGATCGGCCGCCCGCTCGGGTCCGAAACCTTCATCCGCGGCGCGGAAGCGGCCCTTGGCCGAACCCTCGCGTCCGCCAAACGCGGTCCCAAACCGAAAACAGCGGCCGGCGGTTCCCAACAAAAAGGGATTTGAGGGCGTGTCACCGTAATTCGTGCGTAATTCCGTAATTCAGGGCAGGGCGTGGCACCGTAATTCGTAATTCCCGCGCCCGCGAGCGCCAAGGGCGCGGGTTGTCGACTTTCGACCTAGACCTGTAATATAACGCCGATTTTTTTGAGCTACGGGGGTTCCCAGTTCGCAAACTCGGAACCGCCTGCGCCCCCCGCCCGGCACCGACGGCCTGCCGCGGATATTAAAGACTACTGGCTAAGAGATAATCAATTTGCGCCGCTGGGATATTGATAGCCACAGTACCGACAAACAACCGCGTCGATCTTTATCTCTTCGGCGCATTTTGGACATATCTTGTGTTTTTCAACGTTTCGCAATTCATACGTTACAGTAAGAGTGCCATCAGGTTTAACGAAGATCATGAAGATGAATATCAATATCCCAATCAGCACAAAACAAAGCAGAAGCGCAATAAAGAATTGGCCGCAGCCATAAGACCCCGGGGCCCAGACCTGCGAAGTGGGAAAATAACCTTCAGCTGCCATTACAGGTGCGTCAGTTTGGAAATGCGATGTTGCGGCGATTTCGTTTCCTTCGTAGAATTTCTGACGAAGATTGGCGGTTTATTCACGGCCAAACGCCTGAATTCGTGTGAATCTTTGAGTTCAGCTTGATAGGTACTATTTGTCTGGCGGGCATGACAAAAGCATTCAAGCTAGTTGATATCATCTTTCAGATGAAGGGACTTTGCACGTTTCATTGCGCGCCCTGCGTTATCGCTGCCGCAATGACGAGCGCCTCGCTCATTTCAACTTCGAATAGCTGGCACCACTTTGCCCTGCCCATTTTCTTGCGGAGCGCCTGCAGATAACCTTGCTTCGCCACGATCTCGTCCTCCCCTGGTGCTCTAGGGCCAGCGCCCATGTAAAGCGCGAGCACGGCGAGCGACCCCGAGGCAAGAAGCTGAAGTTGCCGGGCACAAGTCGGGAGCGTCACGGATAAAAGCCATCATCTCGGTGAGCTTCGCCCTTCCCGCTTCATCATCGGAAAATGCCGAGGACACGCCGGACAGTAGCGCCGCAGCGATCAGAACCGTTCGCATGGAACACCCTCGGCACACGGTGGGAGCCAACGATGGTAACTTTTAACTTCGGTGCCGGGGCGTCAATTAGCCGTTTGGTCGCAGGCCTCGGCTATCGCGCCGACGCCAGACTGGGGCTGTACCGCGCGCTGGGCCTCCATTGTTTACAAGGGAACTCGCCTTGGACGCGCTCGCACGAAGGCGAGCGAGCGCCAGAATTAGGACCGGTGCTAGGACCGATCACAAACCGCTTTCAATTTCTTGTTCAATGTCAGAGGCTTAGAAGAATATCTGGCGGAGACGCAGGGATTCGAACCCTGGATAGGGCTTTACAACCCTATAACGGTTTAGCAAACCGCCGCCTTCAGCCTCTCGGCCACGTCTCCATGCGGCTCGGACATATGCCCGACGCGTTCGCCCTTTGCAAGCGGTTGTCCGAGCTCTCAACCGGGTTCCCGTCGCGCCCGGGCGCGTTTGACCGTTTCGCCTGACCTCGATAGAGAATACGTTCAGTCGAAGCGCAGGCGTCGCGTGGACGCAGCCAAGCAGCAAGGGGACGGAATGTCGGCGGTCGTGGGATGCTCGCCGGCCCGCGAGGGGCTGCGGAACTCTGTCGTGGCGCCCGAGTTTCCCCCGCAGCCCCAGGAGTCAACGCCGGTGGCCCGCGGGCCTGCGTTTCAGGTGGACGAATGACCAAGATGGTCACGTTTCCCTCCACGGCAGAACAAGCGTACGCCAAGTCGCGCGCGCCGGCGCTGGCGACGTTCCGGAAGGTCGACAAGGTGTTCGCCAACCAGGTCGTCGCGCTCACGGGTCTCGACCTCGAGATTCGCTCCGGCGAGTTCCTTTCCCTGCTCGGGCCGTCCGGCTGCGGCAAGTCCACGGTGCTCCGGCTGCTTACCGGGCTCGCCGAGCCCACGCGGGGCGACGATCGAGCTGGAGCTGCGAGCGCCCGAAGTTCGGCTTCGTCTTTCAGGAGCCGACCCTGATGCCCTGGTCGGACGTGTTCACCAACGTCTGGCTGCCCCTTCGGCTGGCCGGCGTCTCGAAGGACAAGGCCCGGCCGCAGATCGAGGAAGCGCTGGCCGACGTCGGGCTGTCGGGTTTCGCCAAGGCCTATCCGCGCCAGCTCTCGGGCGGCATGAAGATGCGCGTCTCCATCGCCCGGGCCCTCGTCACCCGCCCGCAGGTGTTGCTGATGGACGAGCCCTTCGCCGCGCTCGACGAGATCACCCGGCTCAAGCTCAACGACGACCTGGCGGACCTGCAGGCCTCGCTCGACGCGACGGTTGTGTTCGTCACCCATTCGGTGTTCGAGAGCGTCTATCTCGCCGACCGCATCGTGGTCATGGCGGCCCGCCCCGGCCGGGCTTTCGCGGAGATCCAGGTCGAGGCGCCGCCGAGCCGCCGCGAGGGCTTCCGCCTGTCCACGACCTACGCGGAAACCTGCCGGCGCACTTCCCAGGCGTTGCACGAGGCGATGGGCGAGGCGGTTCCGGGCGAGTTCCTGGAATGACGCGCGAAGATTTCTTCGGCTACGCCGTCCCGGCCTTCACGCTTGGCTGCGGGCTTGTCGCCTGGGAAGGCCTGGTCCGCTATTTCGCGATTCCGCCCTATCTTCTGCCGGCCCCGAGCGTGATCATCGCGACGCTGTTCACCGATTGGCCGACGCTTTCGAGCTCGCTGTGGGTGACGCTGTCGATCACCATCAAGGCCCTGCTTCTGGCGGTGTTCGGAAGCGTGGCGCTGGCAGTGATCTTCGCCCAGTCCCGGCTGGTCGAACGGGCGTTCTATCCTTTCGCGGTCGCCATGCAGGTGACGCCGATCGTCGCGATCGCGCCGCTCCTCCTGATCTATCTGACGCCGACCATTGCGGTGCTGGTGTGCGCCTTCCTGGTGGCGTTCTTTCCGCTCCTCGCCAACACCACGCTCGGCCTGTCGTCGGCGGACCGCAACCTCGTCGACCTCTTCGCCATGTACCGGGCGACGCAAGCTCCAGCAGTTCAGTCTCCTGAGACTCCCGAGCGCACTGCCGTATTTTCTGGCCGGCCTGCGCATCAGCGGCGGTCTTGCGCTGATCGGCGCCATCGTCGCGGAGATCGCCGCGGGCTCGGCGGGGCAGGGGTCCGGCCTCGCCTACCGCATTGTGGAATCCGGGTTCCGCCTCAACATTCCCAGAATGTTCGCCGCGCTGCTCTTGATCTCGGTCGCCGGCATCACAATTCATGTGCTTCTGACGGCGCTGTCGCACTGGCTGCTGTCCGACTGGCACGAAAGCGAGCGCGGACGAGAAGGTTGAACCGGCCGCGAGAGCCGGACGTACAAGTCGACACGCTGCGGTCCACGACCGCTTCATGGCAACAAAAAGGCCTAAGGGGGAGCGCGCCAATCCTAAAAAGGCGAACATTATGAATATTCAGTACCGGGTCGGCGCGCGGCAGTCCGTGCTTCGCAAGCTGGGCCTGGCCGATCTGGTCAACACATCGGTATTCGACATCGCCGCCGCTCACGACGCCCTCGTCCGCCGTCAGGCCGTGCCCGAGCGCATTCTGACCGACGGTCTGGTGGTCGACGTCCCGGCCGGGGTCTATCACCCGCTTCCCGACTCGAGCTCCGAGTTCTTCATCCGCAACATCAAGGCGATGGATCAGGCCCGGATCAGGAAGACGCTGGAGATCGGCGCCGGCTGCGGCATCATCTCGCTCTATATGGCGGCCAACTGGACGTCGAAGACCGTCGCGACCGACATCTCGCCGATCGCGGTCCAGGCGACGCTCGACAACGCCGAACTGAACGGGCTGACGCTGACCGCGTTCGAATCCGACCTGTTCGAGAAGATCGAGGAAAGGGAATTCGATCTCATCGTGTTCAACACGCCGATGATCGACAAGACCCCCGAGAACGACATCGAGAAGTACTCCTTGTGCGATCCGCACGGCCTGATCACCGACGCCTACCTGCGCCAGGCGCGCCATCACGTGTCGAAGGACGGGCTGATCATCTTCTCGATCTGCAACAACTCGGCCTACGAGGTGATGGACTCGATCGATCTCGACTATTCGATCGTCGGCTTCGAACTCGGCTTCAGCGGCTTCTGGCGGGCGATCGTCGGCGCGCGCCTCTGAGCGGCGACGGAGGGGCGGCGTCTCGCCGCCGTCTTTCGACGGGATGCGGATGCGCGAGACGCGCACCCTCCGAGGCGCCTCGCAAGCGGCGGGGACAACCTCGTCACGCGCGGTTGACTCGCCCCGCCCGCAGGCCAAGTTCCGCGCCCAATTCACGAAGGGCGGAGGGGCCGCATGATCAATCGCAAAATCGCGCTCGTTTTCGGGCCTGGCCGCCGTGGTCGGAGCTCGCCGGCTGCGCCAGCGTCGGCGCGCCGGAGAAGGAGGGCCAGCTTTCGGCCGCG
The DNA here is from genome assembly GCA_963783275.1 of uncultured Alphaproteobacteria bacterium. Lineage (GTDB taxonomy): Bacteria > Pseudomonadota > Alphaproteobacteria > Rhizobiales > Beijerinckiaceae > Roseiarcus. The sequence goes on along the minus strand of CAWANA010000027.1, from coordinate 59,034 downwards.
GGCTTCGTCCGGCTTCAGGCCGACACCCCCGAGCGGGCCGCCAAGCTCGCGTCCTTGCCGCAGAACACGATCGTCTTCGCGCAACGCCAGAAGGGTCCGGTCTACATCTACGCCGACGCCGCGGGCTGCAACTGCGCCTTCGTCGGCACGCCGGCGGCCTACCAGCAATATCAGCAGATCCGCGCCGCCAACAACATTGCCCAGATGCAGGAGGTGACGGCGCAGCTCAACATGGAGGCCATGAACGATTGGGGCGGCGCCTGGGGACCGATGGCGCCCGGCTGGTACTGACCGGGCAATTTCGCGCGCGGCGCCGCTGGACTGGAGGGGCGAATGGCCAAAGGCTTCCTTGCGCGTGCGGTCCCGTCGGCTCTGGCGGTCGCTGTCCTTCTCGGCCCCGCGGTTTCGGCTCGGGCGCTCGAGTGTCCGGAGGCGCAGCCGGCGAGCCAGCCGGGCGTGATCACGGAGACGCCGGCTCAGATCGCCGAGCTTGCCCCCGTGCTCGCCGGGGGCGATGTCGGCGGCCAAATTCCAAAAATCGTCGCGGCGCTGCAAAAACGCTACCCGACCGCCGGGTCCGCCGAGATCGCCAACTATCTCATCACGGCCTACTGTCCGGGCGTGGCGAACGCCGCGGGCCTCGACGACGCTCAGAAGACGGCCCGGGTTCAGGCCTTTTCCAAGGCCGTGCTGAGCGTCCTCTACTGACCGATCCGTTGGGGAGGCGCGGTCGCCGCAAGGACCGGGATCAGCGGCGCGCCCCGCCGTCGCGCCCCGACCAAGCGCAGCCGCCGCCTGCCCTCCTCACGCCAGCGCGGATCGGTTCGCGGCGACCCGGCTCTGGGCGATGGCGGTGAATTTGCCGCCGAGGTCGGGATTGGCCTGCATCAGGTGCTGGAAATCCAGGCGTCGCAGCACGAGCAGGCGGCTGTAGGTCTGCGAGCGGACGTCCGCCTGCCGCGGCTCCCCGGTGATCAGGGCCATTTCGCCGAACACGTCGCCGCTGCCGAGCAGGACGGAGCCTTGCGGCAGCTCGACCTTGGCGGCGCCCGAGGCGATGAAGAACACCGCGTCGCCGCGGTCGCCCTTCCGGACGATCAGCTCGTACGGCATGATGAAACGGGGCCTGAGCAGCCTGGCGATGCTGTCGAGGTGATTGTCGTCGAGCCCGGCGAACAGGTCGAGACGCGTCATCAGCGCGCGAGTGTCGAGCCCGATGTCGAAGCGGGGCAGGGCCGCGGCGTCCCGCGCGTCCTCGACGCCCGTGGCGAGGTCGCGATAGACCTCGGCGGTGATCAGGCCCTCGTCATAAAGCGCCCGGTAGCGTCCGATCTCGCGCCTCAGCGCGGACTGCCGCAGGAAGCGCGCCTCGAGCGCGGCGGAATAATCCGGATATTGAAGATGCAGCGCGTCGAGACCCGTCTTGATCCGGTCGAGACGGTCGGCGAGGATCTTGTCGACCAGGGCCTCGACGCGGTCGCTGAAGATCGCCCGCGAGCGCTTGGCGCTATCGCTGGCGAGCTCCTGGATCACCAGCCGCATGGTCAGGAGCCATTCGAACCGCTCGCCGAGCCGCTCGGCGAGGAAGCGGCCGACGCCGAGGCGCCGGTGGAGGAAATAGGCGGCGCGGAACGACAGCGGGAAGGCGAGCCCCGCCTCGGAGGCGCGCTTGTAGCCGAGCCGGCCGTCGGCGCGCGCGCCTTCGACCATCGCGTCGGCGTTGCGCATCAGCTTCTGCACGACCGCCGGCGAAGCGGTCCGGGCGGCGAGCGTCTGCATCACGATCGTGCGCTCCTGGTTGCCCAGCGCAACCAGCGACACCCGGATGCGATCGTGCTCGGAGAGCCCGATCCCGCCGACCGCCCGCCGGGCGGCGGCCTCGTCCATCCAGACCTGGTAAGGCGCGAGCGCGCGCGCGGTCGCGGCCGGGTCGAGCGCGTGTTCGGCGGCGGTCTTGCGGATCAGTCCCGCAGCCTCCGCGTAGGAGACCTCGAGCACCCGGTCGCGCAGCACCTGGTCGGTCGGAGAGAGCCGGTCGAGCCCGAGCCCGCGGATGACCAAACGCAGGGTTGCGCCGTTGACCAGCAGGGTGAAGAACACGAGGCCGGTCGCCAGAATTGCGACGAAGCGCTGGACCGGTTCCGGCACGGCCGGGTTCTCGGTCACCGAGAGCGCCAGCACCAGCGTCAGCGCGCCGCGCAGACCCCCCCAGGCGATGGCGATCTTGTAGGCGGTGCTGATCGGCTTCATCAGTCCGGCGAGGCTCAAGAGCGGCAGGAGCCCGAACAGCACTGCGAGCCGGGCGACGAACGCCGCGACGATCAGCGCCGCGATCAGCAGGATATCGTGGATTTTCAGGTCGACCAGCAGTCTCGGCACGAGAATCGAGGCGAGCAGGAAGACCAGCGAATGCGCCCAGAACGCCACCTGGCTCCACACGCCCTCGAGGTATGACCAGTTGCGCGGATCGATGCGCGTGCGCCCGAAGGCGCTGACCGTCATGCCCGCCGCCAGCGTCGCCACGACGCCCGACACGTGAAAGAGCCGATCGGCCACGATGTACGACAGATAGGCGAGCGCCAGCGTCAGGGTCGCCTCGGCGAGCGGATTGTCGCGGGTCCAGCCGATCAGCGTCAGCATCAGGCGGCCTGCGACGAAGCCGAACGCCGCCCCGCCGAAGAACGACACGAAGAACTCGATTGCGCCGTCGCCGAGACGCGGCTCGCGTCCGTTGACGATGATGGCGAGCAGCACCGTATAGGCCAGGATCGCCGACGCGTCGTTGAGCAGCGACTCGCCCTCGACGAGGCGCGTCAGGCGGGCCGGCGCGCCGACGTCGCGGAAAATCCCGATGACCGCCGCCGGATCGGTGGTCGACACGACGGCGCCGAGAAGCAGGCAGACGACCAGCGGCTGGCCCGCCAGCGGCCAGAGCGCGAGGCCGACGATGGCGGCCGCGACCAGGGTCGCGATCACCGCCAGGAGCAGGATCGGCGCCGCATCGTCGAGAACGCGCCGCACGTCGGTGGTCAACGCGGCTTCGAAAATCAGGAGCGGCAGGAAGACGTAGATGAACACTTCCGAGCCGATCGGCAGATTGGCGAACAGGCGCACGATCTCGCCGGTCTGTTCGGAAAGCTGTTCGTGGGTGAGCAGGGTCGAGACCGCGCCGATTCCCGCGCCGATCGCAGCGAGCAGCACCACGGGCGCGAGACGGAGCCGCTCGGCGACCGGCTGGCTCAGCGCCACGAGCACGAGCAGCGCCGCGAATACGGCCAGGATCAGGATGATATCGGGCACAGGGCTTTCTTGAAGTCGGAAACGGGCGCGCCGGGGGGCGAGCGGGGCATGCACTGTCGAGGCGGCGCGTTCGGCTTGTCAACGGGCGGCGGGCGCGCCCTTGCGCGATCGCCCCCGCTTTTGCGAGACTCCCCGTGTCGGAGGGCGCGCCGGAGGGCGCGCGTCTCGCGCGCCTAAATCCCGTCGACAGACGGGCGGGGTACCGGGCGGCGAGACGCCGCCCCTCCGGCTGGACTAAAGCTCCCCGGCCGCCTCGCGCAGCCGCGCGCCGAGCTGGCCGCGGGCTTTCGCCATTTCCGACCAGCCGCGCGTCGTCGCGGTCATCCCGCCGTCGATGATCAGGTCCTGACCGGTGACGAAACTTGCGCCGTCGCTTGCGAGGAAGACCGCGGCGCGCGCGATGTCCTCCGGCAGACCCGCGCGCGGGATCGGCTGAATGTGGGCGAAAAGCTCCTTGACCAGGCCGGTGATGGCGTCGGCCTTGGTTCCTTCGACCCCTGCGCCCTTGGCGAAAATGCCGGTGACGATCGCCCCCGGCGAGAGGCTGTTGACGCGCACGCCCTGTTCGGCGAGCTCGATCGCGACCGAACGGGTGAGCGCGAGCACCGCGCCCTTCGACGCCGAATAGATGTGGCCGGAAACGCCGCCGCGGTGCGCCGCGATGCTGGAAACGTTGATGATGCTCCCGGACTTCTGCGCGACCATGACCGGCGCGACATGCTTCATGGCCGCGAGGACTCCGCGCACGTTGACCGCGGTGACGGCGTCGAACGCGCTGATGTCGGTTTCGGCGACGCCGACGATCGGCTGGGGAGAAGCGGCGTTGTTGACGAGGCAGTCGATGCGCCCGAAGCGCGCGACCGCGGCGGCGACGACCGCCTTGACGTCGTCCTCCCGGGCGACGTCGGCGCGGACGAAATTGAGGCCGAGGCGTTCGGCCAGCGCCGCGCCCTCCGATTCGCGCCGGGCGGCGGCGACCACGAGCGCCCCTTCCTCGACGAACACCTCCGCGATGCGCTCGCCGATGCCGCTGGTGGCGCCGGTGACGATGGCGACCTTTCCGCTCAATGCGCCCATGGATGGCCTCCCTCTGCTGGTCGGGCGGACCATAGCGGCGCCGAGGGTCCGACGGAAGGGAACGGCGGGGGCGCCTAGGCGCCCGCACGGGCGGCGCGCCGATCTTGACGGCGGTCCTGGCGAAGGCGCGATCGAAGCTCGCGAAGGCGTCGCAGTCGGCGGAGGTCGCCAGATGCAGCGCGTCGGCGAAATCCATGCCCTGGTCCGCCCAGTCGAGCGCCGAAATCGCCGCCGCACGGTCCTGAGCCTCGACGCGGGGAAGATCGAGAAAGGCGCGGAGCTTGTCGAACACATCGCGGCGCCCAAGACTGTAAGCGGCGCGCAGGACCCACTCGGTTTCGAGCAGCACGCTCGTCGGCAGGAAAGTGTCCTGATCGTCGATCAGGGTCCGGGCTTGTTCGGCTTGGCGGCGGTCGTCGTTGACCAGGAACCGGACAATCACATTCGTGTCAATCGCGATCATTGGACTTCCGCAGCCATCGGTCACGCGCCTCCTTGAGCACGGCCTCGTTCATCTCCTCGATCGAGACGATTCGGTCGACCGGCCCCAGACTGCCGAATACGTCCTCCACCCGCGTCGGCTCTGCCTTCTTCGCCAATGCGCGCAAAAGCACCCCTTCGGGCCGCTCCTCGATCACTAGCTCCATGCCGGCCCCCCAGCCGCGGCGGTCGCGGATCGCCTTGGGAAGCACGATCTGTCCCTTGGTGGACACCTTTGTCTTCAGGCGCACGGCTTTGGCCACGGGGAGGCTCCCGCTTGGTAAGACGCTGGTAAGATAGCGACGCTTCGTGTTCGCTGCAAGGCGCATGCTAACGCCGTTCCGCACCCTCGACGCATTCGTTCAGAAGTGAAAATACCCGAGCCGGGGCCTGGCGGGCGCGCCGCCGCGCACGTCGACGCGGATCGCGGGAACGCGCAGGCCCTCGAAGCAAGGCAGGTCGCGCAGGACTCTGGCGACGGCGCGGCAATGGCCGAAGGGGGCGAGAAATTCGTAGAACAACGGCAGCGGACCGCAGCAAAATTCGTCCTCCAGCAGATCGCGGCCTGTCGCCAGCACCTCATCGAGGACCGGCGCGCTCAGCCAGGCCCAATTGCAGAAAGCGATCGGATCGCCCAGCGGTTCGGCGAAAAAGCGGAACTGGCCGAGCGGCAGCGAGGGCCCGATCCGCCGATGCACCATTTCGAGCGGATATTGGACGTGCAATGGGGAATACTGGCGCAGGAAAAGCACGCCGCTGGCGATCCGCAAGGCGTCGATTTCACCGAGAGGCCATCTCACCGCCAGCGGTTGAAGAGGCAACGCGCCGACCCTCCTGACGCCCTTCCGGCCCGATCGTCGGCGACGGATCGCCTCAGAAACTAACGATCTCCTTGCCGATCGGCTTCACGTTGATGCCGCTGCCGCCCAAATAAATCTGGCCGGAATTGAGCACGTGAAGGTTGGCGGCGCCTGCGACGACGTGAAGACCCCACGGATCGACCTTGACGACCGATTCCACTTTCGACGCCTCCGCTACGAGGACATTCACGACTGCGGTCAAATAGGCGACCTGCTGCGTGAGATAAGCGATTTGGGCCTGCATGTTGTTGGCGCCGCCGGCGACGCCGCCGATCGCTCCGCCAAACGTCCCCCCGCCTTGCGCCCCGCCCCCGCCTTGGGCCCCTCCGACAGCGTTGCCAATCCCCTGAACGACGCCGCCCATGCGATCCTCCAAATGCGCGCGAGGCCTGATTACATACCAGCCGGCACGCCTTGGCAATTCAATTCCCTGGACCTTGCAGGGTGATCGCCTGAGAAGGCGCGGGACAAGCGATTGAAGGCTCGGCGGCGCGGAGACCGGCCCGCGCTTATCGTCGCTCCGCCCCCTCCACGCGGCTCCAGAAGCCGAGTTTTCGGCCGTGGCGCCGGCGCAGTTGCGCGCGATAGAGACGGTGCGGCTCGATCGGCCAGCCGGGCGCCTCGCGCGCCTCTAACCCTTCGAGCGCGGCGTAGTACCGCGCCGCGTGGCCGTAGGCGAGGGACTGGCCGCGCTCCAAAATCGAATCGATCAGCGCGCGATAGAGAATGACGGCGCCCAGCGGGTGCTTCGGTTCGAGCGCCTCCGCGGCGGGCGCGAGCGCCTCGTAGCGCCGGCCGTCCCAATCGTTGCGCCGCTCGACCGCCAGCCGCTCGGCGAGGTCGAGCCGCGGCCACCGCACGAAAAAGCGAAGCGCGGCGTAGAGGAGCGGCGAAGCGAGCGCGGCCGCGAAGGCTCGATCGAGCGCCTCGACGTCCTCGAAGTCGGGCAGGCGCGCGACATGCTCGCGCAGCATGTCGGCGTCGAGCGTCGCGGTGAACAGTCGCCAGCGGAGCGCCTGTGCGGCCTCGCGGTCGCCGAGCGCCTCGTGCGCCCGGATCTCGACCTTAGCCCGTCGGTCAGCCGCGGGATCGCGCGGCGGAAGGCCGACATGAAGATCGGCCATGGTCAGCATCTTGATCGAGGGTCGGACAGGGCGGCGCAGCCAGTCGAGCGCCTCGCGGGCGCGGCCGGCGTCGATCAGCCGCTCGCCGATCGCGGCGGCGTCCGCAACGTCGCCCGGCAGCGCCGATTCCAGCGCGATGAAGGCGTCGACGTCGCCGCGCGCGTCGGCGATATGCTGGCGCAGCTCGATCAGCCGGCGCGCCCGCGCCCGCCGGCTCCAGTCGGCGAGGCCGGGGTCGATCGGCCCGAGGGCGGCGACGGCGGCCGCGAGCCGGGCGTCGATCGCCTCGACAACGCCCGGCGGGGCGGCGGCCAGGATCGCCGGCGTCGAGGGACCGAGGACCGCGCTGCGCAAGTCGGCGGCGAGCGCATAGAGGCCTTCGGTCAGCGCCGCGGCGTCCGGCTCCGAGAGGCTGCGGATGAGGGCAGGGAGCGCCGCCGCGGCGGCGTGATAGATTTCCGCGATCCCGGAGTCGTTCTCTAACGCGCGCGCGAGCGTGCGGTCCGCGGTCGCCATGAGCCGAACCAGTCGCGCGGCCGCGCCGTCCACATCGGCCTTCGCCAGATCGCCGACGATGATCTTCAGCGTCGCCGCCAGGTCGTCGGCAAAGGTCCGGGCCCGTCCCGAGCCGATCGCGCCCTTGCCCCTTTCGAGCGCGGCGAGACGCTTGTCCACGATCGCCGTCAAGGCCTCAGGACCCGCCGCCGCCGCCAGCGCGGCGGTCAGAAGGCTCTTGAAGGCCGCGCTGGCCGCGGCTTCGTCGAGGACGAGCTCGGCGAGGCGTTCCGCGCCGAGGCCGATCAGCGCATCCCTGCTCAAAGGCGGCGTTCGCGCCATCCAGCCGTCCCTTCCTTGCCGTCCGTCCGCCGGGCCGCCGCCCGAATCGGCGGGTCCATGATTATCGTTCGGAGCGCCCCGCGCCAATGCGAGGCCGCGAGCGACATTGCCTTGGGCGTAACGCCGTCGTATCGCAATGCAACAATCCCCGTACCGTGACGCGAGGTTCGCCATGGACCCCTTGATCGAAGGCTACCGGAAGTTCCGCGCCGAGACCTGGCCGGCGGAGCGCGCCCGCTACGAAGCGCTGGCGCACTGGGGCCAGAGCCCGGACACCATGGTGATCGCCTGCTCGGACTCGCGGGTCGACCCGCAGACCATCTTCGCCGCCGTGCCGGGCGAATTGTTCGTCGTGCGCAACGTCGCGGCGCTCGTGCCGCCCTACGCGCCCGACGTCGGATATCACGGCACCAGCGCGGCGCTCGAATTCGGGGTCAAGGTCCTGAAGGTCGCCCGCCTCGTCGTGCTCGGACACGGCCAATGCGGCGGCGTCCGGGCGATGGCCTTCGGCGCGCCGCCGCAGGCGCGCGACTTCATCGCCTCCTGGGTCGAGATCGGCCGCCCGGCGGTCGAAGCGGCGGGCGAAGCGCAGGAGGGCCGGCTCTCCCGGATCGAGGCGGAGGTCGTCCGCCTGTCGCTCGCGAACCTCATGACGTTCCCCTGGATCGCCGAGGCGGTCGCGGCAAAGCGGCTCGATCCTTCAGGGCTACCTGTTCGACGTCCATACCGGCGTGCTGGCGAGCGTGGGCAAGGACGGTCTGACGCCGGTCGAGTGAGCCGGGGCGATCAGGGGCCGCGCGGGTTCGCCTGCGGCGATTGTCCCTTTACGCGGCGCCCGCGCCGGGGCGATAGAACGAGACGCAAGGCTACAACCGGAGGCGCCATATGAGGGACGGGGCGAGCGTCGCGACGACGGAGCGCCGCTTCGACGCCGCCTTCCGGGCCGAGTTCGCCGATCTGCTGGTCTGGCGGCGCGACGTGCGCCGGTTCCGGGCCGACCCGGTTCCCGAGTCGACTCTCGACGCGCTTTTCCGGCTTGCCGAATATTCGCCCTCGGTCGGCAACTGCCAGCCGACCCGCTTCGTGCGCGTGGACGACGAGGGCCGCCGCGCCGCGGTGCGGGCGAATTTCGAGGCCGCCAACCGCGAAGCGCTCGGCGCTTACGCGCGGCCAGCGGGGGAGCTTTACGCGCGGCTGAAGCTCGCGGGCCTGAGCGAGGCGCCGGTTCATTGCGCCGTGTTCTGCGACGAACAGACCGAGCGAGGGCCACGGCCTCGGCGCGCGCACCATGCCGGAGACGCGCCGCTACTCGGCGGTCTGCGCCCTCTACACCTTCTGGCTCGCCGCCCGCGCCTACGGCCTCGGCGTCGGCTGGGTGTCGATCCTCGATCCGACGAGCCTCGCCGCAGACGCTCGACGTGCCGCCGGACTGGGCCTTCATCGGCTATCTCTGCATCGGCTGGCCGGAGGAGGAGCACGATGTTCCGGAACTCGAGCGGGCCGGCTGGCAGGCGCGCACCGCTCATCCGGTGCTGCGAAGGTGACATGCGTCCCTCACGCTTGGCGCGCCCCGGTCCGGCGTCGTAGATTGGCCGCATGAGCGAAGTGATCCCGATTGTCGAGGCGCCGACGCGCCTGACCGCCCGAGCCCTGATCGTGGGCGAGCGGATCGACACCGTCGGGCTCGAGCGGCCGGACACGATCTCGCTCCTGCCGCTCGCCTTTCGCGTCGGCTCGCAGGGCCTGGTGGCGCTGTTCCGCTTCGGCGTGGCGGTGATGGTCGGCCTGACGCCGCTCGAGGAGGAGGACACGCTGGCCCGGCTCCAGACGCGGGTGAGCGGCGAGCGGGCGAAGGGCGACGACGAGACGGCCATGCTCGAGATTTCGCCGATCGGCGACGAGCAGAAGTCGTCGAGCGGCCCGATCCAGATCAAGGACCTGTCGCCGCAGCGCTTTCTGGTGGTGGCCGACGCGCTGGCGAAGACGGTGGCGCTCGCCCGCGACGAGCGCGAGGTCAACAAGGTGTTCGACGTGATCGAGCCGTTCGCCGCGCAGCTCGCCGCCACCGGCCGGACGCCCTACGCCCGCCGCGCCATGCTGCGCCTGATCGGGCAGGCGCTGCTCGTCCAGCACCGCGTTTCGGGCCGCGTCGCGGTCGAGGAGAAGCCGGACGTGCTGTGGGACCGGCCCGACCTCGAACGCCTCTACGCCCGGCTCGAGGACGAATACGAGCTGCAGGAGCGCGCCGGCGTGCTCAAGCGCAAGCTCGACGTGATCGTCGAGACCGCGCACGCGCTCACCGACATCATCGACGCCGACCGGGCGACCCGGCTCGAATGGGCGATCATCATCCTGATCGTCGCGGAGCTGATCGCGGCGGTGGTGCAGATCTGGCTCGCGACGGCGGGGCGGTAGGCGGTTTCGCCTCAGCGACGGTCATTCGACCCAAGGATTGACGGTCCTCGCGCCGGCCGCCCGGAAAGGCGCTTCATCCCGCGTGGCGACGGAAAGCTGGTTTGCGACGGCGATTGCGGCGATCTGGCCGTCGGCCAATGAGATGGCGAGGCCCCGCGCGCGAGCGCCGCTCATGATCGAGGCGTACGCCCGCGCCGCGGCAAGATCGAAGGCGAGAATTCGACCGGCAAACAGATGCAGCACTTCCGTCTCGAACGCCTCGCCGAGCCGCGCGCGTCGCTTGCCGGACGGAAGCGCCGCCACGCCGAAAGAATTTCCGCGATGGTGATCGTTGAAATGAACAGGGCTTCGCGTCGCCTGGCGATCGAGCCAAGCGGCAACGCGCGGATCGCCATGGGCCTTCATCGGCTCCGAGACGACATTCGTATCGACAAGGATCATTCGAAGCGGATCGGCTCGGCGGGGGTTCGATCGCGTTCGATTTCGAGATCGACGCCGCGAAAACGAAGGCCCAGCCGACCGAGAGCCGTGCCGATCCTGAGCTCGTGCGAGGCGGCGACCGCCGCGTCCAAGATGGCTCGAATTTCCGCCTCGGTCGATCGCCCATGCTTTCGCGCGCGCAGCTTCAGCGCGCGGTGAGTTTCCGGAGAGAGCTGGCGGACTGTAACGGCGGGCATGGGACCGAGGCTCGCTGATATCATGACAGCGCGATTGATATCACAACTGGCCGTCTCGAACAAGCCCCGCGCCCATAGTCAGGGCGGCGCGGGGACGGTAACGAAGCGCCAGGCTTTTGCTTTTGCGTTCGCGGCGGAGCCGGCGGGCTTGCGCTGACGGGGCGGCGTGCGCGTTTGTGTTCGATTGTCGTCCAGTCCGGACGGGGCTAGGAACGGCGGCATGTCCCAGCACATCTTCGTCCTCACCGGCGCCGGGTCTCGGCCGAGAGCGGGCTCGGAACCTTTCGCGACAAGACGGGCGAAGGGATCTGGGCGAAGTTCGACCCGATGAAACTCGCGACCCCGCAGGCCTTCGCGCGCGACCCGCAAACGGTGCTCGCCTTCTACGACGCGCGCCGCCGCAACCTCCTGGACGCCAAGCCGAACGCCGCGCATTTCGCGCTGGCGCGGCTCGAGCAGGCGACTCGCGGCTGCGGGCGGCCTTCTGACGCTCGTTACGCAGAACATCGACGACCTGCACGAGCGGGCGGGCTCGGGACGGGTCGTCCACATGCACGGCGAGCTTCTGAAGGCGCGCTGCCAGAACTGCGAGACGGTTCAGACCTGGCCGCGCGATCTGACGATCGACGACGCCTGCCCCGAGTGCAGCCGACCGGCGTCCTGCGTCCCGCATGTCGTCTGGTTCGGCGAAATGCCGCTTCACCTCGACGACATCGACGACGCGCTGCGCAACGCCGACCTGTTCGTCGCGATCGGCACCTCGGGCGCTGTCTATCCGGCGGCGGGGTTCGTCCATGAAGCGCGGGCTTACGGCGTGCCGACCTGTGAAATCAACCTCGACGCGGCGGAAAACGCCCATCTCTTCGACGAAGCCCGCTACGGGCCGGCGAGCGAGATGGTCCCGGCCTGGGTTGAGGAATTGCTCGGAAAGTGATCGAAAGGAAATTGGGGGGCGACGTCCGGCGCCGGGCAGGCGGGCGCGCGAGCCGGACATGAGCCAGGGTCGACCGTATTGGCGACACAGCCCCATGTCGAATTCAGCTTCATCCCGGTCAACGGCGTGACGCTTCATTGCGCGGCGGCCGGACCCGAGGACGGTCCGCTCGTCGTCCTCCTGCACGGCTTTCCCGAATTCTGGTTCGGCTGGCGCGACTATTTCCTGCCGCTGGCCGAGCGCGGCTTTCGCGTCCTCGCGCCGGACCAGCGCGGCTACAACCTGTCGAGCAAGCCCGAAGGCGCGGAGGCGTACCGGCTTGGCGTCGCAGCCGCCGACGTTTTTGCCCTGGCGAGCGCGTTCGGCCGCGACCGGTTTCACGTGGTCGGACACGACTGGGGCGCCGCCGTCGCCTGGACGATGGCGGGTCTCGATCCGAAGCGCCTCACGAGCGCCACCATGATCCAGGCGCCCCATCCCGCGGTGTGGCTGAGAGCGATGCGGGACGATCCCGGAGCAGCGGCAAAAGAGCCGCTATGTTCAGATCCTGCGGATGCCCTGGCTCTCCGAGATGTCGCTCAAGCTCGGCAACTTCGCCGGGCTTCGCGCGCGCGTTCAAGACGTCGACGCGACCCGAGGCCTTTCCGCCCGAAGCGCTCGAAGCCTATCGCGGCGCCTGGCGCCAGCCCGGCGCGCTGACGGGCATGCTGAACTGGTATCGCGCGCTCTTTCTTGGACGAGCCCGCGACGCCCGCGCCTCTGAGCCTGAAGCCGCCGACGCTCGTCCTATGGGGCGACCGGGACGCGTTCGCCGCGCCGAAACTCGCCGACGAGAGCGCCGCGCTCTGCGCCAACGGGCGCCTCAGGCATTTGCCGCAGGCGACTCACTGGGTCATCCACGACGCGCCGGAGATCGTACGCGACGCGCTGCTGGACCACCTGTAGGAACAAGGATGCGCGCTTACGGGACGGGCTGCGGCTGGGGCGGCTTCCACGCGCCGCTCAACGCTTCCGCGCCCGGCCGGTAAAGGCGGAGCATGGCGCTCCAGTCGGGCGGGGTCGGCAGGCAGTTCGGGATGGGACCGGCGCAGCCGCCGAACTGCACGACGACCGCGCCGTCGGCGCCGGCCTCGGCCGTGACCGAATTGACCGTGTAGGCCTTCTGCGGGTTGATCGCGAAGCGGCCGTCGCTGTCGTAGACGCTCACCGACCAGAAGCCGTCGACGGGCACGTCTTTCAGGGTCAGGCGATGGACGGTCCGGCCGTCGTTGCGGTCCGGCGTGACGTTGACGAACAGGGCGTCCCGCTCCGGCAGGCCGCCCCAGGCGGCGCCGGCGCCGATCAGCCGCCGCACGGGATCGCCCGCGCCGCGCGGCCCGGACAGGCCTTTCGTGTCCGGCAGCGTTTCGGCGAGCGCCATGAGGCCGGTGCGGACGTCGACCTGGCTCGCCGCCTCCCAGTTGGGGACGGCGAATGCGCCGGGGCCGCCGGGCTCATCGATCTTGATCGCATTCTGAAGCGCGCGGACGGCGTCGACGTCCTTGGGATTGCTGGCGTCGACGAAGATGCGGACCGCCACGAGCGCGTAGCGCGATCCGATCGCGTCCCGCTTCAGCGTCGTCGAGCCCGGCCCATAGACGACCTCGACCGTGTCGGCGTCCTCGTCGACAATCTGCATCGAGATAAAGCGCTTGCCCGCGTCCGGCAGCGTGATCGTGACCGGCCCGGCGTCGAGATCGAACACCGCCGCCGAATAGAGCGTGTCGCGATTCATGCGCGTGACGCCCTGATGGTCGAGCGCCACCGGATCGCGGCGGTGGACGAATTTGCCGAGGCCGCCCTCCTTGACGAGCGCGGCGAAATTCAAGTCGGATTCGGCGCGCGCGAAATTTTCGGGCGTGACCGGAATGGCGGGAGGGGGCGGCGCCTTGAGGGTCGACGCAGCCTGCGGGGCCGCGCGGGCTGGCGGACAGGCGAGGACCAGCGCGGCGGCGAGCATGACGAGGGCGTGTCTCATTCATTCCATCTTGCGTGATTCGGAGGCGGAAAGCATGCGCTCCGTGGAGGCGGCGGCGTCCCGCCAGCGCGGGATGCGAAAAGCGGCGTGTCCCACGGCAAGCGCCCAACGCCGCAGTCGGGTCCAATGCCGCGCGCCACGAGGCGACTTAGCCAAATCCTATCGCGCTCCGAGCCTAACCCGGTCCTCGGCGATGGCGTCCGCGATCCGGCGGGCCTCGATCCCGATCTCCCGCAATTGACCGGTCGCCGAGGGGATCGCGCCGCAAAAATAGAGGCCCGGCTCCGCGGTTCGCCTTCCGCTGACGAGCGGCTTGCCCGATTCGCTCAGAACGCCGCTGACGTCCGGCAGCAGCGCGCGGAGGTTCGGCCGGAATCCGGTCGCGAGAATCATCGTGTCGAAAGGCTCGATGCGGCCGTCCGCGAACGCGACGGTCTGCGGCGAAACGGCTGCGATGTCCGGGCGCACGGCAATGCGGCCGGCGCGCATCATTGAGACCGTGCCGACGTCGAGAAGAGGAATGCGGCCGTCCTCTTCGACCATCCGGCGCGGGCCCTTCTTCGCCCGCTTGAGGCCGAGCTTCTCGATCGATCCGACCGCCAACCGGATGGCCGGCGCGTTGAGCGCGTCGGCGACGCGGGTCGGAAGCCTTTGCTGGGCGATCGCCCAGGCCATGATCGGAATGCCGAGCAGCTCGCGGGGCAATATGGAGACGGGGCCGCGCACCGAAATCGCGACGTCGACGTCGGCCTCCGCGAGATCGAGCGCGATCTCGCCGCCCGAATTGCCGAAGCCGACAATGAGGACCCGCTGTCCGTGAAAGCGTTCGGGATTGCGGTAGCCGCTGGAATGGAGGACTTCGCCGCCAAAGGTCTCGAGCCCCTGCCAGCCTGGGCGATGCGGGAAGTCGGCTAAGCCCGTCGCGACGACGACGGCCGGCGCATCGAAGGCTTTGTCGCCGGCCTCCGCTCGCCATAGCGTTCCGATGCGACGGATCGACCGGACTTCGGTTCCGAATCTCGGCTGCAGGGCGAAGCGGGCGGCGTAGCGCTCGAGATAGTCGATCACGTCGAAGCGGGACGGATAGCGTCCGTACGCCCTAGGCATCGGAAGCCCCGGCAGCTCCGAATGGCGCCGGTCGGTATGAAGGCGCAGCCGGTCGTAGTGACGCCGCCAGACAGCGCCGACGCCGTCGCCTTTCTCCAGGATCGCCGCATCGAGGCCGCGTTCGCGCAAAGAAGCCGCCGCCGCGAGCCCGGCGGGTCCTGCGCCGATCACCAGGGCGTCGAAGAGTTCCGGCATCGCGCGATTCCTTCTTTCGAGGCGCCGCTTATGCGCAAGTTCATCACCCTCGCTCTTCTCGAGCTGGCCCTCGCTGGCGGCGTGGCTATCGTCAGCATCGAACGCTCGACGCCGGCTCACGCCGAATGCTGCGGTTGCGGCTGAGCGGAACTGCGCGTCGGCGGGAACGCTTAGTCACAGCCTTGTTCGGGCCCGCCGTTTGCTCGTCGGGCGCTCTTCTTCGCCTTCGTTGCTGCGGCGTCGCTTCTTGATTTTCTCACGGATCTCGCTCCTCTCCACCTCCGCCATCGCAAGTTCCTTGCGCAGCGTGTCTTCGACAAGACGGTTGTAGCCCTTCCGCGCTCGGAGGCGTTCGACGAGGGCAGTGCTCAACCTCAAGCCGATAAGCACCTTCGGCGAGCCGGATTTCGGGCGGCCGCGCTGAACCGGCGTCGCCGCGAGTTTCGCCCGATACTCGGGGGTGGAGAGATCCGGGGCGTCGTCCGGATCAGTCCAGCCGGTCGCCGTAGAGGGCTTGCTCGCGGTCATTGGCTTTCCTCAGGCTGATGATGCGGCGGGCCGCGCCGCGCGGGGTCCAGACGCTCACGACCATGCGATACGGCGCCGCGCGACGGTTATGCCGCCATAACATCCCGCGCCCCGCCCTCATGCTGCACCCGTTCCTCGGCGGTCGTCACCGCCGTCCCCTTGCCGCCCACCTTGCCTCCGCCACTACGCGTCAAGACAGTCGTTGACGAATGGGGACCGCGCTGCGAAGCTTACCCTCAAGGGGACCCAAAATCTCTGGCGGCATAGATTAAAAAGTGATGGAGGAAGTCGTGGAACGTCGTACGGCATTGAAACTCATGGGCGCCACGGCCGCGATGGCCGGCGCCGGGCTGCTTCCCGGCCGCGCGAGCGCCGCCGACAAGCCGACGATCGCGCTGATCCCGGGCCTGACCTCCGACGGTTTCTACATCACCATGCACAAGGGCGCGGAGGCCGCCGCCAAGGCGGTCGGCGCGGATCTCATCTACCAGGGCGCGGCGGAATGGAACGTCTCGCTGCAGGTTCCGATCCTCGACGCGATCATCGCCAAGAAGCCCGGCGCGATCCTGATCGCGCCGACCGACAAGATCCAGCTCATCAAGCCGCTGCGCAAGGCGTTCGACGCCGGCATCACGGTCGTTTGCGTCGACACCTTCATCGGCGACGGCGTGTTCCAGACCGGCTCGGGCGACGCCGATTTCCCGATCAGCTACGTCGCCTCCGACAACGTGCTCGGCGGCCGCATGGCGGCGCGCGCGCTCGCCAAGGCGATCGGCGAGAAGGGCAAGGTCTATGTCTCCAACGTGAAGCCCGGCGTCTCGACCACCGACCAGCGCGAGGAAGGCTTCAAGCTCGAGATGAAGAACTACCCGAACATCGCCGTGCTGGAGACGCAGTTCAACGACGACGACGCCAACAAGGCGGCGGCGCAGGTGCAGGCGGTGATCGGCCGCGTGCCCGATCTCGCCGGCGTGTTCGGCGCCAACCTGTTCTCGGCGACCGGCACCGCCAACGGCGTCAAGCAGGCGGGCAAGTCGGGCATGGTCAAGATCGCCGGCTTCGACGCGCCCGAGTCGATCGTCGCGCAGCTGAAGGACGGCACCTTCGAGCTGACCATCGCCCAGCATCCGGCCGAGATCGGCTATTTCGGCTTCATCGCGGCCTTCGCGCATCGTGACCGGCAATCCCGTCCCGACCGCGATCGGCACCGGCTTCACCGTCATGACCAAAGACAACATCGACGATCCCGAACGTCTCGCGATTCCTCTACAAGAGCTCGTGATCGCGCGGCTTGAGCGCGAGGCGCCGCCGGCCCCTTCCGGGCCGGCGGTTCGCGCTTTCAGAGTTCGTCCAGGAACCGCATGACGATCGCAGCGACTTCGCCTCCGGCGAGACTCCGCGCACCCCGTTCTGCTCTGGATCGCGCAGCTCAGGGCGTGGGTGTTCCTGATCGTGCTCGTCGTCTTCTTCGAGGTCTGGGCGCGCGCGGCCGAAGGCATCGTCGTTCCTCTTCAACGTCTACAACATCCAGTCGATCCTGGTGTTCGCCACCGCGCCGCTGCTGCTGGCGCTCGGCCAGACCTTCGTCATCATCTCGTCCGGCATCGACCTGTCGCTCGGCTTCGTGATGGGCCTGTCGTCGGTGATCGCGGCGCATGCGTCCAACTATTTCACGGCTGAGCTGGGCCTGCCGCCGTTCGTGGCGATGCTGCTCGGCGATCCTTTCCGGGGCCGCCGTCGCGCATCATTCCCGGCCTCGTCAACGGCCTCCTGGTCTCGCGCCTGCAGATCCCGCCGTTCATCGGCACGCTCGGCATGTACGGCGTCGCGCGCGGCGCCGCCTATCTGTTCGCCGGCGGCATGACGGTCGCCATCGACAACGACTGGTACAGCGCCATCGGCAACGGCCGCGTCTTCGGCGTCCCGGTGCTGGTGATCCTGACCGGCGTCGCCTGCCTGATCCTGCATTACATGCTGTCGCAGACGCGCTTCGGCCAGCACACCTACGCGCTCGGCGCGAGCAAGCCGGCCGCCAATCGCGCCGGCATCGACATCAAGGGGCTGACGCTCAGGATCTATCTGCTCTCGGCGGTGATGGCCGGCTTCGCCGGCGCCATGTACACCGGACGCTTCACCGCCGGCGCGCCGCAGGCGGGCGAACCGCTGCTGCTCGATTCGATCGCCGCGGTCGTCATCGGCGGCGCGAGCCTGTTCGGCGGATCGGGCACGATCTGCGGGCACGATCGCCGGCGCGCTGGTCATCGCGGTCATCCAGTACGGTCTGGTTTTCATCAATGTCGAGCCGTTCTGGCAGTTCATCGCGGTCGGCGTCGTCATCATCATTTCGGTGTTCGTCGATCAGACCCAGCGCCGCCTGATGGGAGGGCGACAGGTTGAGTGACGCCGAGCCGATCCTGTCGGTCCGCAACGTCTCGAAAGCCTTCGGCGCCGTGCAGGCGCTGAACGGGCGTGTCGTTCGACGTCCATCCCGGGCGAGGTCGTGGCGCTCGCCGGCGACAACGGCGCCGGCAAGTCGACGCTCATCAAGGCGATTTCCGGCGTCTTCCGTCACGACTCGGGCGAGATCCTGCTCGGCGGCGAGCCGATCAACTTCGCCACGCCGCAGGAGGCGCGCGAGAACGGCATCGAGACGATCTATCAGGACCTCGCGCTCGCCGACAATCTGTCGATCGGCGAGAACATCTTCCTCGGCCGCGAGCCGAAGCGCAGGCTGTTCGGCGTCCTGCCGATCCTCGATCGCGGGACGAATGGCGGAGGCCGCGAAAGACGCGATGGCCCGGCTCGACTTCCACGTCACCCGGCTCGACGCGCCGGTCGCGGCCTTTTCCGGCGGCCAGCGGCAGGCGATCGCCATCGGCCGCGCGCTCTACTGGAACGCCCGGCTCGTCATCATGGACGAGCCGACCGCGGCGCTCGGCGTGCCCGAGCAGCGCCGGGTGCTGGCGCTGATCAAGTCGCTGCGCGGGCAGGGCAAGGGGATCATCTTCATCTCCCACAACCTGCGCGACATTTTCGAGGTCGCCGACGAGATCGTCGTCTTCCGCCGCGGCGAGAACGCCGGCCAGCGCAAGCCGTCCGAAACGACGCCACGACGAGATCGTCAAGCTGATGGTCGGGGTCTAGCGTCCCGCCTCAAGCGGCGATCTCGTTCCACAACACGCGCAGCGGAGGCTCGTCCTCCTCGATCTTGGCGAAGCGGCCGACCGGCTCGAGAAAGTAATTGTCGGTCTTGTCGTCGTTGACCTGGCTGACCTCGCCGACGAGCACCGCGCCTCCGCCCTCCTCGCCGTAAAACCGGTGGTAGACGCCGCGCTCGATGGTCACGCTCTCGCCGGGAAGAAGCCGAAGCTTCTCCCAGGGCTGCAAGGTCCGCGCAACGCCGTCGACGAGCACGGTCACCGCGGCGTCGGTCGGCCTTCCGTCCCGGTCCGCATGGGCGAACTCCAGCGCCAGGACGCCGCCGGCGCGGTTGATGATGTCTTCCATCTTGACGCGATGGCGATGGCTCGGCGTCTCCTGACCCTCGCCGACGATCAGCAGTTTCTCGGCGTAGGGCTTGCCGTCCGGATCGCTCTGGACGCCGTTGCGCACGCAGAACAGCGTCAGGCCGCGCCTGGAAAAATCGCCCGAACCGAAGTCGGTCACGTCCCAGCCCATCTGATGGTCGCGCAGATACTTCGCCGTCTCGCCGGCGTTTGCGAAGTCCCCGACCGTCCAGTGCGCCCAGGCCGGCAGGGACCAGCGGTTGGCCTTCAGGAGGTCGATCGCCTGGCGGATGGCGGCGTTGATCTCCGATCTTTTCATCTTGCGCCTCCGAGCGACAGTGTGAGAGCCGGCCCTTCGCAGTCTGGAGCGTTTCGACGCACGCGTCCATGGCAATCGCGAGACATCGAAGTCCCAGCGCCGCGCCCGGTGTCGCGACGCCTGAAGACCGGCTAGGATGAATGGCGGCGCTGGCCGGAGAAGAGGACATGTGGGGTCTCGAAGGACGGCCGGTGCTCGTGACAGGCGCGAGCGGAGGCATTGGCGGAGCGACGGTTCGTCAGCTCGTCGCGGCCGGCGCGGACGTCATCGCCAGCGGCCGCTCGAAGAGGCGCTCGACGATCTCGCCGCGAAGACCGGCTGCCGGACCCTGGCGTTCGACCTGGCCTCGGAAGAGAGCGTCCGGGACGCGCTGGAAGGGCTCGACCTCTGGGGCGTCGTCAATTGCGGCGGTTTCGGCGGCGAGATCGCGACCCCGATGGACACCGACATCGCCGTGTTCGACCAGGTCATCAGCGTCAACGCGCGGGGCGCCCTGCTGGTCATCAAATATGCGTCGCAATCGATGATCCGCCTCGGCAAGGGCGGCTCGATCGTCAACGTGTCGAGCCAGGCGGCGCTGGTCGCCCTCGCCGGTCACATCTCCTACGGTTCGTCCAAGGCGGCGCTCGACAACATCACCCGGGTTTCGGCGCTTGAACTCGGCAAATACAACATCCGGGTCAACAGCGTGAATCCGACCGTCGTGATGACGCCCATGTCGGCCTTCTACTGGGGACGGCCGGATATCGGCGAGCCGTTCCTCAAGCAGATGCCGCTCGGCCGCTGGGCGACGGAAGACGAGATCGCCGCGCCGATCGTGTTCCTGCTCGGCGACGGCGCCTCGATGATCACTGGCGTCTCGCTTCCGATCGACGGCGGTTTCACCTGCTGCTGAGCAACCTGCGCGGCGCCCAAGCGTGCCGGGGTTGAAGTCGCGCCAAGGGGGCGATCGCGGCGTCGTGGCGCAGGGTCGCCCACCGGCGAGACCTTGTGAAGGCGCCGGCCGGCAGGCTAACCATGCGCGCGAGCAAAGCGAAGGCGACACGCGACGTGCAGCGCGAAAAGACGACCCTGAGCGTCCGTCACCTGACGACCTACCGCTACGCGCGGCCGGTTGAGCTTGGCGAGCATCGCATGATGCTCAGGCCCCGCGACGGCCACGACCAGCGCCTGGTGTCATCCGAGCTGACGATCGAGCCCCGGCCGAGCCGCATCCGCTGGCTCTATGACGTGTTCGACAATTGCGTGGCGCTCGCCTCTTTCGCCGGAGCGACGACGTCCTTGCGCTTCGAAAGCTCGTTCACCGTCGACCGGACGGAGGACGATTCGCCCGGCGGCGAGATCGACCCGCGCGCCCGGCGCTATCCCTTCACCTATCTCCCCGAGGAGCTGCCCGACATCTCGCGTTCGATCGAGCGGATCTATCCCGATCCAGGCGGGCGACCTCGAGCGCTGGGCAGGCCAGTTCGTCAATTCCGGCGGCCCGACCCAGACCGGCCATCTCTTGATGACGATGACCTACGCGATCAAGGAGGGGTTCGCCTACGAGCGGCGCGAGGAGGCGGGGGTACAGCCGCCGTGGGTGACGCTCGACCGGCGGAAGGGCAGTTGCCGGGACTTTGCGGTGCTGATGATGGAGGCCGCGCGCGCGTTGGGCGTCGCCGCCCGGTTCGTGTCCGGCTACATCTATGCTCCCCGCGCTGACGAGGGGCCCGGGCGCCTCGGCGGCGGGGCGACCCATGCCTGGGTGCAGGTCTACTTGCCGGGCGCCGGGTGGATCGAATTCGATCCGACCAACGGCCTCATCGGCGGAAAGGACCTGATTCGGGTGGCCGTTGCGCGCGCTCCGGCCCAGGCTGCGCCCCTGACGGGGACCTACTACGGGGAGCTGGAGGACGAACTCGGCATGGATGTCAGTGTCGAGGTTACGCAACAAAAGTGAGCGTCAGGCGTTTGTCCTCTCATCGCGCCTCATTGCGTGGCTGGGAGACAAAGATGATCATCAGAGCAGGCTACAGGATTGCGTTCGAATGCGCGGCGCCGACGCCGATGCTGCTGCAGCTCAATGTCCATCCCTCGCGACACGCGGATCTTCTTTCGCCCGACTTCGTTTCGACAAATCCAGCCATCCCGATGGAGACCTATATCGATTCGTTCGACAATCGGGTGACCCGGGTCGAACCGGGGCCCGGACTGGTCACGTTCAGCAGCGATTTTGTCATCCTGCGATTCCGGTCTGCCGGAAGCGACCCCGACCGACGCGCCTCTCGCTGCGGTCACGAAACTGCCGGTGGACGTTCTGCGCTTTCTGCTGCCGAGCCGTTATTGCGATACCGATAACCTCGGCGATTTCGCCTGGTCGCAATTCGGCTGGGCCACCGGCTCCGGCGCCGGGCTCGTCCAGGCCATTTGCGATTTCGTCCACGGTCACCTGCATTTCGACTACCAGCGCGCGGATTCGCGCCGGGCCGCCTCCGACGGCCTGCGCGACGGGGTGGGGGTCTGCCGGGATTTCGCCCACCTGGCGATCGCGCTTTGCCGCTGCATGAATGTGCCGGCCCGCTATTGCGCGGGCTATCTCGGCGATATCGGGGTTCCGGCGAACCCGGATCCTATGGACTTCTCCGGGTGGTTCGAGGCCTATCTCAATGGTCAGTGGTACGCGTTCGACGCCCGGCACAACGTTCCGCGTATCGGCCGCATCGTGCTCGCCTACGGACGCGACGCCGCGGACGCGGCGCTTTCGGTGTCGTTCGGAGCCGCGCCGCTCAGGACTTTTGAGGTCACGACCTACGAGGAAAAAGAGGCGCGCTACCAAGACAGAGAGGCCGCAGAGTAAGCAGGCCGTTGGCTACTTCCGGCGCTTCGCCGGATGGAGCGAGGTCTCGAGGATGTTCTCCGCCGCGCCGATCACGAAGGCCGACGAGCCGACGATCAGCGGGTCGGGGCCGATGATGACGTGCCGGTCCTTGTTGGGATAGGGGAGCGAGAACAGGAAGTGGTGCATCGCGTTGATGCGCGCGCGCTTCTTATCGTCCGACTTGACGATGGTCCAGGGGGCGTCTGCGGTGTCGGTGTTGAAGAACATCGCCTCCTTGGCCTCGGTGTAGGCGTCCCATTTGTCGAGCGAGGCCTTGTCGATCGGCGAGAGCTTCCATTGCTTCAAGGGATCGGTCTCGCGCGCGGCGAAGCGACGGCGCTGCTCCTCGCGCGTCACCGAGAACCAGTATTTGAACAGCCGGATGCCCGAGCGCACCAGCATCCGCTCGAGCTCGGGGCACTGGCGCATGAACTCGAGATATTCGTTGGGCTTGCAGAAGCCCATGACCCGCTCGACCCCGGCGCGGTTGTACCAGGAGCGGTCGAAAAACACCATTTCGCCGGCCGAGGGAAGATGCTGGATGTAGCGCTGGAAATACCATTGCGTGCGCTCGCGCTCGTTCGGCTTCTCGAGCGCCACGATGCGCGCGCCGCGCGGGTTCAGATGCTCCATGAAGCGCTTGATCGTGCCGCCCTTGCCGGCGGCGTCGCGCCCTTCGAACAGCACGATGACTTTCTCGCCCGAACTCCTTGACCCAGTTCTGCGCCTTCAGAAGCTCCGCCTGGAGGGGCAGCATCCGCTCCAGGTAGTGGGCTTCCGTGACCTTCGACTTGTAGGGGTAGTCGCCGGTCTCGAAACCGCGCCGGATGGCGTCGGGATCGTGCCGCAGCGACTGCACCTCGACCCGATGGGGACGTTCCGGCTCGGGCGCAGGCGCCGGCCGGCCGCGCCGGCGGGGCAGGGCGGCGGTTACGACGATGCTGGCTGGCCTCGGCGCCGGCGCGGCTGCGGCGTCCGGCGCGATCGGCTCGCCGGCCTCCTTCGCCGCCGTCTTGATCTCGCCGTCGCTCGCCATTGCGCCTCTTTCCGCGTTGCTCAGACGCGCTCACGCGCGAAACCAGCACGCGCTCGGGTATTCGGGACAAAGCGCCCCGCGAGTCAACGCGACGCGGCGTCGCGCCCGATCAAGCAGGGGCGCCGTCAACGTGTTGCGCCGATGTCACAATGGCGCTGTTGTTTCGCGCCACACAGGCTAAACCTCCCAGCGACCTTGCGCCGCCTCGACTCGCTCCGTTAAGACTGACATCCGGGTCGGAGTCGCGGCAAGGCGGTACACTTTGAGCTCAAGACTCTTCACAATATTGGCCTTGGCCTGCTCGGCGCTCGCCAGCGGCGCAGCGTGGGCGGACGACCTTGTCGCGACCACCGACTTTCCGGTTCAACCGGTGGCTTGGCAGCCGCTCGACGAGGTCCGGCTCGGCGTGTTCGCGCACAACTGGATCCATGACGAGGCCGCGCCGGTCGACGCGTCCATCGAAGTTCTCTCTGCGCCCCTCTCGTTTCCCGGCTACAACAACCCCGGGATCGCCGGGAATCCTTGGGTGTCCTGGTTCTTCGACCCCCGTATCAACGTCGGCGGCATGATCAACACCGCCGGCAAGACGAGCTACGCCTTCACCGGCTTCACCTGGCGAATCCCGATCTACCGGAAGTTTTTCTTCGAGGGCGAGTTCGGCGGCGCGGTCAACAACGCTCCCGATTGGCACGAACCGGGGCGGGTCGACATGGGCTGCGCGCTGACCTTTCGCGAAGTCGGGCGGATTCGGCTACCAGTTCAACGAAAACTGGGATCTGATCGCGTCCATCGAGCACGTCTCCCACGCCAGCTTCTGCACGCACATCAACCCCGGCCTCACCCAGGTCGGGGTGAGGATCGGCTACAAATTCTGAGACCGCCGGGCGCGGCGCCGGGCGGAGATGCGCTGTCGAGCAGGACGTCCCCGCGCATAGAGCGCTGTCCGTGGCGGTTATGCTCGTCGGTCCCAGCGCGCCGCCGTTCGCCCTTCCCACCGCTGCGATTTTCGTCTAACGACAGGCCGCTCATCGAGGCCGGGCGCCGCCCGGACCTTCCGGCGCATCGCATGAGGGACGCAACGCGGCCAGGCGCCCGCGCCGCGGCCTTTTTTTGTGCGCGCCGCAGGCTGGAGATCGCGCAGCGTCCGGATCGGCGCGCGCCAAGAGGACCGAATGCCCAAGCGCACCGACATCTCGACCATCCTCATCATCGGCGCCGGCCCGATCATCATCGGCCAGGCCTGCGAGTTCGACTATTCCGGGACGCAGGCCTGCAAGGCGCTGCGCGCGGAGGGCTACCGAATCGTCCTGATCAATTCGAATCCGGCCACCATCATGACCGACCCGGACATGGCGGACCGGACCTATATCGAGCCGATCACCCCCGAGATCGTCGCCAAGATCATCGCCAAGGAGCGCTACGCGATCCCGGGCGGCTTCGCGCTTCTGCCGACCATGGGCGGCCAGACGGCGCTGAACTGCGCGCTCGAGCCTGAAGAAGATGGGCGTGCTCGAGACGTACGACGTCGAGATGATCGGCGCCACCGCCGAGGCGATCGACAAGGCCGAGGACCGCGAGCTGTTCCGCGAGGCGATGACCAAGATCGGCCTCGAGACGCCGCGCTCGCATCATGTCAAGACCCTGTCCCAGGCGCTCGCCGCGCTCGAGGACATCGGCCTGCCGGCGATCATCCGCCCGAGCTTCACGCTCGGCGGCACCGGCGGGGGCATCGCCTACAACAAGAGCGAATTCATCGACATCGTCGAGCGCGGCATCGACGCCTCCCCGACCAGCGAGGTCCTGATCGAGGAGAGCGTGCTCGGCTGGAAGGAGTTCGAGATGGAGGTCGTCCGCGACAAGGCGGACAATTGCATCATCGTCTGCTCGATCGAGAACGTCGATCCGATGGGCGTCCACACCGGCGATTCGATCACCGTCGCGCCGGCGCTGACGCTGACCGACAAGGAATTCCAGATCATGCGCGACGCCTCGATCGCGGTCCTGCGCGAGATCGGGGTCGAGACCGGCGGCTCGAACGTGCAGTTCGCGGTCAATCCGGCCGACGGGCGGATGATCGTGATCGAGATGAACCCCCGCGTCTCGCGCTCCTCGGCGCTCGCCTCCAAGGCGACCGGCTTTCCGATCGCCAAGGTCGCGGCCAAGCTCGCGGTCGGCTACACGCTCGACGAGATCGCCAACGACATCACCGGCGGCGCGACGCCGGCCGTCGTTCGAGCCGACGATCGACTACATCGTCACCAAGATCCCGCGCTTCGCGTTCGAGAAGTTCCCCGGCGCCGAGCCGACGCTGACGACGGCGATGAAGTCGGTCGGCGAAGCGATGGCGATCGGCCGCACCTTCGCCGAATCGCTGCAGAAGGCGCTGCGCTCGCTCGAAACCGGCCTCGACGGGCTCGACGAGATCGAGATCGAGGGACTCGGCAAGGGCGACGACAGAAACGTGCTGCGCGCCGCCGTCGCGACCGCCGACGCCCGACCGCCTGCTCAAAGTCGCGCAGGCGATGCGGATGGGCATGGGCGTCGAGGAGATCCACGAGGTGTCGAAGATCGACCCCTGGTTCCTCGAGCGGATCGCCGAGATCGTCGCGCTCGAGGCCAAGGTGCGCGCCTTCGGCCTGCCGCCCGACGCGGGCAACATGCGGGCGCTGAAGGCGGCCGGCTTCTCCGACGTGCGCCTCGCCGGCCTCGCCGGAACGGCAGAGGACGACGTCGCCGCCGCTGCGCAAGCGGCTCGGCGTCCTGCCGGTGTTCAAGCGCATCGACACCTGCGCGGCCGAGTTCGCCTCGCCGACCGCCTACATGTATTCGACCTACGAGGCGCCGTTCGCCGGCCGGCCGAGTGCGAGGCGGACCCTTCCGAGCGCGAGAAGATCGTCATTCTCGGCGGCGGCCCGAACCGGATCGGGCAGGGCATCGAGTTCGACTATTGCTGCTGCCACGCCTGCTTCGCGCTGAGCGAGGCCGGCTACGAAACGATCATGATCAACTGCAACCCGGAGACGGTCTCGACCGACTACGACACCTCGGACCGGCTCTATTTCGAGCCGCTGACCCAGGAGGACGTGCTCGCCATCCTCGACAAGGAGCGCGAGAACGGGACGCTCAAGGGCGTGATCGTCCAGTTCGGCGGCCAGACGCCGCTCAAGCTCGCCCACGCCATCGAGCAGTCGGGCGTGCCGATCCTCGGCACCTCGGTCGAATTCGATCGATCTCGCCGAGGACCGCGATCGGTTCAAGCGGCTGCTCGACAAGCTCGGCCTGAAGCAGCCGAAGAACGGCATCGCCTATTCGGTCGAGCAGGCGCGGCTCGTCTCCGCCGACCTCGGCCTGCCGCTCGTCGTGCGCCCGTCCTATGTGCTCGGCGGCCGGGCGATGGCGATCATCCACGACCAGACCGCGCTCGACGACTATCTGCTCGGCGTGCTGCCGAGCCTCGTGCCGGCCGACGTCAAGGCGCGCTATCCCAACGACAAGACGGGCCAGATCAACACGGTGCTCGGCAAGAACCCGCTGCTGTTCGACCGCTATCTTTCGCGACGCGATCGAGATCGACGTCGATGCGCTCAGCGACGGCAAGACCGTCGTCGTCGCCGGCGATCATGGAGCATATCGAAGAGGCCGGCATCCATTCGGGCGACAGCGCCTGCTCGCTGCCGCCGCGCTCGCTGACGCCCGAGACGATCGCCCGGCTCGAGGAGGAGACGAAGAAGCTCGCGCTCGCCCTCGAAGTCGGCGGGCTGATGAACGTCCAATACGCGCTGAAGGACGGCGTGATCTACGTGCTCGAGGTCAATCCGCGCGCCTCGCGCACCGTGCCGTTCGTCGCCAAGGTGATCGGCAAGCCGATCGCCAAGATCGCCAGCCGGATCATGGCGGGCGAATCGCTCGCAGAGCTTCGGTCTGGACCTCGGCAAGCTCGACCATGTCGGGGTCAAGGAGGCGGTGTTCCCGTTCGCCCGCTTCCCCGGCGTCGACACCGTGCTCGGGCCGGAGATGCGCTCGACCGGCGAGGTGATGGGAATCGACCGGTCGTTCGAGATCGCCTTCGCCAAGAGCCAGATCGGCGCCGGATCCCGGCCGCCGAAGTCGGGCGCCGTGTTCGTCTCGGTGCGCGACGCCGACAAGGAGGGGATCGTCGAGCCGCTGCAGGACGCTTCAGGCGCTCGGCTTCCAGATCCTCGCGACCGGCGGCACCCAGCGCTTCCTCACCGCGCACGGACTGAAGGCGGAAAAGGTCAACAAGGTCTCGGAAGGCCGGCCGAACGCCGCCGACATCGTCCGCAACGGCGCGCGTGCAACTGATGTTCAACACCACCGAGGGGGCGACCTCGCTTGCCGATTCGAAGCCCCTGCGGCGCGCCGCCCTCTTGCAAAAGACGCCCTACTACACCACACTTTCTGGCGCTGTCGCGGCGACCGAAGGGATCCGCGCCGTCGCGGCCGGCGACCTCGAAGTCAGGGCTTTGCAGGACTATTTGGCGTGACGGCGCGTAAAAAGCGCCGCCGCGGGATCCTCTTTTTAAACGGATATAGAATGGAAAAGCTACCCGATCACCGCCGCAGGCCATGCGGCGCTGGAAGCCGAATTTCTTCGCCGCCAGCAGGTCGAGCGCCCGCGCATCATCGCCGCGATCGCCGAGGCGCGGTCGCACGGCGATCTGTCCGAGAACGCCGAATACCATTCGGCCAAGGAGGCGCAGTCGCATAACGAGGGCCGCATCGTGGAGCTCGAGGACCTGCTGCAGCGCGCCGAGGTGATCGACGTGGCGAAGCTGAACGGGAGCACGCATCAAGTTCGGCGCGACCGTGACGCTGATCGACGAGGACACCGAAGAAAAGAGGGTGTTCCAGATCGTCGGCCAGACCGAGGCGGACGTGAAGTCGGGCAAGATGTCGATCACCTCGCCGACGGGGCGCGCGCTGATCGGCAAGAAGGTCGGCGACAGCGTCGAGGTGATCACGCCCGGCGGCGGCAAGAGCTATGAAATCCTGAAGGTCGTATTTATATAGCGGGCATGCCGCCGCCACATGCGGCGGGAGAAGAAAGGGTTTTCCGCCATGACGATCCGCTTCTTGACCCGCCGCGCTGCGGTGATCGCGCTCAGCGCTCTCGCTCTCGCCCCGACGGCCGTGCTTGCGCCAGGCGCCCGCGACCTTCCGCGCCGTGCAGGTGGACATCGGCCCCTTGCGTTCCAGCATCGGCGACCCGACCGCCGCCTGGGTGGCGAACGCCATCCCGGCAGCGCTCGAGCAGGCTCTCGGAGCGCATTACGCGCCGGGCGACCGGAACGGCGCCACGCTGATCGTGCGTCCTGCGACGATCTATCTCTGCCCGAGTTCCGGCGGTCCCGGCGCCTGGGGGTCGTGCACAGACACGATCGAAGGCGATCTCGTGGTGAGGGGCCCGCGGGGCGGCGTCATCTCCGAGACGCCGCTGAGGGCGATCACCTCCTATTTTCCCAAGGCCGTCGACCAGGCCCTTGTGGAGGAATCGAACAAGAACCGGGTCGAACTGCTGGCGCAGGCCTTCGCCGGCTGGGTCCCGCGGCAGCTCGGGCTCTGACGCCGCGATTCGCGCTACGGCTTGCTCGAGGGGCTGAACGATGACGACAGCGGTGACCCGGCGCGGGGCGCTCGCGGCCCTCGCGGGCTTGGCTTTTGCGCCCCTCGGGCTCGACGAGGCGTTCGCCGCCGCGGGTCCGAGGGTGTCGCGCATTCATGTCGACGTGTCGCGGCTCAGGGCGCGCCGCGGCGAGCCGACCGCGCGCTGGGTCGCCGAGGACATGCCCGAGGCTGTGGCCCGGGCGCTCGGGGCCGCGTTTTGCGCGCGGCGCTCCGGGCGGCGCGGTCCTCAATGTGCATGTCGACGACGTGCTTCTGCCTCGATACGCAGCGGCGGCGCCCGGATCATCGACGAGATCAGCGGCTTCGTCTCTGCTCGAGCGGCCCCGGCGCGTCCCCGCGCCGGCGCGCCATCCGCGCCGTCACCCCGTTCCGGCCGTCGGCGGTCGACCAGCCGATGCGCGTCGAGGCCAATCGTCGCCGGGTGTCGACGCTCGTCGGCCGGTTCGCCCAGCAGGTCCCGCGCGACTTGGGTTTGTGAGCGCTTGGGTCTGATGAGCCTTTGGCCCGTGATGCGAGCCCTGGCCCTTGCGACCGCGCGACGGCCGCTCTTGCCTTGGCGGCGGCTGCGATCTAGACGGCGGCCATGGTTGGCGCGGGCACCGACAAGACGAAAGCGCCGGTCAGCGGCGGGCCGGCGGTCGTTCTGGTCCGGCCGCAGCTCGCGGTGAATATCGGCATGTGCGCGCGGGCGATGGCCAATTTCGGCCTCGACGACCTGCGCCTCGTCAATCCGCGCGAGGGCTGGCCGCGCACCGACGAATATCGCGACGTCGC
Organism: uncultured Alphaproteobacteria bacterium; assembly: GCA_963783275.1. Classification (GTDB taxonomy): domain Bacteria; phylum Pseudomonadota; class Alphaproteobacteria; order Rhizobiales; family Beijerinckiaceae; genus Roseiarcus. The sequence goes on along the minus strand of CAWANA010000027.1, from coordinate 29,342 downwards.
CTATTCCGCGGCGGCGGGCGCGACCGCTCTCCTCGACGCCGCGCGGGTGTTCGACAGCGTCGAGGCGGCGGTCGCCGACTGCCATCGCGTCTACGCCGCGACCGCGCGCGAGCGCGGGCAGGCGAAGCCGGTCCTGAGCCCGAGCGTCGCGATGGCGCGCGACGCGTCGCGGCGGCGGGCGAGAGGCACGCCATCCTGTTCGGCCCCGAGCGCACCGGACTCGACAATGACGAGGTGGCGATCGCCGAGGCGATCGTCACCTTTCCCTCGAACCCCGCCTACGCCTCGCTCAACCTGGCGCAGGCGGTGCTCCTGTGCGGCTACGAGTGGTTCAAGGCGGCGCATGGCGACGCGCCGCCGCCCTCGACCATTCCGCGCGCGGTCTCGCCCCCGGCGCAGCGGGAGATGCTGCTCGCCTTCTTCGATTATCTCGAGGAGAAGCTCGACGAGGGCGGCTTCTTCCGGCCCGCGACCAAGAAACCGGGCATGCGGCGCAACCTGCGCAACATCTTTCACCGCATGGAGCTGACCCAGCAGGACGTGCGCACGCTCTGGGGCGCGGTCGTCCGGCTCGCCGAGGGGCCGCGGGTCGAGGTCCAGACGCGCAAGCGGGTCCGGCCAAAGAAGACCGACCGTGCTCGAAGCCTAGCGCCTCCTGCCGTCTCGCGCTCGCGCGACGATCGACATCAAAAAAGGCTCCCCGGACTGCGAGCCGGAGAGCCTTCCTTCGAGCGAACAAAACGCCTGAGCGCGAGAAGCCGCCTTACGCGCGGGCGCCTCAGCCGGCGGCCATGTCGTGGAGCATCTCGTGGTGCATGTGGTGGTGGTGATGGTGGTAGACGTGATGATGGTGATGATGGTGGTGGTGATGATGCTCCATCGGCGCGGCCATCGGCGCGGCGCCGCGGGCGCGGCTTCCTGCGCGACGGCGTAGCCGGCGAGGCCGATGGTCAGAGCAGCGGCGGCGACAAGGCTCTTGATCATGGGGAAATCCTCTCGGAGCGAAGGCCCCAGCGGCCTTCGCGGCGAGACTGTCGGGTCTGCGCCTGAACGCGCGATGAACCGCGCCGCGCACGGGTGACTATCGAGGCCGAATTCGTGCTCAAGGAGCGGCGGCGGCGCTCGGCATGGCGAAAGGATCGTTAACGATGGCGGCAAACAGCATGACCGGCTTCGCCCGCGCCGCCGGCGCGAGCGGCACGTGGCGCTGGGCGTTCGAGGTCAAGAGCGTCAACGCCAAGGGCCTCGACCTCAGGCTGCGGATGCCGCCGCCCTTCGACCGGGTCGGAGGCGGAGGCGCGCGCGCGGCTCGGCAAGGCGCTCGCGCGCGGGACCTGCTTCGCCACCCTCACCGCCCAGCGCGAGGGCAGCGCCAGCGCGCCGCGCATCGACGAGGCGGCGCTCGCCGCGCTCGCCGTCGCCGCGCGCGCCGCGGCCGAGAAGGCCGGCCTCGCGCCGCCGACCATGGACGGCCTTCTCGCCGTCCGCGGCGTGGTGGAGGTCGCCGAGGCCGAGGACGACGAGGCGGCCGTCGCCGCAGCCTGCGCCGGCGCGCTTGCGAGCCTCGACGAGGCGCTCGCCGCGCTCACCGCGCGCCCGGCGGACGGAGGGCGCGGCGCTCGACCGCCGTGCTGCAGGAGCGGCTCGACGCGATCGAGGCGCTGACGCTCGCCGCCGACGCCAATCCGGCGCGCAAGCCCGAGGCGGTCCGCGCGCGGCTCGCCGAGAGCGTCGCGGCGCTGATGGAGTCCGGCGCGCGGCTTCGACGAGAACCGGCTGCACCAGGAGGCGATCCTGCTCGCCTCCAAGGCCGACATCCGCGAGGAGCTCGACCGGCTGAAGACCCACGTCGCCGCCGCCCGCGCGCTTCTCGAAGAGGGCGGGGCGATCGGCCGGCGGCTCGACTTCCTCGCCCAGGAGTTTTCGCGGGAGGCGAGCACGCTCTGCGCCAAGGCCAACGACGTGAGCCTGACCGCCCAGGGGCTTGAACTGAGGGCGCAAATCGAGCAATTCCGCGAGCAGGCGCAGAACATCGAGTGAGCATCGATGACGATGAAGCCGCGGCCGGCGCGGCATGATCCTGATCCTAGTCCTCGCCCTCGGGCGCCGGGAAGACGACGCTGACCCGCATGCTGATGCAGGACAAGGCGCTCGACCTGACGCTCTCGGTGTCGGTGACGACCCGGCCGCGCCGCTCCTCCGAGGTCGACGGCATCCATTACCGCTTCGTCGACCGGCGCGAGTTCGAGCGGATGAAGGCCGACGGCGACCTGCTCGAATGGGCCGAGGTGCACGGCAACGGCTACGGCACGCCGCGCGCGCCGGTCGGAGAAGGTGCTGGCCGAAGGGCGCGACATGCTGTTCGACATCGACTGGCAGGGCGCGGCCCAGGTGCGCGAGCGGCTCGGCGACGACGTCGTGTCGATCTTCGTCCTGCCGCCGTCGATGACGGAGCTGCGCGCATCGCCTCGAACGCCGGGCCGAGGATTCTGCGGCCACCATCGAAGCAGCGGCTCGAGGCGGCGCGGCACGAGATCGAGCGCTGGCGGAACTACCATTACGTGATCGTCAACGACGACCTGCAGCGCGCCTACCAGCGACGTGATGGCGATCGTCACCGCCGAGCGGCTGAAGGTCCGCCGGGTCCAGGCGGGCGTCGAGCCGTTCGTCGAGCGGCTCGTCCACGGCTGACGGGGCAGGCGCAAACCGCCCGCCTGGCTGATCGTCGCCGCCGCCTCGTGCGGCGCATCCGTTGGAGCTTTTCGCGCTGGAGGCGCATGCTGACGGCGATACGACAAGAGGCGGGCGCGCTGGAGGCGCCCGAGCGCTTTGATCCAGACAAAGGCCTATGACTCATGAACGCGCTGATTTCCTGATCGTGATCATCTACCTCGTGGGCGTCGGGGTCGTGCTGTCGCCGGTCGTCGAGGCCAACTGGAGCGGCGCCTCGGCCAATACCCTCGTCACCAGCGTCGGGGAGGCCCTGCCGGACGCGCTGGCGTGGCCGGTGCGATTTTACAATCGCTTCGCCGACCGGGGCTGACCTTCTTTGGAGCGGCTGTCGGAAGCCCTGCGGCCGTCGCGTTGGGCGCCGCGCGAAGCGAGAGGCGCTCCTGGAAAGCGCCGCTAGCGGAGGCCGCGATATCTTCTGGGCGCCGACCCCTAGAACGTCACGCCGGGCGGCAGGAACGCCCGAATCTCCTGCACCGGGACAAAATATTTCGCGATGTCGACTTTCCGAGGCGGCGAGCCCCTGAGCTCGATCGTGAACTTGCGGCTCATGACGCCGAGAAGGCACTGCCTCCAGGCGTCGAACACGCCGGAGCCGGAGTTTCCGGTGGTCGCGACGTCGGGGATCGCGGAGGCGCCGAAGCGGGCGCGAAACTCCGGCGGAACCGCCGCCGGCGGCAGGACGCGCGACCGCGCGACGCCTTCGGGCGTCGCCACGACGACGGCCTCGCCGGGTTCGGGGGCGCGCTCGCACAGCGGCGTCCGCCGAAGGCGCAACCGCATCGGCAGCGTCGACGGATCAAAGCGCAGGAGCGTGAGGTCGACGGTGTCGAGCGTTCCTTCCTTGACGAGGCTTGTCGGAAAATCCCGTCCGCCGACCACGACGTGAGGCTTCGACCACGCCCACGATCCGGGCACGTGCGAGGCCGTGAGCACGAGGCCATTGCCGAGATAGACGCCATAGCCGGGCCAGGGCTGTTTCGGCGTCCGGTTGACGTGGGCGGAGTGTTCGATGAGGTCTGCGTCGCTGGAAGCGCCGGCGGGAGCCGTCGCCGCGGCGGCGTTGACCCCGTCCGCTGCGAGCAGAAGCGCCGCGAGCAGGGCCCCGATGGCAGCGCCGCGCCTCAAGCGCATGTCACTGCCTGTCCAGGCCATAGAGCGAATGCAGCGTCCTCACCGCGAGCTCGGTGTAGGGCTCGTCGATCAGCATCGAGAACTTGATCTCGGAGGTGGTGATCGCGCGGATGTTGATGCCCTTGGCGGCCAGCGCCCCGAAGGCGCGCGCGGCGACGCCCGAATGCGAGCGCATGCCGACGCCGATCGCCGAAATCTTCACCACGTCCTCGGTGCCGTTCAGCCGGGCGTAGCCGATCGCGTCGCGGTGCGAGGCGATGATGCCCTTGGCGCGCTCGAAGTCGGCGCCCGAGACGGTGAAGGTGATGTCGGTCGTCGCGGCGTCCTCCGACACGACCTGGATGATCATGTCGACATTGATGTTGGCCTCGGCCAGCGGGCCGAAGATCGCGGCCGCGACGCCGGGCTTGTCGGCGACGTCGCGCAGCGTGATCTGGGCCTCGTCGCGCGAGAAGGCGATGCCGGTGACGATCTGCTGCTCCACGATATCCTCCTCGTCGCAAATGAGCGTGCCAAGCTTCGGCGCCGCGGGATCGTCGAAGGACGAGCGCACGTAGAGCCTGACCTTGTGCACCATGGCCACTTCGACCGAGCGCACCTGCAGAACCTTGGCGCCGAGCGACGCCATTTCCAGCATTTCCTCGAACGACACCTTGTCGAGCCGCCGCGCCTTCGGCACGACGCGCGGGTCGGTGGTGTAGACGCCGTCGACGTCGGTGTAGATGTCGCAGCGGTCGGCCTGGATCGCGGCGGCGAGCGCCACGGCGGAGGTGTCGGAGCCGCCGCGCCCGAGCGTCGTCACCCGGTTCGAGTCGGCGTGCAGCCCCTGGAAGCCCGCCACCACCGCGACCTCGCCGCGCTGAAAGCCTTCGATGAGCGCGGCGCCGTCGATCTTCGCGATGCGGGCGGCGCCATGGGCGTCGTCGGTCAGGATCGGAATCTGCCAGCCCTGCCAGGATCGGGACTTGAGCCCCATGTCCTTCAGCACGAGCGCGAGAAGGCCCGAGGTGACGAGTTCGCCCGAGGCGACGATCGCGTCGTATTCGGGGTTGTCGGCCTCGGCGCCCGCTTCCTTCGTCCAGGCGACGAGCTCGTTGGTCTTGCCGGCCATGGCCGAGACGACGACCGCGACCTCGTGGCCGGCTTCGACCTCGCGTTTGACGTGCGCGGCGACATTGCGGATGCGCTCGACATTGGCGACCGACGTGCCGCCGAATTTCATCACCAGACGCGACAAAAGAACCTCGGAGCGTAATGAGGAAAGCTGCGCCGCTCGCGCAAAAGGATGCGGCGGCGTATAAAGTGGGGGCGCAGGCCGGTCAACGCTGTCACGCCGCCGACCCTCGGGCGGCTTGTCGGCGAAAGAAGGATGAGGTCCCCATGAACGCCGCCGCCGCCCCGAGCGTGATCGCCGAAGAAGTCGCGCGTTTCGACGCGCTGGGCGATTCCTGGTGGGACGAGGACGGCCCGATGGCGCCGCTCCATCGCCTGACGCCGGTCCGCGTGGGCTGGGCGCGCGACGTGGCGGCACGCCATTTCGGGCGCGAGGCGGAGGCGGGCCCGCCGTTCGCGGGGCTCGCCATTCTCGACGTCGGCTGCGGCGCGGGCCTGTTCGCCGAGCCGCTCGCAAGGCTCGGCGGCGAGGTTCTCGGCATCGATCCCGCGCCGGCCTCGATCGGGGTCGCCCGCCGCCACGCCGAGGAGACCGGCGCGAGGCTTTCCTATCGCGTCGCGACGGTCGAAGAGCTCGCCGGCGAGACGACGCGCTTCGATGTCGTCACCGCGATGGAGGTCCTCGAGCATGTCGCCGATCCGGCGCGCTTCCTCGCCGAGGCCGCTTCGCTCCTGAAACCCGGCGGGCTGTTCCTGGCCTCGACCCTCAACCGGACGCTGAGAAGCTTCGCGCTGGCGATCGTCGGAGCGGAATACGTGCTGCGCTGGCTCGAGCCCGGCACCCACCGCTGGGAGCAGTTCGTCACGCCGGAGGAACTGGCGGTGGCGGCCCGTCAGGCGGGGCTCAAGGTGGTGGAGCGCCGGGGCGTCAGCTACGACCCGCTGCGCCGGACCTGGCGGCTTTCGAGCGACCTTGGCGTCAACTACCAGCTCGCGGCGAAGAAGCCGAGGGGATCGGAGGGTGCGCGTCTCGCGCACCCATAGACCGTCGAAAGAAGGGCGGCGAGACGCCGCCCCTCCGATAGACAATGTGCGTCGCCGCTTACCCCTTGCCCGGGCATTCCTTGGCCAGGCGGTCCATCGCCTGGGAGAAGCCGGTCAGCGAAAAGGTGTCGGTGGTGTCGCCGCCCTTGACGGCGGCGGCCTTCACCACGAGCGCCTCGCCCTTCTTCATTTCGGCGATCAGCGCGCTCTCGCGCGCCGCGTTCTTCACCCAGAGATTGGCGCCCTTGGGCAGGAGGTCGAACGACTCCTCGCCGACGGTGGCGATCGGGGCGGTCACTGCCGCCGTCTTGCTCTTCGGCTCGGCCTTGGCTTTTGTCTTCACGGGCTTCACATCGGCCTTGTCGACCTTGGCGTCGGTCTTGTCGCTCTTGCCCGCTGCGGCCGGGCCGCCCGCGACCTCGAAGCCCATGATGAACGACACCTCGTTGCGGACGCCCTCGGCCGGCCGGTCGGAGATGAAGGCGTAGCCGGAATCGCGCTTTGCGCTCTCGGGCTCGCGCGTCTTCGGCTGGGCGAGGACGTAGCAGATCTTGCCCTTGCCGGCCTGACCGACGAACACGTTCCAGTCGCCGAAGCTCGCCACCAGATTAGGTTTCGCAGCCTCTTTTTTTTCTGTCGACTTGGTCGCGGCGCCGGCCGGGACGAGGGCCGAGACCAGCGCGGCGGCGACTGCGGCCGTTGCGGCGCCGGCGCGCCAACGAGACGAAACGCTGCGAGATGTCATTAGCCAAAACCCTTCGAACCTGTCGCCGCCCCCGCCGCCGGCGCATGAACGCCCCTTGCCGCCGGATCAGGGCGAAATTCCGGCCCCTCGCCTTGCGGGCGCGCGCCGCCCCTGTAAAGCTGCCAGTGGTTAATGAAAAATGAGTAAAACTGAGGAGTCGAGGATGAAAGCGCTGATCTGTCCGGCCCTTGGTCCGGCGGAAACGCTGAAGGTGATGGATATCGACCCGCCGGCCGCGAAAAGCGGCGAAGTGGTGGTCGACGTCGTCTATGCGGCGCTGAACTTCTTCGACACCCTGATCATCGAGGGAAAATACCAGCTTAAGCCCGAACCCCCGTTTTCGCCCGGCGGGCGAGTTCGCCGGCCGCGTCGCCGCGGTGGGGCCGAATGTCGCAGGCTTTGCGGTCGGCGACCGGGTGATGGGCTCGACCGGGTTCGGCGCGGCGCGCGAGCAGATCGCGATTCCCGCGAGCCGGCTCGCCCATGTCCCGGCCGGCCTGCCGCTCGACAAGGCGGCGGGCCTCTCGATCGCCTACGGCACGACGCTGCATGCGCTGAAACAGCGCGCCGAGATGAAGCCGGGCGAGAGCCTGGTCGTGCTCGGCGCCTCGGGCGGGGTCGGGCTCGCGGCGGTCGAGATCGGCAAGGCGATGGGCGCGCGGGTGATCGCCTGCGCCTCGTCCGACGACAAGCTCGCATTCGCCCGCGGCTATGGCGCAGACGAGACGATCAATTACGCGACCGAGGATTTTCGCGCCCGCCTCAAGGCGTTGACCGGCGGCAAGGGCGTCGACGTCGTCTACGATCCGGTCGGCGGCGCGCTGACCGAGCTCGCGCTGCGCTCGCTCGCCTGGAAGGGGCGGCTGCTGGTGATCGGCTTCGCCTCGGGCGAAATCCCCAAGCCGCCGCTCAACCTCACGCTGCTCAAGGGCTGCGACATCCGCGGCGTCTACTGGGGCGAGTTCGTCGCCCGCGAGCCGGAGGCGCATCGCGACAACATGTCTCAGTTGCTTTCCTGGGCGGAATCCGGCGCACTCAAGGTGCACGTTCACGCGAAATTTCCGATCGAGGAGTACCTCAAAGCCTTCGAGGCGATCTCCAAGCGGCAGGCTCTGGGCAAGGTTCTGCTGCAATTCGGAAACGACCTGTGAAAAAATAAATCCGGCGGCTTGATTATTATGTTGCAGCGCAGCATATTGAGTCGCGGGGAATGAGACGCCGAGGCAAATGCGGCGAGGGACAGCATGAGCGACACCACGACAACAGCAAACCTTGAAGTCCGGCGGCTCTGGCCGTCGGATATGGAAGCCTACCGCGACCACCTGTTGCGCCTTGATTCGCGCAGCCGGCACGAGCGGTTTGGCGGCGGGATGTCGGACGACTTCCTGATGCACTACGCCGAGCATTGCTTCGGCCAGGGCGATCTCCTGTACGGCGCCTTCGTCGACGGCGAGCTGGTCGGCGCGGCGGAGCTTCGCTCGTCCGCGGCGATCTGGAGCGAGAGCGCCCCGTTCGGCCGGCACATCCACGCCGAAGCGGCCTTCTCGGTCGAGGAAGACTATCGGCGGCGGGGCATCGGCGAGAAACTCTTCCGCCGCATCCAGCGCGCGGCCTCCAACCACGGGGTCGAGACGATCGAGATCATCTGCCTGCCCGACAACATCGGCATGCGGATGCTGGCGCAGAAGTTCAAGACGCACTTCACCTTCGAGGAGAGCGCGCTGACCGGCCGCCTGCGCGCGCGCCGCCCGACGCCCTTCTCGCTGATGCGCGAGGCGGCGGGCGACGCGGTCGACTTCGGCGTCGCCCTGTTCGACGCCCAGTGGCGCGCCTACAACGATTCGCAGAGCGCGCCGACCGGCAAGCAAGCCGCCTGAGCCGGCGCAACAACCGGACAGGAAAAGGCCGGGCCATGAAGCCCGGCCTTTTTTCATGCGCCTCGACGAACGGCGTCTTGCGTCCGTCTCGAAACCGTCTGCCGCCGTTTCCGCGGGCGCACCCGTCAGAACGGCCCGGCGTGACAGCGCTCAGCCGTTACCGCGTCTTGTTCCGCACCGCGATCGCCGGGAGCAAGGCCTGGCGACGCCAACAAAGACATAGAAGAAGAGATATCCCTAACAGGAGCGTCATACGCGTGCTCTCGCTACTCCTCGCTCGCGCCCGCCCCACAAGATGACGAGAGGCGCGCAGCGATTGCAATCTGTCACAATGACGCAGCTTGCAGTTGACTTTGATATTACGGCTGCGACGGTGGTCATTACTTGACGACATCCTCGTCTACGCGCTTGACAAGCCTGTCCGCGTCCGAACGTCGCGGCGCCTATCCCGGCAGCGCGCCGCCGAGGCCGTAATGGGAGAGCGGGTAGGACACGGCGAGCGCGATCGCCGCGCCGGCGAAAATGTCGCTCGGATAATGGTGCGCGGACGCGAGCCGCGCCCAGGCCATCGCGCACCAAGCGGCCAGCGAGAGCGCCAGCGCGCCGGGAACCGCCATGACGATCGGGACCAGCGCCGCGGTCAGCGTCATCACGTGGCCGCTCGGAAACGAGTGCTCGTCGAGCGTCGCCAGCAGAGGCTTGAGATCGGCGTGCGCCTGAAAGGGGCGCTGTCGCGCCGCGTGCCGCTTGATCGTCGGATAGACGCTGTGCATGAGGGCCGACGTTGATGGCGGCGGCGACGATCGCATAGCAGCCCCTGAAGCCGCACCCGACGATCAGCACGGCGGCGAGGACCGGGTAAAGGCCGCCGTTCCCGAGCCGGCTGACGCCGACCGCCAGACGGCGCCCAAGCGCAGTCCGCGCCGACGCGACGCACATCCGAAGCACCCAGACGTCCGCAGCGAGGAGGAACGGAACGACGGCGCGTCTGACTTTGACCTCATGGTCCATGACGACCTGCCCGGTAACGCCAGACTGTATAATTTCCCAAGGCGACAGGCGGATGACGAAGTCGCAACCGTGGCCTCGCCGGTGCGCCTCCGTCAAGTCCCTTGCAAGCCTTCTTGAACCTCGTTGCGAGCGACCGTTCTCCTCCCCGCGGGAACCGCGAGGCGCCCGCACGCGTTGTGGCTCTTATCCCCGGCCGCGCCCGGGAAGGAGCAAACGGCCATGCCGCACGGGGGCTCGACCGGTCCGGACGTTTCCACCGAGGACAGAGCCGAGGCGCCTCAGCCGGGACCCGGCCGGCGTCAGGGCAAAATCGAAACCCTGATCCCGGCCCGGCTCGAGCGCCTGCCGTGGGGCCGCTTCCACGTCCTGGTCGTGGCGGCGCTCGGGATCACCTGGATTCTCGATGGACTCGAGGTGACGCTGGCCGGATCGGTCGCGGGCGCGCTGAAGGCGAGCCCGGCGCTCCATTTCTCCGACGCCGGGGTCGGTTTCGCCGCCAGCGCCTATCTTTCCGGCGCGGTATGCGGCGCCCTGTTCTTCGGCTGGCTGACCGACCGGCTGGGGCGGAAGATGCTGTTCTTCACCACCGTCGCGGTCTACCTGACCGCGACGGCGCTGACCGGGACGGCGTGGAACGGCGCCTCGTTCTTCCTCTTCCGGTTTTTCACCGGGGCGGGGATCGGCGGCGAATACGCCGCGGTCAATTCGACGATCCAGGAGCTGATTCCCGCCCGCTACCGCGGCCGGCTCGACCTGATGGTCAACGGCAGCTTCTGGGTCGGCGCGGCGCTCGGCGCCCTCGTCGCGGTCGCGCTGCTCAATCCGCGGTTTCTTGACCCCGAACTCGGCTGGCGGCTGGCCTTCCTGACCGGCGCGGTGCTCGGCCTTGTCGTGTTCGGCATGCGCATGTGGATTCCGGAGAGCCCGCGATGGCTCGCGATCCACGGCCGCGAGGAAGAGGGCGAGGCCGTCGTCGCCGGGATCGAGCAGCGGTTCCGAGACGAGGGCGAGATCCTCTCGGATGTCCGTCAGGACGCCGCGATTCGGCTGACGCCTCGAACCCACACTCCGCTCCGCGAAGCCTTCGAGGCGCTGTTCGTGACCTTCCGCCTGCGCGCGCTCGTCGGTCTCGCGCTGATGGCGGCGCAGGCTTTCTTCTACAACGCGATCTTCTTCACCTACGCGCTTGTGTTGACGACATTTTATGGCGTCGCATCCGGCGATGTCGGCTGGTATATCCTGCCGTTCGCGCTCGGCAACTTCCTGGGCCCGGTTGTGCTCGGGCCCCTGTTCGACACTATCGGGCGCCGGCCGATGATCGCGGCGACCTACGCGCTCTCCGGCGTTCTGCTCCTCGCCGTCGGCTGGGCGTTCGAGCGCGACCTCTTGAGCGCCGCGGGGCAGACGATCGGCTGGATGATCGTCTTCTTCTTCGCTTCGCCCGCCGCCAGTTCGGCCTATCTCACCGTCAGCGAGACGTTTCCGATCGAAATCCGCGCGCTGACGATCGCCGTCTTCTACGCGATCGGAACCGGGATCGGCGGCGTCGCCGCGCCCGCGATCTTCGGCCGGCTGATCGAGAACGGTTCGCGCGAGGGCGTCTTCGCCGGCTACGCCTTCGCCGCCATCCTCATGCTCGCCGCCGCCGCCGTCGCCGCGCTGTTCGCGGTCCCGGCGGAGCGCAAAGCGCTCGAGATGGTGGCGAAACCGCTGTCGGCGGAGTGACGGCTACGGCGTTCGCGCGCGTCGCCCTGGGGTTCCCTCGATCGGCGGAGACGGAGCCGGCGGGTTTCGGCCGGCGGCGCGAAGTCCCGCCCTCCTTTCTTTGTTGAAGCGCGCCATCAGGGCTACAAGGAGCGCAGTGTCGCCAAATGAGGAGCGACGAACGGGAGGACTTTCCATGGCGGGCGATTTCGATCTGACCGGACGCGTTGCGATCGTCACCGGCGGCAATGGTGGGATCGGCCTCGGCATGGCGAAGGCGTTCGCGCGGGCCGGCTCGGCCGTTTCGATCTGGGGCCGCAATCCGGACAAGAACCTGGCCGCGCTTGCCGAACTCCGGGAATGCGGCGACCGCGTCGAGGCGCGGGCCTGCGATGTCACCGATCGCGTGGCCGTCGAGGACGCTTTTGCCGCAACGCTCGAAACCTTCGGCCGGGTCGATGGCTGTTTCGCCAACGCGGGCATCGGGGGGTCGCTTCGCCATGCCTTTGTCGACCGGTCCGAGGACGACTGGCGAACGATGTTCGCGACCAATCTCGACGGCGTCTTCCATGTCTTCCAGGTCGCCCTCCGGCACATGATCAAGCGCGCCGAGTCCGGCGACCGTTTTGGTCGGGTCGTGGCGACGTCGAGCCTCGCCTCGCTGTTCGGCATGCCGCGGGGCGAGCATTACGCCGCCACCAAGGCGGCGCTCAACGCGATTGTCCGCGCGCTTGCGGTCGAGCACGCGCGCTACGGCGTCACCGCCAACGCGATTCTGCCGGGATGGATCGAGACCGAGATGACAGCCGGGCTTACAGCCAACGAGAAGTTCGTCGCCGCCAATATGCCGCGGATTCCGATGCGCCGCTTCGGGACCCCTTCGGATTTCGGCGGAATCGCCGTCTATCTGATGAGCGCGCTGTCCTCCTATCACACCGGCGACTGCCTGGTGATCGACGGCGGTTACAGCAAGTCCTGAGCCCAGACGTTGACGGCGGAATCCTCGGGCGCGACGCGCGCTCTTCTCCCCCTTGGGGCGACGACATTCGCGCATCCTCTGCGGCTGCCTGATCCGTGCTCCTCTGTAAAAAAAGGCCGCCCGAAGGCGGCCTGTAGACGCCGTTGGCGGACGTTTAGGCGGCGATTGAGCGGGAGTTGCGCGACGACCGATAGCCGGCGAAGCCGAGGCCCGCAAAGCCGAGCAGCATCATCGCCCAGGTCGAGGAACTCGGGAACGAGCGCGCCGGTCACGAGCTCCTGCGAGGCGCCCGGGTTTGTCGGCCAGTCCTCCCCCTGAGGAACAAGCGCTTCCGCCCACAGACCATTGTTGCTGTACTGCGCGGTCAGCAAGTTCGTGATGTCCGTCTCGACCGTTCCGTCTGTAGACGTCGCCGTTTCGCCATATGCCAGGCTCCAAATCGCACCCTGGGCTGCGACAGCCAGTGCCGGGTCGGCGCCCAGAGCCGCGATCCCGATGGCGGCGATCTGCCCGATCTCGTTCGAAACCGGTTGGGATATGGCTCCTCCCAACCCATTCTCCGTGAGGCTTTCGACGGCGTAAGTATACGTAGTCGGAGCGGGATATATGGTATGCAGCGGATCGGAGCAGTAGATGTAGAAATCTCCGGAGGACGTGTCGATTTCAAACGGGGATGCGTACCATACAGACCCGATGACCCCACTGACGCTCACCGACCCATAGCCTGCCGGGTACGGCAAAGAGTACCCGTCGACGGTGATCGTCCCCGCGAAAGCCGGGGCCACGAGTCCCAGAGAGACAACCATGGCCGTCAAAAGATGATTTTTCATAGGCGCCCCTATCGTTTCCAAATGTTAACACCTCTTCGGTTACAACCCCGAGGTAGCAGAGTCAACACCTGTCAACGAAAAAAATTAACCATCATGCAGAGGAAATCGACGCCGGGCGCAATCGGCGGGCGAGGCGGCGGCGGAGGGCGCATGAAGGCGATCGGACCGTGCCGGGTCGGGCGGACGGGAAAGGCGAGCTCGTCATGGCGCGCTGGGGCATGCCCGGCCCGCCGCAGTTCGGCGGAGCGCTACGGAAGCGCCTGATTTCGACATTTGCGAGCAAAGAAGCGATGCGCAATCTAGTTAAATAAAGATAACAGCGCCATTACTGTGTAATACGTCGAAAGATTGCCGTCAGGGTTAGAGGCTCTGCGACAAAGTGTCTCCTCACACCTGTAAACTGATCCTCCTCAATGCACGGCGCGCGGCGGAGTGCAAATTCGCGCACTTTTTCTGAAGGGAGGAGGCTCGCTATGTCGGCGAAGCTTATCGAGGTAAGTCCGTCGGCTTACCAATACCCGCTTCTCATCAAGCATCTGCTGCACTACCCAATGACGCATGCGCCCGATCACGAGATCGTCTATCGGGACCTGAGGCGGCACAGCTATCGGGTCTTTCGCGAGCGCATCGGGCGACTGGCGAGCGGGTTGTCCGATCTCGGCGTCAAGCCGGGCGACGTCGTGGGCGTGCTCGACTGGGACAGCCATCGCTATCTCGAAAGCTATTTCGCCGTGCCGATGATGGGGGCGGTGCTGCAGACGGTCAATCTCTCTCTGCCGCCGGAGGGGTTGCTGTATGCGATGAACGACGCGGCCCCCTCGGTCGTACTGGTCAACGCGGACTTCCTGCCGCTCATGGAGAAGATGGCCGACAAGCTGCCGTCGGTGCAAAAGTACGTGCTGCTGCACGATCGCAAGGAAAAGCCGACCACGCGTCTGCCGATCGAGTGCGAATACGAGGACATGCTGGAGGCGAGTTCGCCCTTTTTCCAGTTTCCGGATTTTGACGAGAACACGCGCGCGACGACGTTTCACACGACCGGCACGACCGGCCGTCCGAAAGGGGTCTATTTCAGCCACCGCCAGCTGGTGCTGCATACGCTCGGCATCGCGGCGGAATATGGCTGCGCGCCGAACCAGGGACGCATTCACCGCGAAGACGTCTATATGCCGCTGACCCCGATGTTTCATGTCCACGCGTGGGGGAGCCCGTACCTCTACACCATGATGGGCAACAAGCAGGTCTATCCGGGTCGCTATGCGCCGGATGTGCTCCTGGGATTGATCGCGCGCGAGGGGGTGACGTCCACGCATTGCGTGCCGACCATCTTGCAGATGCTGCTCAGCGCGCCGGGGAGCAAGGATGTCGATCTGTCCAAGCTGAAGATGGTTGTGGGCGGCTCCGCCATGCCGCGCGCTCTGGTTCGAGCCGCGATGGCGCGCGGCATCGACGTCTTCACCGGCTACGGGCAATCCGAGTCCTGCCCGATGCTGTCCGGGGTGCATCTGACCAATGCGCAAATGTCGGAGGACCTGGAGGCGCAAGTCGAGCGGCGCGCCTGCGCCGGTCTTCCCGCGCCGCTGGTCGACCTGCGCATCGTCAACGCGGACATGTCCGACGTCCCGCACGACGGCAAGTCCCGCGGCGAGATCGTCACCCGCGCCCCGTGGCTGACCATGGGCTATCTCAACGATCCTGCGGCGTCGGAGCAGCTTTGGGCCGGCGGCTACCTGCACACAGGCGACGTGGCGACGTGGGACGCGGACGGAACGATCCGCATCGTCGACCGCATCAAGGACATCATCAAGAGCGGCGGCGAATGGGTCTCCTCGATTCAGGTCGAGGACATCATCTCGGAGAAGGCCGGCGTCGTGAAGGCGGCGGTCATCGCCGTCAGGGACGCGAAATGGGGCGAGCGTCCGCATGGCGCTCGTCATCGTGGAGCCGGGGTTCGCGGGCGGCTCCGCGGAAGCCGCGGAGGAGGCCATTCGCGCCCACCTGCGCGCTTACGTCGACAAGGGCGTGCTCTCGAAATTCGCGATCCCCGATCGGGTCCTGCTCGTCAAGGAGCTGCCGCTGACCTCGGTCGGCAAGATCGACAAGGTCGTGCTGCGCGAAAGGCGATTGCAGGACGAGGCCGCATAGCCGCGCCCGAAGGAAGGAACGAGCGGGGGCCTGACACAAGGAGTTGCGCTGATGAGCAGCAAGACATCGAGCGTCCATCGCCTGTTCTGGGAACAGGTCGCTCTGAACTTCATCGTGGTCGCGGTCCTGATCGCGTTGGGAGCGCTCCTGACCTTCGAGGTCATGGGCGAGGAATATACCCCATGGACGGTCGTCGGCTTCTTCGCGACCGTGTTCTTCGCCTTCATCGTCTTTCTCCCTGCGGGAACCCTGTTCGCCGCCCGGGCCGAATTCGCCAAGGGGAAGGTTGAAGTGCGGGAGGACGAGAAGACCGGCGCGCTCGCGCCGATCGCCAATCCCCTGCTGGCGACCGCGCCGCTGGGCGTAGCCTTCGCAGCGGTCGGCGCGGCGATCGCGTATGCGCTGGTCTACAGGGGAGGATGGATGCCCTCGCCGCTCGTGACGACGCTGGCGTCTCTCGTCTTCGTCGTCCCCTACGCGATCATCGTCCGGCTGAACATCTTCCGCGACATCGAGGGACTGGCGGCCGAGGGCGCGTTCGGGGCCAAGGCGGCGCCGTCGAAGACGCGCCACGTCTGGTTGACCTACGTCCTCCCGAACGTCGTGTTCCAGTCGATCATCAACCTGCCGCTCGGCTACCGCGGCTTTTCGCACGCCGCGGCCGCGATCGCCGACCAGGTGGGGCCAGGCCTCGTGCCGGTCGCGGCGCTCGCGCCGGACTTCGCGATCACGTTCATGTTCGTCTGCGGCTTCACCTTCCTTGCGGTGATGGCGCATACGGCTGCGGATATGTTCGAAGGCGAAATGTCCTATTCGGGCAAGGCGCGCGGGATCAACGGGTTCCTGGTCTTTTTCCTCATCCTCCTGATGGGCGTGGGCCTCGGGGTCTTGGTCGCGGCTATCCCGCCCTTCGCAGGGCTCGCGGTCGTCTCCTTCACAACCGCGATGGTCCTGAAGTTCCTCGTGGTGCTCCTGTCCGTCACCGTCGCGTGCAAGTTGGGCGTCGGCTGGATGGGCAAGAAGTTCAATGACGCCGTGGCGCACAAGATGGCCGCCGCGCATTGACGGAGCTTCCCAGGCGAGGCCGGGATGGCGCGGGCTAAGAGCAATCACGCTTCCCGTGCGAGTCTTCGGGCGACGAGCAACGCGAGGGCGATGAGGGGCCAGGCGAGGGCGGACTGTCGCCCCGAAGTCTTTGGCGAGGCGCCTGGCCCGGTTGATCCAACCGAAGGTCCGTTCGACGACCCAGCGCTTGGACAACACGATGAAACCTTCGAAAGCCTGCGATAGGCTTGTAGCCGCTACTACGGATCTCCCGAACCTGGAAGCTGCGGAAAGAGGATCGCGAGTTGCGTTTCGAGCGCTATCCCCCAACGCAACCCGTACGGACCGAACAGAACTACGCGCATGGAGTTGGATTGCACGTTCGTCACGAGGGCGGCGACCACCCGCATTCTTGCACGGCCCTGCCATACCGGGCGCGCTCTTTTGACATCACCCCACCTGAAACCACGCGCCCACCCCGGCCGCGCGATGCTCGGGAATCGCCGATTCGATCGGCCATTTGCCGGGATTGTCGGCGACGAAGGCGGCGTGGAGGGTGCGGCCGGGCTGGATGAGGATGGTGTCGCGCCAGTAGGGCTCCCAGCCGTCGTCCATCGAATGCAGCAGGCGGGCGACGTGGCCGCCGAGCCGCATCGCCTGCACGACCGCCGTGCGGTTGGCGAAGGCGAAGACGGTCGGCGCGCCGCGGGACACGGACGCGAGCGGCCTCGGCCCCCAGTCCGCAAAGGTCGCGCCGTTGACCGCGAAGGGCGCCGCGCCGCCGCCGGTCACGGCGATGTCGAAGCTTCGCGCGGCCTCGAGCGCGATCTCGGCCGGCAGCGCCGGATTGGGCGGCAAGCGGCCGGGGCCGGAGCGCGCCGCGACCGGTTCGCCCTCCGCCTTGATCGCAACGAACGGAATGTCCGGCGCGCCAGACTCCCAGCGCAGGACGAATTGGACCTCCGCGCCCGGCTGGCGCGGCATGTCGAACATCAGCTCGAAACGGGCGCCGGGCCCCATCGGGAACTGGTTGCGCAACGGCTCGAACGGGTCGCTCGGCTGGCCGTCGACCGCGACAATCTGCGTCCGCGCGCCCTCGATCCCGACATTGGTCAGCCGCGCGGTCGCCCCGTTGCCGAGTCTCAGCCGCACCCGCGCGCCGGGGCGGCTTTTCAGCGAAAGCGGCGCGGCGGCGCTGCCCGCGAACACCACGCTCCCCCGCCGGCCGGGGCCGCGGGCGGCGGCCGGATCGGCGAAGTCGTTCCGGATCTGGCCCTTTTCGTCGAGGTTCCAGTCCGAAAGGATGACGATAAAGTCTTCGTCGACGTCGATCGTCAGGGTCTCGTCGACCACGATCGGACCGAAGAGGCCGCGGCCCTGCTGGCCGGCGTCGGTCGCGCCGCCATGCGGCAGATAGAGATTGAATCCCGCGTCCGGCGGGGCGAATTTGATGTCGAGGCGCGCCCCCGCCGCGAGGCGCGGTCCGGTGAGCCCGCCGTAGCCGGCGACGGCGTTGGGGGTGCGCAATCCGGCGAAACACAGGCTCGTCTGCTCGCTGAGCTTGTTCAAGAACCTCAGTTTCAGCTCCTCGCCCTTCTTCAGTCGAAGAAGCGGCCCCGGAACCGTTCCGCCGTAAGCGAGCGCCGCGGCCGGTTCGGATGGCGGCGGAAGAAGGGGGAGAGGCGCCGGCGCGGCCTCGAACGTCACGAAGCCGTCGGGCGTGGGGGCGGGGCTCTGGGCCCTTGCGGACGTTACGCCCCAGGCGGCCGCGGCCAAGCCGACGCCGAGGACCGCGCGCCGGGTGGGCGCTGCTTCAGGGGGAAAGTGGTCACGACGCGCCAATTCTTGGGCATCGCGCGCCTCCTTCTCCGCGGAGCGGGGAAGGTGGCCCGGAGGGCCGGATGGGGTGTGGAAAGCCGGCAAGGTTCGACCAAGTTTCACGGGGCGGGTCGTGCAATCCGACTTGGGCCGAAGCAGCGGGCGACACCCCATCCGGCCTTCGGCCACCTTCCCCAGCGAGCTGGAGAAGGGGTTCGCGCCACGACTTGATATGTGTGAATCCCTTGGCGCAGCCAGGTTTCATGTGCTCTCGGGCTCCGTCCAGGTTTTGCGCTCCGTTTGAGCGCCGTCCTTCTTAGCCGAGCAGGACAATCAGGCAACCGCGGCGCCGGTTTTTCCGGGCCGGAATCGCCGCCGCCGTCCCGGCCGCCGCTTTTTTCGCTGGCGCGCGGCGGGCAAGCTGATATAGAGCGCGCCCGAAGCTCAAGGGGCGTCCGCGTTATTCCGGCGCCGAACGCGGGCGTGGCGGAATTGGTAGACGCGCCGGATTTAGGTTCCGGTGACGAAAGTCGTGGGGGTTCGAGTCCCTCCGCCCGCACCAGTTTGCGGTTCGCTCCCGAGGTCGATTCCCAAGGAGCGCCTCTCGTGACACGCGGTCGGCGCGTTCGGAATGACGCTTTGGCGACAGGACGAAATCGGCTAAGGGAAGCCTTGGCCCGTAGAAAATAGGCGGATTGGACTATGCAGGTGACGGAGACGCTGAGCCAGGGGCTCAAGCGCGAGTATGACATCTTCCTTCCGGCGAGCGACCTCGCCGAGAAGCTGAATGGTCAACTGGCCCAGCTCAAGGCGAAGGCGCAGATCAAGGGGTTCCGCCCGGGAAAGGTGCCGGTCGAGCACCTGCGCAAGGTCTACGGCAAGTCCGTGATGGCCGACGTGGTCCAGGAGGCGATCACCAACGCCAACAAGAAGATCGTCGACGACAACCACCTCCGCCTCGCCCGCGAGCCGAAGGTCGAGCTTCCGACCGATCAGTCGGCGATCGAGGCCGCGCTCGAGGCGCGCGGCGATCTGACGTTCAAGATCGCCCTCGAAGTGCTGCCGACCTTCGAGATCGGCGACTTTTCCGAGATTTCGCTCGAGCGGCTGACCACGGACGTCGAGGACGCCGACGTCGAGAACGCGCTCGAACGGCTCGCAGACGGGCGCCGGGCTTTTGTCGCGAAGCCCGAAGGCGCGAAGGCCGAGACCCACGACCGCGTCACCGTCGACTTCGACGGCAAGATCGACGGCGTGCCTTTCGAAGGCGGCGAGGGCCGCGACATCGAGGTCATCCTCGGGTCGAACACGTTCATTCCGGGCTTCGAGAACCAGCTTCTCAGCGTCGCCGCCGGCGAAAAGCGCGTGATCCAGGCGACCTTCCCCGAGACCTACGCAGTGCGGACGCTGGCGGGCAAGACCGGCGAGTTCGACGTGACGGTCAAGGCGGTCGCCGCGCCCGAGGCCTTCGCCATCGATGACGAGTTCGCCAAGGGCCTGGGCATGGAGAGCCTCGACAAGCTCAAGGAATTCCTCCGCGACCGGATCGTGACCGACTACGCCCGGTTCTCGCGCGACAAGATCAAGCGCCAGTTGCTGGACAAGCTCGACGCGCTCTATGCGTTCGATCTTCCCGAGGGGCTGGTGAACCAGGAGTTCGACGGCATCTGGTCGCAGGTCGTGCAGGAGCAGACCGCCGCCGGCCGCAGTTTCGCCGACGAGAACACCACCGAGGAGGCCGCCCGCGCCGATTATCGCCGGATCGCCGAGCGTCGCGTGCGCCTCGGTCTGCTTCTGGCCGAGGTCGGGACCAAGGCCGAGGTGAAGATTTCGGACGAGGAGATGAGCCAGGCCCTGATCGCGAAGGCGCGCCAGTACCCCGGCCAGGAAAAGCAGGTCTGGGACTTCTACCGCAATAACCAGAACGCGCTGGCGGAGCTGCGCGCTCCCATCTACGAGGAGAAGGTCGTGGACTACATCCTCGGCCTCGCCAAGATCGAGGAGCGCAAGGTGTCAAAGGAAGAGCTGGTGAAGCCGCTCGACGAGGAGCTCCGCCGTCGCCGGCCCACGGGCAGGACAAGGCGGTCGAGCCTGCGGCGCTCGCGGCCCCGGAAGACCAGCAGCAGGCTGGCTGACCGGGACGGGGTCAAGCGCGGGGCGTCCCAGCGGAACTGACGACCCGGGGCCTCTTTTCGGGGCGGCTGCGGGCGCCTATCTAGGGCGCGAGGCCCACGGGCATCTTTTGGGGAAATCAGAACCAATGCGCGATCCGATCGACTACTACACTAATCAACCTCGTCCCGATCGTGATCGAGCAGTCGGCGCGCGGCGAGCGTTCGTTCGATATTTTCTCGCGCCTTCTGCGCGAGCGGATCGTCTTCCTGATCGGGCCGGTCGAGGACGTCTCGGCGTCGCTGGTGGTGGCGCAGCTTCTGTTCCTCGAGGCGGAGAACCCGAAGAAGGACATCGCCCTCTACATCAACTCGCCGGGCGGCGTGGTCACGGCCGGGCTTTCGATCTACGATACGATGCAGTTTATCCGGCCTAAGGTGACGACCCTCTGCATTGGACAGGCCGCGTCGATGGGTTCCCTCCTGCTGGCGGCCGGCGAAAAGGGCAGCCGATTCGCCTTGCCGAACGCGCGAATCATGGTTCACCAGCCGTCCGGCGGCTTCCAGGGCCAGGCGTCCGACATCCAGCGGCATGCCGAGGACATTCTCAAGGTCAAGCGCCGCCTGAACGAAATCTACGTCCAGCACACGGGCCAGCCCTACGAGGCGATCGAGAGAACTCTGGATCGCGATCACTTCATGTCGGCCGAAGAAGCCAAGGCCTTCGGCATCGTCGACGAGGTGACGACCAAGCGGGCGCTCGAAACGGAAGAGACGAAAACGCGGCCGGAGGCGTGACGGCGTCCTGTTGGCTCGCTTCTTGCGACGCCCGCCTTGGCGCCGTTTTTTCGGGAACGACTTGATTTCGCCCGGAATATGATGGTTGCTTGTCGAATCCGGCGTCGGGCGGGCCTGACGTGCAGGAAGTTGGGACGCGGCGGACGGCAGGAGGAGTTGAAGGCTACGTTTCGTTAGTTCAGGATGCTTAGGCTGCGATTCGATAAAGAGCGGCCGGTTGGAGAAAGACAATGGCCAAAGCCGACGGCGACGCCAAGAACACGCTCTACTGCTCATTCTGCGGCAAGAGCCAGCATGAGGTTCGCAAGCTCATCGCCGGGCCGACGGTGTTCATCTGCGACGAATGCGTCGAATTGTGCATGGACATCATCCGCGAGGAGAGCAAGACCTCGCTGGTCAAGAGCAAGGACGGCATTCCGACGCCTCGCGAGATTTGCAAGGTGCTCGACGATTACGTCATCGGGCAGTCGCAGGCCAAGCGCGTCCTGTCCGTCGCCGTTCACAACCATTACAAGCGGCTCAACCACGCCTCGAAGCATGGCGACGTCGAGCTCGCCAAGTCGAACATCCTGCTGATCGGCCCGACGGGGTCGGGCAAGACCCTGCTCGCCCAGACGCTTGCGCGAATTCTCGACGTGCCCTTCACCATGGCGGACGCCACGACCCTCACCGAAGCGGGCTACGTCGGCGAGGACGTCGAGAACATCATCCTCAAGCTTTTGCAGGCTTCCGACTACAACGTCGAACGGGCGCAGCGCGGCATCGTCTATATCGACGAAATCGACAAGATCAGCCGCAAGTCCGACAACCCTTCGATCACCCGCGACGTATCGGGCGAGGGCGTGCAGCAGGCGCTGCTCAAGATCATGGAGGGCACGATCGCCAGCGTGCCCCCGCAGGGCGGCCGCAAGCACCCGCAGCAGGAGTTCCTGCAGGTCGACACCACCAACATCCTGTTTGTCTGCGGCGGCGCCTTCTCCGGGCTCGAGCGGATCATTTCCGCACGCGGGAAGGGGACCTCCATCGGTTTCGGCGCCAAGGTGCAGGCGCCGGACGATCGCCGGACGGGCGAAGTGTTCCGCAACGTCGAGCCCGAGGATCTCTTGAAGTTCGGTCTCATTCCCGAATTCGTCGGACGGCTTCCGGTGATCGCCACGCTCGAGGATCTCGACGAGGACGCGCTCAAGAAGATCCTCACCGAGCCGAAAAATGCGCTGGTCAAGCAGTATCAGCGGCTGTTCGAGATGGAGAACACGGATCTCAGCTTCCAGGACGAAGCGCTGAACGTCATCGCCAAGAAGGCCATCGAGCGGCGCACCGGCGCGCGCGGCTTGCGCTCGATCATGGAAGGCATTTTGCTCGATACGATGTTCGATCTTCCCGGACTCGACGGCGTCGAGCAGGTCGTGATCGGACCCGAGGTGGTCGATGGCAACGCGCGCCCGCTTTATATCTACGCCGAAAGAGCGGAACGCGCGAGCTGACGCCATCCACACGGGCGGCTTGAAACTCACGCCGCCGAAGCCCATCTTCGCCTAAAGACGTTTGATTCCAGGCTCGCGGCCCAGACATTGCGTAATGGAATCATGGCGGCCTCGCTGGGCCTTCGGGACAGGCGGGGAGCACAAAGCGACAGGCGCCGGCCGCTGATCGACAGGGCCGGACCGGTTGGCGGGCGTCGTCAATGCAAGCGCGGGGGTCGGCCTTGGGCGGGCCTCCGAAAAGGATAGCTATGACCAGCCAGAGAAAAACCATCGCCCCAGGCACACATGACGCCTATCCCGTCCTTCCGTTGCGCGACATCGTCGTCTTCCCGCATATGATCGTGCCGCTGTTCGTTGGTCGCGAGAAGTCGATTCGCGCGCTCGAAGAAGTGATGAAGTCGGACAAGCCGATTCTGCTGGCCACCCAGAAGAACGCGGCCGACGACGATCCGGCGCCCGACGCCATCTTCACCACCGGGACGCTGGCGAGCGTTCTGCAACTTCTCAAGCTGCCCGACGGCACGGTCAAGGTGCTGGTCGAAGGCGCTTCGCGCGCCGTTGTGAGCCAATACATCCCGGGCGACGCCTTCTTCATGGCGGAGGCGGAGGCTGTCGCGGACGAGCCGATCGAGAAGATCGAGGCCGAGGCGCTGTCGCGTTCGGTCGTGTCCGAATTCGAGAGCTATGTGAAGCTGAACAAGAAGATCTCGCCGGAGGTCGTCAGCGCGGTCAACCAGATCGACGACTACAGCAAGCTCGCCGACACCATCGCCTCCCATTTGGCGGTCAAGCTCTCGGACAAGCAGGCGATTCTCGAGACCCGCTCGATCGCCAAACGGTTCGAGAAGTGCCTCGCGCTGATGGAGGGCGAAATCTCCGTCCTGCAGGTCGAGAAGCGCATCCGCACCCGCGTCAAGCGGCAAATGGAGAAGACGCAGCGCGAGTATTATCTCAACGAGCAGATGAAGGCGATCCAGAAGGAACTCGGGGACGAGGAGGGTCGCGACGAGATGTCCGAGCTCGAGGAGCGCATCAAGTCGACCAAGCTCACCAAGGAAGCGCGCGACAAGGCGCTCGGCGAAGTCAAGAAGCTGCGCCAGATGGCGCCGATGTCGGCCGAGGCGACGGTCGTGCGCAACTATCTCGATTGGCTGTTGTCGATTCCCGTGGCAGCGCCGCTCGAAGATCAAGAAGGACCTGCCGGCCGCTCAGGCGATCCTCGACGCCGATCATTTCGGCCTCGACAAGGTCAAGGAGCGGATCGTCGAATATCTCGCCGTGCAGCAGCGCGCCAACAAGCTGACCGGACCGATCCTCTGCCTCGTCGGCCCGCCCGGCGTCGGCAAGACCTCGCTCGGCAAGTCGATCGCCAAGGCGACGGGGCGCGAGTTTGTCCGCATGTCGCTTGGCGGCGTGCGCGACGAGGCGGAAATCCGCGGCCACCGGCGCACCTACATCGGCTCGATGCCCGGCAAGGTCATTCAGTCGATGCGAAAGGCGAAGACGTCGAATCCGCTGTTCCTGCTCGACGAGATCGACAAGATGGGCATGGATTTCCGCGGCGACCCGTCGTCTGCGCTGCTCGAGGTGCTCGATCCCGAGCAGAACGCGACGTTCAACGACCATTATCTCGAGGTCGACTACGACCTTTCGAGCGTGATGTTCGTCACCACGGCCAACACCCTCAATATCCCGGCTCCGCTGATGGATCGGATGGAGATCATCCGCATCGCCGGCTACACCGAGGACGAGAAGCTGGAGATCGCCAAGCGCCACCTGCTCCCCAACTCGATGGGCAAGCACGGGCTCGACGCCAAAGAGTTCGAGGTGGAGGACAGCGGGGTGATGGAGCTGATCCGCCGCTATACCCGCGAGGCGGGCGTCCGCAATCTCGAGCGCGAGCTCTCCAATCTCGCCCGCAAGGCGGTCAAGGAGATTCTGACCACGAAGAAGAAGCGAATCGTCATCAACGCCGAGAACGTCGCCGAATTCCTCGGGCCGCCGAAGTTCCGCTTCGGCGAGATCGAGGCTGACGACCAGGTTGGCCTGGTCACGGGTCTTGCCTGGACCGAGGTCGGCGGCGAGCTCCTGACGATCGAAGGCGTGATGATGCCGGGCCGTGGCCGGATGACGGTGACCGGCAACCTCAAGGACGTGATGAAGGAGTTGATCTCCGCCGCCGCGTCCTATGTGCGCTCGCGCGCGGTCGACTTCGGCATCGAGCCGCCGCTGTTCGACAGGCGCGACATTCACGTCCACGTGCCGGAAGGCGCGACCCCCAAGGACGGGCCGTCCGCGGGCGTCGGCATGGCCACCGTGATCGTATCGATGCTGACCGGCATTCCGGTTCGGCGCGATATCGCCATGACCGGCGAGATCACGCTCCGTGGCCGGGTGCTGCCGATCGGCGGCCTCAAGGAGAAGCTGCTCGCGGCCTTGCGCGGCGGCATCAAGAAGGTCCTGATCCCGGAGGACAACGTCAAGGATCTCGCCGAGATTCCGAACTCGGTGAAATCGGGACTGGAGATCGTGCCGGTCTCCCGGATGGAGGAGGTGCTCAGGCACGCCCTCATACGCCAGCCGGCTGCGATCCTGTGGGAAGAGGATGTCAAGGCGGCGGTCGCTCCCGCCCCCGCCAGCGAAGAGCCAGGGCAGGGCTTCATCGCCCACTAGACGCAGGCGTCTCTGGGCCGCTGAGGCCCTGACGCAGATACAGACGCCGCGGATCCGCAGGGATTTGCGGCGTTTGCGTCTCCAATCGCCCGTTTTTCCGCGAAAATTGCATCTTTTTTTGGGACCGATCCCCGCAAAGCCTTGCGCCTGTTGGGCGAAACGTGAGCAATGAAACGACCTGAGCCGTTGATTCGGGCGGGCGGCGCCGCTCTCGGCGCCGTTTCGACGCGGGGCGCGGGGAGGTTGAGCGCGCGGCGGTAAGAACCGCGAAAGATGAAGACGCTGGCGGGAGACGCGGCGTTGGAACGGAGAGCTGCTATGAATAAACTCGAACTCGTCGATCATATTGCGACGGAAGCGGAGCTGACCAAGGTCGCCGCCGCCAAGGCGCTGGAAGCCGTGCTGGAAGGCATCGAAAAGACGCTCAAGAAGGGCGAGGAAGTGCGTTTGGTCGGCTTCGGCACGTTCTCCGTGCGCGAGCGCGCCGCCGGCAAGGGCCGCAATCCGGCGACCGGCAAGGAAATCAAGATCGCGGCGTCAAAGAACGCCCGCTTCAAGCCCGGCGCGGCGCTGAAGTCGGCCCTCAACAAGAAGTCGGGAAAGAAATAAGCGCGACCACCCTGTTCCGACGGCCGGCGGCGACCGCCCGACGCCCCTGAGGCGCCGCCGGCCGGGCGCATGTCGGATTCGCCGCCGCTCCCGAGGACAAGGGCGGTTTTCCGCCGGCCCGCTTGACTGACCTTGGCGGCGCGCTCGCAAATCTGTAGTCTAGAGCGAGGGACAGCAGGGCAGGGCGGTTAGCTCAGTTGGTAGAGCATCTCGTTTACACCGAGAGGGTCGGCGGTTCGAGTCCGTCACCGCCCACCATTCCCCGTCTTGGGGGCGCTCGCGGTCCTGTTCGGCCTCGTCCTGGCGGCGTGCGGCCTCGCGTCGGCCGGCGCGGCTCGCGCCGAATCCGGAGCGATGTCGTTCCGCGTCGAGCCGCTCGACATGGGAGGTTGCGGCGCTCGCTGTCCGCACGTGATCGTCGCCGAGGGCGTGATCGAGACCTCGACGCCGCAGGACTTCGTGGATTTCCTGAGGTCGGGCGCCGAGGACAAGAAACTCAAGCGAATCGTCTTTATCAACTCGCGCGGCGGGAATGTCGTCGCCTCGATGGCGTTCGGCCATATCCTGCGCGACCTCAAGGTCGCCGGCGTCGTCGGACGGTTCCACGCGGACGGAGAGACGGGCCCATATGTCGGCGAGTGCCTGTCGGCCTGCGTCTACGCCATGATGGGGGCGGTGCGCCGCGTCGCGCCGCCGGGCAGCGAGGTCGCGCTGCATCGGATGTCGATCGTGGAAACCGAAGGCGACGGCTGGTTCGGACAGCGCACCAAGCGCAGCT
Organism: uncultured Alphaproteobacteria bacterium; assembly: GCA_963783275.1. Taxonomy (GTDB): domain Bacteria; phylum Pseudomonadota; class Alphaproteobacteria; order Rhizobiales; family Beijerinckiaceae; genus Roseiarcus. Next base: position 2,715 of record CAWANA010000027.1, on the reverse strand, counting down.
TCGCCGACGCGCCGATGGTCGCGGTGCTCGCCCGCTATGCGCGCCGGATGGGCGTCAGTCCGGCGCTGGTGCAGGCGGCGGAATCGCTGCCGCCCGACACGATGCACGTCTTGACCCCTGAGGAAATGCGGCGCTGGTCGTTCGCCGTCAGCCAATTCTGACGCGCGTCCGGCGCGTCATGAGCGCGTTTCGGCTCGCGCCAAAACGAGGGCGTGCGTATTGACTTGGCCGTGCGACTGGCTTATCCCCCGCCAACCCTCGCGGGGGAGTAGCTCAGTTGGTTAGAGCGCCGGCCTGTCACGCCGGAGGTCGCGGGTTCAAGTCCCGTCTCTCTCGCCATTTCCCCCGCACTTGCGTGTCGGGTAAGATCAGCGCCATTGTGTGTTAATGCGCGCGCCGCGCGCCCCCTCCCGGGGGATGCGACTTGATGCTGATTTAGCCCCTTTCGCCTTGCATGCGTCGCTGCGCTGCGATAGGCGTTCGGGCGTGCAAGGGGCCTGCGTCAATCCCACGCAAGCACCCGCGGCGCTTGTCCAAACCCGCGAGCTGAAGCCCGATGCCAAGCATCATCTCTGATTACCTTCCCTTGGTTGTTTTCGTCATTCTGGGCACGCTGATCGCGGGCTCGTTGATGGTCATGCCCTTCCTGCTCGCCTTCAAGGCGCCGGATTCGGAAAAGCTGTCGCCCTACGAATGCGGCTTCGCCCCTTTCGACGACGCGCGGATGCGCTTCGACGCGCGCTTCTATCTGGTGTCGCTGCTGTTCATCATCTTCGACCTCGAAGTGGCTTTTCTGTTCCCTTGGGCGATTGTCTTCCATGACGTCGGTCTCGCTCGGGTTCTGGTCGATGATGCTCTTTCTCGCCGTGCTGACGATCGGCTTCGTCTACGAATGGAATAAGGGAGCGCTGGAATGGGATTGACCTCCGGTCCGATCATCGCCCCGGCCTCGACGGGCGTGCTCGATCCGAGGACCGGCAGGCCGGTCGGAGCGGACGACTCCTATTTCGGCGCGATCAGCGACGAACTCGCCGACAAGGGGTTTCTCGTCACCACGACTGACGACCTGATCCAGTGGGCGCGCACCGGCTCGCTGATGTGGATGACCTTCGGGCTCGCCTGCTGCGCGATCGAGATGATGCAGCTCTCGATGCCGCGATACGACGTCGAGCGCTTTGGCTTCGCCCCGCGCGGCAGCCCGCGCCAGTCCGACGTGATGATCGTCGCCGGCACGCTGACCAACAAGATGGCGCCGGCGTTGCGCAAGGTCTACGACCAGATGCCCGAGCCCCGCTACGTCATTTCGATGGGCTCCTGCGCCAACGGCGGCGGCTACTACCATTATTCCTATTCGGTCGTGCGTGGCTGCGATCGGGTCGTGCCGGTCGACATCTACGTGCCGGGCTGCCCGCCGACCGCCGAGGCGCTGCTCTACGGCGTGTTGCTGCTGCAGAAGAAGATCCGCCGGACCGGCACGATCGAACGCTGACCGACGAAAGACTCAACGATGGACGAGCAGTTGAAAACGATCGGCGAAAAGGTCGCCGCCGCGCTGCCCGGCGCGGTCCTCGATCAGGCCTGGGCCTTTGGGGAGCTGTCGCTGACCGTCGATGCGACGCGCAACCTCGACGTCCTCAAGTTCCTGCGCGACGACCCGGCCGGACAGTTCATCTCGATCATCGACGTTTCCGGCGTCGACTATCCCGAGCGCGAGAAACGCTTCGACGTCGTCTACCACCTCCTGTCGCCGAAGCTTAACCGGCGCATCCGCGTCAAGACGGCGACCGACGAGGAGACGCCGGTGGCGAGCGCGACCGCGGTCTATCCGGGCGCCGACTGGTATGAGCGCGAGATTTACGATCTGTTCGGCGTCCTGTTCGTCGGCCACCCCGACCTGCGCCGCATTCTCACCGACTACGGCTTCGACGGTCATCCGCTGCGCAAGGACTTCCCGATGACCGGTTTCGTCGAAGTGCGCTACGACGACCAGGAGAAGCGGGTGCGCTACGACCCCGTGCGGCTCCCCCAGGAATTCCGTCAGTTCGACTTCCTCAGCCCCTGGGAAGGTCCGCCGTTGCCGGGCGACGAGAAAGCGTCGGGGGGCAAAGGGCAGTAGGCAGTAGGCAGTAGGCAAGATCGCCTGTGGGTGAGATCAACTCGTACCGCGACCTCAAGATTTGGCAGAATGCGATGACGCTGGTCGAAGAATGCTATCGGTTCTCAGGGGAATTTCCTCGGGAAGAACTATATGGATTGACCTCCCAGCTCCGTCGCGCGGCGGTGTCGATTCCGGCCAATATCGCCGAAGGCTATGGCCGAAACAGCGCGGGCGCCTACGTCGCGTTTCTCAGGAACGCCCAGGGCTCTCTCAAGGAACTCGAAACTCATCTGATTTTGGCGCAGAGGCTGAAATTTGACCGCGACGACAAAGCCGCTCAGTTGCTCGCCTCGTGCGAATTGATTGGACGAATGCTTGTCGGCTTGATCCGCGGCGTCCGAAATTCGGAGGACCGCTAAAGTGCGCGACCCGCTTGCCTACTGCCTACTGCCTATTGCCTACTGCCCCTCGCGCCGGCAGTGCGGAACCCCCCAATGACCGACCAACAGAACCTCCGCAACTTCTCCATCAACTTCGGCCCGCAGCATCCGGCGGCGCACGGCGTGTTGCGCCTGGTGCTCGAACTCGACGGCGAGGTGGTCGAGCGCGTCGATCCG
>CAWANA010000026.1:0-286944 GCA_963783275.1 uncultured Alphaproteobacteria bacterium | reverse complement strand
GTGTTATGTCTGGCTCCTTTGGTTCCGTTGCGTATTGCTCGCAGGCTGAGCGATCGCGACGGCGAACCGTCCGTCGTCGAGCGGCTCGGTCAACAGGATCTCGCCGATGATGTTCGCCCGCACCCACGGATCCGAAACCGCCGCGCGCGAAAGCTCGACGGTCTGCTCGACCAGCAGCGCTTCCGCGCGGGCGGCGAGGTCCTGCGGGTCGCTCGCGACATGGTATCGGAAGACGAAGCGGCTCATGGTCTGCCTATCTCGGCGGTGCGCGCGCCGGTCGCTCGGCGAAGGCCGCCCTAAGGACCCCCATGCGGTGTTCGCGTCGAAGCCCGCGCCGAGGGCGGCGCCGCGACCCGAGACCACCATACGCCCGCCGACCGACTTGCGACGATCCAAGGACGCGGCGAACTTGTGTCTACAAAATAGGTTCATATTGTCAATTATCTGTTCGTATCCGGGCCGAACCTGCGACCGAACGCGGCGCAGATGTGGGGAGAGGCGCCCCAAGCTTCACCAAACTCCTCGGCGGCGGCGCCATTCAGGGCGCCGGACATTAACGCGCATTGCCGGTTGATCCGTCGCTGCTAAAGTACGAATGTTACTCACGCGAACATATGCGCCAGGCCGAAAAACTGATCGGGCTCTCGAAATGAAGCGGCTTGTGCCCAACGTCGGGCTTTTTTCAATTCTGACCGGTTTCCTTATTGTTCTGGCCTCGGGTTTGTTGGCCGCATCGTTGCTCGGATTGTTCGCCCGCCCCGTGGAACCCGATTTCGATATCCGTGAAACGCAGGCGCCTCCTGCCACTCCCAAGGCGGAGAGCGTTTTTCTCGGCATGGTCGTCCGAACTCTGGGGCCGATAAACACCGAAAACGAGACGTTTTACGCTAGCTTCGATTTTTGGGTGGTCGGCACCAATACCCCTCCGGAAGGGGATTTCGCATTCCCCGACGCCGTTACTCCGATCAAGCTCGGCGATCCGCTGGTCGCACGCTCCACACCCGTGCAGGATTACGCACGCTACCATGTCGAAGGCGCGTTCCGCTATCGCTCGCAGGTCTCCGACGTCATCGCCGGCCGAGCCCGGATCGACCTTCGGGTGATGGATGCCGCGAGCACGTCGGAAGAGGTCCTTCTCTTTCCGGCCAAAAAGGACTCGATCCTTGTTCAGGATGAAGCCGGGCGCCATCCGGCCACGTCGGATGGCGTTTGGAACGTCTCGTCCTCGCACTTCAGCATTCGTCGTGTGTTCCGTCCCACGCTGGGCGATCCGGCGGCTGACGGAGCGGAGACCTCGCACTCCGAGATAGCGGCGAGCTACATCCTGACACGGTCGTCGCCGACATTGAGCGAGCTTGCTCGACGCCTTGTTCCGGAACAATTGGCGGCGCCGGTGCTGGCGGCCGTGATCTGTCTGTTGCTCGCCGTCCCGGCGCTCAGCCGCTTTGACAAGCACCCCGGGCGGTGGCGACGGTTCGTGGTCCTGCTTTCGCTGACGCTCCTGCTGGCCTCGGCTCAAAGAGTTCTCGAAGTCTTCGTCGCGCCCGTGCTCGGACCGGCGACCGCGCGCCTCATGATCGTCGCATGCACCGGCGGCTGGCTGGCGTTGATGGCCGCTTGGGTCCTTGCGCTCATGCCGATTTTCGTCTGGGGCCCGCTGGAGCGGCACGGCGGCCCGGTCTCCGCACTGGAGAGGATGGTCATCAACGCCGCAATCGTATCCGGCTTCCTGTTGTTCTTTCTGGCCAATACGCTCGAACTGTCGCTGGCCCAGATCGGCGCGGCATCCGGCGTGCTGACCATCGTGCTCGGCATCGCTTTGCAGAACATCATACTCGACCTGTTCGCCGGCATCCTCATCAATCTGGAGAGGCCATTCCGGTTGCTCAACTGGATTACGGTGAGCGCCGGCGGAAACCCCGTGCACGGCCAGGTTCGCAACATGAGCTGGCGCACCACGCAACTGCAGACGCGCGACAATGATATCGTTTCAATTCCCAACAGCGTCGTCGCCAAGGCTACGGTCAACAACCACGCAATCCCGTCCGTCGCGACGCGCATGAAGCTCGAGTTCGTGCTGGACCCGAAGGCGTCGCCGCAGAAGGCGCGTCGCGTCATGCGCGAGGCGGCCCTTCGCTCGGCCGAAGCAGGCCTCATCCTCGACCAACCGCCACCAAGCGTCGTCATCAGAGAGGTCGAGGACTATGGCGTCCGCTATCGGGTGATGTTCTACCTGAACCTCAACATGGCCTCTGACTCGCAGGCGCTGAACAGCGTCGCAGAGAATGTGCTGGACGCGCTGGCGGAGGCGAATATTGATTTGGCTTTCCGTTTGCAGCCAAATATGTACGGAGAAAAACACGAACATCTCGCCGCTTTGGACCTGTTGTCCCCCGCGATCAGTTCGCAGGCGATGGACCGCGCGCCCGAGAAGTCCTCAGCTATCCTGAGCGCGGACGAACTCAACCTGGTCCGGCGGAGCTGGTCGCTGGTCAGGCCGCTCGAACTCAAGGCGGCCGCCCTCTTCTACGATCGGCTTTTTGAGACCGCGCCTTCATTGCGCGCGCTGTTCCGCTCGGACGCGAAAGCCCAGCAAGCCAAGCTCATGACCATGCTGAATATGCTGGTCAAGGGGCTGAGCCACCCCAAATCGCTGGTCGAGAACTCTGACGGACCTCGGTCTTCGACATCGAGGCTACAATGTCATGCCGGCTCACTACGACGCAGTTGGCGCCGCGTTGCTTTGGACTTTGGAAAAGGGCCTGGGCGACGCCTTCGACGAACCGACGCGAGCCGCGTGGACCAAACTCTACGGGGTTATGGCCAGCGTGATGATTGGCGCCTCCGAGGACGTCGCAGCCTGAGCCGCCTCGAGACACTCGGGGAACAGATGACGCTTAGGGTGAACCGCACCTCTCGTCGAGAGAGCTACCCCGCCCCGATGCGCGCCTCCAGCGCCTCGTAAAGCGGGTTCCTGGCGTCGAACACGTGTTCGAGCGCCGCGACGCTGACGCGCTCGGCGCCCTGGTCGAGGAGCCAGCTCGCGAGATCGGCCGCCTCGCTCCTTCGCGCAGTGGAGCGCGACGAAGCCGCAGCGGATCGGCGGCCTCGCCGAAGGCGGGAACCGCGCCGAACCGCTCGCTGCGCCTCGTCGAAGACCCCTTTCGCCGGGCCCGGCATCCGGGCGCGCACCTCGCGCGACTTGCGCGCCTCCTCGCTCGCGGCGATCCGGTCGAGAATGATGCGCGCGCTCTGTCGCGCTGAGCGGCGCCCCAGGGCGCGGCGAGCGAGGCGACCAGCATCGCCTGCGAGCGCAGGATCGGCCCGTCGTCGAGGGGTTTCAGCGCATTGGCCGCGAGCGTCGCGCCGGTCGTGGTGATGTCGACGATCAGCTCCGCCGCGCCTGCCGCCGGCGCGCCCTCGGTCGCCCCGAGGCTCTCGACGATCCGGTAGTCGCCGACGCCGGCTTCGGCGAAATAGCGGCGGGTGAGGTTGACGTATTTGGTCGCGACCCGCATCCGCTCGCCGCGCCTGGCGCGATAGGCCGACGCGACGTCCTCGAGGTCGGCCATGGAGCGCACGTCGATCCAGGCCTGCGGCGCGGCGACGACGACATCGGCCCGGCCGAAGCCGAGCGGCGCCAGCAGTTCGAGCCGCGCGTCGGCGTCGGGAACCTTCTCGCGCACCAGATCCTCGCCGGTCACGCCGAAATGGGCGGCGCCGGCGGCGAGCTGGCCGACGATCTCCGAGGCCGAGAGAAAGGCGACCTCGACGCCGGGCAGACCGGCGACCGCGCCGCGATAGTCGCGCGCGCCGCGCCCCTGGATGAGTTCGAGCCCGGCGCGGGCGAAAAAGGCCGAGGCGTTCTCCTGCAGCCGCCCCTTCGAGGGCACGGCGAGGACGAAGGGCGCGTCGGCGCCTGAGACGTCGAGGGCCATCAGCGCGCTCCCTCGCTCGCCAGCCGGTCGAGCGCGATCGCCGCGCCGACCGCGGGAATGTCCGCGTTCGCGCCGAGCTTGCGCGCGAGGCCGTCGTAGCGGCCGCCCGCGAGCGCGGGGCGGCGCATCGGCGATGCGCCGGGTCGCGGGCCTCGAACACGAAGCCGGTGTAATAGTCGAAGTCGCGCACGAAGGCGGCGGAAAAGCGGGTCTCCTCGATCGCGACGCCGCGGGCGGCGATGAAGCCGTTGCGCCGCTCGAAGGCGTCGAGCGCCCGGCCGAGGTCGAGTTTCGCCGACGCCGCAAGCTCGCCGGAGCTTGTCGGCCGCGACGTCCGGATCGCCGGAGACGGCGAGATAGGCCGCGAGCGCCTGGCCGCTGTTCGACGCCGATCGCGTCGCCGGACCGGAGCGCCGCCTGTTCGAGGAACCGGTCGGCGATCTCGCTGGCAGTGCGTCCGCCGACGGCGTCGATGCCGGCGATCGCCAGCAGATCCTCGACCAGGGCGCGGGCGCCCGCGTGGTCGGCGCTTTCCAGCGCCGCCAGCACGCCGGGCTGGGCCAGCGCGCTCTGGCCGCGCGCCGTCGAGGATGGCGCTCGAGGTCGCGGCCCTGCGCCAGTCCGCGCCTCAGGCGCCGCCGCCAGACGTCGGGAAGAGCGAGCGCCTTGAGAAGCGCGTCGAACAGGCCCGCGTCGCCGAGCCGGGCCGCGAGTTTTCCGCCCGCCGCCGCCGCGGCCTCCATCGCCAGCGAGAAGATCTCCGCGTCGGCGGCTTCCGCGTCCTTGCGGCCGAAACTCTCGAGGCCGGTCTGGGCGCGTTCGCCGCCGCCCTCGGCCTGCGCCCGGAAGACCGGCCCGAGATAGGAATATTCGGCGACCGCGCCGGCCTTGTCCGAGGCGAGATAGGCGCGGCAGACGGGGATCGTGTATTCCGGCCGGAGGCAAAGCTCCTCGCCGGCCGCGTCGGCGGTCAGGAACAGCCGGCCGCGGATCGCCTCGCCGGACATGTCGAGGAAGATCGAGGCCGGATGCAGGATCGGCGGCTCGATGCGTTTGAACCCCGCCGCGAGAAAATGCTCGAGCGCCCGCTCGCCGGCGCTGCGGGCGATGGGAAGCGTGGCGTCGAGCAGGGTCGCGTTCACCGGATTGTCCTCGATTGAGCGGGCTCCTTTAACAAAGCCGCGCGCAAGGCGCAGCCCTTTTCCGATCCCAAGGTGAACGACCCCTTCGCCGGCGCTGGTCGCCGATTGCGGTCTCGGCGCGGCCATGGTCGGATGCAAACAGGGGTCGCATCCCTCGAATCATCGAGTCGCTTCCTTGCCTGCGCCGCCGTTTGAGTCCGTCTTTGCGCATTCTCGCGCTGGGTCGCCCTCGCCTTCATGCTGGCGTCGGCTCGGCCGCGCAGCGGCGGACGACCTCCGTCCGCTCGACCTCGAGGCGACCAGCAGCGCGCTGACGGTCATCGAGAACACGCTGAAGCAGGCGGACCTCACCGACGCGGACCTGCAGCGCCTGCGGGCGCAGAACGATCCGCTCGGCGTCGCGCTGCAGGCGGCGATCGCCGACCTGGCGCCGCGGCTCGCGGCCTCCGCCAAGCGCCTCGCCGAGCTCACGCCGAAAACAAGGACAAGGACGCGGCGCCGGCGCCGGAAACCGACGCGGCCGCCGCGGAGCTCGCGAGCGAGAAGCAGAAGCACGACGCGCTCGACGCCAACCTGCGCACCGCGCGCGCCCTGCTGCTCAAGGTCGACGACAACGCGACCCGGATCGGCGCGAAGCGGCGCGAACTTTTCGCGCGCGAGACCTTCGCGCGCTCATCCTCGCGTCTTCAATCCGCAATTGTGGGCGAGCGTGGCCGGCGAGATCCCCCCGGTCGCCGCAGACGATGGCCGCGACGCTCGACGACTGGCTCACGGGACTCGGCGGCCGCGTGACGGCCGATCCAGGCGCTCGGCGTGGCCGGGATCCTTGCGCTTGTTGGCCTCGCCGGCGCGCTCCTTCGCTGGATCGCGCGGCCGCTCATCTATCCGCGAACGCGACGCGGAGAACGCCGAGCCGCCTGCGCCGCGCGCTCGCGGCCGCCTGGACCCTGATCGTCCTCGCGGTCGCTGCCGCTCGCTCGCGCTCTGGGGCGTGTCGGCCGCGCTCGACGCCTTCGACCTGACGCGACCGCAGCATGCAGGGCGTCTTCGACGCTGTCGCTCGACGCCGTGCGCTCCTGCTCGCTCGGCAATGCGCTCGGCCGCGGCCATGCTTGCGCCCGGCGAAGCGGCATGGCGGCTCGTTCCCGTCAGCGACCGGACGGCGCGGCTCCTGTTTCGCGACGGCATGACGCTCGCGGCGATCTGGGCCGCCGAACGGCTCGTCGAGCCCGCCGCCGACGTCGGCGCCTCGCTCAATATCGCTGTCGCCGGCCGCGCGCTCGGGGCGGCGCTGGTCGCGCTCGTCGCGGCCCATACGCTTTGGCGTCTCGCTCCCGAGCGCAGTCCCGCAAGGCGCCGCCGCCGCGGCGCAGGCCGATCCCTGGGCGCCCGCGCGCACGCTCGGCTGGATCGCCGCTCTCGTGATCTTCGCGGCCGCCGCCGTCGGCTACGTCGCCTTCGCCACCTTTCTCGTCAATCAGGCGATCTTTCTCACCATCCTCGGCTCAATCCTCTACCTGATCGACGTCATCATCCACGACGGAACGCAGCCGCTGCTCGATCCCGACGCCGCGATCGGCGCGCGCCTCCGGGCGATGGTCGGATTGCGGCCGAACGTCCTCGGGCAACTCGTCGTCATCGTGCAGGGCGTCGCGCGGGTCGCCATCGTCGTCATCGCGGTCGGCCGCCGTGCTCGAGCCCTGGGGCGTCCAGTCGCAGGACTGGTTCAGCTCGCTGCGCGCCGCCTATTTCGGCTTCGCGGTCGGCGGCGTCACGCTGTCGCTGTCGTCGATGCTGGCGGCCGTCGCCGTATTCGCGCGTCGCCCTCTTCGTCACGCGGCTCATCCAGGGCTGGCTCAGCGAACGCCTGCTGCCGCAGACCCGCCTCGACCCCGGCGCAAGCAACTCGGTCAGCACGATCTTCGGCTATCTCGGCGCGACCGTCGCGGTGCTGCTCGGCGGCTGCGCAGGTCGGCCTCGACGTCCAGAAGCTCGCCATCATCGCCGGCGCGCTGTCGGTCGGCATCGGTTTCGGCCTGCAGTCGATCGCCAACAACTTCGTCTCGGGCCTCATCCTTCTGTGGGAGCGCGGCATCCGGGTCGGCGACTGGGTGATGGTCGGGACCGATCAAGGCTTCGTCCGCCGGATCAACGCCCGCGCGACCGAGATCGAGACCTTCGACCGGGCGACCCTGATCGTGCCGAACTCGAACCTCGTCAGCGGCGTCGTCAAGAACTGGGTCAATCCCGACCGGGTCGGGCGCATCCTGATCGCGATCAATGTCGACTACGACAGCGACGTCGAGCAGGTTCGGGAGATCCTGATCGACGCCGCCAGGGCCCAGGACCTCGTGCTGAAGATCCCTGCGCCGTCCGTCCAGTTCGCCGATTTCGGCGACTGGGCGTTCAAGTTCAATCTCGTCTGCTTCGTCGACGACGTCGAGACGGCCGGGCGGACGCAAAGCGAATTGAATTTCGATATCCTGCGCCGCCTCCGCGAGAGAACGATCCGCATGCCCAATCCCCAGTTCGCGCCGATGCGCCCAACGGCGAGCTGAACGGCGCGAAAGGCTGCCATCGTCCCAAGCTTCGCCGCTGAGGAGCGTGCGATGTGCTCTGTCCAAAGCGCAACAGTGACGCGCCCGCCGAGCCTTCGGCTTTCAGCGAAATTCGGATTGGAGAAGGAACAACCGCTCGACCGTCGAATTGGATTCTTCGTTCGTCCGAGGAGGCGTTAATGGCGATAGCGTCTGCGGATAGCGAAGCGGGTCCGCGCGAGGAGGCGCCCGACCTCCGCGCGGCTGGAAAGCCCTTTGGCGCGGATCGCCGAGCCTCCATCGGGGAGCTTCTGGTGTACGGCGCCCTAGGTCTTGTCGCGGTGGTTCTGACTCCTGAGTCCGGTCGTCATCGGGCGGCAGGTTTCCCAGGAGGCCAAGCTGAATTCGGGCGCGAGGCCAGTGCGGCGATTCCCTTTTTGGAGCACCCGAAAGCCGGGCTGCGCGCGTCGTCCCCAACGGCCATTCCCTGGAGCGGCTGGAAAGAAATCGTGTCGCGGACCTACCAGGAGATCAACGACAACAGGCTGATGGCGGTTGCGGCGGGGGCGGTCTTCTACAGCCTGCTCGCACTCTTTCCGGCGATCGCGGCGTTCGTAGCGCTTTACGGCCTGTTCTCCGATCCCTCGGCGATCGACGCCCAGGTTACCGCGCTCTCAGGCGTGCTGCCCGGCGGCGCGCTCAACTTGCTCCATGAAGAGCTGGGGAGACTGGCGGCGCACAAAGGGGCGAACGGCCTGGGATTCCTGGTCGGTCTTGTCTTCGCGCTCTGGAGCGCCAGCTCAGGGGTCAAAGCCATCATCGACGCGCTCAACGTCGCCTATGACGAGACGGAGAAGCGGAGCTTCATCCGGCTGACGCTCATTTCGCTCGCCTACGCCCTTCTGGCCATGGTCGGCGCGATCGTGATGGTGGGCGCCGTGGTCGTCATCCCGATCGTCCTCGGCCGGCTTGGCTTCGGCTCGATGGTCGCCCTGTTGCGCTGGCCGGCGCTCCTCGTTCTGGTGATCGTCGGATTGGGCGTGATCTATCGCTACCTTCCCTGCCGTCGGGAACCGCGCTGGCAATGGCTGAGCGTCGGCAGCGTGTTCGCCGGGACCACCTGGCTTGTGAGTTCGCTGCTGTTCTCCTGGTACATCGCCAATTTCGGAACCTACAACGCGACCTACGGCTCGCTCGGCGCCGCGGTCGGCATGATGATGTGGATGTGGATCTCCATGATCGTCATTCTGGTCGGCGCGCAACTGAACGCGGAGATCGAGCGCCAGGCTGCGAACGAGCCGGCGGTCGAGCCGAGGTAGATCTATACGCGGCCCGACACCGGGATCAGCGCCCCGGTCACGGCCCTGGCCGCGTCGGACGCCAGGAACAGCATGACGGCGGCGAGGTCGCTCGGCGCGACCCAGCGGGTGAAGTCCGCGGTCGGCATCTCCTCGCGGTTGAGGGGCGTGTCGATCGTGGACGGCAGGACGGCGTTGACCGTCACGTCCTTCAGCTTCAGTTCCTCGGCCAGGCTCTCGGTCAGCCGATGGACGGCGGCCTTGCTGGCGGCGTAGGGGCCCATACCCTCGCCGCGCGCGGGTGGCGGCCTCAGCGCCGACATTGACGATCCGCCCGGCGCCCGACTCGAGGAGAAAAGGAATGCGCGGCTCGCGAGGCGTTGAGCGCCGTCTTCAGGTTCATGGCGAACATCCGCTCCCAGGTCGTGTCGCCCTGCGCGGCCGCGATGGTCTCCCAGCGGAAGCCGCCGGCGATATTGAGGAGCGCGTCGATCCGCCGAACTTGCTCTGAACCGCCGCCATCGCTCGATCGGCCTCCTGTGGAGACGTCAGGTCGATCCCGCCGATGAGAAGGGCGTCCGGCCCGAGCCGCTGATCGAGTCCCGCCGGAGCCGTGGCGGCGAAGTCGAGCGCGGCGACGAAGGCCCCCTCTTGCGCCGCCGCCTCGGCGACGGCGCCGCCGAGGGCGCCGAACGCCCCGGTGACGACGACGGTCTTGCCTTTCACCGTCATGCCGCCTTCTCCATCGGCGCCCTTCGCGCGTTGAACTGCCGCTGGGCCGCCGCGCGCGCCTTCGCCGCCTCGACTGCGCTCGCCTCCTTCACCCGGCCGTAGCCCTTGACCGTTTCGGCCACGCCGAGGAGCCGGACCGCGGCCGCGTGGTTCGCGGGCGTCGAGGTTCGCCAGCACATCGTCGACGTCGGCCTCGAACTCGGCGAGGAGCCGCGCCTCGAGTTTGCGCTCGTCGTTGTTGCGGAACGGATCGAGCCAACGTGCCGCGCAGCCATCTCAGGCTCGCGAGGATGCGGAACGCCGTCATCGCCCAGGGGCCGACGTCGCCCTTGCGCATCACGCCGGTGCGGGGATCGGGCCGGGCGAACGGCCAGGCGCCGATGTGGAAATGCACTTTGTAGTCGCCGTCGAATTCGCGCGCGAGCGTCTCCCGGAATTCGCGCGACGAGAGCAGGCGCGACACCTCCCATTCGTCCTTGACGCCGAGCAGCCTGTGATAGGAGCGCGCGACCGCCTGTGGTCAGCTCGTCTCCGAGCCCGAGTCCGCGCTCGGCCGCGCGGACCCGGTCGACCAGCGCCCGATAGCGGTCGCGCGCGTCCCCGGCCGTAAGCCTCGCTCAGATGGTCGGACGCGCCGCTCGATCAGGGCCTCGACCGTCGCGGGCGGCTCGGGCCTCGGGTCGCCTCCGGCGATCAGCGCCTCGACGCCCGCGAGATCGTGCGCGGCGCGCCGGCCCCATTCGAACGCCAGCTTGTTGGCCTCGATCGCCACGCCGTTGAGCTCGATCGCCCGCTCGATCGCGGCGTGGCGTGATCGGGACGAGGCCTCGTTGCCAGGCGGCGCCGAGCATGAACATGTTGGCGGCGATCGAATCGCCCGAGCAGTTCGCGCGCGAGCCGCTGCGCGTCGAGGACGAGCGCCGGGTCGCCGAGACGCTGCCGTCGACGCGCTCGATCATCGCCTCGCGATCGACGCTCCAGTTGGGGTTGCGGGCGAATTCCGAGGTCGGGATGAGATCGGCGTCGATCACCGCCCGCGTCGCCAGGCTTCAGCTTGGACAGGCACTCGTCGCCCGCCGCGACGATCAGGTCGCAGCCGATCAGCGCGTCCGCTTCGCCCGAGGCGATCCGGGTCGCATGCAGCGCTTCGGGCGCCCGCGCGATCCGCACATGCGCGCTGACCGCGCCGTACTTCTGGCTGAGGCCCGTCAGATCGAGATTGGAGCTGAAGAGCCCGTCGAGATAGGCGGCGACCGCAAGCGTCTGGCTCACCGTCACGACGCCCGCGCCGCCGATCCCGGCGACGAGCACGCTGTAGCGCTCGCCCATTTCCGGCAGAACCGGCTCGGGAACCGGCGGCAGGTCGAACGGGCGCGACGCTCTCGAGCTTGCGCGCCTCCCCGCCGCGGACCGTCACGAAGCTCGGGCAGAACCCCTCGGCGCAGGTGAAGTCCTTGTTGCAGCTCGACTGGTTGATGCGCCGCTTGCGGCCCCATTCGGTCTCGAGCGGCTCGATCGCCATGCAGTTCGAGACCTTGCCGCAGTCGCCGCAGCCTTCGCAGACCTCCGGGTGGATGTAGGTGCGGATTGCCGGGATCGGCCCACTTGCCGCGCTTCCGCAGCCGCCGGCGCTCGGTCGCGCAGGGCTGGTCGTAAAGGATGACCGAGACGCCCTTGTACTCGCGGAAATCGCGCTGCACCTCGTCCATCGCGTCGCGATGGCGAAGGCTGACGCCGGGAGGCAGCGCGACGCCGACGTAGCGGTCGGGATCGTCGGCCACGAGCGCCATCTTCTTGACGCCCTCGGCGGCGAGCTCGGCCAGGATCTGCGTCGGGGTCATGCCGCCTTCGACCGGCTGGCCGCCGGTCATCGAGACGAAGCCGTTGTAGAGGATCTTGTAGGTGATCGGCACGTCGGCTGCGACCGCCTGCCGGATCGCGAGCATTCCCGAATGGGCGTAGGTGCCGTCGCCGATGTTGGCGAAGACGTGCTCCTGGCGTGGTGAAGGGCTGCTGGCCGAGCCACATCGCGCCCTCGCCGCCCATGTGCGAGACGGTCGTGGTCTGCATCGGGTTCACGAGCATCGCCATCGTATGGCAGCCGATGCCGGCGAGCGCGCGGCTGCCTTCGGGCACCCGGGTCGAGCGGTTGTGCGGGCAGCCGGCGCAGAAGCCGGGGCTGCGGAGCGGCGGGGGCCGGTTGCTGAGCCTCTGCGCCGGGCGCGGCCGGCGCGCTCAAGCCGCAAGTTCGGGTCGTGCAGGCGGAGCGCCTTGACCAGGACGTCGGCGACGAGCTCGGGCGTGGTCTTCGCCGAAATTGGGAATGGCGGACGCGCCGCGGGCCGGATCGAACGCCGCGCCGTCGAAAAACTTGCCGACGATGCGCGGCGCGTTCGCCGTCGCCATAGAGGATCGTCGCGGATCTGGTCCTCGAGCAGCGGGCGCTTCTCCTCGACCACGACGATGAGGTCGAGCCCCTCGGCGAATTCGCGCACGACGACGGGATCGAGCGGCCACACCATGCCGACCTTGAGGAGCCGGAGAGCCGGGCGCCGCGCCGTCGTCGGCGAAGCCCGAGATTGCCGAGCGCCTGCAGCAGGTCCTGCCACGCCTTGCCGGCCGCGACCACGCCGATCCGGGCGCCTCGCCGGAGCCGAGACGATCCGGTTGAGGCCGTTGGCGCGCGCGTAGGCCAGCGCGGCGGGAAGCTTGTGGGCGTAGAGCCGCTCCTCCTGCGCGAGCGGCATATCGAGCACCCGCGACCCGACGCCGCCGGTCGGGTTGCTCGGCCGCTCCGGCGATGACGATCTGCGGGCGACTCCGGGCCGACGTAGACCGTGCCGCCGCCCTCGGCGACGTCGGTGACGATCTTCATGCCGACCCAGCAGCCGGAAAAGCGCGACATCGCGATGCCATGGAGGCCGAAGTCGATCAGCTCCTGGGTATTCGAGGGATAGAGGACCGGCATGCCGACGGCGATGAAAGAGGTGTCGGAGAAATTGACCGCGGTCGAGGATCTCGCGCCGTGGTCGTCGCCGGCGAGCGCGAGCGCGCCGCCCTTCGGCGAGGTCCCGGTGAAATTGGCGTGGCGCAGCGCGTCGCCGGAGCGGTCGACGCCGGGACCCTTGCCGTACCAGATCCCGAACACGCCATCGACCGTCGCGCCGGGAAAGCTCGTCGACTTGCTGGGCGCCCCAGATCGCGGTCGCGGCGAGGTCCTCGTTGAGGCCGGGGCGGAAGACGATGTTCAGTGCGCTTGAGGATGGCTTCCGCGCGCCACAGTTCGATGTCGTAGCGGCCCGAGCGGCGAGCCGCGATAGCCGGAAATATAGCCGCCGGTGTTGAGGCCGGCCGCGGCATCGCGCAGGCGCTGCTGGATCGGCAGGCGCACCAGCGCCTGCATGCCGGTCATGTAGAACCAGCCTTCGGGCGCGGTCCAGCGGTCCTCGAGCGAGGCCTCCGACCGGGCAAGCGCAGCGGTCATGCAACCTCCTCCCGCGTCATCCATTTTGCATCGGGCGCGCCGCTCCGCACCTCGAAGATGCGGAGGAAAGCGCGTCGGCGCGCGGCAAGCTAACCCCGAATGGCGGCGCTGTCGACGCGCGCCGTGAAACCATTGTTTCGCCTCATCTTGCGCGAATTGTCGCGCTCGCCCTTGCTGGCTCGCGCCCGAAAATGCGAGAAGGCGGGTTTCCGGCGCTGCGAGCGGCGCCCCTCTTTCCTGCTGCAGGCTAGACATGCCCACCTATCGCTCCCGCACCTCTACGCATGGCCGCAATATGGCCGGCGCGCGCGGCCTCTGGCGCGCCACCGGGCATGAAGGACGGCGATTTCGGCAAGCCGATCATCGCCATCGCCAATTCGTTCACCCAGTTCGTCCCGGGCCACGTCCATCTCAAGGACCTCGGCCAGCTCGTGGCGCGGGAGGTCGAGGCGGCCGGCGGCGTCGCCAAGGAGTTCAACACCATCGCGGTGGACGACGGCATCGCGATGGGGCACGACGGCATGCTCTATTCGCTGCCCTCGCGCGAGGTCATCGCCGACAGCGTCGAGTACATGGTCAACGCCCATTGCGCCGACGCGATCGTCTGCATCTCGAACTGCGACAAGATCACGCCGGGCATGCTGATGGCGGCGCTGCGCCTCAACATCCCCGCGGTGTTCGTCTCCGGCGGCCCGATGGAGGCCGGCAAGGTCAAGCTGTCGACCGGCGAACGCAAGGTCGATCTCATCGACGCGATGGTGGCGGCGGGGGACGACAAGGTGAGCGACGCCGACGTCGCGATCATCGAGCGCTCGGCCTGCCCGACCTGCGGTTCCTGCTCGGGCATGTTCACCGCCAATTCGATGAACTGCCTGACCGAGGCGCTCGGCCTCTCCCTGCCGGGCAACGGCACGGTCTTGGCGACCCATGCCGACCGGCGGCGCCTGTTCGTCGAGGCCGGGCATCTGATCGTCGATCTCGCCCGACGCTATTACGAGGAGAACGACGAGGGCGTCCTGCCGCGCTCGATCGCCAGTTTCAAGGCGTTCGAAAACGCGATGACCCTCGACATTTCGATGGGCGGCTCGACCAACACGGTGCTGCATCTGCTCGCCGCCGCCCACGAGGCCGAGATCGACTTCACCATGGCCGACATCGACCGCCTGTCGCGCCGGGCGCCGGTGTTGTGCAAGGTCGCGCCGTCGGTCGCCGACGTTCACATCGAGGACGTCCATCGCGCCGGCGGCATCATGGGCATCCTGGGCGAGCTCGATCGCGCCGGGCTCCTCAACCGCGACGTCCGCATGGTCCACGCCGAGTCGCTCGAGCACGCGCTCTCCCGCCACGACATCAAGCGCACGTCGAGCAAGGCGACCCGCGAGTTCTTCTCCGCCGCGCCCGGCGGCGTCCCGACCCAGGTCGCCTTCAGCCAGTCGGCCCGTTACCCTTCGCTCGACGACGACCGGGAGAAGGGCGTCATCCGCGACGCCGAGCACGCCTTCTCGAAGGACGGCGGCCTCGCCGTGCTCCAGGGCAACATCGCCCTCGACGGCTGCATCGTGAAGACCGCGGGCGTCGACGCGAGCGTCCACAAATTCGCCGGCCCGGCGCGGATCTTCGAGAGCCAGGACGACGCGGTGCAGGGCATCCTTGGCGGCAAGGTCGCCGCCGGCGACGTCGTGGTGATCCGCTACGAAGGCCCGCGCGGCGGCCCCGGCATGCAGGAGATGCTCTATCCGACGAGCTATCTGAAGTCGCGCGGCCTCGGCAAGGCCTGCGCCCTGATCACCGACGGACGGTTTTCGGGCGGCACGTCCGGCCTCTCCATCGGCCATGTCTCGCCCGAAGCCGCCGAGGGCGGCGCGATCGGCCTCGATCGAGGAGGGCGACCGGATCGAGATCGACATTCCCGCGCGCTCGATCCGGCTCGCGGTCGACGACGCGACGCTGACCGAGCGCCGCCGCGCGATGGAGGCGAGGGGCAAGGCGGCATGGAAGCCGGCGAAGCCCCGCGCGCGCAAAGTCTCGCAGGCGCTTGCGCGCCTATGCGGCGTTCGCCACCAGCGCGGCGCGCGGCGCGGTGCGCGAGGTCCCATAATCGCCAATGGCGGTCACGGTTCGGCGCCCGTTCGATCGCGGTTCGGCTTTTCCTTTCGGCGGCGTTCTGGAGCACGCTCATCCTGGTCCTCGCGGGCCTGGGCTTGAGCGCGCTGAACGCACGTTGGACGGAAGCCAATTTCGACGATGAACTCGGCGTCTACCTCAAGGCGCTGGTCGCCAATCTGTCCGTCTCCAACGAGGAGACCAAGGGAGGCGGCCCCGCAGCGATCGCGCCGCAGTTCGAACTCGCCTTCTCCGGCTGGTACTGGCAGATCACCCGTCTCGACGTCGAGCCGCCGGAGATCCGCGCCTCGAAGTCGCTGTTCGCCACGCAGCTTCCCCATCTGATCGCCGTCTCGCCGGACCATGGCGAGATCCTCAGCGGCTACGTGATCGGACCGGGCGGGCATGAATTGCGCATGGTCGAGCGCGAGATCGACGCGGGCGAGGAGGGACGCTTCCTCGTCCAGGTGGCCGCCAACGCCGACGTGATCCAGGCGCAGGAGCGCAGTTTCGAATGGGCGCTGGCGGGAACCTTTCTGACGCTGGCGCTCGCCCTGATCGGCTCGACGGCGCTCGCCGTCCGCTACGGCCTCCGGCCTCTCCGGGTTCTGCGGGAGGGCGTTGCTGCGATCCGCCGCGGCGAAGCCCAGCGCATCGAGGGCGAGTATCCGCAGGACGTCGCGCCGCTCGCGGCCGAAGTGAACCAGCTGATCGATTCCAATCGCGAGATCGTCGAGAGGGCCCGCACCCAGGTCGGCAACCTCGCCCATGCGATCAAGACCCCGCTCAGCGTTCTGATCAACGAGGCCGACTCGGCGAGCCCCAATCTGCCGGAAAAGGTGCGTGAGCAGACCGAGATCATGCGCCAGCAGGTGACGTTCTATCTCGACCGGGCGCGCGCGGCGGCCCGCGCCCGGACCGCCGGGCCTCTCGACCGACGTCAAGCCGGTCGTCGAGGGGCTTGGTTCGAACCTTCGAGAAACTGCACGCCGAAAGGGGTCCGTCCTTCACCGCCGACCTTCAGGAGGGCCTAAAATTCCGCGGCGAGGCGCAGGACCTGACCGATCTGATCGGCAACCTGCTCGACAACGCAGGAAAATGGGCGCGCGAAACGGTCTCGATCCGCGCCCGGCGCGCCCCGGCCGCGAACAAGGATGCGGCGCCGTTCCTGATTGCGGAAATCGATGACGACGGTCCGGGACTGGGGCCCGTCGCCCGCGCGGAAGCGATCGAGCGCGGCAAGCGGCTTGACGAATCGCGGCCCGGATCGGGTCTCGGGCTGTCGATCGTGGTCGACCTCGCGTCGATCTACGGCGGCTCGCTGCAGCTCGACGAAAGCCCGCTCGGGGGCCTCAGGGCCATCCTGCGGCTGCCGTGCGTGTGAGACGTCGGGTCGCGGGTCTCGCCATGGCTTTCGCCAAACGCCCACGGCTATAAGGGCCGCCAGGACTTCGATTAAGGACTCGAGCACGATGAGGGGCAGGCGATGAGGGGAAGAATTGTGTTGATTGCGGCGCTGACGGCCCCCGCGCTGGCCGGCTGCGGCGGATTGGGTTTCGGGGACGGCGCCGGCCCGGTCGCCTCCACGCTCGCCTGCCCCGGCGGCCGTGGCGTCGCCCTCGACCGTCGGCTCGCTTCCGCCCTCCTCGGCCAACGCGGCGCCGCAACCGGCGCCCGCCGCGATCCGCCGCCGCCTCCAGCCATTCCGACCGGCGCAGCGCTCGGCGGCGTTCTCGGCGGGCCGGTCGGCGCCGGTCTCGCCGACGCCGACCGGCAAGCGGCCTGGAATGCGCAGATCGCCGCGCTCGATTCCGGGCAGCGCCGGTCCTGGCGCGGCGCGCACGGCGTGTTCGGCTTCGTCGAGCCGGGCGCGGAAACGGGCGCCGGCTGCCGATCCTATGCGCAGACCATCTACGTCGCCGGACGTCCGAACCACGGCCAGGGCGTCGCCTGCAAACAGCCGGACGGCGGCTGGAAGATGACGAGCTAGCGTTTTTGCAAGACCGCGCCAGCGTTTTGCGATAACGGAGCGCCGACTTTGCCGCGGTCTCGCCGGGACCGCGCGCCCTGAGGGTTTGCATGGTGTGGTTTGTCTTGGCGGGATTGACCGCTTTCGCGGTCCTCGCCGCGATATGGCCGCTTCTTCGCGCGTCGTCCGGGCCTCTGGACGACGGCGCAGCGTCGAGCGAGGCGGCGTTCTACAAGGCGCAACTCGACGAGATCCAACGCGACGTCGAGCGCGGCCAATTGCCGCAGAGCGAGGCCGAGAGCGCGCGCGCCGAGGCGGCCCGTCGGCTGATCGCGGCCGGCGCCGAGGCGCCAGGCCCGGCGGCCGCGCCCCGCGCCCGCAATCGGCTGGCCGCCGCGGCGCTGATCGTCATCGGCGTCCCCGCCATCGCCTTCCCCCTCTACGCGCTTCTCGGCCAGCCGCAGATGCGTGACGAGCCGCTCGCGGCCCGCGAGCCCGCGACCCATGCGGCAAGCGACCTTGAGGCGGCGGTCGCCGGCGTCGAAAAGCACCTGATCGCCGAGCCGGACGACGGCAAGGGCTGGGCGGTGCTTGCGCCGGTCTACATGCGGCTCGAACGCTACGACGACGCCGCGCACGCCTATTCCGAGGCCTTGCGCCTCCTGGGCGAGGACCCGGGCCGCCGCGCGGCCTACGGCGAGGCGCTGGTCGCGGCGGCGGGCGGCGTCGTCACCGACAAGGCGCGCGAGGCGTTCGGCAAGGCGCTCGCCAACGACCCCGGCCAGCCGCAGGCGCGATTCTATCTGGCGCTCGCCGCCGAGCAGGACGGCAAGACAGCCGACGCCATCCGCGCCTACGAGGCGCTCGCCGCCGACGCGCCGCCGAACGCGCCGTGGCTCGTCGCCGTCAATACCCGGCTGGCCAAGCTCAGAGGCGAGCCGCTGGCCTCGACGGCGCGACCTCGACGGCGGACGCGCCCGCGCTCGGCTCGCCCGAGCAGAAGGCGATGATCGAGGGCATGGTCAGCCGCCTCGCCGACCGCCTTGCGACAAATGGCGGCAGCCTCGACGAATGGGCGCGCCTTGTTCGCGCCTACACGGTCCTGCATCAGGACGACAAGGCCAAGGCTGCGCTCGGCGACGCCCGCAGGGCGCTTGCGCCGGACCCCAACGCGGTTGCGAGCCTCGACGCGCTGGCCCGCGACCTCGGGCTCGCAGACGCCAACGGCCCGCTGGCCAAGCTCCAAGGACAGCCGCAACCCTCAGCGGGGCAGCCGACGGCGGCGCCCGCGCTTCGGCTCTCCCGAGCAAAAGGCGATGATCGAGGGCATGGTCAACCGTCTCGCCGATCGCCTTGCGACAAATGGCGGCAGCGTCGACGAATGGGCGCGCCTTATTCGCGCCTACACGGTCCTGCATCAGGACGACAAGGCCAAGGCCGCGCTCGCCGAAGCCCGCAAGGCGCTCGCGCCGGACGCCAATGCGGTCGCGAGCCTCGACGCGCTGGCGCACGATCTCGGCCTCGGAGACGCCAATTGACCCGCAAGAGCCGCCGCCTCGCGCTGATCGCCGCCGCGCTTGCGGTCGTCGGCTGCGCCGTCGGCCTCGGGCTCTACGCGATGAAAGACAGCCTGTCGCTGTTCCTGACGCCCGGCGAAATCGCCGAAAAGAACGTGCAGCCGGGCACGCGGCTCCGCGTCGGCGGGCTGGTCGAGACCGGCTCGGTCGTCCGCGCCGACGATCGCCTCACCTTCAATGTGACCGACGGGACGAAGAGCGTCGGGGTCGACTGCGTCGGCTCCTGCTTCGGCAACATTCCCGACCTTTTCCGCGAGGGTCAGGGCGTGGTGGTCGAGGGCGTGCTCGGCGGCCAGGGCCGGCTCTCGCGGCGACCAGATCCTCGCCAAGCACGACGAGCGCTACATGCCGCGCGAGGTCGTCGAATCGCTGAAGAAGCAGGGCCGCTGGCAGGAAGGAGCGAACGCCAAGTGATTGTCGAGATCGGCCATTTCGCCCTCGTCCTCGCGCTCGCCGCAGCGCTCGCGCAGACCGATCGTCCCGGCCTGGGGCGCGCGCGTCGGCGACCCCGAGCTGATGGCGGTCGGCCGGAGCGCGGCGCTGGCCCAGCTCGCCTGCGTCGCGATCGCCTTCGCCGCGCTCGTCAACGCCCACCTCGCCTCCGACTTCTCGGTCCTCAACGTCGCGGAGAACTCGCACAGCGCCGCGCCCGCGATCTACAAGTTCTCCGGCGTCTGGGGAAACCACGAAGGCTCGATGCTGCTGTGGGTGCTGATCCTGGCGATCTTCGGCGGCGTGGTCGCCGTGTTCGGCCGCTCCCTGCCGCGGACGCTCCGGGCCAACGCGCTCGCCATGCAGGGCCTGATCAGCGCCGCCTTCCTGCTGTTCATCCTGCTGACCTCGAACCCGTTCGAGCGCCTGTCGCCCGCCCCGTTCGAGGGGCGCGACCTGAACCCGATCCTTCAGGACCCGGGCCTCGCGATCCACCCGCCGATCCTCTACCTCGGCTATGTCGGCTTCTCGATCGTCTATTCCTTCGCCGCCGCCGCCCTGATCGAAGGCCGGATCGACGCGGCCTGGGCGCGGTTCGTCCGGCCGTTCGCCCTCGCTCGCCTGGGGCTTCCTGACGATCGGCATCGCCGCCGGCTCGTTCTGGGCCTATTACACGCTCGGCTGGGGCGGCTTCTGGTTCTGGGACCCGGTCGAGAACGCCTCCCTCATGCCCTGGCTCGCCGGCACCGCCTTCATCCATTCGGTCGCGGTGATGGAGAAGCGCGACGCGCTGAAGGTCTGGACGATCTTCCTCGCGATCCTCGCCTTCTCGTTCTCGCTGCTCGGCACCTTCCTCGTCCGCTCGGGCGTGCTGACCTCGGTGCACGCCTTCGCCAGCGACCCGCGCCGCGGCGTCTTCATCCTCGCGATCCTCGATCCTCTTCATCCTCGGCTCGTTCGCCCTGTTCGCCTGGCGCGCGCCGATGCTGAAGCAGGGCGGCCTGTTCGCGCCGGTGTCGCGCGAGGGCGCGCTGGTGCTGAACAACCTGCTGCTCACCACCTCCTGCGCGACGGTGTTCTTCGGCACGCTCTATCCGCTGGCGCTCGAGCAGTTCACCGGCGAGAAGATCACGGTCGGCGCGCCGTTCTTCAACATGACCTGCGGCGTCCTGATGCTCGCCGCGGCCGCCGTCACGCCGGTCGGCTTCGGGCTCGCCTGGAAGCGCGGCGACCTTCTGGGCGTGATCCAGCGGCTCGCCGTCGCGATCGTCGCGGGCGCGCTCGCCGCGATCGTCGGGACGGCGTGGCTCCGCGGCGGCTCGATCCTCGCGCCGATCGCGATGGGGCTCGCGATCTTCGTGATCCTCGGCACGCTGATCGAGGTCGTCATGCGCGCCTGGCGGCCGGGCCTCTCGGCCGGCCTCGCGCTCCGGCGGGCGGCCGGCTTCCCGCTGTCGTTCTGGGGCGCGGCGCTCGCCCATATCGGGGTCGGCGTGACCCTGCTCGGGCTCGCCGGGCGTCGGCTTCGGCGCCGAGGCGATCACGACGCTGCACAAGGGCGTTCCGCAGACGGTCGGGCCCTATCAGATCACGCTCGATTCGGTCGGCGAGCGGGTCGGGCCGAACTACAAGGAGACCGTCGCGACGATGACGGTCCGTTCGGGCGACACGGTCGTGACGACGATCGAGCCGGCGCGCCGGCAGTTCGCCGCGCGCACCATGACCACGACCCAGTCGGGCATGGCGACGCTGCATTTCGGCCAGATCTACGTGTCGATCGCCGACCCGACGCCGGACGGCGCGGTCCCGGCGCGGCTCTACTGGAAGCCGCTCGTCACCCTGATCTGGCTCGGCGGCTGCGCCATGGCGCTCGGCGGCGACGCTGTCGCTCGCCGACCGGCGGCTGCGCTTCGGCGTCGCCCGGCGCTCGCGCGCGGCGCTCGCCGCGGCGGCGGGGTGAGCGCGATGGGCGCGCTCTCGCGGCGTGGATCGCGTCCTCGCTCTTTCTCGCCGCCCTCGCGGCCCCCGCCTTCGCGGTGCAGCCGGACGAGGTGATGAAGGACCCGGCGCTGGAGGCGCGCGCCCGGGCGCTGTCGGGCGAACTGCGCTGCATGGTCTGCCAGAACCAGTCGATCGACGATTCCGACGCGCCGCTCGCCCGCGACATCCGCCTCCTGATCCGCCAGCGGATCGGCGAGGGGGAGAGCAACGACGCGGTCCGGACCTATCTCGTCTCCCGCTACGGCGACTTCATCCTGTTGAAGCCGCCGCTGAAGCTCGAGACGCTGCTGCTGTGGCTCTCGGCCCCGCTGACGCTCGCAGCCGGCCTCGCCGCCGTCCTGATCGCCCGCCGCCGCGCGCCCGCCGCGACCGAGGCGCTGACGCCGGAGGAAGAGGCGCGGCTGGCGGCGCTGACCAAGCCGGACGGGGCTTGAGCGGGCGACCCCCGCCGAGCGCGGTTTTCTGACCAAGACCTCGATTATTTTCAGATGGGTTATGCTTGGAATCTGCGGCCCATTCAGAGTCGAGCAATCGTGTGCTTTCAAGGACTTACCGACGAAGTCGACGGCGTCGGCTTCGCGCAAAGCCAGTCCTCCAGGGAAAAGGCGGGCCCTACGACGCCGCCGCAGCTCCCGCCCTCTCCCCCTCCAGCGCCGCCTCGACCGCCTGGTCGACCCGCTCGAGCCACACGAAGGCGAGCGCCTCGCGGACCTCCTCGGGAATGTCCTCGAAGTCCTTGCGGTTGCGCGCCGGCAGCATGACGCGCTTGATCCCCGCCCGGTGCGCGGCGACGACCTTCTCCTTGATCCCGCCGACCGGAAGCACGAGGCCGCGCAGAGAAATCTCGCCGGTCATCGCCGTGTCGCTGCGGATGGTGCGGTCGGTGAGCAGCGAGACGAGCGCCATGAACATGGCGACGCCCGCGCTCGGCCCGTCCTTCGGCGTCGCGCCGGCCGGCACGTGGATGTGGATGTCGGTCTTCTCGAACCGGCCGGGTCGATGCCGTAGGTCGACCGCGCGGTTCTTGACGATGCTGAGCGCCGCCTGCGCGCTCTCCTTCATCACCTCGCCGAGCTGGCCGGTGAGGATCAGCCGGCCGCCGCCCGGCGTCGCCGTCGCCTCGATGAACAGGATGTCGCCGCCGACCGGCGTCCAGGCGAGCCCGGTCGCGACGCCCGGCACGCTGGTGCGCATGGCGACCTCGTCCTCGAAGATCGGCGGGCCGAGAATGCCGGCGAGATCGGCGTCGCGCGATCGACGATCGGACCCGTCTCGCCCTCGGCGACCCGCATCGCCGCCTGTCGCAGCGCGCGCCCGATCTCCCGCTCGAGGCTGCGGACGCCCGCCTCGCGCGTGTAGCTGCTCGATGATGGCGCGGAGCGCCGCGTCGTCGATCGAGGCCTGATCGGCTTTCAGCCCGTTCGCCTCCATCTGGCGCGGAACGAGATAGCGGCGGGCGATCTGGAATTTCTCGTTCGCCGTGTAGCCGGGCAGGCTGATGATCTCCATGCGGTCGCGCAAGCGGGCCGGGAATGGTGTCGAGCATGTTGGCGGTGGCGATGAACGACGACGCGGCTGAGGTCGAACGGCACGCCGAGATAATTGTCGCGGAAGGTGTTGTTCTGCTCGGGGTCGAGCACTTCGAGCAGCGCCGCGCTCGGGATCGCCCTGGATGCTGTGCGCCGAGCTTGTCGATCTCGTCGAGCATCATCACGCAGTCGCGCGAGCCCGCCTTGCGGATCGCCTGGATGATGTTGCCGGGCAGGGCGCCGATGTAGGTGCGCCGGTGGCCGCGGATCTCGGCTTCGTCGTGCACGCCGCCGAGGCTGACGCGCACGAACTTGCGGCCCATGGCGCGGGCGATCGACTGGCCGAGCGAGGTCTTGCCGACGCCGGGAGGCCCGGCGAAGCACAGGATCGGCGCCTTGCCGTTCGGCGCGAGCTTGCGCACCGCGAGATATTCGATGATGCGGCGCTTGATCTTCTCGAGGCCGAAATGGTCGGCGTCGAGGATGCGCCGCGCCTCGGCGATGTCGATCGGCTTCTCCTCGGGCAGCGCCCAGGGCAGTTCGACCAGCCAGTCGAGATAGGTCCGGACCATGCCGTATTCGCCGGCGGCCTCGGGCATGCGCTGCAGGCGGCGAAGCTCCTTGCGCGCCTGGTCGTCGACCTCCTTCGGCATCTTGGCGTCGGCGATCGCCTTCTCGAGCTCGGCGATCTCGGCCGTCTTGCCCTCGTCCGCCTTCGCCGAGCTGGCGCTGGATCGCCGCCATCTGCTCGCGCAGCAGGACTTCGCGGTTGCGCGAGTCGATCGAGGCCTTGGTCTCCCGGCCGATCTCCTGCGACAGGCGCAAGACCTCGATCCGGTGCGCGAGCAGCCGCGAGACGCGGTCGAGCCGGGCGCCGATGTCGATCGTCTCGAGAATCTCCTGCTTTTCGTCCGGCGTCGCGTCCATGAAGGTCGCGACCATGTCGGCGAGCGCGCCGGGCTGCTCGACGCCCTGGATCGTCGCGATCAAGCTCCTCGGGCGCCTGCGGCAGGAGCTGCAGCGCCTCGAGCGCCTGCCCCTTGAGATGGACGAAGCGCGCCTCGATCTCGTTCGGAGTGCGCGGTCGGCTCCGGGATGCGCACGACGTCGGCGACGAAGAACGGCCAGCCGTCGAGATAGTCGACGACCCGGAAGCGCTGCTCGCCCTGGCAGACGAGATGATGCGAGCCGTCCGGCGCGGTGATGTAGCGGACGATGTTGGCGACCGTGCCCATCCGATGCATGTCGGCCGGGATCGGGTCCGCGGCCTCGGCGTTGCGCTGCATGACGACGCCGACCGGCTTCTGCTCGCGCACCGCGCGCTGCGCGGCGAGGATCGAGCGCGGCCGGCCGAGCGCGATCGGCAGGGCGACGCCGGGAAACAGCACCAGGCCGCGCACCGGCACGATGATCAGGCCGTCCGGCGGCAAGCGGCGGCGAGGCTCGCCGGCGC
Organism: uncultured Alphaproteobacteria bacterium; assembly: GCA_963783275.1. Classification (GTDB taxonomy): domain Bacteria; phylum Pseudomonadota; class Alphaproteobacteria; order Rhizobiales; family Beijerinckiaceae; genus Roseiarcus. Next base: position 262,749 of record CAWANA010000026.1, on the reverse strand, counting down.
TCTCGGCCTCGTCTCGGTGCGGCGGTCTCGGCGTCAGCCATTGCGCGCCTCCGATCTTCGTCAGCGTGATCAGGCAGGCAGCCGTGCGCCGACGACCGTTCGATCGCGGCGTAGCGCCCGGGCGGCAGGCGCACCCGCCGCTCGAACCGCCCCTGCGGCAGTTCGAGACGGTGGATGATCGCGGTGCGCATCTCCGGCGGATAGACGCGCGCGCCGGAAACGACGAGATCGTCCGCCTTCGATGCGGGCCTCGACCTCAGTCGAGGTCGACGCCGGGCAGGGCGACGAGCACGAGCACGACACCGCTCGGTTTCGAGCACGTCCACCGGCGGCTCCCAGGCGACCTGCGAGCGCGCGCCGGCGGGGCGGACGAACTGCTGCTGCATGCGCTCGGCGCGCGCCAGCATCTCGAACGCCTCCGACCACATCCAGTAGCGCGGAAAATTGCCGTCCATCGGCTTCCCTGCGGTTCGGCGCCGAGCGGCGGCGCGACATGACCTACGATCCCTAGCGCAAACTTGGCCGAAGTTCATCCGGCTTTGCGCAAGAGCTGGCGATGGAAAGAGCGGGCCCGGACTGGGAGGAATCTTTGAGCCAACTGCGTCGGAGGCGTACCGGTTTGCCGCGTCAAGCTGCGCCCGCGCAACGCTCGATCGACTATTCCGGCTTCGGCTTGACGCTCGGCGGTTTTCCGCCGGACGCGTTCGCGCTTGGCGCCGCGCGCCTTCGGAAAGCCAACACGGCGCCGGGAGCGCGGTTGCCCGCGCCCAGTCGCCTGCGGCCGGAGCCCGTCAACACATATCCCCCCCGGTCTTCGTCCCAACGCATCAGATGGGACTGGAGGGCGGTCTCGCGGAGCAGCATCGTCATCGGATCGTGGACATGCCCGGGGGCGACGTCCCCGTGCGCGTCCACGGTCTTCAAAGCCTCAATCAGTCGCTTTTCGAGAGCCTCGGTGATCATGGCGCTAAAATGATCCCTTACGCGCGCTTGTGCAAGGCTCAGTCTCCGGCGGGACGCCGGTCGGCTGACCGCCGCCGGCACAGGGCTGCGCGGTGATCGGCGCGTCGGGACGAGATTGACGCATCAGGCCGGCTCGCCCTGAGACGATTGACCGGCGTCCAGCCCGTCGTCGAACACGATCCCTTCATAGAGCTCGGCGAGCGGCAGTTCGACGCCGATCTCCGGGAGGGTCAGGTGGACTCGGCGACCAGGATTTCGTGCGTCCACCCCTCGCCGGCTCGTGCGTACACGGTCGCGCCGACGCTATCCTGCTCGAGCATGACGTAGCGCCGGATGGACGGCGTCGCCTGATATTCGCGGGCCTTTGACGATCCGGTCGTTCGCCGCCGTGCTCGGGCTCAGCACCTCGAAGACCACGACGGGGTCATGAACGACGGTCGCGCTGCGATCGACCGGGGAGCATACGACCATGCCGTCGGGATAGCGGATATGGCCGTCCGCGACTTGAAACTTGAGATCGCTGCCGATAGAATTGGCAGGACTTGCCGCGGAGGCGTCCGCCAACGGCGAGGGCAAGGTTTCTCTGGATCGCCGCGTGGGCGAATGTCCCGCCGGTCATGGCGACCGGACCGAAACCGTCGAATTCGTAGCGCAGCGGCTGCCGTTCCTCCCAGGCGAGGAATTCGGCGAGCGTCATGGGTTTGCGCACGGCGAGGTTCATGGCGGCCTACCGTTTATCACGAAATCGGAGACGGGAGCGACCGTGGCGCCGAGCTCACAGCGAGAGCGACGGATCGGCGTCCTGCCCGTCATCGAAGACAATTCCTTCGTAGAGTTCGACGAGCGGCAGTTCGACGCCGATCTCGGGAAGGGCCAACAGCAAGTCCGCGACCAGGATTTCGTGCGTCCAGCCCTCGCCCGCGCGTGCGTATACCGTTGCGCCGGCGCTATCCTGCTCGAGCATCACATAGCGCCGGATGGACGCCGTCGCCTGATATTCGCGGGCCTTGACGATCCGGTCGGTCGCCGCCGTGCTTGGGCTCAGAACCTCGAAGACGACGACGGGGTCATGAACGACGGTCGCCTTGCGATCGACCGGTGTGCAGACGACCATGCCGTCGGGATAACGGATATGGCCGTCTGCGACCTGAATTTTGAGGTCGCTGCCATAAAAGCGGCACGGGCTGCCGCGGAGCCGCGTCCTGAACGCGGACGCGAGATTGGCCTGAATGTCCGCGTGGCCGGCCGTTCCGCCCGTCATGGCGACGGGTCCTATCCCGTCGAATTCGTAGCGCAGCGGCTGCCGTTCCTCCCAGGCGAGGAATTCGGCCAGCGTCATGGGCTTTCGCCGGGCGACGTTCATGGCGGCCATGTCTTTATCACGGATTCGAGGCGGGCGCGACAACGGGCTTTCGCGGGCGCCGAGCGTCGCGGACCCGCTTATGGTTTTCGTCGCCGGTGGATCGACGTGCTATAGGCGCTCCCGGTCCTTAACGGAGACGGCTGCGATGGGCGTTCTGGTGAACGGCGAGTGGCGCGCGGACGCCGATTTTCCCCGCGATCCGTCTGGCCATTTCGTCCGCCCCGATTCGCCGTTCCGCAACTGGGTGACGGCCGACGGCGCGCCGGGGCCGACGGGCGCCGGCGGCTTCCGCGCCGCGGCCGGGCGCTACCACCTGATCGTCTCGCTCGCCTGCCCGTGGGCGCACCGGACGCTGATCTTCCGCAAGCTCAAGGGGCTCGAGAGCATGATCTCGCTCTCGGTCGTCAACTGGCTGATGGCGCGAGCGCGGCTGGACGTTCGACCCGGGTCCCGGCGTCATCCCGGACCCGATCTTCGGCTTCGAGCGCTCTGAGCCAGTTCTACGTCAAGGCGCGGCCCGACTTCACCGGCCGCGTCACCGTGCCGGTGCTGTGGGACAAGGAGACGAACACGATCGTCAACAACGAGTTGTCCGAGATCATCCGCATGTTCAACTCCGCCTTCGACGGCGTTGGCGCGGCGCAGGGCGACTACTATCCGGAGGACCTGCGGCCCGAGATCGACGCGCTCAACGCCCGCATCTACGCCACCGTCAACAACGGCGTCTATCGCGCCGGCTTCGCCACGTCGCAAGGCGCCTACGAGGAGGCGTTCCGCGCCCTGTTCGAGACGCTCGACTGGCTGGAGGCGCGGCTCGCGCGACCAGCCGTTCCTGTGCGGCGAGCGGCTGACCGAGGCCGACTGGCGGCTGTTCACCACCCTCATCCGCTTCGACCCGGTCTATTTCGGCCACTTCAAGTGCAACCTGAGGCCGATCCGGGACTACCCGGCGCTCAGCCGCTATCTGCAAGCGACCTCTATCGCTGGCCGGGCGTCGCCGAGACGGTCGACTTCGACCACATCAAGCGCCACTATTACATGAGCCACCGCGGCATCAACCCGACCGGCATCGTGCCGCTCGGACCTGAGATCAAGCTGTAGAATCACCAAAGTCCATCCTGAGGAGCGACGCGCAGCATCGCGTCTCGAAGGATGATCCAGTGGGCGCTGCGGTCCGTGGGCTCGAGCGTCCTTCGAGACGCCCGCTTCGCGGTCTCCTCAGGACGAGGGCGGAGGGACAAACCGCCCGATCACGCCGCTGTCTTCGCGAGCGCGGCGACGATGGCGTCGCCCATCTCGGCTCGTCGAGACGACGGTGCTGCCGTCGCTCTTGATGTCGGCGGTGCGCAAGCCCTCCGCGAGCACGGCGGCGATGGCGGCGTCGAGCCGGTCGGCGGCCGCGCCCGCGCCGAACGAATAGCGCAGCGCCATGCCGAACGAGGCGATCATGGCGATCGGATTGGCGAGCCCCTTGCCGGCGATGTCGGGCGCGGAGCCGTGCACCGGCTCGTAGAGCGCCTTGCGCTTGCCGGTCTTCGGGTTCAGGTCGCCGAGCGAGGCGGAAGGCAGCATGCCGAGCGAGCCGGTCAGCATCGCGGCCACGTCCGACAGCATGTCGCCGAACAGGTTGTCGGTGACGATCACGTCGAACTGCTTCGGCCAGCGGACGAGCTGCATGCCGAGCGCGTCGGCGAGCTGGTGCTCGAGCTTGACGTCCGGATATTCGCGCTGGTGCAGGGCGGTGATCACCTCGTTCCACAGCACGCCGGACTTCATCACGTTGCGCTTGTCGGCCGAGGTGACCTTGTTGCCGCGCTTGCGGGCGAGGTCGAAGGCGACCCGGCCGATCCGCTCGATCTCGTAGGTGTCGTAGACCTGGGTGTCGATCCCGCGCTTCTGGCCGTTGCCGAGATCGATGATCTCCTTCGGCTCGCCGAAATAGACGCCGCCGGTCAGCTCGCGCACGATCATGATGTCGAGCCCCTCGACCACTTCGGCTTTGAGCGACGAGGCCGAGGCGAGCGCCGGATAGCAGACCGCCGGCCTGAGGTTGGCGTAGAGGCCGAGATCCTTGCGCAGCCGCAGGAGGCCGGCTTCGGGGCGCACCTCGTAGGGAACGGCGCCCATTTCGGGCCGCCGACCGCCGCCAGCAGCACGGCGTCCGCGGCCGCGGCGCGGCGCCATGTCGTCGTCGCTGATCGCCTGCCCCATGCGCGTCATAGGCGCAGCCGCCGACGAGGCCCTTCTCGATCTCGAATTTGGCGAGGCCCTCGGACTGGAACTGCTCGGATCACCTTCTCGACTTCGGCCATCACTTCGGGGCCGATTCCGTCGCCGGGAAGAAGGAAGAGATGATAGGAGGTCATGGCCGTTTCTTGATTTGAATGAGGCGGATGGAGAGGGCGCAGTGCTAGACGATTTCGGCGAGCGATGAAAGCGCAACGAGAGAATCGTCGCCGCGGGACGAACGGGGCGGCACGGCATGACCGCGATCGCCACATCCGCCGCCGACGGCTTACATCGACCGGCTGCCGTCGGACGTCCAGTTTTTCCTTGTTCACGGCATGGATGAGGGACTGGCCCACGAACGGTCGAAAGCGATCGTTCGCAAGCTGGTCGGCGCGGACCCCGATCCGCTGCGGCTCGTGCGGCTCGAAGGCGAGGCGCTCGCGCGCCGACCCGAGGGCCTCGCCGACGAGGCCTACGCGGTGTCGATGTTCGGCGGGAGCCGGGCGATCTGGATCGACGCGCAGGGCCGCGATCTCCTGCCGGCGCTCGAGCCTCTGTTCGCCCGTCCGCCCGCGGAATGCGCGATCGTGATCAAGGCGGCGCAGCTCAAGAAGGGACATGCCCTGCGCGCGGCGTTCGAGAAGGCGGCCAACGCCGCGTCGATCGAGTGTTACGCCGACGAGCCGAAGGCGCTTGGGCGCGCTGATCGACAGCGAGATCCGCAACGCCGGCCTCATGATCGCGCCCGACGCGCGGGCGGCGCTGGTCGGACGAGCTCGGCGCCGACCGGCAAACGAGCCGGGCCGAGATCGCCAAGCTCATTCTCTACGCCCGGGGACAGATCGCGCATCGAGCTCGCCGACGTGCGCGCGATCGTCTCGGACGCCGCGCCGTCGCCGCTCGACGGCCTCGTCGACCAGGCGCTGGCCGGCGACCTGCAGAGGGCGGTCGATTCCGCGGCGCGCTACTTTCGGCGAAGGCGGCGACGCCGACCAGCTGATCGGCCCGGCTGGTGGCGCGTCTGACGCTTCTGCACCGGGTGCGCCTCGAGATGGAGGCCGGGAACTTCCTTTGACGGCGCCTGCCAGACCTTGTTCGTCCGGTTGCCGCCCGAGGCGCGCCGGGCTCTCGCCAAGGCGGCGGAGCGCTGGACTTCGGAGTCGATCGCCCAGCGTCTGCCGACGATCCGGGCGATGAGCGCAAAGGTGCGCGCGACCCCGAACTGGCGGAGATTCTGGCGACCCGGGCGCTCTGGGCCTTGGCCTCGGCAGGGCGCCGGGCGCGGAATTGAGAACTCGGCGTTCCCGGGCGCGGATTGAGCATTTTCAAGGTCGTGCAGCGGTTTTTCCGGGCAAGCCGTACGGGCAGGCCGGGCCCTGAAGCGCGACGATGTGGGGCCGGATCGCTGATCCGGCCGGAGCGCGGTCATCGACCGCGCCCTGCAATTCGCGCCGGCGCCGGGAGTCCGGAGCGACCTCTACCGGGCCGCGGGCTGGCAGAGGCGGCGGCAGAAATCGTCGAGCTGGTCGAAGTCGCGGAAGGCGATGCGGATCTCGCCGCTCTCGCCGGCGTGGCGGATGGTCACCTTCGCCCCGAGCGCCAGGCCGAGCTTGTCCTGAAGCGCGAGCGTGTCGGCGTCGACTGGCGCCGGCTCCTTCTTCGCCGCGCGCCGTCTTGCCGGCGTTTTCGCCGAGCCGCTCGATGTCGCGGACCGTCAGGCCCTCGGCGACGATCCGGTCGGCGGTCGCGTCCGGATGCGCGACGGCGAGCAGGGCGCGGCCGTGGCCGGCGGAAATCTTTCCCTCGCGCGAGCAGCGCCTTGCGTGTGCTCGGGCAGGTTGGTCAGCCGCAGCGTGTTGGCGACGTGGCTGCGGCTCTTGCCGACGACGCGCGCGATGTCGGCATGCGCATAGCCGTAGTCGGCGCCGAGCTGGGCGTAGCCGGCCGCCTCCTCGAGCGCGTTGAGGTCGGCGCGCTGCACGTTTTCGATGATGGCGATCTCGAGCGCCTCGCGGTCGCCGGCCTCGATCAGACGACGATCGGGACCTCGTGCAGCCCCGCCCGCTGCGCCGCCCGCCAGCGCCGCTCGCCGGCGACGATCTCGTAGGCGTCCGCGACGCGCGGAATGGCGCGCACCAGGATCGGCTGGATGATCCCGCGCTCCTTGATCGACGCGGCGAGCTCGTCGAGTTCGGCGTCGTCGAAGCGCTTGCGCGGATTGCGCGGATTGGGCTTCAGAAATTCGATCGGCGTCTGTGCGGGCGCCGCGCGCGATCGGCGCCTCGCTGTCGTCCTGCGTCGCCCCGAGGAGCGCCGCGAGTCCCCGCCCGAGGCGCGGCCTGTGTTCGGATCGGCCAAGATCTTCGGCCATGGCGTTGCTCCCGTTGACTCGACGACGGCCGCTCAGAGCGGCCGCCAGCGCCCTTCGCGTTGAATGACTTCCGAGGCGAGCTTGAGATAGGCTTGGCTTCCGGCGCAGCGCAGATCGTAAAGCAGCGCCGGCTTGCCGTGCGACGGCGCTTCGGAGACCCGGACGTTGCGGGGAATGACGGTGTCGTAGACCTTGTCGCCCATATGGGCGCGGACGTCGGCGACCACCTGGCCGGCGAGGCTGTTGCGGGGGTCGAACATCGTCAGCACCACGCCGTGGATGGTCAGCGCGGGATTGAGCGTGCGGCGAACCTGATCGACCGTGGTCAGGAGCTGCGACAGGCCCTCGAGGGCGAAGAATTCGCATTGCAGCGGCACGACGACCGCGTCGGCGGCCGCGAGCGCGTTGATGGTGAGGAGGTTCAGCGACGGCGGGCAGTCGACCAGGACGTAGGTGACCGGCTCCGGACGGTCGCGGTCGGCCTCGAAGAAGGTCTGCAAGCGCCTTGCGCAGCTTGTAGGAGCGGTCGCTGTCGCCGGCGATTTCGAGCTCGACGCCGAGCAGGTCCATGGTCGAGGGCGCGATGGTGAGGCGCGGCACGGCGGTCGGCATGATCACGTCGCGCAAGGCGCGCTCGCCGACGAGCGCGTCGTAGCTCGAGGTCACGCGGCTCTTGCGGTCGATTCCGAGGCCGGTCGAGGCGTTGCCCTGCGGATCGAGGTCGATGATCAGCACCCGCTCGCCGATCGCGGCCAGCGCGGTGCCGAGATTGATGGCGGTGGTCGTCTTGCCGACCCCGCCCTTCTGGTTCGCCATGACGAGCACGCGCGGCCGCGCCGGCCGCGTCCGGTCGCGGCGATCGTGAGGGGTCGATCGTGGCCATGGCGCGGCTCTAGCTCATCCGGACTCTGAGGATCGCGGCGTCGGCGTCGACGACGCTGCGGATGGTCTCGATCGCATAGAGCGGCGGCGGAGGGTCCTGTTCGAGGTCCTTGAGGACCGACCTTCCGCGCGGGAAACAATCCGATCGCGCCGCTCTCCAGCCATGGTTTGGCGAATTCGAGCGTCTTCGGCAAGGGGGCGAAGGCGCGCGCGGTCACGCAGTCCACAGCTCCCACGTCCCCGGGCGCGATCGATTCGATCGCGGACGGGGTGAATGACCGCCGGCGCCCCGGTGGCGCGCGCCGCCTCGCGCAGGAAGGCGCATCGCCGCTGGTCGCTGTCGACGCAATGGACGACGGCGCTCGGGAGTCCCGGCGAGCTGGATGGCGACGACCAGCCCGGGAAAGCCGGCGCCGGAGCCCATGTCGAGCCAGCGCGTCGCGCCCTCGGCCAGCGGCAGAAGCTGGGCGCTGTCGGCGATGTGACGCGTCCAGACGGACGGGAAGGTCGATTCGGAGATGAGATTGGTCGCCCTGCGCCAGCGGGCGAGCAGATCGACGAAGATCGCGAGGCGGTCCTCTGTTTCACGTGAAACAGGGACGAGCGCGCAGCGCCGCCCGGCGATCGGCGGCGAGCCGGTCCGCTTCGCTCGGCGCCCGGGCGCTCGACGCCGCCCCACGGCCCGGCCGATCTCAGCTCCGCGGCCTGCGGAAGCGGGCTTCGCGCTCCGGCGCCGCGCATGCGCCGCGATCACCGCCAGCGCCGCCGGCGTCACGCCCTCGATCCGCCCGGCCTGGCCGAGGCTTCGCGGGCCGCACCGCGGAGAACTTCTGCCGCATCTCGCGCGAGAGGCCCGGCAGAGTCCGGCATAGTCGAGGTCCGCCGGCAGGAGCGAGCGCGTCGTCGCGGCGGTAGCGGGCGACGTCCTCGGCCTGGCGATCGACATAGACCGCGTATTTCGCGTCGGCCTCGAGCCGCGCGGACAAGCGTCACCGGGAATCTCGCGAGATTTCCGGCCACACGCGCGCCAGAGTCGCCAGCGGGAACTGCGGCTGCGCGGCGAGTTCGAACGCCGACCGGCGCGCGCCGTCCTGATTGACCGCGAGGCCGAACCGCTCCAGCATCGCCGGCGACGCGGTCGCGCCCCTGAGCAGCGCCCGCGCGGCGGTCGAGTTGCGCCTGACGCCGCATGGTGGAGCGCGCGCCCGCTCCGGCCCGACGCAGCCGAGCGCGACGCCCTTGCCGGTCAGCCGCTCGTCGGCGTTGTCGGCGCGCAGCGACAGCCGGAACTCGGCGCGCGAGGTGAACATCCGGTAGGGCTCGCTGACGCCGTGGGTGGTGAGGTCGTCGATCATCACGCCGAGGTACGAATCCGCGCGGTCGAAGATCGCGGGCGTCGCGCCGCCGGCCTTCCGCGCCGCGTTGACCCCGGCGACCAGCCCCTGCGCCGCCGCCTCCTCATAGCCGGTCGTTCCGTTGATCTGGCCGGCCAGGAACAGGCCGCGAAACCGCCGCGCCTCGAGCGTGGGGTCGAGCCCGCGCGGATCGACGTAATCGTATTCGATCGCATAGCCGGCGCGAAGGATGCGCGCCCGCTCGAGTCCGGGAATGGTCGCGATCAGCGCGCGCTGGGTCTCGGCCGGCAGCGAGGTCGATATGCCGTTCGGATAGACGGTCGGATCGTCCAGCGCCCTCGGGCTCGAGAAAGATCTGATGGCTTTCGCGATCCGGCGAAGCGGACGACCTTGTCCTCGATCGACGGACAATAGCGCGGGCCGCGCCCGGAGATCGAGCCGGAATAGACGGCGGATCGATGCGCGTCGGCCCTGGACGATCCGATGGGTCTCCGCGGTCGTTCGGGTGATGTGGCAAGGCACCTGCGGCGCGCGACGGCGGTTCGTCGTCTCGAGCGAGAAGAATTCCGGCGGGTCGTCGCCGTGCTGGATTTCGAGCGACGCCCAGTCGATCGTCGCCCCGTCGAGGCGCGGCGGCGTCCCGGTCTTCAGCCGGCCGAAGGCGAAGCCCGCGCGCTCGAGGCTCTGCGGCCAGCGAGACCGACGGGCCCGTCGCCGAAGCGGCCGGCCGGAGTGCGGACGTCGCCGAGATGGATCACTCCGCGCAAGAAAGGTCCCGGTTGTCAGCACGACGGCGCGGCAGGAGAAGCCCCGGCCGTCCGCCAGCGCGACGCCCGCGACGGCGCCGCTTGCGGACCGGATCCCCGCCGCCTCGCCTTCGACCACGGTCAGGTTCGGGCGTGGCGGCGATCAGCGCGCGCATCGCGCGCCGGTAGAGCGCGCGGTCGGCCTGGGCGCGCGGGCCCTGGACAGCGGGCCCCTTGCGGCGATTGAGGACGCGGAACTGGATGCCGGCCGCGTCGGCGGCCCGGCCCATCACGCCGTCGAGCGCGTCGATCTCGCGCACGAGATGGCCCTTGCCGATCCCGCCGATCGCGGGGTTGCAGGACATTTCGCCGATCGTCGCAGCGCGGTGGGTCACGAGCGCGGTCGCGGCGCCGCAGCGCGCCGCGGCGGCCGCGGCCTCGCAGCCGGCGTGTCCGCCGCCGATCACGATGACGTCAAAGCGTCATGTCCGAGACCCGTGTTTCACGTGAAACAGATCTCGCTCATTTCCCGACGCAGAGCCGTGAGAAAATCTGGCCCAAGCACGTCCTCGACCCCGATCCGCCCGACGACGCGATCCATCGCGGCGGCGGCGCGGCGAAACGCCTCCGCCGACCAATTCGACCTCGATCGCCTCCGGCGACAGCGCCGCATCGAGCGCCCGCTCGCGCTGAGGAAGGCGTCCCGATGTCGCGCCAGCGTCAGCACCGCCGGCTCGCCGGAGGACATCGCTCCATCGCCCGGTCCGCGATCGCGTCAAGCAGCGCGTCGATCCCTTCGCCGGTCTTCGCCGATATCGCAAATTGCGCGCCCGTCCGTCGAGCCCCCCGTTCCGGACTTCGTATCGAGGTCGCACTTGGTCCGCACCACCAGCATGGGCCCGGGCGCCGCCCGTCGCCTGCCGCAGCGGCCGCCCGTCGTCGAGCCACAGCGTCAGGTCCGCGTTCTCGGCGCGCACGAGCGCGCGCCGAACGCCCTCCTGCTCGATCGGGTCCGCCGAGTCGCGAATGCCCGCGGTGTCGACCAGGATGACCGGATAGCCCTCGAGATCGAGCGCGACCTCGATCGGGTCTCGCGTCGTGCCGGCGAACGGCGAGGTGATCGCGACGTCGCGGCCCGGCGATCGCGTTCATCAGGGTCGACTTGCCGACGTTCGGCGGCCCGGCGATCACCACGACAAATCCCGCGCGCAGACGCTCGGCCGATTGAGCGCTCGCGAGCGCGCGGTCGATTCGGTCAGCCGCGCGGCCCGCGGCCTGCCGGATCGACTCGGAGCGTCAGGTCCGCGGAATCCTCGACGTCGGAGAAATCGAGCTGCGCCTCGACCGTCGCCATCGCGTCGAGCAGAGTTGCGCGAATGGCGTCGCATTCGCGCCTCAGCGCGCCGCCGGCGATCCGTCTGCGCCTGCCGCCGTTGCGCCTCGGTTTCCGCCTCGACCAGATCGGCGAGCCCCTCCGCTTCGGACAGGTCCATCTTGCCGTTCAGGAACGCGCGCCAGGCGAACTCGCCGGGCTCCGCCAGCCGCAAGTCCCGGCAGGGCCTGAAGCGGCGCGCGCCAGCGCCGCGGGCACGGCCCGGCCGCCGGTCACGTGCAGTTCGACCACCTCCTCGCCGGTGAAGCTGCGCGGCGCGGCGAAGCGCGTCACCAGCGCCCGGTCGAGCGGCGCGCCCGAGACCGGGTCCTTCAAGGTCCGCAGAACCGCGGTCCGATCGGGAAAGGCCGCTCCGGGCGCAAGCGCCGCGAGCGCCGCCGCGCAGAGCGGGCCCGGAGATGCGGAAGACCGCGACCGCGGCTTTTCCGACGCCGCTCGCCTGCGCGAATATCGTGTCCTAATCGTTCGCGAACATCGGCCGCTCGGGCCTCCCGATCGCGCCATCGCCTGCGCGCGCCGCCTGCGCCGCTATTTCGACGGCGGCGTGCAGACGACATACTGGTCGGCGATCGCCTCGTGGTCGCCCTGCTTCTCGCGCTGGAAATAGAGATAGCAGATGCTGAGCGCGCCCGTGCGATAATTGACGCGGAAGACGCCGCCTTCCTGCTCGTGGCGGGTCGCGATCAGACCGTAGTCGCCGGGCTCCTGGCCGGTCGCGCCCTCGCCGACGCGATAGCAGGTCGTGACCCCGAAAGCGCCCGGGCCGACGTCGGTGCGGCCTGGATTGTGGGCGAACTGGCAGGCGATGACGTCGCCGGTCAGCTTGTCCAGCCGATAGACAAGGGACAGATTGATCTGCGGCGCGGCCAGAAACTCATACTGGCCGGCCAGCGCAGGCGACGCCTGCCGCTGCGCCGACAATCAACAACCCGATCCCGGCGAGCCTGCGCGCCATATTCTCCTCTCCGCCAAACGAATCACTGACGCTGGGATACTATCCCGGCTTTCGAGTGGCGGCAGCGGCGCGCCTGCGTTAACTGCGTCAGGACGTCCTTCGAAGCCACGGTCGAATCGGCGTTCAGCCGATAGACCAGCGGCACGCCCGGTCGCGAGCTCCATCGTCGGGAATGGTCTCCGGCGTCAGCCGGTCGAGCACCATGACCAGCGCCCGAAGGCTGTTGCCGTGCGCCGCGACCAGCACGCGCTTGCCCCGCAGCACCTCGGGCAGGATGTGCTGGCAATAATAGGGCAGCGCGCGCGCCACCGTATCCTTCAGGCTCTCGCCGCCGGGCGGCTGGAACGTCGTAGCTCCGGCGCCAGAGGTGGACCTGCTCCTCGCCCCATTTCTTGCGGGCGTCGTCCTTGTTGAGGCCGCAGAGATCGCCGTAGTCGCGTTCGTTCAGCGCCTGGTCGCGATGCTCGGGCAGGCCCGTCTGCCCCATCTCGGCCAGCGTCAGCGCGAGCGTGTGCTGGGCGCGGATCAGCGCCGAGGTGAAGGCGATGTCGAACGTGATCCCGTGCGCCTTCAGGCGGCGGCCCGCCTCCTTGGCCTCCTCGACGCCGGCCGGCGACAAGATCCGGATCGCGCCAGCCGGTGAACAGGTTCTTCAGGTTCCAGTCGCTCTGGCCGTGGCGCAGGAGGACCAGCAGGCGTTCGCTATTCGGCATCGGTCTTCACCGCGTTTGAGGATCAAGAAGGCTCTAGTCCATCGGCTCCCCGGGCGCCAACGGACAAATCGACGCATGATCGGCGCAGCCATGAGCCTGCCGCTGCGCGCTTGGCGCGAGCGCGAGGGCGACGATGAGCCCGGCGCGCCGCGCTTCGGCAACGGCGTGGACGCCGACCGGCCGATGGACCTGCTTGATCGCCTCGACGACATGGACGCCGGCGAACGGCAGAGCCGAGGGCGGCGCCGACGCGCTCGATCGTCGGCGCGGAGCGAATCACGAACGGCGCTCGATCGGCGGCGCAAACAGCGCCTCGCCCCAGAAGACCGGCGAAAACTCGGCGCCCTGGAGCAGGTCGCGCAGTTGCGTCTTGGAATAGGGCAGGCCGTGACCGAAAGGGGTTCCGTCGGCGCGCGCCCAGACGCCGCGTCGCGACGGAACGATCGCCAGGATCCGCCCCTCGGGCGCGACGACGCGCCACACCTCTTCGAGCAGCTCCGCCGGCCGCTCGGCCGCCTCGAGCGCGTGGGCGATCAGCAGCCGATCGACGCTGTTGTCGGGCAGCGGCAGCATCTCCGCGCCTCGACCAGCGCAACCGCGCAGCGGTCCGGCTCCGGCCAGACCGCCGCGCCCTGTTCGGCCGGCATCAGGGCCAGGCAGCGCGCCGCCGTCTCGCGAAACCGGTCGAGGTAGGGCGCGCCATAGCCCAGCGCCGCCACGGTCAGGCCGGCTGCGCCGAGCCAGCGCGCGCGGACGATGCGCCCGATCAGCCGTCTCGCGAGATCGCCGAGCGGCGAACCATAGAAGTCGCGCAGTTTCTGGGCGTCGAGAGGCATCGCGCTTCAGGCCGGATTTCGCGTCGGAGAATTCTGGACGACCCGCTCGGCTTTCGCAATCCCACACCGACGGGCCTCCGCCGACGGACGGCGACGCTCAGCTCTTGCCGGCGAGCAACTCCAGTTTTCGCTGGATGTCGGAAAGCTGCTTGCGCAGTTCCTCGATATCCTCGGACGAGGTCGCCTTCTTGCCCGCAGCCCTCCGCAGTCGCCAACGGCGCGGTGAAGGGCGAGAAAACCCCGAGCGCCTGATTGAAGGAGTTGAGGTTCTTTTGCGTCAGCTCCTGCAGAGCCGCGAACGATCCGCCCGAGAAGGCGTCGGCGCCGAACATCCGGCCGGCGGCCTCCCGCATCGCCTGACGCTCGCCGCTGAACTTGTCGATCGAGAACTCGAGGTAGCTCGGCAGAAGCGCCTGCATGCTGTCGCCGTAAAACCGGATCAACTGCCGCAGGAAGGTTGCCGGAAGAAGGGACTGCCCCTCGATCCCCTCCTGCTCGACGATGATCTGAGTCAGGACGGATCGTGTGATGTCCTCGTTGGTCTTGGCGTCATAGACGATGAAGTCCTCTCCGCTCTTCACCATCTTCGCGAGGTCGGCCAAAGTCACATAGGCGCTCGACGCCGTATTATACAGACGCCGGTTGGCGTATTTTTTGATGGTCGTCGGGGACTGGGTCGCCATATGCGTGTGCGTCCTGATGAACCCGCGTCCGAAGGGGAAATGCACGATAGCGGTTTTTTTGGGCCCCGGAACCCTCTTTTTACGGCGCCGCGGCCCTCGCCGCGGACCGTCGACTCCTGTCGTGCGCCCTTCGGCTACTGGCGCCCCGCAACGTCTTCGTGTAGCATCGCCGATAGACGCGGTCATTTTGCGACGCACCAAAGGGAGGAAACATGGCTAGGGTTGCAATCGTTACGGGCGGAACGCGGGGCATCGGGGCAGCGATTTCCAAGGCGCTGAAGGCTGCCGGATACAAGTCGCCGCGACCTATCACTCGAACGACGAGGCCGCGGCAAAGTTCAAGGCCGAGACCGGAGTCCACGTCTACAAGTGGGACGTGCGCCAACTACGACGAATGCGTCGCCGGCCTCGCCACAGGTCGAGAAGGATCTCGGCCCGGTCGACGTCCTGGTCAACAACGCCGGCATCACCAAGGACGGCGTGTTTCACAAGATGACGCCGGATCAATGGTACGCCGTCATCAACACCAATCTGAACTCGCTCTTCAACATGACCCGTCCGGTCATCGAGGGCATGCGCGAGCGCGGCTTCGGCCGGATCATCAACATCTCCTCGCTCAACGGCCAGAAGGGGCAGACGGGACAGGCGAACTACTCGGCCGCCAAGGCGGGCGACATCGGCTTCACCAAGGCGCTGGCGCAGGAAAACGCGAGCAAGGGAATCACGGTCAACGCGATCTGCCCCGGCTATATCGCGACCGAAATGGTCAAGGCGGTGCCGAAGGAAGTGCTGGACAAGGCCATCCTGCCGCAGATCCCGGTGCGCCGCCTCGGCGAGCCCGAGGAGATCGCGCGCTGCGTCGTGTTCCTCGCGGCCGACGAGGCGGGTTTCATCACCGGCTCGACGCTGTCGGCGAACGGCGGCCAGTTCATGGCCTGACGGTCCGCGCGCGAACCGCGCCGCCCGCGCTGGTCCTGCCGGCGGGCGGCGTTGCCGTTTTCAGTCTCCAGAATCGCGGCCTCCGCGACTACCGCACAGGCTTTGCCTTCGGCCGCCGCCGCGTCGCGTCGTTGAGCCATCGCCGCGTCGCGGCGTCGACCAGCGGCGCAAGGGCCTTGCGCACGCGCGCATGATAGGCGTCGAGCCACTTGATCTCGCGCCGCGTCCAGGAGCTTCCAGTCCACGAGCCGCAGGTCGATCGGCGCCAGCGTCAGCGTCTCGAAGCCGAGCATCTCGCGCTCGGCGCCGGCGATCTCCCGCGGTTCGACGACCATCAAATTCTCGGTGCGGATGCCGAACGCCCCGGCCGCATAGTAGCCGGGCTCGTTGGACAGGATCATGCCCTGCGCGAGCGTCGCCGTCCCTGTCTTGGCGATCCGCTGCGGTCCCTCGTGGACCGACAGGTAGGAGCCGACGCCATGCCCCGTGCCGTGGTCGAAATCGAGCCCGACGTCCCATAGCGGCTTGCGCGCCAGCACGTCGATCTGCGCTCCGCTCGTTCCCCGAGGAAAGACCGCCTCGGCGATCGCGATGTGGCCCTTCAGAACCCGCGTGAAACGGTCTCGCATCAAGCCGCTCGGGCGTCCGACCGCGATCGTCCGGGTGACGTCGGTCGTTCCGTCCTCGTATTGCGCCGCCGCTGTCGATCAGGAAGATTCCGCGCTCGATCCTGCGATTGCTCGCCAGGCTCACGCGGTAGTGCGGCATGGCGGAATTCGGCCCGGCCGCGGCGATGGTCGGAAAGGAGATGTCCTTCAACGCGCCGGTCGCGCGTCGGAACAATTCCAGCGCTTCGACCGCGTCGATCTCGGTCAGCCGCCCCCGCGGCGCCTCTGCGTCGAACCAGGCCAGGAACCTGGCGAGCGCCGCGCCGTCGCGCTCGTGCGCCGCCCTCGCTCCTTGAAGCTCGGCCTTGTTCTTGGCGGCCTTCATCAGGCCGATCGGATCCGTGCCGACGTCGGCCTTGCCGCCCGCGCGCTCCAGGGTCTGCGTCAGAAACGCCGGCGCCGTCGCGCTGTCGAACAGGATGCGCGCGCCCTGTTTCCCGAGCCGCTCGACCAGCGCCGACCAGCGCATCCGGATCTAGCGAGGTCGGCGAGCGCGGCGAGCCCTTCTCGAGCCGACAACGCGAGCTTGGCCGAATCGAGCAGGAGAATCGGCCGCCCCTCGCGCGGAACATAGGCGTAGCCCAAGGGCAGCGGCGTATGCGACACGTCCGCGCCACGAATGTTGAAGAGCCACGCGAGATTATGCGGGTCGCTGATCAAGAGGCCGTCGTCGCGCTTCAGAAGTCTCCTGGACCCGCGCGATCTTGGCGGCCGCTTGTTCGCCCGCAAAACGCGTCTTGTGTTGCGTGACCGCGCCCACTGGCGAGCCCGGCCGATCGCGCCAGATCGCATCGACAGGATTGCTCGCCGCGGGCGCAAGTTCCGCCTCCGCGGCCTCGCAGGCGGCCGAGAAGCGGCGAACGAAATCGGGCGTGTGCAGACGCGGGTCGTAACCGATCCTTTCGCCCTTCTTGAGGACGCGCGACAGCCACTCGGACGGAGGCTCTTCGGTCACGTGCAGAATCTCGTACACCGAACCGTCGACCTGCGCCTTCGCCTGCTCCGTGTAACGCCCATCGACGAAGAGCGCCGCCCGGTCTTTGAGCACGATCGCCATGCCCGCCGAGCCGGCGAAACCGGTCAGCCATAAGAGCCGCTCGGCGGCGGCGGGCACATACTCATTCTGATGTTCGTCCGCCCGCGGCACGAGGAAGCCGTCAAACCCATCGGCATCGAGGGCGCGTCGCAGTTCCGCGACCCTCGCGGCGCCGTGGGTTGGACCGCCGACGTCTGCGAACGACTGAAACCGGCTTTCGAACACCCGATGTCCTCCCGCCTGATTGCGACTAACCTTTATGTCACGCCTGCGGTGGAATGCGAAAAAAGTGTCTTTGAAATTCCGCGCTCTCGAGGAGTTTGAAGTGCGACGCGATTGCGGGTCAGATCTCGCTCTAAGCGTCGTCCTGAGCCGTGACAACCCGGCCAATGAATGGCAGTTCCCGATAAAAGTGCGCCACGTCCATCCCGTAGCCCACCACGAAAACGTCGGGACAGACAAAGCCGACAAAGTCGGCTTCGATCGGTACGGCGCGTTTGCCCGGCTTCTCCAGCATCGTGCAGATCAGCACGCGCCGCGCGCCGCGCGCAGCCAGAAGGTCCTTGGCGAACGCGAGCGTCCGGCCCGAATTCGAGAATGTCGTCGACCACCAGCACGTCGCGATCACGAACCGGGGAATCAATGTCGCGGAGAATCCTCACCGTTCCGCTCGACACGGTGCCGTCCAGATAGCTGGAGAGATGAAAGAACTCGACCTGCGGCTCGAGCCCGGCGCGATGCAGCGCGCGCAAGAGATCTGCGGCGAACATGAAGGAGCCCTTCAGGATCGCGACCACGAGCAGATCCTTCGGCTCGACCGCCGCGATCGCCTTGGCGAGCGCTTCGGTGCGCTCGGCGATCGCCGCTTCGTCGAAAAGCACTTTGACGCGTCTGTCGCCGCTCATGGATCGACCTCGACCGAAAACGCATGGGTGTTGCGTTGAGCCCGGTCATCCAGCATAGCGGTCGGCGATCGCGTTTTCCAAGAGAGACATCGATTCGAATATCCCGTTACAACGCCGCCGCCGACGCTTTTCGTCGAGCAAAAATCGAGTCTGGGCTCGATTGCCGGTCCGCAACCCCTTATGGACAGAATAGACGCACCTGTCTTCACCGCTCTGGTCCGGCGCCTCATGATCCCGATTTCCGCCTTACCGATCGCCTCATCGTTTTCCGACGCGCCTTCCGACGGCCGACCGCCGCGCTCCGGAGACACTGCTCTCTGATCGCCCGCCCGATCGCAGCCGTTCACCCGTCTCATTCCCGTCCGGTGTCTCCTTTGCTCCGCTTTGAAAACGTCGGCCTGCGATACGGAATGGGCGAGGAGGTCGTAAGCGACGTCAACTTCGCAGTCGCGCCGCAGAGTTTTCAGTTCCTGACCGGCCCCTCCGGCGCCGGCAAGACCACGCTGCTCCGCCTCATGCTGCTGTCGCTGCGACCGACCCGGGGAACCATCCATATCTTCGGACAGGATTCCGCCACGCTCACCAAGGACGAGCTGACCGGCTTACGCCGGCGCATCGGCGTCGTGTTTCAGGATTTCCGCCTGCTGGATCATCTCACGACTTACGAGAACGTGGCGCTGCCGCTCCGCGCGCTGGGCCGCGCCGAATCGAGCTACCGGGCCGAAGTCTTGGAGCTCCTGCGTTGGGTCGGCCTCGGCGAGCGGATGAACGCGGTCGCCGCCCGTTCTGTCCGGCGGCGAAAAGCAGCGCGCCGCCATCGCACGCGCGCTGATCGTCCGACCCGAGCTGCTGCTCGCCGACGAGCCGACCGGCAACGTCGACCCGGGCCTCGCGCGCCGTCTGCTGCGCCTGTTCGTCGAGCTTCACCGGCTGGGCACCGCGGTCGTGATTGCGACGCATGATCTCCAACTCATGGACCAGTTCGGATTCGCCCGACGGCTCGTCGTCGGCGACGGCAAAGTCGCCCTCTTCGAGGGCGCGCCCGAATGAACGAGGCCGCGGACGAAAGCGCGTTCGCGCCGGAGCCGGCGCTCGACCGGCGCATGCCGCTCATTCCCCGCAACTCGATCGCCGGAGGCGCTCTGGTCGTCGTCGTCGGCGATCATGACCCTGCTCGCATGCCTGACGGCCGGGGGAGCGCTGCTGATGGCCCGGGCGTCCCAGGCTTGGCGGACCGACATCCTCAGCGACGTCACGATCCAGGTGAAGCCCGGCCCGAGCGACGACGTCGACCGTCTGGCCGACAAGGTCGCCGCGATCGCCGGCCAGCGCGTGGGCGTGGAGAACGTCCATGCCTATAGCGGCGACGACTCGCGAAAGCTCCTTCAGCCCTGGCTCGGCGAGGGCGTGGATCTATCGGCTCCTGCCGATTCCCCGCATCATCGTGGTTCACGTGCGCGGGACGGGCGAAGCGGATGTCGCCGCGCTTCGCGCCGCGCTCGCGGAGGGCGCGCCGCAGGCCAATCTGGATGATCACCGGGTCTGGGCCGCCCGGATCGGCGTCATGGCCGGCGCCATCGTCGCTCTTGCGGCCGCGCTGTTCGTCCTGGTGATCGTCGCGATGGCGACGGCGATCGGATTCGCCACCCGGGGCGCGGTCGCGGAAAACCGCGAGATCGTCGAGGTTCTCCACTTCGTCGGCGCGTCGGATCGATTTGTGGCCAATCAGTTTCACAGTCACTTTCAGCGGCTAGGCCTGCAGGGCGCGGCGATCGGCGGAGGGGCGGCGATCGCCTTCTTTTTCGTCGCCTCGACGCTGTCGCGCTATTCTGAGAACTCGCCCGGCGGCGCCGAAATCGCCGCCCTGTTCGGCTCGTTCGCCCTCGATCCCACCGGATACGCGGGCCTTCTTCTGGTGGCGGCGGTCGTCGCGCTGCTCGACCGGCGTTCTGTCCCGCCGTATCGTCCTGCGTCACCTTCGCGCGTTGCAATGATGGTAGCCGACCCGCCCCTCCCGCCGTTCAAAGACCGTTCCGCCATGCTCGTCGTCCGCTCGATTCTCTTCAACGTCCTGTTCTATCTGACGCTGCTGCTTCTCATGGTGCTCGGCCTGCCGACTATCCTCGGCGGCCGGCGCGGCGTGTTCGCCCTCGCCAACGTCTGGCGGGCCGCTTCCGTCTGGCTTCTCGAGGCGATCTGCGGCCTCAAGGTCGAGTATCGGGGCGTCGAGAACATTCCTCCTGGGGCGGTTCTCATCGCCGCGAAACATCAGTCCTTTCTCGAGACCTTCGCGCTGCTCAAATACGCTCCCGATTTCGCAATCATTCTCAAGCGTCAGCTCACCTATATTCCGTTCTTCGGCCTCTATTTGATCGTCTCCAAGCAGATTGCGATCGATCGCGCGCGGGGTCGGCAGGCGCTGCAGCAGATCGAAGAGGCCGCCCGGCCCGTCTTCGCCGCGGGGCGGCAGGTGTTCATCTATCCGGAGGGCACCCGGCGACTTCCGGGAGCGCCGCCGAAATACAAGGCCGGCGTCGCGGCCATCTATGCCGGAAACTCGGCGCCCTGCCTTCCGGTGGCGCTGAACACCGGTCTCTTCTGGCGACGGCGCGGATTCCTCCGCCGTCCGGGCGTCGCCGTGATCGAATATCTGCCGCCGATTCCGCCGGGTCTCACTCGCGAGGCGTTTGCGGCGAGAGTGCAGAGCGACATTGAGGCGGCTTGCGATCGGCTCAACGCGGAGGCGGTCGCGCGCGACCCGTCGCTGAAGGCGGTCATCGCGGAAGGGGCGGAGTTCTGACCGGGCGGCCGGAACGCGGCCTTGATCTTGGACCTGTTCTGTTCTATGTCATGTTCATGTTCCGTAACGTGAGCGAGACCATGCCGTCCTCCCAGTTTGGCGTCGATTTCACCGGACTTTGCGAGCCCCCGCCAGAGCCTGGGCTCGCTGCGCCGGGCGAACGCTCTCGCCGAGCGTCGATGAGCTTCGCCGCGCTGACTCAAACGTCGCTCGCGTCGCGGTTCGTATCGTGGGCCGGCCTCTCCGGGAAGACCTACGTCTTCTCGGTCTATACGCCCTGCGATATGTCCGGCGTTTTGCGATGCGATCCTGCTGGCGGTCACGCGTGACGATTTCGGCGAGCGGCGCATCCTGGCGGCTCTCGATACCGGCGCCTTCCCGGAGCCGGTTCTTGCCCGCGCCGTGCGCGAGCTTGGCCCGCTGGCCGAGGCGCTCGAATTCCATGTTCATCTGCTGGCGCGGTCGTCCGCGGAACGTCGGGCGGCTCTCGCCGACCTCGAAGCCGCTCACGATCCCGTTCTCGGGCCCGGAGCCTGACATCAGGCCGCCGACGGGGCGGCCGCTATCCCGGCCGATTCGCCTCCGGGCCGCGGCGCCCGAAGTCGGGCGCGGCGGTGTCCTGGCCCTGCGCGACGATGCCGAGCCGAATCGCCCGCGTCCGGGTAAAGAGAGCGAACAGACCATCGCCGTCGCCGCGTCGGATCATCCGCTGAAGAGCGGTCAGGTCCTCGGTGAACCGGCCCAGCATCTCGAGGACGGCGTCCTTGTTGTGCAGGAACACGTCGCGCCACATGGTTGGATCGGAGGCCGCAATTCGGGTGAAGTCGCGAAACCCGCCAGCGGAGAACTTCATCACCTCGGACTGCGTCACGTCCTCGAG
Organism: uncultured Alphaproteobacteria bacterium; assembly: GCA_963783275.1. Lineage (GTDB taxonomy): Bacteria > Pseudomonadota > Alphaproteobacteria > Rhizobiales > Beijerinckiaceae > Roseiarcus. The sequence goes on along the minus strand of CAWANA010000026.1, from coordinate 241,032 downwards.
GTCGGCGGCGGTTCCGACGATATTGTAGGCGAGCAGATGCGGCACATGGCTGGTGATCGCGAGCACAAGGTCATGGTGCGCCGCCTCCATGGTCTCGACATTGGCGCCGATCGCCTCCCACAGCGCTCGCACCTTTCCGACCGCCTCGGGGTCTGCGCCCTCTGGCGGCGTAAGGATGGTCCAGCGATTGACGAACAGAGTCGCGAATCCCGCGTCCGGTCCAGACTGCTCGGTCCCCGCCACCGGATGCGCCGGCACGAGCCGGACGTGGGCCGGGAGGATCGGCTCGAGCTCCGCGATCACCGCCGCTTTGACCGAGCCCACGTCGGACACGATTGCGCCCGGCTTCAAGGCCGGCGCAATCGCCCGACCGATCTCCGCGGTCGCGCCGATCGGCGCGCAGAGGATCACGCAATCGGCGCGCCCCGCCGCTTCGGCGGAGTCGGCCGTGTACGCATCGCCGAGACCCAGAGCCTCGGCGCGCGCCAACGCCTCGGGAGAGGCGTCGGCGATCACGATTCGACGCGCGGCGTTCTGCTGGCGGATGGCGCGGGCGAGCGACGATCCGATCAGGCCGATGCCGATGATCGCCAGATCGCCGAAGACGGGCTCGTCGAGCGGTGGCCCGAGACGCTCAGCCACGATCGGCCCTCACGAATTCGGCCAGCGCCTCGACCACGCCCCGATTCGCCTCCTCGTCGCCCACCGTCAACCGCAGACACTGAGGCAGCCCATAAGCGCTGACCGCGCGCAGGATGTAACCCCGTGCACTGAGGTACGCGTCCGCTTCCGCCGCGCTCCCGACGCCGTTCCGCCCGAACTCCAGCAGCAGGAAATTCGCCACGCTCGGCGTGACCTCGATCCCGAGCTTCACGATCGATTCGGCGAGCCAGGGCAGCCATCGGGCGTTGTGCTCGATCGCCGCCTCGACATGCGCTGCGTCTTCGAGACTCGCGACCCCCGCGGCAATTGCCGGCCCGTTCAGATTGAAGGGCGGCCGCACCCGGTTGATCGCGTCCGCCACATGCGCCGGACCGTAGGCCCAGCCGATGCGCAAGCTCGCCAGTCCGTGGATCTTGGAGAAGGTCCGGGTCATGACGACGTTCTCGCGCGATCGCGGCGAGTTCGATACCCGCGGCGTAATCGTTGCGCGTGACGTATTCGGCATAAGCCGCGTCGAGCACCAGGAGACAGTCCGCCGGCAGCCCCGCATGCAGCCGCTCGATCTCCGAATGGGGCAGATACGTCCCGGTCGGATTGTTCGGGTTGGCGAGATAGACGATTTTCGTCCGCGGGCGTCACCTTGGCGAGAAGCGCGTCGACGTTCGCCGTCCTGTTCGTCTCCCGCGCGACGACGGGCGTCGCTCCGGCGGCGCGGATGGCGATCGGATATTCCAGAAACCCATGCTGGCTGTAGAGGCCCTCGTCGCCCGGATCGCAGGAACACATGCGCCAGCAGGGCAATGATCTCATCCGAGCCATTTCCGCAGAGGACCCGCTCCGGGTCGAGGCCGAACCGCCGGCCAACCGCCTCGCGGAGCGAGCGCGCGGAACCGTCCGGGTAGACGGCCAGATCGCGCGCCGCGGCCTGGAACGCCTCGACCGCCTTCGGCGACGGGCCGAGCGGCGATTTGTTGGACGAAAGCTTATGGACCTTCGCGACCCCCGCCACCCGGCTCTTGCCGGGCACGTAAGCGTCGATCGCCAGGATTTCGGGGCGGGGCTCCGGGCGGAGCGAAGCGACAGTGGACATGACGTCTCGATAGCCTCAAGCGCAGCCCGGGCGCAACGCCGACGCGTCGAAACGCGCCGCGTGCGACCCGATCTCGACGCTCCTGACGTCCGCGGCCCCGACGCCGCGCAGCGTCGCTGAGGTCAAATCGGGGTCAAGCTCGCCCGGACGGCCGACCAGCAGGCTGAGCCCCATGCTGTCGGCGGCCGATGCGACGATCTCCGCGCCGATGCCGGCGAGCGCAAACGGATTGTCCGGCCGCCAGCGGTCGAGACGAACAGCCTCGAGCACGACGTCGCGGGCGCCCCCGTCGGCGAGCGGCCGCGAGATGACGAACACCGGCATGCCCGCCGGATGGTCGGTCCGCTCGACGAACGGCAGTCGCGCGATCACCTTGGGCGCATCGGAGCGGCATGAGCCGCGTCCACCAGGCCTCCGTCCGCGGTCCGCCGTCGAGCGCGAACATGCCGAGATCCCCGGTCGACCCGGCCACCGCGTCGATCACGTCGACGGCGCTCAAATGCGGCACGCAGGGCACCGTGAAGCCGAAATGGAATCGGGCCGAATCGCGCATGGCGGCGTCGCCGCGCGAGACGTCGACATGCACGCTGTACGGCGCCTGCAGGTAGGTGAAGGTCGAGATGATGATCCGCCAGATGCCCTCGACCGTGTCCAGCGGCAAATGGCCGCGGTGCCGCTCGACGATCGCGCGCATCATCGAGGCCTCGCGCGCCGGACGGAAAGCCGAGCCGCCGCCCTGCTGCGCCTTGATCTCGATCAGCCGGTCGATGATGCGCCCGCGCTCCATCAGGAGCTCGTGCATGGCCGCGTCGATCCGGTCGATCTCGCCGCGCATCTCGGCGAGCGTCGGCTTCGGCGATTCGCTGTCCGGCACGGCCTCTCGTCACGCCCGCGCTCCTTTTCTAGGCGTCCGTCGTCAGGTATTCATGGATTCGAAGAAACCGGCGTTGGTCTTCGTTTCGCGCAGCTTGCCGAGCAGGAACTCGATCGCGTCGACCGTGCCCATCGGATTGAGGATGCGCCGCAGGACGTACATCTTCTTGAGGATGTCCGGCGGAACCAGCAGTTCCTCCTTGCGGGTGCCGGAGCGGGTGATGTCCATCGACGGGAAGGTGCGCTTGTCGGCGACCTTGCGGTCGAGGATGATTTCCGAATTGCCGGTTCCCTTGAACTCCTCGAAGATCACCTCGTCCATGCGCGATCCGGTGTCGATCAGGGCGGTGGCGATGATCGTCATCGATCCGCCCTCCTCGATATTGCGCGCGGCGCCGAAAAAGCGCTTGGGCCGCTGAAGCGCGTTCGCGTCGACGCCGCCGGTCAAGACCTTGCCGGACGAGGGCACGACCGTGTTGTAGGCGCGGCCCAGACGCGTGATCGAATCGAGCAGGATGACGACGTCGCGTCCGTGCTCGACGAGCCGCTTGGCCTTCTCGATCACCATCTCCGCCACCTGGACGTGGCGAACCGCTGGTTCGTCGAAGGTCGAGGAGACGACCTCGCCCTTCACCGAGCGCTGCATGTCGGTGACTTCTTCCGGCCGCTCGTCGATCAGCAGGACGATCAGGTAGCACTCGGGGTGATTCGCGGTGACCGACTGGGCGATGTTCTGCAGGAGGACGGTCTTGCCGGTGCGCGGCGGCGCGACGATCAGGGCGCGCTGGCCCTTGCCGATCGGCGCGACGATGTCGATCACGCGCGACGACATGTCCTTCCGGGTCGGATCCTCCACCTCGAGCTTCAGGCGCTCGTTGGGATAGAGCGGCGTCAGGTTGTCGAAATGGACCTTGTGTCGCGTCTTCTCGGGGTCCTCGAAGTTGATCGCGTTGCATTTCAGCAGCGCGAAATATCGTTCGCCCTCCTTCGGGCTGCGAATCACGCCTTCGACCGTGTCGCCGGTCCTCAGGCCCAGCCTGCGGATCTGAGAGGGCGAGATGTAGATATCGTCGGGTCCCGGAAGATAATTGGCGTCGGCGGAACGCAGGAAGGCGAAGCCGTCCTGCAGGATTTCGACAACGCCCTCGCCGATGATCTGAACGTCGACGCTCGCCAATTGCTTGAGAATGGCGAACATGAGTTCCTGCTTGCGCATGATTGACGCGTTCTCGACGTCGTTCTCCTCCGCGAACGCCAGGAGTTCGGTGGGAGATTTCTGTTTTCAGGTCTTTGAGTTTGATTTCCCGCATTTGCGGACCTTTGCCTCGGGCGATCGGGCTGAAAATAGCCTCTTGTCGCGAACGGAGTGGGGAGTGGAGAGCGCTCTACGGGCTTTCGCGGTCTCGGAGGACCGTTCTGGCCGACTGAACCTTGCGGTCGGCGGCCACGCGTGAGGCGCGTTGAAGGTGGGCAGCCGTCTCATAATCGGCTTCTTCGCAATTTTCAACGGGCAATTGCGGCTTTCCGAGCTGAAGTCGGGCGCCTCGGCTCAGAAAGGCTTGAGCACGACGAGCAGCACGATCAGGATCATCAGCACCGTCGGAACCTCGTTGAGGACCCGGAAGAAGACCGCCGGCCGCGTGTTGGCGTCCTGGGCGAAGAGCCTGACGCAACGCGCGAGATAGCCATGGATGCCGCCGCAAGCCCGAGCGCGAGGACGAATTTGATCTGGAGCCAGGGGTCCATCCAGAAGTCGCCCATGTAGGCGAGCAGCGGACCGGTGATGAACACCACCACCATTGACGGGTTGATGATCGCCTTGAGAAGGCGGCGCTCCATGATCTTGAATGTCTCGGAGGTCGGAGAGCCTCGCGGGACGGCGACGTGATAGACGAACAGCCTGGGCAGATAGAGCATCCCCGCCATCCAGGCGATGATCGCGATGATGTGGAGAGCCTTGAGCCAGAGGTACATGAGCGCGTCCGTGATCGCCGCGGTTGGCGGCGTCGGGGGAAGGCGAAGCGATTACGGGCGCCGCTCGCGGGATGCAAGCGGGGACGGCTCGGAAAGACAAGGAAGAGAGATTCTGAAGTTTCTTTCTCTCTTTGGCGGGCCTACAGCGCATATTCAAAATTGGGCGCTCGCGAGCCTTCGAACCGGGCGCGCTCGAAGCTCGGCGCCGCCCGTCAAGGGCCGCCGCCGCGTTAACGATTTGTTAAGCATTTCCGTTCGATCGGGCGGCCGGCTCGGATTCGGCTGCGCGTTATCCCCGGAATTCACCGAGCGGCGCCGAATGCGCTTCCCGCTTGTCCCCGCTTTCAACCCTGTGGAGGATAATTCGCGGCGCCTCGCGTCGAAGGCCGCGCACGCAGTCGGGGACAGGCGCCCGTCCCTCCCTGTCCACAGGCCTCGTACACCGACTATAAACCTCTCGGGATTCGTGTCGGGGACAGACCTTGGGCCGCAGCTATTTTCATCTTCATCTCGTCTCGGACTCGACTGGCGAGACGCTGATCGCCGCCTCGCGCGCCGCCTCGGCGCAATATCAGGGCGTCGCCTCGATCGAACACGTCTATCCGCTGGTGCGCACGCCCGAGCAGCTCGACCGGGTGATCGCCGAGATCGAGAACGCGCCGGGCATCGTGCTCTTCACCCTCGTCGATTCCGAACCTTCGCGACGGCTGGAGGAAAGCTGCGAAGCGTACGGCTCGCCGTGCCTGAGCGTGCTCGGGCCGATCCTCAACCTGTTCAAATCCTACCTTGGACAGAACTCGACGCCGCGCGCCGGCGCGCAGCACATGCTCAACGCCGACTACTTCAAGCGGATCGATGCGCTCAACTTCACGATGATGAGCGACGACGGCCAGTTGCCCGAAAATCTCGAGCACGCCGACATCGTTCTGGTCGGCGTCAGCCGCACCTCGAAGACGCCGACCAGCATCTATCTCGCCAATCGCGGCTACAAGACCGCCAACATCCCGCTCGTGCCGCACGTTCCTCTGCCGCGCGGGCTGGCGGGCATCTCCGCCACCCCTTGATTGTCGGCCTGGTCGCCTCGGCGGACCGGATCGTTCAGATCCGCCAGAATCGGCTGCTGTCCCTCAACGCCGACTCGCAGACCGAATATGTCGACCGGGTCGCCGTCGCCGAGGAAATCGCCGCCTCGCGGCGCCTGTTCGCCGAGCGGACCTGGCCGGTCATCGACGTCTCGCGCCGGTCGATCGAGGAGACCGCGGCCGCGATCCTCGATCTCTATCGCGCCCACCGCCTCAAGTTCATCGCCCAGGTCTGATCGGCATGAGCGACGCCGAAATCCCGCCAGAGCCGGCCGTGTGGTCGGGCGCCGCGCCGCTCGTGCTCGCGTCGAAGAGCGCCAGCCGGCGCGCTGCTGCTTGCCGCCTGCGGCCTCGCCGTCGAGACGTCGCCGTCGACGTCGATGAGCGCGCGCTGGAAGACCGCTATCTTGCGGCCGGCGGCTCGGTCGAAGGGCTGCCGTCGAGCTTGCCCGCGCCAAGGCCCTGGCGGCGAGCGCGCTGAGACCCGACGCCTATTGCCTCGGCGCCGACCAGACGCTGACCGTCGGAACGCGGCTTCTGCACAAGGCCCGCGACCGTGCCGAGGCGGCCGAGACGCTGGCCGCTCTCGCAGGACGCGCGCATCGGCTGACTTCCGCCTTTTGCGTCGCGCGCGACGGCGAGGCGCTCGTCGTCGACTCGGACGCCGCCGAACTGACGATGCGCGCGCTCGATGAGGCCGCGATCTCGCGCTATCTCGACGCCGCGGGACCGGCGGTGCTAGCAAGCGTCGGCGTCTATCAGCTTGAGGGGCTTGGCGTGCACCTGTTCGAACGAGTCCGCGGCGATCACTTCACGATTCTCGGGCTGCCGCTGCTCAAGCTTGCTCGCCTGGCTCAGGCTCCGAGGGACTGATCCCGCTATGACGACGACGAGCGCGCCCATCCGGGCGGGCGTGGCGGGCTGGCCTATCGAGCACTCGCGCTCGCCGATGATTCATGACTTCTGGTTCGAACTGTGCGGAATACACGCCGGCTACGAGCAGTTTCCGGTGCCGCCGGGAGACGTTCGCCGAATTCGCAGCGCGGATCGGCAAGAACGGCCTGGTCGGCTCGAACGTCACGGTTCCGCACAAGGTCGCGGCCTTTGCCGCTTGCGACCGCCGCACGCCGGTCGCGCAGGCGCTCGGCGCAGTCAATACGCTGTGGCGCGAGGACGGGCTCCTGTGGGGCGACAACACCGACGTCGCGGGCTTTCTGGCGAACCTCGACGAATCGGCGCCGGGATGGGACGATCGCCGGCGACTGGCGCTCGTCGTCGGCGCTGGCGGGGCGGCGCGCGCGATCGTCTACGCGCTCATGGAGCGCGACTTCGAGCATATCCTGATCGTCAACCGGACGCTGAGCCACGCCCAGGATCTGGCCGCGGCGTTTCGGCGACCGGGTCCTCGCAGCGCCGTGGGACTGGATCGACGGCGACGCTCGCCGGGCGTCGATCTCCTCGTCAATACGAGCGTCGCTCGGAATGGAAGGTCATTCCGCGCTCACGCTCGACCTCGCCGCTGCTGCCGGAGCATGCGGTCGTGGCCGATATCGTCTATGTCCCTCTTCGTACGCCGCTTGATCGAGGCGGCGCGAGCGCGCGGCTTGCGCACCGCGGAGGGGCTCGGGATGCTGCTGCACCAGGCGGCGCCCGCGTTCGAACGCTGGTTCGGGCGGCGGCCGGAAGTGACGCCCGAACTGCGCGCCCTTGTCGAGGACGGATGTGAAGGCCGCGCACAAGGGGCAGAAGGCGAAGCGATGATCGTGGCAGGCCTGACCGGCTCGATCGCGATGGGGAAGTCGACCGTCGCGGCCATGTTCGCCGAACTCGGAACGCCGGTGTTCGACGCCGACGCCGCGGTGCGCGCCTTCTACGCCGGCGAGGGCGCCAAACGGATCGAGCGGCGTCTTTCCCGGGCGTTCTGGTCGATGGCCGGGTCGATCGCGACCGCCTGTCGCGGATCGTGCTGAGCGATCGCGCGGCGCTCGCGCGCCTCGAGGGGCTCGTCCATCCGGCGATCGCGGCGATGCGCGCCGATTTCGTCGACGCGAGCAAGCGGCGAGGGACGCCGGGTCGCGATCGTCGATGTGCCCCTGTTGTTCGAGACCGGCGGCGACGAAGCCGTCGATCTGCGTCGTCGTGGTGAGCGCGCCGTCCGCCGCGCAGCGCGCGCGCGCGCTCGGCCGGGACGGGATGACCGAGGAGAAGCTCGACGCGATCCTCGCCCGCCAGACGCCCGACGCGGAGAAGCGCCGTCGGGCTCATTTCGTCATCGACACCGGCGGAAGCCTCGAGGCGACGCGGGCGCAGGTCGCCCAATTCCTCCGCGCCGCCTCCGGACTGGAAGGACGAACGACCCGCCATGCGTGAAATCGTGCTCGACACCGAAACCACCGGCCTCGAGCCCGCTCGACGGACACCGGCTGCTCGAGATCGGCGCGATCGAGATCGTGCACCAGGCGCCGACCGGACGCGTCTTCCATCACCTGATCAACCCGGAGCGCGACGTACCCGAGGACGCGGTGCGGGTTCACGGCCACACCGCGGAGCTGCTGAAGGACAAGCCCGTCTTCGCGGGGCTTGTCGAGGAGTTTCTCGCGTTCGTCGGCGACGCGCAGCTCGTCATCCACAACGCCGAATTCGACATGCGCTTCGTCAACGCGGAGCTCGCGCGGCTTGGGCGCGAGCCGATCGGCATGGATCGCGTCGTCGACACGCTGGCGCTCGCGCGGAAGAAGCATCCCGGCCAGCAGAACAGCCTCGACGCCTTGTGCGACCGCTATCGGATCGACGGTCAAAGCGCGTCAGGCACGGGGCGCTGCTCGACGCGGAAATCCTGGTCGAGATCTATAGCGAACTGACCGGCGGCCGGCAGCGGTCGCTGTCTTTCGAGCGACCGGCGCGAATTCGGCGGCCAGTCGGTCGACGCAAATCCGGCGGCGGATGCGATCTGCGGCCGCCGCGCGCCGCGCGCCTGCGCCCGGAGGAGGCCGAGGCGCATCGAAGCCATGTCGGCGCCCTCGGAGACGGCGCCGTCTGGCTCCGTTATCTGCCGGCCGACGCAGGCCTGACGGTCGCGTCGGCTCGAGCGGGACTCTAGGCGGGCTGGACCTGCTGCTGACCGCCGGCGGCCGCGAGGCGCTGCAGATACAGCGCGTGGAAGTCGATCGGATCGATGAACAGCGGCGGATAGGAGCCGCCGCGAACGGCGTCGGCGATGATCTGACGCGCGAAAGGGAACAGGAGACGCGGACCCTCGATCATCACGATCGGCTGAACCTGGTCCGGGGGAAAGTTCTCGATGCGGAAGACGCCGGCGTAGTTGAGCTCGAACTTGAACAGCGTGTCCGCGCCCTGGCCGGCGCCGCCTTCGAGCATCAGGCTGACCTCGAAATCGGTCGGAGCGATCTGACGGGCGTTGACGTTGATCTGCACCGAGAGATTCGGCTGGGTCTGCTGCGGACCGAGCGTTCTCGGCGCATTCGGGTTCTCGAACGAGAGATCCTTCGTATATTGCGCCAACACGGTGAATCTCGGAGCCGCCTGCTGAGCTCCTGCGCCGTTGCCGTTCTGGTCGGACATTGTTTCGTGTTCCTTCATCCCCGAGGCCCGAGCGCCCCGTGGCCGCATCTCGAGCAATCTGGAATTGATGTGCGGCGTCGCCTAGCACGCCGGTTGGGGCCAAACAAGCAGTCAGCGCGCCGCTTCCGATCCCTGCGGCTGAGCGCGGCCACGCGAAATTGTCGGCTCTGCCAGCCGGCGCTCCCGCAGGCGCAGCGTAAGCCTGTCGCGCCGCGTCGCGGAGCGACGCCGCATCGGCCGCGTTGATCAGATCGCCCCCCGGCGAGGCTGGCAGGGCGGTCAGGGAGACGATCGGCCCAGCCGACGGCTTCGGGACCGGCGCCGGATTCGCCAAGCCCAAGTGTTGCGCGTCGGCCCCCTTCTCGCGCTGAATCTCGGCGTTGATGGCGGAGGCTTCTTTTTCGATATCCGGAGGCAACGCAGCCAGATCGCCCTGCGGCTTGTCCTTGTCGAGTTCGCGCCGGATGTCCGGCTCGAGGATCTGGGCGACTTTTCGGGATCCGGCTTTGGTGAAATAGATTCCGCCTGCGCCGTTGCGCAGTTTGGCGTTCTGGCCTTCGGCGTCGGGCCCGAAGTCGGCGTACTGCCCATTCGGATCGGAAAAGGCGTCCCAGATATCGACGTAGGTTCCGCCGGCCTTTGCGACATGGTCGCGATAGATCTCGTTCAGCGCCAGGGCCTGGGTGTGAAGCGGCTCGTCGCGCATCGGCGGCAGTCCCACCCAAAGGACGGGTATATTTGCGTCGTGGAACGGCGCAAGCAGCGCGTCGATCCGCTGGGCGTAGGCGGCGCGCCACTTGTCGCTCAGCGTGTCGAGCATCTCGCCGTTGTCCTTGAACGGCTGCACGTCGTTGATGCCGAGCATGATCACGGCGACGTCGATTTTGGGCTTCGTCGCCAGGAGGTCGCGCGCCGCCTTCGGCCAGTCGAAATAATCGTCGCGCGCGAGGCCCGAGATATCGCGGGCAAGATCGGTGACGGAGACCTCCGGCTTGACGGCGAAGGCGTCTGTCAGGCCTTGAGCGGCGAGGATCGCCAGGCTGTCGCCGAGCACCGAGACGAAGAACGTCGGCTTGACCGGCGCGCCGCCCGGCGTGCCGGGCGCGCGCGTCGCCGTCGAGGACACGAAGTCCGGTTTGAAGTCCTGTCTCTTGTGGGCCGGCTTGTGCGCGCGCTCCCGGAGCGTCGTGTTGTGCGCCGCCGGCGGCGGCGGCTTAGAGCCGAACCCGAACAGATGCTGAAAGAAGCCGGGCAAGCCGCCGGCGTACTGCGCCTGTGAAGTCGGGCGGCCCGAACACGAGGCAGCCCAGCGCCAGCGCGACAACCAACGCTCCGCGCCTCCAGAGCGCGGTCCCGCCGTTTTTCTTTGTAACGGGCGGCGCGTCAGGCGCCGGGATTCGACTCATCGATCGGACTCGATCCGCTTCACGAGGGCGACGTCGGCGTAGCCGTCAGGCGGGAGCCCGTTGTGCTCCTGGTACTTGCGGACCGCGGCGCGCAACGCGTCTCCGACCATGCCGTCGACCTCGCCCGGATCATAACCCATTTTCTTGAGCGTCGCCTGAAGATTGCGCACTTCAGCGGAACTGAGAGCGCGGTCCGACGTCGGCCACGACGCGACGAGGCTCGATCTCCCGTCCACGGCGTCGCCGAGCAAGGCGACCGCGAGCGCATAGGCCGTCGAGGAATTGTATTGCTTGACGACGTCGAAGTTGGTCGTGACCAGAAAATATCGGTCCCTTGAGTCCGGCCGGAATCAGCAGCCGACCTTCGCCAGTCGCCGGAAAGGGCTTTCCGTCGGCGCGTCGGACGCCGCGGGCGGCGAAAGCGGCGAACGGCGCGGGCTTCGCCGAATCGGCGTCGGCGAGCGCGAACTGCGCCGGCAAGGCGACCTCGAAACCCCAGGGGAGGTCCCGCGTCCAGCCATAGGCGGCCAGATAATTGGCGGTCGAGCCGATCGCGTCCGCTTCGCTCGTCCAGATATCGCGCCGGCCGGCGCCCTCGAAATCGACGGCGTAGGCGAGAAAGCTCGATGGCATGAATTGCGTCTGGCCCATGGCGCCCGCCCACGATCCGGTCATCGCCCGCGGCGCGATGTCGCCCGCCTGGAGGATCGCCAGCGCCGACAGGAGTTCGTTGCGGAAATAGTCGTCGCGGAAGCGGACGAAGGCGAGGCTGGCGAGCGAGCGGACGACGTCGAACGCGCCCGGGGCCGCCCCGAAATCCGTCTCCAGGCCCCAGATCCCCATGATGATTCCGGGGTCGACGCCATACAACCTGCTCGCTTTCGCGAGCCAGGGCGCGACCTCCCGGGCCTTGTCGCGGCCGCGTCCGATGCGGTCCGGCGTCGCGGCGGCCCCGATATAAGTCCAGATCGGAATCGTGAACTCCGCCTGCCGCTGCGTTTGCGCGACGACCTTCGGGTCGAAGGCGACGCCTTCGAAGGCGCGGTCAAACGTCCCGCGCGAGACGCCCAGCGCCTCCGCCATCGGCCAGAGGGAGGCGATGAAACCGGCGAAGGCGCGGTCACGGGCGGACGGCGGGGTCCTGGACGCGGATGCGGCGCCGGCGAATGAAGCCGACAGGGCGAGGAAAGCTCCCGCACAGACCAGGGCCCTAAGACCACGACACATTCGATCCCTTGGCATGTGACCAAGTTTCCATCGCCAGGCCGGAGGACGCCGAGACGGAAGCTATATCAGAAACGAGGCGCGCGGGGATCGGCTGTGGGCGGCCGCGCGTCCGAAGGGAATGGGCCGGCGCGAATCAAGCCTTTCGAACTGGGAGCGCGGCGCGGCGGCCGCCTCGACTTGCCCGATCGCGCCGGTCCGGTTCTCGGGCGGCGGTGCGACCGCAGATCATGACGACTCTGCCTCGAGGATCTGCGCGATGCAGTCAACGAAGCGCGTCGCCATCTCGATCGCTTGTTCGGCGTCCGCAACCGTTACGCCGGCCTCATGACCGATCGCGTAATCGGCATTCTCCTTGAGACTGTAGGCGCGCGCGAGAAAGGTCGGAAATACGCGCCCGATGCGCGGTTCGGCGCGCGCCAGGCGCGCGAACTCGCTACGCACGCCGCTGTGGCTCCTGGCGGCCTTCCCGGCGGCGTCGAACACCAACGCTTGCGCGGCATGAAAGGCCGCAAGATACGCGGCGCGTCCGGCGGCGTCGGGAAGGTCGTTCGCCACGACGATTTGCGCCTCTTTGAGCAATTGCCGGGCCTTCGCCAAATAAGCGGCGGTTTCCGGGCGCTTCACAGATTGCGCCCGTCGCGGCGCAGCTCGTGCATCAAAGGCGTCCGTGCGGCGTAAGCCTCGACCGGGAAAGGAAGAGCGTTGATGACGGCGCCGGTGTCGAAAAGGATGTCCGTCTCGATTTCGGCAAGACGGCCGCTCTCGCGCCAAAGCCCCTCGGCGCCGTTCAAAAAAACCGCAACATCGTAGTCAGAATCTCGTCTCGCCTCGCCGCGCGCGCGAGAGCCGTACAACACGACGCGTTCAAGGCGTGGACCGTAGACCTGCTCGAGCGCCGCCCTGAGCCGGACCAGGACTGGATCGTTCGCGATCGCCGCCGCAAGCGCTGAACCTGTCGTCATCGTTTCAATATACCACAGATCACCGCCCTAAACGGGACAGGATGTCGACGGTCGCGCGCCGCCGAGTTCCGGGCCGCTACTCCTTGATGTCGTCCGGCCTCGGCATGGAGATGATGCTGTAGCCGGCGTCGACGAAATGAACCTCGCCGGTCACGCCGTCCGACAGGTTCGAGAGCAGATAGAGCGCCGAGCCGCCGACGTTCTCGATCGTCACCGTCCGCCGCAAGGGCGAGTGGGCGCGCTGGAAATTGAACATGAAGCGCGCGTCCGCGATGCCGGCGCCGGCGAGCGTGCGAATCGGGCCCCGCCGAAATGGCGTTGACGCGGATGTTGTCCGGGCCGAAGTCGGCGGCGAGATAACGCACGCTCGATTCCAGCGCCGCCTTGGCGACGCCCATGACGTTGTAATTGGGCATGACCCGGGTCGAGCCGCCGAAGGTCAGCGTCAGCATCGCCCCGCCCGAGGGCATCAGCACCGCGGCGCGCTTGGCGACCTCGGTGAACGAGAAGGCCGATATGACCATCGTCCGGACGAAGTTCTCGCGGGTCGTGTCGGCGTATCGGCCCTTGAGCTCGTTGCGGTCGGAAAAGCCGATGCAATGGACGAGAAAGTCGATCGCGCCCCATTCCTCGGCGATCCGGGCGAAGACGGCGTCGACCGAGGCCAGATCCTCCACGTCGCACGGCGCGACCAGGGTCGATCCGAGGCTTTCGGCCAGCGGCGTCACGCGCTTGCCGAGCGCCTCGCCCTGATAGGTGAAGGCGAGCTCCGCGCCCTTCCGCCGCGAGCGCCTTGGCGATCCCCCAGGCGATCGAGTGATCGTTGGCCACGCCCATGACGAGGCCGCGCTTTCCCTGCATCAGGCCGGAGGTCATCGCTCGCTCTTTGAGGTTGAGGGGAGGGTCAGAGGATCGGCGCTCAGGCGTCGACGTGCTTGAAGACGAGCGTCGCGTTCGTCCCGCCGAAGCCGAAGGAGTTCGACAGCACGGCGCGCAGATCGACGTTGTCGCGCCGCGCCCGGACGATCGGCATGTCGGCGAACGCCGGATCGATCTCCTCGATATGCGCGCTCTCGCAGATGAAGCCGTTTCGCATCATCAGGAGCGAATAGATCGACTCGTGCACGCCGGTCGCGCCCTGCGAATGGCCGGTGAGCGACTTGGTCGCCGAGATCGGCGGGCATTTCTCGCCCGAGCCGAACACCTCGCGCAGCGCCTCGATCTCCTTGAGGTCGCCGACCGGCGTCGAGGTCGCGTGCGGGTTGATGTAGTCGATCGGAACCTTCACCGTCGAAAGCGCCTGGCGCATGCAGCGCGCCGCGCCCTCGCCCGACGGGCGCGACCATGTCGTGGCCGTCCGAGGTCGCGCCGTAGCCGACGATCTCGGCGTAGATCTTCGCGCCTCGGGCCTTCGCCCGCTCGTAGTCCTCGAGCACCAGCACGCCGGCGCCGGCCGAAATCACGAATCCGTCGCGATTCTTGTCGTAGGCGCGCGACGCGCGCGCGGGCGTCTCGTTGTAGGCCGACGACATCGCCCCCATGGCGTCGAACAGCACCGAGAGCGTCCAGTCGAGCTCCTCGCAGCCGCCCGCGAACATCACGTCCTGCTTGCCCATGAGAATTTGCTCGTAGGCCGCCCCGACGCAGTGATTGGAGGTCGCGCAGGCCGAGGAGATCGAGTAGCTCACGCCCTTGATCTTGAACCAGGTCGAGAGCGTCGCCGACGCCGTCGAGCACATGGCCTTGGGCACCGCGAACGGTCCGACCTTCTTCGGGCCCCTTGGAGCGGGTGATGTCGGCGGCTTCGACGATCGTGCGAGTCGAAGGGCCGCCCGGACCCCATGATGATGCCGGTGCGCTCGTTCGAGACCTCGTCGAGGCGCGAAGCCCGCTGTCCGCGATCGCCTGCTCCATCGCGACGTGGTTCCAGGCCGCGCCGCCGCCGTGGAACCGCATGGCTCGGCGGTCGACCACCTCTTCGACGACCAGGGTCGGGGCGCCGTGCACCTGGGAGCGGAAGCCGAGCTCGGCCATTTTCGCCGACCGCGTGATGCCGGACTTGGCCGTCGCGCAGGCTGGCCGCGACCTCCTCGGCGTTGTTGCCGATCGACGACACGATGCCCATGCCGGTGACGACGACGCGTCTCATCCCAAACTCTCCATGACCGCGCGTCGCGCGCGTGCTCGACTTTCAGGCGGAGGCGGGGCCGCCGCCGGGCTGAACAGGCCGACCCGCATGTCCTTGACGTCGTAGATGCGCTTGCCGTCGGCCTCCAGCCAGCCGTCGGCGATGCCGAGAATGAGCTTGCCCTTGAAGACGCGCTTCATGTCGACGCCATAGACGACCTTCTTGACGGTCGGAAGCACCTGATCGGCGAACTTGACTTCGCCGACGCCCGAGCGCCCGTCCGCGGCCGGGCAGGCCGAGCCAGCCGAGAAAGAATCCCGTGAGCTGCCAGAGCGCGTCGAGGCCGAGACAGCCGGGCATGACGGGGTCGCCCTTGAAGTGGCAGTCGAAGAACCACAGCGTCGGCTTGATGTCGAATTCCGCCCGCACCTCGCCCTTGCCGTTGGCGCCTCCGGTCTCCGAAATCTCGGAAATGCGGTCGAACATCAACATCGGGGGCAGGGGCAACTGGGCGTTCCCCGCGCCGAACAATTCGCCTCTGCCGCAGGCCAGGAGGTCTTCGTAGCTGAAACTGCTGCGCCGTTCTGCCATTTTTGCGCCGTCTGCCTCTCGGGGCCGCGGCGGCGAGACGCTCGGACCCTTTAAGCCGGCTTCGTAACATAAGCGCTCTGTGACCGAAAGCGCGGCGCGGCGCCGCACCGCTTTTGTCGCGCCTGATGCGCGGCGGACACATGGCTGGTCGCCGGGCCGCCTCGTGGACGGCGTCTTTCGCCGGCGCGATCGAACCGCCCGGTCAGTATGGCGCCGCGTAGGCCGAGGCGATCAGGCCCTGGTCGGTGACGACGACCCAGTTCGCGCCCTGCCGCTCCACCCGCTTCACCCGGCCGGCGCCGGGCAGATAGTCGCCCGCCCGCACCGCCAGCTCGCCGTATCGGCCGCCGATCAGGGCGATGTCGTTCCTGCGCGCCGAGCACGACATAGCCGCGAAGGATCTGTCTCGACCGGTCGATGGAGCCGGTCGGGTCCATCGAGACGTTGGCACCGAATTTCGGCGGCTGGGCCGCGGGCGATGGCGTGGGCGGCGACGCGGGCGGCTTTTCGAGCTTGTCCAGGCGAGCGGCGATCTCGGCCGTGCTGGCGTTCGTCTCGTGGTCGACGCGTTCGCCGAGCTTGTCGAGCTTCGCGCCTTGCTCGCCGGTCGAGCCTCTCCACCCGCTGCGACAGTTGCGCGATCGCGGCGCTAAGTTCGCGCGAGCTCACGGCGGCGGTCTTCATGTCGCCGACCGAACGGCGCAGCTCCGCCAGCTCGTCGCGGCCCTTGGCGGTCTCGATCGTCTGGAGCCGCGCGTTGAGCGCGGAAACGGTTTCGGCCAGCCTGGCGTTCTCCTGCGCGCGCTCGGCGAGCAAGCCCGCCTGCCGGTGATGATCGACGATCACGAAGGCGGCCGATCCGAGAGCGAGGAAGCAGACCGCCGCCGCTGCGAGCGCCACGGCGCGCCGATGGAGCGAGTCGGCCCGGAAGGCGGCTGGCCCAGAGTCGTTCCCCGTCTGCCAGAACGCAGGCGGCAGGACGAGAGGCAGCCCGGCGGAAGGCTCTTCAACGAAGCGGCGGGCGACGATTGACCTCGGCGCCTCGGACGGGGTTAATTCGGTCCGTCCCTCGGCGTCGTCTTCCGAAGGCGCCTGATCGTTCGCCTCATCGGCGGGGTCCGGATCTCGGGCTTGTTGGTCGTTCATAACACGTCGTCCGCGGTTCACGCATTCGTGCCGGATTGTCCCCCTTGGGGATTAACGAACCGTTGACCATCGGGCCGCCGAACGGAGAGGTTGACGGGATGACAGCGATGAAATTCGGGATCGGCCAGCCGGTCCGGCGCATCGAGGACCACCGCCTGGTCCGCGGCGCCGGACGCTACACCTCGGACCTCGCGCCGGAGAACGCGCTCACCGCCTATTTCGTGCGCAGCCCGCACGCCCACGCTCGCTTCGCGGTTCAGGACCGCGAGTCCGCAGCGGCCGTTCCCGGCGTCGAGGCCGTGTATGTCGCGTCCGACTTCGCCGATCTCGGCGGCCTTCCGTGCCTGGGGACGGTCGCAAACGCGGACGGTTCGAAGACCCCGCTTAAACCCTATCCCGTGATGGCCAAGGACGAGGCGCACCACGTCGGCGACATCGTCGCCATGATCGTCGCGCAGTCGGAGTTCGCGGCCCGGGACGGCGCGGAGCGCCTTGCGATCGATTGGGAGCCGCTTCCCGCCGTGGTCGATGCGCTCGCCGCGCTTCGCCCGGACGCCGCAGCAGGTGTTTGCGGGCGCGCCCGGCAACGTGGCCTTCGACGCGCGTATCGGCGACAAGGCGAAGACCGACGAGGCCTTCGCCAAGGCCGCGCGCGTTGTGTCGATCACCATCGTCAATCCTCGCGTCGTCGCGAATTACATGGAGCCGCGCGGCGCGGTCGCGGCCGTCGAGCCCGACGATGGCCGCCTGACTCTGCCGTCGGCAGCCAGGGCGTCCATGACCTCAGGAACATACTGACTCGCAAGGTGCTGAAGATTCCAACGAGGGCGGCTGAAAGTGACGACCGGCGACGTCGGCGGCGGCTTCGGCACGAGGATCTTCGTCTATCGCGAATATCCGCTTGTTCTCGCCGCCGCCGAGAGGCTCGGCCGACCGGTCCGCTGGCAGGCCGACCGGTCCGAGCATTTCGTCGGCGACACGCACGGACGCGACAACGTCACGACGGCCGAAATGGCGCTCGACAGCGGAGGGCCGGTTTCTCGCGCTGCGCGTCGATGTGGTCGGCAATCTCGGGCGCCTATCTTTCCCAGTTCGGCCCCTACATCCCCTGGACCGGCGCGACGATGGCGACCGGACCCTACGAGATCGACGCGCTGTCGGCGCGGGTGCGCGGGGTCTACACCCATACCGTTCCGGTCGACGCCTACCGCGGCGCCGGGCGGCCGGAGGCGGCCTATGTCCTCGAGCGGCTGGTCGACCGTTGCGCGCGCGAACTCGGTCTGTCGCAGGAGGCGATCCGGCTCAAGAACTTCGTTCCGCGCGACGCGATGCCCTACAAGACCGCAGACCGATCGGACCTATGACGTCGGCGATTTCGCCGGGGCGCTGACGCGCTGCGCTGGACAAGGCCGACGTCGCCGGATTCGATGGCGCGCGCGGAAACTTCGAGGCGCCGCGGCATGCTCCGCGGCCTCGGCCTCGCGAGCTACATCGAATGCACGGCGATGGGCGCGGGCGAGTCCGACACGGCGCTCAACCTCGAAAAGGACGGGACCTTCACCCTGCTGATCGGCACCCAGTCTACCGGGCCAGGGGCACGAGACGGCCTATGCGCAAGTCGTCTCGCGAGCAGTTCGACATCCCGCTCGAACGCATCCGGGTGGTGCAGGGCGATTCCGACCGGATTCGAAGCGGCGGCGGCACGGGCGGCTCGCGCTCCATTCCGATCGGCGCGGTCACCACGGCGCGCGCGGCGAAAACGCTGGCCGATTCGCTGACCGGCCTCGCGGCGGACCAACTCGAAGCCGCGCCCTCCGATCTCGAGATCGTCGAGGGACGATTCCGCATCGTCGGCACCGACCGGTCGCTCGCCCTCGCCGAGGTCGCCGAGCTGCCCGCCGCGACGCCGGACAGGCTGCAAGGCGCCGGCTCCTACACGCCGGACATGGCGACCTATCCCAACGGAACGCACATCTGCGAAATCGAGATCGATCCCGAGACCGGCGGTCGCGCAGCTTCGAACGCTACGCCATCGTCGACGATTTCGGCGCGACGCTCAATCCGCTGCTGCTCGAGGGCCAGGTGCACGGCGGCGTCGCTCAAGGCAGTCGGCCAGGCGCTGATGGAGCGCGCCGTCTACGACAGCGACGGGCAGCTCCTGACGGCGAGCTTCATGGACTATTGCATGCCGCGGGCCGACGACTTTCCGCCGATCGCCTTCGAGACGCGCAACGTGCCCTCGACCACCAATCCGATGGGCTTGAAGGGCGCCGGGGAAGCCGGAACGATCGGCGCGACCCCTGCGGTCGTCAACGCCGTCGCCGACGCGCTCTGGCGCGCCTATGGCGTCGCCGATATCGATATGCCGGCGACGCCGCAAACGATCTTTCGCGCGATCCGTCAGGCGCGGGCGACGAGGCGAACAGGTCTGAAAACAAATACTTTATCGAGGAGGCAGCGATGAGAGCAACGGGCAGGGGTTGATAGCGGCGGCGGTCCTGACGATGAGCGCCTGCGTCGCGCTCGCGCTGTCGGGGGCGGACGCGATCAAGGAGCGGCGCGCCCTGATGAAAGAGAACGGCGAGGCGACCAAGCCGATCGTGGCGATGCTGAAGGGCGCGCCGTTCGATCTCGCCGCGGTGCAGAAGGCGCTCAAGACTTACGACAACGCCGCCGAAAAAATGCCCGGCCCTGTTTCCGCCGGACAGCCAGACGGGCGACACCCACGCCCTGCCGGCGATCTGGACCGACACGGCGGACTTCGACGCCCGCTTCAAGAAGCTCGGCGCCGACTCGACGGCGGCGCTCGACCTCGATCACCGACGAGGCGAGTTTCAAGGCGACGATCCTGACCGTCCTCAAGAATTGCCAGGGCTGTCACGAGACCTATCGCGCCAAGCTCGAACTGAGCGTCGGCGCCCACCCATGAAGGCCGAGCGAACCGCGTTCGCGGTCGGGATCGCGATTCTCGTCGCCGCCCTTGCCGCGGCGGCCTGGGTCCTCGCCGCGCCGCGCGCGATCGACGCCGAGACGGCGCGAGCGGCATCCGACGCCCGGCGATCCCGCGGCGGGAAAGATCGTCTTCTTTCTCGCCGGCTGCGATTCGTGCCACCATGTCGCCGGGCCAGGGCGATCCGCTGCGCCTGGGCGGCGGTCAGGAGCTGAAAACGCCGTTCGGCTCCTTCTTCCCGCCGAACATTTCCCCGGATCGCGTCGACGGGATCGGCGGCTGGAGCGCGCGCGACTTCGCCAACGCCGTGATGGCCGGCGTCTCGCCCGACGGCCGGCATCTCTATCCGGCGTTTCCCTACCCCTCCTACGCGCGGATGTCGGTCAAGGACGTCCGCGATCTCTATGCGTTCCTGCGAACGGCGCCATCGGTCCCCGGCCGCGCGCCGCCCGAAGCGCTGGCTTTTCCGTTCTCGATCCGAAGAGCGGTCGGCTTCTGGAAGCTGCTCTACATGCCCGCGGTCGCCCACCCGCTCGCCGAGGATCCGCGGGAGTCCGAGGCCCGCGGCCGCTATCTCGTCGAGGGGCCGGGCCATTGCGGCGAGTGCCACTCTCCGCGCACGGTCCTCGGCGGGGTGATCGCCTCGCGGCGACTGACCGGGGCGCCGCTGCCGGACGGCAAGGGCAAGGCGCCGAACATCACAGCGGCCGGGCTCGCCGACTGGTCGGAGAGCGACATCGCCTACGCGCTGTCGACGGGACTGACGCCCTCGGGCGATTCGCTCGGCGGGCCGATGGCCGCGGTGGTCCGCAATCTTGGGCAAGTCCCGCCCGACGATCTTCAGGCGATCGCCCACTATCTCAAAACGGTCAAGCCGGGCCCTGGCTCCTGACCGCGCCGGCTCACGCCAGGGCGGCAGCGTCCGAATGGATGCGATTGATCATCGAGCGCACGCCGTTCGAGCGCTGCGGGGTCAGATGCTGCTCGAGGCCGAGCTTGCGGAAGGTCGCGAGCGCGTCCGTCTCGACGAATATGTTTCGGAGTCTGATCGGAATAGAGCGCGATCGCGATGGCGATCAGGCCGCGAACGAGGTGCGAGTCGCTGTCGCCGCGATAGTGGAGAATGGTCTCGCCTTCGGGGTTCTTGCGCAATTCCTTTTCCAGCCAAACCTGGCTCACGCAGCCGCGCACCTTGTTGACGTCGTTGTGAGCCTCTTCGCTCAGCGGCTCGAGGTCATGGCCGAGCTCGATGACATAGCGGTATCGGTCTTCCCACTCGTCGAGAGACGCAAAATCCTCTTGGATGGTGTCGAATGGGGTCACCGGCGCCTCGTTCAACTCGGAGGGGCGTCTCGCCGCCCAGGCGCCGAAACGCGCACCCTCCAAAGATGTGACCTCCTTTATAGCGCCGGGCCGCCGCCCGCCAGCCTCGTCAATAGGACCGCATCTCCGGAGGTTTGCGCGGCGGTGTCGGCGTGCCGGCGGAGACCAGGGTTTCCGTCGCGGCGACGACGCGATCGACGATTCCGCGCGCTGCGGCTGCGTCGAGCGCCTTGCGCAGCTCGCCGACCCGGCGGCGGCAATCCTCCGTTACGCCCCCGGCGCAGGCCGCGAGCGGGTTGGCGTCGGCCGTGCCGGGAGCCCGGTCAGCGATCAGCGAGCCGAAGTCGAGCGGCATCGCGCTGTAGACCAGCCCGAGCCAGAAGATCGTTCTTGCGATGAAACCCATGATCCCTCCTCGGCTTGCCGCAGGGTAATCGACCGGCGGCAAGGAATTGTCGAGAGACGTGGGCAAATTGCCGGCAACGCCTTTGCGCAGCGTTAACCAGGCTTGCAGGGGGTTTACCGATCCTTAACCATCAACGGAGCCGGCGGCGGCGTTATGGTTGCCTGCTTCTCAACCTTAGCATTGGGTTAAGATGCCGGCGTCATCACTTGGGGCTTGGGACGCGTCCGCGTCGGCTGCGGCCTCGCGCTTGGCGGCGCGCGACGGTCCCTGAGTTGGGAGATCGGAGAGACGAGCCATGATCGAAGCGCTTGCGCGTATTCGCAACGATTCCGTCCTGTCGCGGCCGGGCAAAAAATCGGCCCGCAGCCGGAGCATCGTCTTGCTCGTGGCCGAACGCGCCCGGTCGCTGCCGCCGCGCTTCTATATCGGCGCGATCCTGTCGGCGCTGCTCGCGGGCATCGGGGTCAACGCCCTCATCCTGCAGCGGCGAGCGCCACCCCGCGCCGCTGTTTCAGCCGCCGGCGCAGACAATCGCGGCGCCCGCGCCGGCCGCGCCCTTGCCGCCGACCCCGCCCGTAGCCGTGGCGCGCGAGACGCCGCCGCCCGCCGCTCCGCCGCCGCCCGCTCGTTCGGCGCCGAGCGACGCCGCGCCGCGGGCGCCCGACGCGATCGGCGATCTCCTGCGCGGCGGCGAGGCGCCGGCCGACAACGCCCGCCAGATCATGGCCGCCCAGGCCGCGCTCGCCAAGCTCGGCTATCCGGTCAAGGCCGACGGGACACAGGGCGCCGCGACCGATCAGGCGCTGCGGGAGTTCGAAAAGGCGCACGGGCTGCCGATTTCGACCGAGGTCACGCCCCACCTCGTCAAGCAGTTGAGTTCCGCCGCGCGGGCCTCCGCCCACTGACGTGCGGCTGAGGTCCGACATCTGGGTCGCGGCCTATCTGCGCCGGCGCAACGCCGAGGGCGCCTTCGCCGTCCTGCGCCGCCGCGGGGCCGCCGAAGCGGGCGCGATCGTCATCAAGATCGACTGTCTCGACGGGCGCGTCGCGGTCTACGGGCCGGCGCCGCAATCGCTGATCGCCGACCTGCCGCCTCGGCGTCGACCGATTGTTCACGCGCATGCATCAGCCGGAATGGATCGATCCCGTCGACGCCGAAGCGCGGCTCGAGCGGCAAGTCCGCTTCGATCCCGACCTGTGGATCGTCGAGGTCGAGGATCGCAACGGCGAGCCGGCGATCGACCTCGCGCAATAAGGCTCAAAGCCTCGCCCCGTTCCCTGATCGCGCAAAATCGTCCTGCGATCCGTTATTAACGCGTCAGCAAGCGTCGACGGATAGTCTTTTCCTGTCTCGGTCCACCATTCGGAAGTGGACTTCCGGTTTCAAAGAGCAGAGCAGGAGTAAGAGTTATGATGAAGTCCGTAAGAAAGTACTTCAAAAACGAATCCGGCGCGACCGCAATCGAGTATGCGTTGATCGCATCCCTGATCGCCGTCTTCATCATTACCGCCGTTCAGACAGTCGGGACGAAAGTCAGCACGGTTTTCGGCGAAATTGGAAACACCCTGCACTGAACAACGCTTCCCCTTCGTAAAGAGGCGCGGCGCCGGCGGGACGGTCTCTCGCCCGCGCCCGGGAGCAAGGGACAACGCCCGCAAGCGCCGAGGTCTGCGCCGGGCCTCGAGGCGAGCCAAGCCGTTTCCCCGCCGTAATCGTTCGCCTCGGGATCCGTCCGATGCCGCCCGCTCTTCTCGTTCCCCTCTTCATGGCCGTGTTCCCTGGCCTGATGGCGCTGTCGGCGTCGATGGACCTCATGACCATGACGATCCCGAACGTGATCCCGCTCGCGCTCGCGCTCGGCTATTTCGCCTCGGCTGCGGCGCTCGGACTCGCGCCCGAGACGGTCGCCTTCGGGCTGTCGTGCGGTCTCGCGATGCTCGCGGTCACCTTTCTCATGTTCTGCCGCGACTGGATCGGAGGCGGAGACGCCAAGCTCGCCGCCGCGATCGCGCTGTGGATGGGTTGGGGCGCAATCCTCGACTACGCCGTGTCCGCCTCGATCTGCGGCGGCGTTTTGACGCTCGCGATCCTCGCCGTGCGGGCGCGGCCGCTTCCGGACGCGCTCGCGCGCAGGACGTGGATCGCGCGGCTGCGCAACCCCGGCGCCGGCGTGCCCTACGGAATCGCGCTCGCGGCTGCGGGAATGCTCCAGTTCCCGCACAGCCCCGTCTGGCGCGCCGCGGTCGCTTGAGTCGAGCCGGTACAGGATCGCGACGCTCCTCGCCATCGCTAAGTCTCGTTGAAGCTTTCCTAACGCTTATCTTTCCGCAACGGAAGGATGTCTCTTTTCTATACTATTCGGTTTTCCCTTTGGTCAAGAACGACAACGCTTCGTTAACCCTGTCTTGACCTTTTTCGATTTAATTTGGTCGCGAGAGACTTGGCTCTCACGATCGGCGCCGACATGAATCGAAGGTTCGTCATCGTCTTCGCGGTCGCGGTCGCGTCGTTCGGAGCGGCTTACGCCCTGCTCGCGGGAGGCCCGAGCCCGCGGCCGGCAGCTGCGGTCGTCGAGCCGCCGCCGAGGGTCGACGTCGATCAGGTTCTGGTCGCCGCCCAGGACCTGCCGATGGGCGCGGCGATCGGCGAGGGCGCGCTCGCCTGGCAGACCTGGCCGAAGGTTGCGGTCTCGGAGCAGATGATCGCGAAGTCCGACGCTGCCGACGCCGTGCAGCAGATCAAAGGGTCGATGACTCGCGTCGCGTTCTTGCGCGGCGAGCCGATCCGGCGCGACAAGCTGGTCAAGGCCGGGGGCGGCGGCTTCATGTCCGCGATCCTGCCGAGCGGCATGCGGGCCGTGGCGATCAAGATCGACAACGGCGGCGACACCTCCGCCGGCGGCTTCATCCTCCCCAACGACCGCGTCGATGTCGTGCGGCTCGCCCGCGACGACGACGCGACCAGGGCGCGCGGCGTGGAGGTCGTCACGGCGCAGACGATCCTCGCCAACGTCCGGGTGCTGGCGATCGGCCAGAATGTCGAAGAGCAGAACGGCAAGAAAGTCGTCACCGGGGCCAACGCGACCCTCGAGCTCGAACCCGATCAGGTGAACCTGATCGTGCTCGCCCAGCACGCGGGCGCCGCCAATCTGCATCTGGCGCTCCGCAGCCTCGCCGACAGCGGCGGGCGTTCGGAAACGCTGACGGAGGGATCGGGCGACCGCAAGACGGGCTTGACCGTCATCCGCTTCGGCGCCGCCCAGCAGGCGATCCGATGAGCCCGCCCCGGTCGGCCCTCGACGCGGCGCTCGCGCTCGGCCTCGCGGCGGCGTTTCTTTGCGCGCCCAATTCAACCAGCGGCGCCGCGGAAGCCGGCGCCCCGTCCGTAGCGCGGAGCGCGGCCGGGGGATTGGTGCGCAACCTGCAGCTCGGCGTCGGCAAGTCGGTGATCGTCGACCTGCCGGAGGAGGCCGCCGAGATCTATGTCGGCGATCCGCGGATCGCCAGCGCCGTCGTCCGCACGGCGCGGCGGATCTACGTCTCGGCCATCGCCAACGGACAGACGACGGTCTTCGCGCTCGCCGGCGACGGCCGCCAGATCGCGGCCCTCGAGGTCTCGGTCGGCCGCGACGTCGGCGAGCTCACCCGTCTGCTCGGGACCGCGCTGCCGGGCGAGGACATCCACGTCCGCACGGTCTCGAACTCGATCATCCTCACCGGCTCGGTCGCCTCGGCGGGCGACGCGCAAAAGGCGATGGACATCGCCTCCGGCTTCGTCAGCGACAGCGCGGGCTCGTTCTCGTTCGGCGCGACCGGCATCTCGGCCTCCGGCGGCACGGCAGGCAAGGTCATCAACTCGCTGACCATCCGCGGCCTCGACCAGGTGACCCTGCGCGTGACGGTCGCCGAAATCCGCCGCGAGATCGCCAAGCAGCTCGGCGTCACCATGAGCGGCAGCGGGCCGAACGGCGCCTTAAGCTCGACAATCCATTCGCCATCAACGGCGCGCTGACCTCGACTGCGGCGACCTTCAACTGGGCCAAGGGCGCGAGCGCCTTCAGCGCCACGCTGCAGGCTTTCGAACGGCAGGGCGTCGCCCACACGCTGGCGGAGCCGACCGTCACCGCGGTCTCGGGCGAGAGCGCCAAGTTCATGGCCGGCGGCACCATCCCGATCGCCAACAGCGAATCCTGCGGGAACGCCAACAACAACGCCAATACCTGCACGATCGGCTTCATCCAGCAGCCCTACGGCGTGACCCTCAACTTTACGCCCGTCGTCCTGTCCCAGGGCCGCATCCAGTTGCGGATTGCGACCGAGGTCACCGACATCGACTACGCGACGCAAATGACGATCCCCGCTGGCAACGGCGCCAACATCAGCGTTCCCGGGTTCCGCACGCGCAGCAACGTCACCACGGTCGAACTGCCCTCCGGCGGCTCGATCGCCAGCGCCGGCCTCATCGGCACGCAGACCCAGCAGGCGATCAACGGCGTGCCGGCGCTGATGAACCTGCCCATTCTCGGCGCCCTGTTCCGCTCGCGCGACTACCAGCGCAACGAGACGGAGCTGATGATCGTGGTGACGCCCTACATCGTCCACGCGATCGACCCGAGCCAGGTCGTCCGGCCGGACCAGAATTTCGAGGACGCCAGCGATCCGCAGGCCTGGTTCCTCGGCAGGGTCAACCGGATCTATTCGACCTCCGGCGCGCTCCAGCCCTTCCGGGCTACGCCGGCAAGATCGGCTTCATCACCCAATGAACGCGAGCGAGGCAATGCGCGCAAGAATCAGGTGAGCGCTGCGCAGACCAGTGGCGCGTCTCCCTTCTCCGCGAAGCGGGGAAGGCGGCGCGAAGCGCCGGATGGGGTGCGGAAAGCAGGTATGATCCTACAAAGTTTCGCGATACCGGTACTGCAGTCGCCCTGGGCCGAAGCAGCGGCCCGCACCCCATCCGGCCTTCGGCCGCCTTCCCCAGCAAGCTGGGGAAGGCGCTCCTTGGCGACCTTCGCAAGCCTCGCCCTCCTTCTTCCGCTCGCCGCGGCGCTCGCGGGCTGCGGGGCGCAGGTACGCGTCGTCCGATCCGGTCTTCCCCGGCGACTTCGAGGCGCGCCATCCGGTCGCGCTCGCAACCGCGCCGACGACGGTCGACGTGTTCCCGACGGCGCGGAGCGCTGGACGCGCGGACGATCGCCAACCTGAGAACCTTCGCCGAGCGCTACCGCGCCTTCGGCGAAGGCGAGATCGTCATTCTCACCCCCGCGACCGGAGGGGCCGACGTCCATGCCGTCGCGGCCATCCGGCGCGCGCTCGCGGGCGCGGGCGTCGCCGCCCGGGTCGGCGTTTCGCGCTATGCGCCGAGCCCCGCGACAGCGCGCCGCCGATCCGCGTCGCCTTCATGGGCCTGAAGGCGAAGGTCGCGACCCCTTGCGGAAACTGGCCGGAGGACCTCGCCTCCGGGTCCTCGCTCGAAGGCTGGAAGAACGAGCCCTACGCCAATTTCGGCTGCGCCTCCCAGGCGGTTCTCGCCGCACAGGTCGACGATCCGCGCGACTTCGTTCAGCCGCGCGCGCTCGGCCCCTCCGACGTCGCCATGCGGATGCGGGCGATCGAGGACGTCCGCAACGGCAAGGACCCCGGCACGGACTGGGCGACCGATCTCGACGCCGATCGGCGGGAGCGGGACGCGAGCTCGGCAATGAGCCTCGCACGCCGTGCCGCGCCCGCCGTCGTCCAGATCGACCCGCTGCCGCGCGTCTCGATCCAGGCGTTCTGCGAATCGGTCGAGGCGTCGGCCGTCGTCGCCGACGCCGCCGCGGACCGGCGCATGGCCAAGGCGCAGGTGAAGCAGAACATGGGCGGCGCCGCGGCCGCGCTCGAGGCCTATCGCAACGCCGCGACGCCCAACGTGATCGTGCTCGAGGCCCCGGCCGACCGCTCGGCGCTGATCGCCGAGCTCGACGAGCTTGCCCAGAACTGCGACCCGGGAACCAAGGTCGTCGTGCTCGGCCGCGCCAACGACGTCGCGCTCTATCGCCAGCTGATCGCCCGCGGCGTCAGCGAATATCTTGCTGCCGCCGTTCGAGGTCGTGGACTTCGTGCAGGCGATCTCCCAGCTGTTCCGCGCGCCGGGCGCGAAGCCGCTCGGCCGCGTCGTCGCCGTGGTCGGCGCCAAGGGCGGCGTCGGCGCCTCGACTGTGGCGCACAACCTCGCCTGGTCGCTCGCCTCCGATCGCGGACAAGGCGACGATCGTCGCCGACTTCGACCTCGCCTTCGGCACCGCCGGGCTCGACTACAACCAGGACCCGCCCCAGGGCGTCGCCGACGCGGTGTTCGCGCCCGAGCGCGTCGACGCGGTGTTCGTCGACCGGCTGCTCGCCAAATGCGGCGACAACCTCAGCCTGCTCGCCGCGCCCGGCGACGCTCGATCGCGTCCTCGACTTTTCCGACACCGCCTTCGACACGCTCCTCGACGCGATGCGCGCCTCGACGCCCTGGATCGTCCTCGACCTGCCGCATGTTTGGACCGGCTGGGCGCGCCGGACGCTGATCGCCGCCGACGACGTGATCCTCGTCGCCAGCCCCGACCTCGCCAACCTGCGCAACGCCAAGAACCTCATCGACGCGCTCAAAGCCGCGCGGCCGAACGACCATCCGCCGCGGCTGGTGATCAACGGCGTCGGCATGATGCGGCGGCCGGAGATCGCGCTCGCGGACTTCGCCAGGACCGTGGAGGTGAAGCCGATCGCCGTCATTCCCGCACGACGCCAAGCTCTTCGGCGCCGCCGCCAACAATGGCCAGATGATCGCGGAAATCGATCCGAAGGGAAAGATCGCCCAGACGTTCGACGAACTCGCCCTATCGGTCGCCGGCTGGGCGGAGCCGGCGCGATCGCGCAAGAGTCTGCTCGAACCGCTGATGTCGGCGCTGCGCCGGGTTCGGGCTTGATTTTGCGGCGCGCGGCGTAACGACCAGCCAAAGGAGGTCCTGGCATGTTCGGCAAGCGCGCCATTCCGGGTTCCGACGTCTCGTCGGCCGAGCGCGGGCTCGTGTCGTCGGGCCCGGCGCGGATGCAGACCCGCGCAGCGGCGCCGGTCAACCGGAAGTCGGAGGACTATTTCCAGACCAAGGCGCTCATCTTCGGCGCGCTGATCGACGCGATCGACCTCGCGGCGCTCTCCAAGCTCGATCCCGACGACGCGCGCGAGGAAATCCGCGACATCGTGCACGAGATCGTCGACGGTCAAGAACCTCGTCCTGTCGATCGCCGAACAGGAGGAGCTGCTCGACGACATCTGCAACGACGTTCTCGGCTTCGGACCGCTCGAGCCGCTGCTGGCGCGCGACGAGATCGCCGACATCATGGTGAACGGTCCGACGCGTTGCTTCATCGAGGTCGACGGCAAGATCCAGCTGACCAACGTCCGCTTCCGCGACAACGGGCAGCTGATGAACATCTGCCAGCGAATCGTCAGCCAGGTCGGCCGGCGGGTCGATGAATCCTCGCCGATCTGCGACGCGCGCCTGCTCGACGGCTCGCGCGTCAATGTGATCGCGCCGCCGCTGTCGATCGACGGCGTCGCGCTCACCATCCGCAAATTCAGGAAGGACAAGCTGACCCTCGACCAGCTCGTGCGCTTCGGGTCGATCTCGCCGCCCGCCGCCGAGATTCTCGAAGATCATCGGCCGGGTGCGATGCAACGTGCTGATCTCCGGCGGCACGGGCTCGGGCAAGACGACGCTGCTCAACTGCCTCACCCGCTTCATCGACGAAGGCGAGCGCGTCGTCACCTGCGAGGACGCCGCCGAGCTGCAGCTTCAGCAGCCCCATGTGGTGCGGCTCGAGACGCGCCCGGCCAATCTCGAAGGCGCGGGCCAGATCACCATGCGCGATCTCGTGCGCAACTGCCTGCGCATGCGGCCGGAGCGGATCATCGTCGGCGAGGTGCGCGGTCCGGAAGCGTTCGACCTTCTGCAGGCGATGAACACCGGCCACGACGGCTCGATGGGAACGCTGCACGCCAACTCGCCGCGCGAGGCGCTGAGCCGCATCGAATCGATGATCTCGATGGGCGGCTACACGCTGCCGGTGAAGACCGTGCGCGAGATGATCGCCTCCTCGATCGACGTCATCATCCAGGCGGCGCGCCTGCGCGACGGCTCGCGCCGCATCACCCACATCACCGAGGTCGTCGGCATGGAGGGCGACGTGATCACCACCCAGGACCTCATCGTCTACGACATCATCGGCGAGGACGCGCAGGGCAAGCTCAAGGGCCGCCACCGCTCGACCGGCATCGGCCGCCCCCGGTTCTGGGAGCGCGCCCGTGTCTTCAACGAGGAGCAACGCCTCGCCGCGGCGCTCGACGCGAGCGAGGCGGAGGGAAGATAATGCGTATCGGACTGAGCAGCGTACCCCTTCCCCAGCTTGCTGGGGAAGGTGGCCGAAGGCCGGATGGGGTGTGGCCCGCTGCTTCGGCCCAAGTCCGATTGCGCGCCCGCGATCGTAAACCTTGGTCCGACCATACCTGCTTTCCGCACCCCATCCGGCGCTTTGCGCCGCCTTCCCCGCTTCGCGGAGAAGGGGCCTGCGGGCCGGCGCCTAGGCGCCGCCCGTGATCAACCCCTTCCTTCTCGCGGGCGGCCTCGCCGTGGCGGTGGGCGGCCTTGCGCTCATGGTCGTCGGCGGCGAGTCGCGCGCGGACAAGCGGCGCGCGGCGGTCGGCCGCATGGGCCGCGGGCGTACGGCGGCGGCCTCTGCGCTGGCCGATAAGGCCCAGCGCCGCAAGCAGATCGCCGACGGCCTGCGCGATCTCGAGAAAGCGAGCCGCCGGCGCGTCACGCTCAAGAGCCGCATCGAGCAGGCGGGCCTCGCGGCGACGCCGGCGCAGTTCTTGGCCGGATGCCTTGTCACTGGCGTCGCCATCGGCCTCGTGGCGTGGGTCCAATCCAGCAGCCCCCTCCTCGCGGCGCTCGTCGCGGTGATCGGCGGGGCGGGCCTGCCGCAGTCTGCTCTGAATGGCCTGCGGAAGCGCCGAATTGCGAAGTTCATCGCCAACTTCCCGAACGCGCATCGACATCATCGTGCGCGGCGTCAAGTCCGGCCTTCCGCTCGGCGACACCATCCGGATCGCGGCCAACGAGAGCGCAGAGCCGGTGCGCGGCGAATTCCGCAAGGTCGTGCAGGCGACGACGATCGGCCTCACGCTGCCGGAGGCCGTCGAGCGCATGGCGCAGCGGGTCCCTGTCGCCGAGACCAACTTCTTTGCGATCGTCATCGCCATCCAGGGCCAGGCGGGCGGCAACCTGTCGGAAGCGCTCGGCAACCTCTCGCGGGTGCTGCGCGAGCGCAAGAAGATGAAGGCCAAGATCGGCGCGATGTCGATGGAGGCCAAAGCCTCGGCGGTGATCATCGGCGCTCGTGCCGTTCCTGGTCGTCGGCGCGCTTTACGTCTCGTCGCCGAACTACGTGTCGCCGCTCTGGACGACCACGCACGGGCGGCATCGATCGCCGGCGCTCGCGCTGGCCTGGATGGGGATCGGGGTCGCGATGATGAAGAAGATGGTCGCTTTCGACATCTGACGGGAGCGCCGTGTTCTACTGCGATGCGATCGGAGAAATCTCTGGGCGATCGCTGCCGCTTCGATCCGCACGGATCGCGCTGCTCATCGCGTTCGCCGGCGCCGGCGCGGCGCTGCTTCGCCGCGCCGTGCCCTGGCTGCAGCCCGATCCGCTGGCGCGCCGCATCAAGGCGGTCGGCGCCGAGCGCGAGCGCATCCGCGCGCGGGAGCGCGAGCGGCTGACGGCGGGCGAGAAGCGGTCGCCGCTCAGGTCGAAGCCGAGCGGCCTCGTCAAGCAGCTGGTCGAAAGCCTCGACCTGTCGCGTGGCTCGGCACCGAGAACGCCAAGGCGCAGCTCGCGATGGCCGGCTATCGCGGCGCCGGCGCGGAATACGCCTTTCTCGCCTTCCGGCTCGTCGGCGCCGATCGGCTTTTTCCTGGTCGCCGTCGCTCTACGTGTTCTTCATCCTGCATTGGAGCCAGCCCTTCGATCGTCAAGCTCGGCGTGGCGATCGCGGCCGCCTATCTCGGCATCAAGGCGCCGGAGCTGTTTCTCAGGAACACGATCGCCAAGCGCCAGAAGGAGCTCGAGCGCGCCTTTCCCAACACGCTCGACCTCCTGCTGATCTGCGTCGAATCCGGCATGTCGATCGAGCTCGCCGCGCGCAAGGTCAGCGAGGAGATCGGCGTCGAGAGCGTCGCGATGGCCGAGGAGATGGCGCTGCTCGCGGCCGAGATGTCCTATCTGCCGGAGCGGCGGATCGCCTTCGAAAATCTCGGCGCAGCGCACCGGGCTCGAATTCGATCCGGTCGCTGACGACGGTGCTCGCGCAATCGGAGCGCTACGGCACGCCGCTCGGCGCGGCGCTGCGCGTGCTCGCCCAGGAAAGCCGCGACCCGCGCATGACGGCGGCGGAAAAGAAGGCCGCGGCGCTGCCGCCGACGCTCACCGTGCCGATGATCCTGTTCTTCCTGCCGGGCCTCTTCGCCGCGATCCTGACGCCGGCGATCGATCCAGATCAACCACTGGACGTGAGGGGTTGTTTTTGACCGGTTCGGCATGTAATAGGGCTGCGCGCAGCGGAAGGTTCGCTGCGGCGCTTGCCGGAAAAGTCGGCCGCAACCCATCTTGAAAGGCCTCAAACAGACTCGGGACGGGCAAGCCCCGCCCCGTCGCGCGGTCCCTCACTCCGCCGCCTTGGCGCGCTCGTCGGCCCAGGCGGGCGCGAGCGCTTCCTCCTCCAGCGTCCTCGCGCTCGGCAGGCCGTGGTCTCCGCTGTCGGCTTGGCCTTGCCCGATCCGCCGCTGAGCCAGTGCGACAGGCCGTCGAGATAGAGGTAGACGACCGGCGTCGTGAACAGCGTCAGCGCCTGGCTGACGAGCAGGCCGCCGACCATCGTGTAGCCGAGCGGCTGGCGCAGTTCCGAGCCGGTGCCGTGGCTCGAGCATCAGCGGCACGCCGCCGAGCAGCGCCGCCATCGTCGTCATCATGATCGGCCGGAAGCGCAGCAGCGCCGCCTTGCGGATCGCCTCGACGCGTCGACAGGCCCTCGTCGCGCTCGGCGGCGATGGCGAAGTCGACCATCATGATGCCGTTCTTCTTGACGATGCCGATCAGCAGGATCGTGCCGATCAGCGCGATCAGGCTGAACTCGTAGCCGAACAGCATCAGCGTCGCGAGCGCGCCGAAGCCCGCCGACGGCAGCGTCGAGAGGATCGTCAGCGGGTGGATGAAGCTCTCGTAGAGCATGCCGAGGATGATGTAGACGACGACCAGCGCCGCCAGGATCAGCAGCGGCACGCGTCGTCAGCGAATCCTGGAACGCCTGCGCGTTGCCCTGGAAGGTCGTCGTCAGCGCCGGCGGCAATCTGCAGCTGCTGCATCGCCTTCTGGATCGCCGTCGGTCGCCGTGCCCGAGCGCGACGCCCGTGCGCGAGGTTGAAGCTGATGGTGATCGCCGGGAACTGGCCCTGGTGGCTGATCGACAGCGGCGCGACCGGCGTCGGTCGTCCATTTGGCGAAGGCGCTGAGCGGCACCATCTGGCCGGTCGACGGCGAGCGGATGTAGATCTTGTCGAGCGTCGCCGGGATCGCCCTGCAGCTGCCGGCAGCGACCTCCTCGATCACCTCGTAGGTGTTCACCTGGGTGAAATATTGCGTGACCTGCCGCTGGCCGAACGCGTCGTAGAGCGTGTCGTCGATGAGCTGCGGCTGGATGCCGAAGCGCGAGGCCATGTCGCGGTCGATCTTGAGCGTGCAGCGTCGTGCCGGCGATCTGCTGGTCGGTGGCGACGTCGCGCAGTTCGGGCAGCGACTTCAGCTTGTCGAGGATCTTCGGCGCCCAGGCGTTGAGCTCGTCGAGATTGGCGTCCTGCAGCGTGTACTGGAACTGCGTGCGCGCGGCGCGGCGCGCCGACGGTCACGTCCTGCGCCGCCTGCAGATAGACGCGCGACGCCCTGCGACCTTGGCGAGCTTGCGGCCGCAGCCGCGCGATCACCTGGAACGCGTCGACGTCGCGCTCCTCGCGCGGCTTCAGCGTGATGAACATGCGGCCGTTGTTCTGCGCCGCGTTGCCGACGCCGACGCCGAGCCCCATCGCCATCGTGTCGACGGCGGGATCGGCCTGGACGATCGCGCCGAGCTGCTCCTGCAGCTCGTACATCTCGGGGAACGAGACGTCCTGGCCGGCCTCCGTCGTGCCGAAGATGATGCCGGTGTCCTGCTGCGGGAAGAAGCCCTTGGGGATGATGACGAACAGATAGACCGGTCGCCGCGACGGTCGCGATGAAGGTGAGCAGCGTCGCGAACCGGTGGCGCAGCACGAAGTCGAGCGCCGCGCTCGTAGCCGTCGCGCGAGCGCCGACGAAGCCGCGCTCGCTCAGCTTGTAGAGCCGGCCGTGCCGCTCCTCGTCGTGGCTCTTGAGGAAGCGCGACGCCATCATCGGCGTCAGCGTCAGCGAGACGAAGGCCGAGACGACGATCGTCATCGCGATGGTGACCGCGAACTCGCGGAACAGGCGGCCGATGATGCCGCTCATCATGCAGGAGCGGGATCAGCACCGCGACCAGCGAGACCGAGATCGAGATGATGGTGAAGCCGATCTCGCCCGCGCCCTTCAGCGCCGCCTCGAACGGCTTCTCGCCCTCCTCGATGTGGCGGGTGATGTTCTCCAGCATCACGATCGCGTCGTCGACGACGAAGCCGACCGCGATGGTGAAGCGCCATCAGCGAGAGATTGTCGAGGCTGTAGCTCGCCGCCCACATCAGCGCGCAGGCGCCGAGCAGCGCCAGCGGCACCGTGATGCTCGGGATGATCGTCGCCCAGAGGCTGCGCAGGAAGACGAAGATCACCATCACGACCAGCGCGATGGTGAGCAGCAGCGTGAACTCGACGTCCTCGACCGGAGGCGCGGATGGTCGTCGTGCGGTCGGACAGCACCTTGACGTGGATGCTCGGCGGGATCGCCGCCTCGAGGCTCGTCAGCGTCTTCTTGATGCTGTCGACCGTCGTTGATGACGTTCGCGCCGGGCTGCTTGAACACGACGAGGAAGACGCTGCGCTTGCCGTTGCGACCAGGCCGCCTGGGTGGTGTCGGTCGGGCCCGTCGACGGCCTTGCCGATGTCGCGCACGCGCACCGGCGCGCCGTTGCGATAGGCGACGATGACGTCGTTCCAGGGCTTGGCGGTCGTCAGCTGGTCGTTGTCGTAGATCGTGAAGATCCTGCTTCTGCGCCGATGATCGAGCCCTTGGGGCTGTCGACCGTCGCGATGCCGATCTGCGCCCGCACGTCCTCGAGCTGCAGGCCCTTTTCGACCAGCTTCGCCGGGTCGATCTGGATGCGGATCGCCGGCGTCTGCTGGCCGCCGACGCGCACCAGCGAGACGCCGGAAATCTGGCTGATGCGCTGGGCGAGGATGTTCTCGGCCGCGTCGTCGACGTCGATGATCGGCGCGACGTCGGATGCGACCGACAGGATCAGGATCGGCGTGTCCGACGGATTGACCTTGCGATAGGTCGGCGGGCTCGGCAGGTCCTTCGGCAACTGGCCCGCGGCGGCGTTGATCGCGGCCTGGATGTCGTTGGCGGCGGCGTCGATGTTGCGGTCGAGATCGAACTGCACGGTGATCGCGGTCGCGCCGAGCGAACTCGTCGAGGTCATCTGGCGAGACGCCGGGGATCTGGGCGATCTGGCGCTCGAGCGGCTGGGCGACCGAGGAGGCCATCGTCTCGGGCGAGGCGCCCGGCAGCGAGGCCGAGACCGCGATGGTCGGGAAGTCGACCTGCGGCAGCGGCGCGACCGGCAGCAGTCGGAAACGCGACGAGGCCGACCAGGAAGATCGCGACCATCAGCAGCGTGGTCGCGACCGGACGGTGGATGAAGGGCGCGGAGATGCCGCCGAACATCCGTTCAGCTCCCGCTTGCGCTGGTCGATCGAGACGAGCGACCCGGGCTGCAGCAGGAACTCGCCGGTCGTCACGACGCGGTCGCCCTCCTTCAGGCCCTCGGCGATCGACCGCCGTCGTCGTGTTCTGCCGCGCGACCTTCACCTGCCGAACGGCCGCCCGGTTGTCGTCGCCGACGACATAGACGTAAAGGCCCTTGTCGCTGTGCTGCATCGGCGTCCGCCGGGACGATCACGACGTTCTTCATGACGCCGAGTCTGCAAGCGGGTCGTGACCGCGAGCCCGGGCCAGAGCGCGTTGTCCTTGTTCTCGAACTCCGCCTTCAGGCGGATCGTTCCGGTCGCGAGGTCGACCTGGTTGTCGGTGATCGACAGCTTGCCGGTCGCGATCGTCTTGCCGTCGGCGTCGAGCACGGTGACTTCGGGAGCGCCCGTCGCCAGTTCCTGGTTGATCTGGTCGACGTATTCCTGGGGCTCGGTGAAGATCACGGCGATCGGCTGGAGCTGCGCGATCGACACGATGCCGGTCTGCTGGCCGGCGTTGACGAGGTTGCCCTCGTCGATAAGGCGGAAGCCGGCGCGGCCGGTGAGCGGCGCGCGGATCGTGGTGTAGTCGAGCTGCACCTTCGCAGCGTCGATCGCGGCGGCGTCGGCCGCGATCGTCGCGGTCAGCTGGTTGACCAGCGCGTTCTGAGTGTCGAGCTGCTGCTTGGTGGCGAAGTCCTGCTTGGCGAGCGTCGCATAGCGCTGAAGGTCGAGCTTGGCGTTGGCGAGCGTCGCCTCGTCCTGCGCCTTCTTTGCGACTGCCTGGTCGAGCGCGGCCTGGAAGGGACGCGGGTCGATCTGGGCGAGGAGATCGCCCTGCTTGACCATCTGCCCTTCCTTGAAGGCGATCTTGTCGATCTGGCCGTCCACCCGCGCCCGCACGAGCACGGTGTTGTAAGGCCTGGACCTGACCGAGGCTCTCGAGCACGATCGGGAAGTCCGCCTGTTTCGCCGTGGTCACGGAGACGACGATCGGCGCGACGCCTTCGGCGGGCCTTGCCGGCTCTTTGGACGTCGCGGCCGCAGACTGCGGGTCCTTGCCCCAAATCTGGTCGTGATAATGGTGCGCAGTCGGGCCAAGTCCGGGCGACCAACGGTCGACGACCTGAGGCGCGTATAGTCCGTAGGCGGCTATCGCAACGAGCGCCAGACCGATAACCCCGATTGCTCGACCTAACCTCATCCACAGAAGCCTTTTCCCGCTCGCGAAGATCTGTCATACGGACCGCGCCAAGGCAATTACCATCAGCGGTCAGGCGGAAATAAGGTTCACTGAAATTTGATCGGGTGGCGATAGCCGTCGGGGACGATGGGCAATCGTCTCGCGTCGTCGACAGACAGTTCTGCGCGGGAGAGGCGCCAGCAGGAGCAACCCACGAGACAAACGTCAAGGTATAATGTTTGTTCGCGGCGCTCCTGGTATTCTCGCTCCCGATATGAGGGTCAAAAAGGAATCACGATCATCGGTTTACCGGATCGGAAAGCGCGTGCCAGCCCTACCCGACGAGGGAAGTGAGCAGCCGAAAAACGCAGAGAAGCTCGATAGACGCCGCAAAAACGATATTGAGGTAGAGATGTCGGGGGCGAGGCCCTATACCGATATCGTCACGCAAAATTCATCATAAGGTATTCTCTGGACGTAAGAAACCGTTCGACCAAAAAACGAAAATACAGTTAATCCGAAATATTCAAGCCTCCTAGAAATGAGAAACAAAAAAGAATACTGCAATCCAGGCATAGCCGCGACAATTTCCGTGTTGCGATCATGAATTCTGAGAAGTCGACCGAGAAAAACAACTGTGCTATACACGATCGCTTCCTACCTGGCTGGCAAGCTCACATTTGACAACCGGATGCGGCGATGGTCGCGAGCCCGAAGCGTGTTACCGTGATCGCGCGCCGCGCGCGTTAGCCCCTCCTCGCTTGGGCATCGGTCCGACGCTCCCGACGGTCGGACGCCGGCTGGCTTTTTTTTATAATCTGATTCGCATAAGTTGAAGCAGCCCGACAGGGCAATCCCGAACGGGAGGAGAAATTAAGCCCGTAAGGGGTCATAAAAGCGACGTCACGGGAATTGTGCTAAAGCGGGAGCCGACGCCCGTCATGTTGGGTGCGACGAGACGAATGCGAGCGATGGGGATATGACGACGGACACCGAAGTAACGCCCAAGTCTGAAACGCGGCTTTCCGCCGCGGCGCCGTCCAATCGGTCTACCGACCGGCGTTGGCGGTTGCCCATCTGCCTATGCCGCTATCCCGACGATCGCGCTGGTGATCGATCTGGCGATCATCGTCTTGTCCGCGATCGGCGCGGAATCTCTGTATCACGATATACCCGTGGAATTTGAAGGCGAGTTTTCTCACACCCTCGCCGCGGCGGTGTTCGTCGCTGTGCTGTTTGTCGCCGTGATGCGCATTCAGAAGCTTTACAGTCCTGCGCGGCTCGTCGTGATCGACGATCAGGCGCGCAGCGTGCTGAGCGCCTGGTGCGGGGCGTTCCTCATTCTCGCGTCCGGCGTGTTCACGTGGGGCGTCAGCCATGATCTGTCGCGGGGCGACATTTTGCTGTTTTGGGCGATCGGCGCCGTCGCGCTTGCTCGCTCCATCGGGTCGTTTGGCGCGCCACTGCTGCCGCGGGCGCTCGAGAGCGGAGCGCTGCGCGGGCCGCACGGTCGTCAGCATGACTTGCGAAGAAGCCGTTCCGCAGCGCTTTGTCGAAAACCTAAGTCGATACGGATACCACATTCTCGCCCATTTTCCATGTCCCGTCGGACGGTCCGTCCGCCGATGAGGTGATTGACGACGTCATCTCGATGTGCCGAACGTCCGACATCGAGGAAGTCCTGCTGTTCGTCGACCCCGAGCGCATGACCCAACTTCGCGCGATCGCCAAGCGTTTGCGCGTGCTCCCTTTGCCTGTGACGCTGGTGCCGTTCGGAACGCTCGCGCAGCTCTTCCAGAGGGCCCACAGCGATATTGGCGACACGGTCGCGATCGAGCTTCAAAGAGCGGCGCTGTCCCCGGTCGAGCAGGCGGTCAAGCGCCTCGTCGACATCGTCGTGGCGGTGACGGCGCTGGTCGTTCTGGCGCCGCTGATGATCGCCGTTGCGATCGCGATCAAGCTCGATTCCAACGGTCCGGTGTTCTTTCGCCAGACGCGCCATGGCTTCAACGGCCGGCCGTTCGGGATCTACAAGTTTCGATCCATGACCGTCATGGAAAATGGCGACGTCGTGCGACAGGCGCAAGAGAACGACGATCGCGTCACCCGCGTCGGGTACTGGATCCGGAGATTGAGCATCGATGAATTGCCGCAACTTCTGAATGTCGTTATACGGCGACATGTCGATTGTCGGACCCGCGACCGCATGCCTCCGCCCACGACCGGTACTTCACCTCGACAATAGAAAAGTATGCTTTTAGGCACCATGTTAAGTCGGGCATCACGGGTTGGGCGCAGGTCTGCGGCGCGAGAGGCGAAACGGACACGCTCGACAAGATGCAGCGCAGGGTCGAACTCGACCTCTGGTACATCAACAACTGGAGCATCTGGCTGGATTTCTCGATTATGATCAGAACGGTATTTGTTGTTTTTGCCGCGGAGAACGCTCATTGATAGCCCGACGGGTCCTGCTCGAAGGGGGACTGGCCCAGCAACCGGGTGCGGTTTCAGGAGAAAGGCCACGGAGATGTCGGTCGACTCGATTAAGCCTGACGCCGCGGGGAGAGTCGCGTCGGCTGCCCGGGCCAAGGTTGGCGGCTTCTCCTGGTTGCGCTGGCGCAATGGCGGTCGCCTTCGTGTCGCCTACATTCCGACGTACATCAGGCTCGCCGACGGTCCGTGGCAGACCGAGCAGGAGGGTCATGGGCCGCTGATCATGCTGGCGGCCGCCTGGCTCGCCTGGCAGCAGCGGGGAAACTCGCGCAGATCGTCCAAAAGCCGGCGCCGATCGCCGGATGGATCATCCTGGTCGTGTCGCTGCTCGCTCATGGCGGTCACCCGGTCGCAGGACATCCTGATGATCGAAACCGCGACCCAAATTCCGGTTCTGCTGGGTTGCCTCTTGTTGATCGGCGGTTGGCCGCTCGCCCGGGTTTTCGCTTTTCCGCTGGCGTTCCTGATTTTTTCCGTGCCGCCGCCGGGCTGGATCCTGGACGCCCTGACGGTCCCGCTGAAGGCGTGGGTTTCCGACGTCGTCACCAATTTTCTTTACGCGCTCGGGTATCCGATCGCCCAGAACGGCGTGATCATCATGATCGGTTCCTACGAACTGATGGTGAAGGACGCCTGCTCCGGCATGAACTCGATCTTTGCGCTGTCGGCGATCGGGATCTTCTACGTGTACGAGTTCGTCCACGACAACTGGATCCGGAAGCGCTCCTGATCCTCTCGATCATCCCGATCACGATCATGGCGAACCTGTTCCGCGTGCTGGCGCTGGTGCTGGGCTCCTACTACTTCGGGGTCGACAGGGTCGAAGGGCTGTTTCACGATCTGACCGGCATCGCGCTCTTCGTCTTCGCGCTTGTCCTGTTTTTCCTGCTCGACAGCGTGCTGATCGGCGCGGGGTACCTGATTCGCCGGGCGACTCTCGGCTCGCGCGGCGCGCCGAAACCGGCATGAGTGTGCGACCGCGGACGGCCGGGCGACGTCGAAGGGGGCCGTCGACGGCGGGAAGAGCGCACGACGGCGGCAGAGGTTCCTCGGAGCATGACGGTCGGCATGGAAGTCTCGGGACTCGGAGCGTCAGACCGGAAGGCTTGGGGCGGGCGGATCGATGAATACCGTCTATGACTTTGTGACCGTGATGTGTTCTGCGTGCATGGCGCTCACCTATTTCATGTTCACCGAGGGCGGGATGAAGGTGCTCGCGCATTTCATGCTGCCGGCGGCGGCCTTGCGATCGCGAACCAGGTCGGAAACCGGCGTCTGCAGAAGGCGGCAACTCTGTCTTGAATGCGCTTGCGATCGTTCTGATCGTCGCCGGGCATCGGCTACACCTACATCATCGTCCGGCAGCGCGGCACCCTGTCGGCGCTCGAGCGCGCGCCGGCGAAACCTGAACGAGGGAACGCCTTGTCGGATGCATTCCCATCGGCGTCGTCACCATCTCCGACCGCGCCTCGCAGGGCGTCTATGAGGACAAGGGCGGCCCGGGCATCGAGGCGGCGCTGACGGATCTTCTGGCCTCGCCGTGGCGGCCGGTCCGGCGGCTCGTCGCCGGACGAGCGGGCCGCGATCGAGGCGGCGCTCATCGAGCTCGCCGACGACGAGCGCTGCTCGCTCATCCTCACCACCGGCGGCACCGGCCCGGCCCCCGCGACGTGACGCCCGAGGCGACCGAAGCGGTCTGCGACCGCATGCTGCCGGGCTTCGGCGAACTCATGCGGACGAAGAGCCTGGTCGAGGTCCCGACCGCGATCCTGTCGCGCCAGATCGCCGGCACGCGCGGCTCGAGCCTCATCATCAACCTGCCGGGCAAGCCCGCGGCGATCCGCACCTGCCTCGACGCGGTGTTCGCCGCCGTGCCCTATTGCATCGACCTCATCGGCGGCGCCCGCCTGGAGACGAACCCCGAATTCTGCGTGGCGTTCCGGCCGAAGGCCTGAGCCGGACGCCGCGCGGTTGCCGACCGGCGTCGGCGCCTCCGGGATCGTGGCCTTTCCGCCTCCAGCTGCCTGTAATCAAGGCTCGCTCGCCAAATCGGGAGACGGCGTCCATGTCCTGTCGCCGCTCAGCGTCTCGGAGTCCGAAGCCGGACGTTCCGCGCCGCGATGCGCGCGCATCGGCGCGCGAAGGCGCGCGCCGCCGCGCGCGCGCTCGCCAACGCGCCGGCCGAGCAGAAGAACCGGGCGCTGACGGCGGCGGCGCGCGATCTTGCGCGAGCGCGCGTCGACATTCTCGCCGCCAACGCGCGCGATCTCGCCGACGGCGAGGCGAAGGACCTGACGCCGGCGTTCCTCGACCGGCTCGCGCTGAACGAGGCGCGGATCGAGGCGATGGCGCGCGGGCTCGAGGAGGTCGCGGCGCTGCCCGATCCGGTCGGCCGGGTGCTCGCGACCTTCACCCGCCCCAACGGCCTCGTCATCGAGCGGGTGGCGACGCCGCTCGGCGTCGTCGGCGTCATCTACGAGAGCCGGCCCAACGTCACCGCGGACGCCGGCGCGCTCTGCCTGAAGAGCGGCAACGCGGTGGTGCTGCGCGGCGGCTCCGACAGCTTCCACTCGTCGGCCGCGATTCACGCCTGCCTGGTCGCCGGGCCTGAGGGAGGCCGGTCTGCCGGAAGCGGCGATCTCGCGCGCGCCGTTCGCGTCGCGCGCGGCGGTCGGCGAGATGCTCGAGGGCCTCGGCGGGGCGCTCGACGTGATCGTGCCGCGCGGCGGCAAGAGCCTCGTCGAGCGGGTGCAGCGCGAGGCGCGCGTGCCGGTCTTCGCCCATCTCGAGGGCGTCGTGCATGTCTATGTCGACCGGGCGGCCGATCTCGACAAGGCGGTCGAAGATCGTCGTCAACGCCAAGATGCGGCGCACCGGCGTCTGCGGCGCGGCCGAGACCCTGCTCGTCCATCGCGCGTCGCGCCGATCGCATGCTCGAGCCGCTGATCGACGCGCTGATCGAGGCCGGCTGCGCGGTGCGCGGCGACGCCGGGCGCGCAGGCCGGCGACGCCCGCGTGACGCCGGCGACCGAGGAGGACTGGCGCACCGAATATCTCGACGCGATCATCTCCGTCCGGCGTCGTCGACAGCCTCGACGCGGCGATCGACCACATCGAGACCTACGGCTCGCATCACACCGACTGCATCGTCACCGAGGACAAGGCGGCGGCGGAGACGTTCCTCAAGGAGGTCGATTCGGCGATCGTGCTGCACAACGCCTCGACCCAGTTCGCCGACGGCGGCGAGTTCGGCTTCGGCGCCGAGATCGGCATCGCCACCGGGCGGATGCACGCGCGCGGGCCGGTCGGGGTCGAGCAG
Source organism: uncultured Alphaproteobacteria bacterium (assembly GCA_963783275.1). Taxonomy (GTDB): domain Bacteria; phylum Pseudomonadota; class Alphaproteobacteria; order Rhizobiales; family Beijerinckiaceae; genus Roseiarcus. The sequence goes on along the minus strand of CAWANA010000026.1, from coordinate 198,639 downwards.
CTCTGCACCTTCAAGTATCGCGTGCACGGCGACGGCCAGACGCGGCCGTGATCCGTGAAGGGCGCAGCGCGGCGAGCGCCGCGCCCTGCCGAGGGCTACTTCTTGACCAGCGGGCAGGCCGAATCGGCGAGCTTGCCGAACGCCTCCTCGCCGGTCATCGTCTTGACGAGCTTGTAATAGTCCCACTCGCCCTTCGATTCGGCCGGCGTCTTGACCTGGACGATGTACATGTCGTGCAGGAGCAGGCCGTCCGGCCGGATCGTCGCGTTCTGGACGAACGCGTCGTTGATCGTCATCTTGTGCAGTTCGTCCATCACCTTGTCGGCGTCGGTCGTGCCCGCCGCCTTGACCGCGTTGAGATAGGTGAGGGTCGCGGAATAGAAGGCGGCCTGCGGGAAGGTCGGCATCGCGCTTGACCTTTTCGTAGAACCGCTTGGCGAAGGCCCGGGTGCGGTCGTCGAGGTCCCAGTACCAAGCGGTCGTCAGGATCGAGGCCCTGGGCGATGTCGAGGCCCGACGGCGTGGATGTCGGTCAGGAACACCAGCAGCGCCGCCGGCTTCATGCGTCTTGGTGAGGCCGAATTCGGCCGCAGCCTTGAGCGAATTGGACGTAGTCCGCGCCGGCGTTGGCGAGGCCGAGCACCTGCGCGCCCGACCCCTGCGCCTGCAGGAGGTAGGAGGAGAAATCGGACGTGCCGAGCGGCACGCGCACGTCGCCGACCACGCTTCCGCCGCCCGCCTTCACGACGTCGGAGGCGTCCGCCTCGAGCTGCTTGCCGAAGGCGTAGTCGGCGGTGATGAAGAACCAGCTCTTGCCGCCCTCGGCGAGGATGGTCTTGGCCGTGCCGTTGGCGAGCGCGTTCGTGTCGTAGCCGTAGTGGATCGTGTAGGGCGTTGCAGTCCTTGCCGGTGAGCGACGCGCCGGCCGCGCCGATGGCGAAGAACGGGATCTTCTTCTCCTTGGCGGCCGCGGACATGGCGAGGCTGACGCCGGTGTTGGAGCCGCCGAGCAGCATCGTCAGGCCGCCGGTGTCGGCCCATTCGCGAAACTTCTGCTGGCCGATGTCGGGCTTGTTCTGGTGATCGGCGGTCAGGATCTCGATCGGCTTGCCGAGCACCGTGCCGCCGAAATCGGCGATCGCCATCTTGATCGCCTCGACGCCGCCCGCGCCGATGACGTCGGCGTAGGGGCCCGACATGTCGTCGATGTCGCCGATCACCACCTTGTCCGACGCGGCCTGAGCCGCCTCCGCGGCGCAGGAATCGCGCAAAGCGCGCCCGCCAGCAGCAGCCATGCGTTTGAACTGTCTCATGCCTATATCCTCCCGAGTTCGCGACGCGTCACTGGCCCGCCCGCCATGACCCCGGCTCCATGCGCGGCATATTGCTTGCCGCGCGCGCCGCAAGGCAAGGCGCGGCTGAAGGACGCTTGGCTCGGGAATCGGACGCCCGATAAGGCCGCCATGACGAAAGACTTCCCGGACGAAAGCGGCGGCGCTGGCCGAGGCCGTCTTCGAGCGGCTTGGCCGCCGCCAATCCGGCCCCGAAGGGCGAACTCGAATACATCAATCCGTTCACGCTGCTGGTCGCGGTCGTGCTGTCGGCGCAGGCGACCGACGCCGGGGTGAACAAGGCGACCAAGCCGCTTGTTCGCCGTCGCCGACACGCCCGAGAAAATGGCGGCGCTCGGCGAGGAGGCGCTCGCCGAGCGGATCAAGACGATCGGGCTCTACCGGTCCAAGGCGCGGCACGTCATCGCGCTGTCGCGGCGCTCGTCGAGCGCTACGGCGGCGAGGCGCCGCGCGACCGCGAGGCGCTCGAGGCTCTGCCGGGCGTCGGCCGCAAGACCGCCAACGTCGTGCTCAACACCGCCTTCGGCGAGCCGACGCTCGCGGTCGACACCCATGTCTTCCGCGTCGCCAACCGGCTCGGGCATCGCGCCGGGCAAGACGCCGCGCGAGGTCGAGGACGAACTGATGCGCGTCGTCCCCGAACGCGTTCCTGCGCCACGCCCACCACTGGCTGATCCTGCACGGGCGCTATGTCTGCAAGGCGCGGAAGCCCGACTGCTCCGGCGTGCGTGCTCGGCGACATCTGCCCTTACGAGCCGAAGACGCCCCCTCCAGCCTGAGCGTTGGCCGGGGGCCAAGGGCCAGCGTCGTCAGCGTGCTTGGGTCGCTAACGTTTCGGGAGCACGCCTATCTCTTCACGCTCGCGTCGAGGCGGAACTTGAGGTAGTCGGCGGCCAGGATCGGCGGGTATTTCGCGCGGCCGTCCGCCAACGCAGGACGGGATCGCCGCGACCAGCGCGTCCGGGTTCGGGATCGAAGAAGAAGGCGATCGAGTAGCGCTCGCGCGGGCTCGCCGTTGACGACCCGGTGCGGCGTCGAGACGTAGATGTCGTTGGTCCAGCGCATCAGGCAGTCGCCGATGTTGACGACGAAGGCGCCGGCGAGCGGCGGCGCGTCGATCCAGCGCCCGTCGCGCCTGCGCACCTGCAGGCCGCCGACGTCGTCGGTCGCGAGCAGCGTGATGTTGCCGTAGTCGGTGTGCGCGCCGGCCCCGATCTCGACGCCGCGTATCCGTCTGCGGCGCCGGGTAGCGCAGCAGCCGCAGCGTCGCCATCGGCCGGTCGAACTTGTCCTCGAAGAAGTCGAGCCGCAGCCCGAGATCGCGCGCGAAGGCGCGATGCATGCGCCGCGCCGAGCGCCGAGCAGGCGTCGAAATAGGCGAGCATCGTCTCGCGAAAGCCGGGCAGGTCCGGCCAGGCGTTCAGCGCGCGGAACGGCTTGCCGGCGATGAGCTCCGGATCGTCGGGCGCAAGGTCGAGGCCGATGTTGAACGCCTCCTTCAGGTCCGGGCCTTGCGCCGGATCGAGCGCCTCGCGCAGCAGCGCCGGAATAGCCGCGGTTGCCGCCGACACGTCTCGATCGCGATGCGCCTGCTTCTCGGCGAGCGGCAGGGCGAAGAAGCGGCGCGACTGCGGCGAAGGCCTCGTCGATCAGCGCGCGCGGCACGCCGTGGTTGACCACGTAGAAGAAGCCGACCTCGCGGCAGGCCGCGCCGATCGCCGCCGCGACGCCGCTCGAGCCCGCTTCGCCCTCGCCGAGCGGCGCCAGATCGATGATGGGCAGCGTGTCGGTCATCGCCTCGGTCCTCGAAGTTCAGCAGCAGCCGAAGCCGCCGCGATAATGCGCGATCGCCGCCGGTTCGAGTCGCGGCCACGCGTCGAGAAAGGCCGCGCGGGCGCCGATCCGCGTCCCGATATGCCTGCCGCAAGCGCCGCTTCGGCCGCGTCGAGATCGACGCGCGCCAGCCGCCCGTCGCGCACGACCTCGCGTCCGGCGACGATCAGCCGATCGACGTGGGCGGCGGTCGCGCGGGCGAACAGGAGATCGATCGGCTCGACGGCCATGACGGCGTCGCGGTCGAGCCGGTCGAGATCGAGGACGAGAATGTCGGCGGGCGCGCCGACCGCAAGCCGACCGTCGCCGGGCGCGCCGTTGGCGAAGCGTCCGTCGGCGACGATCCTGGCGAGCCAGTCGCCGCGCTCGACCACGCGTCTCGAAGCCCCAGCCGCCGTGCAGGAAATGGCCGAGCCGCATCTCGCGCACGATGTCGTCGTCCTCGTCGAGGGCGGAGGCGTCGACCCCGAGCGCCACGCGGCAGCCGCGCCGGATCGCTTCGCCGATCGGCGCGATCCCGCTCGCCAGATGCAGGTTCGAGCTCGGGTTGGTGGCGATGACGGCGCCGGCGGCCGCGATGGCGTCGAGCTCGCCTTCGCGCGCATGGACGCAATGGGCGAGCGTCAGGCGCGGCGTAGAGCAGGCCGAGCGCCTTCAGCCGCTCGACCACGCCTTCCGGGATAGGCGCTGGTCGGCGAAGGCGCGCTGAGCGCGCGTCTCGAGGAGATGCATGTGCACGCGCCGGCCCGTCGCGCGCGATCGCTCGGCGATCGCGGCGATGAGCGCGTCCGAGCACCATTGCGGGCCGTTGGGGCCGAACTGCACGGCGAAGGTCGGGCTCTCGACCGCCTCCGCGATCGCCTCGACGCGGGCGATCTGTTCCTCGGTGCTCGGCATGGGCTTGAGGAACGTCGCGCCGACGCGTGCGCGCGCGGCTTCGGGCAGCGCCGCGAGCAGAGGGCCATGCGTCGCCGTAGACGAGAGGATTGCGGTCGCGCATGAAGACCGCGAAGCGTCGACGCGGACGCCGACCTCGTCCGCCGGCGCGGCGAACGGCGCGCGCCTCCTCGACCGGCGACATGGGCCCCGTGGAAGCGGGTGTAATGCGCCATGACCGAGCCCGCCCCGCCGCGCGCCGCCCGGCCGAAAGCGGCGAGCGCGCCGAGATAGGGGTCGATCGGCGGCATCGCCGCCAGACGCAGGAGCCAGGTCTCGAGCGGCTTCGCCGGCCGCGCCGAACGAGGTCGGCGACAGCGGACGGCAATGGTCGTGCGCGTTGGCGAGCGCCGGCAGCGCGAGGCGGCGCCGCGCGGGCGCGCGGCGGGCGATCGCGGCGATGCGGCCGCTCGATCTGAAGTCGACCGGGGCCCGCCGGCGCGCCGTCGGTCAGCGAGAGCGGGAGCCTTATGCGCAATTGCCTCGGCTGAAGCCGCCCCCTCCGCCACGCTTCGCGTGGTCCGCCTCGCCCGCGCTTCCGAGGCAGGGAGGAGAACGACGCGCCGCTCTCCTCCCCTGGAGCAGCGGAGGGGGACCAGCAGCATGGTGGCGGGTGCGTCGGCTGGCGACATCATGCCGGCTCGTCGATGACGCTGACGTGGGCCGCGACGATCCTCCAGCCCTCGGGAAAGCGCACCCAGGTCTGCATCTGCCGCCCGACCTTGCCCGGCGCGCCGTCGCGGCGGAACAGCGTCGCCGCGACGGCGAGGTCGCGGCCGTAGGTCACGATGCGGGTCTTCTCCAGCGTGCGCGCGAGCCCGGCCGGCGAGCGCGCGGCGCGGAACGCCCTGGATCGCCTCGTAGCCGTAAAGGTTCTCGGCCACGCCGTAGCGTATGGCGTCTTCGCTCGGCAGGAAGAAGGCGTCGAGCGCGGCGACGTCGTTGGAGACGAGCGCCCGCTCGTAGGCCGCGAAGGCGGCCTCGACCTCGGCCCTGCGCGGCGGGATCGTCGACGATCATCGGCTCCGCTTCCAGCGTTTCGAGCGCGGCGCGCAATTCGGAGAGGAAGGGAATGTCGGCGAACTGGTCGGGCCGCACCTTGTCCCAGTCGACGCCCGCCGGCTGGCGGAAGGGCGTCCGCGTCTCGATCAGTTCGCCAGCTCGGTCGCGATGAAGGTCGAGCGCCGAATCGTGGCTCTCCATGACGACCTCGGACGTCGTCGACCACCTGCGAGGAATGAACGGTGGTGGCGATCGGCGTCGACGTCGTCGACGAGGCCGAGCTCGCGAAAAATCCCTTGCTCGAGGTCGGCGAAGCCCGCGCCCTTGCCGGTGCGTCCGCCGCTGCGGGTCACCGCGACGCAGCCGACGACGCAGAAGTCGAGCTTCGGCATGTCCTCGAACCGCACCGGCTCCCCGTGCGCCATGAAGCCTTGCGCGGTCGCGGCGGTCTCGAAGTCGACGCCCTCGGCATCGAGCTTCGTCGGGTCGATGCGGAGATAGGGGAAGCGCTTGGTCAGATACGGCACGGGCGCGAACAGGCAGCTTGCCGTCATAGAGCGCCCGCAGCCGCACCGGGATCTGCGGCGGGTCGGGATTGCACTTGACGACCGCGCGCCCGCTTCCAGGCGTCGAGTTCGCTGAGCCGCTTGGCGGCAGCGTCGGCGCCGACGAAATTCGGGATGCGGTCGAAGGCGGGGCCGACGCTGACGCCGGTCGCGACCAGCGCGCTCCCAGACGCGGTTGCGCACGCGCGGTCTTCGCCGGATTGCGCCCCGCCCAGCGCGATCGCCGTGATCCATTCGCCGCCCTCTCAGGCGGAAACGCGCCACCGGCGCGGCGACGACGCCGCTCGCGCTCGAGCGCGCGCGCGACCCGCAGCGCCAGATCCTCGCGCCAGGGCGGCGCGATGACCTGCACGCCGATCGGCAGCGTCTCGCCCTCCGTCCAGACCGGAACGGCGGCGACCGGCAGGCCGATGAACGAGATCGGCTGGGTGAAGATGCCGATGTTCGGCCGCACCAGCACCTCCTTGCCGTCGAGCACGAAGGTCTTCTGGCCGAGTTTCGGCGCGCGGCACCGGCGTCGCCGGCGCGAGCAGTATGTCGACGTCCCGGAACAGCGCGAGCGCCTGAGGCGCGAAACAGCCGGCGGAATTTCTGCGCCTGCGCCACCCAGGCGCCCGGCAGCATCGCGCCGGCGATCAGCCGGTCGCGCACGTCGGGATCGAAATCCTCGGCGCGGGTCTGGAGCCGCTTGAGATGCAGCGCCGCGCCCTCGACCATGGTGATGAGATAGGCGGCGGCGCGCGCCCGCGCGGCGTCGGCGAGTTCGACCGTGCGGTCGACCTTCAGCGCGGCGGCGACCCGGTCGACGGCCTCGAAGGCGCATGGCTCGCCGCGCGCGGGCGAAATAGCCGCCGAGCCTCGCGATGCGCAGGCCCGCGACGCCGTCCTCGAGGCGTGAGCGCCGGCAGGCAGCGGCGCGACGTCGGCCTGCGCCGGATCGGCCTCGTCGCGGCCGAGCATCGCGTCGTAGGCCAGCGCCAGATCGGCGACGCTGCGGGCGAACGGGCCGAGGTGGTCGAGGCTCGCGACGAACGGGAACGTGCCGCGCGCGCGACAGGCGCCCGTAGGTCGGCTTGAGGCCGAAGACGCCGCAGAACGAGCTCGGCACGCGGATCGAGCCGTTGGTGTCGGAGCCGAGCGCGATCGGCACGAGGCCGCCCGCGACCGCCGCGCCGGAGCCGCCGGACGAGCCGCCGCGTCATGTGCGTCGAGGTCGTGCGGATTGCGCGACGGCCCGTCGTGCGCGTTCTGCCCGGTGAAGTCATAGGCGTATTCGCCCATGTTGAGCGCGCCGACGAGCACCGCGCCGGCGGCTTCGAGCCGCGCGACCAGCGTCGCGTCGGCCTCGGCCGGCGGCAGGTCGCGATTGATCTTGGAGCCGGCGCGCGTCGGCAGGCCCTTGACGTCGAACAGGTTCTTGACCGCGAACGGCGCGCCGGCGAGCGGCCCCAGCTTCTCGCCCGCGCGCCCGCGCGAGCGTCGATCGCGGCCGCCTTCGCGAGCGCGCGCTCCGCCGACCACGTCGGTGAAGGCGCCGTAAGCGTCGTCGCGCGCCTCGATGCGCCCCAGCGCCGCGCGCGTCACCTCGACGGCGCTCGCCCCGCCGTCCCTGACCGCGGCGGCGATCGCCGTGCGCCGATCCGTCGAGCAGCGGCGTCATGGCCGGAACACCGGGGCGGGCTCGTCCTCGTCGCCGATCGCGCCCGACAGAAGAAGCGCGGCCTGCTCGGCGGCGATCTTCGAGGTGGAGAATCGGTCGCGGCGCGCGATTCCGGCGTCAGCGCGATCTTCAGCAGCGGCGCCATCGCATCGACGAGCGCCTCGGGGTCGAATGGTGTCTCGGTCATGCGATCGCTTTTCTGAAGGCCGCGAGCGGCGTCGTCCATCCTACGATCGCGCCCTGCGCTCGGATCATGTCGAGCGTCGCGGCCTTGAAGGCGGGAAAGTAGCTTGCCGTCGCGTCCTCGATCAAGCAGGCACTCGTAGCCGCGATCGTTCGCCTCGCGCATCGACGTCTGCACGCAGACTTCCGTCGTGACGCCGGCGAACACGAGATGCGTGATCGCCGCGCGCCTTCAGGATCTCCGCCGACGTCGGTGGCGTAGAACATGCCCTTGCCGGGCTTGTCGACCACGATCTCGCCCGGCGCGGGCGCGCAGGCGTCGACGATGGCGGCGCCCGGCTCGCCGCGCACCAGGATGCGCCCCATCGGCCCCGCGTCGCCGATGCGCAGCGACGGGCGCCGCGCGGCGCGCTTGGCGGGCGGGCAGTCGGAGAGGTCGGGCGCGTGGCTCTCGCGGGTGTGCAGGATCGTCCAGCCCTTGTCGCGGAACGTCGCGATCAGCGCCGCGACGGTCGGCACGATCTCGACCACCGGCGCGAGGTCGTTGCCGAGCGTCTCGCCGAAGCCGCCGGGCTCGAGAAAGTCGCGCTGCATGTCGATCACCACCAGCGCCGTGCGGGCCGGATCGAAGCGATAGGCGAAAGGCTGCGCGGCGACCTCGATCATCGTCAGTGCCCCGCCATGTGGCGGCCGATGGTGGTCCGGTCGGCGCCCGCCGCGTCGGTGAGGTAGGCGACCTTGCCGCCCGACATGACGGCGATGCGGTCGGAGAGCTCGAGGATCTCGTCGAGGTCCTCGGAGACGAGCAGCACCGCCGCGCCGCGGTTGCGCTGCTCCATGATCTGCGCGCGGATGTCGGCGACGGAGGCGAAGTCGAGGCCGAAGCAGGGATTGGCGACGATCAGCACGTCGACGTCGCCGGAGAGCTCGCGCGCCAGCACCGCGCGCTGCACGTTGCCGCCGGAGAGGTCGCGGATCGGCGTCGTCGGGCGAGGGCGTCCTGACGTTGTAGCGCTCGATCAGCTCGCGCGCCTTGGCGCGGATCGGCTCGCGCGACAGCCAGAAGCCGAGCCGGGCCATCGGCGCCTTGTCGAACTTGCGGAACGCCATGTTCTCGGCGACCGACATGTTCGGCACCGAGGCGTTCTTCAGCGGCTCCTCGGGCAGGCCGAACACCTTGAAGCGGTCGAAATGGTCGCGCGTCGGCTCGAAATCCTGGTCGCGGATCAGGACCTGGCCGAGCTTGATCGGCCGCTGGCCGGAAAGCGCCTCGACCAGCTCGCTCTGGCCGTTGCCCGAGACGCCGGCGATGCCGACGATCTCGCCGGCCTTCACCTTGATGTCGAAGCCGTTGACGGCGTCGCGGCCCTCGTCGTTCTCGGCGAACAGGCCCGCGACCTCGAGCGTCACGCCGTCCTTCGGCGCCTGTCGCGCGCGCCGCGGACGGACGCACGACGGCGTCGCCGATCATCATCGCCGCCATCTCGCGGGTCGAGACCGCGCCGACCTTGCCGCCGCCGACCCGCTGCGCCGCGCCGGAGCACGGTGAAGTCGTCGCAGAACGCCTCGACCTCGCGGAACTTGTGGCTGATCATCGCGACCGTGATCTCGCCGCGATGCGCCATCTCGCGCAGGAGCCCGAGGATCTCGTCCGCCTCGCCCGGCGTCAGCACCGAGGTCGGCTCGTCGAGAATGAGGAAGCGCTGGTCGAGATAGAGGAGCTTCAGGATTTCGAGCTTCTGCTTCTCGCCCGCCGCGAGGCCCGAGACCGGGCCGGTCGAGCGGCACGCGGAACGGCATGCGCTCGAGGAAGGCTTCGAGCGCCTGCGCGCTCCTTGCGCCAGTCGATGAAGGCCGGCGCGTCGGCGCGGCTGACGACGAGGTTCTCCGCCGCGGTCAGCGCCGGCACCAGGGTGAAGTGCTGGTAGACCATGCCGACGCCGAGCGCCTGCGCGTCGCGCGGATTGCGCACCGCGACCTCCGCGCCGTCGATCAGGAGCTGGCCCTTGTCGGGCGTGTAGAAGCCCATGATGCATTTGACCAGCGTCGACTTGCCCGCGCCGTTCTCGCCGAGCAGCGCATGGAACGAGCCCGCCGGCACGGAGATCGACACGTCCTGCAGCGCCTTCAGCGCGCCGAAGTGCTTGCTCATGCCGATGGTTTCGAGCGACGGCCGCGCGGCGCTGCGGATGAGCGTGTCATGGCAAGCGCCTCGATGAAGGCCTTGCGAATGATGGCCGACGCGCGCCGAACACGCCGCCCTGCATCGTCACCATCTTGATCGCGGCGGCGTGGTTGCCGGGATCGGTCGCGCCGCAGCAATCCTCGAGCAGCAGGCATTCGAAGCCGCGGTCGTTGGCCTCGCGCATCGTGGTGTGGACGCAGACGTCGGTGGTGATGCCGGTCAGCACGAGGTTGTCGATGCCCGCGCGTGCGCAGGATCAGCTCGAGGTCGGTGGCGCAGAACGAGCCCTTGCCGGGCTTGTCGATGATCGGCTCGCCGGGCAGCGGCTTCAGCTCCTCGATGATCTCCCAGCCCGGCTCGCCGCGGACCAGGATCTTTCCGCAGGGCCCGGCGTCGCCGATGCCCGCGCCGATCCGCTGCGAGCGCCAGCGCTTGTTGGCGGGCAGGTCGGCGAGGTCGGGCCGGTGGCCCTCGCGGGTGTGGATGATCGTGTAGCCCTTGGCGCGCACCGCGGCGAGCAGCGCCTTGATCGGCTCGATCGGCGCGCGGGTCAGCGAGAGGTCGTAGCCCATCGTGTCGACATAGCCGCCCTTGCCGCAGAAATCGGTCTGCATGTCGATGACGATGACGGCCGTGTTCTCGGGCCGCCAGTCGCCGTTCCAGGGCCAGGGTAGGGATTGGCGGCGAGGGTCGGCAATGAACGCTCCCCTACTCTCCGCTCACTTGGCCATCGACAGTTCGCCCGGCATGTCGCGCGCCGAGTGGGTCGCGCTCGAGGTCGCGATCATGATGGCGAGCGTCAGGATGTAGGGCGCGGCGTTGAAGAAGTAATAGCCCTGCGTGATGCCGATCGACTGCAGCGACGGCCCGATCGCGCCGGCGGCGCCGAACAGCAGCGCCGCGAGACGCAGCGCATCGGGCTCCAGCGGGCGAAGATCACCAGCGCGACCGCCATCAGGCCCTGGCCCGAGGACAGGCCCTGGTTCCACGAGCCGGGATAGGAGAGCGAGAGAAACGCGCCGCCGACGCCGGCGAGAAAGCCGCCGACCGTCGTCGTCAGGAGGCGCACGAGGTTGACCGAGATGCCCATCGCGCGCGCGGCCGGCGCGCTGTCGCCGACCGTGCGCACGACGAGGCCCCAGCGGGTGTTGCGCAACGCCCAGGCGAGCAGCGAGCGCGACGACGATGCCGACGAAGAACAGCGGATTGACCTGCAAGCGCGCTCTTGAGGTTCGGGCTGTCGCTCCAGAAGCCGAGCGGGATCGAATCGAGCCGCGGCGCCGTCGGCTGGATGTAGGGCTTGCCGAAGAAGAAGGCGACGCCGACGCCGAACAGCATCATCGCGATGCCGACCGCGACGTCGTTGACCTTGGGCAGGCCGCAGATCGAGCCGTGCATCGCGCCGAGCAACGAGCCCGCGACGCCCGCCGCGAGCACGCCGAGCCAGGGCGAGCCGGTGTGATAGGAGGCCGCGTAGGCGACCATCGCGCCGAGCACCAGCGTGCCCTTCGAGGCCGAGGTTCACGCGCCCCGATTTCTCGGTCAGGCACTCGCCGAGCGCGACGAACATGAACGGCGTCGAGACGCGGATCGCGCCGCCGAGCATGGCGATGAGAACGGTGAGGACGGCGTCGTTCATGTCCGCTCCCTCGCGGCCGGCGGCTTGAAGATCGAGAAGCGGCCGTAGAGCGTCTCCGAGGTCAGCAGCACGACGAAGATGAAGCCCTCCAGCACCTGCACGGTCGCGTCGGGCAGCCCCATGCGCCGCTGGACGAGGCCGCCCGCGGCGACGATGCCGCCGAACAGGATCGCGACCGGCGGAATGACCAGCGGATTGTGGCGCGCGAGGAACGACACGAGGATGCCGGTGAAGCCGTAGCCCGCGGCGAGCGAGGCGTTGGCGCGGCCCTGGATCGCGGCGACCTCGAAGAAGCCCGCGAGGCCGGCGCAGGCGCCGGCGATCGCCGAGCAGGCGACGATCAGCTTGCCGACCGGCAGCCCTTGCGCCAGCGCCGCGCGATAGTTGCCGCCGGTGACGCGCGCGGCGAAGCCGAAGGTCGTGCGCTCGAGCAGGATATAGAGCGCGATGCAGAGCATGATGCCGGCGGCGAAGCCCCAGTGCACGTCGGTGCCCGGGATCTTGCCGACCATGTAGGCGTCGCCGATCGGCTTGGTCGACGGCTTGTTGGGATTGGAGAGATCGCGCAGCGCCCCTTCGACGAAGAAGTTCATGATCGCGATGCCGATATAGGTCAGCAGCAGCGACGAGATCGTCTCGTTGACGCCGCGCGCGTAGCGCAGAAAGCCGGCGATCCCGACCCAGAAGCCGCCGACGAGCATCGCCGCGATCGCCATCACGGGCAGCGTCGACGCAGCGGCGGCAGCGACGCCGATCATCGGAATGGCGAGCGCCGCGGCGGCGAAGCCGCCGAGCACCAGCGCGCCCTCGCCGCCGATCATGATGAGGCCGATGCGCGCGGGGATGGCGACGGCGAGCGCGGTCAGGATCAGCGGCGCCGAGCGCTGCAGCGTGTTCTGGAACGAGAACGCGGTGCCGAAGCCGCCGCGCCAGACGTAGGCGACGAAGTCGACCGGCGACTTGCCGATCGCCAGCAGGAAGAGCGCGAACAGCGCCGCGGCGATCGCGAGCGCGAGCAGCGGGATCGCGACGTATTCCGAGTTGGCGCGCAGGCGCAAGCGCCCAGTCGGAGCGCGCCGCCTCCGGCCCGACGCGGCTGCGTCAGGTCCGAGGCGGCCTTGGCGGCGCGGGCGCGTCCGACATCGGCGTTCGCTCCGGCCGGGGCGTCAGGTCGTCGAGCCGACTCACGCCCTCGAGCAGATAGTCCATCTTGTCGAGGAACGGATCGAGGTTGTCGTAGGTCTTGTCGATGACGACCTTGCCCTTGTTGTCCTTGAGCGGGCCGACATAGATCGGCTTCTTCGCCTTCAGGCCCTCGATCGCGGCGAGCGCCGCCTTCTGCGCCTCGGGCGTCGCGCCGGCGCCGAACGGCGTGTTGCTGCACGAAGTCGACCTCGTAGCCGCCGGCGGTGAAGTTCGGCAGGGTCTTGCCGGCCGCGAGGTCGGCGGCGTAGCCCTTGTAGATCGTCTCCCACTTGTATTCGGCGCCGGTGATGAAGCCCTTGGGCGCGAGCGGCGCCTGGCTGGCGTTGTGGCCGCAGCTCTTCACGCCGCGCTTCTCGGCGGTCTCGATCACGACCTTCGGGCCGTCGACGTGGCAGGTGATGACGTCGCAGCCGGCGTCGACCAGCGCGTTGGCGGCTTCGGCCTCGCGCACCGGCATCGACCAGTCGCCGGTGAAGATCACCTGCACGGTCGCCTTCGGATTGGTCGAGCGCGCGCCGAGCAGGACCGAATTGATGTTGCGAGAGCACGCTGGCGATCGGCTTGGCGGCGACGAAGCCGATCTTGTTGGTCTTGGTCGAGAGGCCGGCGGCGACGCCGTTCGACGTAGTGGCGCCTGGTTGAGATAGCCGAAATAGGAGCCGGCGTTCTTCGGGTCCTTGTCCTTGTTCCACAGCGGCGCGGCGTGGCGGAACTGCGACCTTCGGATATTTCTTGGCGAGGTCGACGACGAACGGCGTGTAATAGCCGAACGAGGTCGCGAGGATCAGGCCGGCGCCGTCGAGGTTGATCATCGATTCCATCGACTTGGAGCAGGCGTCGGTCTCGGGCACGTTCTCTTCCTCGACGACCTTGACGCCCGGCACCTCCTTCAGCGCCTTGATCGCGACCGCATGCGCCTGGTTCCAGCCGAAGTCGTCGCGCGCGCCGACATAGACGATGCCGACCGTCAGGTCCTTGGCGGCGAAGGCGCGCCCGATCGCGCCGACGTAAAGCGTCGCGCCCGCGAGCCCGAAGGCGGACGTCTTGAGAAGCGTGCGGCGAGAGACTTCCGTTGCGGCCATCTTGTGCGTCCTCGTGTTTGCATTCGACGCGGATGCCGCGCCATTCCCCGAGGGTTAAGTTTGCAAAGAGCATGCCGTCCGACTGCGGCCGATTGTCGCAAGGTTTCCGCGGCGACGAAAGTTAATTCGCCGCAAGATTTGGCGCCGATGCTGAATTGTTGGGCTGTGGGGCGGGGCGCCTTCGCGGTGTGCCGCGGCGGGCCAGTCTTGAGCCACGAGGGCCCGCTTGCGCAAGAAGCGGGCGCTGCCGGATGGATTGGTCAATTGCTCCTATCCGACCCTTTCTACCCGTCCCGAAGCTCGTACGCGAAGGGTGCGCTAGGTCCGGTCATTGAAAAAGACTGCGAAGGCGTCCTTACGGGCCGAAGAGGAAGTTCAGGTCGACCAAAAGCCTTCGAGGGGCTATTGTCACATGTCAATAATTGCTTCGAGTACGACCGCGAGGCCTTAGTGGACGGTCCAGATATAGCGATGCACAAATGTTGTTACTGCACTTCTCTGATATCCATTTCAAACGGACCGAGGTTGGTGAGCCTGATGATCCGAACAGGGCCTTGCGAAGCGATATCATCAAGGACGTTAAGCGGATGCGGCATGTTGTCGGTCACGCAGCCGACGGCATCTTGTTAACCGGGGACATCGCGTTTGCAGGGCATGCCGATGAATATAGCTTTGCCTTCCAGTGGCTAGAGGAAAAACTGTGCCCGGCGGCCGGCTGCAAGATTGAAGATGTCTTCGTAATACCTGGCAACCATGACGTTGATCGCACGGTCGAGTTGGGTCCGGCCCCGGTTATGGTACGACAGACCCTCAGGAACGAACCCGCAGATAAAATCGATGCGCAACTCAGACTTTGGATGCGGGATCAACTCTCATCGAATCTGATCTTTGGGCCAATCGAAAACTACAATCGATTTGCGGCTCAATTCGTCTGCGCGCTGCGCCCTTACATCGACGATGATGGCGGGGCAGTGCCGGCTCGCCCATTCGCCTGCCGGGATCTGAAATTGAACGACGGGTCGACGCTGCGGCTTTGGGGGTTTAACACCGTCTTAGTATCAGACAAGACTGATGCCGAGAACAGAATGCTGGTGGATCCGGCCGCCGCACAAATCGAACATGAGGACGGCGTCTGCCACCTTGTCATGGCCCATCACCCATTCAACTGGCTGAAGAATAAGAGGGCTTTTGAAGATCGGTGTAACGCCATCGCAAAAATCCAGCTTTTCGGTCACGAGCACACACGCCGCGTCGACGAGGGGAAACGCTACCTAAAGAGTCCAGGGCAGGGGCGATGCATCCCGACCGCGACGAACCCGACTGGAAGCCGGGATACAATTGGATTGACGTCTCGGTCGATCGGGTCGACGGCAAGCGTAGGCTAGTTGTTCAGCTTTGGGTACAGCAATACGAGGTTGACAGCTTCGTGGCAATGCCTGACCCGGACAACAAAACGGTCTGGGAGAACAGCTACGACCTTCCTGAGTGGCGGCCACCAGAGGCGGTGCCGCAAATCGAGGTCAAGACAGGGGCAGCATCTGAGCAACTGCCGGGGTCAACGACCATGCCCATCGCCGCACCCGTTTCGGTCCGAAGTGTAACGATGAAGTTCTTTAAGCTGAAGGAACATGAACAGCTTCGTCTGATCTCCGAGTTGAGACTTGACAGGCCGGGGGATCGCGATTTGAAGGATTACGAACTCGCGATCGCTGCGGTGAGGAGAAGTGATGAGCAAGGAATCCTTGCGGAGCTTGATCGCATGATTGACGTGCGACTGGCGGGGGGAGCGGCTTGATGGTTGGAAAATTCGATTTCATACAAGCTTATAGGGATTTGGACCCGAATGCTTCCCGCGAGCTCATAGACGCGCGGCAGAAAGGACACCAACAGCTTATCGCAGAGATCAATGGCGTGAGCCGTGTTTACGATCTCTGCCGCCTCGCGTTTCTCCTCGAACCGCACCCCCTGACGGTGACCGAGTGGTTCGAAAAACCGATCCGCGGCCTTGATCCGCAATTCTTGGTGAACAGGGACAAGGTCGACGCCGGGAGGATCGCCGCACTCTTGTTGCGAGACCGAATTGCCGGAGCCCAATCAATCGTGCCACTGGCAGTCCTGAGCGCGTCGTTCTGCGGCAAGCGGCATTCCGCAGACGGCGATGCCCTAACGAGAGAAGCAAACGAGGCCTTGGGGGCCGCGGTCCGCAATCAGCGGAAACTTGCCTCTACTAAGCCTGTTTCGGGGCCGAAGTTCAAGGATGTCAGCGCCGAACTGAACGCCCTGATGACGCAGAGCCCGGTTCAGCCCAACATCGCGAAGGCAGCTGTCGAAGCCGCCGTTCAGGCTAGCGAGAGTGCTGTTACGGCCCTCGCCCAGAGCGTCGAGACCTCCCTGGCGTCCGCGCGCGGCGACTTAGCCCGGCTCGCCGAAGAGGTCGACATGCTATGGTGGCACCTTGGCGATTGGCACGAACTTCTGGGTAGGCGGGCGTCCGCGGGGGCGGCAGAAACGAGAATGCTTGCGTCCGGAATCGAACTCGGGGATCTCGTGCTGCAACCTCCAGGTCCGCACGGCGCGTATGGAATTCTTCGAAAGATTTCAG
Source organism: uncultured Alphaproteobacteria bacterium (assembly GCA_963783275.1). Lineage (GTDB taxonomy): Bacteria > Pseudomonadota > Alphaproteobacteria > Rhizobiales > Beijerinckiaceae > Roseiarcus. Next base: position 182,393 of record CAWANA010000026.1, on the reverse strand, counting down.
GTCCCGACTCTGCCAGGGAGACGACCCTACGCGCTACACTAAGAACTCTCTCGGAGGGCGATGCAAAAAAACTGTCCAATCGCGCCCCCCCTTCGGCGAAATCGCTCTTTCCGGTACACGCCGCCGTCCAGTCGGTCGTCGAACATGGCTCAACGGGGTGGGATAGCCCGTTTGACAAGGCTGTCCCGAACATTCTCGACGTCGAGCTGACTTTTTTCGATCTCGGCATCCAAGCCTATCGCGAGCGCGTTCTGATTAACAAAGGCGGATTGAGCGAATGAACGCCGTCCCACCAATTTGCAGCGACAAGGAATGCAAAGTCCAGATCGACGGAAATTGCCGACTGAAGCACGACCCGGTCGAAAGCTGTCCGAACTACGCAGTCGATAAGAATGTAGGGAACAATTCGCTGGAGGAGGACGAGCCGCGCTCCCCGCCGCCACTCAGGATATGGTCGAGCGAGAAAATGTCAGTCGCAGATCTGGCGGCGTTCGCGCGGCGTCGCGTGGTACGGAACATCGCTCTTGTCGGCGAACAGAAGGTCGGAAAGACGACGTTGCTTGCGTCGATCTACGGGATGTATTGCAAGGGCCCCTTCGCCGGGCTGACATTCGCTGGGAGTGAGACGCTCCTCGCGTTCGCCAGACTTCAGGCGTTTGCGCTGCTGAGCTCGGGGCGAGCCTCGCCAGTCGTTCCCCGAACAAGTCGGCGCGACGCGGTCAGCTTCTTTCATCTTGCGCTCGCCCGTACACGCCGGGATGTCGTCAACCTCGTTATTTCGGATCGCTCCGGCGAAACTTACGCTGCGGCACGCACCAGGACCGACCTAATCCAGCAGCTTCAGGAATTACGCCAAGCTGATCGGATCTGCTTCCTACTGGATGGCGGCCGTCTGGCGATGAGAGACCAGCGCCCGGCCTACACGCGGCATTTCAGACAGATGATCAACGCCCTTTATGATGATGGGGCGCTTGCCCGCGCCGGAGACGTAGAAGTTTTGTCTACAAAATTCGATATCACGCGTGGCAGCCACGACAAGGATACACTTGGCTTCCTGGACGACTATCAGGCTGGCTTAATTTCTGACTTCAGGAGAAAGGGTCTGAATATTAAGGCCTATCACATATGCGCCCTCCCGAAGGTGGATCGCTCGATAGGCTTTGTCGGCCTCGACGAGATGATTCGCCGTTGGACTGCGCCCGAGCAGCTCCCAGACGTGACTCCCAAACCGATTGAGAGAGCGCCGCGGCAGTTCGACAGGCTGCTTTCGAAGTTTTGATCGGAGTTCGTCGTGGACCAACGATATATGGTCTTTGGTTTCCAGGGTTCTGGCAAGACAACCTTCGCGGCTGCACTTTGGCACTTAATAGACAGCGAAGAAACGGCGACGGCGCTCATTAAGGGCAAGCACGTGGGCGACTTCAGCTATCTAGAGGAGATGGCACAGTCGTGGGCCGAGGGCTACGAAGTAGAGCGGACCAAATCGCAACAATTGGAGAAGATCCGCGTGAACCTAGTTCACGCGGGGTCGGGCACCGAGGTAACGGTCGAGTTCGATGATCTGTCCGGCGAGACGTTCGAAAAAGCCTTCTCGACGAGGTTGTGCCCGGAGACGTTCGTAGAACTCGTCCGGAATGCGGAAGGTCTCCTCCTATTCATCAGTGCGTTGAGGAAGCTCGACAGCGTGACGATCCTCGACGCATTCGAAGCAACGGAAGATGGATCGGAGCCGGCGGTTGATCCATCTGACTGGGATCCAGCGAATGCGCCGTTGCAAGTTCAAGTGGTCGATCTCCTTCAGTGCTTGGAACGGCCGCCGTTCGAGATGCCACCCTTGAAGATCGCTTTGATAATCTCCGCATGGGACCTTGTTCCACCTGCAGTGAGTGATGGCTCTGTTTGGTTGGATGACCGCTATCCTTTGCTGTCTCAATATCTACACAACTCAGCGGGCGTCCTTGACGTGCGGATATACGGTGTATCTGCGCAGGGGGGGCGACTGGCAAAGAAAGGCGATCCACCTGGGCCAGATCGCGATCGGTTATTGGCGACCAACCCGCCGAGTAAACGGATCGGAATCGTCGGGCCGGGCCTTGCCGAAAACGACCTCACACGTCCACTGTTGTGGTTGGCAGGCTTGGAGCCCTGAAATTGAGCGCAGTCTGGCCCGAACCGATCGACCAAGCCTTGTTCGGCTATGCCGATGGGCATCGCCAGATTGCGTCCTCGTTTCGCCTGCCTCCAACGGATCTGTATTTGCTGAGCGCCGCGAGCGACCTCGCGAGCGGAACGCGCCTGGGCGAAAACGGTAGCTATTTGACTGGGTTGCCGCTGCCCGAAGCGAGACGGTACGCCTTCCTCCGTACCTGGGCTGCACCTGAGATGCCGCGCCCCGGCTGTGTCTGGAGTCATGCGCTCCTGCTCGACCCGAGAGCGATAGCATCTCTCTCGACCTTCTCGGAACTCCTCTTGCTCTTCAGGCGTCCGACCGCGCGGATCCTCTGCGGTATGCACAGCCACTCGAATTGACATCGAAGCGCATCTCCGAACCGGCGGACGTTGATTTGATATATAAGCTGATAGAGGATTCTACGCTGGCAAACAGGCAATACTCTCTTTCGAAGAACATGATCCCGCGGACATCGAGCAGGCAATTTTAGCCGTTTGGTCCCAGCAATGGCCACGTCTGCGAGCGAACTTCTCTTTCTGCACAGCTTCCGTAATCGAACGTCGACGCTCGGACAGCGACGGCTACGACGTCCAGGTCACCGAAGGTGGAGAGCCTCATACGTCCGATTGGCAGAGTTGGGTGGCGCTCGCGGCGGCTGATGCGGCAGAAAACAGAGTTACACCGCTTAAACGATTTCTGTGGCGCTACGGCCGCGACCTTGTCAACCCGCGACGCCACTACAAGATGTTGGTCGAATTGTTCGAGCTATCGACAAACTCAGATGAGATGTCGAACGGGGCGGCGTCGATCGTTTTCGAGGCCTTGCCAGAAGCGTCAGAAGGCGCCGTTCTGAAGCGCGACATAATTGGAATAGGTTCGCACTCTCCACGACTTGTTTCGGCAATTTCCGCTGTCCACCTCCTAGAACTTCTGACGTCTGAAGCTCTTCCAGTGATGATCACGCCTTCGGAGGTTAGGCAACGCCTAGAAGAGTTGTCGGCGCCTCAGATAGGCAAAGTCGCCCGGTATTACGACGATCATAGGGAGGAGCTGGCACCGTGGAACGATTTAGTCATGGAAGCGATTATCAATCGCGCTGACAAGTCGAGCGTCATCGCCGGGGACTTACCGCCGAGCATCGTCACGGAGATCCTGCTAACTAGGTCCGAATTGGTGGATTTCGAAACGATTGGCCTCTAACGAACAATATTCTGCTTAAGATTTTCTGGGGGAGACATTCCTGACCTTGTAACAGAGCTAGTCATTGCGGAGCTGCTTCGGCGCGACTTGGGGGACGCGGAAAATCACGTTGTGGCTGCGCGACCCATTGTGGCTTTCCGCTGTGGAATCCAGGCATTTTTGTCAGGAAGTCTCGACCAATCGTGGCTACGGTCGTTCCCGCGCCGGCAGAGCATGATTCTTAAGGGGCCGTGGCTAGACGTGCCTAACTCGTCGGCGGAACTCGCTGCGGGGCTCGCTATTCTGGGATATCCCAGCGATCTCATGAAGACAGCAGACGAGCTCTCCCGCCGACTCTCTGAATTGAAAGACGATGCAGGGCAGCCCGAACGAACCAATATGCAAGCTGTTCTATTGCGCGCGGCGATTGACGAATTATCCGCGGCGAGTTGGCAGTTGCTGGCCCTTGTGCTCCCGGAGTTACGCACGGCAATTGTCAATGGAAGCCTCCCGCGCGCGGCTCACGACCTTTTGCTTGGCGATCTTCCCCATTTTCACTATACAGAATTTTGGGACTTGAACAAACAAATCCTTCTTAGCTTGTCAAAGCTTTACCAGAGTTCGCCGAACGAAATTGCGCTACTGAAGATGGGCCTTTCACCTTCGGAGGTGCGTTTGGTTGAGTTTGGGGAGGAGCGTGAGAAGCGAAATCCTTGGACCCGTCTGTGGGATTGGAATTGAACCCTCTCCTGTTGTGCGGATCCTGAAAGGCCGCTATCCGCGCCACGACCTTTTGCGGTCGCCTCGATTGAGGTGTGTTTCGGGGGGAGACTGCGCCTAGAGCCAAGGCCCGCTTTCCTACCCAATCTGCGCGTACGAGGCGGCGTCCCGCGACGACCGCTCTACGTCAATTCGCGACATTCCCTGCGGACTCTTTCGGGACCTCTTGTCTTGGGCGCTTAGCCTTCAATTCCGCCCCTAGCCCGCCTCTTGCATTCGCGTAAAGTCTGGCGCCGCCATAGGCTTGGTGCCACCCCGCAGGAGCCCGCCGCATGACCGAAACGATCGCCGCGCTCGTCGCCGCCCACGCCGCGGGCAAACCGATCGCCGCGACCGTCGAAGAGACCTACGCGCGTATCGCGGCCCACGACGATCCGGCCCTGTTCATCGCGTTGCGCCCAAAGGCGGAGGCGCTCGCCGACGCGCAGCGCCTCGCCGCCGAAGGGCCGGCCGGCAAGCCGCTCTATGGCGTCCCCTTCGCGGTGAAGGACAATATCGACGTCGCGGGGCTGCCGACCACGGCGGCGTGTCCGGCCTTCGCCTACCGGCCCGAGCGGTCGGCCTTCGTGGTCGAGGCCTTGACGCGCGCCGGCGCGATCGTCGATCGGCAAGACCAACCTCGACCAGTTCGCAACCGGCCTCGTCGGCGTCCGTTCGCCCTATGGCGTCCCGCGCAATGCGCTACGCGCCGATCTCATACCCGGCGGATCGAGTTCCGGGTCGGCGACCGCGGTCGGGGCGGGGCTCGTGCCCTTCGCGCTCGGCACGGACACCGCGGGATCGGGCCGCGTCCCGGCCGCGCTCAACGGGATCGTCGGGTTGAAACCCTCGCTCGGGACGCTGTCGGCGACCGGGGTCGTGCCGGCCTGCCGCACGCTCGACACGATCTCGATCTTCGCCCTCGACGTCGCCGACGCCTTCGCCGTGTTCCAGGCGGCTTGCGGCTATGACGAACAGGACGGCTATTCCCGACGCTTTCCGCGTCCGGAGCTTTCCGGCCTGCAACCGGGTCTGAGGGTCGGCGCGCCGCGGGCGGACCAGTTGTCGTTCTTCGGCGACGCCGAGGCCGAGGCCGCCTTCGCCCGCGACGTCGAGAGCGTCGAGGCCCTCGGCGTCAGGCTGGTCGAATTCGACTTCGAGCCGTTCGCCGAGGTCGCCCGCCTGCTCTACGAGGGCCCGTGGGTCGCCGAACGCTACGCGGCGACCAAGCCGCTGATCGAGACCAATCCCGGGGCGCTGCATCCCGTCACCCGCGCTATCATCGAAGGCGCGAAAAAATTCGATGCGGCGGCGGCCTTCGAGGCTTTCTACAGGCTCGCAGACCTGCGGCGGGCGGCCGAGACGCGTGCTGTCGGAATTCGACGTCATGCTGGTCCCGACCCTTCCGCGCCCCTACACGGTCGCCGAGGTCGAGGCGGAGCCGGTGCTGCTCAATTCCCGGCTCGGGACCTACACGAATTTCGTCAACCTGCTCGACCTCTGCGCGATCGCCGTTCCCTCGGGGATGCGCGGCGACGGCCTGCCCTCGAGCGTGACGCTGATCGCGCCGGCCGGCGCCGACGGCGTCGTCGCCGGCTTCGCGGCCGCGATCCATGCCGCTTCCGGCGCGCCTGCGGGCGCGACCGGACGCCCCGCCGAAAACGCGCCGACGGCGCCGGCGTCGGCGCCGCCCGGCCGCATCGGGCTCGCCGTGGTCGGCGCGCATCTCTCAGGGCTGCCGCTCAATCCGCGAACTCGTCGCGCTCGGCGCGTCCTTCGTCGGCGAGGTCGAGACGGCGCCGGACTATCGCCTCTACGCGCTCGCCAAGTCGAAGCCGGCGAAGCCCGGTCTCGTCCGCGTCGCGGACGGCGAGGGCGCGGCGATCAAGGCGGAAGTCTGGGCGCTGGATCCCGAAAGCTTTCGGCGCCTTTGTCGCCAGAATTCCCGCCCCGCTCGGAATTGGGACCATCCGGCTCTCGGACGGGACGAACGTCAAGGGTTTTCTGGTCGAGCCCGAGGGGCTCAAGCGCGCGAAGGACATTTCGCGCATTTGGCGGCTGGCGGGCCTATCTCGCCTCGCTCAAGTCCGGAAACTGAGCGGCCCGACGGGGGCAGGGTGCGGTGGATCGCCGCGCCTCAGCGGCTCAACGACCATTACCTTGCGTAAGTCGCTGGAATCGTTAATTCGTTGTTCGAAGAATGCCGTCAAAACGGTCTCAAGTCTCTGAATTTGCATAGCTTTGGTCAGAAAATCGCGCTCCCGAATGTCCGCCGCCGGCCGCCAGGGGAGTTCCAGCGGTCGTCTTTTTTGCTAACGTCCGCGCCGGGAAAGTTCAAAACGCGCCGCGAGGCAAGAGAGAGCGATCATGACGTCCACCACCGAATACGACGTAGCCGAGCCGGCCAAGCCGAGTTGGATCTGGCGAAGCCTGATCGACGACCTGCCCTTCGCCCTGATCATCGTGCTCGGGCTCGTCGGGATCAGTTGGACGAGCCTTTCCTCGACGCCGACCGCGAACTATTGGGTGATCGTAACCCCGATCATAGCCCTCATTTGCATTGTCGCGGGCTGGCGCCACACCGCGAGCGGCCAGCGCATCGGCATGGCGGTTACTCAGGTCCTGCAATGGGCGGGCGTGCTGGTCGCGATGTATCTTCTGACGGTCAGCGACGTCGCAGCGCTCCCTCAACGCCAATGCGCATCGGCCTGATGCTGCTGACCCTGCTCGCGCTCGGCGTGTTCATCGCCGGGCTGAACCTGAGGTCGTGGAAGCTCTGCGTCACCGGCGCTTTTCTCGGCGCCTCCGTTCCGACGATCGCCTGGATTCAGAACGCGTCGCTGCTGCTCGTGCTGATCGGAATTGTGCTGATCGCGCTGCTGGTCGCCTACTGGTGGCTCAGGGACCGCTTCAGTGCGGACGCGTGAGCGGTTCGTGCGTTCCCTTGAGTTTCGCCGCCGCCGCCCGGTCGAGCAGCCAGATCGCGGGCCGCTCTGACGGGCGGATCGCCTGAGCGGGCAAGGACGACCGGCTCGCGCGGCCCCTGCAGCACGCGATGGAGGATCTCCGCCTTGTCGTCGCCGGTCACGACGAACACGGCGCGGCGCGCCGCGTTGATGGCCGCCGGCGTCAGCGACAAGCGCCACATGCCGACGAACTCGACGTAGGAGGCCATCACCGTCCGGCGCGTCTCGGTCACCGCGGCGAGGCCCGGAAAGAGCGACGCGGTATGCCCGTCGTGGCCGAGGCCGAGCAGCACGAGATCGAGCCGCCCGTCGTCGCCCAGAGCGCTTGCGGAGTTCGACGGCGTAGTCGTCGGCCGCCGCCTCCGGCGGATCTTCGCCGCGCATGCGCACCACCTGCTCGGATGGGATCGGCACGCGGTCCAGCAGCGCGACCTTCGCCATGTGGTAGTTGCTGCGGGCGTCGCGCGGCGAGACGCAGCGCTCGTCGCCGAAGAACACGTGGACGCGCGACCAGTCGATCGTCGCCGAGGCGAGGCGCTGATAGACCGGGCCGCGGCGTGTTGCCGCCCGAGAGCGCGATGGTGAACCGGCCGCGCTCGGCGATCGCCTCGGCCGCCGCGGCCGCGATCGTCTCGGCCGCGCCGGCGATCAGCGAGGAGAAGTCGGGATAGAGCGATCGCCTCGGCGATCGTGCCGTCTGGGGCGGCTATGGACATCGTCTCGGACATGCGGCGGGCGCCCCCTGGCGTGGTCAGGCCGCGCCGCGAAGGCGGCGATAGCGGCGGATCAGGGCGTTGGTCGAGCCGTCGTGGCGCGAGCGCGGGCTCGTCGCCGGCGGTGAGCTCGGGAACGATGCGCTTGGCCAGAACCTTGCCGAGCTCCACGCCCCACTGGTCGAACGAGTCGATTCCCCAGATCGCCCCTTGCGTGAAAGCGCTGTGCTCGTAGAGCGCCACCAGCGCGCCGAGCGCGTGCGGCGTCAGGCGATCGGCGAGGATCATGTTGGTCGGCCGGTTTCCCTCGAAGACGCGAAACGGCGCCTGTTCGGGGTCCACGCCTTCGGCGGCGACTTCTTCGGCGGTCTTGCCGAAGGCGAGCGCCTCGGCCTGGGCGAAGAGGTTCGCCATCAGGAGATCGTGCTGGCTCGCGATCGGGCTCAAGGGCGCGCAGAACCCGATCATGTCGACCGGGATCAGCTTCGTGCCCTGGTGGATGAGCTGGTAGAAGGAATGCTGCGCGTCGGTGCCCGGTTCGCCCCAGTAGACGGGGCCGGTCTGAACGTCGACGTGACGTCCCTCGATGTCGACGTGCTTGCCGTTGCTCTCCATCTGCAATCTGCTGAAGATAGGCGGGAAAGCGGGCGAGATTGGCCGAATAGGGCATCACCCCGATCGTCTCGGCGCCGAAGAAATTATTGTACCAGACGGCGAGCAGCCCCATCAGCATCGGCATGTTGCGCTCGATCGGCGCGGCGCGGAAGTGCTCGTCGATGGCGTGGAAGCCTGCCAGCATGGCGCGGAAGTTGTCCGGCCCGACGGCGATCATGGTGGAGAGGCCGATCGCCGAATCCATCGAGTAACGGCCGCCGACCCAGTCCCAGAAGCCGAACATGTTGGCCGTGTCGATGCCGAACGCCTTGACCGCCTCGGCGTTCGTCGACAGCGCCACGAAATGGCGCGCGATCGCCTTTTCGTCGCCGAGCGCGGCGAGCGCCCAGTTGCGCGCGGCCGCGGCGTTGGACATCGTCTCCAGCGTCGTGAAAGTCTTGGATGCGATGATGAACAGGGTCTCGTGCGGATCGAGGTCCTGCGTCGCCTCGGTGAAGGCCGCGCCGTCCACGTTGGCGACGAAGCGGAAGGTGAGCCCCTTATCGCTGTAACCGTGGAGCGCGCGATAGGCCATCTCCGGTCCGAGATGCGAGCCGCCGATGCCGATGTTGACGACGTTCCGGATCCGCTTTCCCGTGTGGCCCTTCCAGGCGCCCGAGCGGACCTGATCGGAGAAGGCGGCCATCTGGTCGAGCACGGCGTGGACCTCGGGAATGACGTCCTCGCCGTCGACGACGATTTTCCAGTCGCGCGGCGCCCTGAGCGCGACGTGCAGGACGGCGCGGTCCTCGCTCACGTTGATCTTCTCGCCCGCGAACATCGCGTCGCGCTTCGCCTCCACGCCGCGGGCGCGGGCGAGGGCCGCGAGCAGACGGACGGTCTCGTCGGTGATGCGGTTCTTCGAATAGTCGAGGAAGAGCCCGGCCGCCTCGACCGAGAAGCGCTCGGCTCGGTCCGGGCTCTGCGGCGAACAGGCCGCTGAGGCGCTTGTCCTTGATGCTTCCGTAGTGCGCTTCGAGCGCCTCCCATTCCGGCGTCGCCGCCAGCGTCGCCTTGACCGTCATCGTCTTCGCTCCCTCATTCGGACAACCGAGAACCCCTAAGGCGCGAACGCGGCGCGGTCGAGCGCGACGATGTCGCGGATTCGCCTCGATCGCGACGTCGGCCGGGGATACGCGTCGAGCGCGCCCGCGTCGTGGGCGTAATGCCCCTGGCGCGGGAACACGGTCGTCACCCTGTCGCCCCAGATCGCTCTTGACCGCCGACAGGATGCGCAGCTTGTCGTCGATCAGCACGTAGCGGCGCGCCGGATAGAGCCGCTCGACGGCGTCAAGTTCCTTCTCCTTGTGGACAAAGATCAGCACCTCGCCGTCGAAGGCGCTCCACAGGCCCGACCGCTCGATCTTGCGCGGCTGGAAGACCGCGTCGCCGTCGGACAGCACCACGACGCGGCCCCACTGGCGCACGTGTCTCACCGCCTCCAGCGCGCCTGGATAGAGCCGCTCGGCGAACGGATAGTCGACCAGCCAGTTCGCCGACCCTGAGCACGCGCGGGTCGTGCAGGATCTTCGATGGCGGTAGCGCTCGAGCGCGCCGAGATAGTCGGCGTAGCCGAGCTCGGCGAACCGCTCCTCGAAAATCGCCCAGTAGCGGTCGCGCGTCGCCTCGCCGTAAGTCTCGGCGAGATGCGTCGTTGAGGTCATCCTGGACGCGGTCGTTGTCGAGCAGCGTGTTGTCGACGTCGAACAGAAAGACGAGTGTCGTCCATAGGCGCCCCCTCAGCCGGACGGCTCGGGGTTGCGCCACGGGCCGTCCGCGCCGATCAGCGCGTCGGCCGCCTCGGGGCCCCAGGTTCCCGGCTCGTATTCCGACGACGGGCGGCGGGTTGTTCGAGGATCGGCTCGACGATCCGCCACTGCGCGTCGACGATGTCCTCTCGGCTGAACAGCTCGCCGTCGCCGCGCATCGCGTCGCCGAGCAGGCGCTGATAGGGCGGCGTCAGCGACGCGGCCTGCTCGCTCAGGATCATCTCGACCGGCTCGCCGATCATCTTCTCGCCGGGCCGCTTGACCCGCACGCCCATCGCCACGCAGACGTCGGGGCTCAGGCGCATCCGCATGTGGCCGACCGTCGGCGCCTGCCGCTCGCCGAACACCGGGCGCGGCGGCGCGTGGAACTGGACGGTCACCTCGGCCGCGCGTCACCGGCAGGCATTTGCCGGCGCGGATGTAGATCGGCACGCCCGCCCAGCGCCAGCTGTCGACGGTCAGCTTCACCGCGACGAAGGTCTCGACCTCAGAATCGGGCCTGACGCCCGGGACGGAACGATAGCCGCGGTACTGGCCGCGCACGATCGAGTACGGGTCGAGCGGGCGCACCGCCTTCAGCAGCGCCGCCTTCTGGTCGCGCGAAGCCTCGTGATCCTCCCCGGTCGGCGGGTCCATCATCAGGTTGGCGAGCACCTGCAGCAGGTGGTTCTGCACGACGTCGCGCAGCGCGCCGGTCGAGTCGTAGAAGGCGCCGCGGTCCTGCACGCCGAAGGACTTCGGCCATGGTGATCTGGATGCTCGCGCACATAGTGGCGGTTCCACAGCGGCTCGAAGATCGAATTGGCGAAGCGGGTGTAGACGATGTTCTGGACCGGCTCCTTGCCCAGGTAGTGGTCGATGCGGAAGATCGACTCCTCGGGAAAATGCTCGAGCAGGATGCGGTTGAGCGCGGCCGCCGATTCGCGGTCGCGGCCGAACGGCTTCTCGACCACGAGCCGCGCGTTCTCGCTCAAGCCCGCCTCGGCGAGCGCCGAGCACGACGACGCCGAACAGCGACGGCGGGATCGCGAGATAGTGCAGCGGCCGCTTCGCGCCGCCGAGCGCCTGCTTGAGCAGCGTCGAAGGTGTGCGGATCGTTGTAGTCGCCGTCGACGTAGCGCAGCAGCGACGCGAGCTTGGCGAAGCTCGCGGCGTCGACGCCGCCGGCATGGTCGAGGCTGTCCTTGGCGCGGGCGCGGAACTGGTCGAGGCCCCAGCCCGCCTTGGCGACGCCGACGATCGGGACGTTCGACGCCCTCGTCGCGGACGAGCCCGAGCAGCGCCGGGAAGATCTGCTTGTAGGCGAGATCGCCGGTCGCGCCGAAGAAGACGATCGCGTCGGACTGGGCGTCGCTCATTCAGGACCCCGCCGGCTTTTCGTGGTGGCCGCCGAACTCGAAGCGCATCGCCGACATCAGCTTGTCGGCGTATTCGGCGGCGCCGCGCGATTCGAACCGGCCGAACAGCGCCGCGCTCAGCACCGGCGCCGGCACGCCCTCGTCGATCGCCGCCTGAAGCGTCCAGCGGCCTTCGCCGGAATCCGAGACGCGGCCGGCGAACTTCGCTAGAGACCGGGTCGCCGCGCAGCGCCGACGCCGTCAGGTCGAGCAGCCACGAGCCGACCACGCTGCCGCGCCGCCAGACCTCGGCGACCTGCGCGACGTCGATGTCGTAACGGTAGAGCTCGGGATGGCGCAAGCGGCGTCGTCTCGGCGTCGACCGCCTGCTTCTCTAGCCCGACGTTGGCATGGCGGAGGATGTTCATGCCCTCGGCGTAGGCGGCCATGAGGCCGTATTCGATGCCGTTGTGGACCATCTTGACGAAATGGCCGGCGCCGTTCGGGCCGCAGTGCAGGTAGCCCTACTCCGCCTGCTCCGGCTCGCCGGTCGCGCCCGGCGTGCGCGGCGCCGCGCCGACGCCCGGCGCGAGCGCGCGGAAGATCGGATCGAGGTGCGCGACGATCTCGTCCTCGCCGCCGATCATGTGGCAGTAGCCGCGCTCCTTGCCCCAGACGCCGCCGCTGACGCCGACGTCGACGTAATGCAGCCCCTTCGGCCTTGAGTTCCGCCGCGCGGCGGATGTCGTCGTGATAGTAGGAGTTGCCGCCGTCGATCACGATGTCGCCGGGCTCGAGCAGCGCCGCGACCTCGGTCGAGAATCGGATCGACCACCGCGGCCGGCACCATCAGCCAGACCGCGCGCGGCTTCGCGAGCTTGGCGACGAAGTCCTTCAGGCTCGCGGCGCCGGTCGCGCCGAGGCCGGCGAGCCGCGCCACGGCGTCCGCGTGGGTGTCGTAGACGACCAGGTCGTGCCCGGCCTTCATCAGGCGCTCGACCATGTTCGCGCCCATGCGCCCAAGTCCGATCATGCCCGAGTTGCATCGTCGCTCTCTAATCCGTTTCCGCGAGCGGCGCCCCGTGCGCGAGCCGCGTATGTTGCCATAAGTCCATCGCCCAACCGGTCGGCGCCGGACCCGGCTCAGACCTTTGGGGGCGCGTCAATCGGACGCGGACCCTTTCGCACGTTATGCCGGACCGATGTCATCGTGAAGTCGGCGCATCCGTTCCGCGTCGATTTCGTAGGATTGACCGATGCCCGAGCGAGGCGGCTCGGCCCGCGTTCCGCCGATCTGTCGTTTGGGCGGGCGTGCAGTCGCTTCCGGCCGCAGCCGGATTTATGCGAGCCGTAATCGGTTTCCGCCGCTCCGCTTGCGTTCAAAAAGAAAGTCCAGTAAATTTATCAAATTCATGAAAGGCTCAAGTCCATGCCGAACTGGTTCGCCGACAATTCGCTCTCGATCGGCCATACGCCGCTCGTCCGTCTCAACCGCGTGACCGACGGCGCGCCGGCGACCGTGCTCGCCAAGATCGAGGGCCGCAATCCGGCCTATTCGGTGAAGTGCCGCATCGGCGCGGCGATGATCTGGGACGCCGAGCAGCGCGGCCTGCTCGGGCCGGGCAAGGAGACTCGTCGAGCCGACCAGCGGCAACACCGGCATCGCGCTCGCCTTCGTCGCCGCCGCGCGCGGCATTCCGATCACGCTCACCATGCCCGAGACGATGAGCATCGAGCGGCGCAAGCTCCTCGTCGCCTACGGCGCGAAGCTCGTTCTGACCGAAGGCCCGAAGGGCATGAGCGGCGCGATCGCCAAGGCCGAGGAGATCGCCGCGTCCGATCCCGAACCGCTACGTGCTCCTGCAGCAGTTCAAGAACCCGGCCAATCCGGCGATCCACGAGAAGACCACCGGCCCGGAAATCTGGGACGACACCGACGGCGCGATCGACATCCTCGTCTCCGGCGTCGGCACCGGCGGCACGATCACCGGCGTGTCGCGCTTCATCAAGGGGACCAAGGGCAAGGCGATCCAGTCGGTCGCGGTCGAGCCGACCGCGAGCCCGATCCTCACCCAGAAGCGCGCCGGCGAGCCGCTGAAGCCCGGTCCGCACAAGATCCAGGGCATCGGCGCGGGCTTCGTGCCCGACGTCCTCGATCTCTCGCTCGTCGACGCCGTCGAGCAGATCAGCAACGAGGAGGCGGTCGAGTACGCCCGCCGGCTGACGCGCGAGGAAGGCATCCTGTCCGGCATCTCGTGCGGCGCCGCCGCCGCGGTCGCCGTGCGCCTCGCCAAGCGCCCCGAGAACGCCGGCAAGACGATCGTCGTCATCCTGCCCGATTCCGGCGAGCGCTACCTGAGCACGGTCCTGTTCGACGGCCTGTTCGACGAGAAGGGCCTGGCGGCGGCCGGCTTAAGATCGCCAGGTCAGGATCGCTCGCCTTGGAAATCCTCCATCTCATCAATCCGCTGTACTCGCTGTCGGGCCTGGTCGTCGGCGCGCTGGTGGGATTCACCGGCGTCGGCGGCGGCTCGCTGATGACGCCGCTCCTGGTGCTGCTGTTCGGGATCCATCCGGCGACCGCGGTCGGCACGGACCTGCTCTACGCCGGCCTCACCAAGATCTGCGGCTCGGCCGTCCACAGCCACAACAACGCGATCGACTGGCGCGTGGTGCGGCGGCTGGCGACGGGCAGCGTGCCGGCGGCGGCGCTGGCGCTGTGGGCGCTGTCGCATTTCGGCGTCGAACTCGAAGGGAACGAACACGGCGATCACGACGACGCTCGGCTTCGCGCTCATACTGACCGCGGTCTCGCTCGTCTTCCGCAGGCGCCTCCTGAAGGCGGTCGCCGCCTTCCTCGACCGGCGCTCGGACGGGGAGATCGCCGCGCTGACCGTGACGCTTGGCGCGGTTCTCGGCGTGCTGGTGTCGATCTCCTCGGTCGGCGCGGGCGCGATCGGCGTGACCGTGCTGCTGATGCTCTATCCGCGCATGCCGACCGTGCGCATCGTCGGCACCGACATCGCCCATGCGGTGCCGCTGACCCTGATTGCCGGCGCCGGGCACTGGCTGATCGGCTCGATCGACTGGGCGCTGCTGGTCTCGCTGCTGATCGGCTCGCTCCCCGGCATCGCGATCGGCAGCCATTTCGCCTCGCGCGTCCCCGAGCGAGTTCTCCGCCCGCTGATGGCCGGAACGCTGGCGCTGGTCGGCGGCAAGCTGGTGTTCTGACTTCCGCGGCCGCGTGGTTCTACGCCCCGCCGCGCGCGCCCAATAAGCAGCAGCAGGCCGAAGGCGAGCACCGCGAGCGAGGCGGCGAATTCGAACGATCGCGCGATCAGCGCCGAGCGCGTATCCTCTCCGGCGGCGAAGCGCATCGCGGCCGACTTGGCGAACACCGCCATCGTGGCGAGCGCCCCGGTTGTGACAGCGACGCCGAGCGCCATCGCGAAGGTGGCGACGATACCCGCAGGGAACACGCCCTGAGCCAGGGCGAACACCAGAACGAGAATCGCCCCCGAGCAGGGACGCGACCCGGCCGCGATCACCGTCCCCGCTGCGTCGCGCCAGGACAGCGGACCCGCAATCGCCGCCGCGTCGGGGGCGCAGCACAGGTCGGCGTTCGCCGCGCCCGGCTCGGCCGCCCGGTAGGCCGCAGCCGACAGCGTGCGCGGCGGAGGACTCCAGGCGATCCCGGCGAACGCCGGCGCCGCCGCGACCGCCCGGCGCCGCGCGACGCGCTGGCGGAGCGCCGCGATCAGCGCGCCGCCCTTGCGCCAGGATAGCCAGAGGCCGAGGGCGGCGACGCCGGCGCAGCTCGCGATATCCAGCCAGTCGGCGGCCGCGTTCATCTGCGAGGCGGTCGCATTGACGATCAGGGCGGCAATTCCGACGAGGGCGACGGCGACCGACCGCCTGCAGGAGGGCCGCGAGCAGCGACATCACCACGCCCCGCTTCAGCGAAGTCTCGTTGGCCATCATGTAGGAGGCGATCAGCGCCTTTCCGTGTCCTGGCCCTGCGGCGTGAAAGACGCCGTAGCCGAGCCCGAGCGCCACGAGCCCCCAGAGCGCCGACGGGTCGGCGTGCAGCGCGTGCACCTGGCTCGCCATCAGATGGGTCAGGCGCGACTGCTCGCCGAGCACAAAGCCGGTTATGCCGCCCTCCGCGCCGCCTCCGCCCTTCGCCCCCGCCGACCGCAAACGGACGGTGGGCCAGTTGCGCCCACGCGCCGGTCGCGAAACAAGCCCGGCGACCAAAAAGCCGGCCAATGCGGAGTGCGCCTTCGTCATGGGCAGGCGACGATCGCGGTGCTCGCCATCTTGAACCCGAAATTGGCCCCGGGCGAGAGATTGGTGAAGAAGGATTCCGACAGTTTCGACTTGTCGCCCTCCTCGAGCGGCTTCGGCCTCGCGACCGAGGCCGAGCAGCCTGCGGGCGCCGAGACGAGCGTGATCGGCGACTTGTCGTCGTATTCGAAGTCGATGAAATATTCGGGATCGGCGACGCGCAGCGTCACGAATTTCGACAAGGGCGCCGGCTCCTTGAGCGGCACGGTGACGTGGAACTGGACGAGGTGGTCGGGCCGCTCCTCCATCCAGTAGTCCGTCACCGAACCGAAGTCGATCGACTTGCCGCCGATCTTGAGGGTGGTGAAATAGCCGACGTCGGCGAGGCCGCCGGCGTTCTCCTTGGCCAGCGGCGCAAACTGCTCCCGCTTGACGAGCTCGCCGGGCTTGGCGAGGCCCTGGGTCGCGAACGACGAATACATCTCGTCGAAAACCCAGTCGTGCACGACCGCCGCGACCTTTCCGTCCGGAGTGAAGGTGATCTTGCTCTGCACGGTCACCCAGACATGCGGGTGAGCCGCCGCCGGAGCCGCGGATGCAAGCGCAAGCACCGTTGCGAGCGCCGACACGCAGTCCCTGTTACGCCAACGACCCAACGACTCTCTGCTCCTTAACCCCGCCCGAACCTTGCGCGCGCGCCTCTTGCGGGCAAAGTGCGGCGGCCCGATGGCGGTCAGTCCGGCCGGCGGCCGGTTATCCTTCAGCGAATTCTTAAAACACTGGCCGCAAAAGTCGCAGCATGGCGCGTTGCGTTCGGCCATGGGTTCTTGCGTCGATGGCCGCCCTGACCCTGTCGGGCTGCGGCTTCGTCGGACGTCCGGAACGGCCGGTCTGGCGGGCTCAGGCGGAGAACGCCTGCTTCGCCCGCAACCTTGTCAAGCTCTCAGACGCGATCGTTCCGTCCCACGCCATCGACGGACCCGGCATCTGCGGCATGACGAGGCCGCTCAAGGTCTCCGCGCTCGATGACGGCAAGGTCGCCGTCGACAAGACCTTGACGATCGACTGCCCGATGATCCCGGCGCTCGAGGCGTGGCTCCGCGACATCGTCGAGCCCGACGCCGAGGCGCGGTTTGGGCAAAAGGTCGCGTCGGTCAATGTCTTCGGCGCCTACTCCTGTCGCCCGATCGACAACGAAGCCGGCGCGCGTCTCTCCGAGCATGCCTTCGGCAACGCGGTCGACGTCGCCGGCTTCACCCTCGCCGACGGGCGGACGCTGCAATATGTGCGCGACTGGAAGAGCTCCGGCTCGCAGGAGGCCGCATTCCTGCACGAGGCGCACGCCGGCGCCTGCCAGTATTTCACCACCGTGCTCGGGCCGGGGTCGGACGTGTTCCACTACAACCACATCCATCTCGATCTCGCCAATCACGGCGCGACCAACACAGGCCCGCGCCGCATCTGCAAGCCGGCGCCCGAGCCGAACCTCCTGCCTCCGCCGGCCGCCCCGGACGGCCTGCCCCCCGCGCCCGAGATCGACGAACCGCTCGACATCGCCCATCTCGGCGACCCGCGCGCGGTCGCGCTCGCGCCGTCGTCGGCCCCCCTCGCCCCGCTGACCGGACCGGACCAGGGGCCCGACGGCGCCCTTCCGCCGCCGATCGGCGAGACCGATCCTGCCCCTCCCGTCCTTCCGGCCGGCGCCGGCTATAGCGTCGATCCGACTCCGACCGCCTCGATCGCCGATCATGACGACTGAAGCGGTCCCGGGCCGCCACGGGCAAAAACTGGGCGCGACCGAGGCCGCACCCAGTTTCCCTAAAGAACCCCGGCCGAAAAAGCCCGCGGAGCTAATCTAAGCCGCCTCTTCGATTTCCGAATCGGAAACCTCCGCCGACTTGGGCGGCCGGTTGTGGGTCTTTTGAAGCTGCGCCTCGATCGCCTTCAGCGCGTCGATTTCATTCGACTTCTGAACGGCTGCGATTTCCCGCACCATCCGGTCGAGCGCGGCTTCGTACAGCTGGCGTTCGGAATACGACTGCTCGGGCTGCGCTTCGGATCGGTAGAGGTCCCGAACCACCTCCGCGATCGCGGCGATGTCGCCGGAATTGATCTTGGTCTCGTACTCCTGCGCCCGACGCGACCACATCGTGCGCTTGATGCGAGCCCGGCCGCTCAGAATGTCCAGGGACCGTTTCGCGGTGTCGGGATCCGAGATCTTCCGCATCCCAACTCCCGCAACTTTCGATGTCGGCACGCGCAGGGTCATCTTGTCCTTGGAGAAGCTGATGACGAACAGCTCCAGCTTGAACCCGACGACTTCCTGCTCCTCAATCGCGACAATCTGTCCGACGCCGTGCGCCGGATAGACGACGAACTCGTTCAGTTTGAAGCCCTGCCGCTGGCTCGTGGGCTTGACCGCCTTCGAAGCCGCCGAGGGCTCATCTTTCGCAAGGCGGTCTTTGCTTGGCGCTCGACGGCGCCGCCGCCTTGGGCTGCGCCGCCGCGTCCACGGCCGGATTTGCCTCCATCGCCCTCGCCCCCGCTGAACCGTTGCTGCGCCAGACTTTTCGACCTTCAATTTGGATTCCTCGCTTGCAACGTGGGTTTTGACTTTTTGCGGGCTCTTCGTCTGCAACTTTCCGTCCACCACTTTTCCGTTCGACTTCTCGTCGACGGCGACACCGGCAACTGCGGGCGTCAATGTCGTCTTCGTTCCGCCGGTTGGGGTTACTTTACCCTTCCGTTGCGCGTCCTCCCGTCGTTCGGCCGGCTTCGCCGACTTCTGGCTTTTTGTCGCCGACTTTGCGGTCTTCGCCGAAGTACGACTCTTTAAGCGCGCGGACCGCTTCTGGCTCGCTGAAACCTTAGGCGCGGACGCCTTACCAGAGCCTGCCGCCTTGCTCAGGGATTTGGCGGATTTTTTCGGCTTGGCTCGCTTGGCGGGCTGCGGTCGTTTTCTGGAGGCGACGGTCTTTTTTGCAACACTCTTCGCACGGCCATTCTTCGTCGCCTTCTTACGCGCCGCCATCGTCAACACTCCACCCACGCGCTCTGTCGCGCGTGTCCCGGATTCCTCGCCAGCACAGTCCATTAAATAGCTACGCCGCTCCGGCTCCCGCGCCGTTCGGCCCCCAGGACGATCCGCGCAACACGTCAGTCCGTGAGCTAAATCTTGTTTAGCACAATTCTATCGAAATATCAAAGGGAGAAAATAACCATTCGATAGAGTTCATCGAAGCGCGGACACGCGGCGCCTGCCAGAGAAGGTGGAACGAAAGGTTAGTCGCCCTCCCCAGGCTCAGGGGAAAAGAAATCGTTAAACTTGTTGGGCCGCCCGTCAAATTCCTTGCGATTCGGCGGGAGGTTCACGTTTTGCAGTCACGTTCGGCCACAGCTTTGAATAGTCGGAATTCAGAGTTAACCAATTTGTCAATCCCGGCTCCGTATCGGGCTTGATTGCTTCCGCAGGACATTCCGGCTCGCAAACGCCGCAGTCGATGCATTCATCGGGATGAATGACAAGCATATTCGCCCCCTCGTAGAAACAATCGACCGGGCAGACCTCGACGCAGTCCATATACTTGCATTTGATGCAATTCTCGACGACAACATAGGTCATTGTTCACGCCTCGTCTTGTGCTTGTCTGGGTAAGGATTCTTAGATCCTTGGCGATTGGCGTAAGGGGGTCAAGGGTGCGCCGAACCCGAAACGCTCACCGCGTCAGGATCAGTTCCGCTTCTTGCCTTTGACTTCTGATTCCAGGATGGAGCGCAACTCCATCAGCTTCGCGAAGGGGGACATGGGGTCGACTACGGGTTTCCTCTCCCCGCCGGAACGGCCTCCGGTCGCTTCCCGGGCTTCGCGCTTGTCGCCCGGGCCGCGCTGGGCCTTCGCGGCTTCCAAGGTCTTCCGCTTGCCGCCTTGGAACGGCCTTCCCAGGCGTCGCCGCGCGCCGTTCTTTCGGCGGCGGAATCCTGAGGAGGGATCTCGACATTCAAGGCGGTCCCAGCGGGCGCTTCAACCGCTCCCTGCGGCTGACGGCGCGGCTCTCCCGGAGCGGGAAACCGCCGTCGCGGCGGACGAGGCGGACCTCGGTGATGGCGTGAGCCGGCGGCCGCGCGAAGCGCCAAACCGTGACGGTCTCGTCCCCGGTCGTCGGAGACGCGACCTCAGGCCGCGGTTCGGCGGGCACTTCCACGGCCGTCTCGACCTCTTGCGCCAGATCTGAAGGTGCAACTTCGGCCTCGCTCAACAGTTCGCTCGGCTCGGAAACCGAAGCGTCGGCGTCCAACCCAGTAACTTCCTCACCCGGAGCCGGGTCAGAGGGCGAAATGTCCGCCGCGGCCGCGCAAAGCCGGCTCCTCAGGATTGTCCTCATGAGCGCCGTCAGAGGTTTCGACGTCTGCGCCGGGAGCAGCGGCCGTCGCTTCCGGGGCGGCGACCGGAGCCGCAGGGGCCGGCCAGACGATCTCGCTGCGCCGAACCGTCACGCTCTCGAATCCCAGGGCTTTCAGGATCGAGGCGAAGCCCTCGCCGGAACAACCGGTCAACGACGTCATCTGGCTCGTGAGCTGAAACGCCGCCGCGCCGGACGGCGATCCGCCGACGAGGCGCAGCGTCGAGGCGGCGCGGATCATGTCGGCCAGACGTTCGACGATATCGACCCGAACGACCCGGTCGCCGCAGGAACGAAACCCGCCGACCCGATAGGCGTCGCTGCTGACCCGAGCGTCGCCGGGCGCCGACGTTCGCCCCGACGAGGCCATCGGGATCAGTCCCTGCGCCGCGGCGCTGATGTCTTCGTCGCCCCTCTGAAGGCACCACAATTGCAGCGCCAGAGCCCGGGAAGCGGGCCGAAGCGTGGAGGGGACGTAGAGATAGTAGGAGCCAAACCGGACGCCGTGCTTTCTCAGCACCGCTCTCGAATTCTGGTCGAGGTTTCTCACCACGCCGCGGACCGGTTGCCGGTCCAGAACGCCCAAAGCGCCGGCGATCTTGACGGCCAGCTCCTGCAATTGCGGCGAGCCTTCCTGCATCCCGCGAAGCGAGAAGAGCGGGCCGAGCAGGCGCTGGATCGTCGCGTTCACCCACAGTTCGAGACGCGCCTGGACCAAGTGTCTGCGCGTCGGCGGACATGGCCTCGTCGACGAGCAGGATCGTGCGCGGCGCCAGCAGATCGTCGCCGGTCGCGAGCTTCGCGACCGAGTCGCCCAGCCATCGGATGCTGCCGTCGCTCGCGAGGACGATCGCGGAATCGACGGCCTGGTGAAAGCGGGCGGCGCGCGCGTCCAGTTCGAGCGCGAGGGCCGTCCGCCGCTGTTCGTCGTCCGGCGACGCCCCGTCGCCGGGAGATCCGTCCCGCGCGCCGACAAACTGGAAACCGTGAAGGTCCGAAAAGTCCCGGACCGGCTGACAATCTCCAGGAGACAACCGTTCTTCGACGGACGTCGCGTCTCCGTCTATCACCATGTGGCGCTGCGCCTCACGTCAAGGAATTCAAATACGGGGCCTCGGCTCGTGCGGGTTCGAGCGCCGCACTCCATATCCGACCCGCACGCCGCTGCCAATAGTATGCAGAGCTGCCGATAGGAACCAACTCCGCAAGCGATCCGACACCGCAGCTTCGCTTCGAGAACGCTTTCCGGGCCGCGTCGTCCCGGTTTGATAACGCCCCGTCGACCCGGACTTCGGCGGGACTCTGCTCAACGCTGGATGTCCGCTCCGGCGTGCGTCGCAACGACCCCCTAAAGCAAGGCAAGCCTAGAGCCGGCTGATGAGGCTCGACGTATCCAGGCGGCGCCCGCCCTTCGACTGGATTTCCCCATAAAATTGATCGATGAGCGCCGTCACGGGAAGCGAGGCGCCGTTTCGCCGGGCTTCCTCCAGACAGATTGCGAGGTCCTTGCGCATCCAGTCGACCGCGAAGCCGAAGTCGAACTTCCTGGCGATCATCGTCTCGTGGCGGTTTTCCATCTGCCAGGATTGGGCCGCTCCTTTGGAGATCACCTCCACGACGCGCTTGGGGTCGAGCCCAGCCAGCTCCGCAAAGCGCAGCCCTTCCGAGAGGGCCTGCACCAGTCCGGCGATGCAGATCTGATTGACCATCTTGGTCAGTTGGCCCGCGCCGACCGGTCCCATGAGCTGGCAAGACCGTGCGTAGGCGTCGATGACCGGCTTAGCCCTGGCGAAGGCGCCGGCGTCCCCGCCGCACATGACGGTCAGCTTTCCGTTCTCCGCGCCGGCCTGCCCCCCGGAAACCGGCGCGTCGATAAAGGCGAGTCCCCGGGTTCGCGCCGCTTCGTCGAGCTCGCGGGCGACGGTCGCCGAGGCGGTCGTGTGATCGATGAAGTCGGCGCCCGCCCGCATGCCGGCGAACGCCCCGTCCTCTCCGAGGCAGACCGATCGGAGGTCGTCGTCGTTGCCGACGCAGGCGAACACGAACTCGCGATTCTGCGCCGCCTCCCGCGGCGTTGGCGCGCTCCGCCCGCCGAAGGTCTCGACCCACCGCGCGGCGACGGCGGCGGTCCGGTTGTAGACGACGACGTCGTGGCCCGCCGTCTTGAGATGCCCGGCCATTGGAAACCCCATGACGCCCAGGCCGATGAATGCGACTTTGCTCATAGGTGTCTCGCTCTCGGGTCGAACGCGCTGCCCGGAGGCCAATCATGCCGGGATCGAGGCGTCATGGAAAGAGTTCGGTTCCGCCGCTCAGTCCGGGAAAACCACGGTCTTGCCGTGGTTCAGGAGGACGCGGTCCGCAAGCACGTGCCCGAGCGCGCGCGCGAGCACACGCCGTTCGATGTCGCGGCCCTTGCGCACCAGCACGTCGGGCGTGTCGCGGTGGCTGATCCGCTCGACGTCCTGCTCGATGATCGGCCCCTCGTCGAGATCGGAGGTGACGAAGTGCGCCGTCGCGCCGATCAGTTTCACGCCTCGGTCGTGCGCCTGATGATAGGGTTTCGCGCCCTTGAAGCCGGGCAGGAAGGAATGGTGGATATTGATGCAGCGTCCTTTGAGCTTTGCGGCGAAGCCGTCCGACAGGACCTGCATGTAGCGCGCGAGCACCACGACTTCGGCCCCCGCCGACCGGATGATCTCCCAGGCTTCCGCCTCCTGCTCCATCTTGGTCTCCTTGACGACCGGCAGGTAGTGGAACGGGATGTCGTCGAGATCGATGTGGGCGTAGGTCTCGCGCGGATAATTGGCGAGGATCGCGACCGGCTCCATCGGCAATTCCCCGCTGCGCCAGCGGTAGAGAAGGTCGACCAGGCAATGGTCGAATTTCGACACCATCAGCGCGACCCGCTTGCGCTCGTCCGCGCGGCGCATCAGCCAGGTCATGCCGAAGGTCTCGGCGAGCGTCCCGAAGCCCTGGCGCAATGCGGCGGCGTCCGCCTGCGCGTCGGCGTCGTTGAACACCACCCGCATGAAGAACGTGCCGGTTTGCGTGTCGTCGAACTGCTGCGCGTCGAGAATGTTGAATCCGCCGTCGAACAGCTTTGCCGAAACCTTGGCGACGATTCCGGGCTTGTTGGGGCAGGATAGAGTGAGGATATAGCGGACGCTCGACATAAAGCCCTCGGGTTCGCCGCGGCGGCGGCCATCAACAAGCCGCGTGGCGCGCGCCGTAGCTACGGCGCCGCGGCGTTCGAAAGCAAGCGCCGCAGCCGCCCACGCACGAACGAAGTGGATCTACCGGTCTTTCGCGCTTTTCAGCAGGCTCTCGACCGAAGGCAATATCCGCCCGACGATCACCGCCACGCCCGCCGCAGTCGGGTGGAGCCCGTCCGGCTGGTTGAGCTTCGGGTCGCCGGCGACGCCCTCGAGGAAGAACGGGTAGAGGATGGCGCCGTTGTTTTGCGCCAGCGCCGGATAGATCGCGTCGAACGCGCGCTCGTAGTCGGCCCCGAGGTTCGGCGCGGCGCGCATGCCGGCGAGCAGCGTCGGCAGATGCGCGGCCTTGGCCCGATCGAGGATCGCGGCGAGCGTCTTTTTCGTCTCCGCCGGCGGCAGGCCGCGCAGCATGTCGTTGGCGCCGAGTTCGACGATCAGCGCGTCCGCGTCGGGCGGAACCGCCCAGTCGTAGCGCGCGAGGCCGTCCTCGGCGGTGTCGCCGGAGACGCCGGCGTTGACGACCGTCACGTCCCAGCCCCTGGCTCTCAGCGCCGCCTCGAGCTGGTCGGGAAAGGCCTTTCCGGCGGCGACGCCGTAGCCCGCGGTCAGGCTGTCGCCGAGCGCCACGAGCTTCAGCGTCCGCGCCGAAGCCGGCGCGGCGAAAGCCAGCACCAGGCTCGCGGCGAACGCCGCCGCCTGGACGGCCGCGCGCCAATGACCATATGAGGGCGGCCCCGCCTTCAGGATTTCCGACACGATGAGCCTTCCCGCAGTCGCGATGCGCGGCGTCGACCTCAGCCTCGGCCGGGGCGCCGCCCGGGTGCATATATTGCGCGACGTCGGCCTGACAATCGCCAGGGGCGAGGCGGTCGGCGTCGTCGGTCCGTCCGGCTCCGGCAAGTCGACGCTGCTCATGATCATGGCCGGGCTCGAACGCCCCGACCGCGGCGAGGTCGCGATCGACGGCGTGAGCCTCGGCGGCGCTGAGCGAGGACGCGCTCGCGCGCTTTCGCGGCGCCCGCATCGGCATCGTCTTCCAGGCCTTCCACCTCATCCCCACCATGACGGCGCTCGAGAACGTCGCCGCGCCGCTCGAGCTCGCCGGCGCACCGCGACGCCTTCGCCCGCGCCCGCGAGGAGCTCGAACAGGTGGGCCTCGGCGAGCGCATGAGCCACTATCCCGCCCAGCTTTCGGGCGGCGAGCAGCAGCGCGTCGCGCTTGCCCGCGCGCTCGTCCCCAATCCGTCGCTGCTGATCGCCGACGAGCCGACCGGCAACCTCGACGAGGCGACCGGACGCGCGATCATGGACCTGATCTTCGCCTTGCCGGCCCGGCGAGGCGCGACGCTCGCGCTCGTCACCCACGACCCGGCGCTCGCCGCCCGCTGCGACCGCGTCATCCGCATGCGCTCCGGCGCGGTCGAGGCCGCGGCGCTCGCGTCCGGCATGAACGCGCCCTTCGCCGCCGCCGCGCTCGCCAAGGCCGCACGCCGATCCTGCGCTTCGCGCTGCGCGACTTGCGCGGCGGCCTCGCGGGCCTCTGGATCTTCCTCGTCTGCATCGCGCTCGGGGTCACCGCGATCGTCGGCGTCGATAGCCTGGCGAAGGCGCTCGGCGACGGGATGGCGCGTCAGGGACGGGTGATCCTCGGCGGCGACGCCTCCTTTTCGCTGATCCACCGCCGTCTCGCGCCCGACGAGGAGGCGTTCCTCGAGCGCTACGGGAAGCTCTCCACCATCGCCACCTTGCGGGCGATGGCCCGCGCCGGGAGCGGCGACGCCGCGCTGGTCGAGGTCAAGGCGGTCGAGCCGTCGTGGCCCTCGATCGGCGCGGCGGCGTTGCTCAGCCGCCGATCGCGCCGTCCGAGGCGCTGGCCGAAAAGGACGGCGTGTTCGGCGCGGCGGCGGAAGAGGCTCTGCTCGCCCGCCTCGACCTCAAGATCGGCGACACGTTTCATCTGGGCGAGGCGACCTTCGTTCTTCGCGCGGTCGTTTCCAGCGAGCCCGACCGGCTCTCGGTCGGCGTCGGCTTCGGGCCGCGCCTGCTGATTTCGCAAGCCGCGCTGGACGCGACCCGGCTCGTTCAGCCGGGATCGCTGGTGCGCTGGACGACCCGGGTGGCGATGAACGGCGCCGCCGGGCCGCCCGACGAGGCGCGTCGTCAAGAGCTTCCTCTCTGCGGCCAACCGCGCCTTCCCCGAGGCCGGCTGGGAGACGCGCTCGCGCCTCGCCGTCTCGCCCGACTTCAGCAAGAACATCGACCGGTTCGCCGAGTTCCTGACGCTCGCCGGGCTCCTGTCGCTGGTCGTGGGCGGGGTCGGCGTCGCCAATGCGGCGCAAGGGTTCGTCGAGCAGAAGCGCGCGACGCTTGCGATCCTGAAGGCGATCGGGGCGACGGGAACGAGCGTCGTGGGGCTCGCCGTCGTCGAGTTCATGGCGGTCGCGCTCGCCGGCGCGCTTCTGGGCGCGGCGCTGGGCGTCGGCGATCCCGTTCGCGGTCGACGCGTTCTTCGCCGACCTCATTCCGATCCCGCTCGAGCCCTCGGTCGACTGGCGAATTGTCGCGCTCGGCCTCGCCTACGGCCTTCTGACCGCGCTCGCCTTCGCCCTGCCGCCGCTCTCGCGCGCCCACGACCTGCCGGTCACGACGCTGATCCGCGACCTCGCCGAGGAGCGGCAGGGCTTTCCGCGCGCCCGCTATCTGGCCGTCTCCGCGCTCGCCGCCGCCGCGCTGGTCGGCGCTCGCGGTTCTGACGAGCCCGCAGCCGATGATCGCGCTCGCCGTCGCGGCCGCGACGCTCGCCGCGTTCGGCGTGCTTCGGCTGGTTGCGCTCGGCGTCGCGCTCGCCGCCCGCCACGCGCCCGCGACGCGGTCCGGTGGAACTGCGCATGGCGCTCTCCGCCATCCATCGGCCGGGCGCGCTGACCGCTTCGATCGTGCTGTCGCTCGGGCTCGGCCTCGCGGCGCTGGTCGCGCTGAGCCTCGTCGACTTCAACATGCGCCACGAGCTTTCAGAAACCCTGCCCGGGCGTCACGCCGAGCTTCTTCTTCCTCGACCTGCGCAGCGCCGAGGCGCCGCGCTTCATCGACTTCCTGAACCGCGAGGCGCCGGGCGCGAAGATCAGCGAAACGCCGATGATGCGGGGGCGGTTCGTGAAGCTCGCGGGGACGCCGGTCGATAAGGTGAAGGCGAGCGACAAGGTCGCCTGGGCGCTCGAAGGCGACCGCGGCGTGACCTTCGCGGCGACGCCGCCCGAGGGCTCCGAAGTCGTGGCGGGGCAATGGTGGGCGAAGGACTATCCCGGTCCGCCGCTGGTCTCGATGGAGAAGGAAGTGGGCGAAGGCCTCGGCCTCAAGATCGGCGATACCGTCGTGGTCAACGTGCTCGGGCGCGACATTTCCGCGACGGTCGCGAACTTCCGCAAGGTCAACTGGCGCAGCTACGCCATCAATTTCGTGCTGGTCTACTCCCCGAACACCTTTCGGGGCGCGCCGTTCAGCGAACTCGTCTCGACCGCGCTGCCGGCGGACGACGGGCCGGACAAGGAAATCGCGCTCTTGCGCGCCGCCGCGCGGGACTTCCCGAGCGTCGTCAGCGTCCGCGTCCGCGATGCGCTCGAGACGATCGAGGGGCTGGTCGCCAAGCTCGCGCTCGCCATCCGCGCCGCGACCGGCGTCGCGCTCCTGACCTCCGTGCTGGTGCTCGCCGGCGCGCTCGCCGCCAACCGGCGCGCCCGGCTCGCCGACGCGACGATCCTGAAAATTCTCGGCGCGACGCGAACCCGCCTCAGCGCCATGTTCCTGATCGAATACGCGATTCTCGGCGCGGCGACCGCCGCCTTCGCGGTCGGCGCCGGCGCGCTGATCGCGTATCTCGTCGTGACGCGGATCATGCTCGGCGATTTCGCCTTCGACTGGGTCTCGGCGCTCGCCGCCGCGGGAGGCGGCCTCGCCTTCACCGTGATTCTCGGCATGATCGGCGCCTGGCGCATCCTCGGCCAGAAGCCGGCGGCGTATTTGCGCGAATTGTGATACGAAACGCGGATGTTATGCCGGCGCCGTTGTAGACGCGCTCGCTGAGCGCGTCGTCCACGGCTACAATCGCGCGGCAATCAGGGAGCGAACGCCATGGCCGAACTCACGCAATCCTATGTCCACGGCGTCAGTGCGACGCCCCTCCTCGGCGAGACTATCGGGGCGCTGTTGCGCCGCATCGTCGCCGAGGGTCCGGACCGGCTCGCCCTCGTGACCCGCCACCAGAATGTGCGCTGGACCTACGCCGAGCTTCTCAGGCGCTCGGAGGACCTCGCGGTCGGGCTTCAGGCGCTCGGCCTGAAAAAGGGCGACCGCATCGGAATCTGGGCGGCCAATTGCAGCGAATGGGTGCTCGCCCAGTTCGGCACGGCGCTCGCCGGGCTCATCCTGGTCAACATCAACCCGGCCTACCGGGTCCACGAGTTCGAGCACGCGGTCAAGAAATCCGGCTGCAAGGCGCTGATCCTGAGCCCCGGCCACAAGGCCAACGATTATTTCGCGTC
Organism: uncultured Alphaproteobacteria bacterium; assembly: GCA_963783275.1. Lineage (GTDB taxonomy): Bacteria > Pseudomonadota > Alphaproteobacteria > Rhizobiales > Beijerinckiaceae > Roseiarcus. Next base: position 154,403 of record CAWANA010000026.1, on the reverse strand, counting down.
GCTTCGCGCGCTTGCGCCGGAAATCGACGCGGCCCCCGCAGGCCGGCTCAAGGCGGCGCGCCTTTTGAAACTCGAAACCGTGATCCGCCTTGGCGCGGACAAGACGGCGGGCATGTTCAATTTCGAAGAGGTCGCGCGCCCCGCGACCGAGGCCGAGCGCAAGGCGCTCGCCGACTTCGGCTTAACGCTGCAGTTCGACGATCCGATCAACATCCAGTTCACCTCGGGCACCACAGGGGCGCCGAAGGGCGCGACGCTCACCCACCACAACATCGTCAACAACGGCTATTTCATCGGCAAGGCGATGCGGCTCACGCCGGACGACAGGCTGTGCATTCCCGTGCCCTATTATCATTGCTTCGGCATGGTGCTCGGCAACCTCGCCTGCGTCACCCACGGCGCGGCCATGGTGAGTCCGTCGGAAGGCTTCGACCCGATCGCCGCGCTCGAGGCGGTTGAGGCGGAAGCCTGCACCGGCCTGCACGGCGTGCCGACCATGTTCATCGCCATGCTCGACCACCCCGAGTTCGCCCGCTTCGATCTCAAAGACGCTCCGCACCGGCATCATGGCGGGCTCGCCCTGTCCGGTCGAGGTGATGCGGCGCGTGATCGACAGGATGCACATGCGCGAGGTCACCATCGCCTACGGCATGACCGAGACGAGCCCGGTGAGCTTCCAGAGCGCGTACAACGACCCGATCGAGCGCCGAGTCTCGACGGTCGGGCGCATCCAGCCGCATCTCGAGGTCAAGATCGTCGATTCCGAGGGGCGGATCGTCCCGCCCGGCGTTCCCGGCGAACTGCTGACCCGCGGCTACAGCGTCATGCGCGGCTATTGGGACGATCCCGCCAACACCGCCAAGGCGATCGACGAGGCGCGCTTCATGCACACGGGCGACCTCGCGACGATCGACGCCGAGGGCTATTGCAACATCGTCGGGCGGCTGAAGGACATGGTGATCCGCGGCGGCGAGAACATCTATCCACGCGAAATTGAAGAATTTCTATACACCCATCCCGCGGTAGCCGATGTTCAGGCCTTCGGCGTCCCGGACCACAAATACGGCGAGGAACTCTGCGTCTGGATCCGGCGCCGCGAGGGCGCGCCGCTCAACGAACAGGAGGTCGTCGCCTTCTGCCGCGCCTCGATCGCCCACTACAAGGTCCCCCGCTACGTGCGCTTCGTCGACGAGTTTCCGATGACGGTGACCGGCAAGGCGCAGAAGTTCTTGATGCGCAAGACCATGATGGACGAACTGGCGCTGGCCGAGGAGAAGACGGCCTGACGTGGAGGGCGCGTGTCCCGCGCGCCCGCATGGCGCCCGGCGTCCCCGGCGGGCAGCGTCGCGGACCGGACCGACCGCCCCGAACGCCAATTGCCGGCGCCCAAGCCGGCGTGGCGTCGAACCCGAATTGATGCCAACCGAAGCCAAATCCATGCCAAAGCGGGACAAGGCCTCGCTCATTGCTACTCTCAATCTATTCAACGACTTGTGCACACATTCGATTGCTTTCATCGCGAGCGAGGCGCGGTGATCCACGGGGCGCAGGGCCGGCGGCCCCGGACCGCCAAGCCCGTGGATCGTCTGTCGCCGCTTTCGCGGCTCCTGGCGATGAAGACGCGCTCGGCAGTCACACTGTCTGAACCGCCGGCGAAGCTGCCGTTCCCTCGGACGGACGGCGACCTGTCGCGGAAGGCCTTGTCTCCACGCTGGACTCTAAGCAGTATTTCTCTTTTTAGGAAGCTATTTTATCGGCGTTTCGATTAAAAGAAATAACGCCCCCCGCCAGCCTGCGAGCAGTTTCTCCACGCGGAGGGCCCGCCGCATTGATGCAGGTCAAGCCAGGGTTTGGGCCTGCCTGCCTTCGCCCAGGTTCGAAAATCCGCCGCACAGCTCTTGATTACGATATATCGTTTCTTAGATGCTTCGTATCCGAGATGTCGGACGATGTTTAGGAGAGTGAAAATGTCTGGCTATGCCGAAGCGCAGCCCGCGGGCGGTCCGCGGCCGCTCCCTCACGAATTCGACGTCTGGCGATGGTCCCGCCATTCCTTCGGGCCGCCGCTGCCGGTCAAGATTTTGGCGGTCGCCGCCGCCTTCTGGCTGTTCCATCCGCTCGGCGTCGCGCTTCTGGTTGTCTTCCTATGGCGAGCCGCTCGCGCCTTCCGGGGCGAAGATTTCGCGCGTTCGTGGTACGGCGCGCCTTGGGGCCGCCGCTGGGGTCGTCCGGCGTTCGGCAACGCCGCGTTCGAGGAGCGGCGCCGCGAGACGCTGAAAGCGCTCGACGAGGAGGCCGAGGCGTTCGACGCCTTCGAGCGCAAGCGTCGCGAGGCGGAGGACCGCGAGGCGTTCGAGCGGTTCAAGGCGGAGCGGAACGCCCCGAAGGACGGCGAAGGACCGAAGTGACCGTCCCCACGCCCCCGGGAATCGATCGGGGGCGCGCCTTTGCCGGGCGCGGCCGACTCGATAGCATAAGCCGGCCGCGCTCCTCATGAGGGTTGATCCATGCCGCCGCCTTTCCGTCCTTCGCCGCCGGGCGATGACGACGAAGTCCGCGACTGCGGACCGCAGGCCGCTTTTCGCGGCCTGTTCGGCCGTCATAGCAGCGGTCCGTTCGGACGGTGGCGCGGGTCGCGCATGTTCAACTCGGGCGCGTTGCGCCTGCTCGTGCTCGGATTGATCGCTGAGGAACCGCGTCACGGCTACGACATCATCCGCGGCTTGAGGGCGCGCTTTCAGGGCTCCTACAGTCCGAGCCCGGGCTCGATCTACCCGATTCTTCAGCAGCTCTCCGAAGCGGGTCTGGTGAGTTCGACCGCTCATGGCCCCCGAAGGCGCTTCGCCATCACCGAGGCCGGCAAGGCCTGGCTTTCCGAGCAGAGCGTGGAACTCGACGCGATCAGGACCCAACTCGACGAAGCGGCGGCGCCGATCGGCGAACAGGCGATCGGCGAGGCGATCCGGGAACTCCGCGGCGCGCTGTTCTCGAAGATGCGCAAAGGCGCCCTCGACGCCGAACAGGCGGGTCGCCTTCGCGACGTTCTCGAGCGGGCGCGGCGCGAGATCGAGGAACTTTAGCGGGCCGGTGGCGACTAATGCGGGCGCAACGCGGCCAACTGTCGCCGCGCTCGTCGAGCGCGACGACGCGACCAACGACCGCGTCCGAAACGGCGCGATCGGGCCCGAAGCCCGGTCCGGAACCAACCGGCGCCTAACGCGTTTTTGAGAAGGCGCAGTCTTCGGCCGCCCGGTGCGGGAGTCCGGCCAAGACCTCGCGCGCGTCACGCCGGCCCCGCGGCGGACGCGGAAGCGCCGGAGATGCGATAGCGCCGAACGGCGGGTTCCGGCACTGAACACGCGGGGCGTTTCCGAAAGGAGAATGCCATGAAAAAAACGCTAACGACCTTGTCGGCCGCGACCATGGCGCTCGGTCTCGCGGCGAGCGCGCCGACCGCAGCGAACGCCAATCCGCTCATCATCGCCCCCGCCGCGGCGGCGGCCTGGCTCGCCGGCGGCATCGTCGGCGGCATCGTGCTCGGCAGCGCCGTCACCGCGAATTCGGGGCCGTTCTGGAACTGGGGTCAGCCGGCGGCGGTCGCGACGCCTGCCGTCACAGTCAATTCGACGACTTGCTATTTCACCCGCGCCCAGGTCAACGGCGTGTGGCGGCGTGTGCAGGTCTGCAACAACTACTGAGCCTGCTGAAGAGCCGTTCTCGGCATCCGGCGCGCGTCCCTCGCGGGGCGCGCGCTTTTTTCTGACCCCCGTACTGCTTGACGCAAGGCGCGGACAGGGATCGGCCGCCGTAAGCCGGACGATCTCGCCGGCGTTGACCGCCTCGCGGATAAGTCCTATTGTATGATAATTGGCGGTCGGCGGCCGGATGCACAGAGGCCATCGCCAATCAAAATGCGTCCGACAGCCGAGGCGCCAAGAACGTGATCATCACGGGAGGAGGAAAATATGCAGCTGATGAAATGGCTGGGCGGCGCCGCGCTAGGCGCGGCGCTGATTATGGCGGGATCTTCGGCGTTCGCCGTCACCATCGGGTTCTCCCAGGTCGGCGACGAAGGCGACTGGCGGCCCGCGTTCTCCAAGGACATGCAGGAGGAAGCGAAGAAGGAAGGGATCGATCTCAAGTTCGCCGACGCGCAGGGCAAGGAAGAAGACCAGCTGAAGGCGGTCCGCGCGTTCATCGCCCAGAAGGTCGACGCGATCATCATCGCGCCGGTCGTCACCACCGGCTGGACGCAGGTCCTCGAAGAGGCCAAGAAGGCGGGCATCCCCGTGTTCCTGGCCGACCGCGACGTCGAGGCCGACAAGAGCCTGTTCGTCACCCGCATCTCCGCCGACTTCAACCTCGAGGGTAAACTCGCCGGCGCCTGGCTCGCTCAGGCGAGCAAGGGCACCTGCAACGTCGTCGAGCTTCAGGGCACGGTCGGTTCGGCGCCCGCGATCGAACGGAAGAAGGGCTTCGAAGCGGTCATCTCGCTCTTCCCCAACATCAAGATCGTCAAGTCGCAGAGCGGCGACTTCACCACCGACGGCGGCAAGAAGGTGATGGAAGCCTTCATCAAGTCGACCGACAACCTGAAGGGCATCTGCGGCGTGTTCGCGCATAACGACAACATGCAGCTCGGCGCCATTCAGGCGATGAAGGAAGCCGGCCTCAAGCCCGGCAAGGACTTCCTGATGGTGTCGGTCGACTACGTGCCGGCGATGAAGGAAGCGCTGGCGGCCGGCGACGCGAATGCGTCGGTCGAACTCCGCTCGGCGATCGGCAAGTACATCTACCCGGTGGTCACTCGGCTATCTCAAGGACAAGACCGAAGAGCTGCCGAAGTGGGTGGTGATCCCGTCCGATCTGCACACCGCGGCCACGGCCGGCAACTGATCGCTGGTTCGGGCTCCGCAGGTTGACAGGCGCGCTTCGCCCTAGGCGGCGGGGCGCGCCTGTTTCCACAGCTTTCGGCTTGTGCGATCTTCGCTCGCAGGCGAGCAGTCGTATCCATAATGGGTTGGGCGGAGCGCAAACCGTGACCGCGCGCATTGAAATGCTCGGCGTTTCGAAAGCGTTTCCCGGCGTCCGGGCGCTCGATCGCGTCGACTTTCGAGGTCGAGGCCGGCGAAGTCCATGCGCTCATGGGCGAGAACGGCGCCGGCAAGTCGACGCTGATCAAGATCATGACCGGCGCGGTGCAGGGCGATGAGGGCGAGATCCGGATCGACGGCCGCCCGGTTCTCATCGGCTCGACAGGCGACGCGCAGGCGCTCGGCATCGGCACGGTCTATCAGGAGGTCAACCTCGTTCCGACCATGTCGGTGACGAAAAATCTCACGCTCGGGCGGCAGCCGAAGACGGTTCGGTCTCATCGAATGGGGCAAGGCGCAGAAGACGCGCGCGCGAGCGGCTGAAACGCCTCAATATCGGCTCCGAGATCGACGTCGAGCGGCCGCTCGGGTCCTATTCGGTCGCGGTCCAGCAGCTCGTGGCGATCGCCCGCGCGCTCGAGGACGACACTCGCGTTCTCGTGCTCGACGAGCCGACCGCAAGCCTCGACGCCAACGAGACCGCGCTTCTGTTCAAGATCGTGCGCGACCTCAAGGCGCGCGGCATCGCCATCGTCTTCATCACCCATTTCATCGACCAGGTTTACGAGATCGCCGACCGCATCTCGGTGCTGCGCAACGGCCGCCTCGTCGGCTGCGCCCCGATCGCCGAGCTTCCTCCCCTCAAGATGATCTCGATGATGCTCGGGCGCGAGCTCGAGCACACGGTGGAGCGCGCGGCGCGAGCCGCCTCGACGGTGGACAGGCGAGCCGATTCTCGTCGCCGAGGGGCTTGGGACGACGGCGCGTCATGGCGCCGTTCGACCTGTCGCCTGCGCGCCGGCGAGGTCGTCGGTCTTTCCGGCCTCCTCGGCTCGGGACGCACCGAGGTCGCCAAGCTGATCTTCGGCGCCATCAAGCACGATTCCGGAAAGCTGACCGTCGACGGCGCGCCGGTGGCGTCGGCCTCGCCCGGCCGTTCGCTTCATCTCGGCATCGCCTTCTGTCCCGAGGACCGCAAGGCCGAGGGCATATTCGGCGAGCTCACCGTGCGCGAGAACATCATTCTCGGCCTGCAGACCAAGCGGGGCTGGCTCAGCCGGCTCTCCCACGACCAGCAGGAAGCGCTGGCGCAAGAGATGATCAAGGCGCTGGCGATCGCGACGCCGGACGCCGACAAGCCGGTCGGCCAACTGTCGGGCGGCAACCAGCAGAAGGTCGTGCTGGCGCGCGCGCTGACCGCCGAGCCGCGCATTCTCATTCTCGACGAGCCGACGCGCGGCATCGACGTCGGGGCCCACGCGGAAATCGTCGCGCTGATCCGCAGGCTCTGCGCTCAAGGGCTTGCGCTGCTCGTCGCCTCGTCTGAGCTCGACGAACTCGTCGCGGTCAGCGACCGGATCGCCGTGCTCCGGGATCGCCGCAAGGTCGGCGAGATCGAGGAGCGGGACATCGACCGCCAGACCATCATCGACACGATCGCAGGCGCAAGACCGTGAAGCACTCGGCTGAGATCCCGGCGACGGCGCCGTCCCCTTCCTGGCTGCGCGCGATCGCCGGGCATCGCGCCGTGTGGCCGATTGTCGCGCTGGCGTTGATCCTGATCGTCGACGGAATCATTTCGCCCGGCTTCTTCCAGATTCGCATCGTCGAGGGCCGGCTGTTCGGCAACCTGATCGACATTCTGTACCGCGCCGTGCCGACGGCGCTGGTGGCGCTCGGCATGGCCGCTGTCATCGGCACCAAGGGCATCGACCTCTCGGTCGGCGCGATCATCGCCATCGTCGGCGCGGTCATCACCTGGCGCATTCACGCCGGCGACCCGCACGCGCTCGTCCTCCTGATCGCCCTCGGCGCTGCCCTGCTCTGCGGCTTGTGGAACGGATTTCTCGTCGCGGTGCTCGACATCCAGCCGATCATCGCGACGCTGATCCTGATGACCTCCGGGCCGCGGCATCGGCCTGATGATCAACCTCCTTTACGGCGGCACCAACCCGAGCTTCACCAGCCCTCTGCTGCAAGGCTTGAGCGTCGGCCACATCGGCCTCGTCCCGACCCGCCTCATCCTGTTCGCCGCGATCTTCGTCGTGGTGTGGCTCTTGATCCGGCGCACGGCGTTTGGGCTGCTGCTCGAATCGGTCGGCTCCAACCCGGCCGCGGCCAAGATCGTCGGGATCAACGCGCGCCTGGTCATCTATGCGGCCTATCTCATCTCCGGGTTCTGCGCGGGCTGGGCGGGAATCGTGCTTGCGGCCGACACGCACACGTCCGATCCCGTCAGCATCGGCCTCTATATCGAGCTCGACGCGATCCTCGCCGTGGTGATCGGCGGCGGTTCGCTCTCGGGCGGCCGCGTCTATCTCGGCATGACGATTCTCGGCGTGCTGGTCATCCAGGCGCTGACGACCTCGATCCTGACCAGCGGCCTGCCGCCGGAATACAATCTGGTGGTGAAGGCGGTCGTCGTCATCATCGTGCTGCTGCTGCAGTCGACCAACCTGCGCGCCGCGCTGTACAACGCCTTCGCGAGGACCAAGCGATGAACGAGAAGTATCTTCCGCTTCTTGCCACGATCGCCGTGTTCGTCGCGCTGTTCTCGTCGGCGGCTTCCTCTACAACAATTTTCTCTCGACGCAGGTGCTCGGCGACATCCTCGCCGACAACGCCTTCATCATCACGGCGGCGATCGGCACGACCTTCGTCATTCTGTCCGGCGGCATCGACCTGTCGGTCGGCTCGATGATCGGCTTCGTCGGCGTCGTGATCGCCAACCTCGATGTCGCCGGGTGGCATCCGCTCGCCTCCGCCGCCCTGATGCTCGCGTTCGGACTCGCTGTTCGGCGCGCTGCAGGGGCTGATCATCGACTTCTGCGAGATCCAGCCGTTCATCGTCACGCTTGCCGGTCTGTTCCTGCTGCGCGGCGGCTGCTTCATGATCAACCTCGATTCGGTGCCGATCCATCATCCGTTCGTCGAGCTGGTTTTCGGGCCTCAGCATTCCGCTTCCCGGGGAGGGCGTGCTGCGCAGCTCCGCGATCGTCATGCTGATCGCGCTTGTCGCCGCGATCGTGCATCGCCCATTTCACCCGCTTCGGCGCCAACGTCTACGCGATCGGCGGCGACAGGACCTCGGCGAGCGCTGATGGGCGTGCCGATGCGGCGAACGATGGTCGGCATCTACGCGCTCGGCGGCTTCTACAGCGCGCTCGGCGGCGTGATCTACGCGTTCTACACCTCGTCCGGCTATCCGCTCGCCGGCACGGGCAACGAACTCACCGCCATCGCGTCGGTCGTTCTCGGCGGAACGATGCTGACCGGCGGCGTCGGCATGGTCGCCGGCACCCTGTTCGGCGGCATGATCCTCGGCCTGATCGCGACCATCATCGATTTCAACGGCTCGCTGAACGGCGCCTGGATCATGATCATCAGCGGGGTTCTCCTGTTCATCTTCATCGTGATGCAAAGATCGCTGGTCGGTTCCCTGCGCCTGCGGGGCGCGGCCTGAGGCGCCGAAGTCATGACACGCATCAGCAATTTTCCTCGTCCGTCGTCCCGCGGCGACGGATCGCGTCCGCGCACGCCGTCGCCGGCGCGGCGCCCACGGGCGCGGCCGATCCGGCCTTCGAGCGCAACATCTACAGCCAGCTCGCCGGCCGGCTGGGCCAGGAAATCGTCGCCGGCCTCTATCCGGCCGGTTCGCTGCTGCCCGAGCGCGCAGGACATGTGCGCCCGGTTTTCCGTCTCGCGCACGGCGCTCCGGGAAGCCTACAGCATCCTCAGCGCCAAGGGGCTGATCGTCGCCCGGCCGAAGATCGGCACGCGGGTCCGCCCGAAAGCCGAGTGGAACCTTCTCGATCCGGAGGTGCTCGCCTGGCACCTCGCGGCGACGCCGAGCGAGCATCTGGTCGACGAACTGTTCGCCCTGCGGCAGATGGTCGAGCCGCCGGCCTCGGCGCTGGCGGCGTCCTCGCCGTCGCGCGACACCGTCGCAGCGGATCGCCGACGCCTACGGCCGAATGGAGCGGTTCAAGAGCGGCGCGGGCGACCTGATCGGCGCCGACCTCGACTTCCACATGGCGATCCTCGAAGCGTCCGGGAACCGGTTTCTGGCGGCGCTCGGCGGGCTCATCCACACCGCGCTCGAATGCACTTTCCGGCTGAGCTGGCGCGGCGCCGCCGGCATCCAGGACAATCGCCTCTTTCAGCATCGCGCGATCTTCGAGGCGATCCGCGACGGCGACCCCGAACGCGCTCGCGAGCGGATGGCCGAGCTGCTGCAGGACTCGATCGGCGACGTGCGCGAGTACCTGCGCCAGCGCGACGAAGCGGCAGGCCGCGCTGCGCCACGCGCTGAACGGTCCCGGTCTCTTCGGCCTCTGCATCGCGGGCAATCCGACTCGATTCCTCAGAACTTCCGGGCCCAGCGCCAGATCGCCCATTGCCGGCGGAGCGCCGAGACCTCGGCGAGCGGATCGAACGGCCGCTGCGGCGTTGCGCTCCAGCCGGTCGAGGTCGAGCCTCACGGTTCCGAGCGGGACGAAGGCCGGCAGGATCGGCGGCGGCGACGCTTTGAGCCGCCGCTCCGCCTCCGCGAGCCGCTCGCGGGCGAGCGCGCGCAGTTCCGCGCAGTCGCCGCGACGACGCCCGGGCTTGCGCGCCTGGCGTCGAAGTCCGCGACGGTCGCGCCATGCCGCCTGGCGACGTCGGCGGGAAAGAGCGTCGGCCGAGCGCCGGCCTGGGACGAAAGATCGGCGAGCATGCGCGTCAGCGCCAAGCGCGCAGCCGGCCGGCGCGCTCGCATCCGATCCGTCGAGATCCTGCCCGCCCGCCGCGATGCGCGAGGCGAGCCGCAGCCGCGCGCCCTCGCTCTCGGCGGCGTACCGCTCGAAGGCGGCGAGGGTGAAAGTCCGGCGGCGGCGCGATTTCCGTCAGCCGCGCGTCGAGCATCGCCTCGACCGCGCTGCGCGGGAAGAGCGAAGGCGGCGATCGCCGCGCGCAGCGCAAGCGCGGCCGGACTGCCGGCCGCCTCCGCGTCGCGCGCGCCCGAGCGCCGCTTCGCGCCACCAGGCGAGCCGCATCGCCGCCAGATTGCGGGTCGCGGGCGCGCCAGCGCGCCTGACGGATCTCGTGGTCGAAACAGGCCAGCGCGAAGAGCGCGTCCCGGCTCTCGGCGGGCGCGTAGAGCGCGCCGAGCCACTGATCGCGCGCGTTCGCTCGCGCCAGCGCGGCGCAGTGCCTGAAGGCTTCCGCCAGCGTCTCGGCGCCGACCGGCGCCGGACGCCGTCACGGCGCGGCGATCAGGACCGCCGCGACCCGACGGTCCTCGGACTGCATGACATTGTAGACCCGCAGCGCCGGACCGGTCGCCATGGCGTCGAAACGGAGGCCCGCCTCGCGGAGCGCCGCTCGCAGCGCGCTTTGGCGCGAACGCCAGTCGCGCCCCCGCGCCGACGACGAGGAACTCGATCGAGCCGGGCCGCTCGGCGAGCTCGGCGAACAGGGGCGCGAGCGGCGGTCGCGTCGAGTTCGTCGACGGTCGCCGCGTCGATCGGACGCACGCCCTTCGGCGTCGCCAGGATCGAGCCGTGATGCGCCATGCCGGCGAAGGCGAACCCGCCGCCGCCATACGCAGCGATCATGTGGCTGCCCGGCGCGAAGGGCGCGGCAGGGCGCGGCGGTCACGCCTTCGCCTTCGCCGTCCGCGGCCGCCTGCGCCTCGGTCTCCTTGTCCTTCTTGTCGAACACGTCGCCGCGGACGCCCATGTAGATCAGCATCGGCGAGCAGATGAAGATCGACGAGTAGGTGGCGACGAAAATGCCCCAGATCATCGCCGCCGAGAACGAGCGGATGACGTGGCCGCCGAGGAAGAACAGCGCGAGCAGCGCCAGGAACACGGTCGTCGCGGTCATGATCGTGCGCGGCAGCACGGCGTTGATCGACATGTCGATGATCTCGGCGGTCGACAGGCGCTTGTACTTGCGCATCACCTCGCGGATGCGGTCGAGCACGACGACCGTCTCGTTGAGCGAGTAGCCGACGATGGTCAGGATCGCGGCGATCGAGGTCTGGTTGAACTCGATCTGGGTGACGCAGAAGAACCCGACCGTCAGCAACAGGTCGTGCATCGTGCCGATGATCGCGCCGACCGCGAACTGCCACTCGAACCGGAACCAGAGGTAGGTCAGAACCGCGAGGATCGCGACGACCACGCCGAGCGTGCCGCTCTGCACGAGTTCGGACGAAACGCTCGGGCCGACCGAATCGACGCTGCGGAACTCGTAATCGGCGTCGAAGGCGTCGCGCAGCTTGGCGATCGCCGTCTGCTGGCCCTGCTCGCCGCCCGGCTGCACGTTGAGGCGCAGCAGCACGTCGGCGTCCGAGCCGATCTGCTGCACTTCGACCGGCCCGAGGCCCGAGGCCCTCGGCCTTGGCGCGGATCTCGGCGATATGGGCCTCGCCGCTCTTGGCGCGGATGTCGACCTGCGTGCCGCCGGCGAAGTCGATGCCGAAATTCATGCCCACGAACAGGAACATCAGCACCGAGATGATCGACAGCGGCGCCGACAGCGGATAGCTCACGCGGCGGAACCGCATGAAGCCGAATTTGGTGTTCTCGGGCGCGAGACGAAGGAGTTTCATGGCATGGTTCCCGGAACCGGCGCGCTCAGATCGGAATCTTCGTCGGCCGCACGCGGCGATACCAAAGGGCGATCATCATCCGCGTCATCGTCACCGCGGTGATGACCGAGGTGATGATTCCAAGGCCGAGCGAGACGGCGAAGCCGCGCACCGCGCCCGAGCCGAACAGATAGAGGATGAGCGCCGCCACGAACATCGTGACGTTGGAATCGACGATGGTCGCGAAGGCGCGCTTGAAACCGGCGTCGAGCGCGGAGATGACCGAGCGGCCGAGATGCGCCTCCTCGCGGATGCGCTCGTAGATCAGCACGTTCGAATCGACCGCCATGCCGATGGTGAACACGATGCCGGCGATGCCGGGCAGGGTCAGCGTCGCGCCGAGCAGCGACCATCGAGGCGAAGATGAAGCAGGATGTGCACCGCCAGCGCGAGGTCGGCGAAGACGCCGAAAATGCCGTAGGTCGCGATCATGTAGATGACGACGAGGATCGCGCCGACATAGGCCGCGCGCTTGCCGGCGTCGATCGAATCCTGGCCGAGGCCCGGCCCGACCGTGCGCTCCTCGACCACGGTGAGCTTGGCGGGCAGCGCGCCGGCGCGCAGCAGGATCGCGAGGCTGCTGGCCTCGTCGAGGGTGAAATTGCCGGTGATCTGGCCGGTGCCGCCGGTGATCGGCGAGCGGATCACCGGCGCCGAGATCACCTTGCCGTCGAGCACGATGGCGAACGGGCGGCCGACGTTCTCGGTCGTGACCTGGCCGAACTTCTGGCCGCCGCGAAGATTGAAGCGGAAGGTGACGTCCGGCTCGCCGGTCTGCTGGTCGAAGCTCTGCTGCGCGTCGACCAGATCCTCGCCGTCGACCATGATGCGCTTCTGAACGGTGATCGTCCCGCCGCCCTTCTGCATCGGCAGCGTCTCGACCTCGTTCGGCGGGTCGCCGGGGTCGGCGACGAGCTGGAAGTCGAGCTTGGCGGTCTGGCCGATGATCTCCTTGAGCTTGGTCGTGTCCTGGAGGCCCGGCACCTCGATCAGCACCCGGTTCACGCCCTGCTGCGCGATCACGGTCTCCTTGGTGCCCATCGCGTTGATGCGGCGGTTCAGCACTTCGATCGACTGCGTGACGGCGTGGCGCACCTTGTCGGCGATGGCCGCGTCGGTGAGCGTCAGCTGGACGCCGCTGTCGGTCTCCGACACGTCGAGCGTCCGGCCGTTGCCGCCGGCGAGCGCGCCGCCGATCGGCTGGCTCAGCGCCTGCAAGAAGCCGTAGGCCTTGTCGCGCTCGGCCGGGTCGGCGATGCGCACCAGGACGCCGCGCGGCTGGGTCGCGATGCCGCCGCGAGAGCGCGATCTTGCCGTCGCGCATCTTCTGGCGCACGTCGTCGCGCAGCGCCTCGACCTGGGCCTTGACGACCGAGGCGTCGTCGACCTGCATCAGCATGTAGGCGCCGCCCTGAAGGTCGAGGCCGAGCACGATCTGGCGCAGCGGAATGAAGCTCGGAACCCGGGCGGCGAGCGCGTCGACCGCTTCGGTCGACAGGAAGCTCGGCAACGACCAGCAGGATCGCCGCGGCCACGAGCGCCAGGACCGAGGCCAATTTCCAGGGGGCGAAACGAAGCATCGGGCTCTCAATCTCGATAGCGGCGATCAGCGCGGACGCGCTCAGGCGTTCGGCGCGTCCTTGGCCGAGGACTTCGGCGCGTCCTTGACCGGCTCGCCCTTGGCGCGCACCTCGGCGATGCCGGAGCGGGCGAGACGCACCTTGCACGTTGGGCGCGATCTCGAGCTCGACCTCGTTGTCGTCGACCGCCTTGCTGATCTTGCCGATGAGCCCGCCGGTGGTGACGACGACGTCGCCGCGCCTTGCCGCCTGCACCATTTCGCGCTGCTCCTTCGCCCGGCGCTGCTGCGGCCGCCACAGCACGAAATAGACGATCGCGATCATGGCCACGATCGGCACGAGCTGGACGAGCGTGTCGTTCATGCCCGCCGGGCACGGCGCCGGCGGTCTGGGCGTAGGCTTCGGTTATGAACACGGGGACGAGGGCTCCGGCGACGCGAAAGCCGCGCCGTTTCATCAGGGGGTCACACGAAAAGCGTCGCATATATATCCGCGCGCCTTGCGAAAGCAACGCCGCCGGCTCGGACGAACCCAGGTCGCGAATCGAGCCGCGCGCTGGCGCAGGTGGGCTCTCCGGCCCGGGTCCGAGCGGCTATAAGCGCGACTCGCGCTGACTGGAGCGTGCGCCGCCGCAGGTGGCAGATATTTGAGGGAACGCGACAATGAACAAGCAACTGGCGGAATTCATCGGGACCTTCGCGCTGGTGTTTTTCGGCTGCGGGGCGGCGGCGATCGGCGGCATGGGAACAGGCGCGACCGCGGTCGATCTGCTCGGCATCGCGAGCGCCTTCGGCTTCGCCATCGTCGCGATGGCCTACGGCATCGGTCCGATCTCGGGCTGCCACGTCAATCCGGCGGTCAGCTTCGGCGTCTTCGTCGCCGGCCGCATGAGCGCCGCCGAGATGGTCACCTACTGGATCGCCCAGGTTCTCGGGCGCGATCGTCGGCGCGGGCGTGCTCTATCTCATCCTGTCCGGCAAGGCCTCAGGGCTGGACCGGCGGGCTCGGCCAGAACGGCTGGGGCGCGGGCTATCTCGGCGAATACAACGTCGCTCTCGGCCTTCGTGTTCGAAGTGGTCGCGACCTTCCTGTTCCTGGTCACCATTCTCGGCGTCACCCATCCCTTCACGCCGAAGGGCTTTGCCGGCCTCGCGATCGGGCTGACGCTGGCGGCGATCCATCTCGTCGGCATCAACATCACCGGCACCTCGGTCAATCCGGCGCGCTCGATCGGCCCGGCGCTGGTCGGCTTCGGCCTCCAATCCGCAAGCTGTCGCGCAGCTCTGGCTGTTCATCATCGCCCCGCTGATCGGCGCCGGCCTTGCGGGCATCCTCTATCGCGAAGGCGCGCTCCTCGATCAGCCCAAGGCCTGAGTCCTTACGACCTTGCAACCTGCCGGCGCGGCGGGCCAAAAGCCCGCCATGCTGCATATCAACGCCCTCACCTACCGCCTCGGCGAGCGGCTGCTGATCGACGGCGCGACCGCCGCGCTGCCGAGCGGGCGCGCGCGTCGGGCTCGTCGGCCGCAACGGCGCCGGCAAGACGACGCTCTTCCGCCTGATCCGCGGCGAGCTCTCGCCCGAGACCGGGCGCGATCACGCCGCCCGAAGGGCGCGCGGCTCGGCAGCGTCGAGCAGGAGGCGCCGGGCGGCGCGGAGACCCTGATCGACTTCGTGCTCGCGGCCGACGTCGAGCGCGCGGCGCTGATCGCCGAGGCCGAGAGCGCCAGCGATCCCGAGCGGATCGCCGAAATCCAGACGCGGCTCGTCGACATCGACGCCCACGCCGCGCCCGCGCGCGCGGCGCGCATCCTCAGCGGCCTCGGCTTCGACGAGGCGGCGCAGAACCGGGCGCTCTCCGAATATTCCGGCGGCTGGCGCATGCGCGTCGCGCTCGCCGCGGTGCTGTTCTCGGAGCCCGACCTCCTGCTGCTCGACGAGCCGACCAACTACCTCGACCTCGAAGGCGTGCTGTGGCTCGTCGACTATCTGAAGACCTATCCCGTCGACGATCCTCGTCATCAGCCACGACCGCGACCTGCTCGACGACGTCGCCGACCACATCCTCCATCTCGACCGCGGCAAGCTCACGCTGTGGACCGGCGGCTATACCAGCTTCGAGCGCCAGCGCGCGCGAGCAGCAGGCGCTGCAAGGCAAGATGCTCAAGAAGCAGGAGGAGCGGCGCGCCCACCTGCAGGCCTTCGTCGACCGCTTCCGCGCCAGCGCGACCAAGGCGACCCAGGCGCAGTCGCGCCTCAAGATGCTGGCCAAGATGGAGCCGATCGCGGCGATGGTCGACGACACGCGTGCTGCCGTTCCAGTGGCCGCCGGTCGCCAAGAAGCTCAGCCCGCCGATCGTCACGATGGAGAAGGTCAGCGCCGGCTATGGCGAGCGCGTCGTGCTGTCGCGCCTCGACCTCACGCTTGTCGAACGACGACCGCATCGGGCTTCTCGGCGCCAACGGCAACGGCAAGTCGACCTTCGCCAAGCTGATCGGCGGGCGGCTGCGCGCCGATGGCGCGGCAAGATGGTGCGGGCGAACAAGCTCGAGGTCGGCTTCTTCGCCCAGCATCAGGTCGACGACCTCGAGCCCGGCGGCACGCCCTACACCCATGTCGCCGAGCGGATGCGCGGCGAGCCCGAGTCGAAGATCCGCGGCCGCGGCGGCGCTGATCGGCTTTTCCGGCGCGCGCGCCGACACCAGGATCGAGGCGCTGTCGGGCGGCGAGAAGGCGCGGCTGCTGATGGGGCTCGCGACCTTCGACGGCCCGCAACTCCTGATCCTCGACGAGCCGACCAACCATCTCGACATCGACAGCCGCGCCGAGCTGATCGAGGCGATCAACGACTACGAGGGCGCCTGCATCCTCGTCTCGCACGACCGGCGGCTGCTCGAGGCCTGCGTCGACCGGCTGTGGCTGGTGGCGAACGGCACGGTGAAGCCGTTCGACGGCGACGTCGCCGACTACAGCCGCTTCGTGCTCGGCCAGGGCGCGCCGAGCGCCGCAGAAGAAGCCGGCGCGCGCCGCCGAAGCCCGCGCCGGCCCCGAACCGCAGGCGCGACCCCGGCCCGGCTGAAGCGCGAGCTCGCCGCGCTCGAAGACAAGATGAACCGCTTCCAGGACCTGCTGCGCCGGGTCGACGAGGCGCTCGCCGAAGCGGGCGCCTCGGGCGGCGACGCCCTCAAGATGGCCGATCTCGCCGCCCGCCGCGGCGATCTCGAACGCGCGCTGGCCGCCGCCGAGGAGGCCTGGCTCGAACTGTCGGAAGCGGCCGAGGGCGGGTGACGGGGGCGGACGCTTCCGCCCTCCGCCATTCTCGATTCCGAATCCAGCCGCTCCAAGGCGTTGCGGCGCCTTTTCCGATTCGGCCGAACGGCCAATCGGCCTCGAAGCGCTCGTAGGGCCGGCTCGCTGAGCCCGCCGCGGCGCTCGGCGGGCGCGCCGTGCGACGCGCGTGAGCAGGATATTAACTGAAATATTCTATGTTTAATCTATGATGCGGCGGCGCCAAGAGGACCGGCGTCCTGGCGTTGATCGCTCCTTGAATTCCTACAAAATCTATCCATGTTATTGACATAACAACTTCTCCTTACCGTGGGATGGAGCGCCGAACCCCTTGGCGGGGGCGCGTTCCCCTTTGCGTTTTTTCCGCCGCGTCCGCGCCGGCGATCTTCTGGAGACCTTCTTCATGCCCACGCTTTTCGACCCCCTGACCATCGGCGAGCTCACGGTCCCGAACCGCATCTTCATCGCGCCTCTGACCCGCAACCGCTCGACCGTGCCGGGCCGCGTCCCCAATGCGCTGATGCGCGACTATTACGTGCAGCGCGCCTCCGCCGGGCTCATCTTCACCGAGGCGACCTCGGTCACGCCGCAAGGCGTCGGCTATCCGCACACGCCGGGAATCTGGTCGGACGAGCAGGTCGAGGGCTGGCGGCGCGTCACCGAGGGCGTTCACGCGGCCGGCGGCCGGATTCTCCTGCAGCTCTGGCACGTCGGCCGCATCTCCGATCCGGTGTATCACGACGGCGCGCTGCCCGTGGCGCCGAGCGCGATCGCGCCCAAGGGCCATGTCAGCCTGCTGCGCCCGCAGCGCCCCTACGTGACGCCGCGCGCGCTCGAGACCGAGGAGATTCCGGGCGTGATCGAAGCCTTCCGCAAGGGCGCCGAGAACGCCAAGGCCGCCGGCTTCGACGGGGTCGAGATCCACGGCGCCAACGGCTATCTGCTCGACCAGTTCCTGCAGGATTCTCAGCAACAAGCGCGACGGACCGCTACGGCGGCCCGATCGAGAACCGCGCCCGGCTGCTGCTCGAAGTGACCGACGCGGTCGTCTCCGTCTGGGGCGCCGGCCGGGTCGGCATGCATCTCGCGCCGCGCGGCGACGCCCACGACATGGGCGACAGCAACCTGCCCGCGACCTTCGGCTATGTCGCGCGCGAGCTCGGCAAGCGGAAGATCGCCTTCCTCTGCGCCCGCGAGTCGGTGAAGGACCCGCGCCTCGGCCCGGCGCTGAAGAAGGCGTTCGGCGGCGTCTATGTCGCCAACGAGGGCTTCGACAAGGCGACCGCGGAAGCTGTGCTCAAGGCCGGCGAGGCCGACGCGGTCGCCTTCGGCAAGCTGTTCATCGCCAACCCCGACCTGCCGCATCGCTTCGCGCTGAACGCGCCGCTCAACGCCTGGAACAGCCGACACTTTCTACAGCGCAGGCCCGGCCGGCTACACCGACTACCCGGCGCTGCAAGAGGCGGCGGAGTAAACTCCTGACCCTCGTCCTGAGGCGCGATGCAAAGCATCGCGTCTCGAAGGACGCTCCACTCCGTGCCGGCCGCCGTCAGCGCCTTCTGGAATCGTCCTTCGAGACGCCCGCTACGCGGGCTCCTCAGGACGAGCGGGTTTGGTATTGCGGCGCTGCGCCAGCGCGAGGAGCCCGTCGACATCCAGGCGCCGCTCGACCTCCTCGGCGATCGCGTTGAGCGCTGCGTCGACGCTGGCGCCGTAGTCCTCGCCGCGGCTCGTCGCGCCGAGGCGCGCGAGCAGCGCTCGCGCGCAGCGTCCGTCGAGGCGAAGAGGCCGTGGCAATAGGTTCCGATCACGCCGCCGTCCGCGCTGACCGCGCCGTCCGCCGCGCCGTCGTCGAGGACCGCGAACGGACGCGCGGCGTCCGCGCCGGTCGTGACGCCCATATGCATCTCGTAGCCGGAAAACGCCGCGTCCAGCGCCCGGCCGCGACCGCGGCGCAGCGCCTTTCTGCGGACCGAGCTCGGTCTCGACGTCGAGCAGCCCCAACCCTGCGACAGCGCCGGGCGCGTCCTTCGAGTCCGAGCGGATCGGCGATGCGGCGCCCTAACATCTGGTAGCCGCCGCAGACGCCCGAGGATCGCCCCGCCGCGGCGGCGATGGGCGAGAATGTCGATGTCCCATCCGAATTCGCGGACGGCCGCCAGGTCGGCGATCGTCGCCTTGGAGCCGGGCAGGACGACGAGCGCGGCTTCGGCCGGGATCGGCGCGCCGGGCGGCGACAAAAGCGACCTCGATATCCGGCTCGAGCTTCAGCGGATCGAGGTCGTCGAAGTTGGCGATGCGCGGCAGGATCGGGCAGACGACGAGCTTTCGCGCCGGCGCACGGCCTGCGCCCCTGCTCCAGCACCACGGCGTCTTCGCTCGGCAGCCGCCGGGCGGCGGCGAGCCAGGGCAACGACCCCGTATCCGCGCCAGCCCGACAGCGCTCTCGATCGCCGCGTAGCCGTCGGCGAACAACGCGGGATCGCCGCGGAACTTGTTGATGACGAAGCCGCGGATCATGGCGGCGTCGTCGGCGTCGAGCACGGCGCGCGTGCCGACGATCGCCGCGATCACGCCGCCGCGGTCGATGTCGCCGACGAGCACGACGGGAACCTGCGCCGCCCGCGCGAAGCCCATGTTGGCGATGTCGCCGGCGCGCAGATTGATCTCCGCAGGCGAGCCCGCGCCCTCGACCACCACGAGGTCGCATTGCGCCTCGAGGCGGGCGTAGCTCGCCATCACCTCGGGCAGCAGGCTCCGCCGCGCGTCGCGGAAATTGTCGGCGCCGAGTGTTCCGCGCACCTGTCCATGGACGATGAGTTGCGCGGTGCGATCGGCCTGAGGCTTCGAGCAGAACGGGTTCATGTCGGTACGCGGCTCGACGCCGCGCGGCGATCGCCTGCAACGCCTGCGCGCGCCCGATCTCGCCGCCGTCGGCGGTCACCGCGGCGTTGTTCGACATGTTCTGCGGCTTGAACGGGCGCACATTGAGCCCGCGATTGACCAGCGCCCGGCATAGACCCGCAACCAGCGTCGACTTGCCGACGTCCGAGCCCGTGCCCTGCAGCATCAACCCGGCCATGTCGCCCCCCCGTTCTCTCGTCGCGCGGTCGGCGAGCGGTTTGCCGAGCGCCGGACGCTGCGCCAGCGGAATATGCAGATAGCTCGCGAGCAGGCCGCGCTCGGCGTAGCCCAGTCGCAAGCGGGCCGGCGCCTGTGCAGCGGCCCTCACGCGCCAGGCGGGCGCACGGCGGCTCGGCGATCGTCCCAGACGCTGAAATGGAATTCGTGGCCCCGCAGCGTCTCGCCCGGCTCGCGCCAGCGGCGAGTCGCGCAGGCCGTCGCCTCGCGATAGCCGAGCGCCGGCGAGCCTGGACGGTCATGCGCACGACGCCCGGAACGAGACCCGCCATCGGTGGCGGGCGCCGTCGCCGTCGATCAGCGCCTCGGTCAGCGCCATGAAGCCGCCGCATTCGGCCAAGATCGGCGCGCCGCGCGCATGCAGTTCGCCGATCTCGCGCCACAGCGGCGATTGGCGGCGAGTTCGCGCGCGTAGAAGTTCGGGATAGCCGCCGCCGAGATAGACGCCCGACGGCGGCCGCCGGCAGAGGCTTCGCCCGCGACCGGGCTGAACGGGACGAGCGCGCGACGCCTTCGGCGGCAGGAGATCGAGATCGTCCTCGTAATAGAACGAAAAGGCGGCGTCGCGCGCAAGGGCCAACACCGGCCCGTTCCGCGGGCGTCGCGGGGCGCGCGCCCGGCGCATGCGTCGCGAGCGGCGAGGCCGAACGGGCGAGGCGGAGAAGGGCGTCGAGATCGAAATGATCCGGCGACCGCGTCCGCCGCCGCGTTCCAGCACGGCCGCTCGTCGATCGCTCTCGGCGGCGAGCAGCAAGCCGAGATGACGTTCGGGGAGCGCGCAGCGCAGGCGAACCCGCGAGCCAGCCGAGCGTCGGCAGGCCGGAGACCTCGGCGATCGCCTCCGCGCAGCCTCGCGCGTGTGCTCTCGGAACCGGCCCGATTCGAGCGCGACCGCCGCCACGGGAAGCGCCGGATCGAAGCGCGCGAACCCCAGCGCCGTCGCCGCCGCGCTCCGCGCCGCGCGCGGCGATGTCGATGACGAGCAGCACCGGCGCGCCGAGCTTCGCGGCGATGTCGGCGGCAGAATGGCGCCTTCACCCCGGCGGCGAAGGGGTGCTTGCCGCAAGGGCCGCCTTGATCGCGTCGAGCCCATCCGTCAGCGCCGCCGGGCCGGGCTGAAGGATCAGCGGCGACTTGATCTCGACGATCCGCCCGGTCCTGACCGCGGGGATCGCGTCCCAGCCCGCGCGCCCGCGGATCTCCTCCGTCCGCACCTTCTTGCCGCACCACGAGGCGAGGATCAGGTCCGGCGCCGCGGCGATCACCGCCTCAGGCCGAACGATCCGGTCCTTGGCGGACTTCTGCGTGCGCAGCGCCGCGAACACGTCCTCGCCGCCGGCGACCTCGATCAGCTCCGAAACCCAGCCGATGCCGCTGATCAGCGGATCGTTCCATTCCTCGAAATAGACCCTTGGCCGCGGCCGCCCGCGCGCCGCGGCCTGCGTCTCGGCAAGCCTCGCCTCGTAGCCTTGCGCCAGCGCGTCCGCCTTGTCGGCCGCGCCGACGAGCGCCCCGACGGTGCGGATCATTGCGAGGATGCCGGCGACGTCGCGCTGGTTGAACGCATGCACCGCGACGCCGGCGCGGATCAGCTCGGCGGCGATCTCGGCCTGAAGATCGGAGAAGGTGAAGACGAGATCGGGCTCGAGCGCGAGAATTTTCGGGATGTCGGCCGAGGTGAAGGCCGACACCCTCGGCTTCTCGCGCCGCGCCTGAGGCGGCCGGACCACATAGCCGGATACGCCGACGATGCGGTCCTGCTCGCCCAGCAGATAGAGCGTCTCGACCGTCTCCTCGGTCAGGCAGACGATGCGGGAGGGCGGAAAACCGGGCATTCTCCGCTCCCCTGTCCTTGCAGGCCGTTAGAACTTCGCCGTCACGCCGGCGTAGACCGAAACGCCGGGCGTCCCGTAGTTGTAGGTCAGCTCGTAATTCGCGTTGGTCAGGTTCTCGGCGCGAACGTAGGCGGTGAACGTGTCGTTGATCTTGTATTTCACGATGAGATCGAGCCGGGCGTATCCGGCCAGGTCACATTGCCCGCGCTGCCGTAGAAGTCATAGGCCGGACGCGGACCCACCAGCAGAAGCCGCGGTTCGATCTCGAAGTTCGGCAGGCCGGTATAGACCGCCGAGAGGTAGCCGGAGTTGCGGGGGACGTAATATTGCAGCGCGTCGCGTCTGCGTGTTTTCCGCATAGGTGTAGGTGTAGCCGGCGCGCGCGTGCAGCACGTCGGGAACGAGGCTCGCGTCCGCCGTCGCCTCGACGCCGCGCGTCTGAGCCGTGCCGACGTTGTAGTAGCAGCCGCCCTGCGCGGCCGCCGCAATCGAGCAGGACGGAACGAGCCCGAATTCGATCTCGTTGCTGATAGAAGGTGTTGTAGGCCGTCGCCGACAGGGTCAGCCGGTCGTTGAACAGCTTCTGGTCGATGCCGATTTCGCCGCCGACGTTGGTCTCGGGCAGAAGGTTCGGATCGCCGTAGGGGCTGAATCGCTGATAGAGGGTCGGCGCCTTGGCCCCGTTGCCGAAGGCGGCGCGCAGCTTCGTGCCCGTTTCGTCG
Organism: uncultured Alphaproteobacteria bacterium; assembly: GCA_963783275.1. Taxonomy (GTDB): domain Bacteria; phylum Pseudomonadota; class Alphaproteobacteria; order Rhizobiales; family Beijerinckiaceae; genus Roseiarcus. The sequence continues at coordinate 132,106 of CAWANA010000026.1, read as the reverse complement.
ATGTGATAGGCGGCGGTCACGCGTCCGGTGACGAAGGTCTGGCCGTCCTGGATCGCGTCGACGCGGCCGCCGAAGGTCAGGTCGAGCCGGCGAGAGGAGCGGCAGCCGATATTCGGCGTAGGCCGAATTGGTCGTCTGCTCGGCGCCGATCGGGGTGAACGACCCGTCGCCGGGATTGGGCGACTCCGACGTATTCATCGATCTCCATCATGTTGCGCGCGCCGACGATGAGCGATCCGTAGACGCCGAAGGCGAGCTGGCCCTGATATTCGGCGCCCCAGCGCGTTCCCCGGTAATAGTTCGTGCAGTTGAACGCATTGAAGTTGGCGTCGTAGCAGGCCTCGGTCAGGCGGTCGGACGAGTCCGTCGTGTTGGCGAAGACCGTCAGATGGTTGGTCAGGATGCCGGTCGTCGCGTTCGCGCGAACGAACCCGTCGCCGATCCAGGTCGTCGACGTGTTGTAAGGCGAGAAGACGTCGGAGGGATGAGGCGCGCCGGGGTTCGAGAGCTGCAGATTGTTTCCGAAGACGTTGAACCCGAAATCGACGCTCGCATCCGGCCCGATCGTATAGGTGAAGTTCGCCGTTGGCGCGCGCCCTTGTCCGAGGGAAAGCGTGCTCGGCAGCGGAGGCAGCGGCGTCACGCCGTCCGACAGAAACAGCGGCCGGTTGACGCGGTAGCCGTAAGAGGGAAACCCATTGGTGTACATGTTGGTCACGCCGAGCGCATAGATCCAGTTGTCGGTCGAGCCCGAAACGGTGGCCGTGCCCTGGACCGTGCCGTAGCTGCCGCCCTCGATCGTGACCGTCCGGCGCTGCTCGCCCTTCTTGCCCTTTTTCGTGATGATGTTGATGACGCCCGACATGGCGTCCGACCCGTAGAGCGAGGATTGCGGACCGCGCACGATCTCGATGCGGTCGATATCGACGGCGCTCAAGTTGCCGAAGTCGAGCGAGCCGTCGGTGCCGGCGACGTTGCCGATCGGAACGCCGTCGATCATCACGAGCACCTGCCCGGCGTTGCCGCCGCGCAGGGTCACTGTGGTCAGCGTGTTCGGCCCGCCGTTCTGGCTGACGGTGACGCCGACGGCCTCGCTGCAGGACCTCGGTAATGCCGTTGGCGCCCCACTGCTGGATCCGGGAGCCGGGAATGACGGTGACGTCGGAGCCGGTGGAGTTGACGGGCTCGTCGACGCGGTCGGCGGTGACGGTGATCTCTCCGAGTTGCGACGACGTCGGCTTGGGCGCGGGCGAGGGTCGGCAGCAGCGCCGCAAGCAGAATTGCGGCGAGCGCGCAGCCGGACGGCTGTTTGAACTTGACCATGATGATCCTCCTGCCGTCCCACCGACGGCGGCTGGTTGATCGGATCGTCGGCCGGTCTCCTGGCTTGCGGGTTGTCGCCTCGCGCGCGCCTTCCCAGGGCCCATGGCCCCAGTGGCGTAGATTGCGCGAACGGCTCGCCGCTTACAGTTGCGGGGGCAGCCGCGGAATTGCGCTCGCGAAGAGCGCGCACCGCGTTCCCTTGACCCGGCCTTGCGGCCGGATCGCCGATGACATTTGTGACAGTAGGGCGAACGGGAAGCGGGCGCAACCTTGCCAGGCTGCGCCGCAATGACGCGGCTTGCGATCCAATCGAGCCCATCGATCGCGCGATGTTCCCTCCCCTCTTGTGGGGTACGGTCGGGGGGCTCCCCGCATGCGCTGCGGCGGCGCGAGGCCGGCGCGAGGCGCGGCTTGGCGGGCGAGGAAATCCGCTGATATGACGCGGGCCTTAGGCGGGCGAACCCAGGACGGATCGGGGCGACGGATGACCTTGGCGTCGACAAGCGACAATCCCGCGCCTCCCGGCGCGGTCGAGGAGGACGTCCATACGGCCGACGGCGTTCGGCTGCGCGCCGTGCGCTGGACGCCGGCCGACGCGGCGCGGGGCACGGTCGCGATTCTCGGGGGGCGGGGCGAGTTCATCGAAAAATATTTCGAGATGGCGAAGGACCTGCTCGAGCGCGGTTTTGCCGTCGCGACGTTCGACTGGCGGGGCCAGGGCGGCTCGGATCGGCCGCTGCGCGACGCGCGCAAGGGCCACGTCGACGACTTCTCCCAGTTCGAGCGCGATCTCGAGGCTTTCGTCGCGACGATCCTCGAGCCGCATTGCCCGCGGCCCTGGTTCGGCCTCGGCCATTCGATGGGGGCGGCGATCCTGCTCCTCATCGACGCAGGCCGGCCGCTGCCCGTTCGATCGGCTGGTCCTCACCTCGCCGATGATCGCGGTGAAGGGGGTCGACCATCGCGGCCCGGCCCGGTACGCGATCGGCGCGCTCGACGCTCTCGGCTTCGGCGGCGCCTTCGCGCCCGGCAACGGCGGGGAGACCTTCTGGACGCGTCCGTTCGAGGGCAACGTGTTCACCACCGACCCCGCGCGCTTCGCCCGGATCGCCGGTCTCGCTGGAGGCGGCGCCGCACCTCTTCCTGGGCGGCCCGACCATCGGCTGGGCGCGCGCGGCGTTCCGGGCGATGCGGCGATTCGACGATCCGAACGTTTCCCCGGCGCGCCAAGACGCCGATCCTGATCGTCGCCTCCGGCGCGGATCAGGTGACCGACACGCGCCGCCGCGGAGCGATTCGCGGCGGGCCTCGAGGGGCGGACGCATCATCGTCATCGACGGCGCCGAGCACGAGATCCTGATCGAGCGCGACGCGCTCCGCGACCAGTTCTGGGCGGCGTTCGACGCCTTCGTGCCGGGCGCGGCCGCTGACAGGTCGCCGCCCGCCTCGCGCGCCGAATGAATGACGACCCGCTTGCGCGCGTCGAGAGGAAGGCCGGAACGGACCGCCTCGCGGCGGCGATCCTCGCCGGCTTCCTCGCCGCGCGTCTCGTGTTCGCGGCTCCTGCTCGGCCCCGGCGTCGACGAGAGCTACACGCTCGCGATCGCGCGCACGCTGAACCTCTCCTATTTCGATCATCCGCCGCTGCACCAATGGATCGTCCATTTCGCGGCGGGCGCGTTCGGCGAGGGCGTCGGCGCGCGCCTGCCGTTCCTTCTCCTGTTCGCCGCCACGGGCTGGATTTATTACCGCATGACGGTCGGGCTGTTCGGCGCGCGGGCGGGGATCGTCGCGCTGTTCGCTCTGAACGCGGCGCCGTTCTTTTTCGCCTCCGCCGGAACCTGGATCGTGCCGGACGGACCGCTGCTGTTCGGCCTCGCGGCGGCGGCCTGGGCGCTGGCGCGGCTGTTCTTCGCGCCGCCGCCCGATCGGGCGTCGGTCTGGGGCCTGTGGCTCGTCGCGGGCGTCGCGCTCGGCCTCGCCGGCCTGTCGAAATACAGCGCGGCGCTGACCGTCGCTCGGGCTCATGGCGTTCGTCGCCCTCGCGCCGCGCCAGCGCCGCTGGCTCGCCGATCCCGCCCCTTACGCCGCCGCGGCGATCGCCCTCGTCGATGATCGCGCCGGTCGTCGTCTGGAACGCCCGCCACGGCTGGGTGTCGTTCGCCTTCCAGGGCGGCCGGGGAGCGCCGGCGGCGGGGCTGAAGCCGGTCCAGTTCCTGGTGATGGCGCTCGGCCAGATCGCCTATCTGTCGCCCTGGCTGTTCGCGCCGCTGGCGATGGGCCTCGTCGACGCGTGGCGGAAGCGCGCCGACGAGCGGCGGCTGTTCCTCCTTTGCCTCGCGCTGCCGCCGATCCTCGTCTTCACGCTGACGCCGCTCTGGGGAGGCCGCGGCCAGCCGCACTGGACGATGCCGGGCTGGTTCTTCGTCTTCGCGCTGATGGGCGCCTGGGTCGAGGACCGACGGCGTCGCCGACCGGACCCTGCGCCGCTGGGCGTTCGCGTCCGCGGGCCTGCTCGCCGCCGCGGCGGCGCTGTTCGCCTTTCAGGCCGCGACCGGCTGGCCGTTGCGGCTCTCGCTCCGTCCGGGCGCGGCGCGACGCGACCCTCGAGGCTTTCGGCTGGGGCGGCCTCACGAACGCGCCGGCGCTGCGGCCCGCGCCGGCCTTCGTTCTGGCGGCCAAATGGTCGGACGCCGGCAAGATCGCGCTCGCGCTCGGGCCCGATGTCCCCGTGTTCGTGATCTCCGACGATCCGCGCGGCTGGGCTTTCGTCGCCGGCGGCGACGATCTCGTCGGCCGGGACGGCGTCCTGATCGCCCGGGCGTCGGACCTCGCCGCTCGCGGAAGCGGAGGCCGCGCCGCTGGTCCGTTCGCTGGGTCCGCCGCAGGACTATCGCGCTTATCCGCAACGGCGAACCGGCGGTCGATCTCGCGCTCGTCCCGGTCCACGGCTTGACGCGCAAGCTTCCCCTCCCTTATCCGGGCGCGCCCGGATAAGAAGCGGTTGGCCGGCCCGAGAGGCGATTCCTTGGATTTCAATGCAAGACCGGCCAAGTCGCCGCCGACCCTGTCGGTGGTCGTGCCGACCTATCGGGAATCGGCCAATGTCCCGGTGCTGTTCGAGCGCATCAAGGCTGCGCTCGACGGCCTGCCGTGGGAAATGATCGTCGTCGACGACAATTCGCCCGACGGGACGTCCGACATCGCCTTCCGATCTCGCCGCCTCGCGACCCCCGCATGCGGTGCCTGAGGCGCGTCAATCGCAACGGCCTCGCCGGCGCGGTGATCGAGGGCTGGATGGCCTCGAGCGCCGATTATGTCGCGGTGATCGACGGCGACCTGCAGCACGACGAGACGATCCTGCCGAAGATGTACGGCCTTCTCGAAGCCGGCGCCGGCAATCTCGCGATCGGCACGCGCGTCCGCGACGGGAACGAGGGCGGCCTGTCGCCGGCGCGGCAGAAGCTCAGCGACCTCGGCCGGTGGTTCTTCGACCGGATCGCCGGCGCGCGCGTCGCCGATCCGATGAGCGGCTTCTTCATGATCCGGCGCGAGATCGTCTCGAAGCTCGCGCCGCGCCTGTCGCCGGACGGCTTCAAGATCCTGGTCGACGTCGTCCTGTCGGCGGCCGGAGACCTGCGCATCGTCGAGGTTCCCTACAGGTTCCGCGAGCGCGCGGCGGGCGAATCGAAGCTCACGCCCCTCGTCGGCCTCGACTTCCTCGGCCTCGTCGTCCACCACGCGACCGGCGGCGCTGCTGCCGGTCCGCTTCGTGCTGTTCGCGCTGATCGGCCTCGTCGGCCTTGTCGTGCACATCCTCGTCCTGTCGATCTATCTCGCTTCGTTCGGACCGGCGGACTTTCAGGCCGGCCAGCTTGTCGCCACGATCGTCGCCATGGGGAGCAACTTCCTGCTCAACAACGAGATCACCTACCGCAGCCAGCGCTACCAGGGGGCCGGCATGGTCGTCGGCTTCCTCGCTTTCGCGCTCGCCTGCGGGGTCGGCGCGCTGGCCAACATCAACGTCGCCTCCCTGCTCTACAATTCGAACCAGACGTGGTGGGTGTCGGGCATTGCTGGCGCGCTGCTCAGCGTCGTCTGGAACTATGCGGTCAGCACCAGCCTGATCTGGCGCCCGCGCCGGCGCCGGTGAGGCCGTTCGTGACGGGAAGGTCAAGAAAACGATGATCGCCGACGCCCTCGACGCGTTCGCCCAGATCTTCTCGCCGCCGTTCCGGCGGGTGATGGGAAAGTCGCTCGCCCTGACGACCGCCATCCTCGTGCTGGCCGGCGTCGCGCTCGACCGGCTGGCCGCTATCCTACGTCCATGTCGGGCCGGGCTGGCTCAGTTGGCTCCTCTCGACCTTCGTCGCGCTCGGGCTCGTCGTCGGCTTGATTGTTCTCGCGCCGCCGACCGCCTCGCTCGTGGCGGGCTTCTACCTCGATGAGATCGCTGCGGCCGTCGAGCGCTCGATCGATCCCGGCCGTCCGCCCGGCCGTCCGTTGCCGCTCGGGGCCTCGCTCGCGCTCGGCGTCCGCTTCGCGCTCCTTTCGATCGTCGTCAACGTCGCCGTGCTCGCGCTCACGATCTTCACCGGCGATCGGCCTCGTCTCCTTCTTCGTCCTCAACGGCTACCTGCTCGGCCGCGAATATTTCGAGCTGGCGGCGATGCGGCACATGTCCGCCGCCGAGGCCCGGGACCTGTTCGACCGCCACTGGCTGGAAGTGTTCGCAGCCGGCGCGATCGTCTCGGCGCTGGTCGCGGTGCCGGTCCTGAACCTGCTGACGCCGCTCTACGCGACCGCTTTCCTGACGCGGGTCTATAAGCGGATCGCCTGACCCAACCTCGGACGCCGGTTGACGATCCAATGCCGATGACCCATGAACCTCTGACCATGGTCAAAGCGCTCATATTCGACGTCGACGGCACCCTGGCGGAGACCGAAGAGGGTCACCGCGAGGCGTTCAACGCCGCCTTCGCGGAAAGCGGCCTCGACTGGGTGTGGGACGTCGACCTCTATCGCGACTTGCACCGGGTGACGGGCGGCAAGGAACGGATGCGCCATTACGCCGACAGACTGCGGCGTTTCGCGCGCCGAACTGCCGGACGCCGCCGTTGCAAAGCTGCATCGGCTCAAGAACGCGCGCTACTCCGAGCGGGTTCGCGACGGGCAATGTCCGCTTCGCCCCGGGGTCGAGCCGCTCATTCGCAACGCGCGCGCCCTTGGACTGCGCCTCGCCATCTGCACCACCACCTCGCGAGTGAACGTGAACGCGTTGATCCGGGCGACTCTCGGCGAAGACGGTCTCGATCTCTTCGAGGTCATCGTCGCGGGCGAGGATGCGCCGGCCAAGAAACCGGCGCCGGACGCCTATGTCCGCGTGCTGAAGGCGCTGGCGCTTCGCCCGGACGAATGCCTTGCGTTCGAAGACTCCCGCAACGGCCTGATGGCGGCGCGGGCGGCGCAGATCGCGACCGTGGTCACCCCGAGCCTCTACACGTCGCACGAAACCTTCGACGGCGCCGCGCTCGTCCTGCCGGACCTGAGAGACTTCGACCTGCGCGCGGCGGGCTTCATTCCGGACGAAACCGTCTCCTGACCTCAGGCCGCCGGCGCGACGAAGCGCCCTCTTGCCAAGGCGGCCGGTTTGCGCGAACTTCATACCGATATGAGGAAACGGCGCTCGTCGTCCGAAATCGGGCGGGAGGGATGGAATGTCGGCGGCCGCAACCGAGTTTTCCTCGATCGTTCGCCTCGAGGGCGTGCAGAAGTATTTCGGCGCGGTGCATGCGCTGCGCGACATCGATATCGCCATCGGACGCAACGAGATCGTCGGCCTCATCGGCGACAACGGCGCGGGCAAGTCGACCCTGATCAAGGTCCTGACCGGCGTGCTACGCGCCGACAGCGGGCAAGATCTTCGTCCGCGACCGCGAAATCCAGCCGAGCGACTATTCGGTTCGCATGGCGCACGATCTGTCGATCGAGACCGTCTATCAGGACAAGTCGCTGGCGGAGAAGCAGCCGCTGTGGCGCAATTTCTTCGTCGGCCGGCAGATCACCAACCGCTTCGGCTTCATCGACATCAAGCGCGAGAAGGAGGTCGCGCGACAGATCCTGCTCGACGTCATCGGCTTTCGCGGCGTCGGCATCACGGTCGATTCGACCGTCGCCAACCTGTCCGGCGGCGAGCGCCAGGGCATCGCGATCGGCCGGGCGATGCACTACAACGCCGACCTCATCGTGCTCGACGAACCGACCGCCGCGCTCGGCGTCGCGGAAGTGCGAAAAGTCATCGACTTCGTGCGCAAGATCAAACAGTCCGGCCGCGCCTGCATCTATATCGAGCACAATCTGGCGCATGTGCACGAGGTCGCGGACCGCCTGGTCGTGCTCGACCGCGGGCGGATCGTGTCGCGAGATCGATCCGAAGGACATGACGGTGGCGGAGCTCACCGAATACCTGATCGCCCTGCAGCACGAGCGCTGAGGGGCGAAACGAATGGCTCGAGCGGTCAGGCGACTCGATCCTGCAGCGCTTCGAGGCGCTGCCGATCATCATCGTCTTCGTGCTGCTGCTCGCGCTGTTCATGTATCTGTCGCCGGGCGTGTTCCTCGCGCCCTACATCTACACGACCTTCCTTTCGACCCTGCCGCCGCTGATCCTGCTCGCGACCGGCCTGACCTTCGTGATCGGCGCCGGGCGAGATCGACCTCTGCTTTCCCGTCGATCATCGCCTTTTCCGGCTTCGTCTTCGCGGTCCTGTTCAAGGAATACGACCTCGGCTGGCTCGCGGTCGCAGCGCGGCCTCGCGTCGGGAGTTCTGGTCGGTTTCATCAACGGCCTGATCATCGCCAAGGTCGGCATTCCCTCGTTCATGACGACGCTCGGCACCCAGTTCTTCTGGGCCGGCATGGCGACGGTGCTCTCGGGCGGCAAGTCCTACGCGCTGCGCGGCGCCGAGGAGAGCTCGGTCTGGCAATGGATCGTCGGCCGGCCTTTCGCTTCCGTGACCAGCGTTCCGTGGCTTCAGGAAGTCTCGATCCAGGCGCTGTGGACGGCGCTCATCGTCGGCTTTCTGTGGCTCGTCCTCACCCGCCACCGCTTCGGCGAGCACACCCTGTTCATCGGCGATTCCAACGACGTGTCGCGCGTCGTCGGCATCGACGTCGACCGCGAGAAGATCAAGATCTTCACCCTGATGGGCTTTCTCGCCGCCTGCGCCGCGATCATTCTGACGCTCGAGAACAAGAACTTCTTCGGCAACCAGGGCCAGGGCTATCTGCTGACCGCCATCGCCTCCGTGCTGATCGGCGGCACGTCGATCTTCGGCGGCCGGGCGACGATCCTCGGCACGGTGTTCGGCTGCCTCATCATCGGCATGATCGAGGCCGGCCTGGTCGCCGCCGGCCTGACCGGCGCCTGGGTGCGCACCGTCCAGGGGCTCATCTTCCTCTTCGCGATCATCTTCTACATGTACGTGGACGAACCGCAGCGCCGGCAGGCGTTCCTCGCCCGGCTCGGATCGTTCAGGAGATTCGGCGGCGCCCGCGCGGCCGAATGAGAGACGGGTCCGCCGCAAAGAGGCGGACCCGAACAGGACAGGGAGAAACGAAAATGCGTTTGTCCACTTTGCTTCTGCGCGGGCGTCGCGACCGCGGCGGTCGCGGCGGCAGCCGGCGCCGGCCTCGGCCGATCCGATCGGCAAGGGCCTCGTCATGTACATGCAGATGGGCGGCAACGCCGGCGACGGCGCGACGCTCGCCCGCCAGACCGGCGCCAAGGAGGCCGCCGCAGCGCTCGGCGGTCGATCTCAAGTCGCAGTTCTCCGCCTGGGCGCCGGAGACCATGATCAACCAGTTCAAGGAGGCGATGGCCGCCAAGCCGAACTGCATCGAGATCATGGGCCACCCCGGCAGCGACGCTTTCCATGACCTCGTCAAGCAGGCCGTCGACCAGGGCATCGTCGTCACCGACGGCAACTCGCCGCTGACCGATCTGCAGAAGGAGTTCGGACCGAAGGGCTTCGGCTATGCCGGCGTCGATCTCTACGCGGGCGGCGCGCTGACCGCCAACGCCATGCTGGCGCAGGGCCTGAAGGCGGGCGACGAGGCGGTGGTCTGGGGCGTCTTCAGCCAGGCCGAGCGCGGCCAGTCCGAGAAGGGCCTCGCCGACACGCTGGAGAAGGCCGGCCTCAAGGTCGACCGGCTGGAGATCACCGCAGGAGGTCAACAGCGACACGTCGCTCGGCGTGCCGCGTTCGCGGCCTACATTCAGGCGCATCCGAACCTGAAGGCGATCGGCACTGCAGCACGGCAGCGTCACCGGCGTCATGTCCGAGGCGCTTGAAGAAGGCGGGCAAGAAGCCGGGCGAGATCGTCGTCGGCGGCATCGACCTCGCCCCCGCGACGATCGGCGGTCTGAAGTCCGGCTACGTCAGCGCGACGCTCGACCAGCTGCTCTACCTGCAGGGCTTCATGCCGGTCGTGCAGTGCGTGATGAGCGCCAAGTACAAGATGCCGGGCCTGTCGCTCAACACCGGCGCGGGCACCGTCACGCCGAAGACGATCGACGCGTCTGACCAAGCTGATCGACGCCGGCATCCGCTGACGTCGACCGAGCCGGCTGAAAGTCAACCGACCGCGGGCGCCGTTGGGCGCCCGCGGGGAGGCGGCTATCCATGTCGACGGACATCTTCGCGGCGCAACCCGATCGTTACGACCGCATGCCCTATCGCCGATGCGGTCGGCACGGTCTTCTGCTCCCCGCAATTTCTCTGGGGCTTTGGCAGAATTTCGGCGGTCTCGACGCCTTTGAATCCGGCCGCACGATTTTGCGTCGTGCGTTCGACCGGGGTGTGACCCACTTTGACCTCGCTAACAACTACGGGCCGCCGCCGGGCTCGGCCGAGGAAGGCTTCGGACGCATTCTGGCGACGGACTTTCGGCCCTACCGCGACGAAATCATCGTTTCGTCCAAGGCGGGCTATCGTATGTGGCCGGGCCCCTATGGCGAGTGGGGTTCGCGCAAGAACCTGCTCGCGAGCCTCGACGCCAGCCTCAAGCGCCTCGGGCTGGACTACGTCGACATCTTCTATCACCACCGACCCGACCCCGACACGCCAATCGAAGAAACGATGTCGGCGCTCGCCGACGCGGTTCGGCAGGGCAAAGCGCTCTACGTGGGCATATCGAACTATCGTGCGGCAGAGGCGGCGAAGGCGATCGAGACGCTGCGCGGTCTGGGTGCGCCCTGTCTCATTCATCAGGCGAGATATTCGATGCTCGACCGCTGGATCGAACGCGACGGCCTTCTGGATGCGCTCGAACGAGCCGGAACGGGTTGCATCGTCTTCTCGCCGCTCCACCAGGGCGTTCTGACCGACAAGTATCTGAACGGCATTCCAGCGGGCTCGCGGGCGCACAGGGGCAGCCGCGGGGGCTCGATGGGACGGGAAGCGCTGACTGAAACGGTTCTGGAGCGGGTGCGGCGCCTGAGCCTGATCGCCAAGCGGCTTGGCGTTCCGCTGGCGCATTTGGCCTTGAAATGGACGCTTCGCGACGTCCGCGTGGCCTCGGCGTTGATCGGGGCGCGCACCGCCGCGCAGATCGACGACAGTCTCGACGCTCTGTCGGCGCCCGGCCTTTCGGCTTCCGATCTCGGTGAGATCGAAAGCGCATTGAGCCTGAGCTGACCGCCAACGCCATGATCGCACAGGGCCTGAAGTCGGGACATCAGCGCGACGCTCGACCAGCTGCTATACATGCAGGGCTGCATGCCGGTCGCGCAGCGTGATGTACCTCCAAGTACAAGATGCCGGGCGTGTCGCTCAACACCGGCGCAGGCACGGTCACGCCGGCGTTTTTTTGCGCCCTACCGCCCCGTCAGCGACTGCCGGCGGATGCGGCGGTCGATCAAGGTCTGCAGCACGACCGAGAGCACGATCACGAGGCCGAAGGCGAGCTGGGTGTAGAACGCGTTGACGCCCGCCGAGACGATGCCCGCGTTGATTGCGCCAATGATGAACGAGGCGACGAACGTGCCGACCACCGATCCCGTGCCGCCGAACACCGACGTGCCGCCGAGGAAGACCGAGGCGATCGTGTTGAGAAGCGAGCCGTCGCCGGTGCTCGGCCAGAAATAATAGCCGTAGATCGAGCTCATCATCCCGCAGAACACCGCTGTGACGCCGACGAGCACGAAGGCCTTGATCTTGACCCGTCCGACATTGACGCCCATGAGCCGGGCGCTGGTGGCGTTGTCGCCGGTCAGGAACACATGCGCGCCGAACTGGGTCCGGTTGAGCAGGATCCACTCGACGATCAGGATCGCCACCATCCAAAGCGTCTGAACCGGGACTCCGAACAGCGGTTCGCGCAGAAGCGTGTGCATCTCCGGATACTGTTCCGCGGTCAGCGGCACGCCCGTGCCGTTCATCAGCACCAGTTCGAGGCCGCGAAACAGGAACTGCGTGCCGATGGTGATGACGAGCGAGGGGATGTTGAGGACGGCGACGAGGAGGCCGTTGACGATACCCGCAGAGCGCGCCGGTCGCGAGCGCCGCAGACGAGCCCGACCCACCACGGCGCGCCGCCGTAGGCGGTGACGAGGCAGAAAACGGCCGTGCCCAGCGCCATGACCGAGGGAAACGACAGGTCGATCTCGCCGGTGATGACGACGAAGGTCAGCGACAGCGCCATGATGCCGAACAGCGGCGTCGTTTCGGCGAAGGCCTTGTAGATGTCGATGTCGGTGAAGACGCGCGGCGCGGCGACGACGAAGGCGAGCCACATCGCAAAGCCCACGCCGATGATGCCGAGCTGGCTGCCGTAGCGCAGAAGCAGCGACGGCGGAGCCGCCTTGTTGCCGACGGGACGGGCTTCAGCAGCGTCTTCCGTCACGACGGCATCTCCATCGTTCCGGTCCGCGCGACGTGGTACAGGCGCTCGATCAGCGCGTCCATGGTGATGTCCGTGCGGTTGAAGACGCCGGCGACGCGGCCGCGATCAAGCACGTAGAGCCGATCGACCACGGGATAGATATTGAAGATGTTGTGGTCGATGAAGATCGCCGACTTGCCGACCTCCTTGATGTGGCGGACGAAGTCGAGCGTCTTCCTGGTTTCCGTAAGGGACAGGCCCATGGTCGGCTCGTCGAGGATGACGAGCTCGGCCTCGAAATGGAGCGCGCGGGTGATCGCCACGCCCTGCTTCTCGCCGCCCGACATGGTCGCGACCACGTTGTTGGGATGGACGGCGGCGGAGGTGAAGCCCATGTGCTCGCTCATCAGCCGCGCGCATTCGGCCCTCATGCCCTCGACGTCGAGCAGGCCGAAGCGGTTGCGCAGCTCCCGGCCCATGAACATGTTGCGCCAGATCGGCTGCTTCTCGCAGAGCGCGCGCTCCTGATAGACGGTCTCGATGCCGAGGCTGCGCGCGCGCGCGACCGACCAGTCGTCGACGCGCTTGCCATGGAAAAGGATGTCGCCGCCGGGGTCCGGGGCGTAGAAGCCCATCACCACCTTGATGAGCGTCGACTTGCCGGCGCCGTTGTCGCCGAGCAGACCGACGATCTCCCGCCGGTTCACCTGGAAATTGACGTCCGCTAGCGACCGCACCTCGCCGAAGGTCTTCGAGACGTTCCGCAGCTCGATCACTGGCGGCTCGCTGGCGCTGGAGGCCACAGTCTCCGCCATCCCGAATCCCTTTTTTGTGGAGGGGGCGCCGCCGGAGGCGGCGCCCGTCAGGCGTGTGTGGACCGGCTTACCGGATTTCCTTCGCCGCCAGCGGCGCGACGACGTCGACGTTCTTGGGGTCGACGAAGGCGCCCGCGGTGTTGATGTCGAGGCCCGAAAAGCCGAACTTCTTGGTCAGGCAGATGTTGAGGATCGGCAGGTAGCCCTGCAGATAGGGCTGCTGGTCGATGACCAGGTCCTGATAGCCGTCCTTGATCGCCTTGGCGGTGTTGGGCGACATGTCGAATCCGGCGAAGAACACCTGGCCCGGCTTCAGCGACGCCGCGCGAGCGAAGACGCCGACATTGGCGGTCAGCGCGCCGTGATCGGTGACGACGAGCTTGATGCCGGGATTGGCCTTCAGCACGCCGACGAAGGTCGCCGTGCCGGAGTTCGGATCGGCGTCGGTCGCCTTGTCGATCTCCTGGTAGATGACCTTGCCGCCGGCTTTCTCGATCGCCTCGATCACGCCGACCGTGCGCGAGCCGCGGTCGCCGCCCTGGCCTTTCAGACCCCAGACGAAGGCTTCGTCGCCGGCCTTGATCCCTGCGCGCTTGGCCGCCTCGGCGCCGAGCGCGTAGCCGGCCGCGTGGTTGGGCGCGCCGACATAGCCCATGCCGGCCGGTCCGAATTTCTTCTGCGCCTCGGGCAAGGCGGTGTTGGCCGTGGTGAAGATGATTCCCTCGCCGAAAGCCTTTTCGATCAGCGGGTCGGTCGCCGCGTCGCCCGGATGCCCCATGAAGGCGATCGCCGTCGACCTTGGTCGCGATCGCCTGCTGCAGCTGGGTCAGCATCGTGTTGGGGTCCCAGTTGGAGAAGTAGTAGGTGACCGACGGCCCGAGATCGAGTTCGGCCTGGCGGTAGCCGTTGTAGACGTTGTTGGCGAAAACGCCGCCCTGCGGGCCGCCGGGAAACGCCGCGATTTTCACGCCCTGGCACCATTTCGCGACCGGATCGGCCGCGTAAGCCGACTGGACCGCGCAAGCTGCGAGCGCTGCGGCCGCTGTGGCCGCCGCGAGCCCACGCATTCGAATGTTCACCATCGAAAACCTCCCTACTCCGATCCGATCGGTTCTTTGCGCCGGGGCGCTCGTCGATCTGCATCCTGTCCGATCTGGCCTCGCTAGGCCAGGTTCGCGACAGGTGCGGACTTTGGACTACGGCGGCGGACTTGTCAGCGCCCAATCGAACCGATGCCTCTCCCCAGCGACCCGAAAGCCTGCGAAGAGCCTCCCAATAGCATCGGACGTCCCAGCCCGTTTTGACCCGGGTCAACCCGCGGCGCCGGCAGCGTGCTATTTGTATGACAATTGGTATTGGCCGTGGGCGTCCGCTCGGCTATGGATGGGGACTTCGATGTTCGCCGCAACGCCGCCGAAAGACAGCGGAGCGACGGGGAAACGCAAACGATGCCGCCTGCGCGAGCAGGCTGCCGAGAGCAGGCATCCGGCCGGCGGCCACGCGGGTCCGGAGTGCGCATGTTCACGCTAGGCCTTGATTACGGCACCAACTCGGTGCGGGCGCTGGTCGTGCGCTGCGTCCGACGGCGCGGAATTCGGCAGCGCGTCGTCGACTATCCGACCGGCGACGCAGGGCGTCCTGCTCGATCGCGACGGACGAGCATCTCGCGCGCCAGTATCCGGGCGACTATCTCTTCGGCCTCGAGGCAAGCGTCAGCGGCGCGCTGGCGGAGGCCGCGACAAAGCCCGGGTTTCGACGCCGGCGAAGATCGTCGGCGATCGGCGTCGACACCACGGGATCGAGCCCGCTGCCGGTCGACGCCGCGAACCGGCCGCTCGCGCTCGACCCGCGATGGCAGCGACAACCTCGCGGCGCAGTGCTGGCTGTGGAAGGACCACACCGGCTGGCGCGAGGCGGCGAAGATCACGGACGCTCGCCGCGGAGATGCGCCCGCAGTATCATCGCCAAATGCGGCGGCGTCTATTCCTCCGAATGGTTCTGGTCGAAGATCTGGCATTGCCTCAACGTCGCGCCGGACGTGTTCGAGGCGGCCTATTCCTGGGTCGAGCTCGCCGACTGGATCCCTTCGGTGCTCGCCGGCGTCGACGACCCGCGGCAGATCAAGCGCGGCGTCTGCGCCGCCGGCCACAAGGCGCTGTACGCCGACGAATGGGGCGGCCTGCCCGACAAGGAGTTCCTCGCCGCGCTCGATCCGCGCCTCGCCGCGCTGCGCGACCGGCTCTACGAAAAGGCCTACGACGCCACCGAGGCCGGCCGGCGCGCTCTGCGCCCGAATGGGCGGGCAAGCTCGGGCTTGCCGGCGGGCATCCCGATCGCGATCGGCGAATTCGACGTCCATTACGGCGCGATCGGCTGCGGCGTGCGCGAGGGCACGCTCGTCAAGGTGATCGGCACCTCGACCTGCGACTGCGCGGTCGTCTCGGCCGACAAGCACGTCGCCGACATCCCCGGCATCTGCGGCATCGTGAACGGCGCGATCCTGCCCGGCTTCTTCGGCATCGAGGCGGGGCAGTCGGCGGTCGGCGACATCTTCAAATGGTGGGTCGAGGGCGTCTGCGAGGGCGACGCCGCGCTGCATGCGCGACTGACCGCGGAGGCGGCGAAGCAGAAGCCGGGCCAGGCCGGCCTGCTCGCGCTCGACTGGAACAACGGCAACCGCACGATTCTCGTCGACCAGCTGCTCACCGGGCTGCTCCTCGGGCAGGACCTCTACACGACGCGCGCCGAGATCTATCGCGCGCTGATCGAGGCGACCGCCTTCGGCGCGCGCGCGATCATCGAGCGCATCGCGGAATATGGCGTGCCGATCGACCGCGTCGTCTGCGCGCGGCGGCATCGCCGAGAAGAACCCGCTGCTCATGCAGATCTACGCCGACGTCACGGGCTGCGCGATGCAGGTCGCCGGCTCGAGCCAGACCTGCGCGCTGGGCTCGCGCGATCGCCGCCGCCGTGCTCGCCGGCGCGCATCCCGACTTCGCCAGCGCGCAAGCGGCGATGACCTCGCGTGCAAGCCCGAGCGCTTCGAGCCGATCGCGGCGAACCAGCGCCGTCTACGACCAGCTCTACGCGCTCTACCGCGAGCTGCACGACAGCTTCGGCGGCCTGACGAAGTCGGCCGATCTCTCGCGGGTGATGAAGGACCTGATCGAGATCAAATACGCCCAGCGCGCCGCGCGCGTGAGCTCGAGCAAACGACGAAGGACGCCCATGATCAATCTCGCCAATCCCGAAATCTGGTTCGTCTGCGGCTCGCAGCATCTCTACGGGCCGGGGCCGCTGCAGAAGGTCGCCGCCGACGCGCAGCGAGATCGCCGGCGCGCTCGCGCACTCGCCCAAGCTGCCGCTCAAGGTCGTCTTCAAGGCGCTGCTGACCACGCCGGACGAGATCGCCAAGCTCTGCCTGGAGGCGAACGCCGACGACAATTGCGCCGGCCTGATCCTCTGGATGCACACGTTTTCGCCCTCGAAGATGTGGATCCGCGGCCTGAACGCGCTGCAGCAAGCCGTTCGTCCATCTCCACACGCAGTTCAACCGCGACCTGCCGTGGGCGACGATCGACATGGACTTCATGAACCTCAACCAGTCGGCGCACGGCGACCGCGAGGCGGGGTTCATCCACACGCGCATGCGGCTCGCGCCGCAAGGTCGTGGTCGGCCACTGGTCGGACCCGGAAGTGCAGGACCGCATCGGCGCCTGGATGCGCGCGGCGCGCGCCTGGCACGACTGGCAGGGCGCGCGGTTCTGCCGCTTCGGCGACAACATGCGCCAGGTCGCGGTGACCGAGGGCGACAAGGTCGCGGCGGAAATGAAGTTCGGCTTCTCCACCAACGGCTACGGCGTCGGCGACCTCGTCAAGTCGGGTCGACGCCGTCTCGGACGCCGAGGCGAAGGCGCTGGCGCAGGAATACGAGGCGCTCTACGACGTCGCGCCCGCGCTTGCGCCGCGGCGGCGAGCGCCACGAATCGCTCCTCTACGGCGCGCGGCTCGAACTCGGCCTGCGCGCCTTCCTCGGCAAGGGCGGCTTCAAGGGCTTCACGACCACCTTCGAGGACCTGCACGGCCTGAAGCAGCTTCCCGGGCTCGCGCCGCAGCGGCTGATGGCCGACGGCTACGGCTTCGGCGCGCGAGGGCGACTGGAAGACCGCGGCGCTCGTGCGCGCGATGAAGGTCATGGCCGAGGGCCTGCCGGGCGGCACCTCGTTCATGGAGGACTACACCTACCACCTGCCGCCCGGACGGCCATCTGGTGCTCGGCGCGCACATGCTCGAGGTCTGCCCGTCGATCGCGGAGGGCAAGCCCTCGCTCGAGATCCATCCCGCTCGTCGATCGGCGGCAGGGAGGATCCGGTCCGCCTCGTGTTCGACGCGCCCGCCGGGCCGGCGCTCAACGCCACCCTCATCGACCTCGGCGCGCGCTTCCGCCTGCTCGTCAACGAGGTGACCGCGGTCAAGCATCCGGTCCTGCCGAAACTGCCGGTCGCGCGCGCGGTCTGGGAGTGCAAGCCCGACTTCAAGACGGCCTGCGCGGCCTGGATTCTTGCCGGCGGCGCCCACCACACCGGCTTCAGCTACGCCGTGACCGCCGAGATGCTCGAGGACTTCGCGACCATCGCGGGCATCGAGTTCGTCCGGATCGGCGACGGAGACGCGAGATTCCGGCGTTCAAGCAGGACCTGCGCAACAACGACGTCTACTATCACCTCGCGCAGGGCTTCCGGGCCTGAGCGCGAGGCATGTCGACCTTCACCGAACTCAAGCGCGAAGCCTACGAGGCCAATGTCGCCCTGCCGCGGCACGGCCTCATCAACCTGACCTTCGGCAACGCGAGCGCCATCGACCGCGCCCGGGGCGTCTTCGCGATCAAGCCGAGCGGCGTCGACTATGCCGCGCTGTCGCCCGACGACATGGTGGTCGTCGATCTCGAAGGACGGACGGTCGAAGGCCGCCTGAGGCCGTCGTCGGACACGCCGACCCATCGCCGGCTGTTTCTCGCCTTCCCGAGCGATCGGCGGCGTCGTGCACACCCACTCGTCGCGCGCGACCGCCTTCGCCCAGGCCGGCCGCCCGATCCCGATCTTCGGCACCACCCACGCCGATTATTTCAACGGCGAGGTTCCGGTCACCCGCAAGATGACGGCCGGCCGAGATCGCCGGCGCCTACGAATGGGAGACCGGCAACGTGATCGTCGAGCGCTTCGCGGGTCTCGATCCGGCAGACTTCCCCGGCGTGCTCGTCAACCGCCACGCGCCCGTTCGCCTGGGGGCCGACGGTCGCCAAGGCGGTGGAGACGGCGGTCGCGATGGAATGCGTGGCCGACATGGCGCTGATGTCGCTCGCGCTCGAGCCCGACCTCGATGCCGATCGAACCGGAACTGCTCGCGCAGGCACTTCAAGCGCAAGCACGGCGCCGGCGCCTATTACGGCCAGGCGTCCGAGGACTGATCTCAGAAAAGCGAGCCCTGCCCTTCGCCGCCCTTGGCGCCGCCCGCGCGCTTCGGCCGCGGCTGCAGCACGGCGGCCGCCAAGCTTCGCGGCTCAGGCGCCAGGCCGCCACCTGCGACTGCGGGGACGATCCCGTCCGCGAACTCGATGGCGAGGCGCTGCGCGTCGCGGACATCGGCGGCCCGCCGCAGCGGACCGTCGGCCTCGTCGCGCACCAGGGCGAAGCCGCGCGCCAGCACGCCGCGATAGCTGACCGCGCCGGCGTGGCGCCAGAGCGCGACGAGCCGCGCGCCGCGCGCCTCCAAGCCGTCGGCGTAAGCGCGCTCTAGCCGTGCGGCGAGCCGTGCGGCCGCATCGGCGCGCTCCCCCCGCCGGCGCGCGAGAAGCGCGCGCTCGCGCACGAGTCCCCGGGCGGCGGCTTCGGCCCCCCGCCGCGGCCGCTCGATCAGGAGCGGGCCGAGCCGATCCAGGCGTCCGGCCAGTCCGCGGATGCGCTCGGCGAGGCCGGCGAGATGGGCGCGCGGCGAGTGGCGCGCGAGCCCGCGCGCGTGGACCGCGAGGATCAGCGCGCGGGTGTCGAGCCCGCCGCGGATGCGCGCAGCGAGCGTCTCGCCGGCGCGGTCGAGCCGCTGCCGCGGCCCCTCGACCAGAGCCTCGCCGCCCGGCAGGGCGCGAATGACCGAACGCAGATCCGCGCGCTTGCGCTCCGCGAAACGCAGGATCGCGCCGCGCCGGCGCGCCTCGAGTTCGGCGATCGTCGCCAGAAGCTCCGCCCGCACCGGCGCGGCGAACTCGGCCGCCGCGGTCGGGGTCGGGGCGCGGAGGTCCGCGGCGTGGTCGATCAGCGTCCAGTCGGTCTCGTGGCCGACCGCGGCGATGACGGGAATGACGCTCCGCGCCACGGCGCGCACCGCGACCTCCTCGTTGAAGCTCCAAAGGTCCTCGAGCGAGCCGCCGCCGCGGGCGACGATCAGCACGTCCGGCCGCGGCGCGGGACCGCCCGCGGCCCAGCGCATTGAAGCCGTCGATCGCCGCCGCGACTTCGGCCGCCGACGTCTCGCCCTGCACCCGCACCGGCCACACCACGACGCGGACCGGAAAGCGGTCGGAGAGCCGATGCAGAATGTCGCGGATGACCGCGCCGGTCGGCGACGTCACCACGCCGATGACCCGCGGCAGGAACGGGACCTTGCGCTTGCGCGCGGCGTCGAACAGCCCCTCCGCGGCGAGCTTCTTGCGGCGCGCCTCGAGGAGCGCCATCAGCGCGCCGACGCCGGCAAGCTCGAGCTGCTCGATGACGATCTGGTAGCTCGACTTGCCCGGAAAGGTGGTGAGCTTTCCGGTCGCGACGACTTCGACGCCCTCCTCGGGCTTTACCTTCATGCGGACGAAGGCGGTGCGCCAGATGACGGCGTCGAGGCGGGCGCCCTCGTCCTTCAGGCAGAAGTAGGCGTGACCGGAGGCGTGCGGCCCGCGATAGCCGGAAACCTCGCCCCGCACCCGCACATAGCCGAACCGGTCCTCGATCGCGCGCTTGAGCGCGTTCGAGAGTTCGCTGACGGTGATTTCGGGCGCGTTGCTCGCGCGGGGCGCCGACTCGGCCATCGCCGGACTATGCCCGAAGGCGGCGGGCGAGGCGAGGGAGGGTGAGTTTTGAGCGGCGATTGACGGAACAAGCCTTGATCGAGGCTTCCGTTTGTGCGCACATCCGCGTCCAAAGGAAGGGCGGACGGCGGTCCTCATCAGCGAGCAAGAGAGTGAACGCACGTATGGCTCTCGCGCTCAAATGTTGTGTTGTCGCTACTCTCGCCCTGTGTGTGTATCTACCAATTCGAGCGCCGCTCGCAGCTGGCGCTGTATGCGTTGAAGGGGTGTCCGTCGATATGTGCGGCCTCAAGCTTCGAGAAGAATTGGAGAGCACCTACCAAGGCTTGCTTAAGGCCGGAGAGCTGAAAGCAGGCCCCAGAGGAACAAACGTCACCGACCTTTTCCTAAAGTTCGTTCCACTAGGCTCCGGGTTTTATTCCGCGGAGCGCTTGCTAAGCGCTGCGGGATTTGCGCTAATTCGCCCCGCGCAAGACGCCTCGAAGAACCCCAACAGGCGAGGGACTGGTATGCTGTCGTAGCTACCCTTCAGCTCGCCACGAGTGGATTGCAGAAGGCGAGCGTTTACTGTGGTCTTGTCCCGCTCGCCCCCTATGTTTACGATACGATATCGGCGATAGACGCGAATATTGTTGTCTCCTTGCCTTAGGAGAGATCTCTCTTGGAAGAGACGATTTCCATATATTTCGAAAAATTAGGCGGCGTTGGAGGGGTCGATTATTACCACGAAACGATTGTTTACACGAACGCTTCAGGAGTGAAGGAACTCGCTACCGCATACGCATCAAAAGTTCCAACTCCATCGATATCAGGCCTCAGCGACGCAGCGTCTGCCGCAAAGACCGGGTCGGTGTCGGACTACGGCGTTCTTCAGACAGAAACCGCGCCGATCGCTGATCTGAGCCAAGCCGAGCAGATCCAGCTGGCTCGGCTCGCCGACGAATTCGTACCCAAACCAAGTTGTCGCTTCTGGTAAAGACTTGAGCCAGCAATGGCAGAAGATCAAGCAAGCCTATCAGCAGATTGGTGATGCGAAATTTTCCTATTCGCCGCTGACGCAGAATTCCAACTCGACGGCGTCGACCGCGTTAGTCGCCGCTGGCATCGATCCGCCGACGAGTACTGGCCTTTTTGGATCCAACTGGTCGCCGGCCGCCGGAAAGATCCTGCCCATTCCGATGCTGAGCACGGCTGCAGCCGCTGGGTCCTCGAGCGCCGGTGCAGTCGCCGCGTCGTCTGGTGGCGGCGGGGGCGGACCGCTTCAAGTCATCAACGCGCAGAACATGATCGTCTGCACCGCCTGCCCAAAGCCGCAGCCGCTGATCGTGACCAGTCAGCCGAACGTCTTCGCCTCGAACCAGCTTTGCGCGACGATCGCCGACTGCATCCCGATGGTGAACATTCTCCCGTTCGGGCCGTGCGCGTTGACGCCTTTGCCACCCAGCCCTTCGGGCGGGCCCTGCATCCCGAAACCGGCAGGCCTATGGAAGCCGGGGTCGACGACGACAACCTACGACGGCGTCAAGGCGCTGCGGATCATCGATACCCTGCAGTGCGCGACCGGCGGCACGATCTCGATCATGCAGCCGGGCCAGCCGGAGCTCACCGTCGAGTAGGGCGGCGGCGCTACGCCGCGGCCTTTATGCGGAAGCGCCGCTCACGCCTCCCTGCGGCGCCCTCACCTTTGCGTCTCCGCCCTCGGCGAAACGCATTGCGGCTTCGGCGCAGGCGACGATCCAGCCGGGCTGGTCGCGCGCGGGCCGCTCCGCGATGGCGAGAATAATCCCGGCCTTCACCGCCACGGCGGTCATGTAGGGCGGGGGAAGCTGGGGAGGCGCGCCTTCCGGGGCAACGTTGCCGCCCGACTGGCCGGCGGCCATGGCGAGCCAGGCGGTCGGCGATCGTCTGTCGCCCCCTTCCCAAATCGCGAGGGCGGCGCGGCGCGTGCGCTCGTCCGGATCGCGCACCCAGGCTTCCGCAGCGGCCAGAGCGTCATCCGGCCTGCTTCCGGCTAACGCCCGCACGCACTGACAGCCCCACCACACCGCCTCGCGGCGCGGCAGAAGAAAGGCGGCGTATGTGATTGCGTCGAAGCGGTGCGGCCGCGCTATCAACCGGCGCAGGAAGTCGAGTGGGGATTCGTCGCCCGGTCTCGCCTCGATGCTCTCGACGGCCTTCGGAAACGTTTCGAACACCTGCTGCGCCGTGTTGAAGCGAATGCGCGCGGACATGCCTCTCAACCTGTGATCGAGGTTTGCGGCGCGCTGATCGAAACCTGCGCGTCGGCGGTGAGCGTGATCTGGGGCGACTGAATCGTGATTGCCGAAGGGGTGATCGTGATCGAACTGCTGCCGACGGTCAGCACGATTTGCGATCCCGCGGTCAGCGCGTACTTGGTGCCGACGTTTATCGTGTGGTTCGTGCCGACAGTCTGGTCGATGTTGTTGCCGACCTTGTCCGTCCGGTCGACGCCGATATTGATCTCCTGGTTGTTGAGCGCCTTGAACTTGAGGTCTTTCTGCGTCCGCAGCTTGACGTTCTCGGCGCCCTTCGTGTCGTCGAACAGGAGCATGTTGTAGCCTCCGCCCCCGGTGCTCGACAGGGTGAGGATTCCCGACTTGACCTTCTTGTCGGGCAACGTCATCGGAACGGTGTTCTGGCCGTTGTAGACCGACCCGACGACGATCGGCCGGTCGGGGTCGCCCTCCTCGTATGCGATCAGGACCTCGTCGCCGACTCGCGGCGTGAACAGCGCGCCGCGATTGCTCCCCGCCCAGATCTGCGCGACGCGCACGCGACGGGAGGGCTTCTTTTTTCGGTCCCAGTAGAACTGCACGAGGATGCGCCCGTCCTTGTCGACGTCGATCTCCGGACCGCCGTCCTTCTTGATGACGAGCGCGGACTGGACGTCCGACGATCTCGGGCTTGCGGGTGACGAGCGGCGCACGAAACGGGCGATCGCTCGGCGTCAATTCATAGTTGCCCGCATAGCCGGGAATCGCCCCGCTCGCCGGACCGGTAAGACTGCTCTTCGTAGTCGTGCGTGCAGTGGGTGATGAGATACTCCTTGTTCTGCCCGCCGTCCGGGTGCTTTTGGAGCGTGACGAGCGCGCCGGGAAACAGCGAAGCCGCCGCTCCCATCGCCGACCGGCGCTGGTCGAGCGACTGCGCGGCCTCGAGACGGTATTTGGCCAGATTTTCCCCGACGCTCTGCTCGACGAGATTATTGCCCTCGGTATCGACATAAGCGTACGGATAGTCGAACATCTCCATGGAGTCGCGGGCGTATCCGCCCGGGCTTTGCTTTTGCGCGAGCAGATTGGAGGTCGGCGCCTTGTAGGCGTAGTCATCGAGAACGAAGACGCCGCTCTGCGCCCGGCGACCGAGCGACCAGGCCTCTATGTACTGGATCTCACGCCGCCCGGCGTTGTCCAACGGATTGTAGTCCACAGCGGCGAGCCCCGGGGCGGGCGCGTGGCTCGATTTGGCGTCCGCGAGCACGAGCGTGTGCTTGCCGTCCGCGTACTCGAAGAAATAATAGACGCCGAATTGCTCCATGAGCCGGCTGACGAAATTGAAGTCCGTCTCGCGGTACTGGACGCAATATTCGAGCGTCGGCGGCGAGCCGGTCGTCTTATCCTCGAAATCAGAGAAGCCGCGGTCGGAGAAAACCTGCTTGATGATGGCGATCGGCGTCATCTGGGCGAAGATCTTGCAGTCCGAGGTGCGCGTGAGCAGCCACAGCCAGGGCCTGAGCACCATCTGGTAGATGTAGAGATCCTCCTGCGTTCCCGTCCAGCGCGCTTCCGTCATCAGGCCGTGGAAGTAGCGTTTTTGATCGTCCTGCGTCCGGAACTCGATCGTCGCGCCGAGCCCGAGCGTGGAGGAAAAGTCGAGGTTGGCCTGCTCGCTCGCCGCCTCGACGCGGATCTCGAAAAGTTCGCTCAGACCCTCGACGGCGCTGAATTGCGTAAGCCCCAGCGCATTCGGGCCGAGGGGCGTGGTCAGCTTGCCCTGTTGCTCGTCCTGCGAGATGGCCATCGCATCCTCTTTGCGGCTTCTTGAAGGCGGCCCCGATCATAGCCAAATTCCGCCTCCCGTCGATGGATGTCGGACCGAGGACGAAAGGCGTGCCCGCGATCGGGCCCTCGCTCGGCCGGCGCGCGCCGGCCGGCGTCGGATCCGGTCAGGGCGTGACGCTCAGGCCGAAGTCGAACTTGCGCCGCGTCCGCCCTGCCGGCGCGGGTTTCGCCGGCGCGGCCTTCTCGTCGAACAGCTCCGCGAGCTTGTCGGTCATCGCTCCGCCGAGTTCCTCGGCGTCGACGATCGTCACGGCGCGGCGATAGTAGCGCGTGACGTCGTGGCCGATGCCGATGGCGATCAGCTCGACCGGCGATCGGGTCTCGATCTCCTCGATCACGTGCCTCAGGTGCCGCTCGAGATAGTTGCCCGGATTGACCGACAGGGTCGAATCGTCGACCGGCGCGCCGTCGGAGATCATCATCAGGATCTTGCGCTGCTCCGATCGGCCGAGCAGCCGCTCGTGCGCCCAGGCGAGCGCCTCGCCGTCGATGTTTTCCTTGAGCAGCCCCTCGCGCATCATCAGCCCGAGGTTTTTGCGCGCGCGCCGCCAGGGCGCGTCGGCGGCCTTGTAGATGAGGTGGCGCAGGTCGTTGAGCCGGCCGGGATTGGGCGGCTTGCCCGCCTGCAGCCACGCCTCGCGCGCCTGCCCGCCCTTCCAGGCGCGGGTGGTGAAGCCGAGAATCTCGACCTTGACCCCGCAGCGCTCGAGCGTGCGGGCGAGGATGTCGGCGCAGGTCGCAGCGACCGTGATCGGCCGGCCCGCGCATCGAGCCGGAATTGTCGATCAGGAGCGACACCACCGTGTCGCGGAAGTCCATGTCCTTCTCCTGCTTGAACGACAGGGGCTGCTGCGGGTCGATGACGACGCGCGTCAGGCGCGCGCTGTCGAGCACGCCTTCCTCGAGGTCGAAGTCCCAGGAGCGGTTCTGCTTCGCCATCAGGCGGCGCTGCAGCCGGTTGGCGAGCCGCGCCACGACCGACGACAGGTTCTGCAATTGCTTGTCGAGATAGTCCCGCAGCCGCTGCAGTTCGTCGGGGTCGCACAGTTCGTCGGCGCCGACGACCTCGTCGAATTTGGTCGTGTAGGCCTTGTAGTCGATCGTGCGGCGCTGCTCCGCGTTCGACGGCGGGGGCCGGTTCTCGGCCGCTTCCTCGGCGTCGCCCGCCTCGCCCTCGTCGTCGAGCTCGGACGACGGCGCCTCGACCGTGTCCATCGTCCCCTCGTCGGCGTCGTCGGTCGTATCGTCGGCGGCCTCGCGCTGCATCGAGTCCTCGCGACTGGCTCTCCTCGCCCTCGCCTTCCGCATTGTCCGGCTCCTCCGGAGGCGGGGTCTCGTCGTCGTCCGGCTTCTCGTCGGGCGTCCGCTTCCGCGTCGTTGGCGAGGCCGAGCGAGGTCAAGAGCTTCTGCATGAGCTTGGCGTAGGCGCGCTGGTCGAGGATGGCGTTGCTGAGCTTGTCGAGGTCGGCCCCCGCCTTCTCCTCGACGAACCCGCGCCAGAGGTCGGTCAGCCGCTCGGCCCCGGCCGGAGGCTTGAGGCCGGTCAGGCGCTCGCGCGCCAGCATCGCCACCGCGTCCTCGAGCGGCGCCTCCTCGCGCGATGCGCGCCTCGGCGAACGGGCTCTTGTGATAGCGCTCGTCGAGCATGGCGGTCAGGTTCGCCGCCACGCCCTCCATGCGGCGCGCGCCGATCGCCTCGACGCGGGCCTGCTCGACGGCGTCGAACAGCGAGCGCGCCGCCGGGTTCTGCGGCGCGAGGCGGCGATGGACCGCCTCGCTGTGGCAGGCGAGCCGAAGCGCGAAGGAATTGGCGACCCCGCGCAGGATCGCCGCCTCGCGCGCAGTGGCCTTGCGCGGCGGCTCGGGCAGCCGCGCCTTGGCGCCCTCCGGGCCCGGTCACCAGCGCCGGCTTGTCGGTGGAGAAGGTGACCTCGAGCTCGGGGTTGCGGGCGAGCGCCCGGGTGCAGGATGCGATCGCCCGCTTGAACGGCTCGCTCGGCCGCCTCTGGCTTGGCGCCGGGCTTTGCGGTTGTGGGTCGGCTTGACGTCGACGGTCGACATAAGGGCCTGCGTAAGAAAAGCCGCGAGGGGGCGGCGCATGAACGCCTTCTATAGGCCCCGCCCGTATTGCGCCGCAAGAACGCCCAAGCGGGCATAAACGTGCGCAGCCTCATTGACCGGATCAGCCAACGCCTTAGATTTGGGTTCCGGCGTGTCCCGAACGCCCCGAGGGCATCGCGCCCACAGAGAAGGCGAAAGCCCATGAACGCGCCCGTTTTTCCCCCGGCCGATGTCGCCATCCCGGCCGAATTCCAGACCTGCTTTCGACGCCCAGCGCGCCGCCTATCTCAAGGCGCCGGAGCCGACCCACGCCGAACGGCTCGCCGACCTCAAGGGTCTGGCCGGCTCGTCAAGGAGAACCAGGCGGCGATCGTCGCCGCGATCAACGCCGATTACGGCGACCGCAGCGCATTCGAGACGAAGTTCGGCGGAGATCTTCTTTGCGATCGACTCCGCGCATGACGCCGCGAAGCGTCTGAAGGGCTGGATGCGGCCCCGCCGACGCCACGTCGACCTTCGTCACCTTCGCCGGCGCGCGCAACCGCCTCATCCCGCAGCCGCTCGGCGTCGTGGGCGTCATCGTGCCGTGGAACTATCCGATCATGCTGAGCTTCGGGCCGCTCGTCAGCATCTTCGCCGCCGGCAACCGGGCGATGGTGAAGATGTCGGAGAACTCGCGCCGCCTGGCGGAACTCCTGATCGAGATCTCGCCCAAATACTTTCCCGAAGACAAGCTCGCCTTCTTCGACGACGGCGGCGGCCGCGGGCCGGCGTTCTCCTCGCTGCCCTTCGACCATCTGATCTTCACCGGCTCGGGCGCGACCGGGCGCGCGGTGATGGCCAACGCCGCGCGCAACCTGACGCCGGTGACGCTCGAGCTCGGCGGCAAGTCGCCGGCGATCGTCGCGCCGGACTTCCCGATCCAGACGGCGGCCGAGCGCATCCTGTGGGCCAAGACCTTCAACGCCGGCCAGACCTGCCTCGCCGTCGACTACGTCTTCCTGCCGCGCGGCAAGGAAACGGAGTTCGTCTGAAGCCTGCAAGCGCCTGTTCGCCAAGCGCTACCCGGACGTCAACGGTCCCGACTTCACCTCGATCATCGATCAGCGCAGCTACGACCGCCTGACGGCGACCCTCGAGGACGCCCGCGACAAGGGCGCGACGCTCGTCAATCTTGCGGAGGGGCAGACGCCCGACGCCGACGAAGCGGAAGTTCGCTCCCGCATATCGTGCTGAACCCGACGCCCGACATGGAGGTGATGCGCCGCGAGATTTTCGGGCCGATCCTGCCCGTCCGGGTCTACGACAGCCGTGAGGAGGTCGCGGACGCGATCAACGCGGGCGACCGGCCGCTCGGCCTCTATCCGTTCACCCACGATCCCGCGACGCGCGATTTCTACATCTCCCATGTCCTCTCCGGCGGCGTCTCGGTCAACGAGGCGATCCTGCATGTCGGCCAGCACGACCTGCCGTTCGGCGGCGTCGGCGCGAGCGGCATGGGGCACTATCACGGGCTCGAGGGTTTCGTGACCTTCTCGAAGCTGAGGCCGGTGTTCCAGCAGGGCCCGGTGTCGTCCGTCCAGACGCTGATGCAGCCGCCCTACTCCGCGATGGCCAGGCGGATGGTCGATTTCCTGATCTGGATGCGGAGCTAGGCAAATGCGTCTCGGCGCCCGCGGCTCACATTTTCCCTTGTCAGAAAGCCGAGACGGACGCAATCTCAGTTCGGGAGCGGCGGCATTCGCCAACTGACGAGGCACAAGGTGTCCGAAGACGTCGATCATCTGCTACGGGACCGATTGAAAGTCCTCAAGCTTGATCCTGACGCGCTCGGACGCGAGTTCCCTGAAATATTCAACAGGGTCAAGATAAATTGCCCGCTTTGCGGGGATCGGCAGACCTGCGTGATGGATTTGCAGAACGATCCAAGCGCTTTGGGTTTGGAAGCGGATTGTCCGAACGCAGAGGTCTTGAACATCCTTGCGGCGCTTGCCGAATTGAAGAATTGAAGGGCTTCTGGTCACAAGCTTTCTGTGTTTTCGTTTGCGCGCGGACCCCTCCGCGAGCGTATCGGCCCCGATAGCTCGTCGAAGGGCTTGAGATTGACTTAAGCGCCCTGTGACGAAGGTGGCTCAAGGTCTTGTTCGGCCTGGATAGACGCCCCGTAATAGGCCCTCTCCCCGATGGTGACGAAGGAAGCGTGACATTTGCTTGACAGGCAAATTGTCTCGTTCTATCTTTGTTCTTTTCAGGAGGAGAACATCTGCGATGTCGGATTGTGAAGCCGAGAGGCGAGCCTAAGTCATGGGTGCAGGAACCCCAAGGCGGACCGGGTAGTCAGGATCGTGGGCGAGTTCGACCGCCATCGGCGGTCGCGCGGCGCTCGTCCGCCGCCCGGAAAATCTGTCGCAAACCCCTGAAAGGATTGAATTCGCGCCCGGAATTGCGGGAACTCCGAAGGCTTGAACGGCGGGAAAGCGGCGCGAAAGCAGGCTTGCACGGCCGAGCGCCCGACGCGATGCTTGGCAGTCGCCCGGAAAACCCGCCGCTAGGCTCTGAAAAGATGGAATTCGCGCCCGAGGACAGTCGACCCGCCGCAAGCGTCAGCGTCCGGCGGAACAGGTGGGTGGGGCGGCGACGCGTTCGGTGATCTCGCCGTTCGCCGCCATCTTCATTGGCCGAGCGACGTGCTCAGTTGCTTCCATATAAAGACATGTTTATATGATTATGCACGTTCTCGATTTCTCGGCGGCTGCAAATGAGTTCGTCTCTCGACCCGATCTTCGATACCGCCTTCGCCCACCGGCAGGACGCCGCCGACGCTTTGCGCGAGGCGGCGGAGCGCCGGATCCTCGTTCTCGACGGAGCGATGGGCACGCAGATCCAGGGCCTTGACTTCACTGAGACCCATTTCCGCGGCGACCGCTTCCTGTCGTGCGAATGCCACCTTCAGGGGAACAACGACCTCCTGACCCTGACCCAGCCGCAGGCGATCGAGGACATCCATTTCGCCTACGCCATGGCCGGCGCGGACATCCTCGAAACCAACACCTTTTCGTCGACGACGATCGCCCAGGCCGACTACGGCATGCAGGACGTGGTCTATGACCTCAACCGCGACGGCGCGCGGCTCGCGCGGCGGGCGGCGATCAAGGCGGAGCGGGCGGACGGAAAACGACGTTTCGTCGCCGGCGCGCTTGGGCCCACCAACCGCACCGCCTCGCTGTCGCCCGACGTCAACAACCCGGGCTACCGCGCCGTCACCTTCGACGATCTCAGGATCGCTTACGCCGAGCAGGTCGGCGGCCTCATCGACGGCGGGGCCGACCTCATCCTGATCGAGACCATCTTCGACACGCTGAACGCCAAGGCGGCCATCTTCGCCTGCGAGGAGGTTTTTGCCGAACGGGGCTTGCGCCTGCCGATCATGATCTCCGGCACGATCACCGACCGGTCCGGGCGCACGCTGTCCGGCCAGACGCCGACCGCCTTCTGGCATTCGGTGCGCCACGCCAATCCTTTCACCATCGGCCTCAACTGCGCGCTCGGCGCGAGCGCGATGCGCGAGCATCTGGAAGAGATCGCCGCGGCAGCCGACACATTCGTCTGCGCCTATCCCAACGCCGGTCTTCCCAACGCATTCGGCCAGTACGACGAAAGCCCTGAGGCGATGGCCGCGGAGATCGGCGGCTTCGCGCGCGATGGTCTCGTCAATATCGTCGGCGGCTGCTGCGGCTCGACGCCCGAGCACATCCGCGCGATCGCCGAAGCGGTCAAGAACGTCGAGCCGCGCGCGATTCCGGCGATCGAGCCGCAGGATGCGCCTATCCGGTCTCGAGCCGTTCACGCTCACTGCCGACATCCCCTTCGTGAACATCGGCGAGCGGACGAACGTCACCGGCTCGGCGAAGTTCCGCAAGCTGATCACCGCGGGCGACTTTGCGGGCGCCCTCGCGCGTCGCCCGCGACCAGGTCGCGAACGGCGCCCAGATCATCGACGTCAATATGGACGAGGGCCTGATCGATTCCGAGGCCGCGATGATCGAGTTCCTCAACCTCGTCGCCTCCGAGCCGGACATCGCCCGCGTGCCGGTGATGGTCGATTCGTCGAAGTTCTCGATCATCGAAGCGGGCCTGAAGCGCCTGCAGGGCAAGAGCCTCGTCAATTCGATCTCGATGAAGGAAGGCGAGGAGGCGTTCCTGCGCCAGGCGAGCCTCGTGCGCCGCTACGGCGCGGCGGTCGTGGTGATGGCCTTCGACGAGCAGGGCCAGGCCGACACTTTCGAGCGCAAGGTTGCGATCTGCGCGCGCGCCTACAAGCTCCTCGACCGAGAAGGCCGGCTTCCCGCCGGAGGACATCGTTTTCGACCCGAACGTCTTCGCGGTCGCGACCGGCATCGAGGAGCACAACGGCTACGGCGTCGACTTCATCGAGGCGACGCGAAAGATCCGCGCGACCCTGCCTCACGCCCATGTCTCCGGCGGCGTGTCGAACCTGTCGTTCTCGTTCCGCGGCAACGAGCCGGTGCGCGAGGCGATGCACGCCGTCTTCCTCTACCACGCCATCCAGGCCGGCATGGACATGGGCATCGTCAACGCCGGCCAGCTCGCGGTCTACGACGAGATCGACCCGAGCTTGCGCGAGGCCTGCGAGGACGTCGTTCTCAATCGCCGCGCGGACGGAACCGAGCGCCTGCTGACGATCGCCGAGCGCTACCGCGGCGCGGCCGGAAAGGAAGCCAAGGCGCAGGACCTCGCGTGGCGCGAGGAGCCGGTCGACAAGCGCATCGCCCACGCGCTCGTCAACGGCATCACCGACTTCATCGAGGCCGACACCGAGGAGGCGCGGCTTCAGGCCAAACGCCCGCTCGACGTGATCGAGGGCCCGCTGATGGCCGGCATGAACCTCGTCGGCGACCTGTTCGGCGCGGGAAAGATGTTCCTGCCGCAGGTGGTGAAGTCGGCGCGGGTGATGAAGCAGGCGGTGGCGATCCTGCTGCCCTACATGGAGGCGGAGAAGGCGAGCGGCGGAGGACGCCAGACCGCCGGCACCATCGTGCTCGCCACCGTCAAGGGCGACGTGCACGACATCGGCAAGAACATCGTCGGCGTGGTGCTCGCCTGCAACAATTACGAGATCATCGACCTCGGCGTGATGACGCCGGCCTCGAAGATCCTCGCAGTCGCGCGCGAGAGGAAGGCCGACGCGATCGGGCTCTCCGGCCTGATCACGCCCTCGCTCGACGAGATGGTCCATGTGGCGGCCGAGATGGAGCGCGAGGGCTTCGACATCCCGCTGCTGATCGGCGGGGCGACGACGAGCCGGGTCCACACCGCGGTGAAGATCCATCCGCGCTACGCCCGCTCGCAGGCGGTGCATGTCAATGACGCGAGCCGGGCGGTCGGCGTCGTCGTCCTCGCTGCTGTCGCCCGAGACGCGCGCTTCGACCATCGCCGCGATCCGGGCCGAGTACCGCAAGGTGGCGGACGCGCACGAGCGGAGCGAAGCCGAGAAGACGCGCGTGCCGCTCGCCAGGGCCCGCGCCAACGCGCTTCGCCGCTCGACTGGGCGAGCCTATCGGCCGACGCGGCCGAGCTTCCTCGGGACGCGGGCGTTCGAGTCCTACGATCTCGCGGACCTTGCCCGCTACATCGACTGGACGCCGTTCTTCCAGACCTGGGAGCTCAAGGGCCGCTATCCGGCGATCCTCGACGATCCCGAGCAGGGCGCGGCGGCGAGGACGCTGTTCGACGACGCGCAGGCGATGCTGAAGCGGATCATCGCCGAGAAGTGGCTCGCCCCCAAGGCGGTGGTCGGCTTCTGGCCGGCGGCCGCGCGAGGGCGACGACATCGCGCTCTTTGCCGACGACGAGCGCGCGAGACCCGCGATCGCCACGCTCTACACGCTTGCGCCAGCAGCTCGGAAAGCGCGACGGCCGGCCCAATCTGGCGCTCGCCGATTTCGTCGGCCCCGAAGGACTACATCGGCGGCTTCGTCGTGACGGCGGGGGTCGAGGACGAGGCGGTCGCCAGGCGCTTCGAGCGCGCCAACGACGACTATTCCTCGATCCTGGTCAAGGCGCTTGCCGACCGGCTGGCCGAGGCCTTCGCCGAGGCGATGCACGCCCGCGTCCGGCGCGAGCTCTGGGGCTACGCGCCCGGACGAGGCTTTTGCGCCCGAGGAGCTGATCGCCGAGCCCTATCGCGGCATCCGGCCGGCGCCCGGCTATCCGGCCCAGCCCGACCACACCGAGAAGGCGACGCTGTTCCGCCTGCTCGACGC
Source organism: uncultured Alphaproteobacteria bacterium (assembly GCA_963783275.1). Lineage (GTDB taxonomy): Bacteria > Pseudomonadota > Alphaproteobacteria > Rhizobiales > Beijerinckiaceae > Roseiarcus. Next base: position 99,585 of record CAWANA010000026.1, on the reverse strand, counting down.
CGAGCGGCATCGGGGTCAGGCTCACCGAGAGCTTCGCCATGTGGCCGGCCTCGTCGGTCTCGGGCCTCTACATCGCCCATCCGGAGGCGCACTATTTCGGGGTCGCCAAGGTCGAGCGCGACCAGGTCGAGGACTACGCCGGCGCGCAAGGGCATGAGCGTCGCGCGAGGTCGAGCGCTGGCTCGCGCCGGTCCTGAACTACATCGCCGGTCAGGGCCGCGGCGGCGGAGTAGGGAGCGCGCGCATGGCGGGCTCGGTCGAAAGCTGCATCAGGCTGTTCGACATGCGCTCGACGTTTTCGGTGGACGTGGTCAATATTGAACAGTCAACGACCCTCGCAAGCGATAGCATTAATTGAGCCGCTCTGAATCCGCCATCAGCAACTGTCTGAGACTTTGACGTCGGTTTTTCTCAACTCAAATGACCTCCGCGAGCAGCAATTTCACAAATGTTCGTGCGACGCGAATAAGATTGGCCTCGGGCTAGGCCACTTTCCGCCCGCGATTGAGACCGACGCGGGCAATGGTGGAACTCTCCACGTTGATGGGCCGTTTTTCAGTCACTATGGAGATTTGTTGGGATTCATCTATAAACAGATTCGGGCCGGCATGGAGGTCTTGGTGCTCCTCGGATAAGGCGGCGGCAATGACGGCTCGGACGAGCGCATTTGCTCGCAATCAAATTTAGCTGAGACAGTCCATGGCGAGGAAAGCCAAGAGCGCCTTGTTTGATCCAGCCGTCTTTCTGACGACCGCGGGCCACGCCCGATCGAAGGCTGAATATCTGGCGGGGGTAGTCATTTTCTCGCAGGGCGACACGGCCGACTCTGTTTTCCAAATCGTGCGGGGCAAGGTCAAAATCTCTGTGACTTCCGGGCAAGGCCGGGAAGCGGTTGTCGGCCTGTTCGGCGGCGGCGACTTCTTCGGCGAAGGATGCCTGCTCGGGCAACCTTTGCGCCTGGCGGCGGCGGTCGCAATGACCGACGCCGAGGTCGTGCGCATCGAGAAGACGGAGATGGTCCGCGTCCTTCATGCCGAGCCCGCTTTTGCCGAGGTGTTTACAACGCACCTGTTGACCCGCAACAGTCGCATCGAGGCGGACCTGGTGGACCACCTGTTCAATTCCAGCGAAAGGCGCCTAGCGCGCGTTCTTCTGCTGCTGGCGAATTTTGGCAAGGAAGGTAAGCCGGAGCCGATCACCACAAAAATCAGTCAGGAGACGCTTGCGGAGATGATCGGGACCACCCGACCGCGGGTGAGCTTCTTCATGAATAAATTCAGGAAGCTAGGCTTTATTGAGTACAACGGGGAGTTGAAAGTCCACAATTCATTGTTGAGCGTTCTTCTCCACGAATAGATCGTATTCTCCTTCGCCGCTATAAATTAATAAGGACGGTCTATACCTTTGGCCATTCGTATCGACGATCACCTTCGAGGCCCGAGGGCTTGGCCGCACCGGCGCGCGCCGCTTAAGGCTTCTCCTCGCGCTGTTCGACCGCGCCACTCCGCGCGGTCCCCGGCCTTCTGCGAACGAGGCGGGAGGACTCGAGCGGGCGATTCCTGTTTTTGGATCGCAAATCGCGCAAAGTTCGCAATTCGCAAGCGCCCCGACCCTGAATTCGAGGCGGAACCGTCGTTTTCACGGTGGCATGACCCCTGCGGACACCAATCGCCGAAAGGTCGATTGGGTTACGCCATGCCAAGACTGGACGGATTTATCGGATTTAAGTGGAAGTACGCGATGCAGGGGCTGACTCCAGCCTCGCAGCCTCCGGTCGAACTGCTTCAGTGGGCGCTCGCGAATTGGGACGAAACGTCGTCGCAATTGATCGAAAGCCTTCACGAGTTCGCGGCCGGTCGCCGGGATCACGTTTCGGACGCCGAAGCTTTATACATTATTCATCTGTGCGGGGAGAAACGGGATACGCGCGCCTATCCGATCCTGTGCACGATAATCGCCGGAGACGTGCACATCTCCGATTGGCTTGACGACGCGGTAACCGAGACGCTTCCCGGCATTCTGATCAATGTCTTCGACGGCCAAGTGGGGTTTCTCCTGGATGCGATCGAGGCTCAGGGGGGTGACGTATTCGCGCGCGCCTCGGCGCTGGCCGCGCTCGGCTATCTCGTGCGGGCGAGGGGAATCTTGCTCGAGGCGGATATGAAGGCCTATCTCTGGCGGATCTGGCGGCAGATGCAGCCGCGAGGCGAGTCGATTCTGTGGCTGGTCTGGTCTTCCACGGTCGCCTCGCTCGGCTACGACGATATGCGTTTTGCAGTCCTATGGCTCAACCGCGAGGGTTTTGTTCCGGAGCGGTGTTTCCGCGCCGAGGAGTTCAACCGGCGGGTCGCCCTCGCGCCCGGCGGCCACGATTTCATCCGTCCGCTCGATGACGCCGTCGCCGCCCTGAAACTTCTGTTGGGACACGATGCAACATCGGGGGCCGAACGAACTCGATCCTCCACGAAGGCGAGTCCGAACATCGTCGGGTCGGTTTTTTGCAAGCTCCTGGGCCCGATTGCCTCGCCGGAGGCGGCGAGCGTGCGTTTCCAATTGATAAGGGGGCGTAAGGACTAATATAAACAAACGGTTTCACCGGGTCCGCAAAGCGACGTGGCGCGAAAAGTCTTTACGAGGGCGCCGAACAAGACGAGGCGGCTGTCTCATGGAGGGCCGCAGTGTCTTCGAGAAACAGACGGGCAGGACAGGCGTGGGAGGTCGCGCACGGGCAGGAAGAAAGCCGGGCTTGCAGGCGATGACGATGACATGGACGCGGCCAACCCTTGGCGGCGAGGCCGGTGCGAGTTCCCAACTGCCTGGGGTCGGGCGGGCATTGTCGTCAGGTCACGGCGGCGGGCCTGAACAGGAGGTCGTTTTCCGACGCCGGGCAAAGGGCGCGAGTTCTTCCGCCAAAGCCGCGTCAATGTGAATACGTGACGCGTCGAAGCGGCGCATTTCAGCCGTCATTGCAGGGTTGTACCTTTTTGCCCAGGGCGTGAATACGATGTCGCCGCGACGCACGATGCTGGGTTCGGGAGTTTTCAAAAATGTGCCGCGGGTGTTTCAACCAGCTCTTTCTGCGCGATGAGTTCCATTCCGGCGGGATCGCCGGCCTGCTCGGCAAGGCGGTGGGCATGCCCACCCGACGCGCCTTCATGGCCTATTCGGTCGGCGCGGCCTCCGCGCTGGGCGCCGTCGGGGCCGCTCCCGCCTTCGCAGCGGACGAAGGCGCCGACCTCATTCTGCGCGGCGGGACGGTCCGTCCGCTGGCGGGCGCGCCGGTCGCCTCGGCGATCGCGATCAAGCGCGGCAAGGTGCTCGCGGTCGGCGACGAGAGCGCGCTCCTGGATCTCAAGACCGGCGACACCAAGCTCGTCGATCTTGCGGGCCGCACGCTGCTGCCGGGCTTGATCGATCCGCACAACCACACGATTTTGGCTTCGCTGATCTTCGAACTGCTCGACGACGTCGGCTACGCCAAATATCCGACCCGCGACAAACTCGTCGCTCATCTCAAGCAGGAGGCGGCGAGCGCGCCCAAGGGGCAATGGATCGTCGGCTCCAATTTCGACAACCTTCTGCAAGGCGGGGATTTCACGCTTCAGGAACTGGACGCCATATCGACCGACCATCCGATCTTCGTCTGGTACACGAACGGACACGACGCCTGCGTCAACGGCGAGGCGCTGAAAGTCGCGGGAATTCCTGAGGATATCGGCGACCTGCCTGGAGGCGGGCATTTCGGGCGGGCCGCCGACGGCAGGCTCAACGGCCTCGTCTACGAGGAAAGCGCGATGCTCAAATTCGCGGTCCACTTCCTCGGCAAGATCACGCCCGACGTGGCGGCCAAGGCGGTCACGGATTACGCTCGGCACATCGCTTCTGTCGGCAACACCATGCTGCACGAGCCCGGCACTATCCGCTCGGAATGGATCGAGCAATTCGCAAAGCTCTCGAACACGCTGGCCTGCCGCACCAGCGCGAGCGTGATGTTCGACGACATGAAGGGCCTGACGCCCTGGCGCAGCCTCGGCCTCGGGAAAGGCGCGCCCGTCGACAATTCCCTGTTCTCGCTCTATGGCGTCAAGATCGTCGGCGACGGCTCCAACCAGACCGAGACCGGGGCCCAGACCAGGCCCTACCTGCATTCGGCCGCCAAGGGTTCGCCGAATTTCGACGCCACGCAGATCAAAAACATGGTCGCCGAAGTAAAGGCTTTCGGCCTGCCGGTGCAGGTCCACTGCAACGGCGATTACACGATCGACATCGCGCTCGACGCGATCGAGGCGGCCTATGCCGGCTCGACCGAGCTTGGCGTCAATCGCATCGAGCACTCGACCATGGCGCGCCCCGACCAGGTTGAGCGCATGAAAAAGCTCAATGTGCAGCCGAGTTTCCTGATGAACCACGTGCGCTTGTACGGCGCCGCCTATCGCGACGAGATATTCGGCCCTGAGCGCGCGGCCCTCATGGACCCCGCGGGGGCCTGCGTAAAAGCTGGCCTGCCTTTCACCCTGCACACCGACGGGCCCTGCTCGCCGCCGGGGCCGCTCGCGCTCATCAGCACGGCGGTGACGCGCCGCTGCATCATCGACAATTCCGTGGTCGGCCCCGATCAGGCCGTTTCCCTGGACGACGCAATCCGCGCCGTCACGATCCACGCCGCCCGTCAGCTTGGACAGGGGGACCGCCTCGGCTCGCTTGAGAAGGGAAAGGAAGCGGACTTCACGATCCTCGAAAGCGATCCCTACAAGGTCACCCCGGATGCGATCGCTAACATCAGGGTGAGCGAGACATGGGTGGCGGGGGAGCGGAAGTTTGCGGCGTGATGGACGGCCTTCTGGCGTCCGCCGTAAAGGTCAGAAGCGACGGCTCCTTGTTCGGAGTTTGCCGCTCCGGAAGTTGAGCCGACGCGACGACCAAAGATCATCGGTTACGGGGAACGTAATCTTTGAGCGCGCGCTCGGCGTGACGATCTGACACTCGATCAGATGCGAGCCCTTGCCGAGCACGGACCGTTTCGGGATCCCATCAGATTGAGGCGACAACCTATAAAGCTGCGCCCGATGTGAATGCGTGACGCGTCGGCGTGGCACATTCCTTTTGCTATTTCAGAGCACTACATCATATTTGTCGACGACGTGAACTAGCCGCAGGTGATTTCAGCGTCCTTCAGCTGCCGTCTGCGGTAACGGGCCGCGCTCAGTCCTCCCAAGGGCGGCCCGTTTTCCTATTCGTGAGGCAACCGATGCAGCACCGGATGCAATTTCTTGACCGCGCCGGCCACGTCATCAACGAAATGCACGTCGACGCGAAGAGTGACATGGACGCGTTCCGGATGGCCGCCGATGTCTGGCCGACAGGCGCCAACAGAGTCCGCATGCTTTCCGTGTCCAGGGCGGACGGGTGCGCAGCTCGCAGACCCATACATTCCAGTTTTGACCTTGGGTCGAACGGGGAGGCGCTGAGCGGATAGGAGCGTCTGAATGGGAACCGCTGGGTGAGTCGCTGATCGAACGCGTGGTGAGGATATCGTGAACGTTCCCTTGAAGACTGCTGATCGGGTCTTTGAATTGTCAGGCCAAAGGCCGAATTTTCGTGCCGGAAAGTTACTATATCCATTGCATGACAGTTTATGCGGATTTGTTCGACAGCACCTGGTTGATGACGTGCCCCCTGAAATGGATCTCTGTCTCGATTGCGGAAAGCTGCAGTGCTCCAATTGTAGGTTTGCGGACTGCGCTCCACGCAAGGAGCGCGCAGGCGGTCTGATCGCTGCATCGCTAAAATAACAAGCGCCCGCCGAGCGCGCAATAATGATCCCAATGGTGAAATCGACGGGCTAGCATTAAATCCCCGCCCCGGATCATTTCCCCTTGCCCTTAACAGGCTGAACACACTTCGCCCTGGCAATTCACAAGTTTGCGCTGGCGCACAGCGGCGGGGGCGCACATTCCCTTGTGGGAAACGGGCCGTTTTGCGCATTTTCAAATTACATCGAAGACTGCGTTAACGACAGACGCGTCACGTCGACACGTTGTCTATTGTACTCGGTCAGACATATTGGTCAAATCGACTAATCCTCTATTGGGAACAGCCGATGGATCTGGGGTCGAGCACAATATGAGCTCATCACGAGTTCAAGGGAGAAAATTGGCAGATGGAGCAACCCGCGCCGCCGTCAGGCGAGGCTGCGCCGCTCGACCCTGGTCTGCGGGCGCTGAGCGGAATCGCCGCCTACTATAGAATTGGCGCCGATCCGAGCCAGATTCGACGGGAGCTCGCGCTCGGCGAGCGCGCATCGGACGACTTCGACCTCATTCGCGCGGCGCAAAGGATCGGGCTGAAGGCGCGGCTGGTCGCCGGGGCTGACGAGCGGCGCATGGGAAAGATTCCCACGCCGGCGATCGTTCGCCTGAGCAACGGCGCGCTTTTCGTGTTTGGCGGCCGCAATCCGGCCGGCCTTTGCCGTTTGGTCGATCCGATCAGCCACGCGGCGGCCGACATCCCGCTCGAGGAGCTGACGCGCGAGACGGGCGGCCGAGCGCTGCTGATCGCGCGCCGCATGGGGGGCGCCGGCATCAGTCCGAAGCAGTTCGGGCTGCGCTGGTTTCTGCCGACGCTGTGGCGCTACCGCAAGCCGCTCGGACACGTGCTTGCGGCGTCGTTGTTCGTTCAGCTGTTCGCGTTGACGACGCCGCTCATTTTCCAGGTCATCGTCGACAAGGTCCTCACCCATCGCGGGTACGAGACGCTGTTCGTCATGATCGCGGGCCTGGTCGTCGTCTCGCTGTTCGACGTGGCGCTGCAATATCTGCGCGCCTACGCTTTGTCGCACACCACCAATCGAATCGACGTCGAACTCGGCCAGCGCCTGTTCGCCCATCTCCTGCGTCTGCCGATGAGTTACTTCGAGACCCGTTCGGCGGGCCAGACCGTGGCGCGCGTGCGCGAACTCGAGACGATCCGCGCCTTCCTGACCGGACAGGGGCTGTTCTCCGCGATCGATCTCGTGTTCACCGTCGTCTTTTTCGCGGTGATGTTCGCTTATTCCATTCCGCTCACGCTGATCACGCTGATCGCGCTGCCGGTCTATGTTCTGATCGGGTTCACGGTGCGGCCGCCGCTGCGCGACCTCATCAACGAGAAGTTCAACCGCGGCGCGGCGAGCCAGCAGTTCCTGGTCGAGACCATTGTCGGGGTCGGAACGATCAAGGCCGCCGCGGTCGAGCCGATCATGCGCGCCCAGTGGGAAGAAAAGCTCGCCGCCTATGTCAAGACGAGCTTCTCCGCCACCATGCTGGGGACCGGCGGCCAGCTCGGCATCCAGTACGTGAGCAAGCTGACGACCGCGGCGATCCTGTTGTTCGGGGCCAAGGCGGTGATCGACGGCGACCTCAGCGTCGGCGCGCTCGTCGCCTTCAACATGATCGCATCGCAGGCGGTGCAGCCGATCCTGCGTCTCTCCCAGATCTGGCAGGACTTCCAGCAGGTCCAGATCTCGATCGAGCGGCTGGGCGACATCCTCAACGCCCCGCCGGAGCCGGCGCCGATGATGCGGCTTGCGCCGCCGACCCCGCGCGGCGCGATCGAATTTCGCAACGTCGGCTTCCGCTATCGCCCGGGCGGGGCGGACGTTTTGAGGAACGTCTCGCTCAAGATCGCGCCGGGCGAGACGATCGGCGTGGTCGGCCCGTCGGGCTCGGGCAAGTCGACGCTGACGAAACTCGTGCAGCGCCTCTACCTTCCGACCGAGGGGCAGGTCTTCCTCGACGGCGCGGATCTCAGCCAGGTCGACCCGGCGTGGCTGCGCAGCCACATCGGCGTGGTGCTGCAGGAGAACCTGCTGTTCAACCGGACGATCCACGAGAACATCGCCTTTTCCGATCCGGCGACGCCGCGGGCCAGGGTGATCGAGATCGCCCGCCTCGCCGGCGCCGACGAGTTCATCGACAAGCTCGCCGAAGGGTACGACACCGTGGTCGAAGAGCGCGGCGCGAACCTCTCGGGCGGACAGCGTCAGCGCATCGCGATCGCCCGAGCGCTCGCGACCAATCCGCGCATCCTTATCCTCGACGAGGCGACGTCGGCTCTGGACTACGAGAGCGAGCGCATCATCCAGCGCAATATGCGCCGCATCGTCAGGGACAGGACGGTGATCATCGTCGCCCATCGGCTGGCCGCGGTGCGCGCGTGCGACCGCATTGTCGGCATGGTCGAGGGACGCATCGTTGAAATCGGCTCGCACGAGGAGTTGATCCGTCGCCCCGGCGGGCTCTACGCCTATCTGTGGGGTCTGCAGACGAAGCCGGTGGAGGTGGCGGCATGAACGAGGTTGTGCGAACGGCCGCCACGGCGCAAGCCGCGCAGGCCCGCCGGCCGCAATCGGCGCTCGCGCCGCGCGATACGCCGCGCGGCCATTCCTCCGACCTGGAGTTTCTTGCGCCCGTCCTGGAGATCCTGGAAACGCCCGCTTCGCCGGTTCGGATCGCGTTTCTCTGGACCATCTGCGCGTTGGTCGTCGCGTGCCTCGGCCTCGCCTATTTCGGGCGCATCGACATCATCGCCTCGGCGCAGGGCAAGTTCCAGCCGACCGGGCGCGTCAAGGTGATCGAACCGGTCGACACGGGACGGGTGGTCGCCATTCATGTCGGAAACGACAGCGCGGTGAAGGCCGGCGCCGCCCTGATCGAGCTCGACCCGTCGGCCGCGGAGGCCGACGCCCGGGAGGCTCGCGCCGATCTCGCCGCCGCCGAGGCCGAGAGCGTGCGGCGTCGCGAGGCGCTCGCGGCGGCCCGCGCCCATGCTTACGCCCCCTCTCCGGCGATCGCCTGGCCCGAGGAGGTCGATTCGAGCCTGCGCGCGCGCGAACAGCGCGTGCTGGCTGCGGACCTGGGTCAGCTCGCGGCGACGGTCGCTTCGTTCGACGCGCAGAAGACGCAGAAGCTCGCAGAGCGCGACATGCTGACAAAGACCATCGCGACGCAGAAGAATCTGGTCGCGACTCTGCAGGAGCGCGTCGACATGCGCACCCAACTTGTCGAGTCCCGGTCGGGCGCCAAATCCGCCGTCATCGACGCGACCGAAACCCTGCAGTACCAGCAGACCCAGCTCGCCATGCAGCAGGCTCAGCTCGCCTCGGCCTCTACCGGGCTCGACGTCATCACGCGCGACTTCGGAAAAGGCGGTGCAGACGTTCCTTTCCGATCAGGCCGAGAAGCTCGACGCCGCGGAGCGGCAGGCTGAGGAAGACCGGCAGAAACTCGCCAAGGCCGAGGCCCTGCTCGACAATCTCACGCTCAAGGCGCCCATCGACGGCCGCGTCCAGTCGTCGATCGTCACCAATGTCGGCCAGGTTCTGACCAGCGGGCAGGAGGTGATGCGCATCGTGCCGCAGGACTTTGAGCTCGAGATCGAGGCCTATGTGCTCAACCGCGACATCGGCTTCGTCCATGTCGGCCAGGAGGCGGTGGTGAAGGTCGAGTCCTTCCCCTTCACCCGCTACGGGTCGGTCAAGGCCCATGTCGTTCGCATCGCCAAGGACTCGATTCCGTCGCCCGACGCCAGCGCCATGGAGGGCGACCCCGCCCGCCCCTCGAACGCGTCCGGCTTCGCCGGAGGCGAGCGGACGCAGAACCTGGTGTTCGCCGTCGAACTCGCGCCGGAGTCGCCGACCCTCTCCGTCGACGGCGTCGAACGCCCGCTGACCTCGGGCATGGCGGCGACGGTCGAAATCAAGACCGGCGCAAGGCGCCTGATGGACTACATCTTCTCCCCCCTCGTCGAAGTCGCTTCCCACGCCATGCGCGAGAGGTGAAGGCGTAACCCCGTCGAGCCGGACGCAGAGGGAGGGCGCCGATCACTGACATTTCACCAGACCAGTCGTCAGTCGCGGCGCCCATCAGGACTTCGCGTTGCGCAAGCCTTCGAACCGATGAAGCGCCGCGGCGGCGCTGGCCCGGAGTGCTGAAACGCTTTCCGCCACCGCATCGTCGCCACAGGTCTCGGCCGCCGCCGCCGCGCGGGCCGCCTCAGTGGCGCCGAACTGCGCAAACAGGCCCTTGAGCTGGTGCGCGAGCGCTCGGATCTGTTTGTCCTCGCCGGTCGCCGCCTCGAGCTTGGCGAGGCGCGCCACGACGTCCTCGACGCATTTGCCAAGCAATCGGACGAAACTTTCGTTGCCGAGGTCCTCGAGCAATTCGGCGAGGGCGGCTTCGTCAAACTCAGGCGGCGCCGGCGGATTCTCCGCACGCTCGCCGCCCCCGACGACCCCGTCCAGAGCCGACCGGAGATCGTTCTTGCGAACGGGCTTCGTCAGGTATCCTTCGGCTCCCGCGTTCATGGCTTCCTCTCTATCGCTTTCCTGGGCCAACGCCGTCACGGCGAGAATCGGGACCTGCGCCACTCGACCGCCGTGGCTTCGGATGGCGCGGATGGCGTCCAACCCGTTTACACGGGGCATCTGGATGTCCATCAGGATCACGTCGTAGTCTGCGGTCGAGGGCGGCGGCGATCGCCTGTTCTCCGTCCTCCACCATGTCCGCTTGATGGCCCAGGCTCTGCAGCATCGCGCCGATCACCGTACGATTGGCTTCGATGTCCTCGGCGACAAGGATGTTCAATCGGGGACGCCTGGTTTCGGGTTTGGACGAGACGGATGTCGTGGCGCTTTCCTTCTGGGCTAAGACGTACGGGGATCTCGAACCAGAACGTGCTGCCCGCGCCGAGCTCGCTTTCGACTCCCAGTTCGCCGTGCATCAAATCGACAAGCCGCTGGCAAATCGCCAGCCCGAGCCCCGTTCCGGAGACCGCTTTCTCCCCTGCGACGGCGCCGCGCTCGAAGGGCAGGAACAGACGCTCCTGAAGCGACGGAGCGATCCCCGGCCCGCTGTCCGCGACCTCGCACCTCAAGACCATGCGGCCGGCGTGCGGCTCGCCTTTGGGCCGAACCACGATCTTCACCGTTCCTTGGCCCGTGAATTTGACCGCATTGCCAACGAGATTCAAGAGGATCTGGCTGATCCGCCCGCCGTCGCCGACCACGATGGAAGGGATGGCGTCGTCGACCTCCACAATGATCGACAAGGCGTCGGCTTTCGCTTGGGTCCGCGCGATCTCGACTGCGCTCGCGGCGACGTGACGCACGTCGAAGGGCTTCAATTTCAGGGCCAGCTTCCCGGCTTCGAGCCGGGAGAAATCCAAGAGGTCGTCGATGATGACCAGAAGTTTCTCCCCCGCTTCCGTGATCGCGCTGACGTAGCGTCTTTCCGTCGGGTCGAGAGCGCGTTCGTCCAGCAGCGCCGACATCCCGATGATCGCGTTCATCGGCGTGCGGATTTCATGACTGATCATCGCGAGGAACTCGGACTTGGCCCGGCTCGCCGCTTGCGCCTTGCGCAAGGCGTCGTTCAGCCGGGCCTCGTAGTCGCTGCGCTCGGTGTTGTCGCGATACAGAAAGACGGCGCCGCCGTCCGGCATTGGATGGTGACGAACCTCGATCGTGCGGCTGTCCCTGCGGCGCCGTTCCCTGGTCCAGTGTTCTTCCGAGTGGAAGGCGTCGATCCTCTCGGCCAACTCCGCTTCGACGTCGACCGGGCCGAAATCGCCGCGCTCCGCCTGAAATCGGACCACGCGCTCGAACGCAACGCCCTCCTGGAACATCTCGTGCGGCGCTTGCAGCAGGCTTGCGCTCAGCTCGTTCCAGGCGATCAATTTGCGATCCTTGTCGTAGACCGCGATGCCCTCGCCCATGTTCTGCAAAGTCGTCCTGAGAAGCGCCGTCTGCCGGCTCAACTCGAACTCGCGGAGTTTGAGCCCGGTGATGTCGGTCCGCAGGTCGACGATGCTTCCGTCCGATGTCTTGCGCTCTTCGATCTGAAGCCAACGGCCTGCTGTCCGTCTGCTGTTCGACGGCGCCGGACGGATTGTGATGCTCGTCATCCGGTCGTTGCAACCAGTGCTTCGTCGATGCCGCGGGCCTCCAGAATACTGGCCGCGTTCGAGCCCGCGCGCGCAGCAGGGCTTCGAAGGCGACGCCTGGACGGATCAGGTCGGCGGTCGTCGCATAGATCTCGCGATAGGCGTCGTTGCACACGACCAGGCGGTCGCTCTCGTCGAACAACGCGAAACCCTGAGGAACGGTCTCGATTGCGAGGCTGAGACGTCGCTCGGCCAGTTGCGCCAGTCGCGTCGTTGCCTTCAGGCGTTCGGCGAACCGCGCCAGCATCACGCTGAAGCCCGCGATCAGGAGCGTAATCAACGCCCCGAATCCGACGTACGCCTCCGCGGCCGGAAGGCTTTCGGCGAGCGCGCTTTTCGCAGTCACAGCCGCAGTTACGATGAGCGGCAGCTCCTCGAGCTTGACGTACGCCGTCAGCCAGCTTTTGGCCGTTCTTGTCCGTCGTCTCGAGGAATCCGTTCGACTTTCCGCTTCCCGCCGAGACAATTGCGCCGCGGCTCTCGCCGCTCCAGCAGCGCGGTTTCAACGTCGAAGGATCGCGCACGCAACACGCCGTCGAGACCGAACAACTCGTCGACGTCCTGCCGCGCTCCCTCGACGCGCCGCCAGAAACGCTCGAAATAGTGCGGATCGATCGAGGCCACGAGCACGCCGAGCGTGCGGCCAGATGCGTCCTCGACGCGGCGACTGAGCTGGATCGACCACTTTCCCGAGACCCGTCCGAGCACGGGCTTGCCGATGAACAGCCCGTCCACTCTATGATCGAGCTGGACGCGGATATGCTCGCGATCCGACAAGTCCGTATGGTTCGGATCTGGCCCGAGGGTCGAGCCGACGGTCCGACCGTCCGTATCCGATGAAGCTCATCAGGACGAGCGTGTCGAGCGTGATGACCTTGTCGTCGGTCAGTTCCTTTAGCCGGCTCGGAGTTGGCGAGTTGGCGAGTTCGTGCGCGACCAATTGCATCACGGAGTTGAGCAGCCGGATCGTGCGCGTCGCCTGTTCGGCGAAGACGGCCGCGGACGTGTATTCCTCGCGGTAATTGTCGGCGATCGCGTCCGATCGCGCTTTGCCGATCAGAAGCGCGACCGCGATCCAGACCGCGACGACGAGCGCGAATCCGAATGCTGCAATCCATCGCGTTTCGCGCGGCAGTGTCAACAGTCACTCCAATTTTGACGGCGGCGCCGCGCGACCGGTCAGCGGGCATTGAAATGCGTTCAAAGTCAAATCTTTACGCCGCCATGACGTTGGCGTTCAAGTCGATGCGGACGCGGGCCGCCTCGTGATCGCCGTCGTGTGACGGCGCTCGGGTCTATGCGGCCTGCGGGAGGCCGCTCAAATCGTTCCGAAGGAGGCCGCAAACTTCATCCACCACCTTCCGAACCACCTCCAGGTCCTCACCCTCGGCCATGATCCGCACCAGATTTTCGGTGCCGGACGCGCGGACAAGCAGTCGGCCCTTCGCGCCGAGCAGGCATTCGTGCGTGTGCGTCAGCGCCTTCAGCGCAGCGGCGTTCGGCCGGCGCAAGGTCGGCACGTTCTCGAGGATCTGGGGCATGGGCTGGAACCGGCGGCAGATTTCGCTGGCCGGCCGGTTCGCGTGACGAATCGCCGCCAGCACCTGAAGCGCGGCCACAAGTCCATCCCCCGTCGTCACATGATCCGACAGGATGATGTGGCCCGACGCCTCTCCGCCGATATTGTATCCGCCGGCGCGCATGCGCTCGAGCACGTAGCGGTCACCGACGGCGGTGCGGACGAGCTCCAGTTTGCGCTCGGCGAGATGCGCTCTCGAGGCCGCCGTTCGACATGACGGTCGCGACGATGCCGGGCTTCGAAAGCCGGCCCTCGTCGTGCATCTGGTCAGCGATCAACGCCAGGATCTGGTCGCCGTCGATCACGCGCCCATGCTCATCGACAACGAGGACGCGGTCCGCGTCGCCGTCGAGCGCGATGCCGATGTCGGCGCGCAGCTCCAGCACCTTCCGGCGCAGCGCTTCCGGCGCCGTCGAACCGACGTCGCGATTGATGTTGAATCCGTCCGGCTCCACGCCGATCGCGATCACTTCCGCGCCGAGCTCCCACAGGGCTTCGGGCGCGACCTTGTACGCGGCGCCGTTGGCGCAATCGATGACGACCCGCAGCCCTTCGAGCGACAACTCGCGCGGCAGCGTGCGCTTGACGAATTCGACGTACCGCGCCCGCACGCTATCGATCCGCTTGGCGCGGCCGATCGCGTGGGGGGCGGCAAGCATCGACGGCGCGAACGGAGTCCATCAGCGCCTCGATCTCGTGTTCCCGGTCGTCGGTCAGCTTGAACCCGTCCGGGCCGAAGAACTTGATGCCGTTGTCGTCGAAGGGGTTGTGCGAGGCGGATATCATGACGCCGAGATCGGCGCGCATGGCGCGCGTCAGCATGGCCACCGCCGGGGACGGCATCGGACCGAGTTGCAGCACGTCCATGCCGATCGAGGTGAAGCCTGCGACCAGCGCGGTTTCGATCATGTAGCCCGATATGCGGGTGTCCTTGCCGATGACCACGCGCCGGTTGACGGCGCTCGAGCGGAAGAGGATGCCGGCCGCCTGGCCGATGCGCAACGCGAGGTCCGGCTGTCAAGCGGTCGTTGGCTCGGCCGCGCACGCCGTCGGTTCCGAAATATTTGCGAGTCATTTGTCTCTCCAAGGAGTTCGGATTTCCTGAGGCCGCGGATCAGCGGCCCTTGCCGAGGAGCATGACGGCAAAGGTGCGGATCATGATTCCGAGATCGGTCGCGAGCCATCGGCCCGGCGCCGAGCAGGCGCAGCGCATAGGCATGATCGTGAAGGACCTTTTCACGGACGTCCTCGATCGAGCTGTCGTACGGCAGGAACACCTGGGCGAGCCCGGTGATGCCCGGCTTCACGCCATATGTCCGCTCGGCGTAGAAGGGAATCTCGCGTTCGAGCATCGCGAAGAACTGCGGACGCTCCGGCCGCGGCCCGACGACCGACATGTCGCCGCGCAGCACGTCGATGCATTGCGGAAGCTCGTCGAGCCGGGTCTTGCGAAGGAAGTTGCCGACCCGCGTGATGCGCGGGTCGCGCTCGCTCGCCCACACCGCGCCCGACTTCGCCTCCGCGTCGGAGCGCATCGTACGGAACTTGGTGAGGTAGAAGAGCCGCGACTGACGCGGCGTCCTCGAGCCCGACGCGAAGCTGCCGATAGAACACCGGGCCCTTGCTCTCAAGCTTGATCGCCAGCGCGATCGGTACGAACAGAATTGCGAAGACGACGAGAACGATGCTCGCGACCACGATGTCCAGGGCCCGCTTGCCGAACGCCGCGAATCCGGTCAGGAGTTCGTCTTCCTTGCTGGCGAGGTCCGCGGGGCGCGACGCGGCTCCAGGGTGCGCGGTAGCCGCCGAGCAGATAACGGACAGCGCCGTATGCCGGCGGCCGCGTATCCCGACACCAGATAGGCGAGCGCGTGGACGACCG
Source organism: uncultured Alphaproteobacteria bacterium (assembly GCA_963783275.1). Taxonomy (GTDB): domain Bacteria; phylum Pseudomonadota; class Alphaproteobacteria; order Rhizobiales; family Beijerinckiaceae; genus Roseiarcus. Next base: position 84,145 of record CAWANA010000026.1, on the reverse strand, counting down.
GCAGTCGGCCCATCTGCGGGATCAGCAAGCCCGCCATGAGCCCGACGGCGTAAGCGACGAGTTGCGCGGCGAACAGCACGGCAAAGACAGGCGACGACTGAGAGAGCGCGAGACTGGAGACGAAGGCCGCAATCAGCAGGAACGGCATAATCGCACGCAGAGCCTTGCCGGACAGGAATACGAACGCCAGCCCGGGACGACGGGGATCGCCGAGCCGCCACAAACGAAGCGTTTGCTGAATCGCGCCCGCGCCGAGCCGCTGGCGTCGGCGCAGGTCGTCGGCGGGTCGATCGTCTTCGCTTTCAACGATGGCGATAGCCGGATCGTAGACGCCGAGGAAGCCACGCTCCACGATGCGCATCGGCAGGATGACGTCGTCGTTGATGGTGTCGGCTTCGAGCGGCGTCCACAGCGCGCGAGGAAAGACGTAGAACGCGCCATGCGCGCCGAACGGCGAAGCGAGCGCCGCCTCGTCCTGCTTTAACCTCGTCTGATAACGCCAGTAGAGCTTCTGGGCGGAAGTCCCGTCCGGCACGCGAATAGGCGCCGGTCACGAAGCCGACCGGCTCCTTGGCGAATTCGCCACGCAGATCTTAGCGAGCGCGTCTTGCGGTAGCTTGGCCGATGCGTCGGACAGCGCGACGAGATCCGAACTCGCAGGCGGCGATCGCGTCGTTCAGTGTCGCGACCTTGCCGCGGTTGACCTCCTGAACGACAAGCTCGAAACGATTCGGCCCTTGTCGCCGAGCCCGGTCGATCGCCGTCCGCTGCGCGTTCGACCGTCGCGTCCGTGCAGCCGTCGCAGACGATGACGATCCTCAGCCGGGCCGCGGGGTAGTCGAACGCGGCGCAATTCTGCGATCTTCGCCTCGATGAAGCGCTCTTCGTTGTGCGCGGGAACGATCATGTCGATCGACGGAAGTCGAGACCAGCCCGCCCTCACCGATTCCGCCGGCGAACCGGGAGCGGCGGCGCTTTGCGAGCGCCTTCAGCGCGAGCGGATAGCCCAGGTGATGGTAGGCGACGAGGCCGCAGCTGGCGAGGCAGATGATTTCCGCAATCATGATTCAGACCTTCAGGAGACTTGCGTAAGCGCCGAGGGTGTTGCGCCAGTCGAAACGGGCGGCGACGAAGGCGCGTGGCGAGACCGGAGCCGGTCCGGCGAGCGCGGCGTTGAGGGCGGCGGCCAGAGCCGCCACATTCTCGGGCGGCGCGAGCCTGCCGCTCGCCGGGCAGACCGCCGAGGCGAGGTCCCCGACGTCGGTCGCTACCACCGGCACGCCGCAGGCTTGCGCCTCGAGCACGGCGAGCGGCAGGCCTTCGGCGCGTGAGGGCTGGCAGAGAACGTCGAACGCCGGAAGGATCTGGGCGACGTTGTCGCAATGGCCGAGGAAGCGGACGCGACTTGCAATTCCCAGGCTCAAGGCGCAGCTGCTCGAGTTCGGAGCGGCATGAGCCGTCGCCGACGATGAAGAGAAGCGGCGACGAGCGTCAGCGCCGCCGCCGCCTCGATCAGGAGATCGTGGCCCTTGACCCGCTCGAGCCGTCCGACCGCCCCGATGACTGGGCGTCGTCCGCTCGACGCCGAGGACCCGCGCGGGCCTCGGCGCGATCGGCGCGGTAGCGATCGAGCGCGACGCCGTTGGCGATGATCTCGACGGACCGGCCGGGATACACGCGGTGACAGCGGCCCGCGCATTCTCTCCGCGACGCCGACGATGTGCGGGCGGGTGAGCGCGGCGGCGAGCCGCATGAGACGAACGCCGCTTCGGGTCGTCGAACTGCCAGACGTCGTGCTCGACATGAATGAGGCGATCGACGCCGGCGAGTCGCGCGGCCGCTCCGCCGTAAAGCAGCGGTCCCGCATGATGGGTGAACACAGAGTCGATCGCCTGCTCGCGAAGCTGCGCGCGCAGGCGAAGAACGAGACCGAGGTCGAGGCCCGGCCGCTTCTCCATGGCGGTGAGCGGCCGCGCGCTCTCGCGCGAGCCTCGGCCACGCGGCGGCGAGCGCGTCCGCCTCGCCCTCGAGGCTGACGATCACATGCTCGCCGGGCAACTGCCGGGCAAGCTCGAGGACGAGAACCTCGAGCCCGCCCGGAGCCATCCTCTGGACGATGTGCGCGACGCGATGTCCCATGGCTGCTGTCCGATTGCCGAAGCGCGGAACCGCGAGCGCCGTGCCACGGGTCAGGAGCGCAACCTCCGTGCCACGGAAAATACGCATGTGGCGCGAGCTCGAGCGCGGCGTTCGGCGGCCTTGCGCATCGCAAGCTGCAAATCCGCCGCGATCTTGGTCCGGCTTCACGGCTTCCTTGCCGCGCGTCCAGCCTGCGCCGACCGTCGAACGTTTTCCGGCAGTTTCGCGCGAAGCACGGGCTCCGGGCGGCGATCGCGTCACTCCGCGGTCCATGAAGAGCGAACGGCGCCGTGCGGAGCGAGCCAAGTCGGCGCGCTCGAAGCGGCACGTTGCAAAATGAGAATACTGGAAGCGCCCTCGTGGCTCGGCCGGCGCGTATCGCTTCGCGATTTGCAAATGCGCCGCGTTTTGCGGCGGTCTGGGCGCGGAATAAGCCGCATCGCGGGCGTGTTCAGGCATGGCACGACCGTTGCTGACATCCAGTCGAATGCCGGCTGCCAATCGAAACCAACAGGGGATGATCATGCGACTCGTGAAGATCGATCAGGATATGGATGCGGCGTCGATGGCCGCGATGAAGCCAATGTTCGAGGAACTGGCCGACAGCCAGAGCGACGTCTGCTTCGATCTGAGTGGCGTCGACTTTCTCGACTCTGTCCGGCGTCGGCGGCATCGTCTTCGTCTTCAAGCGCCTGCGCGAGCGCTCGCTCGAGGTGTCGCTCGTCAATGTCGCGGGACAGCCGCTGCGTCTTTTGCGGCAGTTGAAGCTCGAGTTTATGCTTTCAAGCGCGGCCGGCGACCGCAGTCTAGGACCAGGGAGGCCGGCCGGGTCCCATGCACAAGATCAGTGGTGATCGTCGTGTCTTGCCTCGGCCTTTCGGGATGTTCTTCAGCGAAGGCCCCTGGCCTACGCAGGGACGGGCGGTTTCGCGGAATACATGCCGATCACCGACAAGCAGCTTCAGGATCTCAACGACCGCCTCGAGCGGCCTGCGCGCAGCGCGGCGCGCCGAAATACGACGCCGCCGCGTACGCCGACGCGGAGCTGCTCCTCACGCGCAGCCGACGCGAATTGGCGGCCGGACTGGTGGTCGACGCCAATGCGGACATCGCCCGCCTCGAGCGGCAGGTCGACGCGATCGAGGCGACGCTCGGACGCAAGCGGCGCGGAAACGCGCGCGACCTGTCATGAAGACCGTCGCTGAAGATCCTCGCGCTCGCGCTGCTCCTGCTCTGCGCCGCCGTTCCGGCGCGGCGCGCAGCCGAGCGACAGCGCGCTGCGCATCGGCGACGTGCTCAGCATCGGCCTGCCCGGCGAGGCCGCGCTCAACAAGGATTTCCCGGTCGACCGGAAAGGCGACGTCACGCTTGCCGGAGGCCGGCTCCGTGCACGTGGCCGGCCGCTCGCTCGACGAAGCGACCGGCTGATCCGCGACGCGCTGTCGCACGCCTATCGCGATCTCGACAAGCTGTCGGTCACGCTGAAGGAGCGGAAGCTGCCGATCACCGTGCTCGGCTACGTCAAGACCCCCGGCAACGTCGAACTGCCCGGAGACGGCAACGTCCAGATGGCGCTGGTCGCCGCGGGCGGCATCAGCCAGGGCGCGCAGCTCGACCGGATGACCGTCACCCACGCCGACGGCAAGCGCGAGCAGTTCGACTACAAGAAGTACCTCGACTCCGGCGACCCGAGCACGCTGCCGAAGCTCGCGCCGCTCGACGTCATTTTCGTCCCCGCGTCGCCCTTGACCGGCAACGTCCAGATCGATTTCGACGGCCGCACGCTCGCTGCGACCGGCGACGGCGCGGAGGAGCGCTCCGCGATCAAGATTTTCGGCGAGGTCGAACACGCCCGCCACCTTCGCCTACAAGCAAGGGCGCGACGGTCATCGACATGATCATGCGCGCGGGCGGCGTGACGCGCTACTCCGCGCCCGAGCAGATCCGGATCCTGAACAAGAGCAAGCCGGTCGTCTTCAACCTCCAGGCCTATCTCGACACCGGCGACAAGTCGCTGCTGCCGGACGTGGAGCCGGGCGCGACGATCTACGTGCCCAAGCAGGTCGAGGAGGTCCGGAGCGGCGCGCTGACCGTCTACGTCATGGGCGAGGTCGCCAAGCCCGGCGCGTTCGAGACCCGCGAAGGCGCGTCGTTCATCGACATCATCGCCAACGCCGGCGGCCCGACGCGCTTCGCCGACACGCGGCAGATCCAGCATCATCCGCGCGGACGGACAAGATCGAGAACGTCGACCTCGTCAAGTTCACGGACGGCTCGGGAGGGCAGCTGCCCGCGGTCAGGCCGGGCGACGCGATCTTCGTTCCGGAGAAGAACGACACCCGAACGAGCCGTCCTGGCTGAAGATCGCGCCGAGCCGCGCGGTCCAGGTGCTCGGCGCGCTCTACAAGCCGGGCCGCTACGAGTGGTCGGACGAGATGTCGATCTTCGACCTTCTGTCCAACGCCGGCGGCCCCACGGCGCACGCCGACATCGCCCATATCCAGATCCTGCGCAAGGACGGGGACAAGGCCGCGCCGATCCTGTTCGACCTCGATATCGTTTCTCAAGGGCGGCGGCTCGCTGCAGAGACGTGCCGAAGATTCATGCGCGGCTACGTGATCATGGTCCCGGAACTGCCGGTGGACCCGAGCGACAACAAGGCGCAGTGGATGCGCCAGGCGCCGGAGCGGTCGATCTACGTGATGGGCCAGGTCGGCATCCCCGGACGCTACGCCTTCAGCACGGGGCTCGGGTTCCTCGACATCCTCACCGCCGCCAACGGCCCGACCGCGAGCGGCCGACGTCCGCAACATCCGCGTCGCGCATCGCGGCGAGAAGGGCTCGCGCGTCATCGCGGGTGAACCTCAACGCCTATTTCGCCACCGGCGACGAGAAGCTGCTGCCGAAAGTCCGGCCCGGCGACGTCATCTTCGTGCCCGACCAGACCAAGAACTTTCTCGACCAGCCAGCCTCGGAGGTCGTCCGCGTGCTCGGCGCGATCGGCAAGCCCGGCCGCTACCCGTTCAGCGACGAGATGTCGATTCTCGACCTGCTCGCCGAAGCCGGGGGCCCGACGACGGACGCCCTGCAGGACCGCATCATCGTCATCAACATGTCCTCCGCGCAGACGCAGGCGCACGTGTTCGACCTGCTCGGATTCGCCAAGACCGGCGACATCCGGCGCGTTCCCGTCGTCCGCGCGGGCGACGTCATCTACATGCCGAACCGCAACCAGGACGAATGGCAGCAGATCTCCGGCGTCATCGGAAACATGGTCTCGGCGGCGTCGCTGGCGGCGATCGCGGTGTCGCTGAGGCCAAACGCACACAGTGAGGCGGTCATGACAATCGAGCAGGTCGAAGGAGCCGCACGTCACGCCCGGCGCGGGCTCGACGCCGCGCACGAGCCGCATGCTGCGCCTGACGGCGCGCACCGCCTGGGGCGCATATCGTCTCCGCCAGGATCTCCCTGCGCGCCTTGAGCCGTTCGACGGTCCGCGCCCGGCGAGATCGCGTTTCCGGAAGTCCAGTTTCGACCTGGCGCGCAATTCGTCGAATCGATCTATCAGGCCTCGGTCGGCGCCGGCGCCCGCGTCGTCGCGGTGATCGGCGTCGAGGCCGGCGACGGGGCGTCGGCCTGCGCGCGTGCGCTCGCCGGACGCAGCGCCCTTGCGCCGTCCCGGACGCTGCTCGTCGACGCGAGCGACAGCCCACGGCCGGTCGAGCCGGCGCTGGCGTCGGAACGCCGACAACCTCGACTGGTTCAGGCTCGGCGACGGCGAGGACGAGCCGTTCCGGCTTGCGGTCGCCCGACATGCTCCGGCGCCTGTGGACAGAGGCCCACCGGGACTGGGAGACCGTGATCATCGACTGCGGCCCGGCGATCGAGGGATCGGGACTACGCCGTGCCGGGCAAGCTGACTGCGCGCAGCGCAGATGCGGTGATCCTTGTGTGCCTCGGCGGCAAGTCGACGAAGGGGTCGATCGAGGCCGCCAAGGCGGCCATCGGACCGGCCAATATCGTCGGCGTCGTCGTCAACGGCCGGGACCAGCCGACCGTCGGCGCGGAGCTCGCCCGCGAGGCGAGGCGGGTATAGCGTCTTTTTCCGAAGTTCGCGCGACGGCTTGCCGAGCGCGCCCTGCAATCCAAGACTCTCGATGTCCCCGCCTAGCGCCGCTTCGATCGCAAACCTTCGGATACGCACCGAAGCGACGGACGCGACGGCGATTCGCGCTCCTGGTCGATTCGAGCGGCATCGGCGGGATCGAACGCCATGTCGCCGTGCTCACGCAGGCGCTGCGCGGCCGCGGCTATGACGCAAGCGTGCTCCTCCTGGACGATCACGGCCCGAACGCGTGGCTCACGCAGCTCCAGGCCGACGGGATCCCCTATGACGTCGACGGCGGCGGAGCGATCGGCCTGTTCCGCAGCCTGAGAGCCGAACGAGCTGGTCTCGTCCATACGCATGGCTACAAGGCCGGAATCCTCGGACGTCTCGCCGGGCGGCTTCTGGGCCTGCCAGTCGTCTCGACGTTTCACTCCGGAGAGACGGGCGCATTCCCGGTCAATCTCTATCAGCGGGCCGACGAGTGGACGAGCCTCCTTGCGACTCGCATCAGCGTCAGCGCCGCCATCGCGGAGCGGCTGCCGTTCTCCTCGAGGCTCATCGCCAACTTCATCGCGACCCCGGAGACGCCGCCCACCGGTCCGCTGCCTTCGGCCATCGGCTTTGTCGGCCGCTTTTCTCACGAAAAAGGTCCGGATCTCTTCTGTCGTGCCGCGTCGGCGTCTCCGCCGGACGTCCGATGGATCGCCTTCGGAGACGGGCCGATGCGTGACGACCTTCAGCGCCAGTTCGCAGGAAAAGTCGAATTCCGCGGAATGGTCTCCAACATCGCGGAAGCCTGGCCTGAGATCGGTTTGCTGCTCATGCCTTCGCGCGCCGAGGGCCTGCCGATGGCGGCTCTCGAAGCGTTGGCGACAGGGGTTCCGGTGGCGGCCGCTCGGGTCGGGGCGATGCCGGATGTGATCCGTGACGGCGAGAACGGCTGGCTGTTCGACGTCGGCGATCTCAACGCGATCAGCGTGGTCGTCGAGCGCTGGTCGAGCGAGCGCGCCGAAAAGGGCCCGGCGTGGCGGCTCGCGGCGTGGCGGACCGCACGCAACGGCTTCGGGGTCGAGACTGGCCTCGACCGGACGCTTGAGGCCTATCGAGCGGCCGGCTTCAAGGGCCGCCCGTCCTCTCGACCAGGATGAACGTCCAGTCGTCGGACGGTTGCGGGCCGAGCGCGCTCCTCGGTCGCCTGACGGAGTTTTGTGGCGAGGTCCTCGAGCGGGCCGCTCCGTCCTTCGGAAATCGCCGCCATGAACCACAGCGGCGGATCGTCTCCGGCCGCCACTCCCGCCGGATCGAGCCCGTCGGTGAACAGCGCGAGACGGTCTCCCGGTTCGAGTTGGATCCGTTCTGACTGATGCGGTTCGGGGGGCAGTACGCCGAGCAAGGGGTTGACCGTTCCCGCACGACGGATTTCGGCGCCGATGACGAGCGCAGGCGGGTGGCCGGCGGAGGCGATCCACGCGCCGTTGGGGTCCAGGTCGACAACAAGCACGGTGGCGAACGCGCGCGCGAGCGTCGGCTCTGACCATGCGATGTGCGCGAGTTCGGTCAGGAATTCTCCGGCAGACAAATCGCTGTGGCAATGGTGCAGGGTCCGGACGATCGCCGCATACGCGACGGCCCAGGCGCGCGCCGCCACGCCATGACCGACCACGTCGATGAGGACGATTCGGTCGCCGCCGGACTGCGGCAGATGCAGGACAAGATCTCCGCCGCCGGCCGACGGGGTTCCCGCAGCTGTCGCCACCCGATGAGCGTTCATGACCGTCGGCAGCTTGCTGGCGAGGAAACCGTCGAGATGACGGGCAAACCGCTCGGGCGAGACGGGCCTCCCGGATGGCCGCGCGTGAGAGCGCGAGCGCGATGGCGTCGCGAAGGGCCTGGGGACGGACGGGCTTCGACAAGTAGAATTCCGCGCCGAGGCGAAGAGCGCCCTCGCGCGTGGCAGCCGAATTGTCGGAACTGATCAGCACCACCGGCAGAGCGCCGCTGTCCAGGCTCGCAATCTCATCGGGCAGGGCGACCCCGAGACCGTCGCCGAGGTGGACGTCGGCCAGCACGACGTCGATCGTCCGACTCCCGCAGAGCCGACTTCGCCTCTTCGAACGAACCGCAGCCGATGACGCGGTAAACGCGCTGCAGGGCTTCCGTGTAGGCGTCAAGCAGGGCGGGCGTGTCTTCGACGACGAGCGCCGTCGCCTGCCGCCGCCTTAGGCTGCGGCGACCGACGAAGCGGTTCGTCTTCTCGACCCGATAGTCGGTTCGGTCGAGCGCGGCGCGCACCAGAGCCAGACCTCGGCCGGATGGCAAGAGCGGGTCGGGCAGGCTAATCTCGGAAAGGAGACGCTCGCCGGCGCCGGCGAACGGGCCGCCGTCGTCCGTGATCTGGATCATCAGGTCGACACCTTCGATGTCGATCCTGACGCCGAGCGTTCGCGGGGCCGGGCGGCCGTGCAGAACGGCGTTCGCGGCAATTTCGCTGATGACGAGCTGCAGATCCTCGACAATCTCAGGCGTGAGCCGCAGGTCCTGCAGCCGTCTCGCCGCGGCGCGGCGAAGCCAAGACACATCGGCGAGCGAAGCGGGACGCTCGGCCTCGAAAACGTTCATGTCGTCATGCCGCCCTTTTGCAGGCCGCGACGACATCGGCCGCCGCAGCGCGCGCAGTTCGCGGCTGCGGCCACTTGAGAAGCGCGCGAAGGTGAGCGCGCGCGGCGCCCCAATTGTCGCCAAGGGCGCTCGCCTGCTCGGCCTCGGCGGTGTCGATCCGCGCGTTCGCCTGTCGCCACGCCCGGCGGGCCAGTTTCTCGGACCCGCCGCGGTAGGGTTCGACAATCTCGCGCATGGCCTCGATCCGGGCGCTCCTGTTTTGCGTGACGCTCGTCGGGCGCATCAGATAGGTCGCGGTCGCAGCGGACGAGCAGGCGACCGGAACTTTCGCCGCAAGTCGCAGCCAAAGGTCCCAGTCCTCCGCAGAACGCGACCCCAATCGCAAAACCATTCGCATTTTGCAAAGCCTCGCGCGAAGCGACGACGGTCGAGGTCCCCACCACGTTAACCGCGAGCAGCTCGAACTCGGCGTCGGGCACGATCGAGAAATCGCAGGACCGGCGGTCGACATAGCCTGGCCGCCAATAGTCGAAGCAAGTTCCCCGCACCTCGCCTTCGGGGCCGCGGCCAGATAATCGGTGAAGCTGAAGCCGACGTCTGGCCGAGCCTCGTGGAACGCTGAGCGCGCGCGCAAGTTTGTTCGGCCACCACAGATCGTCGGCGTCGAGGAAGCCGACGATCGGCGCACGGGCTTGATATAAAGCAAGATTTCGCGTGTAGCTGGGCCCCTTTCGCTCCGTGTGGAGCGGAATTAGCCGTGGATCGCGAGCGGTTTCGGCCGCGAGCCACTCGGCCGTCCCGTCGATCGAGGCGTCGTCGACGACGAGGATTTCGATGTCCTCAATACCCTGCATGCGCACGCTCGCGACCGCGAGCGGCAGGAGTTCGAGGCAGTTGTAAGTTGGGATGATGACCGAGCATCTCGGGTTTGGGCTCACGGCGCACTCCCTGGCATTGCGTTTGCTGTCAGGTACGGCGAGTTGCAGGAGTTCTTGCCAAGAGAGGCGTCATGAAATCCATCGGGTACGTTCTGGCCGATTTTCCGGTTCTCTCGGAGACCTTCGTCGGCGACGAAATGCGGGCGATGGCCAAGCGCGGCCACCAGGTGACGCCGATCGTCGATGCGCCTGCGCGACGGGCCGGCGCAGGACGGCCGACCGGGCTTTGGCGCGCGAGGCCCAGACCTTGTCCTCCGCATCCGTCTGGGCGACTTTGTGGACCCTCGCTCGGCCGACTCCGGCGCTTTCTCCGCGATCTCCTACCTTCTCAAGCAGCAACGGCAGCCACGGCGATCGTTGATGTGGAATGCGATGAAGATCGCGGCCATCGCCCGGGCGCACGGTTGCAATCACCTGCATGCGCACTTCTCCGGCGGCGCCACGGCCCATGCGATCGTCGCGGCGCGCTGGATCGGGGTTTCCGTGTCTGTTCGTCTGCCACGGGCACGACGTCTATGCGGAAGCCGAAGATCTTCCGATGAAGCTCGCCTCGGCCGACGCCGTCGTGGCGGTCTGCAACGACATGGCGTCTGATCTGCGCGACCTCGCGCCGGACAGCAACATCTCGACCATTCCCTGCGGAACCAACCCGGACGCCTTCCTGCCGTCCCACGATCAAGAGCCGATGCGCAAGCTGCTCTTTGTCGGCCGGCTTGTCGAGCAGAAGGGTATCGACGATCTCCTGACCGCCATGTCGATCCAGGGATCGGCTTCGGTCGATCTCGTCGGCGACGGGCCGCTGATGGCCACGCTGCGCGACCGCGCGCAGGAGCTCGGCGTCGACCGATCGGGTCCATTTCCTGGGCGCGCGGCCGCGCGAGTGGCTGCTCGAGAACGCCCCGCATTATTTCGGCCTCGTCGCTCCGTTCAAGATCGCGCCGGACGGCTCGCGCGACAGCGGCCCGATGGTGGTCAAAGAGGCGATGGCGATGGAGATGCCCGTCGTCGCGACGCGTTTTATGGGCAACAAGGACATGATCACCCCGGAGATCGGCTTCTCTCGCGGAGCCGGGCGATCCCGCATCGCTGGCGGAGGCGATCGACCAGTGTGTTCACCTGTCGCTGGCCGAGCGCGAGGCGATGGGCCGCCGCGCCCGCGAGCGCGCATGATCAAGCTGTTTTCCGCTCGACGCGTCCTCGCGGGCGCTCTCCCGCGTGTTCGAGGCGGCCTGATGCTTCGCCTTCTGGCGGCGCTCAGCTCCTTCTGGCTGTTCGGCGCGAGCATCCTGCTGACCAAGGGCATGTCCCTGGTCACGATCCCGCTCGTGACGGGACGCCTCGCGCCTTCGGACTACGGCCGCCTCGAACTCGTGACCAGCATGGTCGAGGCGTTCGGGATCGTCATGACGCTTGGGCTCGCCGACAGCCTGTTTCGCTTCGCCGGACCGGAAACGGGCGTGCACCGTCGCGAGATCGCGGCGGGTCTCACTGGAATGGCGCTGACGCTCGCGGTCGCCGTCGGCGCGCTCCTTCAGGTCGGGGTCTGGACACTCGCTCCCCGCCTTGGCCTAGCCTTCATCCAGACCCCGCTGGCGATCGGCATGGCTGCGGCCACGCTCGCGGGCCTGATCGAATTGCCTCTCGCCTGGCTCCGCCTTCGCGGACGCGCCGGGGCCTTTCTCGGCTTCACCGTGGCCCGGACGATGCTTCAGGTCGCCACGATGGCGGTCACGCTGAACCTCGGGTTTGGCGTCATCGGCCTTCTAGCGGGCAACGCTTCGATTGACGCTCTCCTCGCCACGACGCTGCTGACTTTGCAGATCCGGGAATGCGGCGTGCGACTCGACCGGGCGACCTTCGAGCGGGCCGGGCGCTACAGCGCGCCGCTCATCGGAGGCTCGCTGTCGATGTTCGTCCTTGGATCCTGCGACCGCTGGTTTCTCGCGGGCGCCGTGCCGACCGCGACGCTCGGGTTCTACGGTCTCGCCGTCAAGCTGTCGCTGATTACCCCGCTCGTCATTCAGCCGTTCGGCCTATGGTGGTACGCGCGTCGCATTGCGGTCCTCCGGCAGCCCGGCGGACTCGAGACGAGCGCGCGCGGCGTCGCGATCGGGATGACGCTGCTCGCGGCCGGAGCGGTCGCCTCATGCGTCGGCGCGCCGCTGCTGGTTCAGACCCTGCTGCCCCACGCCTATCGGGCGGCGTTGCCCTTCTTGCCCTGGCTCGTGCTGGCCTCGGTGCTCAACGAGTCGTGCAGCCTCGTCAACGTCGGCGCCTACGCCGGCCATCACGGGCTATCGCGTCCTCGGGGTGAACGCGGCGGGAGCGGCCGTCGCCCTGGTCGGGCTATGTCGCGCTCACCCAGCCCTATCGGGGTCTGGGGCGCGATCGCGGCGACGCTCGCCGGCCATGTGGCCCGCCTTGCGCTCTATCTTGCGTCCGGCCGGCGCGACGCGCCGATCCGCTATCCCTGGGGCCTCGCTGCAGCGCTGGCGGGCGCTCGTCGCGCTTCCTGGTCGCCGGCGTCGAGACTCGCGCCCGACGTCGTGATCGCCGCGCGTCATGATTTCGCTGGGCCTCGCAGCTTTCGCCGCCATCGTCTGGCGTGTCGCCGGACGCGAGCGCCGGCGCGCTGTTCAGGAGCCAGCCTGCATGACCGCCGCGACGGTTTCGGCCGCGCCTCTGGCTCGGCCGAGCAACCACATCGTCCTGGCGCTCGCGATTTCCGCGCTGGCGATGGCGGCGGCGTTCGCGCCCTTGCCGCCCGTCAATCGCAGCCGCTCGCGCCGATCGGCGTCGCCCTGCTGCCGTTCGCGGGGCTGATCGCGTTCTCCAATCCGTTCGCGCTCTGCCTCGCCTTCGTCGATCTTCTCCTTCTTCCGCATTCACGAAGCCTTCCCGGCGCTCGGACCCCTGCACATCCCGCAAATGCTCGCGGTCCCGACGCTCGTGGTTCTGTGCTGGCACGTGATGGTGAAGCGCAGCATCGAGCTCTACTGGAGCCGGTCGCTGACCGCTCTTCTCGATCTTCTTCGCGCTCGGTGACGCTCGGCCTGCCATTTGCGGTGAGCAAGCCCGACGCGATCGGCTTCTATACAGCGAACTACTGGAAGGTCGCCGTCATGACGCTGGCGATCGCCTGGCTCACGCGCCGACCGCGCGACTTCGCCATCGCCTCGCACGCCTTCGTTTTCGCCGGCGTCCTGATCGCCGGCGTCGCCATCTACAACAGGACGCTTCGGCATCGGCCTCGTCGAGGGAACGCGCGTCACGATCGGCCGCGACATCCAGTCGCTGCTCGGCGATCCCAACGACCTGTCGCTCGTGCTGCTGTTCCCGCTGAGCTTCGCGGTGTCGCTCTACGTCGCGCCGGACGAGCTGGCTGAGCGCGCTGTTTGGCATGGTCGCCTCGGTCGCGATCGTCGTGGCGATCATCGACACGCAAAGCCGCGGCGGGCTTCTCGGCCTGATGACCGTGTTCGGCGTCTACGGCGCGAGGATGATCAAGTCGAAGGCTGTGCTGATCACGATCGGCGATCGTCGCGGGCATGGCGCTGTTCGCCGCGGCCGGCATCTCGGGCCGCCAGTCCGGCGGATCCGCGGAAATGGAACAACGGCATCGACGAATCCTCGATGGGCCGCATCTATGCATGGCATACCGCCTGGAACATGGCGCTCTCAAGACCGCTCAACGGCGTCGGCCTCAACAACTTCATCATCAGTTACTTCTTCTACACCGACCATTGGGACGGCCACGTCCACGCCGTCCACTCCACCTGGTTCGACGTGCTCAGCACCACCGGATTTCCCGGATCATCGTGTTCGTCACCATGGTCATCACGGTCATACGCACGGCCTTCGTCTGCCCTGCGCGAACTCGAGAAGCGACCAAGGCGCCGATGCCGGCGCGCGCGATGGGGCACGCCGTGCTCGCGGGCGTCGGCGGGCTTCTGCGTCTCGGGGACGTTTCTCACCCAGGGTTTCACCTGGTCGATCTACGTCCTGCTCGCGCTCGGAACCGCCGTCGCCAATTTCGCAAAGCGCAACGCAGCCGCTTCGCAAGCCGAAAATGCAGAGAGCTCGGGGAGGGGCGTCGACATGACCGGCGTGAATCGCCTGAAGGCCAAGGGAACAATGAGGTTCCCGGAACCGGACCGGCTCAGGGGCGTGGCGATCGTCTTCGTCGTGGCCATCCACGCCTTCAGCTATCTGAAGATCCCGACCGACGGCGCGTGGTCCGCCGTATGGTTCGTCGTGCATCAGAGCGCCGTTCCGGCGTTCTTCCTCGCCGACGGCTGGCTTTACGGGAAGCGCCAGAGGCAGGCGATGTCCGGAAAAGCGCAACGCGCGTTCCTGTCGAACTCGGCGCGGAGGCTTTTGCTGCCATGGGCAGTGTTCTCCCTCATTTACCTCGCCCTGCGCCTTGTTATGCAAGCGTTCGGCGCAGCCGGGGGCGCGCCCGTCCAGGTTGACGGCCCCGCCGGGTTCGTCATGGCGATCTGGCATGGCGCCGCCGCCGAAGGTCTCTATTTCCTTCCGGCGCTGATGATTGTCCGGGCGCTCACGCCGCATTTGCACCGGCTGGCGCTCGGCTCGCCGATCCGGGCGCTTGGCCTTGCGATCCTTCTCATGGTCGGCTGGCGGCTCGTCGTCGAGCCGCGCGTGCCGGTTCCTTCCGTGGGCGTCGACCCGTTCCTCGCGGCGATGACCGGCCTCTGCTTTGCGGCGGTCGGCTGGGCGCTCGCCGAGGCGACGCCGAAGCTGTCGCTGCGGGGCGCGCTCGTCTCGGCCGGGACTCTCGCGGTCACGGCCGTGGCCCTCGACGGCCGCCCAGGCGCGATGTGCGCCCAGACGAGCGCCGTGCTGGCCCTCTGGATTGTCGCCGTGACGACGCCTGAACGCATCGCTGCGCCCTCGGAGTGGCTCGGCCGGCGGACGATGGAGATCTATCTGCTTCACGCCCCCTATATCATCAAGGTGGCCTGCGTGCCCGCCGCCCTGCTGCCCCCGGCCCTCGGCTTGCCGGTCGCGGTGTCGCTGGCGATCGCGGGCGCCCTCGCAGCGGCTTTCGGGCTCCGACGGCTCGGGCTTGGTTGGCTTTGGGCGGAGTCGCCGCGTCGCGCGCCGGCGCGACCCGAAGCCGTTGCGGCAGTCTGAGTTTTCTAATAGGTCCCGGCAGAAATCTTGAGGCCCGCGAGTCTCAAAAAATCAGATTCGTGGAGCCTTTGCGTTTTGCGCCGCTCGCTCGGTCGGTCTTCAACCGCGGCCGCCGACTTCGCAAGGCGCGAAGTTCGCAATTCCCAACTCGCGAATTTTTGGCGCCGCGCCGGCCGACTCGTCCACGTTTTTCGCGCTTCCCGGTATTTTCGGCGTGGCACGGAGGTTGCGCTGCCTTCGACAATCGAAATTCGGAGGGTTGGGACAATGTGCGGGATTTTTGCGGCGATCAGCGACGAGCCCGTCGCCAACGTTCTGGTTCAGGGGCTGAAGCGTCTGGAGTATCGGGGTTACGACTCGGCCGGCATCGTGACGCTCGACGACGACGGACTGAATCGGGTCTGCGCGGTCGGGAAGGTCTCGGAGCTCGAGCTTCGCATCAAATCCGAGACGCTGCCTGGCTGCATCGGCATCGCTCATACGCGGTGGGCGACCCACGGCGCGCCGAGCGAGGTCAATTCGCATCCGCACATGGCCAAGGGCGTCGCGGTCGTTCACAACGGCATCGTCGAAAATCACCGCGAATTGCGTCAGCGCCTGAAGCGCCAGGGCTGTAATTTTCTCAGCGAGACCGATACCGAGGTCATTCCCTGGTTGATTTCGCAGGCGGTGGACAGCGGCGCGGGCGCCTCGGGGGCGGTGCATTCGCTCGAGGACGAACTCGACGGCTCTTACGCCATTGCGGTTCTGACCGACGCCGACCGCAACGTGCTTCACGCCAAGCGCCACGGCAGTCCGCTTGTCGCCGCTCTCGGCCCGCACGGCGGATATCTCTCGTCCGACATTTCTGCGCTGGCGGGCCTGGCCAGCGAGGCGATCATCCTGAGCGACGGCGACCAGGTCGAGTTGCGCCGCGATGCGATCGCGGTGTTCGACAAGGGCGGCCGCGCCGTGTCGCGTCCGCACCTGCCGGTCGACGCGGCGGGCGGCGCGTTCGACAAGGGCGGCTACCCGCATTACATGCTCAAGGAGATCCACGACCAGCCGGCGGTCGCGCACGCCATCGCAAGCCGCTACGACGAGCGCGAGTTCATCGGCGAACAGATCACGCTCGATTTCAATCAGATCGACCGGGTCCATATGATCGCCTGCGGCACATCCTTCTATGCCTGCCAGGTCGCCCAGCGCTGGTTTGCGGAGATCGCCGGGCTTTCGTGCGACGTGGAGCTCGCTTCCGAGCATCGCTACGCGCCCGACGTCGCCGACGGCCTGAGGGACGCGGCGATCCTGGTGTCCCAGTCCGGCGAGACCGCGGACACGCTGGCCTCGCTCGAGAAGCTCAAGGGGCTGCGCGTTCCGACGATCGGCATCGTCAACCAGCAGGTCTCGACGCTGGCGCGGGAGGCGGACTTCTTCCTGCCGCTGTTCGCCGGGGCCGAGATCGGCGTCGCCTCGACCAAAGCCTTCACCGCGCAGCTGCTCGTCCTGGCGCGGCTCGTCGCCCACGCCGCCGACCAGCGGGGCCACCGCGCCGCAGCCAGGCGGCTTCGCGCGGCCCTCAAGAGAGCGCCCAAGGCGATCGAGGCCGTGCTGCACAACGAGGCCGCCATCGTTGCGGTCGCGGAGACGTTCGCCGGGCGCCGCAGCGCGCTGTTCATCGGTCGCGGAGCGCTCTATCCGCTGGCGATGGAGGGGGCCCTCAAGCTGAAGGAAATCTCCTACATCCATGCCGAGGGTTTCGCTGCGGGCGAACTCAAGCACGGGCCGATCGCGCTCGTCGACGAGAATACGCCGGTCGTCGCGCTGGCGCCCTCGGGCGATCTCTTCGCCAAGCTCGCCTCGAACGTCCGCGAGATCGCCGCCCGAAAGGGCAAGATCATTCTGCTCGGCGATCGCAAGGCGCTGCTCGCCCTCTCCGACGTCGCGAGCGCCTCGCTGACCCTGCCGAGTTGCGACGAACTGATCCAGCCGATCGTCGCCGCGATCCCGCTGCAGTTGCTGGCCTATCACGTCGCGGTCGCGCGCGGATACGACATCGACCGCCCCCGAAACCTCGCAAAGTCGGTGACGGTCGAATGAGCACGACCTTCGCCCTTCGGCGCTGGGTCAAAGAGCGCCGCCACCCACTGGCCGATTCGATCTATCGCACGGTCCTGTTCACTCGTGACTTCTCGATGCCCGTCATTCCGGGGCTGCACAAGGCGCTGTACGCCGGCATGGTCTCGGGGAGGTCGCTGCTGTTCATCTCGAAGCGCATCTTCTGGTGGACGCCGCTGTTCCAGACGCGCCTGACGAAGCCAGCAACCCGCCTCTATCTCGAGGCCATCCCGCTGGTTCTCGGCCCCGTCGAGATAACAATCGGCGACCATTGCCATATCCTCGGCGCGGTCACTATCACCGGCCGGGCCAACGGGCCGGCGCCGCCGAAATTCATCATGGGCAGGAACTGCGGCATCGGATGGCAGACGACCCTCGCTGTCGGCCGGACGATCCGGCTCGGCGACAACGTCCGCATCTCCGGACGCGCCTTTCTCGCGGGCTATCCCGGCCATCCGCTCGATTCGAAAGCAAGGGCGGCCGGGTTGCCCGACACCGAGGACCAGATCGGCGACATCATTCTCGAGGACAACGTCTGGCTCGGCACCGGGGCGACGGTCTCGGCCGGGGTCACGATCGGCAAGGGCACGATCGTGGCCGCCGGCAGCGTCGTCACCAAGGACCTTCCGCCGGGCGTCCTCGCCGCCGGCGTTCCTGCGAAGGTCATCCGCAAGCTCGAGGAGGACTTCGGTGCCTCGTGATATCGTCGCCTTCGCGGAAGATTGGGGCGGGCTGCCGAGTTCGACCCAGCACATCGTCGGGCGCCTCGCGCGCGACCGCGACGTGTTGTGGATCAACTCGATCGGCATGCGCCGCCCACGGTTCGATCGTCGCGATCTCTCGCGCGCCGTCGCGAAGGTTCGAGATCTTGCACGGCCGCGCGAGCCTCGCTGCGCGCCCTCGGTCGACCGACCCGAACACCTGACGGTCGTCAGCCCCCTGGCCGTATCGTGGCCGGGCAGCCGTCTCGCGGCGACTTTCAACCGCTTGGCGCTGGGCAACCAGGTCCGCCGCAAAATGGCCGAGCGCGGCATGAAACGGCCGATCTTGTGGACCTCCTTGCCGACCGCCGTTCCGCTGCTCGGCGTCCTCGGGGATGGGCCGGTCGTCTACTATGTCGGAGACGACTTCGGGGCTCTCCCCGGCGTCGATCACGAGCCCGTCAGCGACATGGAGAGCGAGCTCGTGGAACGAGCCGACCTCATCCTCGCCGCGAGCGAAGCGCTTGTTTCGAAATTCCCTGCGAACCGCACCGTGTTCATGCCGCATGGCGTGGATTTCGCGCGCTTTTCGACCCCCGCGCCCCGCGCAGCGGATCTGCCCGCCGCCGGGCGGATCGCCGGGTTCTACGGCTCGATCGCGGAATGGGTCGACGTCGACCTCATCGCGCGCTGTGCGGCGGGCATGCCCGACTGGACCTTCGTGCTCATTGGAGAGCCTCAGCCTCATGTGGACGTCGGCGCGCTCCGCGCGGCGCCGAACGTCCGACTACTTGGACCGCGCGCGCACCAGGCGTTGCCGTCCTATGTCCAACATTGGGACGTGTCGCTCCTGCCAATGCGTGACACGCCGATGATCCGCGCCGGCAACCCTTTGAAGTTGCGTGAATATCTTGCCTCCGGGACGCCGATCGCGGCGACCGACTTCGGCTTTCCTTCGCTCGCTCCCTACTCGGACTGCATTCGCGCGACCGCCGATCCGACGCGCTTTTGCGAAACCATCCGGCTCGCCGCCTGCGACAAGGCGGACGGCGACCGGCGGCGGGCCCGGGTCGCGGAAGAAGGTTGGGACGCCCGCGCGCGCGCTGTCGCCGCATTGCTGGGGACCCTATGAGAATCGCACTCGCTTTCGCTTTTCTGGCCGCGCTCGGCTGCCCTGCTGTTCACGCCGAGACATGGGCCGTCGGCGATGGCGCGACGCCGATCGACGTCCGGCCCGGCGCCCCTATCGTCGCAGAGCCCGGCGAGGCGCTGGTCGTCCGCGGCGTGGTTTCGGGGGAGACGCCGGCCGAAATTGTCCTTCGGGTCGAGGACGGCCGCTCGACGGGTTATCCGAGCCGCGTCAACGAGGAGCGGCTCCTGCCGCCCGGGCCGTTCGTCTGGCGTTTTCCGCTGGCCGGCGCCAAGACGTCGAACGGTTATCGCGTCCTTGACGCACATGACATTCGCCGGCTGATGCTCTTCGAGCCGAACGAGGTGGAACGCGTCAAGGTGGAGTTGTTCGGCCTCGAGCCCGCTCCAAAATTGCCGGAGGGCGCGGTCGGCTACAGTCTCGGTGCGCCGGACGCGCCGCTCATGGGCGGCCTCGTCCGGATCACGCCCGACGACCCGCGCATCTTCGCCCACCATCCGGTCGCCATCCGCCGTCCGTCGCCTGACCCGATCGTCGCCAACGGGATCGTGGACGTCGAACGCCTTCGGCTCGATTGGCCGCGAGGGACGGCGCGCGTCTCGCTTTGGCTTGAAGACGTGGGCGAATGGGAGAATTTGCCGCATCCGCTTCAGCGTCGGGTCCGCGTGAACGGTCACGATGTGGTCTATGATCAACTCACCCCTGAACAATGGATCACCCGACGCTACCTGGCTGGCCGGGACCGCGAGGCCGCCTCGAAAGACGACGCCTGGATGGCGTTTGGACGCTACCGCGGCGGACTCGTCTCCACCGATGTCGACGTCGCAGACGACGGCGTCACGATCGAGCTTGCCGGTGACGGCGCGGCGTCGACGTTCCTGTCCGCGGTGGTCATCGAGCCGGCCGGACAATCGTCTGCGTTCGACGCGGTTCAAGCCTCGCGCCGCCAGTGGATGATCGAGAACTTTCCTTTCATGCCAACGAAACCTACCGACCCCGGCCCGCTTTTCGACGCCGTGTCGTCAGGCCATGCGCCCTTGCGCGTCTCGGTCACGCCGGGAAGCGGCGGGAGACTGGAGTTCGCGGTCGGCGGCCCAGGCGTCCGCGGGCGACCCGTCGTGTCGATCGACGAGCCGGAACTCGATGGGCAGGCGCTCAACCTCGATCTCTACGCCGCCCAGTGGCGGCTCGATCGCACAGGGGCAGACTCGAACCTGCTCGTGCGAACGGACAAGCTGCTGCGCGGCGATCCCGGCTCCCTGCCAATTTCCGCCGACGAACCGCGTCGCTACGTCGCATGGGCGAGCG
Source organism: uncultured Alphaproteobacteria bacterium (assembly GCA_963783275.1). GTDB lineage: Bacteria > Pseudomonadota > Alphaproteobacteria > Rhizobiales > Beijerinckiaceae > Roseiarcus. Next base: position 63,928 of record CAWANA010000026.1, on the reverse strand, counting down.
CGCCGAAGACCGCGAGGCCGGGCGTCTATCGCGGCGCGATCACGCTCGATGCGGGCAAGACGATCACCGTCCCGCTGGAAGTCGAGGTGCTGCCTGTCGATCTCCCCGATCCGGCCAGTCCGGCCGGGTTCTATCTCGAGGAAGCCCCGCATCTGACTTGGTTCGACGCCACGCGCGGCGATCGGGGCCGCCAACTTGGCTGCGACCTCGCGACGCTCTCCCGCTTCGGCGTGCTCGGCGACGCTCCTGGGCTCGCGACCCCCAACCGCGAGGGTTTCTCGACATTCATTCAGGACACGCAACGCGCGGCCTCCGCAGGCGTAGCTTCGCCGTGGCTCGCCTACGCCCCGCTCAAAACAATGCTTTGGAACGAGGGCGCAAACGCCGCGGCGGAAGATCTCAAGACCACGATGACCGCGCTCAGGACGGCGGGTCTCCCGGCGCCGGTGTGGGCGCTTTTTGACGAGCCCAGCAATTTCGGTGGCGGCGAGGCCGCGGCCGCGGCGACCGCCGCCAAGCTTCATGCGATATCGCCAGACGTGCGCCTCGGCGGCCAGTTCAACAACCCGGCGGATCGAAAGTATCTCGATGATGTCGACGTCGCCGTCGTCAATTCGGGTTTCGGAATCGACGTCGGGACGATCGCGCAGGTCAAATCCTCCGGCCGCGAGGCGTGGCTCTACAACACCGGCGCGCCCCGTTTCACCGCGGGGGTCTGGCTCTGGCGCACGGGCGCCTCGCGCTACCTGCAATGGCATGCCCGGATGCCGACCGCCGATCCTTATGATCCGACCGACGGGCGCGAGGGCGACGTCCAGGTGTTTCCGCCGATGCCGCAAGTCTGCGCGCTCAATGAGGATATCGATATCGCCCTGATCGAAATGGCCGAAGGCTTAATCGACCAGCGCTGGCTGCAATGGCTCGCCTCGCGGCCGGAGCTGCAGGCGAAAGCCTTGCTCGCCAAAATCGTCCGTGACACGCCGATCGACTGGGCGTCGGCGTCCAGGGACGGCGGCGAACGCGCCGCGGCGGTTCGTGAATCCATTGTGACCGTGGCACGAGGATTGAAGTAAGTTCGTCGGAATCATCGGAGCCGACGATGTTCACGGCCAATGTTATCGAAGTGCAAAGACGGTCCGCGATTGTCTGGCCAATCCAGACGAAGGCGGTTCGCGTTTTGCGAATTGCTGCAGGGCTGGCGGCCTGTCCCGCGCTGCTTGGGTGCGTCACGGACTACGGGCAGACCGTCGACTTACCGGCCGCCGTGAGTTCGTCGACCGGCGTCGCGGCGGACGCGGCCGCGCTCGCATCCGCGAAATATGCCGGCGCGCCCATGAGCGAAGACGCGAGCGGCATGGTGGCGAAGGCGCGTGCGCTCGCTTTTGCGGACCCGAGCGCCAACCCATCGCAACCCCAAATTGATCTCGCCATGCTCGCGATGCGGTCGAATCCGGGGGCGACCCATCGATTGGACGGGCCCGCCTCGCCGGAGGCGAAGTCAAACCTCCTGGCGCCGGACGTGGTCATGGAACGACTGCGGAGCCTGTCTCACGATCCCGGCGCTCCGGCGCACGACGCGGATCAGGACGACCGGACGCAGGCCGTTCTGGCGCGACTCCAGGAGCTTTCGCATCACCCCGCAACGGCCAGCCTCGGGACCGAGCAGCAGGCCGCACCCCCGCCGCAGGGACCCAGCCCTAGGCCGCGGCTTTCGCCGGAAGCCATGCTGCAGCGGATGCGCGAGTTGAGCGCTGCGAAACCGGAGGCGGAAACCCGAGCGGAAGGCCCGACCGGCAAGCCAGGTGGGCCGCTCGCGTCCGTCCAGGAGGTCTTCGGCGGCCTCGCCGACTTTGTTCCAGCCCCGGACTTGGCGCGCCCGGCGGCCCTCGATCGCGCGACCCGGAACGCCACGGATGCCGGCCAATGAGCCGCTCTCTTTCCGAGCTCGTCTCGCTGACGATCAGCTGCGCGTGGCGGCGACGATACCTCATCGCCATCCCCATTCTGACAATGCCGATTCTCGGAGCGATCGCCGGCCACTTCGCGCCGAAGGCCTACGAGGCGCGCATGACAATCCTGGTCCAGGAGCCGGACAAGCTCAATCCGATCCTGAACGATCTCGCGATCGGGGCGAACCTGAAGGACCGGATGCCGTCGCTTCAGGCGCTGTTGACCAGCAAGCACGTTCTCATCGACGTCTTGAAGGACCTTGGCCAGATCGGGCCGAACACGGACCAGAAGACGATCGACTTCGGCGTCAGCAATCTCGGGAGAGCCCTGACGTCGAATCTGATCGGAGCCGAACTTATCGAGCTGAAGATCCGCAGTTCCTATCCGCAAGGACTGTCAAAGACTCTGAACGCTGTCGGCGCCCGCTTCATCGAACGGGTCGTTGCGCCGGGCCGCGGCTCGGTCGACAGCAGCGAAGCGTTCCTCAAGAGTGAGCTCGACAAGAGCACAGCCGAGCTCGACGCGGCCGAGCAGCAATTCACCGAGTTCAAGAGCCGCAACGGCGAAAAGCTTCCCGCTCTCTACACCGCGAACGTCACGCGCCTTGCGGCCTTGCAAGGAAGTTTGGAGGAAAAGCGGATCGAACTGGCGACCGCCGACGCCTCCTTCGAGGATTTGCGCAAACGCGTCTCGACGTTGAACCCGGTTGTCGGCAGGCTGGAAGAGACGATCGTGCAAACCACCAGCGAACTCGCGGCGCTACGCACGCGCTACACCGACGAACATTCCGAGGTGCAGGCGGCTGAGCGCAAACTCGCCCGCCTCGAGGAGGAGCGATCCGCGGTGCTCGCCTCAACCAGCCACGAGAACGGCGCCGACATGCAGCGGCTCTGGAACCTCGCCGCCGGCGTCGCCACCAGCGGCGATAAGGTCAACGCGCCGCTCCTGGTCGAACAGATGACGCAGATACAGGAAGCCGACACGAAACGCGCCGCCCTGCACACGGAGGTCGAGCAACTCACCGCGGCGGTCGAACAGTTGCGCGGAGCGATTGCCGAATTCGCGCCCATTGAACAGCAGCAGCAGGAACTTGAGCGGTCGATCGCATCCGCCCGCGAACAGCATGACATGCTGGCGAAGCGCTATGAAATGGCGCGCCTGACCGGGTCGCTCGGACGCTATGAGGAGCCCGAAAGGGTCAAGATTATCGATATGCCGCAGGAACCAAGCGGCCCGGTCACGCCGCCGGCCATTCTGTTCGTTATCGGGGGGCTCGTCGGCGGTCTGGCGCTTGGCGCAGGGCTTGCGACGGTCTTCGATGTCCTGGACCCTCGGCTGCGCCGAGTGAAGGACTTCGAGGACGCGTCTGGCCTGCCCGTGCTCGCCTTCGTTCCGAGGATCGGGCCCGCGTAATCGGCGGCGACGGTTCAGCCGAACCTGGATTAATATCGCTCCACAGGCTATTCGGTTTTCTCGCCGGCCCGCCAGGCCTCGATGCGACGGTAGATCGTCGAGGGGCTGACCTCGAGGGCCGCCGCGGCGCGTGGAATCGAGCCCCCGTAGGCTTCGATCGCATTTTCCATCGTGGTGCGGATGACGTCCTCCAACGGGCGGACGCTGGCGGTCGGCGGCGGGGGCCGGGCTGACGCCGGCGCCTCGGACGCTGCCTGCGCCGCCTGGGACGGGGGGGTCGCCGACCCGCCCCAAAGGGGCCTCGGAAGCATGTCCGTGGTCACCGTGTCGCCGTCGTTCAGCACGACGATCGAGCGGATCACGTTCTGGAGTTGGCGGACGTTGCCCGGCCAGGCATAGGCCAGCATGACGGCCTCCACGTCCGGAGAAAAGCCCTTGAACGCCTTGCCGTCCTCGCGCGAGAAAACATCGAGGAAGTGGCGCGCGAGCAGCACGACGTCGCGATCCCGTTCGCGTAAGGGGGGCAATTCGATCGGCACGACATGGAGGCGGTAGAAGAGATCTTCGCGAAAGCGGCCGGCCAGGACTTCGGTCTGAGGCTCCCGATTGGTCGCGCAAACGATCCGCACGTCGGCGCGGCGCAGGGTGTCCTCGCCGACGCGCTGAACGGTCTTCTCCTGCAGGAAGCGCAGCAGCTTTGTTTGCAAGGCGAGGTCCATCTCGGCGACCTCGTCCAGGAAGAGCGTGCCGCCGTCGGCCTGTAGCGCGGCGCCCTTGCGGTCGTTCGTCGCGCCGGTGAAGGCCCCCTTGACGTGGCCGAAGAGCTCGCTCTCCATCAGGTCCTTCGGGATCGCCGCGCAGTTGACGGCGACGAAGGGCCGGTCCTTACGCTTGCTGAGCTTGTGCAGCGCGTCCGCGCAAAGCTCCTTGCCGACCCCCGATTCTCCGGTGATGAATACCGTCGCATTGGTCGGCGCCGCGCTCCGTACAATCCGATAGACGATCTGCATTGCGAGCGACTGGCCGATGAAATGTCCCGGGGGCCCTTCGCCGCTCTCTTCAACGACCTCCTCAAGGCGATCGCTGAGCCGCCGATGCTTGAGCGCGTTGTTCACCGTAACGACCAACCGCTCCTTGGAGCAGGGCTTGACGATGAAGTCGAACGCGCCCTCACGCATCGCCTCGACTGCGAGCTTGACCGAGCCTTCCGCCGTGATCACGATGACGTCGGTTGGCGCGCCGAGCGCGCGGACGTGCCGGAGGATTTCAAGGCCGTTCATGTCCGGCAAGTGGACGTCGACCAACGCGACCGACACCGGATGCCGTTCTAGGAAGGCGAGCGCCTCCTGTCCGCTTTGCGCCGTGTGAACGGCGATGGGCTCGCGGCTCAGAAAAGCCGAATAACTTGCCGCGAGCGCCGGAATGTCTTCAACGATGAGAACCGCCGCTCGATGCGCGTTCATCTACTCACGTCTCACGCGTCCGCCTCTGGTGCTTCAGGCCGACGCCGCGGTTAATTGCGTCGGCGTCCCTGCCTGGTCGCCAATAGCACGTTCGCGCGCCTTGTGGCGATCTTCTTCCCAGTGACAAGCTTGGCGTATGATTTCGTCCGGGTTGTCGCGCTTCGGCGTCCAGCCGAGGGCGTGGCGCGCGCGATCCGCGTTTTCGACGACGGACGCCGGATCTCCGGGACGCTATCTTCGCGCAAAAATGGGCAACCGCGTCGAGTTTGTAGTCCCACAGTCATGCTTTTTCTCGCTCTTGTCTTGTTTCCAAAATTCAGAGGGCTTTGCGCTCTAGCCAGGCTTCATCGTCCCTGCCGTCTTCCACTCGCCATAAAGAACGTCGAGACGCTCCGAAGGCTGAACGAACAAATCATGACGCCATGGGCATGCATCGTGGACCCGCATCGCTTTTTGGGTTTCCGGGGTCGCGCCCGGACCGGCGTCTTAGGCGTTACCGGCGCCGTGTCCGAGGGACGCCGACGTCGTCAAGTATTCGGTCCCGATCGCTCCCGGCGTCGTCGGTCTGAGGATGGAGCCGATCGAGGAGGGCAAGACGCCCGGGGAGGCGAGCGCCTGCTGCAGGATCGAGGCGAGCGCGGCGTCGACGGTGTTGTTGACGCCAAAGTTTACGACGCCATTAACGGGTGTATTCTGGAGGAAATTGGTGGTCAGCGCGACGTTACTGGAGAAGGTGTCGCCAGGCTGCGGGCTCTTCGGATTGATCCACGGGTAGTCTTCCAGGATGTTGTCATAGATCGAGATATTCTTGGACGTGCTGGCCAGATCCAGCGAGGCGTAGTTCGCCGAAGGGATGTTCAGCACAATATTGCCATAGATGTTGGCGGTGTTTGTGTCGCCCCAATCCGCGATGCCATAGTTCAGCTGATTCGTGATCACATTGTAGGCGACGGTGAAATTATCCGGCGTCGCAGACAGTCCGACGGCTCCGTTGCCCTCGATGGCGATCGCGCCGGCGCTGATCGCGCTGCCGCTGTTGTTGATCTGGTTATTTGTGATGCTGACGTTCTGGCTGGTATTGGGGCCCGACGTGCTGTTGGTGTCGTACGCAATGATGGCGTTGGCGTGAACGCCGTCGATATTAGAGAGTTGGTTGTCGGATATAGACGTGTTGACGTCATCGAACGCAACGATGCCCGTGTAGCCGGGACTGTTGATCGTGTTGTTGGCGACGACGTCATTGGTCCCGGCGAAGACGTCGATGCCCGCGCCGTTGGCGATATTCGGACCGACGCTGTTGCCGGAGATGGTAAGGTTGGTGACAACGTCCGCATAGATTGGGGCGAGCCCGTAACCGTCATGCGTGGCAATGTTGGAAAGCGTATTGTTGGTGATCTGGATATTCTGGCCGCCGTTGAGATAGATCGCTCGCCCGTTTCCGGCTCCATATCCGGAAAGGCTGAAGCCGTTGATCGTGACGTTCGACTGGTTTGTTTCGTCGAACGCATACCCGGCCGTTGAGACCGAGACCGTATGTACGCCGGGCGTCACGGCGGCGATGATCTGATTGCCTTCGAGGGCGTACTCCGAATAGGGGTTGGACGAACCCACCAGGGCCGAATCGTTGTACAGGGTGAAGGCGGCGCCCGACGACGGCGGGGTGAAAGAGCCAGACAAACTCAAGGTATTCGTCGTGGGATTGTATCCCGTCACCGTCAGATCGGTTTCGGCGTCTCCGGACGCAAAGGCCCGGAACACCATGTTCGTGATGGTCGAGGGGCTCGCGTTGGACAGCAGCTGGCTGAGCGCCGGATCGGTGAAGGTCCATGAGGCGCCTGAACCCGTCATATCGGACGCTGAATAGGCGATCTGGCCGTTATCCGGGAAATTCGGATTGGTCGACGTCGAGTTGTTCGACAACTGCGTCACGTTTCCGTCGATTTCGACGACGTTGCTCATGGCCGATTCCGTTTCCGTGGACATCCCTGCCGGGATCAATCCCGCAGGAAGCGTCGCCACGGAGAGGCTCGGGTTGCCGGGCAAAGGGGTGAAGGTGAGCTGAGCGGAAGTGAGGCCGCTCATGATCGCCTGTCCGGGTCCCCAGCCGGTCCCCGAGTAGACGATCGGATTTCCGGGGGTCCCGCTAAACTTATTCAGGTTGATAGAGCCCTGGTAGACCACCCCCCCTGCGAACAGGACCTCGTCGCCTCCGATCAGACTCGCCTTCGCCACGTTCCCGGTCGCGTTCGGGTCTCCAGGAGCGTGCTTCCACGGCGAGTTGGGCGACGTTCCGGAGTTTGTGTCAGAACCGGTTGCGTAATCTACGTAAAAGGTCGTCGGCGTTGTCGAGTTCGTTGTCGTCGCCATGATCCCGCTTCTCCTTTGGCCGCTTTGAAAAGACTCGACCGATCAGCTTGTTGAGATCAGATGTATACGCCCGTGATACTGGTTTCGGAATGCGCCGCGTCGACGCGTTAGGCATTAACATATTTGACATAAAGGGAATTTAGAAGGCCTTAAGGATTTTCAGTGAAGTGTGTAGGATAATAATTAGAAGATATATTTGTTTACACAAATATTAAAAGCCAAACGTAAATACTATTCACCCAAAGACTGCAGTTCCAAATTTAGCTCAGTTCAATAGTGCGTAAGTTAATCGAGATTAGTTGTAATTATGCGGGCAGACGCGATATCGTAGTGTCACGTTATGTGTAATGGACTTATGTTTGCTATGAATTGTGGCTCGATACTGGGCTTTCTGCAAGAAGACCTCGGCAGGCCTCGCCTATCTGCAGATCGTCGAGCCGGCGCGAGCGCGCCGCGGTTCGCCGGCAGGATCGCAACGATCATGCGGATCGAGACTCCCGCGGAGCGCGGCCGTTGGAGGGCCTGCCGCGGCGTGATGACGCGGCGAGGGCCGACAATACAAGACAATTCTACGTAGAGAGGCGTCTGCCAGGAGGCGCAGCATCGGCGGAGGGCCACTCCGAGGGCGGACATTGCGAGGCTGGCTGCGGGGCGCGGAGCGGAGCCAAGAGGAAGCGCTTGCCGTCCTGTTCGACCTCGGTCTCGGTGAGCGAGTCCAGGTCGGCAGATCACGGTGGGCCAGGAGGCGCCGACGGGGAACGCATCGCCACCTGTCTTCGGTATTTCTGGCGAATGATGTAGGGTGCGGGCGTGTTTCTCCCGGCGCATCGCGACATGAGGGCTGAAGCGATGGCGATGATCACCTGCGACGTCTCGGGCGGCTGGACGTCTGATCCGGGACCGCTCCGGTGTCCGCGCTGCCACGGCGCGCTTCATCGGACGGATGCGGGCTTCGATTGCAACGCCGAAGGGTGCGGCGCGAGCCTGCCATTTCGTGGCGGCGTCCTCGTCGTCCGCGATGCGCCGACCGACGAGAACAGAATTGCGGCCGACTTCTACAACAGCAGGCGATGGCCGAAAGTCCGGTTCTGGGAGAGTTTATTCTGGGCGCTCAACGGTGGCGAGCGGCGGGCGCGCGACGTCGTGCTAAGGCGCCTGCCGAAGTCGCCTGGCCTTCAGCTCCTCGACGTCGCCATAGGCGACGGCGTCTACACGAGCTGGCTTCCCGACGACTGGTCGATCGTCGGGATCGACATCTCCGCGACGCAACTCGCCGTCTGCCAGCGCCGTAACGCTGGTCGCGAAGTCCGGCTCGTCCTCGGCGAAGCCGAGGACTTGCCCTTCCGTGACCGGGAGTTTGACGCCGTATTCAGCAACGGCGGGTTCAATCATTTCAACGACCCCGAGGCGGCGCTTCGGGAGATGGCGCGGGTCGCCAAGCCCGGCGTCCCCGTGGTCGTCGCCGACGAGATGCCTGACTTCCTCAATTTTGGTCATCGACTGGGCATCCCCAAACTTGACCGCTGGATCGGTTCGAAGCTCATGAGCATGGGCGATGACTTCGCCGGCCTGATCGAGCGACACCGCAACATCGACATCGCGGCAATCGGCCGCCGCGTCCTGAATGATAGCCGCTATGAGGTCATTTGGCGCGGCGGCGGCTACTTGATGGTCGGCAGCGCCCCTTGACGGGCGTCTTCGATTTCGCCCGACCAATACCTGAAGCTGTCAGCGGTTACGCTGCGGCCACCCCCGGAAGACGCCGACGGATTTCGGTCGCCACCGTATCCATGCCGATCGGCCCGAAGTCGTGGCTGTCGACCCCGACGTCGAGGCTGAGGCCAAGCGGCTGGCGGTCGAATTTGCCATGGACGTGGCCGTACAGGTGCCAGGCGCCGCGCCAGGCGTTCGGCCATTCGCGCAGCGGGTAGTGACAGAGGAAAATCCGCTGGCCGCCGATGGCGATCTCACGCATTTCCGCGATCGAGACGAACCGGCGGGTCGCCTCCATCATCGGGCTTGGGTCGTTGTTGCCGAGAATGAGATGGATGTGGCCGTTGAGCTTGTTCAGAACCGCGGCAAGATTGCTGTGGTGCTCATGGCCGACATCGCCGAGGTGGTAGACCTCGTCGTCCGGATTCACGCGCTCGTTCCACCGCGCGATAAGGAGTTCGTCCATTTCGTTAAGCGACGCGAAGGGACGCATACGGTGGGTGAGCGCGAGAATGTGCCCGAAATGCGTATCCGCCGTGAAGTGAATCTTCCGCATCGCACACCGCCTTCCTCCCACATCATTATACCCAACGCTTATCAGAACGGCGCGCGGCATATAGCCGCGCGGGTCGTCTTCAACCCCGGCGACGCGGTCTTCCGGCGAGTGCGCAAATCTGCACGCTCCGACTGATGTCGAGCGGGATGCGAAAAATGGACCCCCGCTTTTCATGAACAGCCCGCGATATCGAAGGCTCTAAAGCGGGCATCTCGCTTTAGGGTCCGATGATTTGGATTTGAAGTCCCCTCAAGGGCCCCTGCCTGTCCCTTCGAGCAGGCTGTAAAGCGTTTGCGCCTCGGGCGCCGGGCCCCTCCGTTCGCCGAGCGCCTCGACCTTGACCGCAAGCCATCGCGGCCCTTGCGAGAAGGTCAGCACGTCGCCGGGACGGAGCGGGCGACTCGGCTTGTCGAGCGGCGAGCGGGCGCCCCCGCGAGCGAGACGGACGCCGCCCTCCTCGATGATCCGCGCGGCGAGGCTCCGCGTCTTGAAGAACCGTGCGCGCCACAGCCAGACATCGGCGCGGCAGGTCTCTACGGCATCGTTCAAGCGGACGTCTCTGATGCAGAGGAGACGCGGCGCCGCGGACGCCGGCGCCGGCTCTTGCGCGGAGGGACCGAAGGCGGCGGCGAATGGCGCGGCCCGGCGGGCGTCGCAGCAGCGGGCGCGCGGCCGGGGGCGGCGGCAGGCCGCCGGGGCGCGAACGCACGGCGGCGCCATAAGCTGGTCTCAGCCGGGTCGGGCTTCTTGATCCGCACGAAACCCAGCCCGCGCAGGATGGCCTCGGCCTGCCCCGCCGTCCATCCGACAAGGGCGAGCAAAGCGGGGGTCAGTTCGACGAGATCCGAGCGCTCGGACGGGCTCGCCCGAGAAGCCGCGTCGAACTTCTCCAGCGCCAGGACCGGGATAGCCAGGCCCGCGACCGCCGTCAGGCCGCGCAGGCTCAACGCCTCCGGCGGCGGGGCGGGATGAGGCAGAACGCTTAAAGCACTGCCGCTCGGGCGCCAACGCGGCTTCGCAAGTTCGGCGAACACGGCGCCGATCGCCAGCGCCTCGGCGGTCATGAGACCCGGCAGATAAAGCGAAAACGCGCCGAACCGAACGCCGAGGCTCTTCAGCACGCGCCGCTCGCCGCGGCTCAGCGCCCGGATATGCTCGTCGGCGGCTCTCCGGTCGAGCACGCCCGACCGCTCGACGAGCTGATAGGCGACGCCGCGCGCTAGACCTCTCAGTCGGCCGTCGGCGATCGCCTCGGAGAGATGTTTCAGCGGCGCGAGGCGCCGAGTCGCCTCTCCGGCTACGAACGCCTCGAGCCGTCGCGCGGCGCGCTCGCGCGCGGCGTCCGCGCCGAATTCGCCGATCAGGCGCACGCGCGGCTTGAACGGTCCCCCGCCGACGACCTCGCCGGCGATGATTCCGCGCCACGCGACTGTTCCGCCTTCGCCGAGCGCAAAGGCGTCGTCGGCCTCGGAGGCCAGCTCGCCGAGCCGCCGCGCGACCTCGGGCGCGACCGCCCGCTCGACGGCGCCGCGGAGCGCCCGGTCCTCGAGCGCCGTGTCGCCGCGCACCGGCTCGAAATGGACGCCGGTCAGGCGGCCGACCACGTGGCCCTCGACCGTCACTTCGCCATCGGCCGCGATGCCGCCGAGCACCGGACCGGCATGCTGGTGGAGCGAGCGAAGCAGCGTGCTGGTGCGCCGGTCGACGAAGCGCTGCATCAGAGACTGGTGCAGGGTGTCGGAAAGCCGGTCCTCGAGCGCCCGGGCGCGGCCCTGCCAGCCGGCGGGGTCGGCGAGCCAGCTCGGCCGGTTGGCGATGTAAGCGAGGGTGCGCACCCGGGCGAGCCGGGCCTGCAGCGCGTCGATGTCGCCGTCCGTCCGGTCGAGCGCGCGCGAACTGGCCCTGCATCCAGTCCTCGGGCACGCGCCGGTCTCCCTGGGTCAGATGCTCGAACAGGCCGCCGATCAGGCGGGTGTGCTCCTCCTGCGAGGTCTTGCGGAAGTCGGGCGTCTGGCACGCCTCCCACAGCCGCTTCAGGTTGGCGCGGTCGCGCGTTCGACGGACGACGAGGTCGTCGGCGGAGAGCTGGCGCAGCGTGATCTCGTCCTGCGCCTCCTCGGAAAGGCGAAGACCGGCAATCGGGGGCGGGGCGGCGAGCGAGCGCATGAAATTCGGCAGCGACGAGAAATCGAGCTCGGCGTTGCGCCACTCGGCCGCCTGGACGCGCCGGGAAACACGTGGCCCTCGACGGCGGCGACGACGTCGGGGTCGAGGTCGGGGGCGTCGCCCGTCACGCCGAACGCGCCGTCGCGGCGGAAACGGCCGGCGCGGCCGGCGATCTGCCCGATCTCCTGGGCATAAAGGCTCCGGGTCCGCCGGCCGTCGAATTTGCGCAGGCCCGCGAAGGCGACATGGTCGACGTCCATGTTGAGGCCCATGCCGATCGCGTCGGTCGCCACCAGGAATTCGACCTCGCCGGACTGGAAGAGCTCCGACCTGGGCGTTGCGCGTGCGCGGCGACAGCGACCCCATCACCACCGCCGCCCCGCCGCGATGACGGCGGATCAGCTCCGCGATGGCGTAAACCGCGTCGGCCGAGAAGGCGACGACGGCGCTGCGCCGGGGCAATCGCGTGAGCTTCTTCGGTCCGGCGTAGGACAGCGTCGAAAGGCGCTCGCGGAACTGGATCTCGGCGTTCGGGCAGAGGCGGCGGACCAGCGGGACCATGGTCGCCGCGCCCATCAGCATCGTCTCGGAGAGGCCCGCGGGCGTGCAGCAGCCGGTGGGTGAAGACGTGCCCGCGCTCGGGATCGGCGCAAAGCTGGATCTCGTCGATCGCCACGAATTCGACCTTGCGGTCGAGCGGCATCGCCTCGACCGTGCAGACGAAATAATGCGGATGGGCGGGGACGATCTTCTCCTCGCCGGTGATCAGGGCGACGCTTTTCGCGCCGCGCGCCTTCACGATTCTGTCATAAATCTCGCGCGCGAGCAGGCGCAGCGGCAGGCCGATCATCCCGGACGAATGGGCCAACATTCGCTCGACCGCGAGATGGGTCTTGCCGGTGTTGGTCGGACCGAGAACGGCGACCAGACGCGAGCGCAGCGGCGAGTTGTTCATGATTCGAAATGTGGAGGAGGAACCGCGGCGCCGCAAGTTCTTGTATCCGTCATATTTTGAGGGGGCGTCATCGAAACGTCATTCTTCGGACTGTCATTCGTTCGATCTCGGGTCGGCCTTGCCGCAGCGACGCGGCGGCGCCACCTTGGCCGCGTAGCGACGGGTGGGAGTAGGCCCCATGCATTTCGGTCAGATCGAGGGGACAGACATTCTCGTCCTCGATCCGCGCTTCAAGAGCCTCTTTGCCGGCTACGTCCGGGTCGAGCGCCTGTGGACAGGGGCGGTCTGGAGCGAAGGGCCGGTGTGGTTCCCCGCCGGGCGCTATCTTCTCTGGTCGGACATCCCGAACAACCGCATGCTGCGCTGGGTCGAGGAGTCGGGCCAGGTGTCGGTTTTCCGGCAGCCGTCGATGAATTCCAACGGCAACACCATCGACAACCAGGGCCGGCTCGTCACCTGCGAGCACCTGACGCGTCGCGTGACCCGCACCGAGGCCGACGGCTCGATCACCGTGGTCGCCGACCGATGGCAGGGACAACGGCTGAATTCGCCCAACGACGTCGTGGTGAAGTCGGACGATTCGGTCTGGTTCAGCGACCCGGCCTACGGCATCGATTCGGACAACGAGGGCGAGCGCGCAGAGCCGGAGATCGACGGCTGCCATGTCTATCGGGTCGATCGCGACGGGGCCGTCGATCGGGTGATCGACGACATGATGCGGCCGAACGGCCTCGCCTTCTCGCCCGACGAGCGCATTCTCTATGTCGCCGACACCGGCGCGACCCACAAGGAGAACGGGCCGCGCCATATCCGGCGGTTCGCCGTCGCGGCCGACGGCCGGACCTTGAGCGGCGGCGAAGTTTTCGCCGAAATCGACATCGGGGTCTGTTCGACGGCTTCCGCGTCGACGCGCAAGGGCGGATCTGGACGAGCGCTGGCGACGGCGTCCACTGCTATGATCCGGACGGGACGCTGATCGGCAAGATCCTCATCCCCGAGACCGTCGCCAACGTCACCTTCGGCGGCGCCAAGCGCAATCGCCTGTTCATCTGCGGCACGAGTTCGCTCTATTCGGTCATGCTGATGACCAACGGCAGCCGCCTCGGCTGAGCGCTTTTGGCCGTAAGGCCGTCTTGATGCTGACGAACGCCGCACGTAGCTCTTGAACGCTGGCGGGTCACAGGCTACGTCCGACGCTGGCAAGTCGAGCTTCGGAGGAGCGAAATGGGGGCGAGCATCACGTTCAAGCGTCCGGACGGCCGGGACGCGCAGGGCTATCTCGCCAACTCCGGCCGCGGGAACGCGCCGAGCCTGGTGGTCATCCAGGAATGGTGGGGCCTGTCGGAACAGATCAAGGCGACTGTCGACCGCTTTGCGCTGGCCGGGTTCGACGCGCTCGCCCCGGACCTTTTTCACGGCGCCGTCGTGCCCTACCACGATTCCGAAGCGGCGGCAAAACAGATGGAGTCGCTCGACTTCATGGACGCGACCATGCAGACCGTGCGCGGCGCTGCGCAATATCTGAAGCAGAACGGGAACAGGGTCGGCATCGTCGGCTTCTGCATGGGCGGCGCGGTCACGGTCCTCGCGGCGGCGAATCTTCGCGACTTCAGGGCCGCGGTCACGTTCTACGGGCTGCCGCCGGCAGGGGCCGTCAAGCCCGGCGACTTCAAGGTCCCGCTGCAGGGCCACTTCGCCAGTCGCGACGATTTCGTCAAGCCAGCGGCGGTCGACGCCTTCGAGGCCGGTCTGAAGGCCGCGGGCAAGGAGTTCGAGGTCTACCGCTACGATGCGGACCACGCGTTCGCCAACGAGCAGCGGGCGTCGGTCCACGACCGGCACGCGACCGAGTTGGCCTGGGATCGCGCGATCGACTTCTTCAAGCGCCATCATCTCGCCTGAGCGGCCGCAAGCGCTGGAGCACGTGCGATGGGCCTCGGCCTCCGGAATGCGATCGTGTTGGTCACCGGCGGCTCGAAAGGGATTGGGTTTGCCTGCGCAGAAGCGTTTCTGACCGAGGGCGCCCGCGTCGCCATAGGCTCGCGCCCCGGCGAACGTCGATCGGGCGCTGAAAGACCTGCCGGGGGCCATCGGCTTTGCGGCCGATTGCGCCTCCGCCTCCGCCGCGTTGAGCCTGATCGACGACGCGCCCAACTCGGCCCGATCGACGTGCTGGTCAATTCGGCGGGCGCCGCGCGCCGGACCCCGCCGCCCGATCTGAACCCTGAGGTCTGGCGGGCCGCGTTCGACGCCAAGTTCTTTTCCTACATCAATGTTATCGACCCGCTGGTAAGGCGCATGGCGGCGCGCGGCCGCGGGGTCGTCGTCAACATCATCGGGGCGGGCGGCAAGGTCGCTCGCCTCGGGCCGACAAGCGAGATTCGCTCGTGGCCTTCCGTCGCGTCCGCCGAAGGCGTTCGCTATCGGTGACGCCGGTCGCGACGCTCGTCGATGGATCGGGCGCGCGAGAGATCGCGGTGGTTCGTGTTCCGCCGCGCTCGGGCTCAAGAGGCGCGAGCCATGGATCCGATCGACCGCGTCTATACGGCTCCCCCTTCAGGAGACGGCCTTGCGCCGCGGGCCGAACTGGGTCATGCGCCGGATCTGCGCCGCGCCGGCATGCTTCGGCAGCTTCTCGGCGATTCCGTAGGTTCGCTCGCGCCGGTCGATTTCCGCCATCACCTCGCCGGGCGTCACCCCGCACTCGGCCCAGATCACGGCCAGATGGTAGAGCATGTCGGCGCTTTCCAGGACGACCGACTCGCGGTTCATCTGCACGGCGTCGAGGCCGACCTCGATCGCCTCCTCGACCAGCTTCTTGGCCATTTTCTGCACGCCGTCGCGAAACAGCTTCGAGGTGCGCGACGCCGACGGAGGGAGGTTCCGCGCCTCGAGCACTCCGGAGAACAGCCTGTCGAGCGAATCAGTCATGGTTCCTTGTCACCCCTGATGCGACAGATAGTGTCGCTCAGAGGGTTGACGCACTATGACAAAGCGCCGCCCTCCTCGAAGATTTTGACGCGATTTGTGAAAAATCCCGTGAACAGCGCGCCGTCAGGCGGCGAGCGCCGCGAACAGCGGCCGGCCGTCGATCCCGCCGACCAGCGGGTCGATCAGGTTTTCCGGGTGCGGCATCAGGCCGAGCACGTTGAACCGGCTGTTGAACACGCCGGCGATGCCGTGCTCCGATCCGTTCGGATTGGCCGCCTCGTCGACGCGGCCGGCGGCGTCGCAATAGCGGAAGGCGACCTGGCCGCCGCCTTCGATCGCCTCCAGCGTCGCGTCGTCGGCTTCGAAGTTGCCCTCGCCGTGCGCGATCGCGAATTTCACCACCTGCCCCTCGGAATAGCCGCGGGTGAACGGCGTCCTGGCGTTCTCGACCCTCACATGCTGCATCTTGCACAGGAAGCGGCGGTTGGCGTTGCGCATCAGCACGCCCGGCAAGAGGCCCGCCTCGCACAGGATCTGGAAGCCGTTGCAGATGCCGAGCACCAGGCCGCCGCGCTCGGCGTGACGCGCCGACCGCGCGCATGATCGGCGACCGCGCCGCGATCGCGCCGCAGCGGAGATAGTCGCCGTAGGAGAAGCCGCCGGGAAGGACGACGAGGTCGGTCCCGTCGCGGCAGATCCGGCATCGGCGTGCCAGACGATCGCGGGCGCGCGGCCCGAGGCCTCCCTGAGCGCGCGCGCGGCGTCCTGTTCGCGATTCGAGCCGGGGAAGAGGATGACGGCGGCTTTCATCGTGGCTTCAGGCGATCTCGATCGCGTAGTTCTCGACGATGGTGTTGGCGAGCAGGCGCTCGCAAGCCTCGCTCAGGGTCTTGTAGGCGCCGTCCCGGTCATCCCCGTCGAGTTCGATATCGAACACCTTGCCCTGGCGCACGGCTGCGACGCCGGCGAATCGACAGCGACCTGAGCGCGCCCTCGATCGCCTTGCCCTGCGGATCGAGCACTCCGGTTTTCAGCGTGACGACGACGCGGGCTTTCAAGAGCGGTCTCCGATTCGTTCAGGCGGCGTTCGACGTCGGCGCCATCGTGAGCAGCGCATAGATCGCGGTCGGGTCGCGGGTCGCGCGCAACTGCGCGGCGGTCGCGGCGTTTCTGCAGCAGGCGCGCGATCGAAGCCAGCGCCTTGAGATGATCGGCGCCCGCGGATTCCGGGGCGATCAGCATGAAGATCAGGTCGACCGGAAGGCCATCCGGGGCTTCGAAGTCGATGGCGCGTTCGAGCCGGGCGAAGACGCCGAAGATCTGCTCGCATTTGGAGAGCTTGCCATGCGGGATGGCGACGCCGTCGCCGACGCCGGTCGAGCCGAGCCGCTCCCGCTGAAGCAGCGCGTCGAAAATCTCGCGCGCCGGCAGCGCCGGACACAGCCGCCGCGCGCTCGCTCATCTCCTGAAGCGCCTGCTTCTTGCCGTTGACCCGCAGGGCGGGAAGGACGGCGTCCGGTTTGATCAGTTCCGATAGCGACATGTCCGTCCTGGATGTTCGGCGGCCGTCATTGCCCCCACCGATCGCCGTCAGCGTGGATCGAGCCAACCGATTGCTCCGTCCCGTCGCCGATACACAATGTTCACCCGTCCGCTGCTGGCGTGGGCGAACACCACCACCGGCGCGCCGGTGAGGTCGAGTTCGGCGACCGCCGAAGCGACGGACATGGACTTGATCGCCTCCGTCCCCTCGGCGACGACCACCGGATTGAAGCCCTCGGCGGGCTCTTCCTCGTCGGTCGGGGTCTCGACCACGTAATTCGAAACCGTCCCCTTGCCTTGCTCCGAGCGGCGATCTCGCCGCCGCCCGCGCGGCCCTTGAGGCGCTGCTTGTAACGCCGCAGCCGCGCCTCGATCTTGTCGGCGGCATGCTCGAAACAGGGATAGGGCTCATGCGCAGCCCCTTCGGCGTGCAGGCTCACTCCCGAGCTCAGCCGAAGCGTGCAGTCCGAGCGATAGCCCGAGCCCTCGCGCGCAATCACCACGTGGCCGCTGACCGTTCCGTTGAAGTAGCGGGCGACCATCCCCTCCACCTTCTCCAACACGTGCTGGCGCAAAGATTCCCCGATATCGAGGTTCTTTCCGGATACTCTCAAAGTCATCGATTGTCGGCCTTGTCATCGCGGCGCTTAACTCGTTTCGCCGCCGCTCGTTCCCACGCGCGCTCGCGCGCCCCTTCGCCCCCGCCCGCATCCCCGGACATCGCTCAAGCGGACCTCCCAAAATTAGCGTTAGGAGTCTGCCGCCGCCGTGTCAATCGCGGACAATACGTGTTGTTTTCAAGCCGGTAATCGACGCTCAGGCCTCGGCCCGGGCGGGATCGCCGCGCGGACGCTGCGCCCCGATCGGCGACAGCTTGAGCTTCCGCCGCTCGACCGAGGACGGAATTTTCAGGCTGTCCCTGTACTTCGCCACCGTCCGGCGCGCCACGACAATATCGGCCTTGCGCAGCCGTTCGACAATGCTGTCGTCGGAAAGAACGTCGTCCGAGTCCTCCTCGTCGATCATCTGCCGGATGCGCTGGCGCACCGCCTCCGCCGAATGCGACTCGCCCGAGTTCGAGCGAAGGGATGGCGGCGGTGAAGAAGTACTTCATCTCGAACAGCCCGCGCGGCGTCTGGATGAACTTGTGCGCCGTCGCGCGCGACACGGTCGATTCGTGCACGCCGATCGCTTCGCCGATCATCTTGAGGTTCAGGGGCCTCAGCGCCGACACGCCCTCGACCAGGAAGGCGTCCTGACGGCGCACGATCTCGCGTCGCCACGTTGAGGATCGTGCGGGCGCGCTGCTCGAGGCTCTTGGTCAGCCAGTTGGCCGACTGGAGCTGGGCGGAAACATATTGCTTGTCCTCGTCCCGGCTCGCGCCCCGCTTGATGACGGCCGCATAGACGTCGTTGACCAGGACGCGCGGCAGCGCCTGGCTGTTGAGCTCGACGCGCCAGGTCCGGTCGGGCGCGGCCAGGACGTAGACGTCGGGAATCGCCGGCGCGCCCGGCGGGTCGCCGAAGGCGCGGCCTGGCTTCGGTTCGAGGCGCCGGATCTCGGCGATCATGTCGGCGAGATCCTCGTCGTCGACGCCGCACACCTTGCGCAGCAGGGCAAAGTCGCGTCGCGCCAGCGCCGGCAGATTGGCGATCATCGCCTCCATCGCCGGATCGAAGCGGTCGCGCTCACGCAACTGAAGCGCAAGGCACTCGGCGAGGCTGCGCGCGAACACGCCTGTCGGTTCGAGCGTCTGCAATTTCAGCAGCACGCCTCAGAGCGGCTTCGGCCGCCGTTCCGAGGCGTTCGGCGATCTCGTCGAGCGAGCCGATGAAATAGCCCGCGTCGTCGAGGCCGTCGATCAGCGCCGCTCCCGATCATCCGCTCCGCCGGATCGACCAGGATGACCCCGGCCTGGCGCTCGAGATGGTCGTGCAGCGAGACGGTCTCCGAGACATAGGCCTCGAGGTCGGGCGCTGCGCCCGAGGTCGAGCCGCCTCCTCCGTCTCCGGCCCAGGAGCCGGTCGGAAGGCCCTCGCCGATCCGGCTTTCGGCGGCGGGCGCGGTTCGGTCGGGCGTCAAAGGCGTTTTCGACCTCGGTGCCGAGATTGGCTTCCAGTGCGGCGCAATCCGTTTCGAGCGCGTCCGACGCCCAGTCGCCGGGCTCCGCCAGCAGCTTCCGCGGCCGGCGCTTCCGGGACGCCCTCGAGGCGTTCGGCCTCGCGGCCCTCTTGGTCCTCGGCGCGCTCGAGCAGCGGATTGCTGGCGAGCTCGTTCTCGATGAAGGCGCTGAGTTCGACGTTGGGCATCTGCAACAGCTTGATCGCCTGAAGCAGTTGCGGCGTCAGAACCATCGTCTGACCCTGCCGCATCGTCAGTTTGGCTGAAAGCGCCATTGCACCCTTGCCGTTGCTACGCCGAAACCCGTGCGCGCCCCACGCACGCGGCGCGCTTTTTGCTTGGTCTCGTTATAGCATGCGATGGCGCTGCGCCCAGATAAACAGGTTGCGACAAATTGCTCGCAATCGGGAATGACAGCGCCGTTGCGCAGCTGCATCCTGATCGGCGCTGTAGATCAGACGGCCGACGAGAAAATCATATAAAGACTTGCTTATATGTTTATTGCACGCCGCGTCCGCCGCTGGTAAGGGAGCGCCCGAACGACACAAGGGATAGACGCGTGATGACCAAAGCCGCCGACTACACCGTCGCCGACATCGGCCTTGCCGCCTTCGGGCGCAAGGAGATCGCAATCGCCGAGACCGAGATGCCAGGCCTGATGGCGACCCGGGCGGAATATTCGGCCGCCCAGCCGCTCAAAGGGGCGCGGATCGCGGGCTCCCTCCACATGACCATCCAGACAGCCGTCCTGATCGAGACGCTGAAAGCGCTCGGCGCCGACGTCCGCTGGGCCTCGTGCAACATCTATTCGACCCAGGACCATGCCGCCGCCGCTATCGCGGCGACGGGCACGCCGGTCTTCGCCATCAAGGGCGAGAGCCTGAAGGACTATTGGGATTACACCCACCGGATCTTCGAGTGGGCCGACGGCGGCGCGCCGAACATGATTCTCGACGACGGCGGCGACGCGACGCTGCTCATCCACCTCGGGCTCCGCGCCGAGCAGGGCGACACCGCCTTTCTCGAGCACGCGACCAACGAGGAGGAAGAGGTGCTGTTCGCCGCGATCAAGGCGCGGCTGAAGAGCAGCCCCGGCTGGTACGAGAAGAACGCCAAATCGATCCGCGGCGTCACCGAGGAGACGACCACCGGCGTCCACCGTCTCTATGTCATGGCCAAGGAGGGCAAGCTCCTGTGGCCGGCGATCAACGTCAACGACAGCGTCACCAAGTCGAAATTCGATAATCTTTACGGCTGCCGCGAGTCGCTCGTCGACGGCATCCGTCGCGGCACCGATGTCATGATGGCCGGCAAGGTCGCGATGGTCGCGGGCTTCGGCGACGTCGGCAAGGGCTCGGCCGCTTCGCTGCGCAACGCCGGCTGCCGGGTGCTGGTTTCGGAGGTCGATCCGATCTGCGCGCTCCAGGCCGCGATGGAAGGCTATGAGGTCGTGACGATGGAGGATGCGGCGCCGCGGGCCGACATCTTCGTCACCGCCACCGGCAACGTCGACGTCATCACCCTCGACCACATGCGCGCCATGCACGACCGGGCGATCGTCTGCAACATCGGCCACTTCGACTCGGAGATCCAGGTCTCGAGCTTGCGCAATTACAAGTGGAACAACGTCAAGCCGCAGGTGGACGAGATCGAGTTTCCCGACGGCAAGAAGCTCATCCTTCTGTCCGAAGGCCGGCTCGTGAACCTCGGCAACGCGACCGGCCATCCGTCGTTTGTGATGTCGGCCTCGTTCACCAACCAGACGCTGGCTCAGATCGAGCTTTTCACCAAGCCCGGCCAGTACGAGAAGCAGGTCTATACGCTGCCCAAGCACCTCGACGAGAAGGTCGCCTCGCTCCACCTCGCCAAGGTCGGCGCGAAGCTCACCAAGTTGACCGGTGAGCAGGCGAAGTACCTCGGCCTGTCGCAGGCCGGTCCGTTCAAGCCGGAGACGTATCGGTACTGAGTTGAGCCGACAGCACCGCGGAGCCGCCGGCGACGTTCGTGCTGGCGGCCCGGAGCGGCGGCGCGGGCAGGAAACTCTGGTGCGCTCATCTCGCTACCTATTGAGACGCTCCTGCTTCCGCGACCGAACCGCTAGGGGCCGGGCGACCCTCCTCGACTCTTGAACCCGACTTTGCGCCTCGTCCCGGACTGCCAAGCCAGTTCTGCAATTGATCGAGATAGAGGTAGATCACGGGAGTGGTGAAGAGCGTCAGCGCCTGGCTGACGATCAGACCGCCGACCATGCAATAGCCCAGAGGCTGTCTGATCTCCGAGCCGCTGCCGTGTCCCAGCATGAGCGGCACGCCGCCGAGGATAGCCGCCATCGTCGTCATCAGGATCGGCCGGAAGCGCAGCAACGCTGCGCGCCGGATCGCGTCGAGCGAGGACAAGCCCTCGTTCCGCTCTGCGGTCATCGCGAAGTCGACGAGCATGATCCCGTTTTTCTTGACGATGCCGATCAGAAGAATGATGCCGATCAGCGCGATGAGACTGAAGTCGTAGTGAAAGACCATGAGCATCGCCAGCGCTCCCAAGCCCGCCGACGGCAGCGTCGACAGGATTGTCAGCGGGTGGATGTAGCTTTCATAAAGGATGCCCAGGATCAGATAGACGACGACCAACGCCGCAAGAATGAGCAACGGCGTCGAGCTCAAGGAGTCCTGGAACGCCGCGGCGTTTCCCTGGAAGGTGGCGATCACGGTCGCGGGCAGTTTGAGTTCTTCCTGCGCGCGCTGAATGGCTTCGGTGGCCTGGCTCAGCGCCGTTCCCGGAGCAAGGTTGAAGCTGATGGTGGCGGCCGGAAACTGGCTCTGATGGCTGATCGATAGCGGTTCAGTCGGCGTCGTGGTCCACTTCGCGAAAGCAGACAGCGGAACCTCCCCGCCCTGCATCGACTTCAGAAAGATCTTGTCGAGCGAGGACAGGTCGTTCTGCAGGCTGGGCAGGACCTCCATGATCACCTCGTAGCTCGACAGCTGCGTGAAATATTGTGCGATCTCGCGCTGTCCGAAAGCGTCTTGCAGCGTGTCGTCGATCGTTTGCGCGGAGAGGCCATAGCGCGAGGCCTGGTCCCGGTTGATGGTCAAGGTCAGCGTCGTGCCGTCTGTCTCCTGATCCGAGGCGACGTCGCGCAGTTCTGGGAGCGTGCGCATCTTCGCGAGCAGCCTGGGCGCCCAGGCGTTCAACTCGTCGAAATCGGCGTCCTGCAACGTGTATTGATATTGCGTCCGAGCGCTGCGCCCGCCGACCGTCACGTCCTGCGCCGCCTGCAGGAACAGTTTCGCGCCTTCGACGTCGTCCAGCTTGGGCTGCAGGCGGTTAATGATCTGATCGGCCGTGGCGTCGCGTTGGTCGCGCGGCTTGAGAGTGATGAACATGCGTCCCGTGTTGGAGGGATTTCCGGTTCCGCCAATCGCCATCGCGACATGGGCCACCCCTGGATCCTTCAGAACGATCGCCCCCAGTTCCTCCTGATGGCGCATCATGTCCGACACCGATATGTCCTCAGCGCCTTGAGAGATGCCGGTGATCAGCCCCGTGTCCTGTTGCGGGAAGAACCCCTTCGGGATGATCACGAAGAGATAGACAGTCAGGGCGACCGTCGCCAGAAAGAACAGGAGCGTGACAGAGCGACGCTCGAGCACCCCATCGAGCATGCGTTCATAAGCCCGCAGCAAAGCCTCGAAGGCGCGTTCGCTCGCCTCGTAGAGGCGTCCGTGACGACTGTCCTTGGCGGAGACGAGGAAACGTGACGCCATCATCGGCGTGAGCGTCAAGGAGACAACGCCGGACACGGCGATCGTCATGGCGAGCGTGATCGAAAATTCCCGAAATAGGCGGCCAATAATGCCGCTCATCAGCAACAGAGGAATGAGTACCGCGATGAGCGAGATGCTGATCGAAAGAATGGTGAAGCCAATCTCGCCCGCGCCTTTGAGGGCGGCTTCGAGCGGCGGATCGCCATCCTCGACGTAGCGGGTAATGTTCTCGAGCATCACGATGGCGTCGTCAACGACGAAGCCGACCGAAATGGTGAGCGCCATCAGGGACAGATTGTCGAGCGTATAACCAGCCGCCCACATGAGCGCGAAGGCGCCGAGTAAGGCCAGCGGCACTGTGACGCTCGGAATGACGGTAGCCCACAGGCTCCGGAGGAAAACGAAGATCACCATCACCACGAGCGCGATCGTGAGAAGCAACGTGAACTGCACGTCGCTGACCGACGCGCGGATGGTCTGCGTGCGGTCGCTCAGCGTGCTGATCTCGATCGATGGCGGCATCGACGCCTTGATGCGCGGCAGCTCCGCCATGATCTTGTCGACCGTGTCGATGACATTGGCGCCGGGCTGTTTGAAAATGACAAGGAAGACGCTTCGTACGCCGTCCGCCCATGCCGCCTGTGTATCGTCCTGAGGCCCTTCCACGGCCTGTCCGATGTCCCGCACTCGCAATGGGCCGTTGTTCTTGTACGCGACGATGACGTCGTTCCAGACCTGAGCGCGCGTGATCTGGTCGTTGGCGTAGATCGTGAAGGCGCGGTTTCCGCTATAGATCGTCCCCTTCGGATCGTCGACGGTCGCGACGGAGAGCGGTCCGCGCACCTCTTCCAGCGATAGACCCTTGGCCACGAGCTTGGCGGGATCGAGCTGGATACGGATCGCGGGAGTCTGCTGGCCGCCGATCAAAACCTGTGCGACCCCGGAGATCTGGCTGATCTGCTGAACGAGCTTCGTCTGAACCTGATCGTCGACCTCCGTCAAGGGAAGAGACTTCGAGGTTGCGGCGAGCAGCAGGATCGGCGCATCCGCCGGGTTCACCTTTCTGAAGGTCGGCGGGCTCGGCAGGTTCTTCGGCAATTGGCCGCCCGCAGCGTTGATCGCTTCGAGCACGTCGCTGGAGGCCCCGTCGAGATCACGGTTAAGGTCGAACTGCAGGGTGATCGCCGTCGTCCCCAGCGTGCTGACCGAAGTCATCTGGGAAACGCCGGGGATCTGGGCGAATTCCGTTTCCAGCGGCTGTGCGACCGAAGACGCCATGGTCTCGGGACTGGCCCCGGGCAGCAAGGCGGAGACCTGCAGCGTCGGAAAATCCACCTGTGGCAGCGGCGCGACCGCCAGACGAGGGTAAGCGACGATGCCCACGAACAGCAGTCCCGCCATGACGAGCGAAGTCGCGATTGGCGCCCGGATGAAGGGAGCGGAGATATTGAGCGCCATTTCAAGGCGCCTTGGACGGCGCATCCGCCGCAGCCGTGGCCGGAGCCTCTCCCGGCGCGGGACTGGGTCGCACGCCGGCGCCGTCCGTCAGCCGCGACTGCCCTTCGGTCACAACGGTTTGCCCGGGGGTAAGGCCTGCCGCGATCAGCGAAAGTCCCTCGCCTTCCTGATCAACCTTGACGTCCTGGATGTGGACCTTGTCGCTCTTGTCGACGACATAGGCGAAAAGGCCGTTTGGCCCTCGCTGAACGGCGTCCGACGGAACCACCGTTGCGTCCTTCATGGTTTGCACGAGCAGACGAGTCGAGACCGATAACCCGGGCCAAAGCTCATTGTCCTTGTTTTCGAACGTCGCCTTCATCTGAATGTCGCCGCTCGCCTGGTCGACGGCGTTGTTCATCAGCGCGAGATGGCCGTGCGAGAGGAGGGTTTTGCCGTCCGACGAGAGCGCATCGACGGGAACCGTTCCCGCGGCAAGGGCATTGTTGATCTCGGAAACATCCTCTTCCGGCGCGGTGAAGACGACGGAAATTGGCTGGAGTTTCACGATCGTGACGATGCCGGCCGTTCCAGCCGCGTGGACGATGTTGCCAGGATCGACAAATCGGAATCCTGTCCTGCCCGTCAGGGGCGAGCGGATCGTCGTGTAGCTCAGCTCCGTTTGCGCGTTGTCGACAGCGGCCTGGTCGCCCTGGATCTGCGCCTGAAGTTGGTCGACCGTCGCTTGCTGCGTATCCAGTTGCTGCCGCGTGGCGAAGTCTTCCTTGCTCAGCGTCTGATAGCGCTGAAGGTTCAATTGGGCGTTCTTCAGCGCGGCCTCATCGGAGGCTTTTTTCGCCTTCGCCTGATCCAGTACCGCCTGGTAAGGGCGCGGGTCGATCTCAGCGAGGACGTCGCCCTCCTTGACCATCTGTCCTTGTTTGAAAGCGACCTTGGTGACCTGACCATCCACGCGGCTGCTTACGGTGACCGTGTCATAGGGCTCCACCACGCCGAGGCCGTAGAGATAGACCGGGAAATCACTTTTGCGGACTGCGGACACGGTGACCGGAATCGGAACTGGCGCGCGGGCCGCGACGCTCGAACCACCCCGGTCGCGATTTCCATATTCACGCCAGCCGAAATAGCCCGCGCCTGCGGTCGCGGCCAAAAAGACGACGACGCTCCAGCCGCTCCGGCGCCGGGGCGAAGGGGATGACGGCACTGGGCGCTCCCGAGGCTTCACGCTCAAGCTAACGCAGGACCACACCGAAGGTTCATGACGACGTCGAGAGCGGTCGCGAAATCGTGCGAAACAAATGGTTTTCGCGTTCTCGAGGGTCGGACGAGCGGCGGCGTCGCCACCGCCTCGCCCTTCAGACCGCGCCGCCGAGAAAGAGCCAGCGTTCCGGGCCGCACGACGCGAGGGACGCCTGTTCCGGCAGCCTCAGCGCTGCCGGCCGCTCCGGCGTCGCCGTCACGACCCCGCCGCCAGCCCGCGTTTCCTCATGTTGTTCCGCTCGACCGCTCCCTCGACGCCGTGGCGCGAACCTTCGGAAGACGGGCGACTTGGGCGGCCCTGGGCGGCGAGACGCCGCCTGTTCCTGACACGGCGCGAAATGGGCTTACGCGAGTGGGCGATCATTCCGGTGATCATCGCCCTCTCGATCGCCTTCAGCGTCAACTGGGGCGTTCTCGCCGGCATTGTTCTGGGCTGCGTCAGCTTCGTCGCCACCTATGCTGGCGGTCCGCCGATCCGGGCGGCCTATTTCGGCGACGTTGCGGTCAGCAATGTGGCGCGGCCCGCGGCCGATCGCAGGGCGTTGAGGGAGACGGGACACGAGCGCCTCGTCGTTTACCTGCAGGGCTTCTTGTTCTTCGGCACGGCGCACCGGCTCCGGCGAGAGATCCGCGAGCGATTCGATCACGCCGAGGGCGTTCGCGCCGTCATCCTCGATTTCGGCGACGTCGACGGCGTCGACAGTTCAGCGATTTCGAGCCTTCGCCGCATCGTCGAGATCGGGGACGAACGGGGCGTCGACGTCGTCTTTTGCGCGGTTCCGCGGGTCGTCTCCGACCACTTAGGGAATACCGCTTCCGCGCACGCACAGCGCTTCCAGATCGTTTCCTCCGTAGACCAGGCCCTCGAGCGCTGCGAGGAAGGGTCGCCTCATCAAAGGCCTGGTGCGCGGCATGAAACGTCCCGCGTTTTAGAGAGCGGATTTACGGCGCCGCCGCCAGCCCGCCCATCAGCAGGTATTTCATCTCGAGATATTCCTCGACGCCGTGGCGCGAGCCCTCGCGGCCGATGCCGCTCGCCTTGACGCCGCCGAACGGCGCCTCGGCGGTCGAGATGATGCCCTCGTTGATGCCGACCATGCCGTATTCGAGGCCCTCGGCGACGCGCCAGACGCGGCCGATGTCGCGGGCGTAGAAATAGCAGGCGAGGCCGAATTCGGTGGCGTTGGCCATCGCGATCGCCTCCTCCTCGGTCTTGAAGCGGAAGAGCGGCGCGACCGGGCCGAAGGTCTCCTCGCGCGCGACCGCCATCTCGCGGCGTCACGTCGGCGAGCACCGTCGGCTCGAAGAAATTGCCGCCGAGCGCGCTTGCCGCCGACCACGATCTTCGCGCCCTTCGCCACGCGCGTCGGCGACGTGCTCCTCGACCTTGGCGACCGCCGCCGCGTTGATCAGCGGGCCGGTGGTGACGCCGGCCTCGACGCCGTCGCCGACCTTGAGCGTCTTCGACCGCCTCGGCGAGCTTGTCGGCGAAGGCGTCGTAGACGCCGTCCTGCACCAGCAGGCGGTTGGCGCAGACGCAGGTCTGGCCGGCGTTGCGGTATTTCGAGGCCATCGCGCCCTGCGACCGCCGCGTCGAGGTCGGCGTCGTCGAACACGATGAACGGCGCGTTGCCGCCGAGCTCGAGCCCGAGCTTCTTGATGGTCGGCGCGCATTGCGCCATCAGCACCCGGCCGACCTCGGTCGAGCCGGTGAAGGTGAGGCCGCGCACGATCGGGTTCGACGTCATCTCCGCGCCGATCTCGCGCGCCGAGCCGGTGATCACCGAGAAGACGCCGGGCGGAATGCCGGCGCGCTCGCCGAGTTCGGCGAGCGCCAGCGCCGAGAGCGGCGTCTCGCCCGCCGGCTTGCAGACGAAGGCGCAGCCGGCGGCGAGCGCCGGGCCCGCCTTGCGGGTGATCATCGCGTTGGGGAAGTTCCACGGCGTGATCGCGGCGACGACGCCGATCGGCTGCTTGATCACGACCATGCGCGCGTTCGGCCAGGGCGAGGGGATCGTCTCGCCGTAGATGCGCTTGGCCTCCTCGGCGAAGAACTCGATGAACGAGGCGCCGTAGGCGATCTCGCCGCGCGATTCGGCGAGCGGCTTGCCCTGCTCGGCGGTCATGATGCGGCGCGAGGTCCTCCTGGTTGTCCATCATCAGGTCGAACCATTTGCGCAAGATCGCCGGCGCGCTCCTTGGCGGTCTTCTTCGCCCAGAGCTTCTGCGCCGTTTCCGCCGCCTCGATCGCGCGGCGGGTCTCGGCCGCGCCGAGCTTCGGGACATGGCCGATCGACGCTGTCGTCGACGGGGTTGGTGACGGCGATCGTCGCCGCGCCGCCGATCCATTCGCCGGCGACGTAGCACTTGTCCTTGAGGAGGGTGGGGTCCTTCAGCGTCAAGGCCGTCATGTCGTGAAATCTCCTGTCGCATCGCGCGCGCCGGCGCTTCGGCATGGGTTCTGTACCGCTTCCGCTGCGCCGGCGTCCACGCGCTTCATGATTTCGATCATCTTCAGAGAATAGGCGAATCCGGAATTTGCTCGAACTCGGCTTGGATGTTGGCTAATCGTTCGCGACGCTCGGGCGACATCCGCGGCCAACATCCAGAAGTTCAGGTTGCGCGAAATGCCGAGGCAAGGGACATTGCAAGGGGAACTTGAGCGCCATCCACGGGCGACGGGAAGCGAAACGCCAGGGGCGAGCCGAAGCGCAAGGGGCGCGTTGGCCGGCCGGGGCTAGAAAATAGTTTAGCTATGAACTATCTGTCGGGATGACGGACCGCTGCCGCGCCTTCTGAAGGCGCAATCCAGGTCCAGCGGCGGGTCGTCGGGTGAGAGCCGCGGATGGAATGAGGACGAGTCAACAATGACGCCGAAGGAACTTGTCGAACAGTTCGGGCCGCGCGAGTCGATGGCCTATGACGTGGTGATTGTCGGGGCCGGCCCGGCGGGACTTGCGACGGCGATCCGTCTCAAGCAGCTCAATGCGGATCTCTCGGTCATCGTGCTGGAAAAGGGCTCGGAGCCGGGAGCGCATATTCTCTCCGGCGCAGTCATGGACCCGAGGGCGCTGACGGAGCTCCTTCCCGACTGGAAGGCGCGCGGCGCGCCGCTCAACCAGCCCGTGATCGCGGACGACGTCGTGATCCTCTCGGAGAACGGATCGCGGCGCATCCCGGACTTCCTCGTCCCCCGCAATTTCCACAATCACGGCTGCTACGTTGTCCGACTTGGCTATGTGGTGAAATGGCTCGCCGAGCAGGCCGAGGCGCTCGGGGTCGAAATCTTTCCGGGATTTGCCGCCACCGAGATCCTTTATGGCGACGACGGGTCGGTGCGCGGCGTGGCGACCGGCCATGTCGGTCTCGGCAAGGGCGGCGAGCCGCTCGGCTCGTTCCAGCTCGGCATGGAGCTGACGGGCCGCTACACGATTTTCGCCGAGGGGGCGCGTGGCGAACTCGGCCGGCAGCTCCTCGATCGCTTCCGGCTCGCCGAAGGCCAGGACCCGCAGACCTACGCCATCGGCGTCAAGGAGCTGTGGGAGGTTCCCGACGAAAAGGCCGAACCGGGCCGCGTCATGCATACGGCAGGATGGCCGATGGGCAAGGACGCGTTCGGCGGCGGATTCCTCTATCATCTCGAAGGCAACCTCGTCGCCGTCGGTTTCGTAATCGGGCTCGACTATTCCAATCCCTGGCTCAACCCCTTCGAGGAGATGCAGCGCTGGAAGACGCATCCGGCCGTCCGCTCGCATCTCGAAGGCGGCAAGCGGCTGAGCTATGGCGCGCGGGCGATCAACAACGGCGGGCCGCAGGCCTTGCCGAAGCTCGTGTTTCCGGGCGGCGCGCTCGTCGGCTGCGACGCCGGCTTCATGAACGCCGCAAGGGTCAAGGGCAGCCACGCGGCGATCAAGAGCGGGATGCTTTGCGCCGAGGCGCTGGCCGAGGCCCTCGCCGCCGGTCGCGAGGGCGACGAGCTGACCGCCTTTCCGGAGCTTTTCAAGCGCAGCTGGCTCTATGCGGAGTTGCTGCAGAGCCGCAACTTCAAGCCGTGGTTCAAGAGGGGCCCGCTGGTCGGCCAGCTGATGACCGGCGTGGAGCATTGGCTCTTGCCGAAGATCGGCGTCAACACGCCGCCCTGGACGCTGCATACCGCGAAGCCGGACTACGCTTATCTGAAGCCGGCGGCTGACTGCCCGCGGATCGAATACCCGAAACCCGACGGCAAGCTGACCTTCGATCGGCTGTCGTCGGTGTTCGTCGGCAACGTCAATCACGAAGAGGATCAGCCGCCACACCTGACGCTGAAGGATCCGAGCATTCCCGTTGCGGTCAATCTCGCCAAATACGCCGGCCCCGAGCAGCGCTATTGCCCAGCCGCCGTCTACGAGTTCGTGAAGAGCGACGAGGGCGAGGAGCGCCTGGTGATCAACGCGCAGAACTGCGTGCACTGCAAGACCTGCGATATCAAGGACCCGACCCAGAATATCGTCTGGACCGCGCCCGAGGGCGGCGGCGGGCCGAACTACTCGGGCATGTGAGATTGGAGCGGGACGCACGCACGACATTCACGCGCTTATCCTTGGCCGGGCGATCGCCGGAATCCCCGCATTCACCGGAATCCACCGCCGAACTCGACAGGGATCGGCGGCGGCTGATTGCGACTGGCGGCCGGGCGCCCGGCGCCTTATCGTCTGGACGCGCATTTCAGGCGCGTGAGAAAAAAGGCTTCGGGGTCGAGACAATGAACAAGAAAAGCGGATTGGCTCTTGGCGCGCTGCTGCTGTTCAGCTGCGGCCCAGCCGGCGCCGCTGAACTGGACGGTCGGCTGACGGGCGCGTGGGCGACGACGCCGGCCGACTGCCAGAAGCTCTTTGTCCGGAACGGCGGAGGGCTGGCCTTTCGCCAGCCGGCCGACCAGTTCGCTCAAGCGGCGATCATCACGCCCGGCACGTTCGTATTGCCCAACCAGACTTGCCAGGTCACCAGCGTCTCGAACGACAAGGGGCTGATCACGGTCAATTCAACGTGCAAGGATTCGATCAGCTACACGTCACAGTCGGTCGAGATCGAGATCAAGTCGGGCACGCAGATCGTCTATCGGCCGAACGGCGACAAGACGCTCGACACGATTCTGGTCAAATGCAGGCAGTGACTTTGCGGGCGTGCGGACGCGCCGCGCGCGCTCATGGATCGGGAAAGCGCATCGCGACGTGGATGGTCGCGCCCTCCCGCCGCACCGTCGTGATCAGTCCGCTGTGCTCGAACACGGCGAGCATGGGTCCGTTGTCGGACAGGACCTCGGCGAAGAACTCCCTGATCCCGGCCTCGCGGGCGATCGCCGTGATATGATGCATCAGGACCGCGCCGAGGCCGTGGCCCTGATAGTCGTCGACGACCGAGAACGCCACTTCGGCCTTGCCCGGTTCGGTGACGACGAAGCGGGCGCCGCCTACGATTCGGGGATTCCCGTCCGTCTTGGCGACCGCGATCAGCACGACATGATCGACGAAATCGACGTCGAAGAAGAAGTGCTGCTCCTTTTCCGAGAACGAGCGTTTCATCGCAAAGAAGCGATGATAGACCGTCTCGGCGCTTGCATGCTGGAGCGCGCGCGAGAATCTCCTCGAGATCCTCTGGCCTTTGCGCCCGAATCTCGACGGTGGCTGCCGTCGTGGAGGGTTTCAAATACGTGGAATTTGGCAGGTTCGAACATGTCAGGCCCCCTGTAGCAGCCCCGGCGTTTCGGCTCGTCTCTTTCCGAGTATACATCATTCAGCGCAGCCGGCGCTCACCAGCGGCCCGGAGGGTACCGAGCGCCAGGTTCGGCGAAGCCCGATCCTGACTGTTTGTGGGGCTGAGCCTATGGCCTCAACCCTGAAAAAGTGGGCGCGTATGTGGCGTCCCGTCACGAACTTTCATACGCAACTGTCTGGCGTCCAGAAAGATGAAAATAAATGAAGCGCATCGCGATGGTTTTGGTAGTCGCCGTTTCCACAATTTCCTTTTGCTTTTCGCTCGCCGCGAAGGCCGACCCGGCGACGAACGCCAGCGCAAAGCCGAACACTTCGGCGAATCCTATCGTGCGGATGCATCCGCATCAGCTGACGCTCTATCCGCACGGCCGCCCGCAACGGCGTCATTCCGCCTACAGCTATACTCGACACCAATTCAATCAGCCGACCCCTATCCACAACACATTCATGGCTCCGCGATCTAGCCTCCCAGATTTCGGCCCCTATCGTTCTTGCCAGTCGAGCTCCGGTATGACCTTGTAGGGATAGTCGGGCTCGATATAGCCAGAACGCTTCTGCCGTTTCGGCAGGATCGGCTTCTCGCGCGGCAAATCCTCATAGGGGATTTGCGACAGAAGGTGCGCGATCGTATTGAGCCGCGCGCGCTTCTTGTCGTCCGACCGCACGAGATGCCACGGCGCCCAGGGCGTGTCAGTGGCCTTGAACATGTCGTCGCGCGCACGCGAATAGTCGTACCAGCGGTTGTAGGACTTCAGGTCCATCGGCGACAGCTTCCAGATCTTGCGCGGATCGTCGATGCGCGCCTCAAGCCGGCGCGTCTGTTCTTCCGGCGTCACCTCGAGCCAGTACTTGATCAGAAGAATGCCGGATTCGACGATCGCCTTTTCCATCTCCGGCGCGATTTCGAGAAAGCGCCGGACCTGGTCCATCGTGCAGAATTCCATCACGCGCTCGACGCCGGCGCGATTGTACCAGCTGCGGTCGAAGATCACGATTTCGCCGCCCGCCGGGAAGTGGCGCATGTATCGCTGAATATACATCTGCGACTTCTCGCGGTCGGTCGGCGCGGGAAGCGCGACGACACGGAAGACGCGAGGGCTGACGCGCTCGGTGATCGCCTTGATCACGCCGCCCTTGCCCGCGCCGTCGCGGCCCTCGAACACGACGCAGACCTTCAAACCCTTTTCGACCACCCAGAGCTGGAGCTTGACCAATTCGGCATGGAGCCGCGCGAGTTCGCGTTCGTAGCTCTTGCCCGACAGCTTGCCTTGAAGGGCGTTGTCGCCGCCCCGTTTCTTCGACTCGGCCTGAGCTTTCGCCATCGAATCCCTCCCAGTCGCCATCCTTTACAACATGGTCGCGCTTGCCTAGTAAAGCGGCAGGGCTGGCCGGATCGAAGAGCGCTGGGGCTTAGCTCGATCGAACGGCGCGCTGGAAGCGTTCTGCGCTGGAGACCCATCATGAAAGTTCATCTGCGCGCCGCAACGGTCGCCGCCTTGATGGGCGCAGTCGCGCTGCCGCTTTCGGTGGGCATTGGGCTGACTCCGATCGGCCCGGCGCATGCCCAAGGCTTCGTCAAGAACCTGATCGCGCGCCTGCGCGGCGAGACGCTTCCGGCCGGCATCGTCAAGTCCAACGGCCGCATCGAGGCGACGCAGGTCGACGTGTCGTCGAAATATGCCGGCCGCCTCGCCGAGGTCACGGTCGAGGAGGGGTCGAGCGTCTCGCAGGGACAGGTGATCGCCAAAATCTCGTCGCCCGAATACGAGGCCCAGCTTCGCGCCGCCCAGGCGAGCGTGCAAAGCGCCAAGGACGCCCTTGTGGCCGCCGAGGCCGAGATCGCGTCGCGCCAGAGCGCGCTCGAGTTCGCCAAGTCCGATTTTCAACGCGGGCAGGAACTGATGAAGACCGGCTTCATCACCAAGCAGGTGTTCGAGCAGCGCAAGCGCAATTACGACTCGGCGGTCGCGACGTGGCGAGCCTCACGTCGCAGAGGGATCAGGCACAGTCCAAGATCAAGAATTCCGAAGCGGAGGTCGAGCGGATCGAATTCGATCATCCATGACCTGACCCTCGTCTCGCCGCGCAACGGCCGGGTGCAGTACCAGCTCGCCCGCGCGGGCGAGGTCGTCGCCGCGGGCGCGCCGATCGTCACCATCCTCGACCTGACCGACGTCTACATGACGATCTTCCTGCCGGCGGCGGACGCGGGACGGGTCACGATCGGCGACGAGGCGCGCATTGTCCTCGATCCGATCCCGGACCGAATCATTCCCGCCAGCGTCTCATTCGTCGCGGCCGATGCGCAGTTCACGCCGAAGACCGTCGAGACGAAGGACGAGCGGGCGAAGCTGATGTTCCGCCTCAAGCTGAAGATCGATCCCGTCGTGCTTCAGGCGTTCTACACGCGGGTGAAGACGGGCATCCGCGGCATGGGCTTCGTCCGCACCAAGGCCGACGTCGCGTGGCCCGCGAACTTGCAGGTCAACGTCCAGGCGCCGGCCCCGAAGCCGAGCGACAGCGCCGCGCCGGCCGTCTCCGCGCCGCAGGCCGCCGCGCCCGCCGCCCCGTCTCCGGACAGCCCGTCGCCCGTCGCCAAATGACCGGCGAGCCAATCGCGCGGGTCAAGGACGTATCGCATCGGTACGGGGCGACCGTCGCGCTGGACGACGTTTCGATCGACATCCCCTCGCGCATCATGGTCGGGGTTATCGGCCCGGACGGCGTCGGCAAGTCGACTCTGCTCGGGCTGATCGCGGGCGTGAAGATCATCCAGACCGGCGAGGTCGTCGTCTTCGACAAGAACGTCGGCGACAGCCGAAACCTGACCGAGATGCGCGGCCGCATCGCCTACATGCCGCAGGGCCTCGGCCGCAATCTCTATCCGACGCTGAGCGTGTTCGAGAACATCGACTTTTTCGGCCGCCTGTTCGGTCAGGGCGCGGAAGAGCGCCGCGAGCGCATCACCGAGCTTCTGACCGCCACGGGCATGGAGAAGTTCGAGGCGCGCCCCGCGGGCAAGCTGTCCGGGGGGCATGAAGCAGAAGCTGAGCCTCTGCTGCGCGCTGATCAACGATCCGGACCTCCTCATTCTCGACGAGCCGACGACCGGCGTCGATCCGCTGTCGCGCGGCCAGTTCTGGGACCTGATCAACACCATTCGGGGCCGCCGCCCTCAGATGAGCGTCATCGTCGCCACCGCCTACATGGACGAAGCCGAGCGGTTCGATTGGCTGATGGCGATGGACGACGGCAAGATCATCGCAACGGGAGACGCTTAAGGAGCTGCTCGCCAAGACCGGCGAGACAAATCTCGACGACGCCTTCATCGCGCTGATGCCCGAGGCCAAGCGCGCGCTGCATCAGAAGGTCGTGGTTCGCCCGCGCGTCGCCTCGCCCGACGAGACGCCGGCAATTCAAGCGGAAGGCCTGACTCGCAAGTTCGGCGATTTCGTCGCCGTCGACCACGTCAGCTTCAAGATTCCGCCCGGCGAGATCTTCGGCTTCCTCGGCTCGAACGGCTGCGGCAAGTCGACGACGATGAAGATGCTGGTGGGCTTCCTTCCGGCGACCAGCGGCACGTGCCAGCTCTTCGGCCAGCCGATGGGCTCGGACGACATGCAGGCGCGGCGCAACGTCGGCTACATGACCCAGGCTTTCTCGCTCTACGGCGAACTGACGGTCGGCCAGAACCTCGAGCTGCACGCCGAGCTTTATCATCTGCCCAAGGAAAAGATCGCTCCGCGGATCGAGGATCTGCTCGAACGCTACGACCTCAAGGCCTTTCGTCAACGCCCGCCCGGACCGGTTGCCGCTCGGCATCAAGCAGCGCCTGCAACTCGCGGTCGCCGTGCTGCACGAGCCCGCCATTCTCATCCTCGACGAGCCGACTTCGGGCGTCGACCCGATCGCGCGCGACGCATTCTGGCGCACCCTGATCGACCTCTCGCGCGACGAAGGCGTGACGATCTTCGTCACCACCCACTTCATGAACGAGGCGGAGCGCTGCGACCGCATTTCGCTCATGCATGCGGGCCGGGTGCTCGCGGTCGGCGCGCCGTACGATCTCGTCAAGGAGCGCGGCAGCGCCTCGCTCGAAGACTGCTTCGTCGGCTATCTCGCCGAGGCGGCGGGGATCGACATGTCGAAGGCTGCGGCCGCCGCCGAGGCCGTCGCCGTCGAAGAGGAAGCCGCGCCGCTCGAGCCTCCGAAACCCTTCAGTCTCGGCCGCCTCTGGGCCTACGCCCGCCGCGAGACGGTGGAGCTCTTGCGCGACCCGATCCGCCTCGCCTTCGCCGTCGTCGGACCGATCATCCTGATGCTGGCCTTCGGCTTCGGCATATCGTTCGATATCGAGAACCTCGCCATGGCGGCGTTCGACCAGGATCAGACGCCGCAAAGCCGCGAGCTTCTTCAGGGCTTCGAAGGCTCGCGCTATTTTTCCGTGCAGCCGCCGATCACGTCCTCCGAAGAGGCGGAGCAGCGCCTCAGGAGCGGAAACACCCAGATCGTGGTCGAGATCCCGCCCGGCTTCGGCCGGGATCTGCTGGAGGGCCGGAAGCCTGAGGTCGACGTCACCGTCGACGGCGCGATGACCTTCCGCGGCGAGACCGCAAAGAACTATGTCGCCGGCGTCGTCAGCAAGCAGGGCGAGGAACTGAAGCGGGAGATCTTGCGCCCGGGCACGCCGAACGAGTGGAGCAATGACGATATCGAGGTGCGGTTCCGCTACAATCAGGCGTTCCTCAGCGTCAACGCGATGATTCCGAGCATCTTCATGCTGATGCTCTGCCTGATCCCGGCGATCATGTCCGCGATCTCGGTCGTGCGCGAAAAGGAAACCGGTTCGATCGCGAATTTCCGTTCGACGCCGATCACCCGGCTGGAGTTCTTGCTGGGCAAGCAATTGCCCTATGTCGCGATCGCGATGATCAACTTCTTCGTCCTGTACCTGATGGCGGTTTTCATCTTCAACGTCCCCGCCAAGGGCCCGTTCCTGGTGCTGCTGCTCGGGACGTTTGTCTATGTGATCGCGACGACGGGCTTCGGCGAGCTCATCTCGTCGTTCACCCAATCGCAGGTCGCGGCCGTGTTCGCCACCA
Source organism: uncultured Alphaproteobacteria bacterium (assembly GCA_963783275.1). Taxonomy (GTDB): domain Bacteria; phylum Pseudomonadota; class Alphaproteobacteria; order Rhizobiales; family Beijerinckiaceae; genus Roseiarcus. The sequence goes on along the minus strand of CAWANA010000026.1, from coordinate 27,410 downwards.
CGATCCTTGCGATGGTGCCCGCGATCAATTTCTCCGGCATGCTCGCGCCTGTCTCCTCGCTCTCGGGCGGCGCGAGGATCATCGGCCTCGCCTTTCCCTTCTTCGTGGTATCAGCAGATCTCGGTCGGCGTGTTCGCCAAGGCGCTCGGGCTTCGCGGACCTTTGGCGGAATATCGCGGCGATCGCGCTGATCGCGCTCGTGTTCCTGAGCCTGTCGCTCATCTTGCTTCGCAAGCGGGAGGCCTGAGATGTCCAACCTTGCTTCGGGCGACGCGCCGAAATTCGCCGAAACCAAGCCGCTCACTTTCCTCGATCACGTCAAGAACGTCTACTATCTCGTGATCAAGGAGCTTCGCAGCATCCGGGCGGACCCGGTCATGCTGTTCCTGGTGCTTTATTCGTTCTCCATCTCGGTCAACACGGTGGCGACCGGCGCCGTGACCGAGGCGTCGAACCTGTCTGTCGGCATCGTCGACGAGGACGGCTCCGCGCTTTCGCGCCAGATTGCCGAGGCGCTGAAGATGCCGACGTTCCAGCCGCCGGTGCAGATCACCGCCTCCGACATCGACCCGATGATGGACCAGGGCAAGCTCCTGTTCGTCGTCGAGATCCCGCCGAATTTCGAGGCCGACATTCGCGCCCAGCGCAAGACGGGCGTGCAGGTCAACGTCGACGCCACCGCGGTCGCGCAGGCCGGCAACGGCTCGGCCTATCTCAGGACCGCGATCGGCAACGAGATCCAGCGGTTCATCTCGGGCAAGGACGCATTCGACCGCCGCGCCGATCAATCTCGTAGTGCGCGCGGCGTTCAACCCGAACCTGAAGACGTCATGGTTCTCGGCGATGACGCAGGTCATCAACCAGATCACCATGCTGACCGTCATCCTGACGGGCGCAGCGCTGATCCGGGAACGCGAACAGGGTACGGTCGAGCATCTGCTCGTCATGCCGATCGTGGCGCCCGAGATCATGCTGGCCAAGATGATCGCCAACGGGCTCGTCATCCTGGTGGCCGCGACCCTCTCCCTGCAGTTCGTCGTGCACTGGTGGATCGGTTCGCCGATCAACGGCTCGCTCGTCCTGTTCGTCTTCGGCGCGGCGATCTACGCGCTGGTCGTGGCGGCGCTCGGCATCATGCTCGGCACGCTCGCCACGACGATGGGACAGTTCGGCCTGCTCGCGATCCCTGTCCTGATGGTGACGCAACTCCTGTCGGGCAGCAGCACGCCGATGGAAAGCATGCCCGTCTGGCTGCAATACGTCGTTCAAACCGTCAGCCCGACCCCGCATTTCGTGCAGTTCGCCAAGCGGTGCTGTTCCGCGGCGCAGACATCACGCTCGTCTGGCGGTCGCTTGCGGCGATGGTCGTCATCGGCGTCGTCTACTATGCGGTGGCCCAGGCGAGGTTCAGGCGCGTCATCTTCGGCGGGTGAGTCTGTTGACGCGGTCCATGGGACGTCAGCGGATGCGCGTCGTTTGGACCGCGTCCCCGCTCGAGCCGAGCGCGGCTACAGCGCGCGCTTCACCGCGTTGCGCCACCCTGCATAGAGCCGCTCGCGCCGTTCCACTTCCATCTGCGGCTTCGAATACGCGGTCGCTGCGGCGCCGCTCGGCGAAAGACTCGGGTCCGGGATAGAGGCCCGCCTGCCATCCCGCCGCGAAGGCCGCGCCTTGCGCCGTCGATTCGAGGCCGGCCGGCCGGTCGACCGGCACGCCCAGCGCATCGGCGAGGAACTGCATCGTCCAGTCGCTCGCCGCCATGCCGCCGTCGACCCGGATGACGTCGATCGGACGCCCGCAGTCGGCCTGCATCGCCTCGACGAGATCGCGCGTCTGATAGCCGACGCTCTCGAGCGCCGCGCGGACGATCTCGTTGCGCGTCGTTCCGCGGGTGACGCCGCTGATCAGCGCGCGCGCCTCGGAACTCCAGTAGGGCGCGCCCAGGCCGGCGAATGCGGGAACGCAATAGACGGCCTGCTCGACGTCGGAGGCCGCGGCCAGCGCGTCGCACGCGTTGGCGGCGGGAATGACCCCGAGGCCGTCGCGCAGCCACTGCACCGTCGCGCCGGCCGAAAAGATCGCGCCCTCGAGCGCGAAGGCGCGCCGGCCCTTCCATTGATAGGCGACGGTCGTCAGGAGCCGGTTCCGCGACGGCGTCGCGGTCTCGCCGGTGTTGAGCAGCAGAAAGCCGCCGGTGCCGTACGTCGCCTTGACCATGCCGGGCGCGACGCAGGCCTGGCCGATGAGCGCGCTCTGCTGGTCGCCGACGAGCGCCCGGATCGGGATCGAGGCGCCGAAAAGCTCGGGCGCGCTCACGCCGAAGTCGTCCGCCGTGTCGCGAACCTCGGGCAGGATCGCCGCCGGGACGCCGAACAGGCGCAGCATCTCGTCGTCCCACGCGCCCTTGCGGATGTCGTAGAGGAGGGTCCGGGACGCGTTGGTGGCGTCCGTCGCATGCGCCGCGCCGCCCGTCAGGCGCCACAGCAGGAAACTGTCGACCGTGCCGAAGGCGAGTTCGCCGCGCTCCGCAGCCGCCGCGCGCGCCCGGAACGGCGTCGAGAAGCCAGCCGATCTTGGTCGCGGAAAAATAAGGATCGAGCACCAGGCCCGTCGTCTCCGACGCCGGCCTCTCGCAGCCCTGCGCCTTGAGCGCGGCGCAGGTCTCCGCCGTGCGACGGTCCTGCCAGACGATCGCGTTGGCGATCGGCCTGCCGGTCGACCGCTCCCAGATCAGCGTCGTCTCGCGTTGATTGGTGATGCCGATCGCGGCGATCGCGGCTGGCTCGCAGGCGGCGCGCCTCATCGCCTCGCGCGCGGTCCCGAGGACGCTCCGCCAAATCAATTCGGGATCGTGTTCGACCCACCCGGGCTGCGGGAAGATTTGGGGAATCTCTTCCTGTGCGATGGAAACCGGAGCGCCGTCGACGTCGAAGACGATGGACCGCGTCGACGTCGTGCCCTGATCGATGACCAGCACTGCCGACTTCAAGGGTCCCGCTCCGCCGCTCCGCGCAACGGCTCCGGCCGAGCGGCAAAGCCCGCGCTATCCCAGACGGAAGGAAAAGCGATCATGGAATCCCGGGAAAAGGTCGCCTCGGCTACCGAGCCTAATCGACCGCCTTCACCCGGGCAACCGCGGTTATTGAACGGACGACGCAGACTCCGCCCAGATCGGCCCCGAGCGAGCGAGGATCTGCTCCGCCATCGACCGCGCCTGGTTTTCCGGCACCAGCCCGTCGATGAAAAGCGCGCTCAGGCCATGAACCGGACCCCAGGCGGCCATCGTCGCTGGGTTGTCCTCGTGCAACGCGCCCTCGACGCCGGTGACCACCTGCTGCAGGTAGCCGAATGCGTCGTTCGCCGCCTCGTTCAGCGTCGGGAACTTGGCTCGGTCGGCGAGGAGCGTCGAGAACATCAGGCGAAACAGCCCACGGTTCTGCATAGCGAATTCGACATAGGCGAGACCAACTCCGATGAGAGGCTCGCGATCGTCGCCCGCGGCCCGCATCGCCGCCGCAAGCTCCCGGAAGCCTTCTGCGGCGACCGAGGCGAGCAGGTCCTCCTTGCTGTCGAAATGCCGATACGCCGCGGTCGCGGAGACGCCCACGCGTCGCGCGGTCTCGCGCAGCCCTACGCCCTCTGGTCCAGCTTCGTCCAGGATGGCGCGGGCTGCCGCCCGCATCGCATTCGGCAGGTTTCCGTGCCGGTAGCGCCGAGGGGCGGGCGTGTCTTCCATTGTCTTCCCTTTTCGTTGGCGCACGCCACCGGCGTCGCATTGCTGACCTGGGACACGTCCAAGTCCCGACCTGTCTCAATCGATCCAGCAAGCACCCGGCTGGCGGCTAGCGCATTTGAACGGCTAAACTTCTAGCCGGCCGTCCGTCAAGCCCGAACGCTATTGGACCGGCGAGTCGAGCGGAAATCAACTCGCGTTCACAAGACACATTAACGCTATCAGGGTCAACTAGCTCGTTACGAAGACATTAAATTCCGTCCATGATGCGGTCTGTCTGATGCGGTCTGTCCGTCGTCTTCGCCGTCTCGGAAGTCGTCCGGGGGCAGTCCCGGCGGATTGGACCTAGCAGATTGGATCGCTGTCTAAACGGAACCGGCGCGCATATGCTTGGGGGCGGCGTCTGCGGCGCTGTGGCGCCCAAGCAAGGGAGTGACTTCGTCCGATGAAGATAACCGTCAATGTCGATTGCACGCCGCTGGAGGCGCGCCAGTTTATGGGACTGCCTGACGTGGAGCCGATGCAGAAGGCTGCGATGGCGGAGATCGAAAAGCGCATGAAGACGGAGCTCGAGCGGTTTTCCCCCGAATCGCTGTTCAAAGCCTGGCTGCCGATCGCGGGCATGAATGCCGAGTGGCTTCAGGAATTTTTGAAGCGCGCGGCGTCCTAAGCCTCTTCCGCCGCCTTTTCCGCGCCTTCGGCCCTTCCGCCGGAAGGGGAATGTTCCTACATCTGCCCCAAGTCGCTTTCGGGCGGCAAATCCAATGCCGGGTCGGTCGCCGTCGCTACGGGTCGGGGGCTGACGCCAGTGGGGTGTATCCATGAATCTCGAGAAATATACAGAACGAGCGCGCGGCTTCGTACAGTCCGCGCAGTCGCTGGCGCTTCGCGAAGGCCATCAGCAATTCACGCCTGAGCACGTCCTGAAGGTCCTGCTCGACGACGAGGAGGGCCTCTGCGCCGGCCTCATCGACAAGGCGGGCGGCAATTCGCGTCAGGCGCTGCAACAGGTCGAACTCGCGCTCTCGAAGCTGCCGAAGGTGCAGGGCGCCGGAGCCGGCCAGCTCTACATGGCGCCGACGACCGCGCGGGTCTTCGACAACGCCGAGAAGATCGCGGAGAAAGCAGGCGACTCGTTCGTCACCGTCGAGCGTCTTCTTGTGGCGCTGGCGATGGAGAAGGGCGCCGAGGCCGGCAAGATCCTGGCGAATTGCGGCGTCACGCCGCAGACGCTCAACGCCGCGATCAACGACATCCGCAAGGGCCGCACGGCGAACTCGGCGAGCGCCGAGAACGCCTATGACGCGCTGAAGAAATACACGCGCGACCTCACGGAGGCGGCGCGCACCGGCAAGCTCGATCCGGTCATCGGCCGCGACGAGGAGATCCGGCGCACCATCCAGGTGCTGTCGCGCCGGACCAAGAACAATCCGGTGCTGATCGGCGAACCCGGCGTCGGCAAGACGGCGATCGTCGAGGGCCTGGCGCTGCGCATCGTCAACGGCGACGTGCCCGAGTCGCTGCGCGACAAGAAGCTCCTGTCGCTCGACATGGGCGCGCTGATCGCCGGCGCGAAATATCGCGGCGAGTTCGAAGAGCGATTGAAGGCGGTGCTGAACGAGGTGATCGCGGCCCAGGGCGGCGTGATCCTGTTCATCGACGAAATGCATACGCTTGTCGGCGCGGGCAAGGCGGAAGGCGCAATGGACGCCTCGAATCTCTTGAAGCCCGCTCTGGCGCGCGGCGAACTGCACTGCGTCGGCGCGACCACGCTCGACGAATACCGCAAGCACGTCGAAAAGGATGCGGCGCTCGCGCGCCGCTTCCAGCCGGTGTTCGTCTCCCAGCCGACGGTCGAGGACACGATCTCGATCCTGCGCGGCCTGAAGGAGAAGTACGAGGCGCATCACGGCGTCCGCATCACCGATTCGGCCATCATCGCCGCCGCGACCTTGTCCGACCGGTACATCGCCGACCGCTTCCTGCCGGACAAGGCGATCGACCTGATCGACGAGGCCGGGTCGCGACAGCGCATGCAGGTCGACTCCAAGCCCGAAGAGTTGGACGAGCTCGACCGGCGCATCATGCAGCTCAAGATCGAGCAGGAGGCGCTGAAGAAGGAAACGGACGCCGCCTCCAAGGACCGCTTGAAGAAGCTCCAGGCCGAACTCGCCGACCTTCAGGAGAAGTCCGACGCGCTGACCGCGCGCTGGCGCGCCGAGAAGGACAAGATCGGCGTCGCGCAGAAGCTCAAGGAAGACCTCGACGCCGCCCGCAACGCGCTCGCGCAGGCGCAGCGCAAGGGCGACTACGCGGAAGCGGGCAAACTCGCCTACGGCACGATCCCCGATCTCGAGAAGAAGCTCGCCGAAGCGGAGAAGCAAAGCGAAGCCGGCGCCCTCGTCGACGAGGCGGTGACCGCCAATCACGTCGCCCAGGTGGTGTCGCGCTGGACCGGCGTGCCGGTCGACAAGATGCTCGAGGGCGAGCGCGACAAGCTCCTCAAGATGGAGGTGGAGATCGCGCGCCGTGTGGTCGGCCAGAAGGAAGCGGTGACCGCGGTCTCGACGGCGGTCAGGCGCGCCCGCGCCGGCCTGCAGGATCCGAACCGGCCGATCGGCTCGTTCATGTTCCTGGGGCCCACCGGCGTCGGCAAGACCGAACTCACCAAGGCGCTCGCGGCGTTCCTGTTCGACGACGAGACGGCGATGGTGCGCATCGACATGTCGGAATACATGGAGAAGCACTCCGTCGCCCGGCTGATCGGCGCGCCTCCCGGCTACGTCGGCTACGAGGAGGGCGGAGCGCTGACCGAGGCGGTCCGTCGCCGGCCCTATCAGGTCGTGCTGTTCGACGAGATCGAGAAGGCGCATCCGGACGTGTTCAACGTCCTGTTGCAGGTGCTCGACGACGGCCGGCTCACCGACGGGCAGGGGCGCACGGTCGATTTCCGCAACGTGCTGATCGTGATGACCTCGAACCTCGGCTCCGACTACCTCGTCAACCTCGAAGACGGCCAGGACGCCAAGGCGGTCGAGAAGGAAGTGATGGCGGTGGTGCGCGGGCACTTCCGCCCCGAATTCCTGAACCGGGTGGACGAGATCATCCTGTTCCATCGCCTCAGGCGCGAGGATATGGGCGACATCGTCGACATCCAGTTCCGGAGGCTGCAGCGGTTGCTCGACGACCGCAAGATCGACGCTCACGCTCGACGCCAAGGGGCGGCAGTGGCTGGCGGACAAGGGCTACGATCCGCACTACGGCGCGCGCCCGCTCAAGCGCGTCATCCAGAAGTGGGTGCAGGACCCGCTCGCGCAGGCGCTGCTGGCGGGCGAGATCGCCGACGGCTCGACGGTCAAGATCAGCGCAGCGAAGGGCAGGCTGACGGTCGACGGCAAGCCGGTCGGCGGCCGAGGAGCCGGAGTCCGGCTCGCGAGAAGCCGACGGTCGTTCCGTTCCCGAAGACATAAAGCGGCTGAAACGGCCCCGCCCGGCGGGGCCGGTCGTTTGAGATGAAGGGCGCGGTCCGCCGCGCGAAGGCAAGGGGAGCGTCCTGCTCATGAGCAACTCGACCGTCGCCCGATTTGCCGGCGGCTCGCCGTTGGCCGTGCTCGTCAGGCTCGTCGTCGTGTCGTTCGTCGTCGGCTTCCTGCTCGACGCTTTCGGACTCGACCCGACGACCCTGGTCGACGACGCCATGCGCACCGTGCGCCACATCGTCGAGTACGGCTTCTCCGACCTGCGCCAGTTCGGCCGCATGCTTCTCACCGGCGCGATGGTGGTCGTGCCGGTGTGGATCGTTCTCAGGCTGCTGGACGCGGGGCGGGCGCGGTGAATCGCCCCTCGCCCCGCAAAGCGGGGAGAACGCGGCCGAAGGCCGGATGAGGGACGGCGCTGACCTCCGATGTGAGCGTCCCGGTTACGGGCACGCGTCCCAGAAGCCCTGCGTGCGGCTCGGGTCGGTGTAATACCAGCACAGGCCCGGTTGCGGCGGCGGGCCGGCCCAGCTTGCGGCCACGGCGGCGCTCGCAAAGCCGATCGCGGCCCCCGCTGCGATCGCCCCGCCCGGCGCCCAGCGATACCAGCCGGGCCTTCCGCCCCAGACTCCGCGAGGAGCGACGACAACGGCGCCAGGGACCGGATAACCGGGGCGATACCCGGGACGATAGCCCGGCCGGACGCCCGGCCGAACGCCCGGCCTGTAGCCGTGAACGTTGCGATTGACGTTGACGTTCCGGTTCACATGCATGTTCCGATTGACGTGCACGTTCCGGTTCACGTTCACGTTCCGATGGACATGCGCGCCGCCGCCGCGGCGGTGCTGGACCGTCTGGATCAAGTCGTCGCCCATGTGGGCGGCCGGACTTGTTCCGCCGACGAACTCGAGCGCCCCCGCCTCGATCGGCGAAAGCAGCAACGCCGCGACCGCCACGGCCATGACGACAATCGAAACCTTCATGATTTTCCCCTCTGAATTGAAGCGCCGGCGCTTCTTGGCGCCGGATTGGCGGCCTCCGGAGCCGCATGTTGCCCCAGCCAACCGGAAAGGGAAACCCGCCGCAAGCGGGTCAAGGCCGTCAACGTTAAGAAAAGGGTGCAAACCGTTGTTACGCTTCGGGCCTTGGGAGGAATCGCTATGTGCCAGGGCTGCGTCGGAAATGTCTTCGGCTTGATCGGGGCCATGCGGCCGGGACTCGCCCGGCGCCGGTTCCTCGCCACGGCTGCGGGCGCCAGCGACTTTCGCGCCGCGCGCGCTCTCCGCCGGCGTACCAACCCCTGACGGCGCGGACCTCATCTTCAAGGGCGGCCCGATCCTTCCGGTCGCCGGCGACACAAGATACGCTGAGGCGCTCGCGATCAAGAACGGCCGGATCGCCGCGATCGGCGCCGCCGACGCGGTGATGGGCCTCCAGGCGCCCTCGACCAAAATTGTCGATCTCGACGGCCGCGCGCTCCTGCCCGGCTTCATCGATCCGCATCAGCACACGATGACCGGCGCGCTGATCAACGCGATCTTCACCGACTGCGGCTACACGAAATACAAGACGCGCGCCGCGCTCCTCGCCTTCCTGCGAGAGAAGGCCGCCAACACGCCTGCGGGCCAGTGGCTTCTCTTCACGAGCTTCGACAATCTCCTTCAGGGCGGCGATCTGACGATGGCCGACCTCGACGCGATCTCGAAGGATCATCCGATCCTCGTCTATTACATCAACATGCACACGGCGGCCGGCAACGCCGCCGCCTTCGCCGCCGCGCAAATTCCGGCCGACATCGGCGCCCTGCCCGGCGGCGGCCATTTCGGCCGCGACGCCGCGGGCAAGCTCAACGGCATGATCTATGAAGAGGCGGCGCTGAAGAGAATTCGCCGTCGCGATCCCGAAGATCACGCCGGAGCTCGTCGGCAAGGCGGTGGTCGACTGGCTCAAGATCAACGCGAGCTTCGGCAATACGACGGTGCATGAAGCGGGCGTGCTGGTGTTCGGCAACCTGCTCGAAGGCTATGAGCGCGTTGCGGCGGTCTCGCCCTGCCGCGCCAGCATCAGCCTCATGTTCGATTCGATGAAAGCGGCGGAGCCTTACAAGGCCTACGGCTACGGGGCGCGAGGCGACCCGGATTCCCGACACGATGCTGACGATCTACGCGATGAAGATCGTCGGCGACGGCTCGAACCAGACGGAGACCGCCGCGCAGACCATCCCCTATCTCGGCGGGTCCGCCAAGGGGCGGCCGAATTACGACGCCGCGCAGCTGAAGGCCATGGTCGCCGAGGTCAAGGCGCAGGGCTGGCCGGTGTCGATCCACTGCAACGGCGACCTGACCCTCGACATCGCCCTCGACGCGATCGAAGCGGCCTACGGCGCGTATCCCGCAACCGGCGTCAACCGGATCGAGCATTGCACGATCACGCGGCCGGAGCAGATCGAGCGCATGGCTGCGCTCGGCGTGCAGCCGAGCTTTCTGATGAACCACGTCTATTTCTACGGCGCGGCCTATCGCGATCAGCTCTTCGGCCCCGAGCGCGCGGCGCGCATGGACCCGGCGGCCGACTGCGTGAAGCTCGGCCTTCCCTTCACCCTCCACACCGACGCGCCCTGCTCGAACATCGGTACGCTCCAACTCGTGCAGACGGCGGTGACGCGCAAATGCAGCGTCGACGGCTCGATCGTCGGCCCGGAGCAGGCCGTGTCGCTGACCGACGCGCTGAAGGCCGTAACCCTTCACGCCGCCGGCCAGATCGGCATGGAGCGACGACCTCGGCTCGCTCGAAAGCGGCAAGCTCGCCGACCTGACGATCCTCGAAAAGGATCCCTACAAGGTCGACCCGGACGCGATCATGGGGATCAAGGTCAGCGAGACCTGGGTCGGGGGGAAGAAGAGGTTCGGGTAGGGCCGCGAGCGGCGGATATGACCGCTTCGAGCACTCCGCCGCTCACTTCCGCCGACGGGGCGGACTGTCGATGGGGCGGACTTGAACCTTCTGCGAAACTGTGGGAAGTTAACACTGCTCTGGGTCTATGATCTCCTGTTTGGCGATCGCTAACCGCGCATTGATGATCAGCGGCTCTGATTATGACTCCCAAGATGCTTGCCGACTTCGCACAGAACTGTCGCAGTCGCGCTGCATGCGGCCGGGAATCGCCTGGGATTGAAGATCAGGGCTGACGTGGCGCGCGTTTTCTGCTAAGAAATCGTTATGGCCCCGCGCCGAAGCGGCAGGCGGGGCTATTTCTTTGGGCGCGAGCGAGAGGAGGCGGGTATGGAATCGATTCGACCTATCCGAAACTTCCTTTGGCGCCCGGTCGGACGTTGCGCAATGCGCTCGGGCTACCCGGCGGTTTCCGACCTCCGGTAAGCCATCCCCCGGTCCGACGTCCTGAAAGTCCAAGACGTCCGCCTTTTTCCTTCCGCGTTTCGTCCCGTCGTCAGACCTTCGTCGCCCCTTGTCTCGGGGCCGCGATCGCCATCGGACACTACTCATGTTCCGCTTTTTCGAGACCCGTATAGATCCGTTCCGCGAGCACCCGGACACGATGCCGCCGGCGTCATTGATCGGTTATTACTTGCGCTTCTGCAGCCAGGTCTGGCCCTATTTCGCCGCGCTGATGGCGATCGGCCTCGTCGTGGCGCTCATCGAGGTCGAAATCCTCCGCTTCGTCGGCGCTCTTGTCGATATCTTGCGCGCGTCGAACCCCCGCGACCTCTGGCGAGACCACGGCCGGGAGTTTGTCGGCATGGGTCTGCTGGTGCTGTTTGGACGCCCGCTGGCGGCGCTGGTCCACGATCTCGCGGTGCAGCAGACGATCATGCCCGGCACGACCAACATGATCCGGTGGCAGACGCATCGCTATGTGCTGCGGCAGTCGGTGGCTTATTTCGCCAATGATTTTGCCGGCCGCATCGCCTCGAACATCGTGCAGGCGGCGCCGGGCCTCACCGATTCGGTGGTGCAGATCATCGACGCGCTATGGTTCGTTGCGGTCTTCGCGCTGAGCGCGCTGGTGATTTTTGTCGGAACGGATTGGCGGCTCGCGCTGCCCCTTGGGTTTTGGATCTGCGCCTATATCGGTACGCTGAGTTATTTCGTGCCGCGAATCCGGTTCCGTTCCGAGGAGCTTTCGCACGCCCGCGCGACCCTGACCGGCCGGATCGTCGACAGCTACGCCAATATTCAGACGGTGAAGCTGTTCGGCCACCTCGACCGCGAGGACGAGCACGCCCGCGAGGCGCTGGCGGACCATCATTCGCGGTTCCACGCGCAGACACGTCTCATCACCCTGCTGAACCTCACGGTGTCGAGCCTCAACAGCCTGCTGCTGACCCTGGTCGGAACGCTCGCTGTCTGGCTGTGGATGCGCGGGTCGGTGACTGTCGGCGACATCGCGGTGGCGACGGGTCTGGCGATCCGGATCGTGACCATGTCGGGCTGGGTGATGTGGACCTCGATCAGCATTTTCCAGAACGTCGGCCAGGTGCAGGAGGCGATCCGCACGGTCAGCGTGCCGCGATCGCTGGTCGATCGCCCCGACGCCGCGACGCTGACTGCGCCGCGGGGCGCGATCACGTTCGAGCGCGTGCGCTTCCATTATGGCAAGGGCGCGGGCGTCATCGACGATCTCTCGTTCACGATCCGGCCCGGCGAGAAGGTCGGGCTGGTCGGGCGTTCGGGCGCGGGAAAATCGACGCTGGTCAATCTGCTGCTGCGGTTCCACGACGTCGAGGGTGGCCGCATCCTGATTGACGGCCAGGATATCGCGAAGGCTTCGCAAGACAGCCTGCGGCGCCGGATCGGCATGGTCACGCAGGACACCGCGCTGCTGCATCGCTCTATCGCCGAGAACATCCTCTACGGCCGCCCCGAGGCGAGCAGAGAGGAGATGATCCTTGCCGCGCGGCAGGCGCATGTCGCGGAGTTCGTCAGCGATCTCGTCGATCCCGACGGGCGGATCGGCTACGACACGATGGTTGGCGAGCGCGGGGTGAAACTGTCGGGCGGCCAACGCCAGCGGATCGCGATCGCGCGCGTGCTCTTGAAGAATGCGCCGATCCTGGTGCTCGACGAGGCGACCTCGGCGCTGGATTCCGAGATCGAGGCGGCGATCCAGGAGAGCCTTCAGACCCTGATGCGCGGCAAGACCGTGATCGCGATCGCGCATCGGCTGTCCACGATTGCGGCGATGGATCGGCTGATCGTGCTGGAGAGCGGGCGCATCATCGAGATGGGCTCGCACCGCGAGTTGCTCGCACGCAACGGCGTCTACGCGGCGCTATGGCGACGGCAGTCCGGCGGGTTCCTGGTTACCGCGGAGTGATCGCCTCCCGACCGCTCTGGGACGGGGCTCCCGCGAAGCGCGGCCAGCGGCCGTTTTGGCCGCGCGACCGCGTCAGCGCCTTGGACGTCCGGACCTCGAAGCCGTTCTCAACAATCTCTTGCGGAAAATCAGAATCTGAGTATCCTGGTTTCAGGATCAGAAAAACGAGGCCTGCATGCCTGACGACCTGAAGCCGCTGTCCGAATGGGCGCGCAAGCGCGCCGCGGGAAAAGCGCGCCGCGCGCGGCTGATCGAGCGGCGCGAGGGCTATTTCGAGCTGCTCTTGTCCGGCCAGAGCATCGAAGAGATCGCCAAGGCGACGGGCATGAGCGCGTCCGCAGTCCGCCGCGCGGTCGGGCAGGCGATCGACGCGCGCCGGCTCGACCGGCCGGAGCGCTACGCGAAGCTTCAGATCGCCCGGCTGACCAAGGCGCTTCGCTCGGCGGACGCCTGGCTCGATCAGGGCGAACTCGGCGCCATCGAGCCGTTCCTGAAAGTCTTGGCGGCGCTCGACCGCTATCACGGGTCCTCCGGCCAGACGTCGCCGGCTGAAAAGCCCGCGCGCCGGTCCAGGGCCTCGCGCGTGGCGGCGGCCTCGCCGCCCCCAACGCACGGGGCCAGGCGTCGGGGCGCCTGTAGGGCAGGCTCGATGACCCCGTCCCGGAGCGGTCAGCGACCGGGCCCTGCTACGCCTGAGACACGCGCAAAGGAGGTCGCAAAGCCTTGATGTCGCCGTTTCGTGTGAAATTCTGCGCAGGGAGAAAGCGCACTTCGTTCCGAAGACCCTTTGCCGGGCTCGCCGACGTTGGCGCGTCGGCTTTCCTCCGCCTTGCCGCTCGCGCAAAAAAGGTAACCGGAGCAGATTTCCGGGCAGTGTGGGGGAGTCAAGAGATGGAAAGTGTAATTCAAGCTTGGGATGTCACCCGGCTCGATTGATTCGCTTGATGGTATGGGCGCGACCGAACTGGTTGGGCTGGTTCGCCGCCTGATCGGCGAGGTTGAGCGGCTTCGGGAAGAAAACGAGAAGCTGAACGCGACGGTGACGGCGCTCCGACTGGAGAACCAGCAACTGAAGGACGAGATCCGGCGTCTGAAGGGCTTGCCGCCGCGGCCGCCGTTCAAGCCGTCGGGCATGGAAAAGGCGACGGATCGACCGGGGGCGGATCGACCGAACGAGGCGGACAGGCCGTCGCCGCGTCGTCGCGGTCCGGGCGTGTCGAAGCTGAGCATCGACCGCACGGTGACGCTGACGGCGTCGGCGCCGGAAGGCTCGCGCCACAAGGGCTACGAAGAGATCATCGTTCAGGATATCGCGTTCAAGCCGGACGTGACGCTTTATCGGCGCGAGCGCTGGACGACGCCGGACGGGCGGACGGTGACGGCCGATCTTCCGACGGGCGTGGTGGGCGGATGCGGCCCGCATCTGCATCGTTTAGTGCTGGTGCTGCATTTTCAGGGCCAGATGACCTGCGAGCGGATCGTGGCGGTGCTGACTGCCGCCGGCCTTTCGATCTCGAAGCGCCAGGTGGTGCGGCTTTTGACCGCGAAGCTGGACACGTTCCGCGCCGAGGAGGAAGCCGCGTTCAGCGCCGGACTTCGCGCCTCGGCTTGCGTCAGCGTCGACGACACCGGAGCGCGCCACGCCGGCAAGGCCTGCTACACGACGCAGTTCGGCTCCGACCGCTTCACGGCGTTCCGCACCGGGCCGAACAAGTCGCGTCTCGCCTTCCTGCGCAACCTCCTGGGCGGGACGGCGCGCTACGCCATCAACGCGGCGGCGACAGCCTATATGCGCTCCGCCAATCTGGCCCACGGCGTGATCGAAGCGCTGGGCGGCGCAGACGTCCTCGAATTCGCCTGCGAGGCCGACTGGCGCGCGCATTTGCGCGCCCTCGGCCTGACCGGGTTGCGCGTATCCCCCGATCCGGTGCGGGTCGCCAGCGAAGGGGCGCTCTGGGGCGCCATCTGCGCCGAGGATCGGCTGGCCTGCGCCGTCATCCTCTCCGACGACGCCGGGCAGTTCCGCGTCGGCGACCACGCCCTGTGCTGGGTTCACGCCGAACGCCTCGTCCACAAGCTCGTTCCCGCCAACGACCGGCAGCGCAACGCCGTCGAGGTCACGCGGCGAATGATCTGGTGGTTCTATCGTCAGCTCAAGGCGTTCAAGCTCGCCCCGAGCCCCGAGCGCGCCGCCGAACTCTCGGCCCGCTTCGACCGCATCTTCAAACGCCGTACGGGATATGCGACGCTCGACAGGCTGCTCAAGCGCCTTCTCGCCAACAAGCCTGAACTCCTGCGCGTGCTCGAGCGGCCGGAGATCCCCCTCAACACCAACGCATCCGAAAACGACATTCGCATCGTCGTCACCAAGCGAAAGGTCTCAGGAGGAACCGTCAGCGAAAAAGGACGCGCCGCCCGCGACGTCATGCTTGGCCTCGCCAAGACCTGCGCCAAGCTCAAAATCTCGTTCTTCGATTACCTCGGCGCCCGCCTCGGCATTCCGGGACACGACGTCCCGACCATCGAAAGCCTGATCGCAAGCGCTCCAACTTGATCGACCCCGCCCGGAAATCTGCCCCGATTACCAAAAAAGGTCGCAACGCCTTGATATCGCGCCTTTGCGAAAACTTTTGCGCAGGGACAAAACGCTCCGGCGACCCGAAGCCGCTTTGCGGGTTTCACCGTTTTTGGCGCGGCGGCGGGCCGCATCAGAGGCCACGGTCAACCCCCGAGCCGTTTCTCGAACCAGCGGTGGGCGTAGGGGTTGTCGTTGAAGCGGGGGACGTCGCGATAGCCTTCGCTGAGATAAAACGCATGAGCTTCGGTCAGCGCCCTGTTGGTGTCGAGTCGCAGGACGGCGAAGCCCGCCGCAACGGCCTCGGCTTCGAGCCGACGCAGCACGCGGCGCGCGACGCCAAGGCCGCGCGCGACGGGCGCCGTCCACACCCGCTTGATCTCACCGGCGGCGGCGTCGATCCGCTTCAGCCCGCCGCAGCCGACAGGATCGCCATCGAGGCGCGCAACGACGAACACGCCCGACGGCGGCGTCAGATCCTCGACCGGCGCCGACAGGTCGCTCGCCGGATCGTAGCCTGCTTCGAAGCGTTCACCGAGCTCGTGGAAATAGCTTTCAAGACAGCAGCGCGCATCGGCGCTGGCCGGCGGTTCGACCGCGACGACAACCGAGGCGGCGGCGATGAGCCGTTCGACGTCGCCCATCGCCGCGACGAGCCGCGCGCGCTGGCCGGGTTCGAGCGGAGCGAGCAGCGAGGCCGCGAGTTTGTCGGAAAGGCCGTCATAGGCGGCGACCTCGGAGCGTCCCTTGAGGGTGAGCAGGACGCAGCGCCGGCGCGCGTCCGACGCATCCGGACCGACTGTGACGAGGCCCTGGCCTTCGAGCGATCTCAGGAGCCGGCTCAGATAGCCGGAGTCGAGCCCGAGGCGGGCGCGCAGCGTCCGCGCCTCCGCGCCGCCCTCGCCGATCTCGAACAGCAGCCGCGCCTCGCCGAGCGGTCGGCCGCGCCGCAAATAGTTCTCGTCCAGCGCGCCGACGGTCCGGGTCACGGCGCGGTTGAAGCGGCGAACCTGGCCGATCTGCTTTTCGTCCATTGCCTGACTTTAGTCAGATTTTGCGTCTGGGCAAGCAAGCGGCCCGTCGCCCTCTCGGTTGTCGGGCAATCCGGAAGGGTCGCAGCGCTTGGACTCGCCGCCTGGCTGGTCTCTTCGCCCGCGAATGCGGAGGGTTCCAACATCGCGGCGACGTCCTGCGCGGACGTTCGCATTCCGCTCAACATCGCCATCGGCGGAACGCCGGTCGCGTCGCTGACGGTCGGCGGCGCGAGCGGCTGGTTCCTGATCGATACGGGTCGACGTCCAGCGCGGTCGATGCGACGAGCTACGGAGTCGGCCGAGGGCGCGACGATCGAATTGGGCTATGCGCTTTGCGGTCCGGCGACGGCGGTCTTTCGCGCCTGGGACATGCGTTCGTACCGGGCGCCGGAGGGCGGACAGCGCGGGCGCATTGGGAGCGACATCCTCGCGGGGCTCGCCGTCAACTTTGTCATACGGCGATACGCCGGTCATGACGGTTCATGCCGGTAGTCTCAATCCGGCGGCATTGGCGGCGGCGGGATTTACGGAGATCGGCAGGCCCGGTTATTATGGCCCGAGCGCGAACGACCGCCGGCCCAATTCGACCGCCGTCCCGGTGATTGGCCTCGCGATCGGACCCGTTTCTGTTCCGGCGCAGCTCGACACTGGTTTTGACGACGACCGCGATCCGGGAATCGTCCAGGGCAATACGGCGCTGCTGGCCGCCCTTCGCGAGCAGGGCGTCGTCATGCATCCGGCCCCGGCCCGCAGCACGAAGGGCTGCGACGGCCTGCGACCGTATCCGCGATGGCGGATCGAACTCGGCCGCGCTGGCTGTGATCGCGGCCGACGGATCGCCGGCCAAGACCTATCCGTCGCCGCTTCTCGAGATCAAGGATGACGTCTCATGCGGCGGGATCGCGGCTTATTCGGAGCCATTCGCGCAGATCGGCGCCTCGTGGCTCGGCCGCTGGCGGACGACGGTTCTCGACGGGCCGGGCGGCAGGGTGTGGCTGCTCCGATAGCCGTTTGGCCGGTTCGCGGCTTACGCTCCGTCAGATGTGATACATCTTGATGAGCTCGGGCGGGTCCGTCAGCGCGCGCATCTCGGCGAGCGTGCGGTGGTCGAGGACGTTGGCGATGGCGTTGCGCGCCTCGACCATGACCTGCCGGACCGCGCAGGTCCTTGAGGTCGTCGCAGTCTGCGCAGGGGCGGAAGGCGGTGACCGAGGCGCAGGGGATCGGCGCGAGCGGCCCGTCGAGAACGCGGACGATCTCGCCGATCCGGATCTCGTGCGGCGGCCGGGCGAGCGCATAGCCGCCGCCCTTGCCCTTCTTGGAATAGACGAGCCCCGCATGGCGCAACTCGGTCAGGATGTGGTCGAGGAACTTCTTCGAGATCGAGTTGGTTTCGGCGATGTCGGCGACCTGGGCCAGCGCGCCCGGCTCGATCCCGGCAAGATGCACCATGGCCTTGAGGCCGTACTTCCCTTTGTTCGTCAGCACTGTTCGTCCTCGACGTCCGCCCTGCCCGAATCGGGGTCCACGCCCCGTTCGTTGCAGACGAAACGCTCAGTCACGCAAAGTGTCCAGCGTTTTGATCAACGAAATGGAAGGACCGGGCAGCGCGGGCCGGCGTCCTTCCGGCGGGCAGCCTGGAACGGATGATGGTGGGGGAGGTAGGACTCGAACCTACGAAGGCTTAGCCAGCGGATTTACAGTCCGCCCCCTTTGCCGCTCGGGACACTCCCCCATAGTCCGGCAAGCTCAAGGAGCTTCCCGGACGAAAACGCCCCGGTGATGCCGAGGCGTGGGTGACGGCTTATGTTTCCTCGACCGGCAGCCTGTCAACTGGAAAATCGCCCCCGCAGGCTCCGCCGCCCCATCCTTGTCTGGCGGGAAACCGCGAAGCGGCCTAGAGCTTTGCAGCTCCTGAGGCGCAAGGAAACGCCATGACCCGCAAGCGCGAAACGCGCGGCGCTCCGCCGCCCGCACGATCCGACCGGCGCCGCGCCGACGCGCCAAAACCGTCGCGCCCCGCGTCCCAGCCGGCAGAGAATCTCGGCCGCGGGCGCGATCGACCGCGCGAGCGGCGCGAGTCCGACGTCGTCAGGATTTACGGTTTCCACAGCGTCGAGGCGGCGCTAAGGGCGCCGCGGCGGGCGCTCATCCGTCTTTACGCGACCGCGGCGGCGGCGGAGCGCCTCAAGGCGGAGATCGACGCGCGCGGGGTCGAGACCCGTATCCTTAGCCTCGAGGACATCTCCGCGCGGGCGCCCCGCGACGCGGTTCATCAGGGCTGCTTCTCGAAGCGCGGCCGCTCGCCCCGATCGACGTGTCCGAACTGCCGGCGCGCGGGCTCGTCGTCGTGCTCGACCAGATCACCGATCCGCACAATGTCGGGGCGATCCTGCGCACCGCCGCCGCTTTCGCTGTCGACGCGCTGGTCACGACCGAACGCCATTCGCCCGAGTTCTCCGGCACGCTCGCCAAGTCCGCCTCCGGCGGGCTCGAGCACGTGCCGATCTGCACGGTGACCAATCTCGCCCGCGCGCTCGACCGAAATGGGCGACATGGGCTATCTGCGGGTCGGCCTCGATTCGGAAGCGCCCGCGCCGCTCGACGCCGTCCCGCTCGCGAGGCCCCTCGCGCTCGTGCTCGGCGCGGAGGACAAGGGCCTGAGGCGCCTGACCCGCGAGCGCTGCGACGCGCTGGCGCGGCTCGAACTGCCCGGCGCGATCAAGAGCCTCAACGTCTCGAACGCCGCCGCGATCGCGCTGGCGCTGGCTTACGGGAAGGTCGGGATGGCCTGAGCCCGTTTCGAGCGCGGCGCCGCGCTCGCATTATGCGCCCTGCTGGCCGGCGAGGACCTTGAGCGAAAAGCGCTCAGTATGAGATTTGATCGGGGAAATGGTGCAGGAAAGGAATCGCACTATCGACGTAAGATATTGATACTGCATTGTTTATTGACGGATGAAAATATTTCTACCAACAAATATACCAACGTCTGTTCCGACTTTGGAAGGGGCGCCAGATCAAGACCGGTGAAGGCATAAAACCGGAATGCCAAGTAATAGCAGTTTCTACGCACACTCGCTACAGGGCCGCGGCAAAGGGCTTTGGCAACCGCTGTCCGAGCATTTGCTCGCTGTGGCGGAAGCCGCGGGCGTGAGCGGCGAGAAATTCGAGGCGAGGAACTCGGCTACCCTTGCCGGCCTCCTCCATGACCTCGGCATGTATTCACTTGCCTTCCAGCGGCGTCTCGCAAGGCGGCCCGGAAAAGGTGGACCACCCGACGGCGGGCGCTCAGGAAGCGGAGCGGCTGGCGGCGACGCCCGACGACAGAATGCTCCTGCAGGTCATCGCGCGCGCCGTTGCCGGTCACCACGGCGGCCTTTCCGATACGCTCGGCGATGAGGCGAGCCTCAAGGCGCGGCTCAAGAAAGACACCGACGCGCTCGACCCGTCGCACCCCAGACTTCGAGGGTGGGCTGACGCTGAGGCCGGAGCGCGAACTCGCTCCCGGCTCGTTCCTGCCGTTCGCGCTCGCAGCAGAGCGCCAGATGCGGGCGTCCGTTCAGCTCGAACCGATGGCGTCTGCCCGAACGCCGAGGGCCTCAAGCAGCGGGCCGAGTTGCGTGGCGTGCCTCTTCCAGCGGCCGGTCGAGGTCCGGTAGATCGGCTCGCGCACCTGGTTGACGCTCGCGGTCCGGATCGGGCGTTCGGTTTCGTGGAACTTCAGCACCCGCTCGTCCCAAGGCAGGCCAAGGAAATCGAGCATCCGCCGCGCCTCGCGCTCGAGATCCTCGACCACCGCCTCATAGTCCACCTCGAGGACATGAGAAGCGGGCAACGTGTTCCGCCAGTGCGCCATCAGCGCCTGGTAGGACCGGTGGAACCGGCCGAGCTCGGTCTGATCGTAGGTGAAGGGCTGCTCGCCGGCGAAGAGCTTGGTGTAGCATGAGAGGCAGGTGTCGACGGCGTCGCGGCGGCTGTGGATGATCTTCGCATCCGGCAGGGCGAGCCGGATCAGCCCTGCGTAGAGGAAGTTCGACGGCATCTTGTCGACCACATGCCGCCGCCCGGCCGCCATCGGCGTCACATGCGCGAGGTAGGCCTCGCCGAGCGCCTGGAGCCGCCCGTCCGGCAGCTCGGGGACGGACGCCGGAAAGCCCTCGACTTCGTCCGCCAGCGCATGCAGCGTCCTCGAGTTCCCCCGCTCCGAAAACCAGCGGATGCGAGGCCAGGATCTGTTCGATCAGCGTGGTGCCGGAGCGCGGCATGCCGACGACGAACACCGGCAGGCCCGAGCGCGCGCCGGCGTTCGCGCCTTGGCGAGGAGCGCGGGCGAAAAGGCCTCGGCGATGCTCCCATCCAGGCGCGTTGGCGTCGGGGTCATAGGCGAAGGTCGTGCGCTTGAGGCGGTTGCCCTCGTGTAGTGGCGGAAGGCCTCCTCCGAATCGCCGATGTCGAGGAAGGCCTTGCCGAGGCCGAAATGCAGCGCGCCCGATCCGAGAGCGAGAGGCCTTCGCGCGCGATCAGCGCCTGCATTTTCCCGATCAGCGGGTCGCCGGGCTGAAAGTGCCTGAGGTCGATCTGGCCTAAAGGACGCCCGGCGAATCGGGAAAGGCCTTGGCCGCCGCCTCCATCGCCTTCAGCGCCTCGGCCTTGCGGCCGAACTCCATGTAGAGCCCGCCGATGTTGGCGATCGCATCCATCTGCGCGGGCCCCGGCAGGGCGGCGGCGCGCTGATAGGCGGCGAGCGCCGGCTCGAACCGGCCCATCGCCTGATAGACCGAGCCCATCGCGTTGTCGGTTCCGGGCTTGCCGGCGCGACCAGCGCGGCCCGGTTCGCCGCCTCCAGCGCCTCGTCGAACCGGTCGAGTTCCTTCAGCGCCAGCGCCTTGGCCGCGAGCGCCCTCGCATGGGCCGGCGAGAAGGCGAGCACCGCGTCCAGCACCTGCAGCGCCTTGCCGTGCCGTGCCTCGCGCGTGTAGGCCGCAGCGAGATTGACGTAGGCGTCGGCGAGACGAGGCTCAAGCTCGATCGCCCGCCGCGCCGAAGTCTCCGCGCGGTCGTATTCGCCCTGGTCGAGCGCGAGATTCGAGAGGTTGCTGTAAGCCTCGGCGTAGTCGGGCCTGAGCGCGAGCGCCTCCCTCCAGCGCGTCTCCGCCTCCGCCGCGTGGCCGAGGCGCTTCAGCGTGTTGCCTAGGTTGTTGAGCGTCTGCGGATTGCCGGGTTCGAGCGCGAGCGCCCGTTCGAGGCAGAGCCGGCTCTCGTCGAGCTTCAACGCCTCCTGCAGGACGATGCCGAGGTTGTTCCAGCCTCCGGCCGCGCTCGGGTCGAGCGCGACCGCCCGCCGCCCCGCCTGCTCGGCCTCGGCGAGCAGGCCCTTCTGGCGGCACATTTCCGCGAGGTCGCTGAAATAGACGGCGGGCGCCCGCGGCGCTTCGCACGCCTGGCGCACATGGGCGACGGCAAGGTCGAGGTTGCCGAAAGTGTAGGCCATGAGGCCGAGCAGATAGGCCGCGTCCGTCTGGCCCGGCCAGACGGCGAGCACCTGCCGGCAGGCCATCTCCGCCTCGTCCGCGCGCCCCTCGCGCCACGCCGCGCGCGCGCGTTCGACGGTTGCGGCGACGTCGAGGGGGTTTGCGGCGTCGCCGCCGGGCTGGAAAGGGGTCAGGTCGAATCTCCCCGTGCTCTCGTCATGCTTTTCACGCCTGCTCCGCGACGGCCCGGACAGCTACGGCTTATATCGGACGTGACCCGTTTGGCGAACGGCGTAAGCGGTTTTTTGATGTTTATCTACGTTCACATGCGGCATTTGAGCACATGTCAACTTAGCCAGATGGGGCCGACAAGAACGGCGGCGGATCAAAAAGAGGGAAAGGAGACCATCGAAAGCTCAGCTGTCGCGGCGAGTCCGGGAGGACCGTCCGGCAGGATCACGGAGGCGGAACAATGGCAAAGTCGGTCCGGCGGACTCCTGCGGCTGCGCAGAGTTCGGAAGTTCTCTCGCGGACTCGACCCCAGCATCTCGCCCGGCGGCAGGGCTTGCTCGCGCGCTGCGCTGTTCGCCGGGGCCTCGGCGGTCGCTTTCGCCGTCGCGGGAATGCCTGCGGCGCAAGCCGCCGGCTGCTCCAACATCGACTTTTACATCGGCACCTCCGGCTCTCTCGGCCCGGTTCAGGCCAACGGCGGCGCCATAACCGTCATCTCGGGCGCGAGCGTCGCCGGCAATCCGACCGGCATCCTGGCCGCCAACTGCGGCATCACCACGCTCCGCAACTCCGGCGGCATCAATGGCCTGAACACGTCAGTCTCCGGCGCGGCTGGCGGCGTCGCCGTGTTCGACCAAGGGCAGACGGTCGGCTCGCTGCTCAACGCCAGCGGGGCGACGATCACGGGCGGATGGGGCGGCAACGCCGTCACCGGCGTCGCGGCCGGCGTGGGCGGGGCGGCCATCTCGAATTCAGGCGCGATCACCACGGCGCTGACCAACAGCGGCGCGATCACCGGCGGCCGCGGCGGTTATGGCGCTGACAACATGAACGGCGCCGCCGGCGGCGCCGGCGTGCAGAACGGTTCGACGGGAACCATCACTTTGCTGACGAATGCGGCCGGCCGCGCCATTACCGGCGGCAAAGGCAGCAACGGCGCCGCGGCGGGCGGCTCAGGCGCCGCGGGCGTCGCCAATGCGGGCACGATCACGACGCTGAGCAATTCCGGATCGGTCACCGGCGGCCACGGCGGCGACTTGCATTATTCGTACCCGGCCGGCGCAGGCGGCGCGGGCGTGCAGATCCTTTCGGGAGCGACCATCGGTTCGCTGACGAACGCGGCGAACGCTACGATCGCGGGCGGGGTCGGCGGCAGCGCCCAGGCCGGCGCGGGCGGCGCGGGCGGCGCCGGCGTGTCGAATGCGGGGACGCTGACGACGCTGACCAACAACGGAACCATCAAGGGCGGAAACGGCGCCCCCGGCAGCACGATCGGTGCTGGCGGCGTCGGCGTCACCGGCCAGACCCTGACCATCGTCAATACGGGCGCCATCGCCGGCGGCCTCTCCAGCAGCGGAGCCCAGGCCGACGCCATCGACTTCACTGGCGGCTCCAGCGTGCTGGCTTCCAGCGCGAGCGCCGTCTACACGGGCAGCCTCTCCGTCGCATCGGGCGCCTCGCTATCCGTCAATCAGACCAGCGCAGGCGAGAACAACAATTACACGCTCTCCAACGCCATCACCGGCGCCGGCGCCGTTGCGTTCGTCGGAGGCGCCAACACCATTACCCTGACCGGGGCCAACGCGTACACCGGCGGGACGACGATCAGCTCCGGCACGCTCGAGATCGGCGCCGGCGGGACGACCGGATCGATCGTCGGCAATGTCACGGACAACGGCGCGCTCGTGTTCGACCTTTCCAGCAGCTCGACGTTCTCCGGCGTCGTCAGCGGCTCCGGCTCGCTCGCGCAAGCGGGGACCGGAACGCTGTCGCTCACCGGCGCCAACACCTACACCGGCGGGACGACGATCAGCGCCGGGACGCTCGCGCTCTCGACCGCAGGCTCGATCGCGAATTCGAGTTCGGTCCAGGACAACGCCGCCTTCAGCATCTCCGGCGTGAGCGGCGCCGGCGCCTCGATCAAGTCGCTCGGCGGCTCGGGAAGCGTCGCCCTCGGCGCCGAGACTTTGACGCTCACCGCCGCAAACAGCACGTTCATCGGAACGATCGGCGGGACGGGCGCCCTCGCGCTGTCCGGCGGAACGGAAATCCTGACCGGCGCCAACGCCTACACCGGCGGCACGACCATCACGGCCGGCACGCTCCAGATCGGCAATGGCGGGACGACCGGCTCGATCGTCGGCAATGTCACGGACAACGCCGCGCTCGCCTTCGACCTTTCCGGCAGCTCGACGTTCTCCGGCGTCATCAGCGGCTCCGGCAAGCTCGAGCAGGAGATCGGTACGCTGACGCTAACCGGCGCCAACACTTACACCGGCGGGACGACGATCGATGCCGGCACGCTCCAGATCGGCGCCGGCGGGACGACCGGCTCGATCGTCGGCAACGTCACGGACAACGGCGCGCTCGTGTTCGACTTCGGGCGCGACGTTCTCCGGTGTCGTCAGCGGCTCCGGGTCGATCATCAATGAGGGAACGCTCGACGGCGCGACGAGCCAACCGGGCCTCGCCGTCGCCGGCGCGATCAGCGCCCTGCAAAACCAGACCGGAGCGGCGATCGACGGTGGAGGGGGCGGCGCTCACGGCGCGGGCGGCGCGGGCGTGTCGAACGCCGGCGCGATCGGCACTCTGACCAATAACGGATCGATCACCGGAGGCGGCGGCGCGGGCACTTATCTCGCTGCCCCTGGCGGCGCGGGCGTGTCGAACACCGGCACGATCACGACCCTGACCAACACCGGAACCATCACGGGCGGCGGCGGCTCCTGGGGCCAACCCAGCGGCTCGGGCGGCGCGGGTGTGTCGAGTTCCGGCGCGGGCGCGACTGTCGACAACTCCGGAACCATCAAGGGCGGCAACGCCGGCGGCGACGGCTCGGGCGGCGTTGGCGGCGTTGGCGTCACCGGCCAGACCCTGACCATCGTGAACGCCGGCACGATCGCCGGCGGGCTTTCCAGCAGCGGCGTCCAGGCCGACGCCATCGACTTCACCGGCGGCGCCAACAACGTCCTCGCCTCCGGCGCGAACGCCGTGTACACGGGCGCCATCTCCGTCGCCTCGGGCGCCTCGCTGTCCGTCAATCAGACTGCGACCTATGGCGAGAACACCAGTTACACGCTCTCCAGCGCCATCACCGGCGCGGGCGCCGTTGCGTTCGTCGGCGGCGCCAACACCATCACCCTGACCGGGGCCAACACCTACACCGGCGGGACGATGATCGCTTCCGGCAAGCTCCAGATCGGCAATGGCGGGACGACCGGCTCGATCACCGGCAATATCGCGGACAGCGGCGCGCTCGTTTTCGACCGATCCAACACCGTGACGTTCTCAGGGGCGATAAGCGGCACGGGATCGGTCACCCAGGGGATCGGGCACGCTGATCCTGACCGGAACCAACACCTACACCGGTCCGACGAACGTTGGCCCTCTCACCGACTTCTGCTGCTCTCTGGTGAGCGGCACGCTTAAGGCTGGCTCGGCGAACGCGTTCAGCGCCGCGAGCGCAATGACGCTCACGGGCGGAACACTCGACCTTGGCGGCTACAACGAGACGGTCAGCGCGCTGTCAGCCACCGTTGGCTGGGTAACGAACACCGGTTCGACAGCCGCAACATTGACCAATCAGGGCGCGTCCTCGACCTTCAGTGGCTGGATCCAGGACCAGGCAAGCACGGTCGCGCTGACGGAGAACTCGGCGGGGAACACGCTGACGCTTTCCGGCCAAAACACATATACCGGCGCGACGACGGTTCAGGCCGGCGCGCTGAAGGCCGGGGCGGCGAACACCTTCAGCGCCGCGAGCGCGACCACGGTCAACTCCGGCGCGACGCTCGACCTCGGCAGCTTCAACCAGACCGTCAGTTCGCTCTCCGGCGGCGGCGCGGTCACCAACTCTTCGACTTCCCAGGCCGCGACGCTGAGCCAACCAGGGGGCATCCTCAACCTTCTCGGGCGTGATCCGAAACGGCGCGAGCATGACGACCGCCCTGACGGAGAATTCGGCGGGGGACGCGAGCTGACGCTTTCCGGCCAAAACGCCCCTATACCGGCGCGACGACGATCACAGCAGGCGCGCCTTCCAGATCGGCGGGGCGAGCCAGCTTCGGCTCCGGGTCCTACGCCGGTGCGATCGCGGACGGCGGGACGTTCGAATATTCGAGCTCGGCCGCGCAGACCCTGTCCGGCGTGATCTCGGGCGGCGGCGCCCTGACCAAGGACACCAGCGTGTCGACGCTGACGCTGACCGGCGCCGACACCTACACCGGCGGGACGACGATCACGGCCGGCACGCTCCAAATCGGCAATGGCGGGGCGACCGGCTCGATCACGGGCAATGTCACGGATAACGCCACGCTCGTGTTAGAAACTCCAGCAACGGAACGTTCTCCGGAGTGGTCAGCGGCTCCGGCTCGATCGTCAACGAGGGAACGATCAGCGGCGCGACAAGCGCCGCGGGCCTCGCTGTCGCCGGGGCGATTACGTCGCTGACCAACAATGGCTCGATCGTAGGCGGCTACGGCGGCTCTGCCGGCGCGGGCGTTGCGAGCGCCGGCTCCATCGCGATCCTGACCAACAATGGCTCGATCGTAGGCGGCTACGGCGGCTCTGCCGGCGCGGGCGTTGCGAGCGCCGGCTCCATCGCGATCCTGACCAACAATGGTTCGATCGCGGGCGGCGCGGCCTACGGCGTGGCCGGAGCGGGCGTGCAGACGGGCCAGGTGGAAACATCAATTCGCTGACAAACGCGGCCAACGCCACGATCGCGGGCGGCGCGGGCGTAACTAACGCCGTGGGCGGCGCTGGCGTCTCCAATGCGGGGACGATCGCGACCCTCACCAATAACGGAACCATTCAGGGCGGCGACGGCGGCCTCGGCGGAAACGCCGGATACGACGGCTACGGCGGCTACGGCGGCGCGGGCGTTTCGAACGCCGGCACGCTGAAGACCCTGAACAACAGTGGAACCATTCAGGGCGGCGACGGCGGCCTACGGCGGAAACGCCGAATACGGCGGCTACGGCGGCTACGGCGGCGCGGGCGTTTCGAACGACGGCGCGCTCGCGACCCTGAAAACCCTGACCAACAGCGGAACCATCCAGGGCGGAAACGGCGCCGCTGGCGGCGCCGCGACCGAATCGATCGGGGCCGGCGGCCACGGCGGCGCGGGCGGCGCGGGCGTTTCGAGCCCCGGCACGCTCACGACCCTGACCAACAGCGGAACCATCCAGGGCGGAAGCGGCGGCGCAGGCGGCTTGGGGCAGTCGAACAGCCAGGCCGGCGTGGGCGGCGCGGGCGGCGTCGGCGTCACCGGCCAGAGCCTGACCATCGAGAATACGGGCGCGATCGCCGGCGGCCGCTCCGGCATGAACGGCGACGGCAGCAGCAGCACAGTCCTGGCCGACGCCATCGACTTCACCGGCGGCGCCCACGTGCTCGCTTCCGGCGCGAGCGCCGCGTACACGGGGAACAGTTTCGTCGCCTCCGGCGCTTCGCTCTCCCTCAACCAGACCGCGGCCTACGGCGAGAACACCAGCTACACCCTTTCCAGCGCCATCACCGGCGCCGGCGCCGTCTCGTTCGTCGCCGGGTCCAAC
>CAWANA010000025.1:0-195149 GCA_963783275.1 uncultured Alphaproteobacteria bacterium | reverse complement strand
GCCCCGACGAGAATGATCGTCGCGACGCGGTCCGGCTTTGTCTGGGACGCGGCGCGCATGACCCTGTTGCCGTAGGTCTTGCCAGCCAGATGGACCTTCTGCACACCGAGCGCGTCGGCGATCGCCCACACGTCGTTGCCGTAGTCGACCAGCGTCAGGCCGTCGATCGGACCGTCGCTCGCGCCAATCCCGCGGTAGTTGTAGACGACCGTACGAATGCCGGCGGAAGCGATGGCCTTGGCGAGATCCGTCAATTGCGACCCCGGCCGTCCGTTGCCGGCCGCCATGATCAGCGTTTCCGGCCCCTCGCCATAGACGAAGGCTTCGATGGTTTGACTATGCGCGGAGATCAACCGGCGCGCATCGTCGCTCGCGCGCGCGTAAGGTATCGACGCCAGACCGTAAGCGCCGATGGCCGCCGCCGCGATCGCCGCGAACCATCGTGTCGCCGTAAACCTCAAAGCTCGAACGTTCATCTTCGTCCCCTTCCTTTGCACTGATCACGCGTCAACCGCGGAAGCGTCAACCGGCGACGGCAGTTATCTTTGGCGGCTGCCAGGTCTGGTTCACGATGTCGTCCCCCGGCAGGTAGGCGCGAAGGAAGAGGAAGAACGGTCCGTCCGGGGCGGGCAGCCAGTTGCTCTCCTTGTCGGCGCCGGGCGAGTCCTTCTGGAGGTAGATCGTGAGGCCGCCGTCCGCATCGTGCTTCATGCCCGAGCGGTCGCCGAGCGAATAGCGGTCGATCGGATTGGCGACGAGATTGTACTTCGGATTGTACATCGTGAGCGACCAGAACGCCTTGACCTTCGGCTCGGCGCCCTTGTCGAAATGGATGACGTAGCGATTGGCGCCCGAAAGCGTCTTGCCGTCGCCGTCGACCGAGACGTTGAGATAGACCGCCTCGATCGGGTCGTTGGCGTTGAAGCCCGCGGCGGGCTGGAGCGCGCGCAAGAGCCAGTCGCGCGTCTGCGTCATCCGTCCCGTTTCGGGCGGTGGGTAGTTCCAGCCATTGACGTTCTTTTGCCGGTAGCCGCCGGCGAAGGCGCCGTTGATGATCGTCCGCCCGTCGACGGCGGCGCGGGCGAGACCCCGCTTCGTGCTGGCGTCCAGAGCATCGATGTCGATTCCGGGACCGACGCCGATGCGGGCGAACGACTGAAGCAGATCGGCGTCACGCGGGTCGGCCGGAACTTCGACCATCGAGCGGTTGATCGTCCTCCACTCGTTGAGGGGATCGGCGGCCCGGTCGAGCGGCTGCCAGATCTCGCCGCTCTTCGGGGGGCTCGCCGCCGGGTTCTCCCATTGCGACAGGGGCGTCAGCTTGTACTTGTCCTGGATCGCGTGCGCCGCGTCCAGATCGGAGGCGTCCTTGACGGCGGTGCGCACCTGGAGGAACGCCCACGGCGTCGACGAGGGCGGCAGCGCCGTCACGCCCGCCGGCAGCGACCCCTTCCAGCCCGGCCCGATGATGGCGAAGGTTCCGGCCCCGTCGCCCGTCGTGCGCGTGCCGACATAGGCGAAATTGTCATCCATGTAATCGGTGAGCTCGACCGAGTGATACCGGTCCGAAATGGCCGGCACGCTGAGGATCATGGGCTCGTCATTCAGGTAGAGCCAGGAGCGGGAATAGAGGGTGTCGTTGTTGGGCGAGCCGCCGTCCAAATGGCTCGCATCTTTCAGGTCCCGAAAATGGAACAACTGGTTCGCCTGGTGTCCGACATCGGCGCTTCGGAACCATCGCTGGTCGGTCATGTAAGACCACGGAAAGGTATAGATGTAGGCCTGGACGCCGAGCGCGTAGGCGTTCATCTCGCGCCAGTCGGGCGCGCTGTCCTCCGCGCGGGCTTTCACCGCGGGGCCGGCGGCGATTGCGGCGATCGTCGCCGCAATAACAAAGGTTTGAAGACGCATGCCAGTGCCCCTCCATTGGCCGATTTGTCACGCACCCTGACGTGGGATGCTTTGCTGCGTCGCTCACGCCGCCTTGTAGACGCTCTTTCCTTCCTTGATCGTCTCGACGACCTTGAGCGTGATCAAGTCTTCTGGCTTCGCCGCGAGCGGGTTGTCGCTCAGGATCACGAAGTCGGCAAGCTTGCCGGGCTCGATCGTGCCCTTGCTCGCTTCCTCGAAATACTGGACCGCCGGCCAGATCGTCATCGCTTTGAGCGCGGTCAGCGCATCCACGCGCTCCTCGGGGCCGAGCACGTAACCCGAGCGCGTCACGCGTGTGACGGTCGCCGACAGAACGCGGATCGCGTCCGGGTTGGCGACGGGCGCGTCGTGATGGCTGGTGAAGATCATGCCGAGCTTTCGCGCCGAGTTGCAGGGCGAGATGCGCTCGGCCCGCTCCGGCCCCAGAACCGAACTGCGGTGCCAGTCGCCCCAGTAATAGGTGTGCATGGGGAAGAAGGACGGAAGGATGGCGAGCTCCTTCAGCTTCGGCAACTGGTCGAGCCTCGCCGTCTGGCCATGCACCAGGACCGCGCGCCGGTCGCCGGGCCCGTGCTTGGCGGTCGCGTCGCCGACCGCCTCGATCAGCCAGTCGACCGCCGCGTCGCCGTTGGCGTGGGTGAGGATCTGCCAGCCGTTCATGAAGGCGAGGTCGACGGCGTCGACGATCTGCTCCTTGGTGATCGCCGCGTAGCCGCGATAGTCGGCGTTCTGTCCCTCCGGGGGCTTGTAGTAGGGCTGCGAGAGAAACGCCGTCTTGCCCTGAGGCGAGCCGTCGATGGTCGCCTTCGCGCCGCCGACGCGGACGCGGTTTGTGTAGTCGCGCGAGGGCGCGATCTCCTTCACAGATTGAAAGACGTCGGGATAGACGACGACGTCGACATTGAGCAGGCCCGCCTCGCCCGCCTTCTGGAGCATGGTCGCGCTGCCGGGCATGGCGCGGCCTTCCTGAACGGTCGTGTAGCCGAAAGAGGCGTAGAACGCCGCGCCCGCCTTGATCATGTCGAGATAGGCCTCAGCATCGAGCCGGCTCAGCAGCTTGCCGGCCGCGCCGAAGAACGCCGCCTCCTCGCAGACGCCGTTCGGGGTCGCCCCGTCGGCTTCGCGACGGAACGCGCCGCCCGGCGGATTGGGCGTGTCCTTCGTCACGCCCGCCTCAGCGAGCGCCTTGCTGTTCAGGACCCCGAGATGGCCCGACTGATGGACGATCAGGATCGGCGTGTCCGGCGACACGGCGTCGAGGTCGGCGCGGGTCGGGTGGCGCTGTTCCTTCAGCTGCGAGTCGTCGTAACCGAAACCGACGATGACGCCGTAGCGCTCGATCACCTTGCCGTTCTTGCCGATCCAGTCGCGCAAGATACGTTGCAGCGCCGGGATGTCGTTACCCTCGCCGTCGGGCGCCGGCAGGAGGTTGGCCGCCAGCGCCTGCAAGCCCACCATGACGACATGGCCGTGCGGGTCGACGAAGCCGGGCAGCAGCGTCTTGCCCTTGAGGTCGACGATTCCGATCGGCCCCTGCGCCTGTTTCTCGACCTCGGCGCGGGCGCCGACGGCGACGATTTTTCCGCCGCGCACGAGCACCGCCTCGGCGGTCGGCTGCGCGTCGGTGATCGTGACGATCGGGCCGCCGACATAGAGCGTGTCGACGCTCTCGGTCGCCGCCTCCGCCGGGCTGCAAACGAACCCACGCGTCGCCCCCGCCATCCCGGCCCAGGCGACCCCGGCGACCGTGTGTTTGAGGAGCGCGCGGCGCGACATGGCGTCGGCAAGGGCGGCGGCGAATGGACTGCAAGCGAAACACATAGTTTGACCCTCCTCCCAGGAGTTCCGTTGATTGGTGTTGAAGGCGACACGTTTGGTCTATCTTCCTTGACGTTCCGGCTCCTCTCGCGCCGGCTTAGCCGATCGGAATTCGGTTCAGGTCGGTCGCCGGCGACAGCGCGGCCGATTGATTTCTCACGGCGACGAAGGCCGGCAGACGGCCCGCCGAGCTCGCCAACGTCCCGTTCATCCCGCTCAACTGCGCGCGACCGGGAGAACGCGGCCTTCGTGGACGGTGCCCCAGACGGGAATGTCCTTGATGGCCGCCGCGTCGACCGTCAGCGGGTTGTCGCCGAGGATGGTGAAATTGGCGAGCTTGCCGGGGACGATGTTGCCCATGTCGTTCTCCATCCGCAGCGAATGGGCGGCGTTCAGCGTCACGCCCTTGAGCGCGGCGAGCCGGGTCGCGCGCTGGTCCGGTGCCCGCGACGCGGCCGGACACGGTCGTGCGGTTCACCGCGCAATGCATCAGGAACAGCGGCTGGCCGGGCGCCATCGGCATGTCCGAGTGGAGCGAATAGGAAACGCCCGCCCGTTCGATGTCGCCCAGCCGCACCATGTTGTCCGCCCGCTCCGGTCCGAGGCCCTCCTTCGCGTAGGCGTCGGCGAGCGCGCGCACGTAATAGGGGTTGGCGCTGGCGATCACGCCGAGCCGCTTCATGCGGTCGACCTGATCCTTCTGCGAAACCGCGAGGTGGATGGCGACCGTGCGGTGGTCGTAGCGCGGATGGCGGCGCATGTTGGTCTCGACATTGTCGAGCACCATGTCGAGGCCCGCGTCGCCGTTGACATGGACGTGGATCTGGTAGCCGGCGTCCCAGTAGACCTTGAAGGCGCGCGCGAAGACATCCGGATCCATGATCCATTCGCCATGCCCCGCGCCGATGTAGGGTTCACGCACCTGCATGGCGAGCGAATAGATGGCGCCGTCCGCAAAGAGCTTGATCAACCCCGGCGTCATCGCCGTCATGCCCTCGCCCCAGCTCAGCACCTTCTCGGTCTCGCTGATCGTGGTGTCCGGGAACGCCGCGCTGATCGATTTCCCGTCCGGGAATGAAATAGAAGCGGAAGGGGCTGTCGGGCTTCGACAGGACCGCGTTCTGCGCGTCCTGAAGCTGCTTCGAGAAGAGGCCGCCGGGTTCGCAGCCGAGGGTCACGCCGTTGGCGTGATAGTAGCCCACGACGAATTCGAGGCCGCGCCGGAGCCGGTCGGGCGTGGCGATCGCCGGAAGCAGTTTCGGGATGACGCCGAACATCCCGCCTTCCCAGAAGTGGCCTTCGTCGAGGTTCGATTGCGTCCGCGCGCCCTCGGGCAGGCCGCCGACGAAGGCCGCGTCGATCCCGTAGGCCTGGAGCGCCTTGGTGTTGACGATGAATTCGTGGGCGGAGCGGTGCCAGACGATGATCGGCCTTGCGCTGCTGATCCGGTCGAGATCGGCGCGGGCGAGCGGCCCATGGAACACCGGGTGATAGCCCCAGGTGACCAGCAACGCCGTGGGGTCCTTGAGCTTCGCGTCGGCTTCGGCGAGGCGCTTGCGATATTCCTCGGGGCTCCTGGCGGCCGGCACGACGCCCGACGGCAGAACCCAATCCTCGATGGCGATGATCTCCGACACCATCGTCAGGCCCGTCAGGAGCGGATGATCATGCTGGGCGATCAGGCCCGGCGTGATGACCTTGTCCGCGAAGGTCTCGTCGATCGTGAAGGGCTGGCCGGCGGCCGCTGATTTCAGCTCGTCGACCGAGCCGACGGCCAGGATGCGGTCGCCGAGGACCGCGACGGCGGCGGCGGAGGGCTTATCGGGATCGAGGGTGACGATCTCCTTGGCGCGAAAGATCGTGACCTGCGGCGCTTTCTTGCGGTCGAACTGACCTGTCAGATCCTGAAGGGATTCCTCGCGAGGCAGCGCGGGCGCGGTCGCGCTCGCAGACGAAAGCGCCGGCCGCCGCCGCCTTCAGCATCTGACGGCGCGAAGGGAATGTGTAGTTTCGGAACGCCTCGGCAAAGGCCGGGTTGCACATGACGCACATGGATCTGCC
Source organism: uncultured Alphaproteobacteria bacterium (assembly GCA_963783275.1). Lineage (GTDB taxonomy): Bacteria > Pseudomonadota > Alphaproteobacteria > Rhizobiales > Beijerinckiaceae > Roseiarcus. The sequence goes on along the minus strand of CAWANA010000025.1, from coordinate 189,338 downwards.
CCACGGTTTCCTCGCGGCCCGAAACGGGCTTCCGAGAATCGCTTACACCGAATGCGGCGCGCGAGACTCCGACAAATGTCGGAATTTCCGCCGATCAATCTTCGGCGGCGAACGCGCGCAAGGCCTTCGGATCGGCGAGCGTCAGGCCGCCATACCCTGCCTCGATCCAGCCCGAAGTCTCGAACCGCTTCAGGATTCGCCCGACCATCCGTTCCGAGAGGTTGGCCATTTCGGCGATCTCGGACTGGCGCAAGCTGAGCGGGACGGGCTTGGCCGGCGGATTGTTCATGTCGAGGACCGACGCGCGCAGCAGGACCGCCGCGAGGCGGCGGGCGGAATCGGGAATGAGCAGATCGCTCACCGCCGCGATGGCGATGTCGACGCTGAAGTCAGAAAGCGAGCCGACCGCGCGGGCCCAGTTTGGCTGCGACGCCGCGATCTCCTGGAGCGCCGCGATCGGCGCGTGAAGCGCGAGTGAAGGCTCGGTCGCGCGAAAGCTGAGCACGCGGGCGCGTCCCGTCATGATGGGCCCATGGCCGAACCACATGCCGCCGCGGAGCACATGGGCGAGACGAAGAGCCGAGCCAAGGCCTGGGATCAAGACGCCGATACCGCCCGACACGACGCCATAGACGCCCCCGGTCGCGTCGCCCACGTGAAAGACGTGCTCGCCGGCGTGCAAGCTCACGAGCCGCGCCCTTTGCCGAACAGCCCGCTGGAAATCCGGCGACTGGTGCGCGAGCCAGCCGCGCTCGAGCACGGCGCGCTCGATGTCGGCTTGGGCGGGCGAAGTCATGCGGCTTGGCGTTTCTTTGCACGGCGCCTAGCGCGCCACGTCCACGGTAACTCTGTTGGTTTGGACCGCAATCTTTTCCCAGGGGCGCCGGTACACAAAGGCGATCTCCGCCTGTCCCGGACGGACGCCGCCAATTCGCCAGCTGTGCTTGCCGGACGCGCCGGGCATGGTCTCGCCGCCTGCGAGGTAGCCGAGATCGGTGATCGAAAGGGCGTCGAGGTTCCGGCTTGCGGCGGGGTCGATCGCCCAGGAATAGCCAGTCGAGGGGTTTTCGACGAGTGTCACGGTCCGGCTCTCGCCCGTGGCGAGGCGGATCGCCGACTGCGCCTTCGCGATCGGCGGCGCCAGCGCGACGGCGGCGGCGCAGATCGCGGCGAGCGTAAGTTTACGACGCGGATTGGCTTGCTCGTTTGATGCGCTGGAGATCCACAGGCGACGGCAGTCTATGACACGCCCTCTCTCCGGAGACAGCCCAAGTCGTCTTTCCATAGCCCGTTTGTAAAGCGTCGGATCCTGCAATGAAAGACGCAATCGCACGCGCCCGACCAAGCGCCGACGACGCGGTCAGAGGACGCGATTTGACTGGAAAGCAAAAGCCGCTCCTGGCGCCCTCCCTGCCGCGTCCATGCGAGCGGGAAGGGCAGGAACGCGTCGGATAGGTCCTGTTCGCTGGGCCGTCAGGGAATTTCCCCTTCTTGCGCGAACCGCCTTTCCCTTTGTGCGGGGGAATGCGGACCCGTGGCGCCTTGCTTCCCTAGCGTCTACGGCAGCTTCGTCAGCGATATCCGCTGAACAATCAACCCAGAATAAGCATCGGCCAGCGAATTGCGGCTCGCGGACGCCGTCGATATCAGACGAAGCCATCGCCGGGCAGGCCGTCGCGTCGGAGAAAGTTCGCAGATGTGTACCGAAATGGCGCGCCCGGAGAGGTTCGAACTCCCAACCCTCGGTTCCGAAGACCGATGCTCTATCCAGTTGAGCTACGGGCGCTTGGCGTCCTCCTAGCATGAAGCGCGGGCGCTTCGGAAGCGGCGGCGCAACCGTGTCCCCAGTCTCCTCTCCGCCTTTCCCTGTCAACGACGGGCCCAAAATTTCGTACGGGAATTCCCGTACGAGTTGCCGGGCGCGGCCGCTGGTATAAGATGCCTCGCGAGGGACGCGCGCCGCATGGGCGCGCTACGGGAGGGACGGGGTCCGATGAGCCAACGCCTGTCGCTGCATGTGCCGGAGCCGAGCGTGCGGCCGGGCGGAAAGCCCGATTTCAGTCATGTCAGCGTGCCCGAGGCCGGAGAAGCGCCGCGGCCGCCGATCGACGTCGCGCCCGGCGAGATCCGCGACTTCGCCTATTCGATGATCCGGGTCCTCGACGACATGGGCGACGCGGTCGGCGATTGGGCCGGCGAGCTCAGCTCCGAGCAATTGCGCAAGGGCCTGCGCGACATGATGCTGACGCGCGCCTTTCGACGCGCGCATGCTGCTCTCCCAGCGCCAGGGCAAGACCTCGTTCTACATCACCTCGCTCGGCGAGGAGGCGGTGCGCCTGCGCGCACCGCATGGCGCTGGCGAAGGGCGACATGTGCTTTCCGACCTACCGCCAGCAGGGGCTGCTGATCGCCGCCGGCTGGCCGCTCGTCGACATGATGAATTCGATCTTCTCCAACGAGAAGGATCGCCTGCGGGGACGGCAGCTTCCCGGCCTCTATTCGGTGAAGGAGGCCGGATTCTTCACCGTCTCCGGCAATCTCGGCACGCAATATCCGCAAGCGGTCGGCTGGGCGATGGCGTCGGCGATCGCGGGCGACGACAAGATCGCCTCGGGCTGGATCGGCGACGGCTCGACCGCCGAGACCGACTTCCATTCGGCGCTGGTGTTCGCCTCCGTCTATCGGCCGCCGGTCATCCTCAATATCGTCAACAACCAGTGGGCGATCTCGTCCTACCAGGGCATCGCCGGGGGCGAGAGCGCGAAATTCGCCGCCCGCGCCCACGGCTACGGCATCGCCTCGCTCCGGGTCGACGGCAACGATTACCTCGCCGTCTACGCCGCTTCGAAATGGGCGGCCGACCGGGCGCGCGCCGACTTCGGCCCGACGCTGATCGAATGGGTCACCTATCGCGCCGGCGCGCACTCGACCTCCGACGATCCGTCGAAATACCGGCCGAAGGACGAATGGGCGGCCTGGCCGCTCGGCGATCCGATCGACGCGGCTGAAAACCCATCTCATCCGTCTCGGCGCCTGGAGCGAGGAGCGCCACAAGCAGATGCAGGCCGAGGTCGACGCCGAGGTGCTCGAGGCCGCCAAGCAGGCCGAAAGCCACGGCACGCTGCACGACGGGCCGAAGCCGAGCTCGGCGAGCCATGTTCGAGGACGTCTACAAGGAGATGCCGCGCCATCTGCGCGAGCAGCGCCAGCAGCTCGGGGTTCTGAAGATGGCGCGCCGCCTTTCCATGGTCGAGGCGATCCGCGACGCGATGGACTGCAAGATGGCCGAGGACGAGCGGGTCGTCGTGTTCGGCGAGGACGTCGGCTATTTCGGCGGCGTGTTCCGCTGCACCGATGGGCTTGCAGCGCAAATACGGCAAGTCAGCGGTGCTTCGACGCGCCGATCAACGAATTCGGCATCGTCGGCGTCGCGATCGGCATGGGCGCCTACGGCCTGCGGCCCGTGGCGGAGATCCAGTTCGCCGACTACGTCTATCCCGGCTACGACCAGATCGTGTCGGAGGCGGCGCGCTTGCGCTACCGCTCCGGCGGCGAGTTCTTCGCGCCGATCGTGATCCGCATGCCCTGCGGCGGCGGCATCTACGGCGGGCAGACTCACAGCCAGAGCCCCGAGGCGCTGTTCACCCATGTCGCCGGGCTCAAGACCGTCATGCCCTCGAATCCCTACGACGCCAAGGGCCTCCTGATCGCCGCGATCGAGGACGACGATCCGGTCATCTTCCTCGAGCCGAAGCGCCTCTACAACGGCCCGTTCTCCGGACATCCCGATCAGCCCGCGGTCCCCTGGTCGAAGCACCCCTTGAGCGAGGTCCCGGACGGGCCGCTATGTCGTGCCGCTCGGCAAGGCGGCGGTGCGGCGCGAGGGCAAGGGCGTCACGGTGCTCTGCTACGGCACGATGGTCCATGTCGCGGAGGCCGCGGCGGAAGAGACCGGCGTCGACGCCGAGATCATCGACCTGCGCACGCCTCGTTCCGCTCGACGTCGACGCCATCGTCGCCTCGGTCGAGAAGACCGGGCGCTGCGTGATCGTGCACGAGGCGACGCTGACCTCGGGCTTCGGCGCCGAGCTCGCGGCGCAGGTGATGGAGCGCTGCTTCTACGCGCTCGAAGCGCCGATCGAGCGGGTCGCGGGCTGGGACACGCCCTATCCGCACGCGGAGGAATGGGACTATTTCCCGGGGCCCGCGCGCGTCGGCCGCGCGCTCGTCAAGGCGATGGAGGCCTGAGATGGGCCTGCGCTCGATCAAGATGCCCGACGTCGGCGAGGGCGTCGCCGAGGCCGAGATCGTCGAATGGCATGTGAAGGTCGGCGATCCGTGCAGGAGGATCAGCTCGGTCGCGGCGGTGATGACCGACAAGGCGACGGTCGAGATCCCGACGCCGGTCGCCGGCACGGTGGTCGCGCTCGGCGGCGCGGTCGGCGACGTGCTCGCGGTCGGCTCGGAGCTGATCCGCATCGACGCGCCGGGCCTGCCGGACTCGCCTGCTGCGCCGCCCGCGAAGGGCGCGGCGAAGGCGCCGCGGCCTGAACCCGCGCGCCCTGCGGCGCCGCCCCCGCGCTCTGTCGCGAACATCACGGCCGAAGCGGCGCCTGCGCCCCCTGTTGCGGAAGCCGAGGCCGAGCCGCCGCTGGCGCGCGTGGCGAAGCCCTCGCGCTCGCCCGCGTCCCCGCAACTGCATCCGCCCCCGCGGGGCGCGCCGCGCGCGGCGGGCGAAAAGCCGCTCGCCTCGCCGGCCGTGCGGCTGAGAGCGCGCGAGGCCGGAGTCGATCTGCGTTTCGTCCACGGCTCGGGTCCGGCCGGGCGCATCACCCACGACGATCTCGACGCCTATCATCGCCCATCCGCCCGACGCGCCGGCGAAAGGGCCGGGGCGGCAGCCGAACATGGCGGTCGAGACGATCAAGATCGTCGGCATGCGCCGCCGCATCGCCCAGAACATGGCGGAGTCGTCGCGCCGGGTCGCGCATTTCTCCTATGTCGAGGAGGTCGACGTCACCGCGCTCGAGGAGCTGCGCGCGGCGCTGAACGCGCGGGCGACGGAGGAGCGCCCGAAGCTGACGGTGCTGCCGTTCCTGATGCTCGCGATCGTCAAGGCGGTCGCCGACTTTCCCGAGGTCAACGCCCATTACGACGACGACAACGACCTTCTGACCACTTACGGCGCCGTGCATCTCGGCATCGCGACCCAGACGCCGGTCGGGCTGATGGTTCCGGTCGTGCGCCACGCCGAGACGCTTCGGCTCTTACGAGGCCGCGCGCGAAATGCGCCGGGTGAGCGAGGCGGCGCGCAGCGGCGCGGCGCTGCGCGAGGAGCTGTCGGGCTCGACGATCACGCTGACCTCGCTCGGCGCGCTCGGCGGCATCGTCTCGACGCCGATCGTCAACCGGCCGGAGGTGGCGATCGTCGGCGTCAACCGGATCGTGGTGAAGCCGGTCTGGCGCGACGGCGGCTTCGTCCCGCGCAAGACCATGAACCTGTCGTCGTCGTTCGACCATCGGGTGATCGACGGCTACGACGCCGCGACCTTCATCCAGCGCGTCCGCGCGCTCCTCGAAGCGCCGGCGTCGCTGTTCATCGAGGGGTGAATTCCATGCAGACCGTCATTGCGAGGAGCCATAGCGCGTCGAAGACGCCGCGTCTATCGAACGCGCTATGGCTCCGCTCGCAATGACGGATGTGAGGCGTGACATGAGCGATCTCAGCTGCAAGGTTCTGATCGTCGGCGGCGGCCCGGGCGGCTATGTCGCGGCGATCCGCGCGGGCGAACTCGGGCTCGACACGCTCCTCGTCGAGGACGGCCGGTTCGGCGGAACCTGCCTGCACGTCGGCTGCATCCCGTCCAAGGCGATCATCCACGCCGCGGAGTCCTTTCACGCGCTGACCCAGCCGGATGCGCTGAACGCCCTCGGCGTCACGCTCGCCCCGCCCAAGCTCGACTACGCCGAAAACCGTCGCCTGGAAGGACGCGATCGTGTCGCGACTCTCGATCGGCGTCGGCAGGCTCCTGGACAAGGCGCATGTGCGCACCATCCGCGGCCGGGCGACGATCGTCGACGGCAAGACCGCATCGCCCACGCCGACACCGGCGACCAGCGCATCGCCTGCGAGCATCTCGTCGTCGCGACCGGCTCGGAGCCGGCCGCGCTGCCGCATCTGCCGTTCGGCGGCGACGTCCTGTCCTCGACCGAGGCGCTGGCGCTGACGCGCGTGCCGCAAACGACTCGCCGTCGTCGGCGCGGGCTATATCGGCATGGAGCTCGGCATGGCCTTCGCCAAGCTCGGCGCGCAGCGTGACGGTGGTCGAGGCGCTGCCGAAAATCCTGCCGCTCTACGACGAGGAGCTGACCCAGCCGGTCGCGCGCCGCGCCGCCGATCTCGGGATCGACCTGATGCTGCGGCGCGCGGGCGCTTGGGTCCGACAGGGGCGCGCTCCGGGTCGAGGACGCGGACGGCGAGGAGACGACGGTCGCCGCGGACAAGGTCTTGGTCGCGGTCGGGCGCCGGCCGCGCACCGAAGGCTTCGGGCTCGAACGGCTCGACCTGACCATGGCGGGGCCGTTCATCCGCATCGACGACCGATGCGCGACCTCGATGCGCAACGTCTGGGCGGTCGGCGATGTGACCGGCGAGCCGATGCTCGCCCATCGCGCGATGGCGCAGGGCGAAATGGTCGCCGAGATCATCGCCGGGAAAAAGCGCGCCTTCGACCATCGCGCGATCCCTGCGGTCTGCTTCACCGACCCGGAGATCGTCGCGGTGGGCCTGTCGCCCGAAGCGGCGCGGGCGGCGCATGGCGAGATCCTGACCGGCCTCTTCCCGTTCCGCGCCAACGGCCGGGCGATGACGCAAGCAGGACGACGAGGGTTTTGTCCGCATCGTCGCGCGCAAGGACAACCACGTCGTGCTCGGCGTCCAGGCCGTCGGCGCCGGCGTGTCGGAACTCGTCGTCGGCCTTTTCGCTCGCGATCGAGATGGGCGCGCGGCTCGAGGACGTGGCGCTGACGATCCACGCCCACCCGACCCAGAGCGAGGCGTTCCACGAGTCGGCGCTGAAGGCGCTCGGGATGCCGCTGCATATTTGAGGCCTGTCCGGGGCCGGCCACGTTGTCGCGGCCAGTCGCGGCGGCGCCCGGATTATCCTTCCGGCGCTCCGGCCATGCGCAATCCGGCGTAATAGCGCTCGATCTGCTTCAGATAGCCAGGGCTGGTGCTGAACGGATTGGCGCGGCGCCGTCCGATGGTGAAGCTCGGATCGAAGGTCAGACCGGTCTCGACGGCGGAGCGGGCTTCCTCCATTCGGCCGAGATGCGCGAAAGCCGCGGCCAGAAAGAAATGCGAGACGGAGTAATTGCGATTGGTCTCGATTGATCGCTTCAGCCAGACAATAGCTTCCTCGTCCTTGCCCATGTTGAAGTTGCTGAAGCCGACGGTCGCCAGCCAACTAAACGCGAGCGTGTCGTGCGGCGAGAGCCGCAGCGCCTCGCGAATATGGGCTTCCGTTTCCTCGGGGCGTCCGAGACAGTATTTTGCGAGCGCGACGCCATAATGCGCCGCCGCCAGGTTCCGGTTGAGCGCAAGGGCGCGCTCGAATTGCGCGATGCCGCTGTCCGCGCGGCTGGTGAAGTTGCACAAGATGCCCATGGCCGCGTGGGCGGCGGCATTGCCGGGGGCGAGGGACAGCGCTTTCATGAGGTCCGCCTCGGCGGAGGCAAACAGCGTCAAACGATCGACAGGCCCGAAAACCCCGCCGGACATGGCGTCGGCGGCGCCCCGGCCAACGAGCGCCTCGACGTTGACGGGATCGATCCCGACCGCCCGGTCGAACAATGCGCGCGCCATTCTGAAATTTTCCGGCGTAGCGCCCTTGTTCATCCACGCCAGGCCCTGAAAATAGAGGTCCGTGGCGTCGGGATTCTGCACGCCTTCCGAACGGCGCGCCTCGGCCGCGGAGAGTTGGGCTTCGAGCGCGTTCGCCAATCGCGCGACAATCTCGTCCTGCATGTCGAAGAGATCGGCGACCGGTTTGTCGAACCGCTCGGCCCAGATATGGCTGACGCTCTCCGCGTCGATCAACTGGACGTTGACGCGCATGCGGCTCCCGCCCCGTTGGACGCTGCCTTCGAGGACATAGCGAACGTTCAGTTCGCGCCCGACCTGCTTCAGGTCGACCGCCTTGCCCTTATAGGTGAAGGCGGTGTTGCGCCCGATGACGAAAGAGCCGCGGATGCGTGAAAGGTCGGTGGTCAGGCTCTCGGTCACCCCGTCAATAAAATACTCTTGTTCGGGATCGCCGCCGATATTGGCGAACGGCAGCACAAGCAGCGAGAGGCGCGGCGCGCCGGACGCCGCTTTCGGTGATGCGACGATGGGCGCCGGCGCGCTCGTCCCGAACCCGAACACCCGGACCGGCCGAGCGATATTCTTGAGCGTCTTCTCGCCGAGATCTACGAACTCGGCCGCGATCCGCCCTCGGACATGCTCATGCGCCGAGCTGGAAATCAGGACGCCGCCTGGCTCGCTAATGCCCTCGAGCCGCGCCGCGATATTGACCCCCTCGCCGAGAATGTCCTCGCCCTCGATCAGAACGTCGCCGAGGTGGACGCCGACGCGGTAGACGATGCGACTGGCTTCGGGAATGTCGGCGTTGCGTTCAGCCATCAGCTTCTGGATCGCGATCGCGCATTCGACGGCGTCGACCACGGAGGGAAACTCCAGCAAGAGTCCATCGCCCATCGTCTTGACGATGCGGCCGCCCCGCCCGGCGACGATCGGCAGCGCCGCCTCGCGGTGCTCCCGCACCGCCCGCGCCGTGCCGGCCTCGTCCTCGCCCATCAGGCGCGAGTAGCCGACGACATCAATCGCCACGATCGCAGAGAGTTTGCGGGTCTCAGTCATTCCCCTCCCCAAGTGGGAGCGACCTTAGCACAAGCGATGCGGAGCGAACGGCGGATTTGCTTCGAGCGCGTGAGCCAGGTCGGTGACCGTCAACGCGCGGATTCCCGATCGTCAAACCAACAGGACGCCGCCGTCGAGCTCGAGATCGATACCGTTCGCCGCGCGATTGTCCATCAGAAAGAACACGCCGTGGACAATGTCCTCGGTCGCCGGCAGCCGGCGGGTCGGCGTTCGTGATCGCATCGCATCCACGGCGGGGCCGGCGCCCTCCTGAATTCGCTTCTGCCATCTCGGCGAATCCTCCACCAGACCGGGCGAAATCCCATTCACCCGGATCGGCGCGAGTTCCACGGCCAACGTCCTGGCCATTCCGATCATGCCGCCGTTGACGATGGTGACCATGGTGGAGCCGGGGTAGGGCCTCGCCTTCGCCGCTCCGCCGAACAGAACGATCGAGGACGCCGGCGTCAGGCGGGGAAGCGCCTTGCTGATAATTTCAGCGAAGGCGACGATTTTGATGCGCGCGGCCCGGGAAGCGTCCTCGAGCTTGAAATCCTTGATGCTCTGGTTGACGCCATAGACGGGCGTCAGAACCAGATGGTCGATCGGCTCGCCGTCGGCGAACGCCCGATCGATCGACGGTGAGTCCTCGAGGTCGATGTGAAGCCCGGCGGCGCGCGGACTGATCGAGCGGGCGAGTTCCGCCGCGCGTTCCTGCCCCCGGCCCATGATCGTGACTTTCGCGCCCAGCGCGTCCGCCGCCCGCGCGATGGAAAAGCCGAGGCCGGAGGTTCCCCCGACAATGACAATATGGTCACCAGGCTTTGGCATTTTGTCTCCTCGCCCTGTCTCGAACGACGAAGCCCATGAAGCGAAAGTCATATTCAGCCAGGCCGCTACGAGTAGAGCACGGGAAATCGGATCGACGCAACCCGTACAGCGATTTAACCTTCGCCGATACGTGAGACGACCGTACTCGGACTTCACTACACGTCGTGCTTGGCGTCCAGGCCGGCGGCGCCGGCGTGCCGGAACTCAGCTCGGCCTTTGCGCGAGACGCCGCGAACCGCGCCATGCGCGGCGATCGCAACGCGACCTTCGCAACGGCCATTAGACTGCAGCGTTACGGTGAACCGCAGAGCCGCGCGATACTACCTTAACTACGCAACCGCCGCCGTTCTTACGCAAAGTTAACGCATTTCCCTTTCGTCGCATCGTGTCCATCCACAACCCGTTGGCGGCGACGGCGCACGCTCGGATGGTCGTCATGAGAGCCTTTCAGGGCGACGCGGGAATCCTTTGGCGGCAACCCGACGCGTACAGCGCCCGGAACGTCGGCGGGCGGCCCCCGACGGCCCCTGACGCCTCTTCCCACGACGCCGTCGCTTCGCTATCCGTCATCGCGGCGAGCGAAGCGACAGGCGATTCCGGAGCCGAGGGGCGCCTGACGATCCCGTGGATGGCTTCGTCGCCGTCGCCCATCGACAGACGGGCGCTTGTCGACCCCGAACGGGTCCTCGCATATGACGGCTAAGGACACGCGAGCCATGACCTACGAAAACATCCTCGTCGAAACCCACGGCAAGGTCGGCCTGATCCGACTGAACCGGCCGCAGGCGCTGAACGCGCTGTCGTCGCCGCTGATCGAGGACCTCAACAAGGCGCTGGAGATTTTCGAGGCCGACCCCACCATCGGCGCGATCGTGCTGACCGGCTCCGAAAAGGCCTTCGCGGCCGGCGCCGACATCAAGGAGATGCAGGACAAGAGTTTTGCCGACGTCTTTTTGGGCGACTTCATCTCGCGCTGGGAGAACGTGGCGAAAAGCCGGAAGCCGATCATCGCGGCGGTCGCGGGCTTTGCGCTCGGCGGCGGCTGCGAGCTTGCGATGATGTGCGACTTCATCCTCGCCGCCGACACGGCCAAATTCGGCCAGCCCGAGATCAAGCTCGGCGTCATTCCGGGCGCCGGCGGAACGCAGCGCCTGACCCGCTTCGTCGGCAAGTCGAAGGCGATGGAGATGGTGCTGACCGGCCGCATGATGGACGCCGCCGAAGCCGAGCGCTCGGGCCTCGTCTCGCGCATCGTTCCGGCGGCTTCGCTCATCGAGGAGGCGCTGAAGGTCGCCGCGCTGATCGCCTCGCTCTCGGCCTCCGCCGTCTACGCCGCCAAGGAGAGCGTCAACCGCGCCTACGAGACGACGCTCTGGGAAGGCATCCGCTTCGAGCGCCGCATCTTCCACTCGCTGTTCGCCACCGAGGACCAGAAGGAAGGCATGAAGGCCTTCGTCGAAAAACGCCCCGCGGCGTTCAAGAACCGGTGAACGCCAAAGGGCTCGATCGGAGGCCGCGCGTCCCGCTCGCCCCGCAGTCCAGACGCTACGCGGCCGCCAGCCGCCTGCGTGCGTCCGACTAAGCGGGAGGCCCCAAAGGCTGTCGCAAGCCGGAGCTTACGCCGGCAAAGGAACTTTCTTGTTCGACACCCGATACCCCGCAAATCCCAGGCTCGCGAAGCCCAGTGTCAGCATCGCCCAGCTCGAGGGCTCTGGGACGGCGGCGGACGTCGTGACCGTCAGCGTAGCGAAGTCGAGGCCGAAGGCGATGTAGGCCGACGGCCCGAGCAGTCCCTCCCCCTGACCGGTGAAGCCGAGCGCGAAATTAGCCGTCCCCGTCGAGAGAGCGTCGAAGACAGTGCTCGGGAGGTCGACGGTGTAGTAGATCTCGCCGTTGCGAACTGGTGGCGTAGCGACAAGCAACGCAGTCAGCTGCGCCGCGATGCTGACGCCGTTGAGAGTGAAGAACGCGACTTCGCTGGCGGGAGTTGGCGAGGCGCCGTCGTAGAGGCCAATCTCTAGGCTTGCCGACGAGATCGTGCTGGAGATTGGGCCGCCATAGTCGGAGAAGCTGAATGAAATAGACGGGTCGGGTCCGTTGGTCTTGTCTCCTATTAATGTGTCGAACGGCGCAGGACCTGCGCCATCCGACTCAAAGTTGCCGTCCCCGATCCCGGTCGCTCCATTCGGCCAGGTCGCATCGCTCAGCATCTGAGTAAAGGTTTCTGCTCGGCCGGGGCTCGAGCAGACTACGGCTGCCGAAAGCAACAGGACTGCTAATGCTGATCTCTGCATGAATTTCCTCCTGTTTTCTCAGTTTGTCGTCGCGGGCGACGACCGCTATTTGCGAAAGCTATGCATGGCTGAAATTACGTTTACAGTCGTAGCCCAGTCTGGGCGCCCCGTCAAGCAAGAGGGGATCGCTATTCGACGCGAAGACATTCGCACATAATGAAAAGCCACCGGAGGATTAATATACAACATAATATATATGTTTAATTTACCGGGGCCGGCTGCCCGGCTGAATTGGGAAAGCGGCCCAAAGCCCTTGAAGGGGCTCAAAACAGAATCGGAATTGGCTCGCCCCAGCAGGCCTCACCGACCGAGCCGCGGGAGGATGGTCAGGGGGCCAGTTCGCGGGCCCCGAGCGTCCGATATCGGCTGACCAACGCGCCGCTTGAAACCGTCGGCGATGTCCGTGACAATCGCCGCGTCACAAGGAACCCATCATGAGCGTCGTTGATCGAACAGCCGTCATCGCCCCCTCCATTCTTTCCGCCGATTTCTCCCGGCTCGGCGAGGCGGTGCGCGACGTCGATGCGGCCGGCGCCGACTGGATCCATCTCGACGTGATGGATGGGCATTTCGTCCCCAACATCACCTTCGGGCCGCCGGTGATCGCGGCGCTCCGGCCCCACTCGACGAAGCCGTTCGATTGTCACCTGATGATCGAGCCTTGCGACCCCTATCTCGAGGCCTTCGCCAAGGCGGGCGCCGACACCATCACCATCCACGCCGAGGCGACAAAACACCTCGACCGCTCGCTGCACGCGATCCGCGAACTCGGCAAGAAGGCGGGCGTCGCGCTCAATCCGGCGACGCCCGAAAGCGTGATCGAATATGTTCTCGACCGCCTCGATCTCGTTCTGGTGATGACGGTCAACCCGGGCTTCGGCGGCCAGAAATTCATCCCCGCGACGGTCGAAAAGATCCGGCGGGTGAAGGCGATGATCGGCGGCCGCGACATCCGCATCGAGGTCGACGGCGGCATCGCGCCGGATACGGCGCCGATCGTCGTCGGCGCCGGCGCGGACGCGCTGGTCGCGGGCTCGGCCGTGTTCAAGGGCGGCGCTTCGGCCTACGCCGCCAACATCGAGGCGATCCGGGCGAGCCTGGTCGCGCCGGGCCGGGCCGCTTGAGGCGTGAGCCGCACCCGTTCGCCCGTTTCATCGCCATTCTCGGGCGCGGCAAGTCGCTGACCCGCTCGCTGACGATTGAAGAGGCCGAGGAGGCGATGGGCATGATCCTCGCCGGAGAGGTTCTGCCCGAGCAGCTCGGCGCGTTTCTCATGCTGCTGCGCGTGAAGGAGGAGAGTTCTGCCGAGATCGCCGGATTCGTGCGCGCCGCCCGGACCGTTTTGCGTCCGCCCGCGGACGCGCCGCCGGTCGACGTCGACTGGTCGTCCTACGCCGGCAAGGGGCGGCAATTGCCGTGGTTCATCCTGTCGGCGCTGATGCTGGCGCGGAGCGGCTGGCGGGTCTTCATGCATGGCGCGGAGGCTCATACCGAAGGGCGGATCTATACCGGAGCGGCGTTGAGGACGCTCGGCGTCCCTGTCGCGGCCAGTCTCTGTGAAGCCGCAGGCGCGATCGCCGCGCGCAACTTCGCCTATCTGCCGATCGACGCCCTTTGCCCCAAGGTGGCGGACATGCTCGAGCTGCGTCCGATCCTGGGCCTGCGCTCGCCGGTGCACACCTTCGCCCGCATGCTCAATCCGTTCGGCGCGCCGTGCCTCCTGCAGGGGGTGTTCCATCCGGGCTATGTCGGGATCCATCGCGGCGCGGGCCTCATGCTCGGGCAGCCGCGGCTCGCGGTCTTCCGCGGCGACGGCGGCGAGATCGAGCGACGGCCGAACAAGCCTTGCGACGTGATGATGGCGGTCGACGGCGAGCCCCTCGACGAGCGCTGGCCGCCGATGATCGACGAACCGCGCCAGGCGCCGGACGCGACGATGGACCTTTCGCGCCTCGCCGCTCTGTGGCGCGGCGCGATCGAGGACGAATACGGCGAGGCCGCGGTCGTCGGCACGCTGGCGATCGCATTGCGCGCGCTGGGCGCGGCGGACGAGCGTCGCCGAGGCCGAAGCGCGCGCGAAAGGGCTGTGGCAGGCGCGCGACCGCTCGGGCCCCGCGCTGGCTGCATAATAAGGACACCGAGCGCGACGGCGCTCGGGTCGGGGCGGATCCTTCAATGTCGTCCGTAAAGCCCCGTGAGGGTCGCCTTCGCCAGCGTGTGGGCGTGCACGTTGAAGCCGAACACGGCGGGCGAAGCGCTGGCGTCGAGATCGAGCTTGTCGGTGTCCAGGGCGTAAACGGTGATCTGGTAGTGGTGCGGCGCGCCCTTCGGCGGGCAGGGGCCGCCATAGCCGCCGGCGCTGAAATCGTTGCGCGCCTGCACCGCGCCGGCCGGCAGGCCCTCGCCGCCGCCCGCGCCCTTCGGCAAGCCGGTCGCGTCGGCGGGCAGGTTCACGACCCACCAGTGCCAGAACCCGGACCCGGTCGGCGCGTCGGGATCGTAGACGCTGACCGCGAAGCTCTTCGTGCCCTTGGGCGCGCCGGACCAGGCGAGCGCAGGCGACACATTCCCGCCCGTGCAATCCCAGCCCTTGAACACCTGCTCGTCGGCGATCTTGCCGCCGGGCTTGATGTCGGGACTGGTCAGAGTCAGCGCGGTGGCCGCCCCCGAGAAGCCGACGACGCACGCAACGCTCAAAGCCGCAAGTCCTCGCATGGGTAAGTCCTCCCGTTCGAGCCGTCGCGCCGCAGGCCAACCCCGCCAGATCTGCACGACGGCCGCGTCTAAAATCGCCGCTCGAATGGGCCTGCGCAAGTGGGGAAAAGCGCGCTTGAAATAGGGTACGGGGGTATATTATTGTGGACGATGACCCACACCGTCCGCGACAAGCAGAAACTCCTCGCGCGCGTGCGCCGTATCCGGGGCCAGATCGAGGCGGTCGAGCGAGCGCTCGACGAGGAGGCCGGCTGCGATACGGTGATGCATCTGATCGCCGCCGTGCGCGGCGCGACCAGCGGCCTGATGGCAGAGGTGGTCGAGGACCATGTGCGGACCCATCTGGTCGACGCGGAGCGCCATCCCGGGGCGCTGAACCCTGAAGCAGCCGACCGGCTCATCGACGTCGTCCGGACCTATTTGCGTTGAGAACCCGCCCATGAGCGACATCGAAAGCACGGCCTATGCGGCCTTCCACAGCCATGTGTTCCTCGGCGAGGGTCACGAGGCGAGCGAGCGCAGGACCTGGGCGGTCATCTGGCTCTGCGCCGCGATGATGGCGGTCGAGATCGTCGGCGGCTGGCTGTTCGGCTCGATCGCGCTGATCGCCGACGGACTGCACATGAGCACCCATGCCGGCGCGCTCCTGCTGGCCGCGCTCGCCTACGCGTTCGCGCGCCGCTACGCGCACGACCCGCGCTTCACATTCGGCACGGGCAAGCTCGGCGACCTCGCCGGATTCACGAGCGCCATCATTCTCGCGATGATCGCGCTGCTGATAGGCTACGAGGCGGTGTCGCGTCTCTTGGCGCCCGTGCCGATCCATTTCCGCGAGGCGATTCCGATCGCGGCGCTCGGCCTCGCGGTCAACGTCGCTAGCGCGTGGCTGCTCAGCGGCGGCCATCATCACGAGCATGGACATGGCTCCGGACATGGGCATGGTCATGGCCACGCGCCCGACGAACCGAAGCGGATCGCGACGCCGGCGGGCGAAGCGACGCTCGATGTGTTCGAGGACGGCGTTCCGCCGCGCTTCCGCCTGAGCCGCGCCTCCGGCCCCGCTTTGCCGGCCGGCGGCGTGTCCGTCGAGACGATGCGGCCGGACGGAACGCGGCAGGTCTTCGCCTTCGCCGACCGCGGCGGCTTTCTCGAATCGATCGAGGAGGTTCCCGAGCCGCACGATTTTGCGGCCTACGTGACGGTCGACAGCCGCACGACGACCGTCGCGTTCGAAGAGCACGCGCACGCCCACGGCGCCGACGGCGCGCGACAACAACATGCGGGCGGCGATCGTTCATGTGCTCGCCGACGCGACCGTATCGGTCGCCGTGATCGTCGGGCTCCTGCTCGCGCGCGCGTTCGGCTGGCTCTGGATGGACCCGCTGGTCGGCATCCTCGGCGCGCTGGTGATCGCGAGCTGGTCGGCGGCCCTCATCCGCGACACGGGCGCAGTGCTTCTCGACATGAACCCCGACCGCCGGATGGCGGAGAAGGTCCGCAACGCAATCGAGGCGGACGGAGACGCCATCTCCGACCTGCACCTCTGGCGGCTCGGCCCCGGCCATCTTGGCGCGATCGTGTCGGTGGTGACCCCGTCGGCGCGCTCGGAAGCCGATTACCGCCAGAAGCTCGCGCACTTTCCCGCGCTGTCCCATCTGACGATCGAGGTCCGACGGGCGGCGTGACGGCGGCGGCTCACGGCCTCTTGCCAAGACCAGGGACGCTCGTGCAATGCGCGGGCGTCGCCGCGGCGGCGGGAGGAGGGGCCGGGTGCTGGACACGATCTCGAACATCGATCAGCTGAGCGAGGTGATTTCGCACGCGACCGCGCCGGCGTTCCTGCTCGGCGCCGTGGCGGGGTATCTGTCGATCCTGACGACGCGCCTCCAGAGAGTGGCCGACCGCGCACGTGCGTTGGGCGCGACCTCTCGGGCGCGCCCGAGCGCGCCCGCCGAATGGCCCGAAGGGGCGGCGGCGCTGACCGAGCGAGCGCGCCTGTTGCACCGCGCGATCTATCTCTCGGTCCTCAGCGCTCTCAGCACGGCAGCGCTGCTGATCCTGGCTTTCGCCCTGGCGGTGTTCGGCATTGAACATCGCGTGGGCGTCGCGTTCATGTTCGTCCTCGCCCTCGCTCTGCTGATGGCGTCGCTTACGATGATGACGCTGGAGGTGCGCCTCGCGATGCGGTCGATGCATCTCGACTGACGGCCGAACGCGCGCGCCGCATCTGAAGGCGGCGCCGCCGTTCAGCTATAAAGTCTATCAATGAACTTGACTAATAACCGGGACAATGATCTGGTTCGGCTGCCGGCCCGTCCTCCAGGCGGGGCGTTGGTTTCCAGCCCATCTCCGGGCTAACTGAGGAATATACGCGTGAAATTCTCGCACTTTCTCCGCGCTGGCGCGATCGCAGCGCTTACGTGGCTTGGCGTCGCTGGAGCCGAGGCCGCTGACAAGGTGGTCGTCGGCTACCAGACCGACGCGCTTCCCTCCTCGGTCGCGATCGCCAATGGCGACTTCGACAAGGCGACCGGCGTTCAAGATCGACTTCCGCCGCTTCAATTCGGGCGCCGAGATCTTCGCCGCCATCGCCTCGGGCGACGTGCAGATCGGCTATGTCGGCTCGAGCCCGTTCGCCGCCGCGACCTCGCGCGGCCTCGACGTCAAGGCCTTCTACCTCGCCTCGATCTCCGGCATCGACGAGGCGCTGGTCGTGCGCAACGGCTCGGGCATCAACTCGCTCGCCGACCTCAAGGGCAAGAAGCTCGCCGCCGCGCCGGTTTCGACCGACCACTATCAGCTGCTCGCGCTGATCAAGAGCATCGGCCTGACCGAGAAGGACGTGCAGGTTTTCGCCATCCCGCAGCCCGACATCGTCGCCGGCTACAACCGCGGCGACCTCGACGGCGGCTTCGTCTGGGATCCGGCGCTGACCGAACTGAAGAAGAACGGCAAGGTGCTCGTCACCTCCAAGGACGTCGCCGACAAGGGCGCGCCGACCTTCTCGGCCTGGGTCGCGACCGACGCCTTCGCCAAGAACCACCCGGATTTCCTCAAGGCCTTCGCCGGCGTGATCGCGAAGTATCAGACCTCGTTCGTCAACGACCCGGCGAACTGGGGTCCGGACAGCGACAACGCCAAGACGCTGGCGAAACTGCTCGGCGGCACGCCGGCCGATCAGGCGGCGGCGCTGAAGAACCTCAACCTGCTCCCGCTCAAGGTTCAGGCTTCCGACGCCTGGCTCGGCGGCGGCGAGAAGTCGGGCCTCGCCAAGATCCTCAAGCAGACACGCTGTGTTCCTCAAGGACCAGAAGAAGATCTCCGACGTGCTGCCGTCCTACGCCGAGCTTCGTCACGCCCGACGCGTTGATCGCGGTCGAAAAGGGCGCCGGCTCGTAAAGCCTTTCCCTCCTCCCACAGGGAGGCTTGCGTCGCCGGCAGGGGTCCGGCGACGCCTTTTTTCTTGGAGGCCTCACGCGATGCTGCGGGTCGACAAGGCTTCGGTCTGTTTCGCCGGCGCGCGACGGCAAGCCGGTCCATGCGCTCGACCGGGTGTCGCTCGACATCCCCGACGGGGCTTTCGTCGTCGCGCTCGGGACCTCGGGCTGCGGCAAGTCCACCCTGCTCAATGCGATGGCGGGCTTCCTGCCGCTGTCCTCCGGCTCGATCACGCTGAACGGCCACGCGGTCGAGAGGCCCGGCGCCGAGCGCGGCGTCGTGTTCCAGAAGGACGCGCTGCTGCCCTGGAAGACGGTGGCGGAGAATGTCGCGCTCGGCCTCAAGTTCGCCGGCGTCGGCCGCAAGGAGCGGCGCGAGCGCGCGCTCGAGCTGCTGCGGCTCGTCGGCCTTGCAGGATTTCGCCAACTCCGCGCCCTACGAACTGTCCGGCGGCATGCGCCAGCGCGTCGGCATCGCCCGCGCGCTCGCGCCCGACCCCGCGATCCTGCTGATGGACGAGCCGTTCGGCGCGCTCGACAGCATGACGCGCGAGCAGATGCAGGAACTGCTGGTCGACGTCTGGGCGCGCACCGGCAAGCAGATCTTCTTCATCACCCATTCGATCGAGGAGGCGCTGTTCCTCGGCACCGCAACTCATCGTCATGTCGCCGCGGCCGGGACGCATCGTCGCCCGCTTCGACCTCGATTTCGTGCAGCGAGTTCGCGCGCGACGCGCGACGCGCGCGCGATCAAGACGGCGCCGCGACTTCACGGAGCTGCGCGAGGAGGTGCGCGCCATCGTTCATCAGGACGAAGTCTACGGAAGGGCCGCGGAATGACCGACCTCGCCTCCGAACGCCGAAATCGAAAGCCGCGGCGCAGCGACATTCGCGTCGTGAAGATGCGCGGCTTCGGCATCGGCGAGCGCTCGACCGTGCCGATCAGCCTCGCGACGGCGCCGTCGATCCTGCGTCGCCTGGTGGGCGGCGTCGGAGGCGCGGCTCGTGCCGCATCTCTTCCTGCCGACGCCCGGCGAAGTCGTCAACGCCGCCATTTCGTTCTATCAGGACGGCTACGCCAACGCGACGCTGTGGGAGCATGTGAGCGCGAGCCTCGCGCGCATCCTCGTCGCCGCGGCGATCGCGATCGCGCTCGGCGTGCCGGTCGGCCTGTTCATGGGGCTCAGCCGCTGGGCCAAGGGCGTGTTCGACACGCCGATCGAATTCTACTGGCCGCTGCCGCCGCTCGCCTATCTGCCGCTGATGATCATCTGGCTCGGCATCGGCGAGGCCTCGAAGATCACGCTCCTGACGCTGGCGATGTTCGCGCCGATCGCGCTCTCCGCCCAGGCCGGCGTGCGCTCGGTGTCGCTCGAGCGCGTCAACGCGGCGCTCTCGCTCGGCGCGAACCGCTTCCAGTTGATGCGCGACGTGGTGCTTCCCTCGGCCCTGCCGGAAATCCTGACCGGCACGCGCATCGCGCTCGGCGTCGGCTGGAGCACGCTGGTCGCCGCCGAGCTGATCGCCGCGACGCGCGGCATCGGCCATTTCATCATGTCGGCCTCGCAGTTCCTCGCCACCGACTTCGTGTTCGTCGGCATCGGCATCATCGCCGTCTGCGCCTTCGCCTTCTCGTTCGGGATGCGGCCCTCGAACGCTGGCTCGTGCCGTGGAAGGGGCAGAGCTGATCGCGACTGGCCGCCACCTCCGGCTTCAGTCGGGCCGCGCCGGTCTCACTCGACCGGATAGCCGATAGCGCCGCTTTCGAGCGCACGTCAGCACGCACAGGGCCTCGAAGGCGATCGTCGCGGCGTTGAGCGCGGTGACGCCGGACGGGTCGAACGGCGGCGAAACCTCGACGACGTCTGCGCCGACGAGATCGAGCGGACCCAACGCTCGCACGAGGCGCTGCGCCTCGCGCATCGTAAGCCCGCCGGCTTCCGGGGTCCCGGTTCCGGGCGCAAAGGCGGGATCGAGCCGAATCGACGTCGAACGACAGATAGGCGGCGCCGGCCCCGACGACCCGAAGCGCCTCCTCGGCCGCCCACCGCCAGCCGCGATCGTCGAACTCCTCGATCGACACCACGCGCATGCCGGACTCGTGGCTGAAAGCCCACATGTCCGGCTGGTTCAGCGATCCGCGTATGCCGATCTGGATGACGCGCTTCGGGTCGACGAGGCCTTCCTCGACTGCGCGGCGAAACGGCGCGCCGTGGTGGAACCGCGAACCCAGGTAGTCGTCGCCGGTGTCGCAGTGGGCGTCGACGTGCACGAGGCCAATCGGGCGATCCCGGGCGATCGCGCGCAGGATCGGCAGGGAGACCGAGTGGTCTCCGCCGATCGACAGCGGCGTCGCGCCCTCTAAATGGATGGCGCGGAAGAAAGCCTCGATCTCGCGCAGCGCGCCTTCGAGTTCATAGGGACGCTCAAGCCACGCATCGCCGAGGTCCGCGACGTTCGCGAGTTCGAACGGCGCGACCCCCGTCGCCGGGTTGAACTTGCGGATCATCGTGGTCTGCTCGCGCACCGCCCGCGGGCCATGCCGCGCGCCCGTCCGGTGCGTCACGCCGCCATCAAAGGGCACGCCCACGACCGCGATGTCGACGGCGGCGGCGCTGTCGCAGAGCGGCGTGCGGAAGAAGGTCGCAATCCCCGTGTAGCGCGGCCGCAATTGCGGATCGGCCACCTCGGGGTTGCCGGTAATCGGCTTCGTCGTCACGGGTCCCGTCGCCTTATGATCGTTCGCTATGCCTGTCTCGGCCAGACTGGGCGCTTCCGGCCTGATTGCGCAAGCACGCCGTTTTCACGGCGTCATGATCACCGGGGCGCCGACCGAGACGCGGTCGTAGAGGTCGATGACGTCCTCGTTCAGCATGCGGATGCAGCCGTAGGAAGCCGCCGTGCCGATCGAGGCGCGCATCGCCCGGGTCGTGCCATGGATGGCGATTTCGGAGCGGTCGAGCGCGAGCGCGCGCGCGCCCATCGGGTTTATCGGCGACCCGCCGGGAATGACCTCCGGCAGATCCGGGTGGTCGCGCCGAACCGAGTCGGGCGGCGACCACGCGGGTTCGACATATTTGGCTGCGACACGCGCGGGCCCGCGCCATTCCATCCCGCTCCGGGCGACCGCGACCGGATAGGCGATCGCTGTTCGGCCGTCGAGGATCGAGATAGAGCTTGCGCGCCGACTGGCTGATCAGGATCGAGCCCGGCGGATACTCGGCGTCGAACGCCACGAGGCGTCCAGCCTCCGCCGGTCCCGGCGCGACAGCGAAGAACGCGGCGGCCGTCGCGCCGACAATCCATAGGCCAAGATTGCGTGCGCTTGGCACTGCCACCGCCTCCGTTTCGCCCGATGCAGCTTACCATCAGACGCCGCGGAGGCGCGGGCCACCTTCGAGAACGGTAAACGGACGGCCCCACAAACCGAGGCCGTCCGCAGAACGCTACGCCGGAAGCTGGAGGCGTCTGGCCGCTGTCGGGACCAGGACGGGCTTGGCTGCGCCGTTCCCCTTCTTGGCCCCGTTCGCTTTCTTCAAGGTATTGACCTTGGCGGGAAGATGCTTGGCCTCCCTTCCGTCGATCATCGCCCAGAATTCGCGCATGCGCGGGGCGATCTCATTGCCGGAAGCGCGAGCCGTTGAAGATGCCGTAATGCCCGACGTCCAGTTGCAGATAGTCGAGCCTTCTTCGACTCCGGG
The DNA here is from genome assembly GCA_963783275.1 of uncultured Alphaproteobacteria bacterium. GTDB lineage: Bacteria > Pseudomonadota > Alphaproteobacteria > Rhizobiales > Beijerinckiaceae > Roseiarcus. Next base: position 167,440 of record CAWANA010000025.1, on the reverse strand, counting down.
ATGTTGACGCATAGGTCGTGCGCGGCCGAGGTCTGGCCGATCGCCGGCGATGTCGTCCTTCTCGCCCTCGACGGTCATCAGGCCGCAACGGCGGATCGCCGAGCAGATCGACGAGCTGGCCGCGGTGCGTCAGCTCGCCCTTGGGCAGCACATGCTGGACGAACACCTTCTCGATCGTCTGCATGTAAAAGGCGGCGTCCATGTCCATCACCGCCAGGTATTCGTCGTAGAAGTCGCGGTGTTTTTCCGCCGAGTTGCCGTCGCCCTCGACCAGGTGGTTGAACATGTCCAGATGCGCGTTGACGTGGCGATCGAGGTTCATCGCCATGAAGCCGGAAAGCTGCAGGAAGCCCGGATAGACCTGGCGGCCGAAACCCGGATAGGGGAACGGCACCGAATGCAGGACGTTGCGGCGGAACCATTCGACGCCGCGCTTCTCGGCGAGCTTGTTGACCTCGGTGCGGGCTGCGGCGGGTGTCGATCGGGCCGCCCATGAGCGTCATGCTGGCCGGCGCGTTCGGCGTCGCCGTTCGCCTCCATGATCGCGACCGCGGCGAGCAGCGGCACGGACGGCTGGCAGACGCCGAGCGTGTGGACGCCCGGCCCGAGGTGATCGAGGATCAGCGCGCAGATAGTCGATGTAGTCGTCGAGATCGAAGGCGCCGACGCGCGAGCGGGACCATGCGCGCGTCCGTCCAGTCGGTGATGTAGATGTCGCAGTGGGGCAGGAACGCCTCGACCGTGCCGCGCAGCAGCGTCGCGTAATGGCCCGACATCGGCGCGACGATCAGAAGCTTCGGCTGGTCCTCGGCGTGCGGAAAGTCCGGGCGCACGAAGTGCAGCAGGTTGCAGAACGGCCGGCTCCAGACGACGTCCTCGAGAATCGGATAGACCGACGCCGTCGACCTCGATCTCGTCGAGGCCGAAGGTCGGCTTGCCGTAGCGTCGCGTCATCCGCTCGAACAGCTCGGCGGCGGCCGAGATGTTCTTGCCGATCGTGGTGTTCGACAAGGGGTTCCACGGATTGCGGAAAACGAAATGGGTGGCGTCCGTCACCGCGCGCGCGGGCGCGAGCGACGCATGGGCCATTTCATAGATCTGGTACGGAGTAGCTGCGAAACATCGAAGCGTTCCCCCGGCAGTTAGGTTTTGATCGCCGTTTGAGTGCCGTTCCCATCGATTTTGAAATTAAGTGTGCGGCGCAGCAATTTCAATTGCGCTTTAGGCCTAAGGCTGCGTCAAATACGCCTATTTTTAGGCCGCGCGACTGCGGCCAGCGCCGCCCGGCGCAGGTCCGCCGAGCCTTGGGTAAGCAGCAGAAAGCGAACCGCCGCAGCGCGCCGGGTGATTCGCGAAGCGCGAGAATGGTGGTCGAAACGGCGAGGCCCGCGGCGCTCCGGCGGCGGAAACCCGTAAACGCCGATCGAGATCGCGGAAAGCGCTACGCTTTGGAACCTTCGCGCGGCCTCGATCGCATGGGCGTAGCAGGCTCTTAGAGCGGTCACGCCTCTCCGGGCGTCGCCGCCGCGCCGGAGATCGGCCCTACGCGCGTGAATGACGCGTCGCGGCCGTGCGACGTCGCGAATGAATGGCGCCGTCGACGCCTCCGCGCCAGCGCCGGAGGCCGGCTCGACAAGTCGCGTCGACCTCACGTGGCCGATGTCGGCGGCGACGCCCTCGAGGCGCGCCGCGCCGAGGCGCATCCCACGCGAACTCTAGGCCTGGGCCTTGCTCTTCACCTCGACGCCGGCGTCGGTCAGCACGGCGGCAAGCTCGCCCGACTGGAACATCTCGCGCGTGATGTCGCAGCCGCCGATGAACTCGCCCTTGATGTAGAGCTGGGGAATGGTCGGCCAGTTGGCGAATTCCTTGACGCCCTGGCGGATCTCCGCGTCCTCGAGCACGTTGACGCCGTGCACCGGCGCGCCGAGGTAGTCGAGGATCTGGATGACCTGGCCCGAGAACCCGCATTGCGGGAACTCCGGCGTTCCCTTCATGAACAGAACGACCGGGTGTTCCGCAATCAGCTTCTCGATCCGTTCACGTGCATTCGCCATGGCGTCTCATTCCTTTCCGGGGCGGAGGTCAAGGTCCCGCCCGTTCACCGTCGCGAGATATAAAGCCTGACGGCGCGCGCCGCCAGCGGGCCGGCTCCGAGAAAGTTCAGCCGCCGGTCGCGCTCATGTGGCGCTCGACGGCGGGCTGCGGCGGCGCGGGCGATGACGAAGTCGTGACCCTTGGGCTTGCGGGCGATCGCGGCGCGGATCGCGGCGACCAGCGGCTCGTCGGACTCCGAGCGGCGCAGCGGCTCGCGCAGATCCGCCGCGTCGTTCTGGCCGAGGCACATGTAGAGCGTGCCGGTGCAGGTGACCCGCACCCGGTTGCAGCTCTCGCAGAAGTTGTGGGTGAGCGGCGTGATGAAGCCGAGCCGGCCGCCGGTCTCCCTGACGTCGAAATAGCGGGCCGGGCCGCCCGTGGCGTAAGCCGAGGGCGTCAGCGTCAGGCCCTGCTCGAGGTCGCGCTTCAGTTCGGTCAGCGGCATGAACTGGTCGGCGCGATCCTCTTCCATCGCGCCGAGCGGCATCACCTCGATGAAGGTGAGGTCGAAGCCGCGCCCGTGCGCCCAGTCGACCAGCGCCGCGCGCCTCGCCGTCGTTGAAGCCCTTGAGCGCGACGGCGTTGATCTTGACCTTGAGCCCGGCCGCGACCGCGGCGTCGATCCCCGTCATGACGCTTGCGTGATCGCCCCAGCGGGTCACCGTGCGGAATTTTTCGGGGTCGAGCGTGTCGAGCGAGACGTTGATCCGCCGGACGCCGCAGTCGGCGAGTTCGTGCGCGAAGCGGGCGAGCTGCGAGCCGTTGGTCGTCAGCGTCACCTCGTCGAGCGCGCCGCTCTCGAGGTGGCGCCTGAGGCCGCGGAAGAGCGACATCACGTTGCGCCGGACGAGCGGCTCGCCGCCGGTGATGCGCAGCTTGCGCGTCGCCGAGACGGACGAACGCCGAGCACAGGCGGTCGAGCTCCTCGAGCGACAGGACGTCCCGCTTGGGCAGGAAGTTCATGTCCTCGGACATGCAATAGACGCAGCGAAAGTCGCAGCGGTCCGTCACCGACACGCGCACATAGGCGATCGCGCGGCCGAACGGGTCGACCAGGGGCGCGTCCGGGAAGGCGGATATGGCGTTCATTGGCGCGAAGATAGTCGCGCAAGCCGCCCGAAAGAAAGGCGTCCGCCGCCCAATAAGCGGCGGACGCAATAGAGAAATCAGCGGGTGACGACGACCCGCGCGCCGACCCGGGCGCGGCTGTAGAGGTCGATCACGTCGTCGTTGGTCATGCGGATGCAGCCCGACGACACCGCCTGGCCGATCGTGTCGGGCTCGTTCGAGCCGTGGATGCGATAGAGCGTGCCGGCGAGATACATCGCGCGCGCGCCGAGCGGATTGTCGATCCCGCCTTCCATGTGGCGCGGCAGGTCGGGGCGGCGCTTGAGCATCTGCGGCGGCGGCGTCCAGTCCGGCCATTCGCGCTTGTTGGCGATGTGGGTCACGCCCGACCAGGTGAAGCCCGGACGGCCGACGCCGACGCCGTACCGCAGCGCCTGGTGGTCGGGCAGGACGAAATAGAGCCGCCGCTCGCCGGTGCGGACGATGATCGTGCCCGGCGCCTCGCTGCCGTCGAACGACACGGTCTCGCGCGGGATCGGCGAGGCGACCGGCTGCAATTGCGAATCGAGCGCGTTGGCGAAGGCTGGCGCCGTCGCGGCGCTCAGCAGAAGTCCCGCCAACGCGGCGGCCTGAATGAGAATACGGCGCATGAGGTTCCCCGGCTTCTGTGACCCCGACGACATCCGGCGCGCGTCGTCGAAAACTCCGCGCGGCCGCGAGGCGTTCCAGCCACAGTTATGGCGAACGGCGCGGCTCGGCGCAATCTTTCGGACCGGCGACGGTCCAACAAATTCGGATTTTTACGTTAAATTGTGGCGAACTGGACACAAACTCTGCGGCCAGTCGCGCGGGAAATAAGGCCGATGGCGCCGCCGCTAAAGCCTCCGCCCGGCTCGGCGTCGAAGGCGTGGAGGTCCTGCGCCGGCGCGCTGAAGGTGACGAACTCGCCCGGCAGAGGGCGTGTCGCGGCCGCGAATCTCGGCCACCATCAGCTTGTCGTCGGCGCGTCGCACATGGGCGAAGGACGACTTCGCCGAGCCGCTCGACGAGTTCGACGACGCCGGCGGTCGAGAAGCGCGCCCGCGCCGCCGACGGTCAGATGCTCCGGCCGCACGCCGACCGTCAACGCGTCGCCCGGCTTCGAGCTCGCCGGCGGGCAGGCTGAGCGGCGCGATCGAGGGGCCGGTCGCGCGCGCCGTCCCGCCCTCGACGCGCTCGACCGTGGCCGGGAAGAAATTCATCGCCGGCGAGCCGATGAAGCCGGCGACGAACAGGTTGGCCGGCTCGTAGTAGAGGTCGAGCGGCTTGCCGACCTGCTCGATCCGGCCCTGGTTCATCACCACGATCCGGTCGGCGAGCGTCATCGCCTCGATCTGGTCGTGGGTGACATAGACGATGGTGGCCTTGAGGAGCTGGTGCAGCTGGGCGATCTCGACCCGGGTCGAGACGCGCAGCGCGGCGTCGAGGTTCGACAGCGGCTCGTCGAACAGGAACACGTCCGGCTCGCGCACGATCGCCCGGCCGATGGCGACCCGCTGGCGCTGGCCGCCCGAGAGGTCGCGCGGATAGCGCGCGAGCAGCGGCTCGAGCCGCAGCATGCGGGCCGCCTCGGCCACGCGCCGGTCGCGCTCGGCGGGCGCGACGCCGGTGAACTTGAGCCCGAAGGTCATGTTCTTGCGCACGTCCATGTGCGGATAGAGCGCGTAGGACTGGAACACCATGGCGATCTTGCGCTCGGCCGGAGCGAGCGCGTTGACCTTGCGGTCGCCGATGAAAATGTCGCCCGAGGTCGGCGCGTCGAGGCCGGCGATCATCCGCAGCAGCGTCGACTTGCCGCAGCCGGACGGGCCGACCAGCACGACGAACTCGCCGTCCTCGATCCGCAAGGTCGATGTCGATCAGCACCTTGGTCTCGCCGTAGCTCTTGTTGAGCGCGTCGATATGCAGCCTCGCCATGACGCGCGCCTTACTTGACCGCGCCGGCGGTGAGGCCGCTGATCAGTTGACGGGAGAAGATCACGTAGATCGCAACGACCGGCAGGATCGCCATCGACAAGGCCGCGAGCACCGAATTCCAGTCGGTGATGTACTGGCCGAGGAACTGCTGCACGCCGAGCGTGATGGTGTGGGTCGAGTCCGACGAGGTCAGGATCAGCGGAAACCAGAGGTCGTTCCAGATCGGCACGATGGTGAAGACCGCGACGGTGGCGATCGCGGGCCGGAGCAGCGGCGCGATCACCTCGAAGAAGATGCGCGTCTCGGGCACGCCGTCGCAGCGCGCGGCGTCGCGCAGGTCCTTCGGGATCTGCTGGATGAATTCGCTCAGGATGAAGATCGACATCGGCAGGCCCTGCGCGACATAGACGAGGATGAGCGCCGGTCAGCGTGTCGTTGAGGCCCGGCCGCGCGCATCATCTTGAGGATCGCGACCGAGCCGAGCCGGATCGGCACCATGATGCCGATCGACAGGAAGAGCGCGAGCGCGGTCGAGCCGCGAAACCGGTATTCGGTCAGCGCCCAGGCCGCCATGGCGCCGAACAGCAGCACGAGCCCCATGCTGACCAGCGTGACGATCAGCGAATTGGCGAAATAGGTCCCGATGTGCGACGCGTTGAACACCTTGGCATAGCCGATCGAGCGAAAAGGTCTCGGCGTTCGGGGGGCGGAGCGGCGCGCCGAAGATGGCGTTGCGCGCCTTGAACGAGTTCATCACCACGAGCAGGATCGGCCCCACCGCCAAGAGGCTGTAGGCGATCAGGATGAGATGGACGCCGAGCGTTTCGGCGCGCTGCTTGAGCATCGGGCCCTCTAGAACGCGTAGCGCCGCATGCGGCGCTGGACGATGAACGAGATAGAAGCAGACGCCGACCAGGATGATGAAGAACATCACCGTCGCCACCGCCGCGCCCATGGTCGGGTTGCCGAGCTGGAGCTGGTTGCCGAAGAAGGTGCGGTAGAAGAAGGTGCCGAGGATGTCGGAGGCGAAGTTCGGCCCGGCGAGCGCGCCCTTGACCGAATAGATGAGGTCGAAGGCGTTGAAATTGCCGACGAAGGTCAGGATCGAGACGAGGCCGATGGTCGGCAGCACCAGCGGCAGCTTGATGTGCCAGAAGATGCGGAAATGGCCGAGCCCGTCGACCCGCGCGGCGTCGACGAGCTCGTCGGGAATGTTGAGCAGCGCGGCGTAGATCAGCATCATCGGGATGCCGACGAACTGCCAGACGGAGATCAGCGCCAGCGTGATCAGCGCGGTCGAGGGCAGGCCGAGCCAGGGCGCAAACCAGCTTCCGAGGCCCACCGCCTTCAGCGCGCCCTCGGCGACGCCCCACAAGGGCGACAGGATCAGGTTCCAGGCGAAGCCGACGATCACCACCGACAGCATGGTCGGCAGGAAGATGACGGTGCGGTAGAGCGCCTTCAGCTTGAGGCCCGGCAGGCTGAGCAGCCCCGCCAGCGCGATGCCGATCGGGTTCTGCACCGCCATGTGCACGGCGAAGAAACTCAGGTTGTTCCAGGCCGCGTTCCAGAACGGCTTCGACCAGACGAGTCGGTGAGCAGCGTGACGAAATTGGCGAGGCCGACGAACGAATAGGCGCCCGTCGTGTCGGTCGTGTAGGTCGAGAGCGCCATCGTCGCGATCAGCGGATAGATGGAGAAAAGCGTGTAGATCGCGACCGCCGGCCCGAGGAACAGCGCCATCAGCGCGATGAACCGGCCGCGCGGCATCGAGGCGACGACTTGCGACAGGGGTTCGGCCATCTCTTCCGCGCTGCGTCCTTGCGAGTAGACGCCCGCGACTTGATCCGAGGCGACGACGCAATCCACGCCGCGGGGACGGATGCTTCGCTTCGCCCGCAATGACGCGGGACGGACCGCGAGCGCGCCCGCCGGCGAAGGGTGGCGCGGACGCCAGCGATCGCTCAGCGCATCACTTCGCGCGGCTTGTACCACTTGTCGAGACCGTCCTGCAGCTGCTTGCCGGCGGCCTCCGGGCGTCAGCGCGCCGTTGATGACCTGGGCCGAGACGTTCCACAGCTCGTTCTCCAGGTTCGGCGTGCCGCGCGACAGGATCTGGTAGGAGTTGCGGATCGTCGACTTGCAGTCCTTGCGCCAGCCGACCATGGTCGCGGCGAGCGGATCGTCGATCGTCACCGGCGTCTTGTTGAGCGGGAAGAAGCCGGGCAGCGCGTTGGCGTAGAGCTCGGCGAACTCCGGCGTCGTCAGCCATTCGAGGAATTTCTTCGCGTCCTCCTTGTTCTTCGACGCCGAGTTGACGCCCATGCGCGATGTCGGTGTGGTCGGAGATGTAGCACTGCGTGTCGCCGGCCGGCAGCGGCGGCGGGAAGGCGCCCATCGGGAACTTGGCCTGCGTGCGGAAGGTCGAGATGTCCCACGAGCCGGCCGGATAGATCGCGCGCCTTGCCGAGCGAGAACAGGTTCTGGCTGTCGGGATATTTCTGCGCCTGGAAGCCGTTGCCCATGTAGGGCGCCCAGGAGGCGAGCTCCTTGAACACCGCGACATATTGCGGGTCGGTGAACTTCTCCTTGCCGGCGATCAGCGCCAGCGCGGCCCTGCTTCGCCCTTCCAGTAGTCCGGGCCGATGTTCTGGAAGCCCATGGTCGCGGCCTCCCACTGGTCGGCGGTGCCCATGTCGATCGGCGTGTAGGTCCCGTCCTTCTTCAGCTTGTCGAGGATCTCGTGGAACTCCGCCATCGTCTTCGGCGGCGTCGCGCCGATCTTCTTGAAGGCGTCCTCGTTGTAGATGAAGCCGTGGATGACCGAGGCCATGCGGCACGCAGAAGGTCGTCTTGCCGTCGTCGGTCGACCAGGCCGCCTTGGCGACGTCCGAGAAGTTGTCCATCCCCTTGATGTCGTTGACGCTGTCGAGATGATGCTTGTTGTAGAGATCGAGCGAGGCGTCGAACGGCCGGCAGGTGATGATGTCGCCCGCGGTGCCGCCGTCGAGCCGGGCGTTCAGCGCGGCGTTGTATTCCTTGGGGGCCGAGGGCGAAAATTCGACCTTGATGTCGGGATAATGCTTGTTGAAGGCGGGGATGATCTTGCTGTTCCAGATGTCGGCGTCGTCGTTGCGCCAGCTCTCGATCTTGAGCGAGCCGGCCTGAGCGGCCGCGAGCCCGGCGGCAAACGCGATCAACGCGACGCCGCCGCGCGTCCATGCCAAACAAGTCTTCATCCTACCCTCCTCATCCGACGGGCTTCATGCCCGTGCTTGAATTGACTTACCCTGCCGCGCGCTCGAGGCGCGCCAGAATCCGGGAAAGGTCGCCGCCGCAGTCGGCGACCAGAGCGCGCGCTTGCGTCGCGTCGAGCCGGCCGGCCGCCGCCGCGATCGCCACTGGCACGTCGTTTTGCGCCTCGGCCAGCGCGGCCGAAGCCGCGGCGGGTTCGACCGCCGCGACGCGCGCGACGATGGTCTGGGCGCGCGCGCGAAGCTTGGCGTTGTCAGGCCTGAGGTTGACCATCAGTCCGTCATGGACCCAGCCGAGTTCGGCCGCGGCAAGCGTCGAAAGGACGCCGAGCGCCGCTTTCTGGGCCGTGCCGGCCGCAAGCCGCGTCGAGCCCTCGACCGCCTCGGGGCCGATGTCGAAAACCACGGGCGCGTCGGCGAGCGCGGCGAGCGGCGAATCCGTCCGGCAGACGATGGCGACCAGGCGCGCGCCGGCCGCCTTGGCGCGACGCGCGCCGGCGAGCGTGAACGGCGTGGCGCCGCTGGCCGAGACGGCGATGGCGACGTCGTTTGCGCGAGCCTCGAGCGCGTCGACGGCCGCCTCCGCCGCCCGCTCGTCGTCCTCGCTCGCGCCGTCGACCAGGAAACGCTCGCCGTTGGGCGTGACGAAGCGGACGCGCTCCGGATCGAGGCCGAACGTGCCGGGAAGCTCGAGCCCGTCCTGCATCGCCAGAAGTCCGGAAGAGCCCGCGCCGAGGTAAAGCACGCGCCCGCCGCTGCGAAGCGCGGCGGCGAAGAGGCCGGCGCGGCGGAGGCGAGCGCCGCGCGCTCCCTCGCCACGCAATCGACGGCGCGGATCTGGCCGGAGAGGAGGGCGTCGAGCAGCGACGCTCCGCGCGTCGCCGGCGCATCGTGAGCTTTTCGCGAACGCGGACGCCAACGACTTCCTCCTCGCTTCGGCGCATGTAGACCAGTTCAGGCCCTCTTGTGTTTCATTATGGGCCAAGGGTATACCTCTTGTCTAGAGGTCCAGGGGAGGACGGAGGCGGGGATGGCCGAGCTTCGCGCGATCAGAGCCGAACGCCAGCCGCTGTTTGAAAGCATCGGCGCGGCCCTCAGGCGCGAGATCGTCGCGGGGCGATTCGCCCAGTCCGACCTGCTGCCGGGCGAGCGCGAACTCTCTGAGATGCTGGAGGTTTCCCGCACGACGCTGCGGCGCGCCATCGCCGGGCTGATCGAGGAGGGCCTTCTGGTCCACCGCCACGGCGCGGGAACATTCGTGCGGCGCAGCCCGCCGCATGTCGAGCAGCCGCTTTCGCGGCTGACGAGTTTCACCGAGGACATGCGGCTCAGGGGTCTCGTCGCCTCCTCGAGGGTGATCGAGCGCGGCGTGTTCCTGCCGACGCCCGAGGAATTGATGATGCTCGACATCGCGTTGAGCGAGACGGTCTTTCGCCTGTCGCGCCTCAGGCTCGCCGACGGCGCGCCGATGGCGATCGAACGCGCCGCCGTGCCGATGCGCTTCCTCGGCGACGCCGACCGGGTCGGCGATTCGCTCTACGCCGCGCTCGAGGCCGCGGGCTTCCGTCCGGTGCGGGGGGTGCAGCGGCTGAGGGCGGTGGTGGTCGGCGCGGCCGAAGCCGCGCTGCTCGAGATCGCCGAAGGCTCAGCCCGCGCTCGACATCCATCGCGTCGCCTATGTTTCCGATGGCCGCCGGGTCGAGTTCACCCGGTCGACCTACCGTTCCGACACCTACGATTTCGTGGCGGAGCTGACGCTGCCGCCACGGCGCGCGGCCGCGCGCCGAAGGAGCGCCCCGATGACCGGCACGTTCATGGCGGCCGAGATCGCCGAGACCGGCGCGGCGCTACGTCGCCAGCTGGACGCGAACCGCGAGACGACCGCGAGGCTTGCGGCCGAACTCCGGGCGGGCGAGCCCGCCTTCGTCGCGACGATCGCGCGCGGCAGCTCCGATCATGCGGCGGCTTTCCTGAAGCACGCGGTCGAACTGAAGCTCGGCCTCGCCTGCGCCTCGCTCGCGCCCTCGATCGCCTCGCTCTACCGGGCGCCGCTGCGGCTTCGAGCGCGCCGTCGCGATCACCATCTCGCAGTCGGGCCGCAGCCCCGACATCGTCGCCATGCAGCGCGCGGCCAAGACCGCAGGCGCGACGACGATCGCGCTCGTCAACGCCGCGGATTCGCCCGCGGCGGCGGACGCCGACGCCTTTCTGCCGCTGCTCGCGGGCGAGGAACGCTCGGTCGCCGCGACCAAGTCGATGATCGCCTCGATGGTCGCCGGCGCCGCGCTCGTCGCGCACTGGAGCGAAGACGCCGATCTCGCCGCCGCGATCGAGACGCTGCCGGCGATCCTCGACGCCGACCGCGCCATCGCGCCGGCGGAGATCGAGGAGACGTTGGCGACGCAAAAATTCGCTGTTCGTCATCGGCCGCGGCGCGACCTTCGCGGTCGCGATGGAGGCGGCGCTGAAGCTCAAGGAGACGTCCGCGATCCATGCCGAAGCGTTCTCCTCGGCCGAGGTGCTGCATGGCCCCGCCGGCGTCGTCACGCACGAATTTTCCGGTGCTCGGCTTCGCCCCCGCGCCCGCCGACGCGGCGCGCGATGGGTTCTTCGAGACAGTCGAACGGCTCGCCTCGTTCGGCGCGACGCCGCTGATCGTCGATGTCGAGCGTCAACCCCGTCTGGCCGACGCTGGTCGCGCCGGACGCGCGCCATGCGATGGTCACGCCGATCGCCGCCTTGCATGCGTTCTACGCGCTTGCGGAAGCGACCGCGCGTCGACGCGGCCGCAATCCCGATGAGCCGCCGCATCTGATGAAGGTGACGCGGACGGTGTGAGCGTCCGCCTTCTTAATGAACCCGTGAAGATTCATTGAATTCCGGGCGGTTCCCGTCATTGCGAGCGAAGCGAAGCAATCCAGCTGCCGCGCCGCGACTTCTGGATTGCTTGGTCGAAGACAGCGGGTCTCGATTACTGGCCGGCCTGGACCTTCTTCACATAGTCCTCGACCGCCTGAACCACTTTCTTGTCGGGATTGGCCTTGCAATCCTCGATGACCGCGTGGATGCCGTCCTTGGTGCGCTGGATGTTGATCGAGTGGCGCTTCAGGTGGCCGTTGAACCATCCGCTGTACCAGACGCCGAGAAAGTTGGCGTCGTCCTGGGTGGTGTTGGCGAGCTGGGCGCAGGTCAAGGCCCGGACATTGATGTAGCCCTTGTCGTCGGCGTAGGTCGCCAGACCGACCTGGGCCTGCGACGCGGACGCGGACGCTGCGAGGGTCGCCGAGGCGAGGAGCGCGACGCGCCAGTCCACGCGCCGGACCGAAGCAATGATGTTGGAGGCGTGCATGGTGTCTCTTTCCAATTCGTGAGATGCTCGTTGTCTTCGGACCGCAAGCGTCAGGTCACTTCTCGTCGATGACCTTGATTCCGGCTTCCTTGCGCATCTGCTTGATATTGATGTCCATCGCGGTGATCACCTTGGTGGCCAGATGGGCCTTGCAATAGACGATGACGCGATGCTCCAGCTCCTTGGCGCGATCGACCTTCATCTTGCTGTAGTCGGCGAGGCCGTTGTACCAGCCGCTGTACCAGACGGTCAGGAAGTCGGCGTCTTCCTGCCAGGTCCCGGCGAGCTGCTTGCAGGTCAGCTTCTGGACGTCGAGATTGCCGTTGGCGTCGGCGTAGGCGGTGAGATCGGTTTGGGCTTGAGCCGCGCCCGCGCAAAGCACGGCCGCGCAAAACGGAATGACGAATTTCATTCTTGGACTCCTCCAAGTCTCGGGCGCTTCACGCCTTAAGACTGTCTTTGAACGCGACCCGAGTCGCTCGAAGCGCCCGAATCGCCCGCCCGGCCGGGGAAGCAGCGCCCCACGAATCCGGTCGAACCGCCCCCTTACCCGAAATGTCGACGCGCGACAAACCCGCGCGGCGAGCGCGCGCGCCTATCGTTCTGAACATGTGTTCACTTGCGAAAACGTCGCCATCGAGCGCGGCCGATCCCCGCGCCGGCGTCCAAGGACGCGAGCGCGAACACGCCCGCTCCTCTCTGCCCAACGTGACGCACCGGCTAAAGCCGGTGGCTTCGGGTTACGGCTTGAAGCCGGATTGGGTCGGCCCAAGGTCCGCCCAGTTCCGAAAGCGAGGCCCGGGCGCTCCTCCCGCAGGGGCCGGCTATAGCCTCACCACCTGCCCGGTCCGCATGCTCTCGTCGGCGGCGAACACGATGCGCAGCGAGTTGATCGCGTCGGCCCAGTGGTCGGTGAGGTCGACCTCGCCGCGGATCGCTTTCAGGAACAGCCGCTGCTCGCGCTCGCAGAGCTCCTGGTGGCCGGGCTCGTCCTCGGTCGATCTCGATCGTGTCGGGCGCGACGAAGCGCGCCCTCGCGCGTCGAGCGCGGCGTGGTGGATGCGCAAGCGCGTTGGTCTTGGTGTGGGCGTCGTGGTCGGAGGACGTCGACGCCCTCGCCGGCCGTCTCCTTGGCGACGATCGACACGCAGCCCTTCGGCCCGATCATGTCCTTCACGAAGAAGGCGGTCTCGCTCATCATCGGCCCCCAGCCGGCCTCGTACCAGCCGACCGAGCCGTCGTCGAAGACGATGTGGAGATGGCCGTAATTGACCATGTGTCGGGGCGATCTCGTCGGTCAGCCGCGCCCCGACCGCGTGCACGAGAACCGGCTTCGCCCGCGTCGACCTGGCACATCACGTCGACATAGTGCACGCCGCAGTCGACGATCGGCGAGGTCGACGTCATCAGAGCTCTTGTGCACCTCCCAGAACGAGCCGGACGACTGCTGGTTGAGGTTCATCCGCATGACGAGCGGCTTGCCGAGCGTGCGGCCGATCTCGACGAAGCGCGTCCACGACGGATGGACGCGCAGGATGTAGCCGACGAGCAGCGCCTTCCCGGCCGCGCGCGCCGCGGCGACGATCGCTCTCGGCCGCAGCAAGCGTGTCGGCGAGCGGCTTCTCGCAGAACACATGCGCGCCGGCTTCGCGAGCGCCTGAAGCGCCATCGGGGCGTGATGCTCGGTGTAGGCGGCGATCGCGACCGCGTCGGGCTTCAGCGCCGCGAGCGCCTCGCCCAGATCGTCGAAGCGGGGAACGCCGGCGAAGTCCTTGTCGAGATCCCGCCGCCCGGCGGCGTTGCGGGTGCAAAGGCCGACCAGCTCGAAACCGTCGATCGCCTGATAGGCGCGGGCGTGGCTCGTGCCCATCGTGCCGAGTCCGACCACGAGAACGCGCTGCCGTTTGTCGCTCAATCGTGCCTCCTCGCCAAATCGGCCTCATCGTACCCGCTCTGGGCGCCGCGAGGCCAAGACGTGGCGAAGGCTCCCGCTCGGCGTCCGGCGCCGGCTGGGCGGGAACGTCGGTTGCGCAGCGCGTTTATGCAGTCGCCGAAAGCCCAGCATTGTACTCGGCGGATTGTCTGTCTGAAGCTTGCGCGCCGCCGGTTGAGGCCCTATAGCCGGCCCCGGCTCCAAAGGAACACGGCATGGCTCAGGTGCAGGAACGACGCCCGGCCTCGAAACGGGCGCCGGGCAGCGCGCCGCCTCCCCCGGAACCGCCCAGTTTCGCGGCCCGTCTCGTCGTCGCCGTCCGGCGTCGCCGAAAGATGCTGCGGCGGCTCGGCCTGGCGGCGAGCGTGCTGATCATCGCCATCTCGCTGACGATCTTCGCGCGCACGCTGATGCGCATCGACCCCGGCAAGTTCAGGGCGGCGTTCGCGGCGACCGGCGGCGACCAGATCCTGATGGCCTTCGGCTTCACCGCGCTGAGCTATCTGGCGCTTGACCGGCTACGACGGGCTGGCGCTCCGCCATCTCCGACGTCAAGGTTCCCTATCGGCTGACGGCGCTCGCCTCCTTCGCCAGCTATGCGGTCTCGTTCACGCTCGGATTCCCGCTCGTGACCGGCGGGGCGGTCCGCTACTGGCTTTATTCGCCGGCCGGGCTCACGGCGGGCAACATCGCCAGCCTGACGATCGTCGCCGGCATCACCTTCTGGCTCGGCATGGGGCTGATCGTCGGCGTCGGCTTCATGTCCAGCGCCGGCGCGGTCGCCGAAATCGACCATTTCCACCCGCTCGCGAACCAGTTGATCGGGCTCTCGGCGATCGGCCTGCTCGTTCTCTATCTCGTCTGGGTCGGCGTGCTGCGCTGGCGCGGCGCGGCGATCGTCGGCAATTTCAGGCTGCCGGGGCCGATGCTGACGCTGGGGCAGATGGCGCTCGGCGTGATCGACGTCTGCTCGGCTTCGGCGGCGCTGTACGTCCTCCTGCCGCGGGACGCCGCGATCAGCTTTCCGACTTTCGCCACGGTCTATTCGTTCGCCGCGATGCTCGGCATCGCCAGCCACTCGCCGGGAGGGCTCGGCGTGTTCGAGGCGACCATTCTGCAGGCGGTCGGCGGCGACGTCGACGCCTTGCTGGCCTCCCTTCTGCTGTTCCGCGGCATCTATTACATCGTGCCTTTCGTCGCCGCGATGGCGCTGCTCGGCGGCGCAGAGGCGACGCGGCGATGGCGCTCCATCCGCGAGGCCATGTCGGCGGCGTCCGAGGATTGAGCAGAGGCGAGCGATGACCGATTCCGCAGCCATACCCCTCGCCGACCTGATCCGATCGCCGTTCGCGGCCCAGATCGTCGCGGCGATGCCGGACGCGGCGCTGATCGTCGGCGCCGACGGGCGCGTGGCCGTGGCCAACCAGCCGGCGCTGGACCTCCTGTCCGTTCTGAAGCTCGGCGATCCGCTGGTCCTCGCGCTCAGGGCGCCCGACGTGATCGACGCTTACCGCCGGGTGATGGCCAACGGGGAAGCCGAGACCGTGCAATGGATCGAGCGCGTTCCGGTCGAGCGGCTGTTCGACGTCTGCATCGCGCCGCTGCCCGCCCGGACGGCCGAGTCGAAGCGGCGCTGGTGACGCTGCGCGACCTGACCGAGATCCGGCGGGTCGAGCGCATGCGCGTCGACTTCATCGCCAACGCGAGCCACGAGCTGCGCACGCCGCTCGCCTCGCTCCTCGGGTTCATCGAGACCCTGCAGGGGTCGGCGCGAGAGGACGAGAAGGCGCGGGACCGCTTCCTCGCCATCATGCGCGATCAGGGTCGACGCATGGCCCGGCTGATCGAGGATCTGCTGTCCCTGTCGCGCATCGAGCAGAAGCAGCACCTTCGGCCGGAGACGGTCGTCGATCTCGCCCAGACGGTTCGCGGCGTCGTCGACGCGCTGTCGCCGATGGCGGAGGAACTGGGAGCGGAAATCCGGTTCAGCGCGCCCGAGCCCGTCCTGGTGAAAGGCGACCGCGACGAACTGCTGCGCGTTGCGGAGAACCTGATCGAGAACGCCATCAAATACGGCGTGCGGCCCGACGCCGGCGCCGGGCTCGTCGAGGTGTCGGTCGCGACGACCGAAAGGGAGGCGGTCCTGACGGTGCGCGATTACGGACGCGGCATCGCGCCCGAGCATCTCCCGCGCCTGACCGAGCGCTTCTACCGGGTCGACGCGACGCAGAGCCGGGCGCGCAACGGCACCGGATTGGGCCTCGCGATCGTCAAGCACATTCTGACCCGCCATCGCGGCAAGCTCAGCATCGCGAGCCGCATCAATCACGGCTCGACCTTCGTCGCGAGCGTGCCCCTCCACGCCAATCGAAAATGAAAGACCGGCGGCGACTCCAACCGGCCCCGCTGCGCCGTCCGAAAGCCGTCACGAGACTCGACGGCTGTCTGCGGCCGTTCAATAAAATCACACAATTACAGTCGACTAGACTGTCACAAAACGATGTCGGTAGCGTCATATAAGACTGCTGTTGACGGCGTAGAGGTAGCGCGCGGCGCTCGCAAGCCGCCGAACCGCGGGGGAAAGCCCGCGGCCCGACCTATCCGGTCTGTCGGAGAGCCAGTAATGTTCATGAAATCCATCCTTACCGCGGCCGTGATCGCCGCCGGCGTCAGCATGGCCTCGGCCGCTGACATTTCCGGCGCCGGCGCGACCTTCCCCTTCCCGATCTACGCCAAGTGGGCCGACTCCTATAAGAAGGACACGGGCAACGGCCTGAACTATCAGTCGATCGGCTCGGGCGCCGGCATCAAGCAAATCAAGGCGAAGACGGTGACCTTCGGCGCGACCGACGCGCCGCTTGGAGCCCGACGAACTCGAGAAGGCCGGCCTCGCGCAATGGCCGATGGTGATGGGCGGCATCGTCGCCGTCGTCAATCTCCCCGGCGTGAAGCCGGGCGACATCGTCATCGACGGCCCGACCCTGGCCCAGATCTATCTCGGCAAGATCACGAACTGGAACGATCCGGCGCTCAAGGCGCTCAATCCCAAGCTTGACCTGCCCAATCTGCCGATCGTGCCGATCCATCGCGCCGACGGCTCGGGCACGACCTTCAACTTCACCTACTATCTCGGCGAGGTCTCGCCGGAGTGGAAGGACAAGGTCGGCGTCGCGACGACGGTCGACTGGCCGGGCGGCATCGGCGCCAAGGGCAACGACGGCGTCGCCAACAACGTCGCCACCACCAAGGGCGCGATCGGCTATGTCGAATTCGCCTACGCGGATCAGAACAAGCTGACCTTCGCCAACATGGCCAACAAGGCGGGCAAGGTCGTCGCGCCGACGCATGGACGCCTTCCAGGCCGCGGCCGCCAACGCCGACTGGGCGAATTCGCCGGGCTTCTATCAACATCCTGGCCAATCAGCCGGGCGACAAGTCGTGGCCGATGACCGCCGCGACGTTCATCCTGATGCCCAAGGATCCGCCGAACAAGGCCGCCGCGAACGACGCGCTCAACTTCTTCAAGTGGGCCTACGAGAAGGGCGACAAGATGGCCGAGGATCTCGACTACATCCCGATGCCCGACAACGTCGTCAAGCTGGTCGAGACGATGTGGGCCAAGGACATCAAGCAGAAGTGAGTCGAGTCGGGGGCGAGCGCGCGTCTCGCCCCGGCGCGTTCCGCTCGACGTTCCCAACTCCAGCACGAATGTTGAAGCGACAATGACGGCAACCGCAATCCAAACTCCAAGCGCAGCGCACTCTTCGCCGATGGATCGCGCGCGCGCGCTCGGGCGGCTGAAATTCTGCGACAGCGGCTTTCGCTTGATGACGCTGGCCGCGGCGCTGATCGTTCTCATCCTTCTCGCTCGGGGTCGCGATCTCGCTGTTCCTCGGCGCCTGGCCGGCGTTCCGCGAATTCGGCGTCGGCTTCCTCTTCTCCGACGCCTGGAGCCCGCCGAAGGAAAAGTTCGGCGCGGCGACCGCGATCTACGGCACGCTTGTCACCTCGCTGATCGCCATGCTGATCGCCGTTCCCGTCGGTCTCGGCATCGCGGTCTTCCTGACCGAGCTCTGCTGGCTGCCGCTGCGCCGGCCGATCGGCGTCGCCATCGAGCTGCTCGCCGGCATTCCCTCGATCATCTACGGCATCTGGGGCGTCTACTATTTCCGCCCGGTGATGCAGAGCTACATCCAGCCGTTCCTGATCAGCACGCTCGGCAACGTCCCGGGGATCGGCTTTCTGTTCCAGGGGCCGCCGTTCGGCTACGGCGTGCTGACCGCCGGGCTCGTGCTCGCGCTGATGATCCTGCCCTTCATCACCGCGGTGTCGCGCGACGTGTTCGACACGGTCCCGCCCGTGCTGAAGGAAGCGGCCTACGGCGTCGGCGCGACGACCTTCGAGGTCGTCGGCAACATCGTCATTCCCTACACGCGGGTCGGCGTGATCGGCGGCGTGATGCTGGCGCTCGGCCGCGCGCTCGGCGAGACGATGGCGGTGACCTTCGTCATCGGCAACGCGACCAAGATTCAGACGTCGATCCTCGCGCAGGGCACGACCATCTCGGCGATGATCGCCAACCAGTTCGCCGACGCCGACCCGGGCCTGTTCACCTCGTCGCTGCTGGCGCTCGGCTTCATCCTGTTCGTCATCACGTTCCTCGTTCTTGCGGCCGCGCGCTGGATGCTGGCGCGCCTCGAGCTGAAGGCTTAAGCCGATGGCGCGACCTCTATTCCGGGCGCAAGCGCGCGCAACGTCATCTGGACCGTCCTCGCCTACGCGGCGACGGCCCTCGGCCTCAGCATGCTGGTGATCATCCTGGCCACGCTGCTGTGGAACGGCTTCGGCGGCCTGTCGCTCGACGTCTTCACCAAGAACACCGCGCCGCCCGGCGTGGTCGGCGGCCTGCTGAACTCGATCGTCGGCAGCATCATCACGACCGTGATCGGCCTCGCGATCGGCGCGCCGCTCGGCATTCTCGCGGGAACCTATCTGGCCGAATACGGCCGCAACGGGCGCCTCGCGGTCGTCGTGCGCTTCATCAACGACATTCTGCTCAGCGCGCCGTCGATCGTCGTCGGCCTCTTCATCTACGAACTGCTGGTCGTGCCGGTCGGGCACTTCTCGGCGCTCGCCGGCGGCGTCGCGCTCGCGGTGCTCGGCGCGCCGATCATGGTGCGCACGACCGAGGACATGCTCAACCTCGTGCCCAATACGCTGCGCGAGGCGGCCTCGGCGCTCGGCATGCCGCGCTCGCTCGTCATCCGCCACGTCGCCTACAAGGCCGTGCGCTCCGGCATCATCACCGGCATCCTTCTGGCGATCGCCCGCATGACCGGCGAGACGGCGCCGCTGATCTTCACCGCGCTCGGCAATTCGCTGTTCACCCTCGATCCGCGCGGACCGATGTCGAGCCTTCCGCTGATCATCTACGAATTCGCCCGCAGCCCCTACGCCGAACAGCAGAAGCTCGCGTGGACGGGCGCGCTCATCCTCACCTTCGCCGTGCTGGCCCTCAGCATCTCGGCTCGCGTGCTCTCCGCGTCGACAACACAGAAGTAAGGCAAAGGGTTTCGCTCATGAGCAACGCAAGCCAGCGCCCCGAGGCCCGCCAAGGCGCCGAACGCGACCAAAGACAAGGTCGTCGATCCGCGGCCTCAACTTCTTACTACGGCCAGTCGCAGGCGCTGAAAGACGTCACCCTGTCCCTTCACGAGGGCCAGGTGACGGCGTTCATCGGTCCTTCGGGCTGCGGCAAGTCGACGCTGCTGCGCGTGCTGAACCGCATGTACGACCTCTATCCCGGCCAGCGGGCGGAGGGCGAGGTCCTGCTCGACGGCGAGAACATTCTGTCGAAGGACCTCGACCTCAATCTCCTGCGCTCGCGCGTCGGCATGGTGTTCCAGAAGCCGACGCCGTTTCCGATGACGATCTACGACAACATCGCCTTCGGCGTCCGCCTCTACGAAAAGCTGCCGAAGTCCGAGATGGACGCGCGCGTCGAATCGTCGCTCAAGCGGACCGCGCTCTGGGGCGAAGTCAAGGACAAGCTGAACGCCAGCGGCCTCAGCCTCTCCGGCGGCCAGCAGCAGCGCCTCTGCATCGCCCGCACCGTCGCGATCAGCTCCGGAAGTGATCCTGTTCGACGAGCCGACCTCGGCGCTCGATCCGATCTCGACCGCCAAGATCGAGGAACTGATCGACGAACTGTCCGGCGAATACACGATCGCCATCGTCACCCACAACATGCAGCAGGCCGCGCGCGTCTCGCACTACACGGCCTTCATGTATCTGGGCGAGATGGTCGAGTTCGACGAGACCAACGCCGTCTTCACTTCGCCGCGCGACAAGCGCACCCAGGATTACGTCACCGGCCGGTTCGGCTGAGGGAGCAAACGCCGTGGTCGAACATACCGTCAAAGCCTACGACAGGGAGCTCGACACGCTCGAGCGCCTGATCGCCGAGATGGGCGGCATCGCCGAGAAGATGGTGATCGACGCCGTGGACGCGCTCGCCAACGCCGACACCGTGCTCGCGCATCAGGTCGTCGCCGACCGACCCCCGCCTCGACGCGCTGCAGCGCGAGATCGAGGATCTGGCGGTGCTGACGATCGCCCGCCGCCAGCCGGTGGCGGTCGATCTTCGCGAGCTGATCGGCGCCATCCGCGTCGCCGGCGATCTCGAGCGGGTCGGCGACCTCGCCAAGAACATCGCCAAGCGCACGATCAAGATCGGCGTCGAAGTCGCGGGTTCCGCGCGCGATCGTCGGCCTCAAGCACATGAACGAGGTCGCGACCGAACTCATGAAGGACGTGCTCGACGCCTACGCGCAGCGCGACGCCGAGCGGGCGCGCGAGGTCTGGGAGCGCGACGTCGACCTCGACGCGCTCGAGGACTCGGTGTTTCGCGACCTCCTGACCCACATGATGGAGGATCCGCGCAACATCTCGTTCTGCGCCCATCTGCTGTTCTGCTCGAAGAACATCGAGCGGATCGGCGACCACGCCACCAACATCGCCGAGACCGTCGTCTATCTGGTCACCGGCCAGACGATGCCGTCCGAGCGTCCGCGCGGGCGGCAGGAGACCGACATCGACATCGAGGCCGCCGGGGACGACGAATGAACCAGGCGCGCAAGGAGACCGTCCGCGCCGGCGCGGCGTCGGCTCCGCGCATCCTGGTGGTCGAGGACGAATCCGATCTCGCGGTGCTGCTGTCCTACAATCTCGAGGCGGAGGGCTACGTCGTCGAGAGCGTGGAGCGCGGCGACGAGGCCGAGCTGCGCCTGGCCGAAGACCCGCCCGATCTCGTCATTCTCGACTGGATGCTGCCGGGCGTCTCGGGCCTCGAAATCTGCCGCAGGCTGCGCGCCCGCGAGAACGACCCGCACGCTGCCCGTGATCATGGTGACGGCGCGCGGCGAGGAGGCCGAGCGGGTGCGCGGCCTGTCGGTCGGCGCGGACGATTACGTGGTCAAGCCGTTCTCGGTGCCCGAACTGATGGCGCGCGTGCGCGCGCTCCTGCGGCGCAGCCGCCCCGAGCGGATCGCCGACCGTCTCGCGGCGGGCGACCTCGACCTCGATCGGGAGACCCGGCGGGTGCGGCGCGGCGACCGCGACATCCATCTCGGACCGACCGAATTCCGGCTGCTCGAATATCTGCTGGAGAAGCCCGGCCGCGTGTTCTCCCGCGCGCAATTGCTCGACGGGGTCTGGGGACAGGCGGCCGAGATCGACGAACGCACGGTCGACGTGCATGTCGGCCGGCTGCGCAAGGCGCTGTCGCGCGGGCGCGAGCGCGACCCGATCCGCACCGTGCGCGGCACCGGCTACGCCTTCGACGAGACGTTCGGCAAGGCGTGACGCCGCTCGCGCGGCGCCGTCACCGCAGCGCAAGGCGGCGTTCGCGATCCCGTTCGCGCCGGCGCGCGTCGCTCGGCTGGTAGGCGAGGCCGCCGTGATAGGCGCAGTAGGGGCCGACATGGGTCTGCGAGCCGCAATAGCGAAACTCCGCGCTCGTCGGATCGCCGAGCGGCCATCGGCACATGGCCTCCTTCAGCTCGACGATCGTGACCCTGACCGACATCGGCAGCACGACGCTCTCGATCTCCTGCGGCCGGGTCTCGGTCAGCGTCTGCGGCTGGATGGCGAGCGCGGTCGCCCCGCGAACCATCCGCGCGGCGGACGCCGGCGCGGCGCGCGGCGCGGCGGCCGCCCGGCTGCTGTGCTGGGCCTGGGACGACGCGCGCATGCCCCCCGGCGGGGCTGGGAGACTTGGCCCGGCCGGCGAGGCCAAGGCGGTGAACCTTGCCGATCACGGCGTTGCGCGTCAGCCCATGACCGAGCAGGTTCGCGATCTGGCTGGCGCTCTTGCCGTCCATCCAGGCCTGCCGAAGCAGTTCCACTCGTTCGTCCGTCCAAGACATCGTCGCCTCGTTCGTCAATACCATTGTCAAAATCCCGGCCCTCCACAGAATCCGGCGCCCGCGCCCGGCGACCCACGACGTCGGGCGAAACGCGAACCATCACGCTTTTTGAAGCCATCACCACGATATCTCGTGGCCATCGACGAGAAGGCTACACTACTCGTTGAATCGCGCGCAAGAGTCGGGGCGCTGCGACGACCGGGCTTTTCAACAGGTCTTGACATCGAAGCCCAGCACGCGCGGCCCTGCGCAAGCGATTGCCTGAGTCGGGTCAAGGCCTTAGCGGTCGCCGGAGCGAGCTCGCCGCGAGCGAGGAAAATTTCGGTCTGATCGACGGTCATTTGACCAAATCCGGCGCGCTTCCGCTATATTTGCCGCGTGTCGGCGGCCGCCCCAGCGGGGGCGGCGTTTTTATTTTGCGGTCCGTCCGAGCCGCTGAGCCGACGAAACAGGACAAGGAGTTCGTGACGTGGATTCCGTTCAGGCGACCTCTGCGATCGTTCCGACCTACGCGCGCGCAAACGTCGCCTTCGAGCGCGGCGAGGGCTGCTGGCTCATTTCGACCGCCGGCGATCGCTATCTCGACTTCGGCGCCGGCATCGCGGTGAGCTCGGTGGGACACGCCCATCCGCACATGGTCGAGGCGCTGACCCGTCAGGGCTCGAAGCTCTGGCACGTCTCGAACCTCTACCAGAACCCGGA
This sequence comes from uncultured Alphaproteobacteria bacterium, assembly GCA_963783275.1. Classification (GTDB taxonomy): domain Bacteria; phylum Pseudomonadota; class Alphaproteobacteria; order Rhizobiales; family Beijerinckiaceae; genus Roseiarcus. Next base: position 144,655 of record CAWANA010000025.1, on the reverse strand, counting down.
GGGCGAGCGGTTCGCGCGCCGTCTCGCCGACGCCACCTTCGCCGACCTCGTCTTCTTCACCAATTCCGGCGCAGAGGCGAACGAAGCGGCGATCAAGATGGCGCGCCGGCGCCAGTGGGTCGGCGGCCATCCCGAGCGCTATCGCGTGCTGACCTTCGAAGGCGCCTTCCACGGACGCACGCTCGCGACCATCGCCGCCGGCGGGCAGAAGAAGTATCTGGAAGGATTCGGGCCGAAGGTCGAGGGCTTCGACCAGATCCCGGTCGGCGACCTCGATGCGGTCGAAGCCGCGATCGGGCCGGAAACCGCCGCCATCATGATCGAGCCGATCCAGGGCGAGGGCGGCGTGCGCGCGATCCCGCCCGCGTTCCTGCGGGGCTTGCGCGAAATCTGCGACCGGCGCGAGCTCCTGCTGATCTTCGACGAGGTTCAGACCGGCGTCGGCCGCACCGGACGATTCTTCGCCTACGAGCACACGGGCGTTCATCCCGACATCCTGACCTCCGCCAAGGGCATCGGCGGAGGGTTTCCGATGTCCGCCTGCCTCGCCACCGCCGATGCGGCGCGCGGCCTGACCGTCGGCGTGCACGGCACGACGTTCGGCGGCAATCCGCTCGCCATGGCGATCGGCAACGCCACGCTCGACATCGTGCTCGCGCCGGGCTTCCTCGAGCGCGTCGCCGAACTCGGCCTCCTGCTCAGGCAGCGTCTCGCCGAGCTCAAGGACCGGCACGCGAGCGTTATCGAGGAGGTGCGCGGCGAGGGCTTGATGGTCGGGCTGAAACTCAAGGTTCCCCCGGGGGACTTCGCCGCGGCGTGTCTCGCAGAGAAGCTCCTGGTCATTCCCGCCGGCGACAACGTCGTGCGGATCATCCCGCCGCTCGTCGTCTCCGCAGAGGAGATCGCCGAGGGAGTCCGGCGGCTCGACGCCGCCTGCGCCGCGGTCGAGGAACGCCTCGCCGTCGCGATCCATTGACCCGTCGCATGAACGCAGTCGTCCAGGCCCCTCCGCGGCATTTTCTCGGTCTCCTCGACCTTTCGCCCGGCGAGCTTCGCCGCATCCTCGACGTCGTCCGGCCGGATCAAGCGGAGGCGGGTCAAGGGCGTCGCGTCCGATTGGCGTCCGCTCGCCGGCAAGACGCTGGCGATGATCTTCGACCGTCCGTCGACCCGCACGCGCGTCTCGTTCGACGTCGGCATGCGCGAGCTCGGCGGCGAAACGATCATGCTGACGGGCGCCGAGATGCAGCTCGGCCGCGGCGAGACCATCGCCGACACCGCCCGCGTGCTGTCGCGCTACGTCGAGGCGATCGTCGCCGCGCATCCTGAGCCAGGAAGACCTGTTCGAAATGGCCGCGCAAGCGACCGTGCCGGTGATCAACGGGCTGACCAAGCAGTCGCATCCCTGCCAGGTGATGGCCGACATCCTGACCTTCGAGGAATGGAGGGGCCCGATCCGCGGCCGCAAGATCGCCTGGAGCGGCGACTACAACAACGTGCTGTCGTCCTGGATCGACGCGTCGGCGCGCTTCGACTTCACCCTCGACATCGCGTGCCCGCGCGAGCTGCAGCCCTCGGCCGAGCGGATCGCCGCGGCCCGCGCGGCCGGCGCCCACATCAGGCTCGGCGAGGACCCGGAGATCGCGGTCAAGGACGCGTCGGCGGTCGTCTCCGACTGCTGGGTCTCCATGGGCGACGAGGACGAAGGGCGCCGGCATAATCTGCTGCAGCCGTATCAGGTCAACGCCGGCCTGATGCGGGGCGCAGCCTCGGACGCGATCTTCATGCACTGCCTGCCCGCCCATCGCGGCGAGGAGGTGACCGACGAAGTCATCGACGGCCCGCAGTCCGCGGTATGGGACGAAGCCGAAAACCGCCTGCACGCGCAAAAGGGCGTGCTCGCCTGGTGCCTCGGGGTCGATCCATGAGCGCGCGCGAGCGTGCGGCCTCGGCCAAGGTCGTCGACGACATCGTGCTGCCGTTCGCGGTCGAGGCGCTCAGCACGCGCGGCCGGCTGGTGCGGCTTGGGCCGGCGATCGACTATCTGCTCAAGCGCCACGCCTATCCGGAGCCGGTTGCGAGGCTCGTCGCGGAGGCGGTGACGCTCGCGGCGCTGCTCGGCTCGACGCTGAAGCTCGAAGGCCGCTTCCAATTGCAGACCAAGAGCGACGGGCCGGTCTCCATGCTGCTCGTCGATTTCGACGCGCCGTCGAATTTCCGCGCGCTGGCGCGATTCGACAAGCAGAGGGTCGAGCGCGCGGCTTCGGGCGGCCGATCTCCTCGGCCGCGGCCATCTCGCCTTCACCATCGATCCCGGCGGCGACATGACCCGATATCAGGGCGTCGTCGCCCTGGAAAATCAGGGGCTGGAGGACGCGGCGCATCAATATTTCGAGCGTTCCGAGCAGATCCCCACGCTGGTGCGGCTCGCGGTCGGCGAGACGCTCGCGCCCGAAGGCCGATCCTGGCGGGCGGGCGGCCTGATCGTGCAGTATCTGCCGGCCGCCGGACCTGGGCGCCGAGCCGACTTCCATCCCGGCGACGCGCCGGAGGGGATCGAACCGCACCGGATCGACGAAGACGACGCCTGGACGGAAGCCCAGGCCCTGGCGTCGACGACCGAGGCGCATGAGTTGATCGATCCGACGCTCTCGGCCGAACGGCTGCTTTATCGCCTGTTCAACGAACGCGGCGTGCGCGTGTTCGAACCGACCCCGCTGGCCGCCGTGTGTCGCTGCTCGGCCGAAGGGGTCGACGCGATGCTGCGCAGCTTCCCGCCGGAAGAGGTTCGGCACATGATCGGCGACGACGGGATGATCGGCGTGACCTGCGAGTTCTGCTCGACCAAGCGCGTGTTCGACCCGGCGGACTACGGCGTCTAGCTCGATGGACCAGGCGAGGCTCAAAGCGCGGCTCGCGACCGTCGCGGCGGCGGTCGAGAGCGAACTCGATGCGGCGCTCGCGTTCGAGCCGAGACCGGGCGAGCCCGTGCGACCAAACCGGCTCATCGAGGCTATGCGCTATTCGACGCTCGGCGGCGGCAAGCGGTTGCGGGCCTTCCTGGTCATCGAGACGGCGCGCGCGCTCGGACGCAGCGACAGCGGGCCGGTCCGCGCCGCAGCCGGGATCGAGTGCCTGCACGCGTATTCGCTGATCCACGACGATCTGCCGGCGATGGACGATGACGATCTGAGGCGCGGCCGGCCGACCGCCCATCGCGCCTTCGACGAGGCGACCGCGATCCTCGCAGGGGACGCGTTGCAGACGCTCGCCTTCGAGATCCTGGCCGATCCGGACACCGACGCGAACGCCGAGACCCGCGCCGCGCTTTGCGCCGGCCTCGCCCGCGCGGCGGGCCTCGCCGGCATGGTCGGCGGCCAGATGCTCGACATCGCCGCCGAGACGTCGGCGTCCCCGCTGTCGACCGAAGCGATCGCGCGCCTGCAGGCGATGAAGACCGGCGCGCTGTTGCGGTTCAGCGTCGAGGCCGGCGCCCGGCTCGCCGGCGCCAGCGCGTCGGCTTTCGCCGCGCTTTCCGCCTATGGCGCGGCGATCGGCGCGGCGTTCCAGATCGCCGACGACCTGCTCGACGCCGAAGGCGACACGGCGACGCTCGGCAAGCGCGCGGGCAAGGACGCCGACCGGCACAAGGCGACGCTCGTCGCGGCGCTGGGACTCGAGGGCGCGCGTCGAGAACTCGCGGCGCTCGTCGCGAAGGCGAAGGCGGCCGTCGACGCGGCGGGCCTCGGCGAGGGCGGCGACGTCCTGAGGGCGACGGCCGACTTCGTCGCAGCGCGGAAGAGCTGATCGAGCCCCGGCCGTCTACCGCCCCGCGGGCGTCGCCGTCGTCTCGTCGGCGCCGACGATATAGCCGAGACCGCGCGCGGTCTTGATGATGTCGACGCCGAGCTTCTTGCGCAGGCGGCCGATGAACACCTCGATCGTATTGGAGTTGCGGTCGAAATCCTGCTCGTAGAGGTGCTCGACGATCTCGGTGCGCGAAATGATGCGGCCGGCGTGATGCATGAGATAGGACAGGAGCCGGTACTCGTGGCTGGTCAGCTTGATCGGCTGGCCGTTCGACGGTGACGCGGCCGGCGCGCGCGTCGAGCCGCACCGGACCGACCATGAGGTCGCTCGAGGCGTGGCCGGCGGCGCGGCGCAAGCAGCGCCCGCATGCGGGCCAGAACCTCCTCCATGTGAAAGGGCTTGGCGACGTAATCGTCCGCGCCGGCGTCGATGCCCTGGACCTTGTCGCTCCAGCGGTCGCGCGCGGTGAGGATCAGCACCGGCATGGTCCGTCCCGCCTTGCGCCAGGCCTCCAGAACCGAGATGCCGTCGCGCTTGGGCAGGCCGATGTCGAGCACGACCGCGTCGTAGGGCTCGGTGTCGCCCTGGAACCAGCCCTCCTCGCCGTCGAACGCGCGGTCGACCGCGTAGCCGGCCGCCTCGAGCGCCGAGGAAATCTGACGGTTGAGATCGCGATCGTCTTCGACAACCAGCAGGCGCATGCAGGAACTCTTCTCTCGCCACGTCAGTCTTTGGGAGGTTGCTCATGGGCGGGCTGCTCATGGGCGGGCTGCTCATGCGCGTCGTGCGCGTCTTTCGTTTCGTGCGTTTCATGCGGAGGCCGCGCGATCAGTTTGCCCGTCCCGGCCTCCATCTGAACGTGGATCAATCGGCCGTCGTGGTGGAGGAGCGTTATCTCATAGACGAAGTCGTCGCCATTGGCGCAGAGCTTGGCCGAGAGGGCCTCCGCCTTGCGCTGCTGGGCCGCGAACTTGAGCGCGGCGTAGGGTTCGAGCAGCTTGTGCGTCTTCACCTGGTCGCGCGTGTCGGCCGCATTCAGGCAGACGGGCTTGGCGGTCGCACCGTGGACATCGGCCTCCGCCGCGCGCGCGGCGACGCCGGTCATCGCGAGGCAAACGACCGCGGCGCGACTGACGATGGCGAGCGCGGCCATGTAGAGGAAGCCCCTGTTCCGAACTCCGGCCACCATCTTCGCTTTGGCGTCTGAATGCAAACTGAACGAGGCGTCGGTCCGGCGACCTTGAGGCAGGCGCGTTTGAACAGGCGACAAAACCGGGGCAGGATCGGCCATGCGTCTCAACCGCCTCTTTCTCAGTCTCGCGCCTTCGATGCTTTTGGCCGCGGCCACGCCCGCCGGCGCCCTCGTCGGGGCGGCGCCGGACGAGCGGTTCGCCGACCGGGTGGCGATGGTGCTGATGCGCGGCCCTGGCGAAGCGGGATTTTGCTCCGCGCTGGTGCTGGACGACCGAACGCTCCTGACCGCCGCCCATTGCCTGAAGCCGGTCGGGGACATGGCGGTTCACTACCGCGACGCGTCAGGCGCGCCGGTCGTCATTCCGGTCGAGGCGGCGATCGCCCATCCGCGCTATCGCCCGGACGCGATCCGGGCCCGCGTCGAGTTCGATCGACGTTGCGCTCATTCGGACCGCCCGCCCGCTCGACTCGCGCTTCGTGGGCGCCGCGCTGGCCTCAGGGATCGGGCCCGCCGTCGGCGACCCCGTCATCCTCACCGGCTTCGGCTCGACGAGCGAGGGCGACTGGAAGTCGGGCGGGCGCTTGCGCAGCGTGACCCTCGCCGTCCGCGAACCGGCCTCGACCGTGCTCGTCTGGGCGGCCGACCCCGACGGCAAGGTCGCCGGCGCGTGCTCGGGCGACTCGGGCGCGCCGGTCTGGTCCGCGGACGGTGCGACCGCCGTCGCCATAGCGGCCTGGGCGCAGGCGCCGCACGGGCGCGGTTGTGGTGGACTGACGCAGGGTCCGAGGCTGGCGCCGCTAATAGACTGGATTAATGAGGCGAAGCGCAGGCTCGCAGGCGGAATCTCCAATTGACGCTGACGATGTTTACTGACAAGTTGCAACCTTCGAGTAGCGGCAGCGGACTTAAGCACAGTCGCGTTACACCGACGGGAGTCCGGTCCGCGATACGTGAAACCAAGAACCTTCGGGAAGGGGGCATCCAATTCCCAGCGAGCGACGCGAGGCTGGCGTTGGTAGGTCGCTGACCGCAATGCGGCCAGCCGAAGACGAATTGAGTTTTTTCTTCGCTCTTTCGCATGAACCTATGTGCGTTATCGGCCCGGACGGCCGCTTGGAGCGCGTCAACCCGGGGTGGGAGGCCTGCTTTGGGTTGGCGCCGGACGATTGTCTTTTCCGACCGTTCCTCGACTTCGTCCACCCCGACGACCGCGCCGGGACGGGGGTCCAGATAGGCAGGATTGCGGACGGCGCGCCACCGACCGGCTTCGAGACGAGCATTCGGGGCAAGGACGGCGCCGACCGGCGGCTGCAATGGAAGGCGATCGTCTCGCCTGGGCGCCGCCTCGTCTGCGCCGCCGCGCGGGACGTCACCGCAGACCGCAAGCTGGAGCGCGAGCTCATCATCGAAGCGAGCGATCGCGAAAAGGAGCGCATGGGACGTGAGCTGCATGACGGCCTGTGCCAGAATCTGGCCGGTATCGCCGCGCTGAGCGCGACGCTCGCGCGAAAGCTGGCCGCGCGCGACGATCCTGCGGCGGCGGCCGCGGTCGAAATCACCGCGTTGCTGCAGCAGACGATCGGCGAGGCCCGCGATCTCGCGCGTGGCCTCAATCCGGCGGGCCGCCTGGCGCAGATGGGAGTTGCTGCCGCGCTGCAGGTCCTCGCGGCGAATGTCAAGGCGCTGCATCTTGTCGACTGCACATTCGCAGGCAATCGCAACTTCCCACGTCTAGATCTTGCGGCCGAAGCGCACCTTTATCGCATCGCCCAGGAGGCGGTGCAAAACGCCATCGCCCACGGGCGCGCGAAGCGGATCGCCATTAGCCTGCGGATTCTCGATGGCGAGGGAAGTTTGCGCATCCGTGACAACGGCGTCGGCATGCCAAGAGCCCACGCCGCCGCCGAAGGCCACGGCCTCCGCAGCATGGATTACCGCGCGGGCCTGATCGGCGCGTCTTTGCGGGTGGAGCGGGCCCCGCCGCGCGGCACGATCGTCCTCTGCCGGTTCCCGCTGCCGGCGCCAGCAAAGGAGCGACGCCATGCGGGCGAACGCGCCTGAACGACCAGCGGAGAAGAAGGCGATCGCCGTCGTCGAGGACCATCCGCTGATGCGTCGCGGACTGACTGTCCTGATCGACGGGGAACCTGACCTGTTCGTTTGCGCGGAAGCGACGACCTGCCGGGGCGCGTTGCAGGAGATCGCCCGGCGGCCCCCGGACCTTGCGATCGTCGATCTCGCGCTCGAGGGCGGCGACGACGGGCTCGACCTAGTGAAGAGCCTTAAAATTCAGTACCCTGCGATCCCGGCGTTGGTGTTCTCAATGCATCCGGAAGCGGTTTATGGCGAGCGCGCGTTAAGGGCCGGCGCGCAGGGCTACCTGACCAAGCAGCAGATCGACCAGACGGTGCTGGTCGCGATCCGCCGCATGCTCGGCGGCGGGATCTACATGAGCGAAGCGCTCGCCATTGACCTCGCCGCACATTTCATCGGCCGGAGAGCCCGCGAAACCTCGCCGCTGGCCGCGCTCAGCGCTCGCGAGCTGCAGGTGTTTCGGCTCATCGGCCTCGGCCGTCGCACGCGCGAGATTGCGGAAATCCTCCACCTCAGCCCCAAGACGATCGAGACCCACCGCGAGCATCTCAAGCAAAAGCTGGCTCTGGGCTCCGCGTCCGACCTGCTTCGGCGCGCCACGCGCTGGGTCGAAACCGGCGAGATCCGGTAACGGCGGACGCTTTGTGCTCGAGGCGGCCGCGCGGCTCTCTTCCCTCATGGGAATGGGCCCAAGGTCGGGCGCTCCAGACAACAGACCCTGCGCGAAGTCGGAGCCACCTCAGGCTTCGCCGACGCCGCCGCAGCGCCCCTGACCCCTCCGCGTAGGAACCGGGAGGGGGAATTACGGGGCCCTCCCGCCGCCCATAGGGGTTTCCCTGACGCCAAAATTGGCGTCGCCCCGATACGCCGCCGGTTTTGTTTCACCAGGGCCTCGGCCGCGATCCCGCGCGGGAATTCCGCTGGCGCCGGTGCGCGTTTCCGGCTCCGCCGCCGGTCTTCGACGCCGCCAGCCCCCTCTCCGAGAGCCTTCGCCAGGCCGGCGCGAGCGGCTGCTTTCCGCGCCGCGGCGAAGACTCCGCCGGGCGGCGCGGGCTCAGCGCTGGCCGGCGCCCCATCGGGGAGTTCTCCGGGGTCGGATCGGATTTTCCCTCAGAGAAGATTCAGGGCGATTCCCCGATATTCGCGAAGGTATCTGGCGGTTATGGTTCAATTACGGCGAGACTTTTACGCTAGTCGGCATGAAGAAACCAAAGGTTATAGCTTCATAAAAACGGCAATTAAGGATGCGTAACTGTTATCCTCGATACGAACTCCAGCGAATCGCGCAGCGCGGTGTTCGAAAAAACGGGGCGCGGCTGAAACTAAGGGAGTTGACGATGATAAAGTCTTCTTTGATCTGTGCGACCGCGACCGCGACGGCGCTTGTCGCTTTGACGGGGTCAGCCTACGCTGGCACCGTCACTGTGAACACCGTCTCTGTTCCCTACTATTTAGGCGTAACTTGGGACGCCTTTACCTTGCCCAATGTCACGGCCATAGCACCGCCCACGGGCGCAGGCATTGCGGGTGAGATTCTTCTGACAGTGGGAACGACCACCTACGCGTCCTGGTGCGTGGACCTGTTCCACGACGTATATGTCGGTGGCGGCCAAAGCCTCCCGTATACCACCGGGCCGTTGACCACCGACAACAGCGGCGCCAGCCCGTTGACGTCGAACACTTTGAGTTCTAGCCAGCAAGCGGAGATCAGCTGGCTCGCCGCTAAAGGCACGGCGGCCCTGAACGCGTCGCCGTTGGACGCGAGCGCCACTTCCGCCGCGTACCAGGCCGCGATCTGGACGGTTGAATATGGCCTGAACCAGTCAAGCGTGGCGGCCACCTCAGATGAATCCAACTTTGCGAGTGACTACAGTTCGATCATGACCTCGCTGTCCGGTGCGACTCTCGTGTCGGGGGCGCAGTTGTACGGGGACTCTAACATCGCGGGTCTGTATTCCACCCAAAACCTGTACTCGTCGGCCCCCCCGGCGCCCGAAGCCGCCACCATAACCATGATGCTCATGGGCTTCGCGGGCCTCGGCCTGGCCGGTCGTCGCCAACTCGGAAAGTCTCGGGCCCTCGTCGCCGCCTGATCGGGAGGCGACGATCCAACACAATGATCGGTTCAACGGACCGCGCCGCTCGCCCGGCAGAGCTCTTCTTGCCGTCGGCGGGGGCGCGGCGGCCGGGAGAACCAAAAACCGGCTGTGTCCGGAACGATGCGACCGGGTCGAGACCAATCCCAGTGTCAACGAGATAGAGACCTTCGGGAGGCGAAAATGGTGGATACGTTTTGGACCACGACGGCCGCTGCCGCCCCAGCTGGCAGGCGCAAAGCGGTGTTGATGGCCGCCGCCGCAACCCTCACCCTCGCCCTCGCCCTCGTCGGATTGGGCCTCGCGGCCACCCCCGGGCCGGCTTCGGTCACCTTTTCCAATGTCGCGAACCCAGTCGATTTCGGCGCCTCAACTGTGGGCGATCCTCTGGACGCCACCGTAACTTTAGTGGCGTCGTCTGCGACCGTTCTCGCCACTCCAAATCCGGGTGAACATGGCCCTTACATTGTAATCGCCGCTAATGATAGCGTAACGAATTGGATATTATCTGCTACGGGCAGCGGCGATCATAAAGACCTGCATCAAACGGCCTTCCGAAACGATCAATAGTATAGTGCCCTGGATACACTGAAAATGTTGCGCTTTCTAATTGTAACGAGGGCGCGACTTTTTCTGTTGGCTCTCTGACTGCTGGGCGACGGGACGCCGCGCAAATCGGCGCTCCAGTCCTGACACGCGGGAAAAGGACAACCCCATCTGATGCCCCAGCGCCCGGGACAGGCGACGCCGGTCAAGCGGCGCATCCTCATCGTCGACGCGCATCCCCTGCTGCGGCGGGGCCTCGCCGCCCTGATCGACAATGAGTCCGATCTGTGCGTGTGCGCCGAGGCGGAAACCGAACCCGCCGCGTTCGACGCGATCGCGGCCAACAGCGCCGACCTTGTCGTTGCCGACTCTTGCCTTGACGACGGCCTAGGCCTGGCGGCGGAGATCCGCGGGCGCCATCCGCATCTCCCGGTGCTCCTGATGTCCCTCGACGACGACCCCTCCTGCCGCGAACGCGCAGTGTCGGCCGGCGCATGCGGCCATGTCAGCAAGCTGGCTCTGGACGAGACCGTGCTGACCGCGATCCGCGCCGCGCTGGACGGCGGCGCCTGAACGGTTGCGCCGGGACGCCACGCCATCGAGCCCCGACGTCCGTAAACTTGTGCGCAAGCTCCCTCAGACCCTGGGGCCCCGCGCTACCCCACCCGCGCTTCGAGCGCCTCCTTGATCTCGTCCAGCACCTTCGGATCCTCGATGGTCGCCGGCGTCGCCCAGGTGTCGTGGTCGGCGATCTTCTTCATCGTGCCGCGCAGGATCTTGCCGGAGCGCGTCTTGGGCAGGCGGTTGACGACGAGCGCGATCTTGAACGCCGCGACCGGGCCGATCTTGTCGCGGACCAGCTTCACGACCTCCTTCTCGATCTCCTCGTTCGGCCGGTTGACGCCGGACTTCAGCACGATGAAACCGCAAGGCTGCTCGCCCTTGATCGCGTCCTTGACGCCGAGCACGGCGCATTCGGCGACGTCCGGATGCGCGGCGATCACTTCCTCCATGCCGCCGGTGGACAGGCGATGTCCCGCGACGTTGATGATGTCGTCGGTGCGGCCGAGGATGGTGAGGTAGCCGTCCCCGTCGATGGTCCCGGCGTCGGCGGTCTTGTAATAGCCGGGGAATTCCTTGAGGTAGCTGTCCCTCATCCGCTCGTCCTGCCGGTAGAGGGTCGGCAGGCAGCCCGGCGGCAGCGGCAGCTTGATCACGATCGAGCCCATCTTGCCGACCGGGATCGGGTGACAGGCCTCGTCGACGATCTCGACCAGGTAACCGGGCATCGGCACGGTCGGCGAGCCGGGCTTGATCGGCAGAATGCCGAGGCCGACCGGATTGGCCGCGATCGCCCAACCGGTCTCGGTCTGCCACCAGTGGTCGACCACCGGCACGCCGAGCACCTTTTCGGCCCACTCGACGGTGTCCGGGTCGGCGCGCTCGCCGGCGAGGAACAGGGTGTGCATGGAGCTGATGTCGTATTTCTTGAGCAGCGCCGCTTGCGGGTCCTCTTTGCGAACAGCGCGGAAAGCCGTCGGCGCGGTGAAGAAGGCGCGGACCTTGTATTCGTCGATAACCCGCCAGAACGCCCCGGCGTCGGGCGTCCCGATCGGCTTGCCCTCGTAGAGGACGGTCGAGCAGCCGTGCAGAAGCGGCGCGTAGACGATGTAGGAATGGCCGACCACCCAACCGATGTCAGAGGCGGACCAATAGGTTTCGCCCGGCTTGACGTCGTAGATCGCCGACATCGTCCACTTCAGCGCGACGATATAGCCGCCGATGTCGCGCACGACGCCCTTCGGCACGCCGGTCGTGCCGGACGTATAGAGGATGTAGAGCGGATCGGTCGCGGCGAGATCGGCGCAGGGGGCGCGCTTGCCGGCGGCCAAGGCGGCGTCGACCAGCGACTTCCAGTCATGGTCGCGATCCGGATTCATCCGCGCTTCGACCTGCGGGCGCTGGAACACGACGACCGACGTCGTCTTGGCTTTTGACAGGCCGATCGCCAGATCGAGCAGGGGCTTGTATTCGACGATGCGACCGGGTTCGATGCCGCAACTCGCTGTCAGGATGACTTTCGGCTCGGCGTCGTCGATGCGGGTCGCCACCTCCTTGGCGGCGAAGCCGCCGAACACCACCGAATGGACCGCGCCGATGCGAGCGCAGGCGAGCATGGCGACCAACGCCTCGGGGATCATCGGCATGTAGATCAGCACGCGATCGCCCGCGACGACGCCGAGGTCAAGCAGAACGGCGGCGAGCGCCGCCGTCTCGTCGAGAAGCTCGCGATACGAAACCGTCCGCTTCGTTCCGGTCACCGGACTATCGTAGTAGATCGCGGCCTGCTCGCCGCGGCCGCCTTCCACATGGCGGTCGAGGGCGTTGTAGCAGGCGTTGACCCGCGCGTCAGGGAACCAACGACCATACACGCCGGCTTCGGGATCGAAGATCCGCTCGGGCTCCTTGATCCAGGAGATCTCGCGCGCGGCCTCGCCCCAAAAGGCTTGCGGATCGGCGCGCCACTGATCATACGTCTGCCTGTAGCCGCTCATCCGTTTCGCTCCCTTTGCGCCGAGGTCGTTCGAGTGGGCGCAAGTTTCGCGCTCCCGGCGTTTGAACGCAACGGCGGTGCGCTAACACTAACGGCTTAGGCCCCTTTCGCGGGCAGGGAGCGTTTGGCGCGCGATGTCGGGCGAATTGCAATTCTATCTCGTCGCGATCCCGGCAGTGATCGTGCTCGGCTTGTCGAAAGGGGGCTTCACCGGCCTGAGCTCTCTGGCGATGCCGATGCTGTCGCTAACGACGTCCCCGGTCCGGGCCGCAGCGATCGTGCTTCCGGTGCTGATCGTGCAGGACTGGGTGAGCGTCTGGGCGTTCCGCCGCGACTTTTCGCCGCGCAACCTTGTCGTCCTGATCCCCTCGTCGGCGATCGGCGTCGCAGCGGGCTGGCTGCTCGCAGCGCGCGTCAGCGAGGACGCCGTCCGGCTCGCTGTCGGCGTGATTTCGATCGCTTTCGTCTTCTATATGCTTCTGCGCGACCGGCTCGGTCTCGCCCCCGTCGAGAAGCCGGGCGTTCCGGGCGGCGTGCTGTGGGGTTCGCTCGCCGGGTTCACCAGCTTCATCAGCCACGCCGGCGCGCCGCCGTTTCAGGTCTACGTCATGCCGCAGAACCTGAAGCCGCGCGTTTTCGCCGGAACGGCGACGATGTTCTTCGCCGCCGTCAATCTCATCAAGCTGCCGCCTTATTTTCTGCTCGGCCAGTTCAGCCGCGACAATCTGAAAGTCTCGGCCGCGCTCATTCCCCTGGCGATCCTTGCGACCTTCGCCGGAGTTTGGCTGGTGCGTCGGGTCGACGCGCAGCGATTCTACGCGATCATTCTCGTGATAACGTTCCTTATCGGGGTCAAGCTGACCTATGACGCTGTCCAGGCGCTCGTCTAGGCCTATGGCGAGGGCCGGCCGCGGTCGGCTCGCCGAGCAGGTTCCGGCTTTCGCCGCCGTCGGGCTGATCGGTTATGTCGTCGATGCGGGAATTACTTACGCCGGCGCGAGGTATCTCGGCCTGTCGCCGGAGCTCGCCCGTCCGCCCGGCTTCATCGTCGCCACGATCGTCAATTTCCTGCTCAATCGTGCGATCACCTTCCGGCATTCGCGCACGCCCTTCCTACGCGCCTTCGTGCGATACTGGATCGTCGCCTCGGCCGGAATCGCGGTGAACTACGCGGTCTACTCCGTCTGCGTGCAGGTTGCGCCGCGGTTCGGGGTCGCCGTCATCCCGGCGATGCTGCCGTTGTTCGTCGCGGTCGGCGTGGGCGTCGCCATGGTCGTGACCTTCCTCGGATTCCGCTTCTTCGCCTTTCGTTGATGCGGGCGTCGAACCCCTCCTCAACTGCGCTTCGCAAGGTATGATGGCGGCGCACCGCCTCGCATTCGACGCCGACGCCGGCGAATCCGTATCCTGGTCAGAGGAACACGATGTCTCAGTCCTCCTACGAACGCGATCTCGATCGGAACCCGGCGAACTTCCAGCCTTTGACTCCGCTGACATTCCTCGAGCGCGCTGCGGAGGTGTTCCCGGAGCGCCTCGCGATCGCGCATGGGCCCCTCCGGCGCAACTATCGCGATTTTCACGCGCGGTCGAAGAAGCTCGCCTCCGCCCTGGCGAAGCGGGGTTTCGTCCGCGGCGACACCGTCGCAGCCATGCTCGCCAACACGCCGGCGATGCTCGAGTGCCATTATGGCGTCCCAATGTGCGGCGCTGTGCTCAACACGCTGAACACACGCCTCGACGCCGCAGCGCTCGCCTTCATGCTCGACCACGGCGAAGCAAAAGCGCTGATCGTCGACCGCGAGTTTTCACGGATCGCGACCGAGGCGCTCAAGCTCGCCAAGGTGCGCCCGCTGGTCGTCGATTACGACGACCCGGAGTACGACGGTCCGGGCGAGCGGATCGGCGAGACGGAATACGAGGCCTTCGTGGCCGAGGGCGACGAGGCCTATCAGCGCGCTTTTCCGCTCGACGAATGGGACGCCATCGCCCTCAACTACACGTCGGGCACCACCGGCGACCCCAAGGGCGTTGTCTACCATCATCGCGGCGCGAGCCTGCTGGCGATGGGCAACATTGTCACAGCCGACATGGGACGACATCCCGTCTATCTCTGGACACTGCCCATGTTCCATTGCAACGGCTGGTGTTTCCCGTGGTCGATCAGCGTCAAGGCGGGCGTGCATGTCTGCCTTCGGCAGGTGCGCGCCAAGACGCTTTACGACCTCATCGCCGAGCACAAGGTCACCCACCTCTGCGGCGCGCCGATCGTCATGTCGGTCCTGCTCAACGCGCGCGACAGCGAACGCCAGCCGCTGCCTCACCTCGTGCGCTTCTTCACCGCGGCGGCGCCGCCGCCGGCCGCGGTGCTCAAGGCGATGCGCGAGGCGGGCTTCGAAGTCACCCACCTTTACGGACTCACCGAGGTCTACGGCCCTGCGGTCGTGAACGACTGGAAGGACGAGTGGAACACGCTCGATGCGGAGGAGCAGGCGCACCTGAAGGCGCGTCAGGGCGTCCGCTATCACGCCCTCGAGGGCCTCGACGTGATGCATCCCGAAACGATGACGCCGGTCCCCGCCGACGGCCAGACCATGGGCGAGGTGATGTTTCGCGGCAACGTGGTGATGAAGGGCTATCTCAAGAACAAGGCCTCGACCGACAAGGCCTTCGCCGGCGGCTGGTTCCATTCCGGCGATCTCGGGGTGAAGCACCCCGACGGGTACGTGCAGTTGCGCGACCGCTCGAAGGACATCATCATCTCCGGCGGCGAGAACATTTCCTCGATCGAAGTCGAGGACGCCCTGTTTGAGCATCCGGGGGTGCAACTCGCCGCAGTGGTGGCGCGGCCCGACGACAAGTGGGGCGAGACGCCATGCGCCTTCGTCGAAATGAAACCGGGGCACACGGCGACCGTGGAGGAGCTTATCGCCTGGTGCCGTCAGAGGCTCGCCCATTACAAGTGCCCGCGAACGATCGTGTTCGCCGAGATTCCCAAGACGTCGACCGGCAAGGTGCAGAAGTTCGCCCTGCGCGAGCGCGCAAAGCAGCTCGGCCGGCAGCCGGGCTGAGCGCATGCTTGCGGACGTCTGGCCGGGCTACTGCCGCGCTCTCCTGGCGTCGTCGGTCGCCTCCGCCGCGGCGCGCTTTCCCGGCCGCGGCGAAGACGCGCCGGAACGGGTCCACGGGGTACGCAAGGCGCTAAAGGAATCGCGCGCGCTCGCACGGCTCTTTCTGCCGAGCGTCGGAGAGCCGGCGCGGGTGACGATCGCCGCGCTCGCAGTCGTGCGGCGCCGGGTCGGCCGGGCCCGCGATCTCGACGTGATCGAGGACCGTCTCGGACGCCTCGCCCCGCCGCCGGATGTCGTGGGCCCGCTCACAGCGGCGATCGAGCGCGAACGCGCCGCCGCCAAGCGGGCGCATACCGGTTTCGCCACCGCCGCCTCGCGCGCCCAGCTCGGCGCGATCGTCAAGCGCCTGGACGGATGGGAACTTGGGCGCGTGGCCGACGGCGATATCGCGGAAGCGGTTGCGCGCACGTATCGACAGGGTCTTGGCCGCGGCCATATCGCGTTCGAAGGCGGAGATCCCGCGGCGCTGCATGCCTTGCGGTCGCGCGTCGTCGACCTGCGCTACCAGCTCTCGGCTCTCTCTCCAGCTTGGCCCGCAGCGCTCAACGCCCAGTCCGAGGAGCTGAACGCCTTGCGGGACACGCTTGGCGATTTCAACGATCTTCACACGCTCGAGCTTTTTGCTGCGGAGCGCGCGGGGCTTTCGCCCGTCGCGCTTGCGGTTCTGACAGAGCGGATTGAAACCAGACAGGACAAGCTCAGGCGCCGTGCGGCGATCGAGTTCGAGCGCCTGTTCGCCGAAACGCCGGACGCCTTCGCCGCGCGCCTCAGCGTCTATCTCAGGCGCCCGTTGGGCAAGCTCGAGCCGGCGCGACGCCCGACTCCCAAACGTACGGAGCCATCTCCCTCGACGCCGCGGTGATCGGTTCTGCGCCCGGCGCGCCGTGTCAGCCGCGCCGATCCTCAGAAATCGACCGCCAAGCCTTTGACCTCCCAGTCGCCGTAGCGGACCGGATCCTCGCCGCCGCGGCCACCGTATTCGCGTGGGCGCTCGGTCGGGCCTTTCACTCGCCGCGCCGCCGCTTCCGCGAGCGCGCGGCGCGCGGCCGGCGGCAACTCCCGCTCGCGCAACTCCTCCGGCGCGACGCCGCCCTCGACCTGGACCCGATCGCCGTCGCTCGCGCCCATCCTTTTGCACTCCGCTCGCCAAGCGCGTTTGGCTGGCCGCGCCATTCTAATCGCAGCGACCCGAGTCCATCAAATGCGCCCGAGCGCCCCGGGGCCTGATGGGAGCTGTCGGTCGGCGTCCGCCGCAGTGGCTTCACACAGAGTGATCCTGTGCAGCCAATCCGTCATGCCGCAGCGTGACGTAGGAGGTTCGCATCGGATGTTAACATTTATGCGAATCAGCCAAGCGGGCCGCCTTGCGGTGCTGTGCAGATATCGACATAACTAAAGCCTGACGTAAGGGAGCGATCGGGAACAATTTGCATGACCGACCGCAATAGGCGCTGGTTCGGGATTCTTAACGCGCTGACTTCGCAAGGCCTGGATGCGAAGGAGGCGTCTGACTCCGGAAATCTCCTGCTGGCTCAGGAGGTCGAGCCCCCCAAACCTGACCGAGCGGTGAGTGAAGCGCCGCATTCCGACTTCCTTGGGCCGGAGACGCCCTCGGTGGTGCATTCGAGCGATGCGGAGCCGGCGTTCGCGGCTAAGGGTTTCGAGGAGGCCCGAGCCGAATTTGTCGCGCACGAGGCCGTCGCACCAAGTGGGCGGATTGATAAAGGAGAGTTGAGATCTTCGCACGGCCTCGACGAGGCGTGGATCGGCGGGCGGACACTTCGCGAGCAAAGCCTTCTGAGGCTCATATTGACGCAGGACGCGCTCCGCGCAGCCGTGAGCGACGGGCCGATTGTCGAGTTGCGGGCCTCGGCCGATGAGCGGCGCGGTTCGTTGCTGCCGATCGCCGCCGTCGTCGAGATCAATTCCAGCGATGCGAAGGCTGCTCAAGCCGCCATTCGTAACCTCAAAGGCGAGCTGAACGCCATCTTTATCCATGGCGCCTTGCAGTTCTTGACGGAGACCCGGCAGTTTCTGGGCCTTTGTTTCTCGAAGCTTGCACTCGGCGGCATGCTGGTCATCAGCGCGCCGCATCAATTTCTGTATGAGCGGAAGTTGAGGCTTCCCTCGAGGCGTAACCGACAGCACAGGCGTTTCTACACATCGAATACTCTATTGGCGGATGTCGAAGAGGCCATCGATCCGTGCGAGTTTCGCGTCCGGTTTCTCGGCGAGAGCGACGGAGGCTTTCCCTACCGGGCGGATTTAAAAGCCAGCCCGGACGGCGGGCAGGACATTCTTTTGGCGATCGAGAAGATCTCCCGACCTCCTTGGCGTTCTGCGCTCGACGAGGATGAGATTTGGAGCGAAACGCCCTCGAGGGCCGTGCGCTATCTTCCGCTCGACAAGAAGAAGCCGGCCCAGACCCGAATCGTCGCGCCCGATCCGAAGCGCGTCAATCGGGTCATCGTGATCAAGCTCGACCATCGCGGCGATTTCATGATGGCGGGGGAGGCGTTCAGGATTCTCCGGCGCGCATTCGAAAGCGCCGAAATCACCTTGGTCTGCGGTTCATGGAACATGCCAGACGCCCATGGCAGCGGACTCTTCGAGGAGGTCATACCGTTCGACTTTTTCCCGGAAGACGATTCGGCGCGTCTTGAGACACCTCCCCGCGAGACCCTCCTCGCGGACTTCGCCAAACACATTGAGGGCAAGTCCTACGATCTTGCGATTGACTTGCGCCTCTATGATGACAGCCGGGAGGTTTTGCAGGTCATCGACGCGCGCAACCGCGCGGGCTTCGACCGATACGATTCCTTTCCGTGGCTCTCCATTCGACTGAACACGCCAAGCGCCACCGTCGACGACAGGGCTGAGACCGGCGTCATCACGGCGGCCTTGTTCCACACGAGCGCCAACCACAAGGCCTATGAGATCGCTTTCGAACAGGCGGTTTGGCCGCAGGAGTCGCGAGCGATCATCTGGGGACCCTACCAGGAGTTGAGACCGGGTCGGTACCAGTTCGAATGCCTGATCGAGCCGCTGGCGGAGGATTTCGAGATCCCGTTTGACATCGTCAGGGATTCGGGGTCCCGTACTGTCGCCGCAGGGCTATTGCAGATCGAGCGGGGTCGCCACCCACGCCTCGATCTTCAAGTCGACGAACGCGTCCCGGAGTTCGAGTTCCGATTGGTCGGGAGCCCAAAGCTCGAAGTCAAGCCGTTCCGTTTTATGGGGCTGCGCTACCTGCGCCCGAGCGTCATGCGTGGCGCCCACCAGTCCGAAGCGATGGCCCTCCTTGCTCATCTTGTCGAGCTTCGCCTGCGATCCGCCTACACCACGGAACTGATATGACGGCGGTCGAGGGGGTTCCTTTTCCGGTTGTGATTTCGCCGTTTGCAAACGAGCGCATCCGGCAATGGCCATGGCGTCATTATCGCGAACTGATCGAGATCATCGTGCGCGAGCACGAGCTTCCCGTCGTCGTCGTTGGAACCCGCACCCAGCGAGCCTCGGCGAACGACATCATTCGCGGCTTTTCGTCCGAGATGGTCGCCAACACCTGCGGCGCCTGGACGTGGGCAGAAGTCGTCCAGGCGGTTGACTGTGCGCCCTACGTGGTGGCGAACAACTCCGGCGTCGCGCACCTTGCGGCCACGCGCGGGCGTTGGACTTTATGTATTTTCGCCGCGAGCCACGCTTCTCACGAATGGATGCCTCGCGGGCCGCGGGTGGTCACAATCGTGAAGGCGGTTCCGTGTTCTCCCTGTGAGATCGGAATCGAGCGCTGCCCAAACGGCGTCGAATGCATGGTCGGCCTTCGACCAGCCGACGTATTTTGGTGTTTTGATCGCGCGAGGGGCGCCGCGCCGTGGTCGGTCCAGCGAGAGATTGATAAGGCCTTAGCGGCTCAATGAAAGTTCATTACTTCGTCCACCTGACCGGCACCGACCCGGGCATCAGCGGAATCCCGCGGGTGGTCAAGAATTTGGGGCGCGAGCTCGCCTTGATCCGGGATGTCCAGTTGGTTCCGGTGAGCTGGAGCAAGGACCGCGAGGCGATCGTTCATACAGAACAGAAACTCTTGGACAACCTTGCCCGGTATGGCGGCCCGCAGCTGACCGCCTCGATCGAGGCGCTGAATCCCGTCCGGCCCGGAGCGGGAGACTGGCTTCTCATCGCGGAGGCGCCGCATCTCGGCGGCCATGACCCGGATTATCCTTCGTTGTTGATTGACCGGCCGATCGGCTTCGCACGCAGCGTTGGATTGCGCGTCGCGGTCCTCTGTCACGACATTATGCCGCTGACCCATCAGTTCGGCCGCAAGCGGCGGCGGGCTTTCGCCGACATGGTTTCCGACTCCGACCGAGGGGACGAGGGCGATCGGCAACGGCTCCGCTTCGCCATCTACGCCCACGCCCTGGCGCTGGCCGATCTCGTTCTACCGGTCTCACGGACGAGCGGAGACCTTCTTGCCGACTGGCTGGTGCGCCATGGACATCAGGCGGGGCTCCTGCCGCCGATCGAGCCGATCCTGTTGCCCGAGGAGGTGCTGACGGCGCCTCGAGTCATTCCCGACCTATCGCTCCGGAGCGGGCAGGGGCCTATCGAGTTCCTGACGGTCGGGACCGTCTGCACGCACAAGAACCAGCTTGCCGTCATGACGGCCTTTCAGCGCCTGATCGACCGGCGCCCCGACCTCGACATCCGGCTGAACGTGGTCGGCGCGGTCGCCCCCGACGTCGCGTTTTCGGCGAGCCAGCTTGCGAAACGGTCCAGGGGCAAGATCGTGCTCCACGGCCATCAGCCCGACGACAGGCTGGAAGCGCACCGCGCGGCCTCGCACGCGAATGTTTTTGTCTCCCTGGCCGAAGGGTACGGCCTGCCGGTGGCGGAAAGCCTGTGGAGCGGTAAGCCGTGCCTGTGCTCGAACGAAGGCTCCATCGCCGAGATCGCCGCGGGCGGAGGTTGCCTGCCTGTCGACCCGCGTGACCTCGACTCGATCGAGGCCGGGTTCGAGACGCTGGCGTCCGACAGGGCGCGATACGACGAACTCCTGCAGGAGATCTCCACGCGCACGATGCGAAGCTGGCGGGACTACGCGCGCGAGGTCGCCGCTCGCCTCGTCGACTTCATGGATGGCCGTCTACAGCGCAAAATTCCCCGCATGCTCGGCGAGTCCCTGCACGACGGTTCAGAACCCAGCGGCGCCTCCAGCGCGGTCCTGGTTCTCGCCGTCTCGGACCTGCGGGTGCCGGACGCGTATGGGCTCGACGGGGACCGTCCGATTCGCCACAACGGCGCGATCCGATATGAGCGTGACGCCCATGGCGCGGTGAACGAAAACGTCCTGTTCTTCGGGCCCTACGTCCCGCTCGCCGCGGGCCGCTATGCGTTCGCGTTTGACGGCGAAGTGAGCGGCGAACTCGAACTCAGCTTTACCGCAGACCTCGGCGCGTCGAAACTCGCCCGGGTCTCCGTGACGCGCTTCGCCGAGCCCATCATCTTCGATCTCAAGCAGCCCGTCGAAAAGTTCGAGATTGTCGGCCGGCGAACGCCGAGCCTGGAGCGCCTGATTTTGAGGGGAGCGTTCGTCGCGTTCGATGCGGTTGAAAGTCGATCTCCCGAACGGGGGTCTCGCATCCCTTCGCCCAAGGCCTTGGGCGCGGAGACAGCGACGGCCGCGGTTCGCGCCGCGGTCCTGCGGCCGCCCGTCGAAGAGCCGGTGTACGGGCGCGACGACGACGGCAAGCCTTTGCGCTTCCCCTGCATCGTCCCCGCCGGCGAGATGCGCGTTCCTGACGCCTATGGCGTCGGCTCTCGCAACCGGCTCCGGACGGCCGCCACGATCGCCTTCCGGATCAAGGACCACGGCCGCTTCGATCAGAAGAACCTATTCTTTGGCCCGTATTTTCATCTCGAGCCGGGCGACTACGCCATCCGCATCGACGGGGAGCTTCAGGGCCCCCTGCACCTTCGAGTGACGCAGAAATTCGCCTCCGAGACCCTGGTCGACAGGACCGTCAGGAACTTCCGGGACGCGATCCGCCTGACGCTGATGGACCCGGCGGAAAAGCTTGAGATCATCGGCGATCGCCTGCCCGAAACGCAGTCGATGACGCTGCGCGCGATCGAGATCACGCGCAAGGGCGCGGCGAAAGACGAGAGCCCGAGCCCGCAAGTTGCCGACGCCGGCAAGGCCCGCGCCGACCGGAGATGGGGTCGGACCTCGGCAGCGCAAGAGGCGGCCGGGAGGCGCTCGGCGCCCGAGGTCTGATCTGTGACAGGGGGCGTAGCCCGCCCGGGGATGGGATGAATGTCCACGATGAGCATCGGGCGCGCGCAGACGTTTTTGACGAGCCTCGCGGTGCAGACGCGGGTCGTGACGACGTTAATGGTTCGCGAGGCTCAGACGAAATACAGCCAGGAGACTCTCGGCTTCTTCTGGGTCATCGCGGAGCCGGTGATGCTGACCGTCGGAGTCATCGTCATGTGGTCGATCACGGGCCGAGGCGAGCACAGCGGCAAAGTTTCAATCTTCGCCATGGCCGTGACGGGATATTCCCATATTCAACTCTGGCGAATGACGTCGATGGGGGCCCTGGGCTCTCTCAGGGCAAGCGGCTGGCTGCTCTATCACCAGCATGTCACCTTGTTTGACGTGTTCCTGGCGCGGAACTTGTTAATCAGCGTCAGTGTCTTCACGTCCTTCGTCATCGTCGCCGCCTTCGGCGCCCTGTTCGGCTTCATGGACCCGGTGCGCGATCCCGGGCTCACCGTCGCGGCCTGGTGCGTGGATACCTTCTTTTGCCTGTCCTTCGCCTCTGTCGTGGCCGGATTGAGCGAATTTTCGGAGTTGGTCGACAAGATTCTCCATCCGCTCATGTATCTGACTCTGCCGCTGACTGGCGCATTCGCCCTGACGATCTGGCTTCCTCCCCGGGCGCGGGTCGTCCTCGAGTGGTCGCCGCTCGCGAACGCCTGCGAAATGTTCCGCGCGGGGGTGTTTCCTGAGAGCGTGAAGACGGTCTGGAGCCTGCCCTTCATACTCGGAAGTTCGCTCGTCCTGTTCCTCATCGGGATTCCCTTGATGAACCAGGCGCGGAAGGTCATCACCGTGCAGTAAGTCAGGCGGCGCGGGCATCTGGCGTCTGTCTGACCAATCGCCGTGCGGAGTCCGTATGGGTCTTGCGGAATTGAGAACTTGCCTCGGGGCTGAACCGCTACGCGCCGTTGGCGTGGGGACCACCCAAGCGCGTGTAAGGATAGACCATACATAGGGCGGAATCGCGCCGGCAGTCGCCGGGACAGAAGCGCGACGCGGTCGGTGGGAAGCTGCGGAGGTCTTGGAGTGGCTGAGAATTTGCAGATCGCCAGGGGCGAAATCGTGTTTCACGGGGAAGACGATCTTTACGTCAAAGTCGGCGTCGGGCAAGCCGGATGCGTGATCTTCGGCCCTTACACGTTGCTTGACCCGGGAAACTACGAAGTCACGTTCGTTGTGGCTCCCGCAGACGGTTTTATTTCGGATGGCCGTTATTTTTGTTGGGTCGACGTGACCACGAACATGGGTCAGCAAGTCATCACCAAATCGTGGATCAGTTCAGATTATCTCACGAATGGCGCCGCGAAGCCCGTGAAGCTTAGGTTCTCGATCGATGCGCCGCGGACCGTCGAGTTCCGGCTTCACTCCACCGGGACGCACCCGTTCGAATCGCGATACGCCAGAGACTTGGTTCCGCTTCCAGAGAATGCGCTTACGATTGAGGATAGCCCCTTCTACAACGAGAATAACGAGATCTTCCGTACGTTTATGTATCGGGGCGCAAATCTACTTTCCATGAATAACACAGTTATTGTTGACTGGAATGATGTGAAGCTTCTCACGAAGTCGCGCGATGATTTCGACCTTATCAATGAGATTTTTCGGTGTAACATTTATAAATTCGTGATCAAAGGGGATGTATGCGCCATCGACGTGGGAATGAATGTCGGCATGGCCTCGCTGTATTTTGCTCGCATGTCGCAAGTGAAAATTGTTCATTCGTTTGAGCCTTTTTCTCGCCCGTTTCAATGCGCTTTGGAGAATTTCGCTCTCAACCCCGAATTGAGCGAGAAAATTAGGCCGAATCAAATAGGCCTCGCCGGAAAGACAGAGACATTTCAGGTTCGCTGTTGGGATAACGCCACGCTCAGCACGTCCATTCGGGGTGGGGACGGACCGGTCGTTGACGAAATCTCGGTCAAGGAAGCGTCCGACGCGCTGAGGCCAATTATCCAGTCTGCCGCCGATAATAATCTGCGCATCGTCCTCAAACTCGACTGCGAAGGCTCGGAATTTGCGATCCTGGAGTCGCTGGATCGGGCTGGCCTGTTGAAGACGATCAACATCGTCATGATGGAATGGCACAAATGGTGGTCGGCCGAACTCACCAACGAAACCATCCTGGATAGGCTCTCGGCCAACGATTTCATCGCGTTCGATCTTCTACATCTCGACAACCCTTACGCCTCTGTCATTTACGCCAGCCGGTCGTAGCGGCGCCTGCCTTGGGCGCTTGCCGAGGGCGCAACCCGTCGCCGGCCGTCAGCGGCGATCGAGGACTGCGTTGGCGCTCGGAGCCTTCAACGCGCCGCGGTTAATTAGATCTAGAGCGGTTCCCGCATGGACGGAATCGGAGGGGGATTCCCAGAATCGGCGGAAATCGGATTCACCGTTGATGCCGGGCTGGAGGCCGGCTGGGATGGCGAAACCGTATTCCGACGATCTACGCGAGCGTGTGGTCCTGTGCGTTGAGGGAGGACGTTCGCGCCACCAAGCGGCTGGCCAATTCGCCGTCAGCGTGAGTTTCGTGGTCAAGCTGATGCAGCGTTTTCAAGCGACGGGGAGTTTCAAGCCGGGGGATTTCGGGGGCCACAAGGAGCCGAAGCTCGCCCGGCACGAGGCCGTGGTGCGTGAGCTCGTCGCGCAAACGCCGAGCGCGACCCTGCTCGAACTGCAGAGGAAGCTGAGCGAGCGAGGCGTCCAGGTCGGGAAGTCGTCCATCGATCGGTTTCTGAAGCGCTTGCGGATCAGCTTTAAAAAAAAACGCTTTGCGCGGCCGAGCAGGAGCGTCCGGACGTCGCCGCCGCCCGCGCCGCATGGCGGGAGACGCAGCCGAGCCTCGACCCTCGGAAACTCGTTTTCATCGATGAAACCTGGGCGTCCACCAACATGACGCCGCGCTATGGCCGCTGTGAGATCGGCAAGCGACTGATCGGCTACGCGCCATTCGGTCATTGGAAAACGACGACCTTCGTCGCCGCCCTGCGCCACGACGGCCTGACCGCGCCCTGCGTCTTCGACGGACCGATCAACGGAGAGAAGTTCGCCGCTTACATCGAACAGGAAGTGGTTGGGACGCTGAGCCCCGGCGACATCGTGATCATGGACAACCTCAGCGCTCACAAGCGCGCCGCCGTCAAAATCGCGATTGAAGCCGCCGGAGCCGAGCTTCGATTTCTCCCTCCCTACAGCCCCGATCTCGACCCGATCGAACAGGCCTTCGCCAAGTTCAAAAACATCTTGCGCAAACTCGCCAGGCGGACGCTCGAAGGGCTCTGGAGCGCCTGCGCCATCGCCACCGAGGAGATTCAGCCCTCAGACTGCCGAAACTTCTTCACCCACTCAGGATACGCATGTGGATATGCATGAGTGGGAAACGCTCTAGTCTTTCGCGGGCTCCTGGCGGACGGGCCGCGGCTGGCCGTCGTCGTCGATGGCGACAAAGGTGAAGGTGGCGTCGGTCACCTTCTCGCGGCGCTGCGAGCGGAAGCGCCGCGCCCAGGCCTCGACATTCACCTTCATCGACGTGCGTCCGATGTGGCCGATGGAGGTGTAGACGCAGAGCACGTCGCCGACCTTGACCGGGCGGATGAAATGCATCGCTTCGATCGCCACCGTGGCCACGCGGCCATGCGCGGTTTCGACCGCGGCGATTCCGCCGGCCTGGTCCATCTGGCTCAACACCCAGCCGCCGAAGATGTCGCCGTTGGCGTTGGTGTCGCTCGGCATCGCCACGAGGCGCACGGTCAGGTCGCCCCTCGGTTGTTCGTCCACGTCCTCGGTCATGAACCGCCCCTTCGATCTTGCCCGGTCCGGATCAGAGCGCGCTCGAGGCGGCGAACGAGGCGCCGGTTGCGACGCGCCTCACGCGGGCCGCTCGCCGATCACGACCCGCTCGATCCCGGCAAGGTCGCGCCGGGTTTCGGCGTGGACGAAGCCCAGCCGCGCGGCGAGGCCGAGAACATCGCCGCCCTGGCCCGCGCCGACCTCGACGATCAGCCGGCCGCCCGGCGCAAGCAGGCTCACGGAGGCCGGCAGGATCGCCCGATAGGCGTCGAGCCCGTCGGCGCCGCCGTCGAGCGCGAGGCGCGGATCGAAGTCGCGCACCTCGCGCGCAAGACCGTCGATGTCGGCGCTCGGGATATAGGGCGGGTTCGACACGATCAGGTCGAAGGGGCCTTCGACCCCTTCGGTCCAGACGCCAAGCCGGATCTCGGCGCGGGCGCTGAAGCCGCACGCCTCGATATTGCGGCGGGCGACGCCGACGGCGGCGGGCGACGCGTCGACGCCGAGGCCCCTGCGCCGCCGGACATTCCGACAGCAGCGCGCAGAGAATCGCGCCGGAGCCGACGCCGAGGTCGAGGATGCGAAGCGGGTCGCGGCGCCGCGCGCCCATGACCTTCAGCGCAGCCTCGACCAGCGTCTCCGTTTCCGGGCGCGGGTCGAGCACGTCGGGGGAGACCGCGAGCGTCAGGCCCCAGAATTCGCGCCGCCCGGTGATCTTCGACAGCGGCTCGCCGGCCGCGCGCCGCGTCGCGAGATCGGCGAGCCGCACCGCGGCGCCTTCTCCGAGCGCCGCTTCAGGCGCGGCGATCAGCGCGGCCGGCTGAAGGCCGCCCGCCTGGCACAAGGCGAGCCGCGCCTCCCGCTTCGGCGCCTCGATCCCGGCGCGGTCGAACGTCTCGGTCAGCCAGGCGAGCGCCTCGGCGCGGCTTGTCGCGGCGCCGACCGAACGCGAGGCCGTCAAGCGACCTGCCCGTGACAATGCTTGAATTTCTTGCCCGAGCCGCACGGGCACGGTTCGTTGCGGCCGACCCGTCCCCAGCTCTCGGGGTTGCGCGGATCGCGCTCGGCGAGCGCGACGTCCGAGGTCGGCGCGAGCTGCGCCTCGGCCGCGGACTCGATCAGGCCGCCCAGCGGATACTCGTTCTCCAGGGCGCTCGGGTCGGCGTGCTGGAACTGCATCGGCGGAGGCGGCGGCTCGGGGGCCTGGAAGCGCACCTCGATCCGCGACATCTGGGTGATCACGGCGTCGTGCCATTGCTCGATCAACTGCTGGAACAGCTCGAACGCCTCGGACTTGTACTCGTTGAGCGGGTCGCGCTGCGCCATGCCGCGCCAGCCGATCACCTGACGCAGGTGGTCGAGCGTCACCAGATGCTCGCGCCACAGGTGATCGAGCGTCTGCAGGATCACCTGCTTTTCGATGTAGCGCATCGCCTCGGGCGTATTGCGCTGAACGCGCTCGGCGTAGGCCTCCTCCGCGGCCTTGTGCAGGCGGGCGCCGACTTCCTCGTCGGCGATGCCCTCCTCCTTCGCCCAGGCGTCGACCGGCAGGTCGAGGTTGAGCTTCTTCGTGACCTCCTCCTTCAGGCCGGCGATGTCCCAGGCCTCCGGATAGGCGTCGTGCGGGATGTGCTTGGCGACCATGTCGTCGATGACGCCGATGCGCATTTCTTCGATGGTCGGCTCGAGCGATTCGGCCGCCATCATCTTGCGCCGGTTCTCGAAGATGACCTTGCGCTGGTCGTTCATCACGTTGTCGAACTTCAGGATGTTCTTGCGGATGTCGAAGTTGCGCGCCTCGACCTTCTGCTGCGCCTTCTCCAGCGCCTTGTTGATCCAGGGATGGACGATCGCCTCGTCCTCCTTGAGGCCGAGGCGCTTGAGCATCGTGTCCATCCGCTCGGCGCCGAAGATCCGCATCAGGTCGTCCTGAAGCGACAGGAAGAACTTCGACCGGCCCGGGTCGCCCTGGCGGCCGGAGCGGCCGCGCAGCTGGTTGTCGATGCGGCGGCTCTCGTGCCGCTCGGTGCCGATGATGTAGAGGCCGCCGGCGTCGATCGCCTTCTGCTTGAGCTCGGCCACCTCGGCGCGGATTTCCGCCTCCTTCGCCGCGCGCTCCTCGGGCGAGGCGTTCGGGTCGATCTCCTGGCGGACGCGCATCTCGACGTTGCCGCCGAGCTGGATGTCGGTGCCGCGGCCCGCCATGTTGGTGGCGATCGTGATCGCGCCGGGCACGCCGGCCTCGGCGACGATGGCGCCTCCTGCTCGTGGAAGCGGGCGTTCAGCACCGCGAAGTGCTTCGAGGGCTTCCCCGAGCGCGCCGAGGCGTAAAGCGGCTTCAGCGCGCCCGGCTGGGTGAAGTCGATCTTCGTGTAGCCTTGCCGCTCGAGCACCTCGGCCAGCACCTCGGACTTCTCGATCGAGGTGGTGCCGACCAGCATCGGCTGCATCTTGGCGTTGGCGTCCTCGATCTCGCGCACGACGGCGCGCATCTTCTCCTCGGTCGTGCGGTAGACCTCGTCGTCCTCGTCGGCGCGCGACGATCGGCAGGTTGGTCGGGATCTCGACGACGACGAGCTTGTAGATCTCGGCGAACTCGTCCGCTTCCGTCGAGGCGGTGCCGGTCATGCCGGCGAGCTTCTTGTAGAGGCGGAAGTAGTTCTGGAACGTGATCGAGGCGAGCGTCACGTTCTCCGGCTGGACGGTCACGTGCTCCTTGGCCTCGAGCGCCTGATGCAGCCCCTCGGAATAGCGGCGGCCGGGCATCATGCGCCCGGTGAACTCGTCGACGATGACGACCTCGCCGTTGCGGACGATGTAGTCCTTGTCGCGCTGGAAGAGCTTGTGCGCGCGCAGCGCCTGGTTGACGTGGTGGACGAGGGTCGCGTTGCCCGCTTCGTAGAGCGAGCCCTCCTCCTTCATCGCGCCGATCTCGCGCAGCAGCGTCTCGGCGTGCTCGTTGCCGGCCTCGGTCAGGTTGACCGTGCGCTGCTTCTCGTCGAGCTCGTAGTCCTCCTTGACCAGCTTCGGGATGATCGTGTCGACCGAGGCGTAGAGGCCCGAGCGGTCCTCCGAGGGGCCGGAAATGATCAAGGGCGTGCGCGCCTCGTCGACCAGGATCGAGTCGACCTCGTCGACGATGGCGAAGGCATGGCCGCGCTGGACCATCTGCGCCATGTCGTATTTCATGTTGTCGCGCAGATAGTCGAAGCCGAATTCGTTGTTCGTGCCGTAGGTGACGTCGGCGGCGTAGGCGGCGCGGCGCTGGTCGTCGTCGAGCCCATGCACGATCACGCCGACGGTCAGGCCGAGGAACCTGTAGATCTGGCCCATCCAGTCGGAGTCGCGGCGGGCGAGGTAGTCGTTGACGGTGATGACGTGGACGCCTTCGCCGGCGAGCGCGTTGAGATAGACGGCGCAGGTGGCGACCAGCGTCTTGCCTTCGCCGGTCTTCATTTCGGCGATCGCGCCCTCGTGCAGCACCAGGCCGCCGATCAGCTGGACGTCGAAATGGCGCTGCTTGAGCGTGCGCTTGGCCGCTTCGCGCACGGCGGCGAAAGCGGGCGCGATAAAGGTCGTCGATCGTCTTGCCGGCCTTGAGTTCGGCCCGGAACTCGTCGGTCTTGGCCCGCAGTTGCTCGTCGGACAGGGCTGCGAACTCCGGCTCGAGCGCATTGATTTCGGCGATCTTCGGCCGGTATCCCTTGAGGCGACGGTCGTTGGACGAGCCGAATACCCGTTTCATCACGGAGTCGAACTTGAGGGCGCGCGAGCATTTTCGACCTTTCCATCGCCCGCGCGCGCCGGAGTTTCGCGCTTCGCCCGCTGATTCGGACGTCCCCGGGGCGCGGCTTGCAACAACGGCCACAACAAAAAGCGCGAAACATGGCAAAGCGCCCGTTTTCGCGCAGCTGAACAGGGTTGCCGGTGAGATAGGAGCCGACGCCGGGCTTGTCAATGAGAAGGCCGGATAGGACGCGAACGCAAACCACGCCGAGGCAGGGTCGCCTACCTCGTCCGACAAGAGCCTACTTCTGGCAGACCGGACAAAAGAACGTCGAGCGCCCGGACCGCGCGTCGCGGGCGATCGTGCCCTTGCAGCCCGGCCTCGGGCAGGCCGCGCCTTCGCGGTCGTAAACAGCGAAGGTGTGCTGGAAATAGCCGAGTTCGCCGTCCGCCTGGCGGTGATCGCGCAGCGTCGATCCGCCCGCCTCGATCGCCTCTGCGAGCACGGCGTGGATCGCCTTGGCGAGCGCGGTGGCGGCCCGGGTCGGGCCGCCGCGCGCATTGGCGAGGTCGCCCGCCGGGCGCAACGGCGACAGGCGCGCGCGGAAGAGCGCCTCGCACACATAGATGTTGCCGAGGCCGGCGATCCGCTTCTGATCGAGCAGCGCCGCCTTCAGCGGCGCGCGCACGCCGGCAAACAGCGCCGCCAGCCGCTTTCCGTCGAAGTCCGGCGCCAGCGGCTCGACGCCGAGCCCGGCGAGACGGGGATGCCGGTCGAGGTCCTCGTCGCGCGCGAGGTCCATGAAACCGAACCGGCGCGGATCGTTGTAGGTGACGACCTTCCCGTTATCGAGGTGGATGACGACGTGATCGTGCTTCGGGTCCTTCGAGCGCGGATGGTGAAACGCGCCCGGGCGTTTCGTCCTCGATGCGGAACGAGCCGGACATGCCGAGATGCGCGATCAGCGTCTCGCCGCCCTCGAGCGCGACCAGCAGGTATTTCGCCCGCCGCGTCAGCGCTACGATCCGCTTGTCCGTCAGCCGTTCGCGAAAGCGCGGCGGAAAGGGAAAGCGGATGTCGCCGCGCCGGAGTTCGACCTTTTCGATCCGCGCGCCGACCATTGCGGGCGAGAGCCCCCGCCGGACCGTCTCGACCTCGGGAAGCTCAGGCACTGGCCATCTCACGCATGGGAATGGTCCCGGATGACCGCCATGAACGCGGGACCGTATTTCTGCAGCTTGACGGCGCCGACCCCATGGAGGGACGCCAGACCGTCAAGCGTGCCGGGCCGCTCCTTCGCCATCTCGATCAGCGTCCTGTCCGGGAAAATAACGTAGGCCGGCTGCTTCTGCGCCGCTGCGATCGCGCCGCGCAGCCCCTTCAGCGCCGCAAGCAGTTCGGCGTCCGCATCGCCCGGCTCGACGATCTTGCGCTCCGAGCGCTTCGGCCGGGGCTCAGGACATCCTCGCGCAGCGCGAAGGGCGCTTCGCCGCGCAGGATGCGCCGCCCCTCCTCGGTCACGACGAGCCGGTCGCGATCCTCCTCGTCGCGCACGATGAGCTTCGCCGACTGCAATTGCCTCAAGACGCCGCGCCAGCCGGCCGGCGTGCGGTCCTTGCCGACGCCGAAGGTCTTCAGCTGGTCATGCCCATGGCGCTCGATCGCCTCGGTCGTCTTCCCGGCGAGCACGTTGGCGAGATGGCCGAAGAAGAAGCGCCCGGAGGTGCGCAGGACCGCCGACAGCGCCTTCTGCGCCTCGACCCGCCCGTCGATCAGCCGCACCGCGCCCTGGCAGACGTCGCAATGGCCGCAAGGGGCCGAACTCCTCGCCGAACATGGACAAGCAGCGTCTGGCGCCGGCATTGCGCCGTCTCGCACAGGGTCACGAGATCGTCGAGCTTGGCCATCTCGACCCGCTTGCGCTCGTCCGGCGAGCCGCCTTCGGCGATCTGGCGGCGGCGCAGCTCGATGTCGCCGGCCCCGTAGAGGGTGAACGTGTCGGCGGGCAGCCCGTCGCGCCCCGCCCGCCCGATCTCCTGGTAATAGGCCTCGATCGAGGACGGCATGTCGGCGTGAAAGACGAAGCGCACGTCCGGCTTGTCGATCCCCATGCCGAAGGCGACGGTGGCGCAGACGATGCAATCGTCCTCGCGCAGGAAGACGTCATGGTTCGCCGACCGGATGCCGTGCTCGAGCCCCGCGTGATAGGGCAGCGCCCGGCGGCCCGTGCGGCAGAGTTCCTCGGCCAGCTCCTCCGTCCTGCGGCGCGAGGCGCAATAGATGATGCCGCTTTCGCCGCGATGGGCGTCGAGGCGTTCGACGAGCTGGCGGGTCGCGTTGGTCTTCGGCCGCATCGCCAGGAAGAGATTGGGCCGGTCGAACGAGCGGACGACGATCTTCGGCCGCCGGACGAACAGTTTTTCCGCGATTTCTCCGCGCGTCGGGGCGTCGGCGGTCGCCGTCACGGCGATGGTCTGCACGCCGCCGAGCGCGTCCACCACTTCGCGCAGGCGCAGATATTCGGGGCGGAAGTCGTGCCCCCATTGCGAGACGCAATGGGCCTCGTCGATGGCGAGGCAGCCGATGGCGAAGCCCTTGAGGTAGGCGATCATGTCCTCGCGCAACAGCCGTTCCGGGGCGATGTAGAGCAGGCGAAGCGTCCCCTCCTTCAGGCCGCGGGCGATGCGGCGGCGCTCCTCCGGCTCGGTCGAGGAATTGAGGGTCGCGGCCTCGACGCCGAGTTCGCTGAGTTGCGCAACCTGACCGTTCATCAGCGCGATCAGCGGGGAGACGACCAGCGTGAGGCCCTCGCGGACGATCGGCGGCAACTGGAACAGGAGCGACTTGCCGCTGCCGGTCGGCATCACGGCGAGCACGTCCTCTCCGTCGAAGATTGCTGAGAGGATTTCCTCCTGGCCGGGCCGGAAGGCGGAATAGCCGTAGACGCTGGTCAGCGCCGCCCGGGCTTTCGCCATGAGCTGAGGATCGGGACTCATGCGCCGGCCTCGGGGTCGAAGACCGGCGTCCACTGGACGGCCTCGACGCTGTCGGCGCCGGTCGCGAGCATGACCAGCCGGTCGAAGCCGAGCGCCGCCCCTGAGGCGTCCGGCATCGCGGCGACGGCGGCCAGAAAATCCTCGTCGATCGGATGAGCGCTCCCGTAGATGCGGCGCTGCTCGGCCATGTCGGCCTCGAAGCGGATGCGCTGCTCGGCCGCGTCGGTCAGCTCGTGGAAGGCGTTGGCGAGTTCGACGCCGCAAGCATAGAGTTCGAAACGCTCGGCGACGCGCGGGTCGGTCGGGTCCGTCCGCGCCAGCGCCGCTTCGCTCGCCGGATAGGCGTAAAGGATGGTTGGCCGGCCAAGACCGAGATGGGGCTCGACCCGCTCGCTCAGGATGCGGCTGAACACGTCCGACCATGCATCGTCCGCCGCCACCCTGAGGCCCGCCGCTTCCGCCTGGGCCGCGAACAGCGCCCTGTCCGGCTCGCCGCCGGGCGACAGGCTGTCGAAGAGGTCGATGCCCGCATGACGCAGGAAGGCCTCGCGCACGGTTACGCGCTCGGGCGGCTCGAACGGGCTCGCCTTGCGACCGCGGAAGGCGAAGGTCTTGGCGCCCGAGACATGGGCGGCGAGCGCGACCAGCGCCGCGCAGTCCTCCATGATCCTCGCGAGCGGCGCGCCGACCCGATACCATTCGAGCATCGCGAATTCCGGCGCGTGCAGCGCGGTGCGCTCGCGATTGCGGAAAACGTGCGTGAGGGCAAAGATTTGCGTCTCGCCGGCGGCGATCAGCTTTTTCATCGCGAATTCGGGCGAGGTGTGCAGCCAGGCCTCGAGCGCCGCCCCGTCCGGGCCGACGATATCGGCGCGAAATCCGTGCAGATGGGTTTCGTTGCCGGGCGAGGCCTGGAGGGCGGCGGGATCGACCTCGAGGAAGGCCTTGGCGTCGAACCATCGGCGGATGGCGGCGGCGATCCGGGCGCGGGTGATCAGCCGCGCGCGCCTGATGGCGTGGCGATCGGGGCTCCAGAACGGCGGGGGCGGGTGAGGACTCAAGAGGCTCCGAAGGTTATGCCCGATCGTGGGCGATCGCGACTGGCCTTTGCCGCCGAAATGCGTATAAAGCGCGCCGACATCGCCGGGCGCTTGAAAACGCGCGTCCGTTCGCGCACATCACGCGCGCGCCAATTTCTTAAGGACAAGGTCGTGAGAGTTATCGCAAGCTCGATTCGCAAGGGCAACATCATCGAACGCGAGGACGGGCAGCTCTGCGTCGTGCTCTCGGCCGAGAGCTTCCATCCGGGCAAGGGCACCCCGACGACCCAGATCGACATGCGCCGCCTCTCCGACGGGGTGAAGGTGACCGACCGCTTCAAGACCACCGAGCAGGTCGAGCGCGCCTTCGTCGAGGACAAGGAGTTCGACTACCTCTACAACGACGGCGACGGCCATCACTTCATGAACAATGCGACCTACGACCAGATCACCGTGCCGAAGGAGGTGATCGGCGATCAGGCGCAATGGCTGCAGGAGGGCATGAAGGTCCTGCTCTCGATCTTCAACGAGATTCCGGTGGCGATCCAGCTCCCGCCGCGGGTGACGCTCGAAGTGGTCGAGACGGAGCCCGCGATGAAGGGCCAGACCGCGTCGTCGTCCTACAAGCCCGCAAAACTCTCGAACGGCGCTCGCGCCATGGTTCCGCCGCACATCGCGCCCGGAACGCGCATCGTGATCCAGACCGACGACGGCAGCTACGTCGAGCGCGCGAAGGATTGACAGAGGAGGCGAGATGGCGATTGGCGATTAGGTGCAGCGCTTCCCTACTCGCTACTCCCTGCTCGCCATTCGCCCAACGTCAACTCCGCGACGGCCGCCGCCAGCTCGTCGAAATGCGAGATCACCCGGTCGGGCCCAAGCTCCGTCACAGGCACGTCGGTATAGCCGAAATCGACGCAAATCACCGGCAGGCCGGCGGCCCGCGCCGTCTTGATGTCGGTCGCCGAGTTGCCGATCATGATCGCGCGGCTCGTTGACCCGCCCGCGGCCTCGACCGTGCCGATCAGGGGCTTCGGGTCGGGCTTGCCGACGCCGAACGTGTCCTGCCCGCAGATGAAGGCGAAGCGGTCGGCGACGCCAAGGCGCTCGATTAGGAGCTTGGCGGAAGCCTCCATCTTGTTGGTGCAGATCGCCTGGCGCCAGCCGGCCGCCGCGAAGGCGTCGAGCGCTGCGAGGACGCCGGGGTAGAGGCGGGTATGCACGGCGATATGCGCGTTGTAATGGGCGAGGAAATCGCCAAACAGCGCCTCGAGCTTCTCCGGCGAGAGTTCGCGGCTGTTGGCGGCAAATCCGCGTTGGATCAGAACCCGCGCGCCGGCGCCGAGCATCGAGCGGGCGTTCTCGACCGGCAGAGCCATGAGGCCCTGGCGTTGAAGCACGAAATTCAGCGCGCCCATGAGGTCGCCCGCGGTATCGGCTAGCGTGCCGTCGAGGTCGTAGACAATCGTCGGGGTCATGCGTCCTCAGGCCCAGAAGTCCGGCATGGCGGGGTTGAGCAGGCCGCCGATGCGCACGGGGGCGATCGCCTTCGTCAGCCCCTCGGCGGTGATCTCCGCGGCGACCGCGCAGAGCGTCGCCGGCCCCAGCGCCGGCTCGAACCGCCCCGAGGGAATACGGCGAAGGAATCGCCGCATCGGCTCGTCCTTCTCCATGCCGATCACCGAATCATAGTCGCCGGTCATGCCGACGTCGGTGACGAAACCGGCGCCGCCCGCGAGGATGCGGTGGTCGGCGCTCGGCACGTGGGTGTGGGTGCCGACGACGAGGCTCGCCCGCCCGTCGGCATAATGGGCGAGCGCCCATTTCTCGCTCGTCGCCTCGCAATGCATGTCGACCACGCTCGCGTGGCAGTCCCGGCCCAGGGGATGGGCGGCGAGCTCGCGGTCGAGCGCGGCGAACGGATCGTCGAGCGCCTCCATGAAGATCCGGCCAAGCAGGTTCACGACCAGCAGGCGCTGGCCCTTCGCGTTCTCGACGATCGCCGCGCCGCGCCCCGGCGTGCCCGGCGGATAATTGGCCGGGCGGATCAGGCGCGGCTGGCGTTCGATGAACACGAGAGCCTCGCGCTGATCGAAGGCGTGATTGCCGAGCGTCACGGCGTCGACCCCGGCGGCGAAAAACTCTTCCAGGATCGACTCGGTGACGCCAAAGCCGCCGGCGGCGTTCTCGCCGTTGACGACGACGAAGTCGAGGCTCCATCGCGCCCGTAAAGCGGGCGCCTGCTGGATCACCGCGGTACGGCCAGAACGCCCGACCACGTCGCCGATGAACAGGAGGCGCATCAGCGCTCGCTAACGAAGATGGTTTCCTGTTCGGTCACGACGGCGTCCAGGCTCTGATCATGAGCCTCATACGGCACGGCGGCGACTTCGCAAACCCCATAAGCAACGCCGACCGCATGGATCGTCTTCATCGCCCTGAGGCGGGCGAGGCTCCGGTCGTAGTAACCCGCGCCGTAACCGACGCGGCGGCCACGCCGGTCGAAACAGGCGAGCGGCGTAAAAAGGAGATCCGGATCGACGATGGGCGAGGCGTCTGTGGGCTCGGGAATCCCCATGGGACCGAGGACCGTCGGTTCGCCGGGGCGCCACAGGCGGAAATCGAGATGGGTTTCGCGCCCCGTCACCGCGGGCAAGGCAACGTCGTAACCCTCCTGCGTGAGCGCGGCGAGAAGCGCCAGCACGTCCGGCTCCCCGCGAATGGGGTAGAATCCCGACACCACCGCCGGCTTCCACAAGCGCGCGAGGCGCAGGCCCTCACGCACAAGCCGCGCCGTGAGCCGGGCGCGCAACTCCGGAACGACCAGCTTGCGCCGCGCCAGCGCATCTTTCCGAAGCTCGGCCTTAAGATTGGGGCGGGTCGAGGTCAGGGCGGCCCCCAATCCGGTCCGAAGACGTTCGCGGAGCCGAGACGGCCGTTGGACGGTGATCCCGGGCGCCTACGTAAGTAGGTGGGCGCCATGTGCCAAAGCCCACGGGCTAAGACAGGGACAGCACCCATTGGGATCGTACGGCCCCGAGGAATGTTGTCCTGACGGGCCACCCAGCTTCGCGAGGACCCAATGTAGGGCCTCGGGGGCGCCATGGCTAGACCCATCACGCCGCGCGCCGCGCAACCGCCAAAGTCGCATAGCCGCGGCGCCAGGGCTCCGCAGCGGAGGACAGGCCGCGCGCGCCCGCGAGCGCAGCGAGGGTTTCGCCGAGATTGTCGCGAGGCTGAACGTCGAAGGCGGCGAGCCAGCGGCGCAAGCCCGCCTTGAACGCGCCAGGCAGCCCTGCGCAGTCGCCGAAATCGACAACGGTCAGCGCGCCGCCCGGCGCCACGACGTCGAGCGCCCGGCCCAAGGCCTCCCGCCACGGCGGAATCATCGAGAGCGCATAGGAGATCATCACCCGCTCGAAAGCGGCCCGGCCGAACAGCGCATTCGGATCGAAGGCCGTCGCGTCGCCTCGAGCGACGGCGATTCGCTCGGAAAAGCCGGCGCGCCGGATGGCCGCCTCGGCGGTGTCGAGCATCTCGCGCGACACGTCGAGCCCGAAGAAGCGCGCCTCAGGGTAGGCGCGCGCCGCCCTGACCAGGTTGCGCCCCGTGCCGCAGCCGATCTCGAGCACGCAATCGCCGGGCCGGGGCCCAAGGCGGCGAATCGCCTCGTCCCGGCCGATCAGGTAGTACTTCCGGCTCAGATCGTAGATGTGCCGCTGATGGCGGTACATCGCGTCCATGAGCGCGGCGGCGTCGCTCATGGCTCAGGCGTCCTTCAGCACGTAGAGGTGGAAGGCGCCGTAGATCGACGCCCGGTCCTGCCGGGCGAACGCGCGGCTCGCCTCCTCGTCGTAGCGCCAGTGGCCCAGGATGTCTTCCGGAACGCTGCCGGGCAGCAGCCGCTCGTCGGCGGCGGTGCGGAAGATCACCCGGGCGCCGGGCCGCGCGGTCCGGGTTATCTCCGTCCAGAGCGCAGTCAGTTCGGCGGCGTTCATCCAGTCCTGGGCGTCGAGCAGCACGTAGCGGTCGAATCGCGAGGCCGGCTCGTCGCGCAACGTCTCGGTGAACGAGCGCTGCACATAGCGCACGCGGCCGGCGCGGGTGCGAAGAGCGTCGAAATGCTCGCGCTGCAGATAGGGCGGCAGCGACGGGTTCGGGCCCGGCGCATAGCGGCGGCCGAACGCCTGCCAGGCGAAATAGTTGTCGGCGACGGCGAAATCGCAGGCGAGACGCTCGACCCTCTGGCTCAGCACCGCGCCGATGCCCATGGGCAAATCGCCCGCCAGCGCATCGTACTGGGCCGGCGGAATGCCGAGGCCGTAAAGGGACGCCGGCTGCTTCATCATCCAGCGGACGAGCGGCTTTTCGAAGATCGGCGCGAGCCGCGTCTCGTAGAGCCGGCGCTGCTCCTCGAGCGTGCGCGCCTCGAGGATGACCGAGGGGTCGATCCCGTGCAGCCGGGCGAGCGCGTGGCCCGCTCCGAGGAAATGGCCGAGCAGGCCATGGCGATAGAAGTTGCGGGCGAAGAGGCCGATGCGCCGCCGTCCGAAGGCCCGGCGCTTGTCCCAGTAGGCGCGGGTCATGGGATCGAGCTTCCCGCGCAGGACGCGGTCGTAGGCGCCGACGTTGGCGTGGGCGTCGGCGCGGCCGAAGAAGCGAAAGAACGTCTCGTAGTCGGGAAGGTTCGCCAGCGCGCAGATCTTCAGCTTGCCGAGCGCGATATGGGCGCCGTTCAGATCGACCGCCGTCACCCCTGCGGGGTCGGCCGTCAGGTAGGAAAGGACGTTGCAGCCGCCGGATGCGATGGCGATCACCTCGTGGCCGGGGCCGATGTCGAGCGCTTTCATGTCGACGACCGGATCTTCCCAGATCTGCGGATAGACGAGCTTCGAAAACGCGTAGGTGAAGATGCGCTCGAGGACGCCGGCGCGCGTCAGGGGCCTGGCGCGATGAACAGCCGCTTTGAGATTGGCGCCGGTCGCCTTGCGAGCCGTCTTGGTCGAGTGTCGCAACCGGTTCCCCTCATCTGGATTTTGGATGGCGCCACCTAAAGGAGTTGCGTGACGGCATCGTGACGCCTCGGGCCAAGGCGTGATCCGACGGTTCCTCGCCCTTGACGGGCTGAGCGGCTGATCCGGAGTTGAGCAAAAAAAGAGCGGATCGGCTGGGAGGGGGCCCGCCGATCCGCTAGCCGCGACAGGATATCCTCGGCTCGTCATGGCGCTCGGGGGCTGGGGGGCAAGAAAACCGAGCAAACCGCGAACCGAATCCGTGCGGCACCGCGACAATATGCTGAGGCCTTGCGGCGGGCGATTGTTCACAACCCGGCCAAACTAAGGCATTGCGCAAATTAATTATGACAGACGCCGCGCTGTTTCGACGCAGGCGTAAATCTTTGGATAATAACCCGATTTAGGCGCTCTTGTCGTCGCGGCCGCCGGCCTACTGATCGCTCTGCGGTTTCGGAGGCGGCTTGATCGGATGCGCCCTGATCGCCTCGGCGGTCTTGCTGATCCTGGCTTCTGCGCTCTTGGCCTTCACCGCGGCGCTGCTATCCAGTTTGGCAGCCGCGACGGGGCGCATGTGTTTCAAATGGCGCTTCCCTTCTTGCGGAGGCGTGCGCACCGCGCCCTCCAGCGCCCGCGGGGCGTTCGCCGCGCCCGGCGCAGTGGCGGATTCGATGGCGTCCGGCTTGTCGCCGGCGTAGGCCTTGGCGTCCGCCGGAAGCGCGGCGACGGCCGCGGTCGGGCGCGGGCCGAGCACCGGGCCGTTCCAGCCCGCGACAGGACCAACGAACACCGGCACGGGATCGAACTGAGGCTGCTCGCCGGACAGCGTCGTGCGGGCCGGTTCGCCGGAAGCCGCGGCGACTGCGACGACGCTGGCGCCGCCTCGGCCGCCAACGTGGACGACTTCCTGCTCCCCGCCGCCATTCTCCTCCTCGGCGACGATCGCCGCGGCGCTGCGATGCAGACAGACGTTGGACCGGCTGCTCGGCGGGCCGCCGCCCTCCGACGCCAGCGAATCGAGCGACCCCGATCCGCCGCCCTGGGCGAACCCGCGGTCGAAGAGATCGGCCGCCTCCTGGTTGCGGAGCCTGGCCGAAGGCGCGCCGAGCACGACCGTAATCAGATGGCGGCCGTAATGGTTGGCGCTCGCCACCACGTTGAATCCGGCCGGGCAGGTGAAGCCGGTCTTCATCCCGTCGGCGCCGGGATAGCGGCCAAGCAGGCCGTTGTGGTTGCGGATGATCTGGGAATCGAGCTGAAGCTCGCCGATGCTGAAGAGGCCGGCGCGCTCGGGAAATTCGCGCAACAGGGCCCGGGCGATCATCGCCATGTCGCGCGCCGACGACCAGTGCGCCGCATTGTGCAGCCCGTTCGGGTTGACGAAGTGCGATTCGTGCAGGCCGAGCTTCTGCGCGTCGGCGTTCATCTCGTCCGCGAACGCCTCGACCGAGCCCGAGATCCCCTCGGCGACGGTGACCGCGATGTCGTTGGGCGACTTCACCATCAGCATTTTCAGCGCGTTGTCGAGCGTGACTTCGGTTCCGGGCTTGAAGCCCATCTTCGAGGGCTGCTGGCTGGCGGCGCGGGCGGAGACGACGAGCGGCGTGTCCATGGTCAGCCGCCCCGCGCGCACGGCGTCGAGCGCGACATAGACGGTCATCAGCTTGGTCAGCGAGGCGGGATACCAGGCTTCGGTCGCTTCGTTCTCGAGCAGCACCTGCCCGCTGTCGACGTCGACCACGAGATAAGGGGCCGCCGAAACGGCGGAGACGGACAAACCAAACGCAACCGCGCCGATAGCGGCGAGCCGCCCGACCGATGCAACGCCAAAAGGCATGATCTCGCGCTCCTTAGGAGGCCCGACCCCTTGCGGCTCATAGAGGAGAAAGCCGCCAAGCTCAAGTTTCGGGGTTCTCAGCCTCGTTGCGCTCGGTTCGGATTCGAGCGGCGACGTAACGCCAAAAGCGCCAACCGCAATCACCCGACCTTCATGGCTCAAGGAGCGACGCGGAGCGCCGCGCCTCGAAGCAGGCTCCAGAAACCCGCATTGCGTCCAGGGTCGATTTGCGCTTTATGCCGTCGCGGCGCCCCTTCGGGCCGGTAGCTCAATGGTTAGAGCCGGCCGCTCATAACGGTCTGGTTGCAGGTTCGAGTTCCTGCCCGGCCCACCAGCGTTCGCAGGACGACGACTTTCCGAGGCTTTGGCAGCTGCGCCCGCCGCTCCCGCCGCGCCGCATCCGCTTTCACCGCGTCGGTTTCGCCGAGCGCCGCAAGCAGCGCCTGCGCTTCGGCGATTTCGGGCATTTCAAGCGAAGACGCGATTCCCCTCTCCCGTACGGGAGAGGGGTCAGGGGGTGAGTACCCCGGAGCATTCATGTTGGCAGCAGGACCCTCATCCCCGACCCTTCTCGCGGTAGGGCGTCGGGAAGGACGCCCGTCTCTCGACGGGCTATCGGGAGAAGGGAGCGCAGAAAACCTTCGAGCGCTCATCGTTGATCTCTGACCGTCTCTGCCAGCCTCGCAAGCAGCGCCTGCGCTTCGGCGATGGCGGGCAGCTGCGGCGTCGGCGAAAAGCCTTCAAGCGCGGGAGTAAGACTGTCGTAGGCTTCCCCGAGGCGACCTCGCGGGTTCAGGAACTTTGCGAGGGACAGCGCAGACGAACAGGCCTCCATCGCAACGACGCACCGCGGAAGCGCGTCGAAAAACGTCAAGAGCGTTCGGCGATTGACCGAGCGGGCAATGACGACCGAGCCAGTCGCGTCGACCGCGTGAATGCGGAACACCCTCTTGGCCAGATCCAGCCCGACGCGCGTGA
This sequence comes from uncultured Alphaproteobacteria bacterium, assembly GCA_963783275.1. Classification (GTDB taxonomy): domain Bacteria; phylum Pseudomonadota; class Alphaproteobacteria; order Rhizobiales; family Beijerinckiaceae; genus Roseiarcus. The sequence continues at coordinate 103,528 of CAWANA010000025.1, read as the reverse complement.
CAGACGACGTTTCGATGATAGACTTGACCACGGACGGCTCCCTTCCAGATGGCGCTTTCAACCAACGACGACCATCTTGGCACGCTTGATGCCGTTCGGGGCGCCGTCCACCTCATCAGCAAAGGCGCCGATATAGCCGGTTCGCATTGCCAACGAAGACCAACCGCTTGCTGCACGCTGCTATAGTCCGATCTTGCAGCGAGCTCGATAGGGCGCGCAAAGGGTCCCGAAAGGGGAAGGCTCTGCTTGAGGGGCAGCCTTTTGACCGAGGAGGATTTGGACAGCGGACGGCGCGGGCGGTGTAAGGCGCCGGCGCCAATTCGGCGCGTCCGAAAAGGAATGCCCCAGATGGCGCCGGCAATGCGGCGCCGCCGATCTCCGGTCCTCCCGGCGTGCCAGTTTCGCGCTGTTAGCAGAATTTTGAAACAATTGATTGCGGAAAATCAGCAACTAGGGCAGAGTGTCCTTGCCGTTCGAAATCGGACCCGCGATGCCGCTTGCCGCCCCCTTGCCCTGTCACCGCCCCATGTCGTCGCCGCCTCGGCCGCAAGCGCGGCGCCGTCTCATGGCGGGTCGCGCGGCGGCGATGGACTTGCGGCAGGCCGTCCGGCCATGCCCGGATTGGGGCGGACATTCAGGCGACAACCCGCTCAGGTTGCCGCAAGCTCTTGGAAAGGCCCCGAAACAGGAACGGAAAAGGCGCCGCCACCCGGCCCGCTTTCGCGCTGCGGCATGTTACGCCCGCCCGGAATGCCCAACACTGTCAGGCCCGCGGACGCGGGCATCCGGAGCGGCACGGCGATGAGCACGGCAATCTCGCATACAGGAAATACCGGTCGGCGCGGCGCCTCGGATCCCGCTTTCGCCGGGATGACCGGACAGCGTCATCTCCTCGTCTCGGCCGTTGCGCTCGCCCGGACTTTCCGCCGCAAGCTTTTGAAAACGCTTGAAACGAGATCGGAAATGGCGCTCCCGCCCGAGCCTCGCTCCTCATCCAGCCCAGGCCGCCACACCCCCGCCATCAGGCGCCCGGGCGTTTCGGTCGCCCGGAAATTCCGTTGCAAGCTCTTGAAAAGGCTCGAAACCGGATCGGAAATGGCGCGCGGCCGTAGGCAGGTCGCATCGGGGCGGTCAGACGGCCGCGGCCCCGCTCACTTCGGAGCGCGTTTGGCCAGGATGCGCTGGAGCGTGCGCCGGTGCATGTTGAGCTGGCGGGCCGTCTCGGACACGTTGCGCTCGCAGGCTTCGTAAATGCGTTGAATATGCTCCCACCGGACCCGGTCGGCGGACATCGGCGGGTCGTGCTCGGCCGGCATGTCGAGCCGCCCGGCCATCAAGGCGGCGACGACGTCGTCGGCGTTGGCGGGTTTGGCGAGGTAGTCGAAGGCGCCGAGCTTGACGGCCATGACCGCGGTGGCGATCGCGCCATAGCCGGTCAGGATCACCCCTCGGGCGTCGGGCCGCTTCGCCTTCAAGGCGCGCATGACGTCCAGCCCGCTTCCGTCTCCGAGCCTGAGATCGATCACGGCGAAGGCGGGGGGCGCGGTTTCGATCGCCGCCAGCGCCTCCGACACGTTGGTCGCCGTCCGGGCGGTGAAGCCGCGCGACGACAGCGCCCGCGCCAGGCGGTCGCAGAACAGACGATCATCGTCGACGACGAGAAGCGACTTGTCGAGTGTCTCCCCGCCGCTCGGAATCTGATTCGTCGACTGGTGCGAGGCGTCCTTGTCCATTCTACCTGCAATAAACGCAAACCGGTCCCAGTGCAAAAGCTTACAGGCTAATTTCCGCTGCGTCGACCCTCCTCGTAGGCGGCCCGCGGCCACTGAACCGTGACGATCGCCCCGCTCGAAGGCGGCGAGGCGTTTTCGAAATGCAGGCTTGCCTTCGAGCGCCCGAGAAGCGAGCGGGCGATGAAGAGCCCTAGTCCGAGCCCCCCGCCGATCTTGCCGGTGCGACGCGCCCCGTCCCGCTGGGACAGGTACGGTTCGCCGATCCGGGAGAGCACGTTAGGAGGAAATCCTCGCCCGTCGTCGGAAACGACGATCGTGACCGCGGATTTCGTCCAGCTGGCCCGGATTTCAACGGAGGATTTGGCGAAGCCGACCGCGTTTTCGATCAGATTGCCGAGCCCGTAAAGGACTCCCGGATTGCGGGCGCATTCCGGCGGCGGCTCAGGCCCCTCGCCCGTGACCGTGATCGAGACGCCGAGCAGCCGATGGGGGGCCGCGGCCAGCTCGGCGAGTTCGACCGGACTCGATATGTCCATCGGCGGTCCCGACAGGTCGGAAGGCGCGGACAACCGGCCGAGGATCGTCCGACAGCGGTCCACCGATTCTTCGAGCAATTGAAGATCGTCGGCGAATCCCTCGTCGCGCGGCGATTGAGCCGCCATCTCGCGAACGACCAGCGCCACCGTGGCGAGCGGAGTCCCCAGTTCATGGGCGGCGGCGGCGGCGAGCCCGTCGAGTTGCGAAAGATGCTGGGCGCTCGCCAGAACGAGTTCCGCAGCCGTGAGCGCGCTCGCCGTCTGCCGCGCCTCGGCGGCCACCCGGTAGGCGTAGATCGCCACGAACGCGGCGCTGACTCCGAGCGCGAGCCAGACGCCGAGCACGTAAAGAGGCGGAAGAACAAGCGTCTCGCCCCCGACCCAGGGGAGAGGCAGGTTGAAGCGCAGGAGCAGGGTCGCCGAGACGACGGCGAGCCCAAGCAGGCCGAGCGCCCGCCAAAACGGCAGCGAGGTCGCGGCGATGGTGACGGGGGCGAGAAGCAGAATGACAAACGGATTGGCGACCCCTCCCGTCAGGAACAGGAGGCCCGCCAACTGGAGAATGTCAAAGGCCAGTATGATGGTCGCGTCGCGTTCGCTGAGCCGCGCGCTGAGCGGAAACCGCCATCGCAGCGCGAGATTGAGCGCGGCCGACGCCGCGATCAGACCGAAACAGGCGACCGCCGGGAGCCCGAGGCCGAAGCCGAATACGCCGACCAGAACCGCGGCGGTTTGCCCGGCGACGGCGAGCCAGCGCAGACCGATCAGCGTATTGAGTCGCAGGCGACGGGCCTCGAGACCGAGGCGTTCCGGCTCGGGCGGCAAAACAGAGTTCAAAATACGATGGTCCCGCGGCTCGGCCGTGATCACTCGATCTTCTCGTCGGGGTAGACGCCCCACAGCTTGATCTGTTGGATATAGCCCTTGAAGCCGTCGCCGTCGACTTGGCACCAGGCGCCGTCGCATTTGCGCAGGTTCACGATCACGCCGGACTGAAGCGTCGCCGCGAGGTCGGCTCCCTCGGAGGGGCGCACGTAAAGCTTCGCGCTTTCCCCCTTCTTGGTCGGCGTGACCAGAGCCGTGCGTCGTCCGGAGAGCAGGGAATGCAGCACCCATCCGTCGACGCCCTCGGAGTCGCGAATCCGCCGCCAGATTTCGAACTCCGCGGTGATCTCGACCGGGAGCCCGGCGCGCTGATAGACCCATTTCGTCGCGTGATCCTTGGACGGGCCTTCCCGCAGGTTCACCCGGTCCGTCTTCAGGCTCGCGAAGCGCGGCAGCGGCAGCTTCGTCACGGTTCCGGTCTGGTCGGCCAGAGCCAGCGCCGGGGAGAGGACAGCGAGGCAGAGAATCGCGAGTGCGGCGCGTCGCGCCACATGGCGCGCGGGCGTCTGGAGAAGGGGTCGGTTCATCGCGGATTCCTCGACGGCGAAGAGGCCATCCTTGTGTTTGCCCGGCCTTCTGGTAGAGAGGCCGGCGAACCAGCGGCGCGCGCCGCCGGAAGGACGCCGGCGTGGGATCATTTGCTGCGCACGGCGTTAATGAGGCGTAAACCGCTTGAAGGCGTGGACGCAAATGTTTGAGAACGAGGCCAAGGCGAAAAAGGCGCAGGCTGGGCGGAAAGGGCGGCGTTCATGACCAAGAAGAAACCGGTTGTGGTCGTCACGCGGCGGCTCCCCGAACTCGTCGAAACGCGCATGCGTGAACTGTTCGACGCCCGGCTCAATCTCGAAGACAAGGCGATGTCGCAGGCGGAGATCGTCGAGGCCATGCGCGAGGCCGACGTTCTCGTCCCGACGATCACCGACCACATCAACGCCGCCATGATCGCCCAGGCGGGCGAGCAGATGCGGCTGATCGCCAATTTCGGCAACGGCGTCGACCACATCGACGTGACCAGCGCGCTGCGTCGCGGCATCACCGTCACCAACACCCCCGGCGCCGTGACCGAGGACACGGCCGACATGACGATGGCGCTCATCCTTTCGGTCGCGCGCCGGCTTGTCGAAGGCTCCCGCGTCATTCCGGACGGGCTATGGGGCGGCTGGACGCCGACCTGGATGCTGGGGCGGCGGATCACCGGGAAGCGTCTCGGGATCATCGGCATGGGCCGCATCGGGCAGGCGCTCGCCCGGCGCGCGCGCGCTTTCGGCATGTCGATCCACTATCACAACCGTCGCCGCGTCGCGCCGCAGATCGAGGAGTTGCTGGAGGCGACCTATTGGGATTCGCTCGACCAGATGCTGGCGCGGATGGATTTCGTCTCGATCCATTGCCCCCATACCCCCGGCACCTACCATCTTCTCTCGGCGCGGCGGCTGAAGTACCTGCGTCCGGACGCCATTTTGATCAACACCGCGCGCGGCGAGGTCATCGACGAGAACGCGCTCGTGCGGATGCTGGAGGCGGGCGAACTGTTCAGCGCCGGTCTCGACGTGTTCGAGCACGCCCCCGCGGTCAACGAGAAGCTGGTCGCGCTCGCCAGGGCGGGCAAGGTGACCCTGCTGCCGCAGATGGGATCGGCCACCGACGAGGGCCGCGCCGACATGGGCGAAAAGGTGATCGTCAACATCCGCACCTTCGTCGACGGCCACCGCCCCCCCGATCGCGTGCTGCCCAGCATGCTCTGACCTGGGCTTGCCGGTCCGGCGGGACGCCCGCCAAACGCGAGTCCGAATTCGCGTCTTTTCAAGGGCTTTCGGCGCCTTTTTCGATTCGGCCGCGGCGCGGCGGCCCCGTCATTTGTACATTTAAATTACGTTATACAATCGCGTTCATCCCGGCGGCCGGCGTGATGCGGGGCTGCGACCGCAGGTCTCACGCCGCCGCCTTCTGATAGTCCTTGACGTCCGCGAAGCCGATCTTGGGCCAGCGCTCCTGCTCGTAGCGCAGGTTGAAGGCGCTGGTGGCCATGAACACCGGGGCGCCGTCGAGGTCGGTCGCGAGCGAGGACGGATAGGCCAAGAGGAACTTGTCCATCTCCCCCTTGTCGTCTGACGACACCCAGCGGCAGACCTCGAAGCGGCTCGGCTCGAACGAGACGGGGAGGCCGTATTCGGCGTTCAGCCGCTCGACCAGCACGTCGAGCTGGAGCGCGCCGACCACGCCGACGATCGCCGCCGCGCCGTCCTGCGGCTGGAACACCTGCACGACGCCCTCTTCCGCCATCTGCTGCAAGGCCTCGCGCAGCTTCTTGGCCTTCATCGCGTCGGCGAGCTTGACCCGGCGCAAGATTTCCGGGGCGAAGCTCGGCACGCCGCGAAACACGATCTCCTCGCCCTCGCTCAGCGTGTCGCCGATGCGCAACAGACCGTGGTTCGGGATGCCGACCACGTCGCCGGCGAAGGCCTCTTCGGCCAGCGACCGGTCCTGGGCGAAGAAGAACTGCGGCGCCGACAGCGTCATGGGCTTGCCGGTGCGCACCAGCTTCGCCCGCATGCCGCGCTGAAGCTTTCCGGAGCAGACCCGCATGAAGGCGATGCGGTCGCGGTGGTTGGGGTCCATGTTCGCCTGGATCTTGAACACGAAGCCGGTCATCTTCGGCTCGTCCGCCTGGACCTCGCGGGTCGATGCAGCTTGCGCGCGCGGCGAAGGGGCAAACTCCGCCATCGCGTCGATCAGGTCCTTGACGCCGAAATCCTTGAGCGCGCTGCCCCACAAAACCGGGGTCAGGTGGCCTTCGAGGAAGGCTTTCTTGTCGAACGCCTTGCAGCCCTCGACGGCCAGGTTCAGCTCGTCCATCGCCTCGGCGCGCTCGTGCTCGGGCAGAAGCTCCGCTACGCGCGGATCGTCGGGGCCGTTGACCTTGATCGTCTCGGCCTCCTTGCCGAGCGGCGTCAGCGTGCTGCGGCGGATGTTGTACTGGCCGGCGAGCGAGCGGCCGCGGCCGATGGTCCAGGTGAGCGGCGCGGTGTCGAGCGCCAGCGTCTTCTCGATCTCGTCCAGGAGGTCGAACGGATCGCGGGTCTCGCGGTCCATCTTGTTGATGAAGGTGACGATCGGGATGTCGCGCAGCCGGCAGACCTCGAACAGCTTTCGGGTGCGCGCCTCGATCCCCTTGGCGGCGTCGATCACCATGACGGCCGAATCGACGGCGGTCAGCGTGCGGTAGGTGTCCTCGGAAAAGTCCTCGTGGCCGGGGGTGTCGAGCAGGTTGAAGACGCAGCCGGCGTATTCGAAGGTCATGACCGAGGTGACGACCGAGATGCCGCGCTCGCGTTCGATGCCCATCCAGTCGGAACGGGTCTGGCGGCGGTTGGCCTTGGCGCGCACTTCGCCGGCGAGCTGGATGGCGCCGCCGAACAGCAGGATCTTTTCGGTCAGCGTCGTCTTGCCCGCGTCAGGGTGCGAGATGATCGCGAAAGTGCGCCGGCGCGCGACGGGGTTCAATTCAGCCATGGGACTTTGGTTTTGGAGGAGCGAGGCGCTTACTTAGTCCCGGAGGGACGGGAGGGAAAGGCCGTCCACCCTTGCTCAGGCGGGCCTGTCGCTCGGAGATCGCTACTGTCTGGCGCTCGCCGTCAGGGAGAACCTGCCGGCATGGACAGCCGACCGGCAATGGCGCTCGATCGCAGCGCAGATCGAAGCGGAGATCGTCGTCATTCGGTGACCCGGTGCGGCCGGGGACGCGAACGCCGTTGACTTTTAACCCCAACAATTCTGTTGGCGCCCGCTTCCGGGACGCGCGAATTGCGCATAAGCCAACTATTGGGACGGCGCGCGAACCCAGCAGGACTTGAGGGATGAGAAAGATTTCTACGTTTGTCCTGTCGGCTGCCTCGGTCGCCGCCTCCGTCGCCGCCGTCGCGCCCGCCGACGCCTGCACCCGCGCCCTTTACGTCGCCGACAACGGCCTCGTGATCACCGGCCGGACGATGGACTGGGCCGAGGACATGCACACCAATCTCTGGGCCTTTCCACGTGGCGTCGCGCGCGACGGCGCGGCGGGACCCGACTCGCCCAAGTGGACGGCCAAATATGGCAGCCTGATCGCGTCCGGGTACGATGTCGGCTCGGCCGACGGCATGAACGAAGCCGGGCTCGTCGCGAACCTGCTGTACCTCGCCGAGTCCGATTACGGCCAGCCGAACGGCAAGCCCGCCCTTTCGATCAGCCTGTGGGCGCAGTACGCGCTCGACAATTTCGCCACCGTCGCCGAGGCGGTGGACGCGCTCTCCAAGGAGCCGTTCCGGGTGATCGCGCCAAAGTTGCCCAATGGCGATGGCGCCCAGCTTCATCTCGCAATCTCCGACCCGAGCGGCGATTCCGCGATCTTCGAGTATCTGGGCGGCAAGCTCGTCATCCATCACGGCAAGCAGTATCGGGTGATGACCAACTCGCCGAGCTACGACCAGCAGCTTGCGCTCAACGCCTACTGGCGGGAGATCGGCGGGCTCACCTTTTTGCCCGGCACGAATCGCGCCGCCGACCGCTTCGCCCGGGCCGCCTTTCTGATCGCGTCGGTCCCGACCAGGCCCGATCCGAACATCATCACGGCGGTCCCGGACCAGAAGTTCACCTATCAGGCGGCGGCGAGCGTGTTGAGCGTGATGCGCGCGGTCAGCGTGCCGCTCGGAATCGCGACGCCGGGCGAGCCCAACATCGCCTCGACGCTGTGGCGCGCCGTTTCCGACCAGACGGACAGGATCTATTTCTTCGACAGCTCGACCAGCCCGAATTCCTTCTGGGTTCCGCTCGCCGACCTCGATCTGAAAGAAGGCGCGCCGGTGAAGAAGCTGACGGTCGCTGGCGGGAAGGTCTATTCCGGCAACGCCGCCGACAAGTTCGTCGCGACGCCCGCTTTCACATTCCTTCCGGCGACCGGCATGTGACGGAAGGGACCCGGCGCAACGGTCCGCCGCGCCCGGCGACCCGGAAGGCTGCGTCCAGGTCTTTGGACGCTATCCCGCGCGAGGGAAGGCGAAATATCGTTCCAGCACACGCCGGTAAATCCGCGTCAGCGCTTCGAGGTCTTCGAGCGCGACCCGCTCGTCGACGGCATGGATGGTCGCGTTCACGAGGCCGAGGTCGAGGACCGGGCAGGCGTTCTTGATGAAGCGCGCGTCCGATGTGCCGCCGCTGGTCGAGAGCGCCGGCCGCCGGCCGGTCACGTCCTCGACGGCGGCTGAGACGAGGTCGGTGAAGGCGCCGCGCGCGGTCAGGAACGAGACGGCGTTGCAGGGATCGAAGGTCAGCGTCGAAGGACCCATCGCCGACGGCGTCCGCGACCCGTCGCGCGATCTCCGCCCTCAGCGTCTCCGGCGTCCAGCGGTCGTTGAAGCGCACGTTGAAGACGAGGCGCGCCTCGGCCGGGATCACGTTCGCCGCGGGATTGCCGACGTCGACGGTCACGACCTCGAGGTTCGATGGATCGAAATCGGCGCTGCCGGCGTCGAGCGGCGGGTGGAACAGCGCGCCCACCGCCGGCCCGAGCCGCCGCAGCGGATTGTCGGCGATGTGCGGATAGGCGACGTGGCCCTGCGTGCCATGCAGCGTCAGCCGCCCGGTCAGCGAGCCGCGCCGTCCGTGCTTGATCGTGTCGCCGAGCGTTTTCGACGCTGGTCGGCTCGCCGACGATGCAATGGTCGAAGGCTTCGCCCCTCGCCAGCGCCCAATCGAGGAGCTTCGCCGTGCCGTTGATCGACGGCCCCTCCTCGTCGCCGGTGACGAGAAAGCTGATCGAGCCGGCGAACGCGGCTTCGGCGACGAAACCGAGCGCCGCGGCGACCGCCGCCGCGAGCCCGCCCTTCATGTCGCAGGCCCCGCGGCCCCATAAGCTTCCGTCGGCGATCTCGGCCGAGAAGGGGGGAAACCGCCAGCGCGCCGCGTCGCCCGCCGGCACGACGTCGGTGTGGCCGGCGAAGGCGAGGTTCGGCGCGTCCCGCCCGAAACGGGCATAGAGGTTGAGCACGTCCGGCGCGCCGGGCGCCGAGAAGGTCACGAGCTCGGCCTTGAACCCGGCTCCCGCGAGGAGGTCGCGAAGATAGGGCAGCGCCCCGGCGTCGGCCGGCGTCACCGAGGGAAAGGCGATGAGCGCGCGCGCGATGGCCAGGGTGGAACGCGTTTGCGGCATCGGGATCGACCGGTTCCTTTCGTGGCCTTCGGACAAGCCCCATGTCGAATGCGACGCCGCGCGGCCTTCGTCAATCTCTCCCGAAGGCGGCGGTCCTGCTCGACGGCGGGAGCGGCGAATCGACGGCCCCGGCCTGCGCTTCGAGCGCGATCTTGTGGGCGCCGGCGAGAAACCGGCTCACCCGGGCCATTTGGCGCCGGTCGAGTTCCGCCAGGTCTTCCCGGGCGCGCGCCTGGTCGGCGTTCGTCACGATGCTCCAGAGACCGCGCGCGTCGCGAGCGATCCAGCCGCGCGCGCCGAGCGCCTCGAGCTTACGCCGCACAGTCTCGCGCGGTATGCCGCTGATTTCGGCGATGCTCGACGAATTGATCCCGTGGGCCTCCGGCGGAACGACCTCCGGCGGCACGGAACCCTGATGCGAGACATCCCTCCGGATCCGGGCCTCGAGCGCTCTCTGGCCGAGGATCGCGAGGACGAGCACCATCTGAAGGTCGGCGCCGAACACGCGCGAGCAATCGGCCAGATGCTCGCTGAAGAGATGAATGAAGTTATACTGCATTGATATGTAATTATTGAGATACAGGTCCTGGTAGAATGTCTCGGATTGGGGTGGGTTGTGTTTCATATGCGCCTCCGGCAGGCGCGGTTTTGCCTCCGCCGAGCCCCAGCAGTCGTTGATACGACGCGCGGCGCCCAGACGATCATCGCTTCCGCAGTCGCTGCGGCCATGTGCGGATAGCGCCGGCCTCCCGTCAATGGGCCCTGCGCCTGTCGGGCGCTATTTCGGCCGCATCTCGCGCACCGGAGCGGCCCAGTCGAGACCGACGTCGTAGATCGGCGGCTCGGTGTTGGACAAGAGGTTCCACAGGCCGGTCTGCGGGCTCTTCTTCAGCGCCTTGATCAGCACCCTTCCGTCGGTCAGGCCGACGACGCACATGCGCCCGATCAGGCTCTCGTCCGGCGGATCGCGGATGTCGTCGTAGAACACCAGCCAGTTGTCGAACAGGGCGCCGAGCGAATGGCCGCGGATCTGCACCGCGACCGTGTTGGGCTTGGCGCCGATCGGCGCGTCGACGTCGTCGAACGGCCCCTGGCCCTCGGCGTAAAAGTGGGCGACCGCCCCGGCGCCGACGTAGCCGACCAGCGGCGCCTTCGGCTGGATCGGCTTGCCGCCGCCGCCGAGCGGACGGGGCGGCTCGATGCCGAGATATTCCGCCACGATCGGGATCTCGTCGGCGCGCAGCCTTCGATGTCCGTTGAGCAGATCGGTCACGGCGGAAGGCGAGCGTCCCAGCGCCTTGGCGAGGCCGCTGCGGGTTTTGCCGGTGTGCTTGAGGCCGGCGCGGATCCAGTCGACGGTCAAGGGGCTCCATCCTCCTGTTGGGCGCGCCGTTCGACGCAATTTGCGGCGAATCGGCCACGCTTTTCAGCCATGTGATTAACCACGGCTTCCGAAAAACCGCAATAGCGAAAATGCAAAATGTTGACTTGCGGTTCTGACGGGCAGAATGTGAACAAAACAAGAACATACCGATGACGGCCGGGCAACGATGGCCGCGGGTTTCCCAACACCTTGATCAGGAGGGGCTTTTATGAGTGCTACCGTTTCGCCGCGCCGCAGGCTCGCGAGGACGGAAACCGAGCGGATGGAGGCGATCGCCGCTTCCGCCGCCCATCTCGACGATCTCCGCCGCGCGCATGGACGACCGCCGCCGGACGTGCCCCTGCCGCGCCGGTTGGCGGTGCGGCTCGTGTGCCCAATCCCGGACGCGTCGCTGGTGCTCGTCGCCGGCCCAAATGTGCGCGGAGCTTGCAGAATGACCAGGATTGCCAGGAAGTCCTCGGAAGCCAAGGCGCAGAGCGCGCCCAAATCCCTCGCCGACGCCGTGCAGGAGCGGCTCGATGCGACCCCCGAGCGGCTCGCTCGCGCTCGCGAGGCCGGCGAAGCGGCGACCCGCGACGCCGAGCGGGTCCGCCGCATCCTCGACCCGTTCGACGTCATGCGGGCCAACCGGGTGCTCGCGCCGCACGACCCGAAGCTCAACGACATCCGCTGGCTGATCGGCGAGTCGCTGCGCCGCACCCATCAGCGCGCGAGGCTCGACTCCTTGCGCGCCGTCGCGCCGGACCGCATCGGCTCGACGGGCTTCGGGCCGCGCCCGGGCCTGCCGCAGACCGAGGCCGCGCTGCACGCCCGCGACAAGATGCGCAAGGCGGAAGACCGGGTCGGCCCGGCCGCATGGCCGATCCTGACGCGGATCATCATCGAGGGCGCCGGGGTGCGCGAATGCCGCGGCTTCATCCCCGAGCTCGCCACCCCCTGGCGGGCGGATGCGGTGGTGACGGATCGGTTGAGGGTCGGGCTCGACCTGCTCGGCGATCTCCTGGGGGTGACGAGGGGGCGCTAAGCGGGGGCGAAGATCCCCGCAGACAAACGGCGCTTAGGGCGGTTGCCGGGCGCGCTCGCTGAGGGCGCCGGTTCGGCGTCCATAGATCGTCTCAAGACGGGCGTCCTGACGGACGCCCTTTGAACGCCGCCCTAAGGGCCGGCCCAATCCGGGAAGGTTTGGCCGGCCCGCCTTTCCGCCTACCCCCCTCTGACCGCGAGCGTCACGATGCGCACCAGCACCAGTCCGCCGGCGACCACCAGGTAAACGCGCAGGATGCCCATCCACGTCCTGGCCGCGAGCGACAGCCTGGCCGGCGGCAGCTGGGCGAGCGGCGGCATGCGCCAGGTGTTGCGATCGAGGACCGTCACGTCCGCCGCCGCGACGGCGGGCGCATCGGTCCGGCCGTTCTGGCTCAACGCCATGATCACCAGCGCGATGATCACGGCGGCGACGCCGCCCCCGGTCAGGATGCCGAGCATCGTCTGCGCGTTGGTCGCGCCGGGGAACAGCACCGAGACGGTCAGGATCACCGACAGAACCACCAGCGCCGCGATGACCGCGCCGGTAAAATAAGTTGAGCCAGCGACTGTTGACCCAAGGCCCGAGCACCGGCTTGTCGTTGCAGAGCAGCAGCAGGAACACGGTCGCGCTCGGCAGCAGCACGCCGGCCAGCGTCTGCACCGCGACGGTGAGCAGGCCCAGCGGCGCGCCCGGCGTCAGCACGATCGCGGCGGCGACGGCGATCAGGCAGGACATAGACGGCGTAGAAGCCCTTGGCGTTCGCCGACCTTCCGATGCAGCGAATGCCGCGCCGAGAACACGTCGCCGATCGCGTAGGCGGTCGACAGCGACACCGCCGCCGCGCCGATCAGCGCCGCGTCGATCAGCGCGATCGCGAACATCACGCCCGCGGTCTCGTCCGGCATATTTCTCCAGGCCCGGCCGCGATGCCGCCCGCGTCGGTGAAATGGCCGAACTCCGGCGTGCCCGCGAAGGCCTGCGCGGTGAAGGCGATGATCGCCGCCGCGCCGACGATGACGAGCGCGATGCCGAGCCACAGGTCGAGCCGCTCGTAGCGGATGAAGCGCGGCGTGATGCGCTTGTCGATGACGTAGCTCTGCTGGAAGAACAGCTGCCACGGCGCGACCGTCGTGCCGACGATGGCCGATGATCAGCAGCATCATGTCGCTGATCTTGCCGGTCGCCGGGAGCTGCGGCACGACGAAGTCGTGCGCCACCTGCGCGAACGGCGGGTTGACCATCAGATAGATCGGGATCAGCAGCAGGCTGCCGAACACCAGCAGCCATCGAGAAGCGCTCGAACCGGCGGAAGTCGCCGGTGCTCGACCGCGGCCATGATCAGGCCGGCCGCGACGACGACGCCCGCGACCTTGTTCAGGCCGAGGTAGTCGAGCGCCAGGCTGATGCCGATGAACTCGGTGACGATCGTCAGCGCGTTGAGCAGGAAGAGGTCGACGACGCTGAAGGCGCCCCAGAACTTGCCGAACCGCTCGAAGATCAGCCGCGCGTGGCCGACCCCGGTGACGGCGCCGAGGCGCAGCACCATCTCCTGGTTGACGTAGAGCACCGGGATCAGCAGCGCCAGCGTCCAGAGCAGCGTCGTGCCGTAGGTCTGGCCGGCCTGCCCGTAGGTGGCGAAGGCGCCCGCGTCGTTGTCGCCGGCCATGACGATCAGGCCGGGGCCGATGATGGCGAGCAGGGTGGTGAGGCGGTGCTTCCAGGTCTTCCGCGGGGCGACGTCGCCGTGCAGGATGGTGCCGAAGGCGCCCTGGATGTGGCCGATGTGGGCGGCGTCGAGCACGGCGGCCTCAACCGGCTCGGCAATCTTGACGTTCATCGTCATGGGTTCGCTCCTTTCGCCGTCGCCGGCGCGAGGAGGAACCCGCCGACGATCAGTCGGCCGATGATCCGCGCGGGCGCGGAGGCGGCTGTGGTTTGGATTTCAGGACACGGGAACCCGCCGGACGCAGGACAGAGCGCTCCAACGGGGCGACTAGGGCCGTCGTTCAAGTCTGTCTCCTCTTCCGGCCGGGAACGGCCGCGCCGCCCTTGAGGGGCCGCGCCGTTCGTGCGGCAGATGAAGCCTCTGCGCCTCGTGACGAGCGTCGTCCGATCGTCACAAAACGCGCCGATGCATTCGAAAATGCCCAGATCGGTCTTCCGGGTCAACCGGAAAAGACCAAGCCCCGGATGCGCCTTTCGGGTCAGAATTGTCAACCGCAAAGAATTAACGCGAGGTTCACGCCCGGTTCAGCGGCCGGGGCGTTCAATCAGACGGCTTGGGGGCGCATGGAGGAGAGCAGCATGGTCTCGAATCTCGTTCCGCGCGGCGCGCTGGCCGCGCTCGCCGGCGCAGCGCTGACGGTGCCGCGTCGTCCAGTCCATCCTCGGCCTTCACCCTGTCCGCGCCGTCGCTCGCCGCGCCGGTCGCCAGCGCGACGTTCAGCACGTCTGGTGGGATCGCTGGGGCCGTTGGCATCCCAATCACCCCTGGGGCTGGCGGCGGTGGGGCTGGGGGCCGCCGAGGCCCTACGGCTTCTACGGCTATTACGCGCCCGTCCGCCGCTGCTGGGTCGGCCCGTGGGGCGGCGTTCACTGCCGTTGGGGTTGAGCGCGGCGACTGCTCGAGCGCCGCGCCGCTCGCGGCTCAGCCCTCCATCTTCGCCACGAGCGCGTCGGAGACCTCGAAGTTCGCGGTGACGTGCTGGACGTCGTCGTTGTCCTCGAGCTGGCCGATCAGGCGCAGGATCTTCTCGCCCGCCTCGTCGTCGACCGCGATCGTGTTCTGCGGCCGCCAGACGAGCGACGGCCTTGCAGCGGCTCGCCGAACTTCGCCTCGAGCGCCTTCTGCGCCTCCGCGCAGCGCCTCGACCGAGGTGACCACCTCGTGCTCCTCGGGGCCCGAGACGACGTCGTCGGCGCCGGCCTCGATCGCCGCCTCGAGCATCGCGTCGTCGTCGGCGACCTTGCGGTCGAAGACGATCAGGCCGACCCGATCGAACATGAAGGACACCGCGCCGGTTTCGGCGAGCGACCCGCCGGCCTTGGTGAAATAGGAGCGCACCTCGCCCGCCGTGCGGTTGCGGTTGTCGGTCAGCGCCTCGACGATGACCGCGACGCCGCCCGGCGCGTAGCCCTCGTAGCGCACCTCGTCGTAGGTCTCGCTGTCGCCGCCCGACGCCTTCTTGATCGCGCGCTCGATATTGTCCTTGGGCATGTTCTCCGCCCGCGCGGCGAGCACGGCCGCGCGCAGGCGCGGGTTCATCGCCGGGTCGGGCATGCCGAGCTTGGCCGCGACCGTGATTTCGCGGGCGAGCTTGGAGAAGAGCTTGGAGCGGATCGCGTCCTGCTTGCCCTTCTTGTGCATGATGTTCTTGAACTGACTATGGCCTGCCATACCTCGCCTCGAAAATGCGCGCCCTCCCGCGCAACGGGGGTGGAACGGAAATCGGCGCCTCGTATACGCTAAAGCCCGCGCGGTTAGGGAAGGCGCGAAGGACTGGATCATGGCGCCCGTCTCCATCGCCGTCGCCCCGGGCGTCGCTTACTTCCCCGGGTACCTCGACCGCGCGGCCCAGGAGGCGCTGCGCGACGCGATCCGCGCCGTCCTGGAACAGGCCCCGCTCTATCGCGCCCGCATGCCCCGCACCGGCAAGCCGTTCTCGGTCAGGATGAGCAATTGCGGCCCGCTCGGCTGGGTTTCGGACGAGGCCGGCTACCGTTACCAGCCCAACCATCCGGAGACCGGCCGTCCGTGGCCGGCGATTCCGCAATCGCTGCTCGACGCCTGGGCGGAACTCGCGCCGGAGCGCGCCGCCGCCCGAGGCCTGCCTCATCAACTCTTACGACGCGAAGGCGCGCATGGGCCTGCATCAGGACCGCGACGAGCAGGAGCTTTCCGCGCCCGTGGTGTCGCTGTCGCTCGGCGATCCGGCGCTGTTCCGCATCGGGGGGCTCGACCCGCGGCGCGCCGACCCGCTCGCTCCGCCTCGACTCCGGCGACGCCTTGACCTTCGGCGGCCCGGCGCGCCTGATCTTTCACGGCGTCGACCGGATCGTCCCCGGCGGCTCGACGCTGCTGCCGGACGGCGGCCGGATCAACCTGACGCTCCGGCGCGTGACGCCGGCGGAGGCCTGATCGCGACGGTTGCAGCCGGAGGCGCGGCGTCTCGCCGCCCAGCGCCGAGACCGTCGCCCTCCAGGCGCGACGCGCGCCCTATTTATCGGCGGCGGGCTCGTCTCTCGGCGCAGCCTTCGGGCCGCCCTTCGAGACGCCGACCATCGCGGGGCGCAGCACGCGGTCGCCGATCGTCCAGCCGCTCTGGACGACCTGCGAGACGGTCCCGGCCGGAACCGTCTCGTCCGGCGCCTCGAAGATCGCCTGATGGAAATTGGGGTCGAACTTCTGGCCCTTCGGATCGAGCTTCTTGACCCCGTGGCGGCCGAGCACCGCCTCGAGGTCCCGGGCTGTCAGCTCGACGCCCTCGATCACCGACTGGATCTGCGGCTCGGCCGCGGCCCGCGCCTCGGCCGGCAGATGCTCGAGCGCGCGGGCGAGATTGTCGACGACCGTCAGCATGTCGCGCGCGAAGCTCGTGACGCCGTAGGTCTTGGCGTCGGAGACCTCCCGCTCGGTGCGGCGGCGCAGGTTCTCCATCTCCGCCAGCGTCCGCAGGATTCGGTCCTTGAGCTGGCTGTTCTCGGCGTTCAGCGCCTCGATCACCGCGAAAGCGTCGCGCTCCGTCGGTCTCGGACGGCGCCGTTTTCGCCCGGCGTGCGCTTCGGCGCGTTCGGCGTTCGTATCACTCATCGGTTCAAGAGCCCCATCGGATTTCGCGACGCATATCAGGGCTGACGCGCGCAAAAATCAAGCTTGCGGCGCCCGGTAGAGCGCCGCGACCGTCAACGCTCGGCGGCGAAGTCCGCCAGCAGATGCCGCTTGATGGCCGCCTGCTTGGCCGCCGAATTGATCTTCTGCCCGGTCAGATCGGTGACGTAGAACGCATCGACCGCCTTTTCGCCGAAGGTGACGATATGCGCCGAGCCGATGTTCAGATTGAGCCTGGAGAGCGAGGCCGTGAGATCGCGCAGCAGGCCCGGACGGTCGAGCCCGGAAACCTCGACGACCGTGTAGCGGCGCGACAGCGTGTTGTCGATCGTCACCTCGGGCTCGATGGCGAAAGCGCCGCGGCGGACGTCGCGAGTCTCTTTCGGCGGCGCAATCTCCGCCAGCCGCACCTCGCCGCGCAGCGTCCTCTCGATGTTGGTGGCGATCCGCTGGCCGCGCCGCAACTCGTCCTCGTCGCGTTCGAAGGCGCGCGAGACGAAGATCGTGTCGAGCGGCGAGGCCGTCGGTCGTGGTGAAGATCTGCGCGTCGACGATGTTGGCGCCCGCCGCGGCGCAAGCGCCCGGCGATGCCGCTGAGCAGCCTCGGATGGTCGGGCGCGACGACGGTGACGGCGGTCACGCCGCGGAAGCTGTCGGTCGTCACCTCCGTCGCCAGCGAGCGCACGTCGGCGGCCATCGCGTGCAGGAGATTTGGCGTGGGCGACCTGCCGCTCCGGCTCCACCTTGAGCCAGTAGGCCGGATAGTGGCGCTGGGCGTAGGCGTCGAACTCCGGGTCCGACCACCCCGGCAGCGCGCGGCGCAGCGCCTCCTGGGCCGCCTGGACGCGCGCCTTGCGCGTCGACCGCCGAATGGCCGCCGCCCAGCACGACCTCGGTCTCCCAGTAGAGCGTGCGCAGGAGCTGGCCTTTCCAGCCGTTCCAGACGCCCGGCCCGACGGCGCGGATGTCGGCGACCGTCAGGATCAGCAGCATCTTCAGCTGCTCCTGCGTCTGCACGATCGCCGCCAGCGCCTCCGCGGTGCGCGGATCGGAGAGGTCGCGGCCCTGCGCCATGTTGGACATGACGAGATGCTGCTCGACCAGCGAGGCGACGCGATCGGTGTTGGCCGGGCGACAGGCCGAGCCGCGGGCAAAGCTTGCGCGCGACATCGGCGCCGGTCTTCGAGTGATCGGTCGGCCGCCCCTTGGCGATGTCGTGCAGAAAGGCGGCGAGGTAGAGCTCGGTGCGGTGCGAGATCTTGTGGATGAACTCGCTCGAAAGCGGGTGTTCGTCCTTGAGACGTCCCGCCTCGATCGCGCTGAGCGCGCCGACCGTGCGGATCAGATGCTCGTCGACGGTGTAGTGGTGGTACATCGAAAACTGCATCATCCCGACGACGCGGCCGAAATCCGGAATGAACCGGCCGAGCACGCCGGCCTCGTTCATGCGCCGGAGCGCGGTTTCCGGCGCGTGGCGCGAGGTCAGGATCTCGAGGAACAGCCGGTTCGCCTCGGGGTCCTCCCGCAACCGCGCGTCGATGCGCTTCAACGACTGGGTGACGAGCCGCGTCGCGTTCGGGTGGATCGGCAGGTTCGAGCGTTCGGCGACCCAGAAGAGCCGGATCAGGTTCACCGGATCGCGCTCGAAGGCGTCGGGGCGGAGGACGTTGACCCGGTCCGCTTCGACCTTGAAGTCCTTGGCGTCCGCGATCGCGCGCGTACTGCCGGCGCCGAGCCGGCCGATGAACCGGTCGAACACCGGCACGGGCTTGGTCTGGCGCTCCTCGAGCGCGGCGCAAACGATCGCCGTCAGGTCGCCGACGTCCTTGGCGACCAGGAAATAGTGCTTCATGAACCGTTCGACGTCGGCCTGGCCCGCCCGGGTCGAATAGCCGAGCTGCCGGGCGATCGGCCGCTGGACGTCGAAGCTCAGACGCTCCTCGGCGCGCCCGGCGAGAAAATGCAGCCGGCACCGGACCGACCAGAGAAACTCCTCGCAGCGGCGGAACAGGGCGAACTCGCGCGGCGAGAACACGCCGGCGGCGATCAGGTCGTGCGGGTTTTGCACGCGGTAGACGTATTTCGAGATCCAGAACAGCGTGTTGAGGTCGCGCAGGCCCCCCTTGCCCTCCTTGATGTTGGGCTCGACCAGGTAGCGCGACGCGCCCGCCCGCTTCACGCGCTCCTCGCGCTCGGCGAGCTTGGCGGCGACGAATTCCGGCGCCGTCTTCGCGACGATCTCCTTGTCGAACCGCGACTGCAGCGTCTCGAACAGCGTCCGGTCGCCGGTGACGAGCCGCGCCTCGATCAGCGTGGTGCGGATCGTCATGTCGGCGCGCGCCTGCTTCAGGCATTCCTCGACCGTGCGGGTGGCGTGGCCGACCTTCTGCTTGAGGTCCCAGAGCACGTAGAGCAGCGCCTCGACCACCTTCTCGACCGCGGGCGTCGGCTTGTCCGGCAGCAGGAACAGGAGGTCGATGTCGGACCCGGGCGCGAGCATGCCGCGCCCGTAGCCGCCGACCGCGACGATGGTCGGCGCGGCCTCGCCCTCGAGCGGGGCGAGCCAGCGGGCGGCGAGTTCGAGCGCGACGCGCAGGAGATCGTCGATCTGAGCGCTCAGCGTCTCCGCGCAGGCCCGTCCGGTCCCGCCCGCCTCGAGCGCCTTGCGCGCCTCCGCGCGACCCTTGTCCAGGGCCGCGTGGAGGGCGGCGATCGCCAGCGCGCCGGAACGCCGCGTCGTCGGAATGCGCGTCGCGCAGCGCGGCGAGCTGGTCGAGCAGCTTCGCGCGCTCGACCCCTCTTCCGGCGGGGTGAGACGTGCGCGCGCGCGCGGGACCGGCGTTCGACCGTAGAGGCGGCGACAGCTGACATGGCAGGTATATTCCCTTTCCCTTGCCCGCCTGCAAGGCGCCGCGAGCGTTACGAACCGCTTTTTCCGGCGCGACGCGCCTCGATCGCGTCCCAGATCGCGACCGCGAGATCGGGGCCGCCGAGCCGCTTGATCGCGCGGATTCCGGTCGGCGAGGTGACGTTGATCTCGGTCAGATAGCCGTCGATCACGTCGATGCCGACGAACATGAGGCCGCGCCGCCTGAGCTCCGGCCCGATCCGTTCGCAGATCTCGCGCTCGCGCGGCGTCAGCTCCGTCTCCTGCGCCGCCCCGCCGCGCACCATGTTGGAGCGGATGTCGTCGGCGGCGGGGACGCGGTTGACCGCGCCCCTTCGCCTCGCCGTCGACCAGAATGATGCGCTTGTCGCCGCGCGACACCGCCGGCAGGAATTTCTGGATCACCCACGGCTCGCGCAGCGTCGCGGTGAACAGATCGAACAGCGAGCCGAAATTGGGGTCCTGCACGGCCGACCTTGAACACCGCCGCGCCGCCGAAGCCGTAGAGCGGCTTCATCACCACTTCGCCGTGCTCGGCGCGGAACGCCTCGATCGCCGCCCGGTCGCGGGCGATCAGGGTCGGCGGCATCAGGTCGGGAAAGTCCATGACGAACAGCTTTTCGGGCGCGTCGCGGACGCTGCGCGGATCGTTGACCACCAGGGTCGCCGGGTGGATGCGCTCGAGGAGGTGCGTCGTCGTCACATAGGCGAGGTCGAACGGCGGGTCCTGGCGCAGCAGCACCACGTCGACGGTCGAAAGGTCGACGAGGAGGGGCTCGCCGAGCCGGGCGTGGTCGCCCTCGACGTCCTGGACGGAGAGCGGCTCCGCCATCGTCTCGACGCGGCCGCCGCGAAGCTGCAGGCGGTCGGGCGTGTAATGCAGGAGCTTGTGGCCGCGCGCCTGCGCTTCGAGAAGGAGGGCGAAGGTCGAATTGCCCGCGATTCGGATGCGCGCGATCGGGTCCATCTGCACGGCGACGGTCAGGGGCATGGGCGGTCCTGTCGGGAAGACTTTCGGCCGGGTCAGTCGATCTCCAGCCTATACGCGGCCGGAGCGTGGCGGGGAAGCCGGCCGGGCGCGACGAACACGGCGTCGCCGCGCAGGGTAAAGCCGACCGCCCAGGGGTTGCGCGCGAGCCACGCGTGCACCGCGCGGGCGATCCGGCGCCGTTTGGCGGGGCTGATCGAATCCGCGGCGACGTCGATGTCGGCGCGCGCCTTGACCTCGACGAAGGCGATCGCGTGGCCCCGCCGCGCGATGAGGTCGATCTCGCCGCCATGCGCCGAATAGCGCCGCGCGACGATCGAATAGCCCTTGAGGGTCAGCAGGATCGCGGCGATCGTTTCGGCCTTGAGGCCCCAGAGATGGGCGACCCGGCGGCTGGCCGGATCGTCGCCCGGGCGGCGGCGGCTCATTGTCCGCCGCTGGAGTTGGCTTTCAGCAGCCGCGCACGGCCGTCGATCACGGCAATTCTCCGAGATCGCGCAATTCCTGCTCGACCGCCGCGAGCAAAGGCGGCAAGCGCTTTTCGACCGTGCCCCAAACACGGCGCTGCGCAACATCCTCGTATTCGTGGCGATAGATGTTCCCCGCCGCCGCCATCTCCGCCCACGGGATATCGGGCCGCCGGGCCTTGATCTCCTGGGGAACGCGGCGGGAGGCCTCTGAAATAATCTCCAGGCAACGGGTCACCGCGTAAAAGTAAAGGTCGTCGTCGCGAAAGCGCTCGTAGCTCAGGCCCTGCACGAAGCGTTGCGCCAAATAGATATTGTGGCGCATGTGGTGAAGCCAGCGAACTGGATCGGACGCGCTAGAAGGCATATAGGGCATCAGCCGTCGCCGCAGGACGGACGTACGGCTTGAGACCCTCGCGGTCGATCACATCAACCGGGCCGTCGAACAGACCGGCGATATAAAGCTTAAGACCCGCGTAAGCGTACATGTCGTCGGCCGCGCCCGGCTCGATGTCGATCATGATGTCAATGTCGCTGTCCGAACGATTGTCTCCGCGGGCGCGCGAGCCGAACAGGGCGGCATGCGCTACCCCGCGCGCCCGAAGCTCGGCCTCGCTCGCCCGCAATCGGGCTATGATCGCGTCGCGGTCCATGTTTCAAATCTATACCACAAGGAAAGTATGCTGGGCGACGAAAACGCCGGCGTTCCGCTCCTCATTGATCCCCACGATGATCTCCGGCAAGCGCAAGCGCCCGCGCGTAGATCTCGCGGCGCGGCAGGCCGTGCTTGGCCGCGACCGCGGCGGCCGCGTCCTTGACCGAGAGGGCCCCGAGCGCGGCGCGAATCTCCGCGTCCAGCGTTTGTCCGTCCACGGCTTCGCGGGCCGGCGGCGGGCCGACCAGGACGACGATTTCTCCGCGCGGAGCCTCCGCGGCGGCGAACTCGGCCGCAAGCGCATCGAGCGTCCCGCGCCGGACCTCTTCGTAGAGCTTGGTGAGTTCGCGCGCGACCGCCGCCGGTCGGGGTCCTAGCTCCCGCGCAAGGTCCGCCAGCGCGTCGGCCACCCGGCTCGGCGCCTCGTAGAAGACCAGCGTGCCGGGAACGGCCGCGAGCGCGTTGATCCGTTCGCGCCGGGCGGCGCTGCGGGGCGGCAAAAAACCCTCGAAGAAGAAGCGATCGGTCGGCAAGCCGGCGACGCAGAGGGCGGCGAGCACGGCGGAAGCGCCCGGCGCGGTCGTGACCGCAAGACCCGCCGCGACCGCCTCGGCGACCAGCTTGAACCCCGGATCGGAGACGAGGGGCGTGCCGGCGTCCGAGATCAGGGCCAGCGCCTGACCTTCCGCAATGCGGCTCAGCGCCCGCGGGCGCGCCTCTGCGGCGTTGTGCTCGTGGTAGGGCGAAAGCGGCGTCTCGATCCCATATCGGGACGAGAGCGTGCGGGACACCCTTGTGTCCTCGGCAAGCACTGTGTCGGCCGCCGCCAGGATCGAGAGCGCGCGCAAGGTGACGTCGCCCAGGTTTCCGATCGGCGTCGCGACGACGTAAAGCCCGGCCGCGAGCGGCGGCGCGGGGACGGCGACGCCGTGGACCAAAAAGGTTCGTTCGGGGCGCGTCGCGGCCGACTGGCGTTCGCGGTGATCGTCTCGAGTCATGTCTGGCGCTCCGCCCGGCGCGCCTGGATGACATAGTCAAGCGCCGGTGAAAATGCCACAATTCCGGTTGACAGGCCGCCGCCGGGATTTGTCGCGCGGCCGCGGGCGCGATAGATCCCTCCAGGGCGCACACAAATTGGGCGCACACATTTCGGGTCGCCGCTATCGGGTGGGAGAGGGCTATTGGACATTGACTCCGAGTCGCGCGATCGCCGCGCCCGCCTGAGCCGGCGCGCGCTTCTCTGCGGCGGTTTCGCCGGCGTCGCCGGATTCGCGCTCGCCGGATGCAATTCGAGCTCGCTGCTCGCGCCGGGGAACGAGGCCGCGTCGCCGCCCACGCCCGCGCTGCCGCCCGGAGCGGCCGGACCGGCGGTCGGGGAGACGCTGGGAACCGGGCCGGTGCGGGTCGGCATGGTCCTGCCGCTCACCCAGAACGGCGCGCCCGAGCCCGGTCGGCAGTTCGCTGCGCAACGCCGCGCAACTCGCGATCGACGAATTCTCCGGCCCCTACATCACGCTGATGATCCAGGACGACCGCTCGACCCCGGAGGGGGCCGGACAGTCGACGCAGGCCGAGATCGGCGCCGGCGCCCAGCTGATCCTCGGACCCGTCTACGCCAACGACGTCCGTCAGGCGGCCTCCGTCGCCAGGGCGGCCGGAAAGCCGATGATCGCCTTCTCGACCGACGCCAGCGTCGCCTCGCCGGGCGTCTATCTGCTGTCGTTCCTGATCGAATCCTACGTCGACCGGATCACCGAATTCGCCGCCTCGCGCGGCAAGAAGGCGTTCGCGGTGATGGCGCCGCAGAACGACTACGGCAACATCGCGGTGGCGGAATTCCAGCAGATCGCGGGCCGGCTCAATACGCCGGTCGCGGTGGTGGCGCGCTACGCCCCGGGCCAGCCGCAGGAGGCGGCGCCGCAGATCGCGGCGGTCGGGAACCAGATCGACGCCCTCTTCATCCCCGACCAGGCCGACGGCATGCCGGCGGTGGCGAGCGCGCTCGCCGCGGCCGGGATCAAGACGCAACTCCTCGGCACCGGCGTGTGGAACGACGCGCGCGTTTTGCGGCTGCCGCAGTTGCAGGGCGCGTGGTTCGCGGCGCCCGACAACGCCGGCTTCAACGCCCTCGCCCAGCGCTACAAGCAAAAATTCGGCAGCGAGCCGACCCGCCTCGCGACGCTCGTCCTATGACGCCGTGACCTTGGCCGGGGCGCTCGCCCGCGGCGCGGGTCCGGACCCGTACAGCGCTGCGGCGCTGACCAACGTCTCCGGCTTCAACGGCGCCGACGGCGTCTTCCGCTTCCGCGCCGATGGAACCAACGAGCGCGGCCTCGCGGTGATGGAGATCGACAACAACGCCGCCGTGGCGATCAGCCCGGCGCCGAGGAGCTTTGCAGGGGGATGAGGGCGTCGTTCGGCAGCCATTGGGTCGCGCCAAGGCTCTGAGCTTCTTCGACCCCCGTCCATCTTGGCCGAGGCGCGGGGCCGGCCAGGACGCCGATCAAAGGCGCGGCTTGAACGGTCGCCCCTCTTCCCCTTCGACGGAGGCTTCCCGCATCGCGATCGTCTGGGCGAGAAGCCATTTCTTCATCTCGTAACAAACGACCGCATCGAATTCCAGATCCCACCGTGCGCAGAAGGCCGCCAGGGCGTCGCGGAGTTCGGCCGGCATCTTGACGCGCACTTCGACGAGTTCGTTCGGCTTGTCGGGCATTGTCGTCTCCCTTCGAGGACGCATTCCATATATTGGCGCCGCCGTCGTTTAGACGATGAACAAGATCGATATGAGCGGTGCTGCAGGCGATCGGCGTGGAGCCGAATGAGGTTTGAGGGCGATCAGCAGTCCTCAGTATTTCGGCGTAAACCATTGTATACTCTCATATCAATTTCGTCGTTTTAGATGCGACACCTTGACGCAGGCTAGAGCACGTCGTAAACTTCTCACCGGGGCCGCAATCCGGCAATCCCGATTATGCAGTTTTGGACTGTGACGAAAACTGAACTTGAGCCGTAGCAGGCGCGAAACAAGGGAGGGGTACTCATGCAGACCAGATTCAAGGCCGCTGCGGCGGCGATGATCGTTGTGTCCATCGCTCGCCCGGCGGCGGCGCTGGATTTTGAGTTTTTGATCCCTAACGACCCCGCTTACGGGGGCACGGCTGGGACCGTGACCGGTCTCGTGACGGGCCTGCAAGACAATGCTTCCTACCAGTCGGGCACGAACCTCTATGTCCTCAGCGCCCCGGAAGGTCCGGGTTTCCCGCTGAATTTTATCAGCGGGAGCTACAAAGGGGCGCCCTATGGGTTTACAGTCAGCGGCGGGCAAGTCACCACGACCATTACTCACGCGATCCTCACTGGCCCACAGCAGGAACTCCTCCTTAGCGAAGGAGCGAACTATTATTACGACTATGGAGGTACAGGAAACTACACTGGAAACGATACGGGAAGCATCTCGTTTACGCAGAACGGAGTTTATGCGCCAACCGGCGGGATCCAACAAGTCGATCTCGCGCCAGGGACTTATCAGTTCACCGTGGCCGGAGCGCAGGGCGGCGGCGTCAGTGGAGAATATTCCGGTGGTTTGGGCGCCGTCCTCAGCGGCGACCATACGTTCACGACCACGACGCTGTTGGACATCGTGGTGGGGGCCCAAGGCGGCGATGGTATATATGAGGCCGGCGGAGGAGGCGGTACGTTCCTCTACGTTGATGGCGCCTCGACCCCGCTGATCGTGGCTGGCGGCGGCGGCGGCGGCGGCTACGATGGCGCTGGCGGCTCTGGTCTTGCGGATGTCGTCGGATCGGGTCAGGGCGGATCGGCCAGTTCGGGGAATTTGGACTACGGCGGCGGCGGCGGCGGCGGCTGGGAGAGCGATGGGCAGTCGTCAACCTCAAGTGACGGCGGAGGCGGGGGCGGCGGCGCCTTCACCTTCGCCGGCGGCAGCGCAGGCGATTACTATGGAGGCGCCGGCGGATTCGGCGGCGGCGGCGGCGGCGGCGAAGAAGCGGGCGGCGGCGGCGGCGGCTATACCGGCGGAGACGCTGGGGCAGGTGACGACTACTTGGGCGGCGACGGCGGCACATCGTACATCGACGCCGCGTTCTCCTCGACCGCGCTGCTTTCGGGCGAGAATGCAGGCGACGGTTTCGTGGTCATCACCCCTGTGACCGAAGCTGCTGTGCCCGAACCCTCCACCTGGGCGATGATGGCGCTTGGCTTCGCCGGCCTCGGCTTCGCCGGCTATCGCCGGGCGACGCGCGCCCGCGCCCTCGCCGCCTGATCGCCAAAACATCTCGATCTTCGCGAAGTGGAACGGCCGCCCCAAAGGCGGCCCTTCCTTTGGGCCGGGCTGAAGGCGTTGCGCTCGTCGCTGCGGTTCGAGCGCGAGCGCCGTCGCAACATGGACGTGATGCGACTTCAGAACGCAGGCGCCATTCATTGAGAATAGCGATTGCGTTTTCAGTCCGGGGCGGCGGTGAGCACCAGGCCCGGGGGCAGCGATTCGCCATAGAGGGTGGCGCGGTCCGCGCCTCCGACGGGCGTGAAGCCCCTGATCGGCGCGGTGCGGTTGGGCGCGATCCCGGCGCGCTCGAGCTTGCGGACGATCTGGTCGCGCAGCGACTTGGGGACATCCAGGTTGCGGTCGTCCACGACGCGCGCCGCCCTGAGGAAGAGATTGCAGCACTCGATCAGCTCGGGCTCGGTCCAATCGAATTTCTGGAACGCCGCGTAGGCGCGCACGACGAATTCCGCCGCCACGACGGTCTCCGGCCCCGCGTAAAGCGGAGTGCGGTTCAGGAGGAGGCCGAGCGCGGCAAGGTACGGCGCGCAATGTTGCTTGGCCTCCACCCGCTGAAGCGCCTGGGCGATGAAGGTCTCGATCAGCTCCGCCTTTGTCTCCCGGGGCAGGCGCTCGAGCGACCCGGCGAGGCGGACAAGTTCCGGCGACGCCTTGCCGGCGCGGATGGCTGGCCAGCTCGCCAGCCAGCAGGCTCTCCTGGCGCTGCGCCGTGAGACCGCCGGCCACCCGGCGCCAGAGGATGGTTTCCTGAACCTTGCTGCGTTTGCCGGGAAAGCATAGACCCGCATCGCGCAGCCGCCACAGCTCGTCCATGCGAAGGCCGTCATGGGCGAAGCCGAACCCGGGGCGCAGAAGAAACCCGGCCAATGTCAGCCACGCCTCTTCGTGCTCCACCGAAAGCTTCCGGCCCGTGATCTGTTCGTTCAGGGCCGGCCAGAGACCGCGCAGGAGCGCCGCGTTCCACTCGTGCCGGGGCAGACCGATCATGCGCTCCATCGACTTCAGGACGGCGTTGGCGGTCAGCCCGGACTTCGGCGGCGGACGGGTGAAGGTTGTCGCGATGTGGTCGCGCGCCGCCTGCTGGGCCTCGGCCGTGGCGTTCGGCGCGACGGGCGCCGGAGCCTGCGCGCCCCGCGCCGCCGCGCGGCCATGCTCGTGCGGACGCAGATTGAACTCGAGCGGCCAGGACTGAGGCGTTTGCGGGTCCGTCCCGACGCAGGCGATCTGCAGCAGTCCCAGCGCATTCATCTTCGCCGCCAGACGGACCGGCACGGTCCGGCTCCGACCCGACGTCAGCCCCCTGCGCCGTTCGGATGATCGTCTCGCAGCGGCGGCAGCATGTGAAACGCGTCCGGGTCCCAAGGCAGAATGTCGCCCGGCCGGCAGCGGTCATGACGAGTCGAGGAACAGGCCTGAAAGCTCACCAGCTGGTCGGTTCTGAGCTCGAGACCCGGAAGGTTGATTTCGAACCCCTGCTCGGCCGCCGCATTGAGCGGCAGCACGCAGATCAGCGACCGGGGAACCGCCTCATTCGCCGCCGCCGGCGCCGTCTGCGCCTGGAGAAACACGGCCCGGGCGGCGCCCGCCGCGATGCGGCCGGCGTCGGCGTGCAGCAGCTTGCCGAAGCGCGCGGCGCCGCGCGCGACGGCCAGATCGGGGTCGGCATTCTCAAGCTCGATCGGGCGGGCGCCGCCCTGCCAGGCTGCGATCTGGTCGAGCAGCCGCTGGCGCAAGACCGCGGCGTGCAGCGAACCGCCATTGAACAAGACGGCGTCCACGCGCGGGCGGTCGCGGAGGAAATCGGCGAGGTGGCGCGTGATCGCGCTGTCGGCCGCATAAGGCAGGCCCCAGTCGCGCAAACCCGTCTGGGTGCGGAAGGGCCGGGCGCGCGCATCGCAGAGCGGAAAAAAGCCGTCGAGCACCAGCCGCTCGACCTCGGCCTGCGTCAGCGTCGCCGTCTGCGCCCCCGCGACCAGGCTGGACCCGCGGCCCGGCAACGCCACGACGTAATGTTCCTCGGCCGAGCCGGAACCCGAAAGCGCGCGCTCTTTCAGATCGCGGCACGACGCGACGAGATGATCCCATTGCGGGCCGGACATCCGCCCGCGCTCCGCCACGAGCCGAGGCTCGATGAGGACCGCGAGGGCCAGATCGATATTGTCGCCGCCGAGCAGGATATGTTCGCTGACCGCGATCCGTTTGATGTCGGGGATCGCGCCCGACGCGCCGGGCTTGCAGCTCGAACAGGCTGAAATCCGAAGTGCCGCCGCCGATATCGACGATCAGGACGCGCCGCGGCTCGGCCGCGTACCGGTCTGCCCCTTCCCACAAGGGCTCGGCCGCGGCGTGGCGTTCCAGCCAGCAGTAGAAGGCCGCCTGCGGCTCCTCCAGGAGCCGCACGCCGGCAGGGAAACCGGCTTCCGCTGCGGCGTCCAGCGTCAGGCGCTGCGCGGCGGCGTCGAACGAGGCCGGCGCCGTGATGGTGATCTCCTGCGCGTCGAACGGCGAAGCCGGACCGGGCGAAACGGCTGTCCCAGGCGTCGCGCAGAGCGCTCAGGATCAGCGCGGCGGCGCGGACGGGCGAGATCTTTTGCGCCGGCTGAAGGTCGTCCGAGCCCCAGGGCAGAATCGGCGCGGAGCGGTCGGCCGAATGGTGACAGAGCCACGACTTCGCCGACCGCACCACGCGTCCAGGCGTTTCCCCGGCCCTGCGGCGGGCGAGGCGGCCGGCGATCCATCCCCCGGTTCCGTCGGGCGAGTCCCGCGACGCGCCCGTCCTCCGGCAAATAGAGGAACGAGGGCAGGGTCGGCGCCTCGACCAGAGCGGTCGGGCTTTCCCATTGCGAGACGGCGAGCGCCTCGGGCTCGGCGTCGCCGGTCAGCGGGACGTAAGCGAGCGCCGAGTTCGTCGTGCCGAGATCGACGCCGATGGAAAACCGGGCCGCCGTCACGGAGCCGCGTCGCGCGGCCGAGGCCGCGCTACTGTGTGCGGACCTGAAACTCAATCTTCCACCTCCGGTCCGAGTTGGCGTGCTTCATCCAGAGTTCGAGCGTGCCGAGTTCGGTGACCACGGCCTCGACCTGCACGGGGACGACCTGTCCCGCCGGAACATCGGGCAGAGCCGGAAGCTCGACTTCCAGGAGGCTGGTCTCCTCCAGCTCGCGTTCGGCGTCGGGCAGGATCTGGCCCGGCGTGTCGCCGCTGCGCACGTCGGACGAGAAGAAGCGGAACTCCGCAGTCTCGCCGGTCACCAGGCCGAACGTGCGGCCCTCGATCAATTGCGCGGTTCCCTCCTGCATGCCCTGCGGCACGACGCAGAGCGCCTTGACCGGCGGCCGGAAGCCGGGAATGGCCGGCATCGACGTTTCCAGCCCGACATAGTACGAGCGCGCGGCGCCGGCCTTGATGCGCATGCCTTTGCCGGTGGCGCGGTGGCGCCCGTAGATCGCGGCGCCCTGGGCGACCGCGAGGTCCGGCTCGAAGCCTTCGAGCTCCCGAACCGCCTGTCCGCCATTCCAGGACGCCAGCAGGTCCAGCACCCGGGCGCGGATCGGCTCCGGCCTTGAACACGCCGCCGTTGAACAGCACGGCGGTCGGCATCAGCGCCGGGCCCGCCGGCCCGCGATCCGACCAGCGCGCGCGAGCTTGTCGCTCGCCTGCACGTTCTCGCAGGCTGCGCGTGAGGAAGCGGGCCAGATGCTTGCTGATCACCGGATCGGACGCGTAGGGCAGGCCGAATTCCTGCAAGTCCGGTCCGCCGCGCCTCGCGCGGCAGATCGTCGAGAGCGGTCCGGGCGAAGAACCCGTCGAGCACGACCTGCGACAGCGTGGCGCGATCGAGCGTCGTCGAGAGCGTCTTGGCGAACAGGCTCGAGCCGCGCGAGGGAACGGCGATCGGCGCTTCCGCAAGGCCCGGGTCCTCGAACAGCGTGATCTTCGCGCGTCCTGCGGCATGAGACAGGGCCAGGAACTGCCAGGCGTCCAGCGACTTGCCTTCCGCCTCGAGCCTCGCCTGCAGCGTATAGGCCAGCGCCAGATCCATGTTGTCGCCGCCGAGCAGGATGTGCTCGCCGACGCTGATGCGCTCGAGCTCCAGGGCGCCGGCGGCGTCGGTCACCGCGATCAGGCTGAAGTCGGCGGTGCCGCCGCCGACGTCGCAGACCAGAATGATGTCGCCCGGCGCCACCGCGTCGCGCCATTGCCGGTCGGCCTGCGCGGCCCAGGCGTAGAAGGCCGCCTGCGGCTCCTCCAGCAACGTGACGCGGCCCAGTCCAGCGGCTTCGGCGGCCTCGGCCGTCAGGTTTCGCGCGACCTCGTCGAACGAGGCGGGCACCGTCACCACGATCTGCCCGTCGCCGACGTCCCACGGCCGGCCTTGAGCCTGCGCGGCGTGGAGGAAGGCGCCCCTGAGGTGCTGCAGGTAGAGGCGCGAGCAATCGAACGGCGAGAGCTTCTCTTCCGCGCTCTCGGACTTCCACGGAAGCGTGCGCTGCTTGGGATCGATGTGCGGGTTGGACAGCCAGGATTTTGCCGACGTCACCAGGCGATCGGGCACGAGGGCGCCGTGGTCCCGGGCGAACTGCCCGACGATCCGCGTCTCGCCGCCGTCGTCCCAGGGCAGCGCGAAGGCCTCCGGCCGGAATTCCTCCGGATGCGGCAGATACAGCGCTGAGGCCAGGGTCGGCTTCTCGCCCAGTTGGTTCGGCGCCAGGATCTGGGGGATCGGCACGATTTCGGTCCGATCCGTGTCGAGATCGCTCAGCGCCATCGCGCAGTTGCTGGTGCCGAGGTCGATCCCGAGACTGAAGCGAGCCGTCATGGAAGTGGCGTCCTGATGATCCGAAGTCCGGATGAATGGGCGGGTCTGTCGGGCCCCGGAGGGACTTTATCTCACTTCCACTTCTGCGGGCGCTATGGCCGGCAGCGGGTCCGCGGCGCCGCGCAGCAGCTGCGGCAGCTTCACGCTGTCCGTTTTCCAGCCGCGGTGGACAAGCACGCCGGAGAAGGGCGCCGATCCCGCGATCTTGCCGACGAGCCGATACGCGTCGGCCGAATAGCCGGCTGGAACCTGCACCGTCGATCCCTCCGGCTCCGTGCGCACGGGATTGATCGAGAAATGCTCCTGCAAGACCCCCTTGCATCCGGCGTGAACGACCCGGGCGGCCGCCCCGACCTGGGCGTCGCTATAGGCGTTGATGTCGTCCATCAGGAAATCGACCAGCCGACCCTTTTCCTGGAGCATCGAAAGGAAGTGGACGACCTCGGCGTCCGCGCGGTTGGCTTGAGGCCGTTCCGGCTCCGGGCGGGCCGGTTCGGCGGCCGGCGTCGGCGAAGGCGCCGTTGCGGCGCGGCTGCAGAAATCGCCGCGAGCAAGACCAAAATCGCCAGCGCCAGCGTGGCTGGCGGAAGATACTGCCGGAAAGGCTCGGCGACAGGATACGTCCCGACAGGAACGAAAGCCGCCGCACTTACGGCTGCGAGCAGCAGTGCGGCGATAATCAAGACGACTCTCATTGTGGATGCCCCCTCCGGGCGAATGCGCTGAATGCCAGACCGGATCACTATAATGCAATTTTGGTCAAACCGGCCTGTCAGGCCGCTTTCGGCGCGGCGTCAGCCTCGTCGCCCGTTCCGGCAGACTCGCCGTTATCTCGACCGGCGCGTCCTGCCTTCACCGGCGCACCCCCCGGCAAAGCGGCGGATCGCGGACGTCGGAGGTTGGGGGTCCGAAGTTCAAAGTTTCCCTCTCGCGGTCTTTGTGCATCTATGGCGCTTTCAATTTGAGAGGCGCTTATGGACACGATCATTTTTCTTCCGGGAGGCGGCGGCTCAATTCTCGAACTGGACGGCGGTCAGGTATGGCCGCCCACGCTGTGGGAATTCCTGACGCATTACGGGCGGATGCAGCAGCTGCAGAACCCCGCGGTGAAAGCGACGGGAATCGTCGAACTCCATTCCGCCCAATCAACTCATCGCCGTACCCGTCTACAGGCCCATTCTCGAAGACCTGTACGCGATCAGCACCGCGAAGAACGTGAACTTCATCCCGTTGCCCTTCGATTTCCGAAAGAGCGTTTTCAACTCGGCGAAAGTTTTGAAAGCGCAAATCCAGAAGTGCTGCAGCAACGGGGCGACGTCGATCACCCTCGTCTGCCACTCCACGGGCAACCAGGTCGCAAGGGCGCTCCTGGAAAACGTGACCTGGCAGAAGCAACCCTGGTTCAGCAGCGTGGGCCGGTATGTCGGAGTTTGCGGGCCTCATTTTGGCGTGCCCGAAGTTTTGGAGTACGGGCTTGGCCTCAGCGATTGGCTGAGCATTACGGCCGCCGACATGAAGAAATTCAGTCAGGACGTCGATTACCCCGGCATGTACCAACTCCTTCCCTACAAAGGAAGGCCGGTCTTGATCGACGTCAATACGGGCGCGCAGGATATCTACGATACGAATGTCGCGAACACATTCGGCCTTTCCCTGAAAAATCTCGGAGCCGCGAGGAAGCTGCAGAAAGTACTCGATAATTTCTCGAAAAAGCCGAACGGCGTCCAGTACGTCATCGTCGCTGCGTATGGACAACAGACCGATGAGACGATTCAGTACGACGGTCAGACCTTCGTCGACATCGTTCAAGATGATGTGGGGGACGGAACAGTGCCGCTTTGGTCCACCGCCCCGGCCGCGTTCCGTCCCTTCGAGACGCCGGGCGATCATATCGGCGTCTTGAGCAGCTATCCGTTCCGGAATTTTCTTTGGAAGCTTCTTGCGGGCGCGGACGCTCCGGCTTATTCGGTCGGGCTTGTGGGCGTCGCCGGTGTCACAATCTCTCTCAACAGGCGCATCTACGCGCCCGGCGAAGCGATGTCCGTACTTCTGATCCCCGATCAGCCGACGACCGAGATCGCCGGGACGCTCACGATCGAGAAAGCCACTCCCGACGCCCGTGCGTTCGAGCAAACGGAAAGCTTGCCTCTCGCGTACCAGGGGTTCTCGGTAACGTCGATCCGCGCGGAGGCGAAAGCCCCCGCCGAACCGGGGCTCTACCGCATCACGCTCGACGGCAAGACCCATTCGACGGCGCCCCAGGCCGCAGCCATTTTTGCGGTCAGCGCAGACCGGCGCCCGCCAGCTCATGGGTGAGGCGCAAGGGTCCGGCTCCTGGCGCGGGACCCGCTCTGGCGGGTCCAGTCGGCAAAGTAGGATTTGAGCCAGTCGGCCGGGCCGCCGTGTTCGTCGGTGACCGCGATCGGCTCGAAGTAACGCTTCCGGTCCTCGTCCGACAGGTCGGCCGGTCGCTCGAAATATTGCGGATCGAGGCTCTCGCTGCCCGCCAGATAGGTGCGGGCGCCGGATTTTTCTGCGCGCGCCCAGACGAAGCAATGAAAGTTGGCGGCGGCGATGAAATACCAGCGGATCGGGTTCAGAGTCCCCGATCGAAGGATCCGCCTGAGGGTCTTGGTCACGACGCCGAACCGTCCAACGATAAGCCACGGCCGGCGGAACATCGGTTCGATGAAATCGACGATCGCTGCGCTGTCGTCCGCCAGTTGCGAATAGGCGATCGTCTCGCCGTCGAGATCGCGCAATCGCAAGTTCGACGCCAGTCCACCCGACGCCAGATCGTCCCAGAACGCCTTCGTCCCCGCCAGCGGCGCGATCACGCTGAGGTATGTCGGCATCGGCATGAGCGGATGCCGCGCGATGGTCTGAACCTGACTTCGCATGTCCGAGGCCGTCTGGTGCCGTGGGTCGAAAAGATAGCCGTAGGTCACGCCGACGCCGAGCAACTCGGCGAATACGATATCCTCGATGATGTCGCCGCGGCCGAGATTTTGCGTCTTGTTTTGCCGGCGGAGAAGTTCGCGGTCCAGGGACTCGAGGCCCACGAACAAGCCGTTGCACTTGGACACGCTCAGTCGCCTGATGAGCTCGCGGTCGTGGAGAATGTTTTGCGTGACCAGCGCCCCCCATCCGCGCACCTTTTTGTTCGACTTCAGGAGGTCGCAGACTTTGAGCATGTGTTCGCGATTGTCCGAGAAGTTGTTGTCGAGCAACAAGACGATCGGATACCAGCGGCGAAAGCTGAACAACGAGGCCGACGCGAGCGAGCTCTCGATGGCGGCCGAGAGCGCCGAGAGCGTGTAAGTCGCGTGTCCATGGGCCTCTTCCGGGATGCTGCAGAAACTGCATCTGAAGCTGCATCCGCGCGAGGCCTCGACAAGGTGCATGCTGGGTTCGATGCCGCTTCGCGCGAAGTGTGAGTAGTCCACAGAATAAGGCGCGATATGGCGGACGTCGGAACGATAGATCGTCCGGAGATCGCCACGCAGGAAATCGTTCGCCACGTCCCTTGCGCTCTCGACCCCGCCTGCGCAGACGACGTCAAAAAACTGCGCCGCAAACTCCGGGAAGGACGTACAGATGCTCCCGCCGGCGACCACGACGGCGCCGCTGCGCTTGAAGAAATAGGCGAGCTGCCGCATCCGGTCGAAATCGGGCTGCAACCCGGTGAGGAACACCAGGTGATATTGGCCGCAATTCGACGTATCGAACGGCCCGTGCCAGTCCTCGTGATGAAGGCGAACCTCAAACGTCTTCGGATCCAGGAGCGAGGCGACGTGCAAACCGCTGATCGGCTGCATCACGTAGCGCGACCTGCGCTTGTCCCTCCCTGGGCGCAAATGCGCGCACACGACCAGCGCCCGCAGTCTGGATTCATGCTCCTCTGTCGCCGGACGCCGGACAGCCTCTCGACTCGATGCCACTTGTCAACCAGCCCTCTGCAATCGTGAGACCAGGTTTCTTCAAATGACTATAAGTTTGCGATACAAGGGTAGCAAGGGACGCGAGCGCGGACCGCCTACGAGCCTCTTCCAGAACCAATCCCGCTGGGGTTAGAGTGCACGCGCTCATTGTCGTGCGAAAGGCGCAAAGCGATGACTCGGCGCCTTCGGGATGCCCCATGACAGAGGTTGCGGATTGGCTGAACGCGATCGGCCTGGCCGAGTACGCGGAGCGTTTCGACCGGAATGGCGTCGATCTCTCGGTTCTGCCCGATCTCACGGATCAGGATCTGGAGAGGATGGGCGTCCTCCTGGGCCATCGCCGCAAGATCCTCAGGGCCATCGATGACCTGGCCGCCAGGCCCTCCGCCGGCTCGCATGGCGCGGGGTCGAGGGAACACGCCGAGCGCCGTCAGCTCACCATCATGTTCTGCGACCTGGTCGAATCGACCGCCCTGGCGAACCGGCTCGATCCCGAACAGATGCAGCAGGTGATCAGCAGCTACCATAGCCGATGCGACGAGGTGATCACAAATTTCGACGGCTTCATTGCGAGTTATCTAGGCGACGGCGTCCTCATCTACTTCGGGTATCCGAAAGCGCATGAGGACGACCCCGAGCGTGCGGTCCGGGCGGGGCTGGCGCTGATCCAGGCCGTCGCCGGGCTTGACGTCGGCGGGGGACTGATCTTGCGCGCCCGGGTCGGCATCGCGACAGGCGTCGTCGTTGTCGGCGAACTCGTAGGCTCCGGCAGCAGAAAGGAACAGGTGGCGGGCGCGACCCCCAATCTCGCGGCGCGGCTCCAGGCGTTGGCCGAGCCCGGCGCCGTCATTATTGACGGCGCCACGCGCCTGCTTGTCGGGGAGTTGTTCGATCTGAAGGCGGCCGGCCCGGTCGCCCTCAAAGGCTTCAGCCAGCCGGTGCCGATCTGGAAGGTCCTTGGAGAAGGCGTCATCGACAGCCGCTTTGAAGCGCTGCGTACGACGACGACCCCTTTTCTCGGCCGCGACAATGAAATGGACCTGCTCATGCGCCGCTGGCGCCAGGCCGAAAGGGGCGATGGCAGCGTCGTCCTGATCTGCGGCGAGCCTGGGATCGGAAAGTCGCGGCTCGTTCAAACGGTCCTCGATCGTCTCGACGGCCAGCGACACGCCTCTCTCCTCTACTTTTGCCTGCCGCACCATCTGGACAGCGCGTTCAGCCCGGTCATCGCTCAGCTTGAACGGGCGGCCGGCTTGCGGCGCGAGGACCCGCCCGGAGAACGCCTCAGGAAACTGGCCGCTATCGTGAGAAGCGTAACCGCCGACTCCGACGACGCCACGCAAACGCTCGCGGCCTTGCTGTCGATACCGACGGGCGATGATCATGTTCCTGTCGGACTCAGTCCGCAGCAGCGCAAGCAGAGGACGCTCGACGCGCTGTCGCGATGGATTGAAGGACAGGCGCTCCGGTCACCCCTGCTCCTGGTGGTCGAAGACGCGCAATGGTGCGACCCCACGTCGAGGGAGTTGTTCGATCGCATCGTCAATCGGGCGCCCAGTCTCCCCATTCTGGCGCTCATCACCTTTCGCCCGGAGTTCGCGCCGCCCTGGCTGGACCTTCCCCATGCGAGCCTTGTTACGCTCTCCAACCTGCCGCGTGGGACGTCAGCCGACATGGTCGCGCATATCGCCGGCGGCAAATCTCTGCCCAAGGAGATTGCGGACCAAATTATCGAGCGTACCGATGGCATTCCGCTGTTCATCGAAGAGCTGACGAAAGCCGTGATCGAAGGGGGCTTGCTCACGGACGCGGGCGATCATTATGAATCGGTGGGGTCCTCGCCGGCGATGGCCATCCCCACGACGCTGAACGGTTCGCTTCTGGCTCGACTCGATCGTCTCGCGCCGGTGCGTGAAGTGGCGCAAATCGCTGCGGCGTTGGGCCGGACGTTTTCGCATGAGCTGATCAGCGCTGCGGCCCCGATGTCGAAAGACCTGCTCGAGAACGCTCTCGCGCAACTCGTCAGCGCAGATTTGGTCTTTCAACGGGGTATCCCGCCTCGAGCGGAATATACATTCAAACACGCTCTGGTTCAGGACGCGGCGTACAGCACCTTGCTGCACAGCAACCGCCAGACGCTGCACGGCAAGATCGCGTCGATACTCGAAGCCAAATTCCCAGACATGGCGGAGGCGCAGCCAGAGCTGCTCGCGCGCCATTTTCTGGAAGCGGGAATCATCGCAAGCGCGGCCGGCTACCTGATCAAGGCGGGCAAGCAGGCTATTGCGCGGGGCGCTATGGCGGAAGCGGTCGCCCAGCTGAGCAAGGGGCTGGACTGCGTGTCCAAGCGGCCGGACAGAGCGGCCTACCGGGAGCTTGAACTCAACCTTCAGATGACCCTTGGCCAAGCCCTTCTCGCCGTAAAGGGTTATGGCGCGCCCGAGCCCGCCGAGGCTTTCGAAATCGCAAGAAGGCTCTGCGACCAAATGGGTGAGCCTCCTCAACTGGGAACGGTGCTGCTCGGGCAATTTACCCTTCGCTGCGTGAGAGGGGAGCTTGAGCAGGCCAAGGGCCACGCCGAAGAGATCCGCCACTTGGGCGCCGCGCAGGCGGGCACGGTCTGGAAGTGCTTCGGCTTGTCGGCCAGCGGAACCGTCAGCATGCTGCTTGGCGAGTTCGCCGAAGCGCGAGCTTACTTCGAGCAGTTCGTCTCGGCGTGGGATCCGAAGTTTCGCGCGTACGAGTTGACTCCGGGCCACTCCTTTGTGACGATTCTGGGCTACCTTTCCCGCACGCTCGCCTGCCTTGGGCTTCTGGACGAGGCGCGACGGCGACGCGACGAGGCGATCGCAGAAGCGGGACGACTCTCGCCCTTCACGTCCGTTTTCGCCATCTGCAACGCCTGGTACACGGACTGGGTGATCGAGGGCGCCAAGGCCGCAACAGCGCCGGGCGCCGCGATCGAAGAGGCGTCTCGCATCTCCCGCGAATATGGCTTCACGCTTTATGCGGGATTCGGAAGGTTCATCGAGGGCTGGCGCTTGGGCGTCTCCGGGAAAGCGGAAGGTGTCCCATGGCTGCTCGAGGGCATATCGGTCTTGCGCGCGCTCGACACCCGGATGAACCTGCCATTCTTTTTGCTGACCCTTGCGGAAGTCTACGGCGGGCTGGGTCGTCCGCAGGACGGGCTTGACCGGCTGGCCGAAGCTTTCGCAATCATGGAATTGACTTACGAGCGCTGGGCCGAGTTGGAGATGCATCGCGTACGCGGAACGCTCCTTGTCTCCATGGGCGATCAGGCGGGCGCCGAGACGAGCTACCGCCAGGCTTTGGCGATCTCGGAGCGTCAGAAAGCCATTTTCTGGAGTCTCCGGGCCGCGCTCGATTTGGCGAGGCTTTGGCGCGCGCAAGGGCGGACCGAAGACGCGCGGTCATTGTTGTCGCCGATATACGAATCCTTCCGGCAGGGTCTGGACACGCCGTTTCTCGTCGATGCGAAATCGCTGCTCGCGGAGCTGTCTGCGAGCGTCCGTTGAGCGCCTCAAGCGCAGCGTTGTCGCCTGAGTTTTCTTATCACGACCGGTAATTGGTTGCTGCGGTTCAATGTCAATCCGATCTGATGAGTATGACAATGATTCCGAGAGCCCGAACCCCTTCCTTCCGCCTGGCGCTGATCAAACCGTCTCATTACGACGAGGACGGCTATGTGATCCGATGGTTCCGAAATATTGTCCCATCCAATTCTCTTGCGACCGTCTACGGCATCGCGCTTGACGCAGCGCAACGCAAAATTCTTGGCCCTGACGTCGATATCGAGGTTACCGCGATCGACGAGACCTGCAGGAGGGTGCGCATCGACCGTCTGATCGCCGACTTCCGCTCGCGCGGCGGCTTTGGCCTTGTCGGTCTCGTCGGCGTGCAAACCAATGAGTATCCGCGAGCCCTGGATCTCGCGCGGCGGTTGCGCGTCGCAGGAATTCCCGTGGCGATCGGCGGGTTTCATGTCTCGGGAACGCTGGCCATGTTCGGGCGGCCGACGCCCGAGTTGCAGCAAGCGCTCGACCTTGGCGTCACTCTGTTCTCCGGCGAGCTCGAGGGGCGTCTGGATGAGATTGTCAGATCGGCGGCGTCGGGCGGGATGAAGCCGATCTACGACTTCGCCGGCGACCTGCCGGATCTCAAGAACGCCCCGAGACCGTGGCTGCCGAGAAAGCTGTTACGCCGAACGGTCGGCGAAGTTGGAAGCTTTGATGCGGGGAGAGGGTGCCCTTTCAAGTGCTCGTTCTGCACGATTATCAACGTCCAGGGCCGCAAATCCCGATCGCGCGCCGGGGACGACATCGAAAGCATCGTTCGCGAGAACTGGCTGCAAGGAATTCGGAGTTTTCTGGTTACTGACGACAATTTTGCGCGAAACAGGGACTGGGAGACGATTTTCGACAGACTGGCGAAGCTCCGTGCGGACGAGGGAATTCGGCCGCGTTTGATGATCCAGGTCGACACGATGTGCCATTTGCTTCCTGGCTTCGTGGAGAAGGCCAGGCGAGCCGGTGTGACGCGAGTCTTCATCGGCCTCGAAAACATCAACCCCGCCAATCTGGTGGCGGTAAAAAAACGACAAAACAAGATAGGAGAGTATCGCAGGACGCTCCTTGCCTGGAAGGCGGCCGGCATCCTGACGATGGCCGGTTACATCATCGGCTTCCCCAACGATACGTACGCCTCGGTGCTCCGTGACATCGAAATCATCAAAAAAGAACTGCCGGTGGACTTCCTGGAGTTTACGGTCCTGACTCCGTTGCCGGGATCGGAGGATCACAAAATCCTGAAAGATGCGGGAGCTTTTCTCGACCCCGACTTGAATAAATACGATATTGAACATGTGTGCATGCAGCATCCACGGATGACTACCAAGGAATGGCAGGAGATTTACATTGCAGCCTGGAGGAGTTATTATTCTCGCGACCACATGAAGACGATCATGCGGCGGGCCAAAGCGGTCGGCGCGATCGACTTCGGACTCCTGCTGATCATGCTGTGGTTTGTGAAGACCGCCATCTTCGTCGAGGGGATGCACCCGATACAAAGCGGCTTGCTGCGACTGAAGCATCCGAGCGAGCGCCGCCCGGGGCTGCCGGTTGAGCCGGCCTTGCGATTCTATCCACGATTCCTTCTTGAGACGACGGCAAAGCAGCTGCGCCACGCCGCCGAACTCTCGCGGGTCGCGAGCATCGGCTTGCGAGTTGCCGTCGATCAGAGCCGACGCGCCTACTCCGACCGAGCGATGGTGGCGGTCGGGAATGACGAACGGGAACGTCTGAGCGTTTTCGCTGAAGGTTCAGGCAACGCCTGAGCCGACGGCGGCGAGCCTGGGGGAGGCGGCAATGGCCGAGGCGGCGACTGCGACGGGGATTGGCGGCAATGGCGGCCGGCCGCCCAACGGCGGCGAGAGGTTGCCGTCATTCGAGCCTGCTTCGTCGGTCGGCGCGCTGCGCCTGCTCCGTTCTTTTCGCTCCAACGTCCTGGATGCTTTCTCGGCCGAACACTATGCCAAACTTCGCGTGTCGTTTCGTCGCTTTGGACGAGAATTCATCTGTTTGAGCGACCCCGACGACATCGACCATGTGATGAATACGCATGTTGACCGCTATCAGCCGAACGTGCTGGCGCGGCGGCTCATGGAGCCGATCCTGGGCCGCGGCTTGCTGATGGCGGAGGGCGAAGACTGGGAACGCCAGCACCGGCAGCTCGTTCCCTTCTTCCAGCCGCGGCAGATCGAGCGATTGATCCCCGTGTTTCACGACGTGGCGGCGGCCGCCATTCGCTCCTGGTCTTCCGGAGGCGTCGTCGAGCGCAATCTTCTCGCCGACTTTCGCAGGCTGACCCTCGCCCTCATTGCGCGGTCCCTTCTCTCCATCGAGGACGAGAGCGCGACGACGCAACTCGCCGACTTTGTCACCGAAGCCGAACGCTCGGGCGCGTTGCTGCAGTGGCAGGACATCGTCGCGCTGGCCGTCTGGAGCCGCATGCCTCAGCCGCGTCGGCGGCTGGACCTCGCGGCGAGGTTTCGCGTCTGGATCGAAGACATGCTCGACAAGCGGTCGCAAAGCGACCGACCGGACCAGCCGCGCGACATGCTCGACGCGCTGCGTGGAAAGCGACAGGACGGATCCCCATACCACGCGGATCGCGACGAGATCGTCGACCAGATCGCGACGATGTTCACCTCCGGATTCACCACCACCGCGCTTGGCGCGTTCTGGACGGTCCTCGCATTGGCCCTGTTGCCGGACCATCAAGAGGCGGTTCGGCTCGAGCTGTGCCAGGGCGAGGCCACGCATTCGCCGGACGCGCAATCGCTCCGCGCCAGCCGCACGGCCATCCCGTTCATTTACGAGGTCATGAGGCTTTATCCGCCGGCCTACGTCATGGCGCGAGAAGCGCGGCGGGACGACCAGATTGGAGATTTCGAGATCCCTCGGGGCGCGGCGGTGATCATTTCACCGTGGGTCGTCCACCGGCACGAGGCCCTTTGGCGCGATCCCCATCGCTTTGATCCCGAGCGCTTTCTTGATGGGGGCCGGGTGAAGACGCCTCGCGCCTGGATCGCTTTCGGCGCCGGCCCGCACGTCTG
Source organism: uncultured Alphaproteobacteria bacterium (assembly GCA_963783275.1). Classification (GTDB taxonomy): domain Bacteria; phylum Pseudomonadota; class Alphaproteobacteria; order Rhizobiales; family Beijerinckiaceae; genus Roseiarcus. The sequence goes on along the minus strand of CAWANA010000025.1, from coordinate 62,250 downwards.
CATCGGCGCCTCCTTTGCGACAACCGAGATTTTGATCATCCTCCGCTGCCTGCTTTCGCGCTACAAGATCGAATTGTGCGGCCGGGCGCCCCGCCTCATCGGACGGGTTACGCTGACGCCGGAGTTCCCGCCGCTGTTCAGGCTGACTCCGCTCTCGCTTTAACGACCGAGCGCCGCAAAGGAGGCGCCACCGGAGCGGGGCGGAGCGGGCCCGCGTTTCCTGGCCGAAACCGCGCTTTTAGGCAAAAATGGAGCGGGTGAAGGGAATCGAACCCTCGTATTCAGCTTGGAAGGCTGCTGCTCTACCATTGAGCTACACCCGCGCCTGAGGGCGCCGAAACGGGGAACGGCGCGAAAAACTCATGGCAAGCGCTGGCGGTGAAGTCAATCTGGAGATGCGGCGCGACGGACGCAGGTTTTGATGGACGGACCCGGCCCACCTCAGTCCGATATTTATGATAAACACAATCTAGAAACAATCTCTTGCAAAAAACGAAACATGGCGTAACATCATCCTGTCGGTGCTGAAATGGACCCCGCGATGTCGCGCGCCTCACCTTTCCGTTCCCGCCGCTCAGAGCGGCGAGCCCCGCAGCCTCGCCCACTTTCGCAAGGGCGCTGCGCGCCGGAATTGCGGCCGCAGGCTGTGGAAACACTCAAAACGGTCTCGAAAATGGCGCCGCGGTCGGGGGCGTCCCGACAAGCTCAGGGATCGCAGGTCTCGCCGGGCCGCCGACGCGCGGTACAACATCAAAACCCCTCGGGTGCGGCGCAAGTCTTTGAAAAGATTGAAGCGGCAAGGGGTTGGCTCTTGTCTGGAGTTGGCGTGGATTTGGATTCGGTTGGCGTCGGCTTGGGGTCGGCGCCACGTCCGCTTGGGGCGCCGGCGCTTCCCGCTGGGGCGTGAGCCCGCGACGGCGACAACTCCAGAGGCCGGGCGGCCCCCCGGGGACTGACGAGACGCAAGCGAATTGGAAATGGCGCCGCAAGCCTTTGAAGGGGCTCGATTCGGAATTGAAAATGGCGCCGCGGCCGGATCGGCGACCTGGGCCCGCCAACGACGCCGGCTTCGGCCAGCGCATCCGGTCTTGCCGCGCTGCCGGGGCTCCTCTATAAGCCTCCGCTTCGCGCCGGTTCCGACACCCCTGGAGGCGTGGCGCGATGACAAAAGGACATCATCATGGCAGCGACCAAACAACTCGCGGCCGTGACGCGTAGCGGGACAGGCAAGGGGGCCGCCCGCTCCGTTCGTCGCGAAGGCCGCGTTCCCGCCGTCATTTATGGCGGCGGCTTGAAGCCCGAGCCCATCTCGGTCGACTTCAAGGACGTCAACAAGCTCATCTACGCCGGGCACTTCCTCACGACCATCTTCGAACTGGAGCTGGACGGGCGGAAGGAGCGCGTCCTCCCGCGCGACTACCAGCTCGACGTCGTCACCGACCGGCCGGTGCATGTCGACTTCCTGCGCCTCATCACGGGTTCGCGGGTGCGAATCGGCGTTCCGGTCCACGTCGAGAACCGCGAGGCTTCTCCCGGCATCAAGAAGGGCGGCACGGTCAACCTCGTGCTCCATACGGTCGAGGTTCTGGCGCCGGCCGACGCCATCCCCGAGGCGATCACGGTCGACCTCAGCGGCCTGGACTTCTCCGATTCGGTGCACCTGTCGGCGCTCAGGCTGCCGGAGGGCTGCAAGCCGGCTTCGACGAAGTCCGACCTCACGGTCGTGACCATCGTGCCGCCGACCGTGATGGCGGAAGAGCCGTCTGCGGCCGCCTCCGCCGCCGCCGCCGCGCCGGCCGCAGCCGCCGCCCCGGCCAAGGGCGCTCCGGCCGCCGCGGCGAAGCCTGCCGCCGCGGCCAAGCCCGCCGCCAAGAAGTAAGACGCCGACGCCCCTTCCGCTACGGCGGCGCCAGGGGGCGTTTCGCGGGCGCGCGTCCGATCGAGGGGCCCCATGCTGGTCATTGCGGGACTCGGCAATCCGGGCGCGCGCTACGCGCGCAACCGCCACAACGTCGGCTATATGGCGCTCGATGCGATCGCCTCGGCGCATCGCTTCGGGCCGTTCCGCGCCCGCTTCAGCGGCCTCGCGTCCGAAGGCGTCATCGGGCGCGAGCGGGTCATGCTGCTTGCGCCGCAAACCTTCATGAACGAATCCGGTCGAAGCGTCGGGGAGGCCCTGCGCTTCCACAAGCTCGACGCGGGCGCGCTCACCGTCCTTCACGACGAGCTCGACCTCGCGCCCGCCAAGGTTCGCGTGAAGGTCGGTGGCGGCAACGCCGGACATAATGGCCTTCGTTCGATCAGCGCGCATGTCGGCAACGACTACCGGCGCGTCCGTCTCGGCATCGGCCATCCCGGGGACAAGGCGCTGGTGCACAACTACGTCCTGAGCGATTTCGCCAAGTCGGAAACGGGCTGGGTCGACGCGGTCTGTCGCGCGGTCGCCGACGCCGCGCCGCTGCTGGTCGAAGGCCAGGACGCCAGCTTCCAGAACAAGGTGCATCTCGCCCTCGACGCCGCAGGGTTCGGCGAGAAGGCGTCGATCTGAGCGTCACGCCGCCTGGGCCGGGTCGATCCGCTTCCGCCGGAAACCGCGAAGCCGCGGCTCGGGCGGCTCAGGCTTGAGGTCAGGATGAAGCGCCGCCAGCGCGTTCATCACCCGCTCGGGCGGAAAGATCACCACCGCCTCGGTCCCTTGCCGAACCTTGGAAGTGAGCCGGAACTGGCCGCCGTGAAGCTCGACGAGGCCCTTGACGATCGGCAGCCCGAGGCCGGTCCCCTCCTCGGCGTTCTTGTGTGCGAGCGTTCCGCGGCCAAATGACGACAGGACGACCGGAATCTCCTCGGGCGGAATGCCGGGACCGGTGTCCTTGATCGACACGTACTGGCCGCCGGAGCCCGTCCACCCGACCTTGATCGCGACCGAGCCGCCCTGCGGGGTGAACTTGATCGCGTTGGTCAAGAGATTGAGGGTGACCTGCCGGACTGCGCGCTCGTCCGCCCAGAGGCGCGGCAAGTCGCGGTCCAATTGCTCTGTGATCGTCAGATTGCGACTTTCGGCGCGCATCGACAGGAGCCGGCAGCAGTCCTGCACGACGTCGGGCAAAGACACCGGCTCCTCCTTCAGCTCATACCGGCCGGCTTCGACCCTCGACAGGTCGAGGATCTCGTTGATGAGCATCAAGAGATGCTGGCCGCTGACGTGGATGTCGTTTGAATATTCCTTGTAGGCGGGAACGCCGTGCGGCCCGAAGAGCTCGCCCTTCATGACCTCCGAGAAGCCGAGAATGGCGTTGAGCGGTGTCCGCAGCTCGTGGCTCATCGTGGCGAGAAATCGCGATTTCGCGAGGTTCGCGCCCTCGGCCCGTCGTCGCGCTTCGTCCGAGTTGAGCTTGGCCTGCTCGAGTTCGGCGATGAGGGAGTCCTTCTCCGCCTGAAGCGAGACGTTGCGGGCCGCCGCCGCATGCAGGCGCTGGACGACGACGAGGAAATAGCCGATCACGCCGATTGTCATGGCGGCGGCCGGGAGGGCCGGGTTCTGCAAGCGCGCGGACCAGGCGAGGATCACGCCGACGATCATCGGCAGCATGCCAGCGACAAACGCGGCAGGGATCGTCGCCGCCAGCAGCGACATGACTGTCGACGCCAGCAGCATGACCAGCATGGCGAAGGCCGGGGCGTCAGGCTCGGCCGACCCCAGGAGCGCGACAATGAGATAAGTCCAGGCAGATCCGCAGAAGGCTGTCGCCAGAACGAACTTGCGCCGCCATGCTCCCGCGCTCTTGTCGGCCTCGCCGTTGCCGTTGTCGAGAAACGCGAGCGGCAGCGCGTAGACGAGGGCGATGGCGCAACCGATGAACACCGCCCATGTCGCGAGCGCCGCAGCGCCGATCAGGCGCAAGGCGAGAGCGGTCGTCCCGAACGCGACAAGACCGAGCATGGGGGCGGTGCTGCGATGGATCCGGGCAAACAGCCGTATCATCCCCACGGAATGGGGGGCGTCGCCTCGGGTGCGGTCAGAGTCTCGGCGGGCGCGCCTGAGCTCAAGGCTCATCCGGCGACGGCGCGCCGCGACATTCGGATCCCGCCGTTCACCTGCTCCGCTCTCTGCTCTCGACTCGCTCATGAGACCCGGCACGCACCGCAACACGGGCGGAGTATGCTGTCCAAAGACTTAACGAGGGGCTGACGGCGCGCCGTTATGGAGGATTTTCCATGCGGCGTCGTTTAGGCTTGCCCGCAAACTTCAGTGGGGAGGAACCGATGAAACTCTTTAATTCCAATTTCGCGCCGAACCCAAGGCGGGTGCGCGTTTTTCTAGCCGAGAAGGGAGTGTCGATTCCTCGAATAGAGGTCGACCTCGCCGCGCTAGAGCACAAGAAACCTGAGTACTCGGCCGTCAATCCGTTTCAGGTGATACCGGCCCTAGAGCTCGACGACGGAACGGTGATCGGAGAATTGATTGCGATCTGTCGCTACATCGAGGAGTTGCATCCGGAGCCGAACCTGTTCGGCGCGACCCTCCTCGAGCGTGCGATGGTTGAGATGTGGCAAAGACGGGTCGAGTGGCATCTGCTGCTGCCGATCGCGCAGGTCTTCCGCCACTCGCATCCACATATGTCGAAGATGGAGGACCCGCAGGTCGCCGACTGGGCGGCCGCCAACCGACCACGCGCACTGCGCAACATGATGATCTTCGACGACGTTCTGCGTGAGCGGCCGTTCGTCGCGGGCGGGCGGTTTACCGTCGCCGATATCACAGGGCTTGTGGCGCTGGACTTCGCGAGAGCTGCGCGGCTCGCGATCCCGCCCGAACTCGAGCATCTGAACCGCTGGCATGAATCGCTGAAAGCTCGGCCGAGCGCCGCGGCGTGAAAACCGGTCGTTGAGGCCGCCACATCGCGGCGCTTTCGCGGCGGAATTTGCCAAGACAGTCGCCAAAGTCAGAATCAGATTTCGCATGAGGTCCCTCTCTGAGGTGCCCTGCTTATAGTCGCGCAGGCTTGAATGCCGGCTGAACGTCGGCTCGTCCGCGTCAGGCCGCGTTGGGCCTTTGCCTCCGGCGTGGCGGACGGTTTGGCCAGTCCACGATTCTCTCCGGCCAGGACTCCTGCGCGAGATCGTCTTCGGAAGCGAACACGCGGCCGCGGACGGAAACGCCGGCCTGATGGACGCTTGCGGGCGAACCGGAGACGAGCGGATGCCATCCCGGCAGGTCCTTGCCTTCGGAAACCAATCGATAGGCGCAGGTGACAGGTAGCCAGCTCAATGTGCGAACAACCCCGGGCGTCAGCCTGACGCAGTCCGGAACCCGGCGGTCGCGGCGTCGATAGTCGCGACATCTGCAGGCCTTGGCGTCGAGCAGCGTGCAGCCAATGTCGGTGAAATGAATGTCACCGGTGTCCTCGTCCTCAAGCTTCACGAGGCAACAGCGTGCGCAACCGTCGCAAAGGCTCTCCCACTCGGCGACGGTCATTTCCTCGAGCGACTTGGTCTTCCAGAACTGCGCGACTTGCGAGGGCTCGTTGGTCATCTTTGCCGGTTCGTCTCCCAAGGTCGCCACCTCGCGGGCGATTCCGACGCCTGGCGGACTCCCTTTAGTGCGCCCCGACCGCTATGTTAAGTCTTTCCATTCATAATCCGATCGGCGGCCAAAATTGAGGGCGTGGCGTTGAGGAGGCGAATAGCGGAAGCATCGGCGGCGACATCGCGGGTCTTGCTCGCGCTCGACGCGTTCATCGATTCCACCATGTTCGCAGCAGGGCGAAAGGCGCTCGGCCTCCTTGAGGCGATCGACGAAGCGTCCGACCGGCTCCATTTGTCCGGCGCGCCTCGGCTTGCGGTCGAACTTGCCTGCGAGGCGTTGACGCTCGGACTGGCGGGACTCCTGGTCGCGTTGTCATTGGCCCTTCCCGCTTTTCGCGAGACGGCCGATGACGATCGCCTCGCCCGCAGCGATCTGGCGGTGACGTTTCAGGACCGCTATGGAATCGAGGTCGGCAAGCGCGGCGTCAATCGCGACGAGGCCGTGCCGTTCGAAGACCTGCCGGACTACTTCGTGAAGGCGGTGATCGCGACCGAGGACCGAAGGTTTTTCAACCACTTTGGCATCGATGTGATCGGAACGTTCCGCGCGCTGACTGTCGACGCCAGAGCGTCAGGCGTCGTGCAGGGCGGCTCCTCGATTACGCAGCAACTCGCCAAGAACATATTCCTAAGCAACGAGCGATCGATCCAGCGCAAGATCAAGGAGGCTTATCTCGCGCTTTGGCTTGAATTTCATTTGAACAAAAAAGAGATCCTCAAGCTTTATCTCGATCGCGCCTACATGGGCGCCGGCGCGTTCGGGGTCGAAGCGGCGGCGCAAACCTATTTCGGCAAGTCGGCTCGCGACATCGATCTTGCCGAAGCGGCGATGCTCGCGGGTCTCTTCAAGGCGCCGACCAAGTTTTCGCCGCTTGTCAATCTCGCCGCAGCGCGCGCCCGCGCCAATGACGTGCTGAGCAATCTCGTCGATGCCGGCTTCATGACCGAGGGACAAGTCTACGCTGCGCGGCGCAACCCCGCGACTCCTGTCGATCGTCCGCCGCACGAGAGTCCGGATTGGTACCTCGACTTCGCCTATTCGGAGGTCAAGGCGCTCGCGGCGACCGGCAAGCTCGGCGGCGACCGCGCCTTGACGGTGCGAACGGGTCTCGACAGCGCGCTGCAGGCGAAGGCGGAGGACACGATCGAAACTATGCTGCGCGAAAAAGCGCCCGCCTACCGGGCCCATCAGGCGGCAGCGGTAGTCGCGACGACCGATGGCCTCGTACGGGCGATGGTCGGCGGGCGCGATTACGGCGCGAGCCAGTTCAATCGGGCGACGGACGCGGAGCGCCAGCCCGGTTCGTCGTTCAAGATCTTTGTCTACATGACCGCTTTGCTGACCGGCAAGTTTCACAGCGACACGCCGATCGACGCGTCGAGCGTCTGCATCGGCGACTATTGCGTCCATAACTACCACGGCGAGAGCGCAGGCATTCTCCCGCTCTACCGGGCTCTGGCCGAGTCGCTCAACACCGCCGCGATCCGGATGTCAGTCAAAATTGGCGAAGTCTACTGGCCGCCCAAGCAGCCGTACCATCTGGCCCGGATCGCCGCGCTCGGACGCTCGAAGATCGTCCAAACCGCGCGTGCTATGGGAGTGACGACGCCGCTCGTCGACACCGTGTCGTTGCCGGTCGGGGCTGACGAGGTCAAGATGATCGACATGGTCGCCGCCAACGCGACGCTGGCGAGTGGTGGCGTGCGCATGACCCCTTACGCGGCGGTGGAAGTGCGCAACGCCAGTGGAAAGCTCGTCTATTCCCATGCCGCCGACAGTGGGCCGCTCGACCCGGGTCCTACCGGCGGACAAAGTCGCGGAGATGAACGAAATCATGACCCATGTCGTGACGGAGGGCACCGGACGCGCAGCGCAGATTCCCGGACTCGTCATCTCCGGCAAGACCGGCACGACCAACAATTCGACCAACGCCTGGTTCAACGCTTTCACCGGCAATCTTGTCGGAAGCGTTTGGTTCGGCAACGACGACAACGCGCCGATGGAGAATCTGACTGGCGGCATACTGCCCGCGATGACCTGGCGGGAGATCATGGTGTTCGCTCATCGCGGCCTTGAAGCGAAACCGCCGTTCGGCGTCGCTCCCGCCGCCCCCGGCGCAGAACAGCCCGGCCGCGCAGGCCCCCGCGAAGACGGCGCCCGACGCCGGCGCCGCGCCTCCCCCGATTGCGCTCTCGCCGGCAGCGACCCGCGCGATCCTCGACATTCGCGAACTGGCGCGGACGGCGCTGTCACGACTGTCGGTCTCGATCGGACCTGAAACCGATCCGCAAGACTGCGCCCTCGGCGCCCGCTGTGTCGCTCGGCGCGGTCGGGTCGCCTTAGCCTGCGAACGTATTGACATTGTCCGGCCGGCGCGCCTTGTCGGCCGCATCACGGGGATCGGCGTCGCGTGGCGGATTTCATCGGAATTGTCATCGTTGGCGTCTTGGGGCTGGTCATCGGCCTGACCGCGAGCGCCTTTGCGCTGTCCCATCTGAGCCCGTTCGATCAGGCAAGGCTCGGCGCTTGGTCGATCGAGGCCCATGCCGGTTCGATCGAAGCCGATCCGTACACCCGCGCCCGGCTCGCAAAGAGCGGCGAGATCCCGCTCGCGATCGGCGAGGGCCTGCAACTGATCGCCCGCGACGACGACGACGGGCGTCCGCTCGACGCCCGTTGCGTCTATCAGATCGGCCCGCGGGCGCCGGCTGCGCGCTACTGGACCTTGAGCCTTATGGACCCGCAAGGCTTCCCGGTCGCCAATCCAGCCGACCGCTATGGCTTCCGCTCGTCGGAGATCCTTCGCGCCGGCTCGGGCGACTTCGTCATTACGGCGGCTGCGGAGGTTCAGCCAGGCAACTGGCTGCCGATCGGCGCGCCCGGGCCCTTCGCGCTGGCGCTCAGACTCTATGATTCGCCGCTCGGCGCCACGGCGGCCGCGATCGACCCCGCCACGGTCCCGCGGATCAAGCGGGTCGGCTGCCCATGAGGGCGCGGCCGGGCTTAAGCGCCATCCTGATTCTCGCCGCGTCGGCGGCCGTCCTGGCGGCGATCGTGCATTTCGTCGTGATCCTCGCGGCGCCCTGGGTTGCGACCCGCGACGCCTATGCCAGGATTTCCGGCATGGGTCGGGTCGACGAAACTGTGGCTTTGCCTCCCGCAGATCCCTCCCGGCGTTTGCTGCCCTATGCCGATCCGGCCGTGGCTGCGGCTTTCTGCCGGTACGATCTCGCCGCGGGGCCGATCCGGGTCCGCGCGCCGACCGGCCGCGCCTTCTCCTCGATTTCCTTCCATACGCGCCGCGGTCTCGCGTTCTACGCCCTGACCGACAAGGCCGGCGCGCAAGGGGCGATCGAAGCGGTGCTCGCGACTCCCGACGACGTCCGCTCGCTCGCCGTCGCGCGACGACGAAGAAAATCCTTCGCGCGACTTGCGCATTGCGGCGCCGGAGCGTGAGGGTTATGTGATGGTCCGCGTGTTCAGCGAGACGCCGAGCCTCAGCGCGGAGGCCGAGGCCGAAGCCAAGCGACTGACCTGCACGCCGGAACCCGTCCCACGCTGAGACGTTGGACTTGTGGACATTGGCCGCCTTTGGCGGGAAAGTGCCGAAGGATGGGGAAACGCGTCGGGCCGGGTAGGATGCCAGAGTGACCACACTGCTCATCAGCCACCCCGCGTGCCTCGCGCACGACATGGGCGAGGGCCATCCGGAGCGCCCCGACCGGATTGCGCGCGGTCGACCGCGCGCTCGAAAGCGAGGTGTTCCAGATGCTGGCGCGCGACGCCGCTCCGCGCGCCGAGATTGCGGCGATCGCCCGCGTGCATCCGCTCGACTATATCGAGGCGATCCGCTCGGCGACGCCCGCGCAAGGGCATGTGGCGATCGACCAGGATACCTCGATGTGCCCCGGCACCTTCGAAGCGGCGCTCCGCTCGGCCGGCGGCGCCCTGTTCGCCGTCGACGAGGTGATGACCCGCAAGGTCCGCAACGCCTTCGTCGCAACCCGCCCGCCCGGCCATCACGCCGAAATGGCGACCCCGATGGGCTTCTGCTTCTTCAACAACGCGGCGATCGCGGCGCGGCACGCGCGCGCGGTCTACGGCGCCGAGCGCGTCGCGATCATGGATTTCGACGTCCATCACGGCAACGGCACCCAGCATATCTTCTGGAGCGACCCGCACGTGATGTACACCTCGACCCACGAGATGCCCAATTATCCCGGCACGGGCGCGATCAGCGAGCGGGGCGAGCACGACCAGATCGTCAACGCCCCCTTAAGGGCGGGCGACGCCGGCGATACGTTCCGCGAGGCGATGGAGGTGGCGATCCTGCCGCGCATCGACGACTTCGCTCCCGACCTGGTGATCATCTCCGCGGGCTTCGACGCCCATCGCCACGACCCGCTCGGCAATCTGAACCTCGTCGAGGCCGACTTCGTCTGGGCCACCCGCAAGCTGATGGAGCTCGCCCAGAAGCATTGCGGCGGACGCGTGGTGTCGGTGCTCGAAGGCGGCTACGACCTCGAAGGCCTCGCCCGCTCGGTCGCCGCACATGTGACGGCGCTGATGGAGGGGTGAGGCCCGCCGCCTTCCCCTGGACCGGCCCTTCAGGAGGCTCGATAATCCGGGCGCGAATTGCGTCTTTTCAGGGCGTTGCGGCGGATATTCCGGGCGAGCCTCACCCCTGGCTCGGGCGCCGCGGCGGTCACCCGCTTTCGCGGCGCCTGGCGATAACGGCGGCTTGGGATACGCAGATTTCGCCGCGAGCCGCTCGGGTCCGCCCGAACCCGCTAAAGCCGCGCTGGATCGCGCCCGAAGTCTGAACCGGAGCAAGTCCGAACGAGATCGCGGGTCGGAGACCGGACGCGCTCGCCCAGGCAAAGGAGCCTTCTCCCGACTTCACGCACAATTTTAGCGGCGCTAAAGATTTCAAGGCGTCAGGCCCTCCCTGGCGCAACTCGACGCCCAATTCGCGGTCCTTGGCGGTCACCAGCCGGAAGGATCGTCCGATCCTCAAATGAGGGCTTGTCGCCATATTGCCGGATGTGTCCGAGGAGCCTCTCGGCGAAAAGCCTGGCGTGCGCCGACGGACGGCCGACGCCCCGCGCGACGTCGCAGGCGGCCGAACGCTCCTCAGCGGCGTCGCGCAGTCGACCTTTCAAAGTGGCAAACATGCAAGGCTCGGCTTGACCTTCACGGGACGCTTTCCTTATATGTTCTTGTTTCGTTCTTGTCAAGGTCTTGCGCAAGCGGCAGGGGAACCACAACCGCCGGGAAGCGAAGACTCTGATAACCTTGCGAAATCTCGTCTCGCCCGTAGCCCGCAGGCAGGAGGGAGAGGGTCGATTCTCTCCGTCGCGCCGGGAGGGCTGAAACCATCCGACCGCCGTCGGCCGGCCTACCCGACTGCATCCAGGGATGGGACAGCCGAGACGGGAGGGGACTTTTGCTCCGATGACCGCGCCGCGGGTTGCGCCCGGTTTCGCTTGCGGGCGCGAGCGCGCGATCGTTTGTTTATATCTGTCGCGTCGACAGGGCGCATTCCTTTGGCGGCTTTCAGGACCGACCATCTAGTCAGGTGGAGTTGAGTGGAGGACATCCGGGAAGGAATATCGGATAGCGAAAAAAGAGCAGTTATTCTCGTTTTATGATGAGCATAATGATGCGACACTTGGTTCAATTAATCGACAGGTATGATTGCGTCATTTATGAGTATATACGGTGTCGAGGTGCGGAGCTTCATTCAGGAGACGCTATCAAGCTGTGGTCGATTGAGCCGACGATTAAAAAACTCACTCCTTATCACGGACCATTTGCCTACTTGTACGAGCACGGGGCGCAATTGGCTGATTTGTCCGATCACAAGGGCATGATCCCGCTCGATAACGAGGCTTATTACGAAGTGAACACCCATATTTTCCGACGACCTCGGGAAGCCCGGGGGATCGGTGGGCTCGTCGACCGGCAGAACCCATCCGTCGCATTCGCATGTGCGAACGCTCCGGCGCGGGTTGATGTCTTGGGAATGAACGCGACGGCGTCGATGGCGGCCTACCTAAGAACGACCCTGTCTGACTGCGCAGGGATCATGGCCAGCAACGCTCGGATGCTGAGGACCGAGCGATGCAGGACCGAACGGCCAGGCACAATCGATGAAGAGGACGCCAGCGCTAAAAAAGAACAACCGCCCAACCTATGTTGTCTGGCCGCCGTCTCCTGACTGAGCCTCGATAAGAGTCAGGCTTTTCCTGACAGACGATGATTGTTTTCCTGACCTCCGAAATCTGGCAAGTTTGAGAATACCCGTTTACAATATGAACATAGGGACAATATCCAATGGGCCGTCGCGTCTCCATTTTCCGCGCCATCTATGCGCCGCACTTTGTCGTCCGTTCGGAGGATCAGGAGATTGGCCGCTTCGGTTCGCTCGGCGCTGCGTTCGAAGCCGCGCGCGCGGCTGGGGGCGAGATCAGCGACTCCGAACGGCGCTGGCTGGAGCAATGGCTTTTGGGCGGGCGGCGCGAGGCCTGTGAGCCGGGCCCCTCATGGCTGAGAGAAGTCGTTTCGCCGGGTAACAGGAATTGGCACGACCCTTCCGTCGCGGCGCTTTACCCTCAGGGCCTGCATTGATGACGGCAGGATGGGCCGGCGATCCTTGCGTGCGGCAGGCGGCCGGACCTGAAGTCAAGTCGACCTTGCGGGCCAAGTCGGCGAAAGCCGCGGCTGGAATCCTGTATATGTTCGACGGTCTCATGATCGGGCTGAACGCGTGTTATAATAAGCCCGCATCATGGAGAATCGGATTTGGGTTGGCGGCTGCGCTTGGGGGCCTGGCGCTGCGGTTCGCACTGATCGGGATTCTGGGGGATGGCCTACCCTATTTGGGGCTGTTTCCGGCCGTCGAATTTGCGGCGCTGCTGGGCGGCCTGGTGTCCGGCGTCATCGCCGCCTTATTGAGCGCTCTGCTGGCGTGCATCTGGATTCTTCAGTTCGGATCTGTTGTAATCTGGGCTGGACCGGCAACCTTCCTTTTGCTGGCCAGTTTTGTTTCGTTGATCACGGAGGCCATGCATCGGAGCTGGCTTCGCTTAAGCGCCGCCGAGGCGCGAGCCAGTCAGGAAGGACGGCTTCGCACGGAGAGGGAGCGCCTGTCCGGCGAGCTGATGATGACTTTGGAAGCCGAGCGCAGCCAAATCGCCCGCGAATTGCATGATAGCCTCGGCCAGGATTTGACCGCAATGAACCTGGCTCTTGGCGCAATGAGTCAAGAGTTCTCTAAAATATCGGGGTTAGAACCAAAGCTTTCTAACTTAAAAGGCTTAACGATAACAGCCGCAGGCGAGGTTAATCGACTAGCCTGGGACCTGCGGCCAACCGTACTCGACGATATCGGCCTGCAGCCGGCCATCGAGCAATTAATCGAAAAATGGAGCGAAAGAACAAAACTGTGTTTTGATTTGCATTTGAATTTTGGGCCACTGCGGCTGTCGAGGTGTGTTGAGACCGTTTTGTATAGAATTGCTCAGGAAGCCATAACGAACGTGGTCAAGCACGCAAACGCCAAGAAGGTCGGCATCATTTTACGGGCTGATTGGGAGAAAGCGACTTTGATTGTAGAGGACGATGGCCAAGGGTTTGAATATGCCAAACCCGACGCGAGTCGGCCAAACGCCGCGCGTTTCGGTCTACGCGGCATTCGAGAGCGTCTCGATTTGGTCGGAGGCGCATTGGAGATCGAAACCGCTCCCGGCGCGGGAACCACTCTTTTGATACGAGTTCCTTTTGATGAAGCTTCAGCGGAGCCGGCGGTTCGTGAATTCCGAAGACGGATGGTCTGACGCGCTTCGCGGCGAACTCTCTGCACCCTCCAGAGACGACGGCGGGTCCGAAACCCGACGGCCTATCCCAAAAGCCCGCGGTCTACGAAGAACCCGCACTGTTTTCCTCCGCCCCGTTTCGGCTGCCCTGGACGTTTCACGAATGACGGAGATCGACACAACGGACTGCGAGAACGAACCGATCAAGTTCCCCGGGGCGGCCATGCCGCATGGAGCTTTGCTCGTCCTGAGCGCGGGCGCCGGACATATCGAGGCCGCGAGCGAGTCGTGCTCGGACATACTCGGCCTGCGCCCCGATCAACTCGTCGGCCGTAATCTTCAAGACGTCATGGACGCGAACGCCGCCGGCTATCTCCTGAGAGGGGGATATTCGGGCGTGCGACCGCTTTGCGACCTGTCGCTCAATGGGCGGTCCCTCGCAGCTCGCGCGCACGAAAACGCTTCCGGCCAGATTCTCGTCGATGTCGAGCCCGAGGACGCGACTCGGGCCGCCCACGCGGCCGCGCTTTATTCGTTGCGGCGAGGCATTGCAGCGCTCCGCAACCAAAGCGATCTTCCGGCGATCTTCCAGGCTGCGGCCGAACTGATACGCGACATCACCGGATACGACCGGGTCATGATGTATCGATTCGACCCGGCCTGGAACGGGGAAGTCGTCGCTGAGGCGCGTTCCCAGCAAGTGAAGTCCTATCTCGGCCACCACTTCCCGGCCAGCGACATCCCGAAACAGGCGCGCGACCTGTCGCTGATCAGCGGCCCCCGCATGATCGCGGATGTGGATTACACGCCATCGCGGCTGATCGGCGCAGGAGAGTTGCAATCCTTCGATTTGGGGCCGTCGAGCCTGCGCAGCGTCTCCCCGATCCATATTCAGTTCATGAAGAACATGGGTGTCCAGGCCAGCCTGATCGGCTCGCTCGTCGTCGACGGGAGGCTCTGGGGGCACTTGACCTGCCATCACGAGAGCGGGCCAAAATATCTTGGACCCTCCGCCCGCGACGCGTTCGCTTGGGCATGTGAAGATATCGCGGCGCTGCTCGGCGCGACCCAGACGCGCAAGCTTCGAGAGCGCGAGCACGAGCTGGCTGGGCTCCGTCAAAATCTCGTGCGCAAGCTCCGATCGGCGGATTTCGAATCCCTCATCCATGGCCCCGATGGCGAGGATCTGCTTGCCGTCGTCGGCGCGGACGGGTTTGCTCTGGTGACCGGAAATGAAGTCCAGAGCCGTGGAAGCACCCCATCCGCGGATCAGATCGAGCGTCTGCAAACGGCCTGGAAAGAGCGCGCGTCGGATCCGACCTTTTTTGCGTCAAGCGCTTTGGCGCAGGATCTCGGCGATCGCGGCGCCATAGACGGAATTGCCGGCGCGCTTTTTGTTTTGGCGCCACAAATTCCCGAAATCGCCTTGGTCTGGTTTCGCCGCGAACGCCGATACGCCGTCCGTTGGGGAGGGGATCCGAACCATGCGCACCTGACCGGCGCGGACGGGCGCCTGACGCCCCGGACATCGTTCGATCTGTTCCTGGAGGACATTGCCGGAACGTCGCTCGACTGGTCCCCGGAGGAGCAGCTCTCGGCAAAGGAACTGGCGTCGCTGATCGAGATCGAGCTCCTGCGTAAAGAGGCGGCCAATGGCAAAATGCGGGAAGCGGATCTGCGGGCCAGCGAGGAGCGCTTCCGCATGCTGGTCGAGGAAGCCCCCGACGCGATCCTGCTCTACGATTTCGAGCAAAGCCGCTTCGTCTCCGCGAACAAGGCCGCCGAACGCCTGTTCGGCGTCCCAAGGCAAGAGCTTCTCGAATATGGAACGTATCGCTTCTACCTGCCGGAACAACCCGACGGGCGGCCTGTGGCGGAGACCTTCTGGGAGAACGGCGAGCGCGCCCTGGCCGGCGAGGAAGTGACTGTCGAGCGACGGATTTGTCGACCCTCCGGAGACGAGCGCCTGTGCCGCCTGACCTCTATCCGGCTTCCGTCGAGCGCCCGCCTGCTACGGATCAGTCTTGTCGACATCACCGAACAGGACCGGGCCCAGCGCGAATTGGCGTCGACCGCTGCGATCCTCGCCGCTGAGCACGAATCGTCGCCGGACGGGATTCTGGTCATCGATCGGGCGGCGCGTATCCTCTCGGTCAACCGCCGTTACAGCGAGATCTTCGACATTCCAGCCGAACTGCTGGCGGCGCGGAACGACGGACCCGTTCTGGCGCTGGCGTCGCAGCAAGTGCTCGAGACGGAAGCGTTCGTTCATCAAGCGCAATACCATCGTGACCATCCTGATAAATCCGGTCACGATGAGTTCGCTCTCAAGGACGGTCGCGTCATCGACCGCTTCACGTCGCCGTTCAAGACCTCGGACGGCGAATACCTGGGGCGGATCTGGTTCTTTCGCGATATTACCGAGCGCCGGAAGTCCGAGGAATCGCTGCGCGCGAGCGAGGAGCGCTTCCGCATGCTCATCGAGGAGGCTCCCGACGCGATCCTGCTCTACGATTTCGACCAGGACCGCTTCATCGCCACGAACAAGGCGGCTGAACGCCTGTTCGGCGTTCCAAGGCGCGAGCTTCTCGAACAGGGACCGCAGCGCTTTTACGCGTCGCGACAAGCCGACGGGTTGCCTGTGGGGCCATCCTCTTCGGAGCACAACGAACGCGCCCTGGCCGGCGAGGAGGTTACCTTTGAGCGGCGGTTTCGCCGGACCTCGGGCGAAGAGCGCGTGTGTCTTGCGACCCTTGTCCGGCTTTCGTCGGACGTCCGCGTGCTTCGGGTCAGTCTTCTCGACATCACCGAACAGCGGGCGGCCGAGGCGCAAGTGTCCGAGGTCTTGCGCAGCACCATCAGCCGACAGGAAGCCGAGCGTCAGCGGATCGCGCGGGATTTACATGATTCGGTCAGTCAATATCTGGCGGCATCGAACATGAGGCTCGAAGTCTTCAGGCAACAGGTGAGGAACGACTCGCGGCTGATGTCCGGCATTGCAGAGCTCAAAGGTCTGACGGGGGCGGTCGAGGATGAGGTCGCCCGGCTCGCCTGGGAGCTGCGCCCGATCGCGCTCGACGATATCGGCCTCGAGCCGGCGATTCGGCGTCTGGCCGACGAATGGACTCTGAGATCCGGGCTGCAGTTTGATTTCCATCTCCCGCTGAAAAAGCGCAGACTGCCGCCCGACGTCGAGATCAGCCTTTATCGCATCCTGCAGGAAGCCATAACCAACGTCGTCAAACATGCCGCCGCCAAAAAAGTGGGGGTGATTCTCGAGACGACGACGGACAGCGTGGTCATGATCATCGAGGACGACGGCAACGGGTTCGAACTGGAACGTGTGAACGGAGGGACTTCGCCACGCCTTGGCCTGCTCGGGATGCGGGAGCGCCTCGCCCTCGTCGACGGCACGCTCGAGGTTGAAACTGGACCCGGCGCCGGGACGACCCTCATCATACGAGCGCCAATATCGACTCTGCCGCCCCGGAATCCTGAGCTCCGCATTTTTGCGACAGACGATCATCCGGTCGTCCTCGCCGGCATCAAGGCTCTTATCGATGCGGCCGGGGACATGATCGTCGTCGGCGAGGCGGGGGAAGGGCATAGCGCTTTGAGGCTCGCAACCGAGCTGCAGCCGGACGTGATGGTCCTCGATATTTCCATGCCCGGCCTCGACGGGCCGAAGGTCGCCGAGCGTCTTCGCAAGACGTCGCCGAACATCAAAATCCTCATCCATACCGTCCATGAGGATAAGGGTTATCTTCGGCAGGCGCTCGAACTCGGCGTCAACGGCTATATTCTCAAGCGCTCTTCCGGGGACCAGTTGGTCCGGGCGATCCGATCCGTCGCGGAGGGAGGCCTCTATATCGATCCGCTGATTGCCGGAAAGCTCGTCGGCGGATCATCGCAGAAGCACGAAATGGTCGATCGGCGCGGGCCCCGACCTGAGCGAGCGCGAGACCGACGCGCTGAAGCTGACCGCGGCCGGCTACAGTCACAAGGAGATCGCGGCGAAGCTTGGCGTCAGCATAAAGTCCGTGGAAACCTACAAGGCGCGCGGCATGGAGAAGCTCGGGTTCAACACCCGGGTCGACATTGTCCGCTATGCATCCAGCAAGGGATGGCTCAACGAGGCTTGAAGACGCGCGCCCGACGCATCTCCATGTCTGCGGTTCTTGGATTGGCTAGGGGCATGCCGCCTGATCGGGATGGGGACTCCGCGACTTCATCGTAGACCGCCAAAGTGCGTGCGGTGACGATGCGCTCGTCGAATTCCAGAAGCGCGTTTTCTCTGGCGGCCTGGCCGAGGCGCCGGGCGAGCGCGGGATCGTCCTGGAGCCGCGCGATCGCCAGCGCTAGGGCTTCCGCGTTGCGCGCCGGAACGAGCAGTCCGGTAACGTTGTCGGTCACGACGTCTCGACAGCCGGGGACATCGGTCGTGATCAGGGGCCGCTCGCAGGCTGCGGCTTCGATCAGGGTTTTTGAAAGCCCTTCGCGATAACTCGGCAGGACGACAATATCCGCTTCCGCCAGCAGGCCAGGCATGTCCTCGACATGACCAAGCCATTCGACCAATCCGGAAGCCTTCCATTCAAGCAAGGTTTTCTCGGGGATCGAGGCCGGATTGCCAGGGTCGGGATCGCCGGCCAATATGAACTGCAGCGCTCGGTTTTGGGCCCTTAGCAGGCGCGCCGCCGCCACGAATTCCGCAATGCCTTTGTCCCAGAGCATCCGAGCCGCCAACACGACCCGCAGTGGGCGTGGCTCGATCGGTTCGCCAGCAGGCGTCGGCGCCAGGAATTGCGTGCAGTCCACCCCGGATCCGCCAATGAGGCGTAGCTGCCCGCTTGGCATAAGGCCCGACCGCTCGAAGAAACTGACGTCGTCTGGATTTTGGAGAATGAGACGGGCGCGCGCGCCGCCAAGCGCCAATCGCAACATCGCGCCAACGACGGGGCGAAGCAATCTTGCCTTCGGTCCGTCGCTGATGAACACATAGCCCATCCCGGTCACAGCGCTCACTCGCGCCGCTCCAACAATGCGGGCTATCAGTCCGCCATACACGGCGCATTTGATCGTAAACCCGTGGATGAGATCCGGCTTCTCGTTTCGAGCCAGCCGCCACAACCAGATCAGCAAACCCACTTCGCGAAGAGGATTTAGGCTGGCGCGGCGCATCGGCGCCGGGACCCAGCGGAAACCCAAGGCCTGCAACCTCTCGCCGTAAGGCCCGGGAGGAGAAACAAGCAGGACCTCGTGCTTCGCCTGTGTCAACGATCTGATCAACGAGCGTCGGAAATTGTAGAGGTACCAATCCGTATTGGCGAAGAGGATCAGTTTCAACTTCGAGTTTCCCGAGCAGAGTTAAAGACCCAAACGAATCCCTGTCGCCTTTAATTGACGATGGGCCATACACAATTATTGTCAGTGAGCAACGGTCTTTACAATTTTCACCATGACTGGCAACGTTGCGCTAAGAGAATAGGATTGCTCAACTCGTCGGCGAGCGGCTAGACCCATAACCTGCCTCAATGCTCTGTCATCTCTCAGTCGACGCAACGCCTCAACCCAAGCCGGAGCGTCGGCGGCAAATAACCCGCAGGCCTCGGTCACGACGTCGAGATTTGCCCCGACCGGCGACGCGATCACGGGGACGCCGCAGGCCATATATTGAATCAATTTGAATGCGCACTTCCCGCGTGCCCATTCGTCATCGGACAGAGGCATAACCCCAACGTCGAACGTATTGATAAGTTCAACCTCCGTAGCGTCTTCCCAAGGCAAGTTTACCACCTCGACCCCCTCGATCGCCTCGCTGCGGCCTCCGATAACTACGAAGCGAATCGGCCCCTCTCGACCCAATTGAGCCAGGGCGGCGCCAAGGCGCTCAGATACACCGACGTCGAGGGAGATCCGATCCACCCCACGGTGAATACGGCATCTCGCTTGCTTCGAAGAGGCGCATAGCGATTTAAGTCGACCACGGTAGGCAAAAGGGTCGTCGCGGGATTGAACCGGTTCGCATAGGTCGCCAAATGGCGGTTGCCGGCAAGAATGGCGGATGCGCGGGATATAACTGGCTGGAATTTACCTTTGAGCAAAAAGGACAAGTGGCGCAATTTATTTCTGCGGTATTTCAAGAAAAATGCATCGTCGAAATCGTATATATAGGGAATACGCATCAAATTCGATTCAATAATCCCTGGCACAAATGGCAGCAGCTCGCCTTGAATTATCGCTGCATGAAACCGCTTTTGCGCCATGAGGGCGGCGAATCGGTGGAAGTAGTCACAACACAGTGCCGATAACCGGTATTTCTTCCCGGCAAACGTTTCATTGATGTACCGATCACCAAGGAGAGGGTTTATGCAGAGATCAATTCCTTCACTCTTGAGGCCAGGAATATATTGTTCCAATCGATATCTCGTACTTGCGGCTTGAGATCCGTATAGTGCGAACGCACAAACTTCCATTGATAATGACACTTTCAGTGACAAATGCAAATCGATGATGACGGCTCGCCCTTTTTAAGGATCGGAGCGGTGTCGGCAGCCCGCCGAAAGGAACCGCAGTCGATCTGAGCAGAGCGCCAAAGCCGAGGTCTAGGCTCGTCGACTCGGATGCGCATCCCGGAATGACCGCCCGGCCAGGGCAGGGTCAGATCTCAAATAAGAGGCTATGATACGGGATATAACCCATTAACGTGCGTCCAAACGTGAAGTATATGACAAAAATGGATAATGCGAGGAGGGTCGTCCCGATCAATAGTCTTGTTTCTTCGCTCTTGAAAGTCGCAATGAGGGCGGGGTAAACCCACATTTGCACGTAGGAGAAGAACAGCACCAATCGGTCGACGGCGGTCGTCGACACCAAGAGCAACGGCAGTCCAATTATCGACGCAGCGGAGCCAATCGCGACCAGTCTATTATCCCAGCCCGCGATGGCGAGTTTCTTCCGCAAGCCAAAATATATCATCGCTGGAATGGCGGAGAGTAGAACGTGTTCGGCGGCGCCGTATGAAATATTTTCCTTGGTGATATATCGGTTTTGGTACGTTTCCACGACATCGCTCGTTTGAGCGTAGATTAGCAAAAATCCAATCAAGATGGCGACGACGCCAATTCTAATATATGCCCGCCCGCGACCATCAAGGACAACCAATATCAATGTAACAATGGCCGAATAATGAAATCCAGCTGCAATTATTATCAGAGCGACCTTTATGATCGTCGAGAGTCTCGACCAATGCGCCAGCGCAAGATACACAACGCCGATTGCGGCCGCCTGCCTTATGCTGCTCATACCAATGACAAAGCAAAGGTATGGGGTCACTACTGCAACCGCAACCCAAGGTCGCGCTGTCGTTCTCGCGTAGGCGAACACGCCGACAAGAAAAATCGACGTGCACGCGACGTTTACACCATAAATATATAATCCTAAGTTGCTCGATAGCACGTTAAGCGCCACGAACAGAGGCTCCATCCTGAGTGTCCGAAAGTTCGAATTTGCAACTGCATATATGTTTAGGTACCCGGTCCAGTCTGGACCCGTCCTATCCCTCAGACCCATAAACAGTAGGAGAACGACGAGGTAGGCAGCAAACCCGACTGGAGCGTGGCGAAGAACAGGCGGCCAACTCCATGCCAACACCAGGGGTGGCAGCAACAATAAAAAATATATCCACATTGATGATTACAAGTTAATTGCTAAATTCATGAGATCGCCCAAGAGTGCGACGGCAACGGCCGTGCGGATTAAAGCGTGTTCACTTCGGTTGACGAGCAGGAGTCGCGCATCGGGTCTGCGCCTCCTCGAAGACTCACCGCTTGCTTGGCGCCTTGCGCCGAGAGCCACGCCTGAAAACTCAGCACATTCCAGAGTCGATAGGTGCAATCGCGACGGCCGGAGCAATGGTCTCGCCAAAGTGCGAGCGCCTCTGCGCTTTGAAGGTATCCTTCGTCGCGCAAGCGTTTGGGCGAGAGGAGCGCTTCAGCCCAATCCCGCAGAGGCCCACGAAGCCACCGGCCAATCGGGATGGCGAAGCCGGCTTTCGGGCGCTCGACAAGCGCCTTCGGAACATGCCGATACAGAATTTGGCGAAGGGCCCACTTGCTTTCGCCACCGCGGATTTTCATCGACAAGGGCAGCCGCCAGGCGACTTCCGCGACGCGATGATCGAGATAGGGAACGCGGGTCTCGAGGCTCACGGCCATCGCCGCGCGATCAACTTTCGCAAGAATGTCATCAGGCAGATAGGTAACGCCATCGAGCAGCATCATGCGTTGCTCGGGATCTGCAAAAGTGCTTTCCAGGCCCGCGGCGTCCAGTCGCGTCGGCAAAGCGGGAGCTGAGAGCGCCGGAACCCCGTCGCTCGGCCACTCGGTGACGAGCGCCTTGTAAAGAACGTCGGGATCCGTCAAATTCTTGAGAATGGCGTCAAGCTTGTAGGCCTTGTCCTTGAACGAGGCGAGCTGGCCGTAAAAGCCGGGGAGTTGCGCCAGGAACTTTGCGCCGGAACCCAGGGGGCCCCGCATCATGGACGGGACCATCGCAATACGGCGAACGAGTTTGGGCCCGAGCAGATAGCGGTTGTAACCGCCAAACATCTCGTCGCCCCCGTCTCCGGAGAGCGCCACAGTCACCGACCTGCGAGCCATCGCGCAAATGATGCTGGTCGGAATTTGCGAGCTGTCGGCAAAAGGTTCGTCGTAGACCGTCGGCAAATTCGGGATCACCGCCTGCGTCTCTCGCGGCGTGACGCGAATTTCGGTATGGTCGGTAGCGAGATGACTGGCGACGGCTCGCGCGTAGGGCGCTTCGTCGAAACCAAGCTCGTCGAAGCCAACGGTGAAGGTCCTCACTTTTCGGCTCGATTGCGCCTGCATCAGCGCGACGATCGTCGAGGAATCAATTCCGCCCGAGAGGAAGGCGCCGACCGGCACATCAGCGACTAGTTGCAAGGAGACCGCTTGCCGTAAAGCCTGCTCCAACAGTTCGAGCCCCTCGCGCTCATCGGAAACAGGGTTGGCGAGGCCGGCGACCGCAAGGTCCTCATAACGCCAATACGTCTCGAGACGGCGATGCCCAGCCGCAATCTGATCGGGCGCGATCGTCAGAATCGAACCGGGTTCGAGCTTGAAGACATTTTCGTAAATGGAGTAGGGCGCGGGAACGTAGCAAAACCGCAGAAACAACGCGACCGCGCCGCGGTCGATCGGATTGGCGAAACCGGGATGGGCGCGCAGCGCCTTCAACTCCGATCCAAACACGAAGGCCCTGGCGGCGCCGCTCCCGACGAAGCCGTAATAAAGCGGCTTCTCCCCGAAGCGATCGCGCGCGAGCGTCAGGCGCCGCTCTGTGCGGTCCCACAGCCCCAGGGCGAACATGCCGACCGCCTTCTTGAGCGTGGCGACCACGCCCCAGGCGACGAAACCCGCCAGCAGCGTCTCGGTGTCCGAAGTCCCCCTCCAGGACACGGCGCCGCTTCCCCGAAGCTCTTCGCGCAGCGCCAAATGATTGTAGATCTCCCCGTTGAACGTCAGGACGTAGCGCCCGCATTCCGAATGCATCGGCTGCGCGCCGCGCTCCGACAGATCGACAATCGCCAGCCGCCGATGCCCGAACGCAATTCCGGCTTCCTCATCGACAAAGATCGCTCCGGCGTCGGGGCCGCGATGAAGCAATGTCTCCGTCATTGCCGCGATGGTCTCGCGTATGCCGCCCCCGGGGATAGTCCTCAAAATTCCAGCAATGCCGCACAATTTGAGCGCCTCTCTAAGACAAGAATCAAATAATAGTATTTATCATTCCGTGGTTATGAATCATGTCCAGTATTATCGAACAATACTGATAATTAATTTCATGCAATACCTTACGGGCTAATTGTGTCGGCTTTGCTTTCACCCCGATGGTGATCGCGCCGTTGGGCCGGAGAGCGCGCGTCGACATAAGTCGGCGACGATGGGAAAACAGCGCGCTCAGGACTGCGCGTTTAACGGGACAACACGAGCACGTTCACGCCGACCCGTGGCGCCATGCCTGTAGCATCAGGATGATCCAGAGCCGATATGTCCAGTCGCGACGGCCGGAGAGATGCTCGGTCCAGGCCCGTGTCACCGGAGCCGGGTCGATCAGCCCGTCGCGCGTAAGGGCCTCATTCGACAGAAGGTCTTCGGCCCAATTGCGCAGGGGACCGCGCAGCCATTCCCCCACGGGAATGCCGAATCCGTGTTTCCGGCGATCGATCAAAGCGGGCGGTACATGCCGATCCAAGAACTTGGCGCAGCGCCCATTTTCCCTCGCGACCCCGAACCTTCATATTCTTGGGCAATCGGGCGGACAGAGCGATCACGTCGGGATCAAGGAACGGCACCCGAGTCTCCAGGCCTACGCCCATCGCGGCCCGGTCGACCTTGCAAAGGATGTCATCGGGCAAATAGGAGCGGATGTCCTGGGCCATCATTCGGGAGACTGGATCATTGTCGAGAATGGTTGGGAGGGGGTCGTTGAAAATGGAAACAGGCTCGCAATCGAGATGCCTCACCATCCGATGTCCGGGCCATTCGGAAACCAGGCTAAGGTAAAGGTCGTCGAGGTCTCGCACCTCGTTCAACCGCGCGGCGAGCTTGTGCGCCTTATCGCCGGGCCGGCTGATCGCGACAACGCCGGCCGCAACCGCCCCAGCCCGGTCCCATGCCGCCACGGGAACCGCCGCGATCAGGCCGCCAACCATCCGCCTTAGGCGAAGCGGCATCCAGTCCAGCCGCCGCCAGATCCGCGGTCCCCAGGAGTAGCGGTCGTAGCCCCCGAAAAGCTCGTCTCCGCCGTCTCCCGAAAGCGCGACCGTCACCTGAGCACGCGCGAAGCGACAAACAAGATGCGTCGGGATTTGCGAGGAATCGGCAAAGGGTTCGTCGTAGAGATTTGCCAGATCCGGAATGACTGCCCGGGCGTCAGCTGCGCTCACGCGAAAGGACGCGTGGTCGGTCCCGAGATGTCGCGCTACCGCGGCCGCGTGAACGGACTCGTCAAATGCAGCCTCGTCGAAACCGATCGTGAACGTTTTGACCGGGCGCCCCGAGTGCTTTTGCATCAGCGCGACAATCGTCGAACTGTCCACGCCACCTGACAGAAAGGCTCCGAGCGGCACATCGGAGATCATCTGGCGCCGAACCGCTGAGCCGAGAACGCGCTCCAGCTTTTCCACAGCCTCGCTTTCGTCCCGGATCGGATCTTTGGCGCCCCTCTCGATTGCCGCATTGAGCGACCAGTACCGCCGGATCGAGAGGCCTCCGTGGCTTTCCCCAGGCCGCAGCGGCGCCGTGGGCGCCATCGCCGGCGGCGGACCAGCGCTTTCCAGGATTGTGCCTGGCTCGAGCTTGTAAATTCCGGGATAAATGCTGCGAGGGGCCGGCACATAGGCAAACCGCAGAAACTGCGCCAGGGCTTCACGGCAGATCCCGCCGGCGAATTCGCGATGAGCGGCGAGAGCCTTGAGCTCCGAACCGAAAACCAAAGACCGACCCGCCCACCCCCAATACAGCGGCTTCTCCCCGATCCGATCGCGCGCAAGCGACAGCCGGCGTTCCCTGCGATCCCAAAGCGCGATCGCGAACATGCCGGCAGCGCGTTCCAGAGTTACATCCAGTCCCCAGAAACGAATTCCCGCAAGCAGCGTCTCGGTATCGGAATGACCCCTCCAGTTCGGAGCGGCCCCATTGTCTTCCAGTTCGCGGCGCAGATCGAGGTGGTTGTAGATTTCGCCGTTGAACGCGATCACGTAACGCCCGCAGGCCGAATGCATCGGCTGGGCCCCGGCTGGGCTCAGGTCGAGGATCGACAGCCGACGGTGTCCAAGAGCAATGCCGTCGGCCGTCCAGATCCCCTCTGCATCGGGACCGCGATGTCGCAGAGAGCGGGTCATGGCGCCGGCGATTTGGCGCAAATCCGCTTGCGGGCTACCCGTGGAATCGAGAATGCCTGTCAGGCCACACATGGGCTCAATCTGCAATAGTGAATTAAAATTGGAATTCGTCTATCCGCCATGGACTGTGAGCAAGTCCGCTTCGGCAAGAATGGCCGCATAAAGTCGAGAATAGGCCGCTGTTCCGGAGCGGAGCGAAAAGACCTCTTCGGCCGCCGTCCGGCATCGGGCTGCGAGTTCCGGGTCGGCAAGAAGGCGCTCCAGCTCGTCCCAGGCCGCCTCCATCTCTCGATGTCCCGGGCCTGCCGCAAGGACCCCTACCCGGTGGTCGCGAACGACGCGGGCGACGTCGCCGACACCCTCGTTGGCCACGACGGGAAGTCCACAGCCGAGGATTTCGGCCATGCGCGTCGGAGAACGGCCGAGTTCCGACACCTGACCCCCATCATAGAACATCACCGACGCGATCTGCCCCTGCAGCACGTTCTGCACTGTGTTTGAAGGGCAGGACGCGATATGCAGCCTGCCGGCCAGTTCTGCGTCCCCTGCGAAGGCGGCACGCGTTCGGTCCGGGTCATCCCGGGTCGTCAGTTCGAATGAGAGTTCGGGGTCGCGGCGCGCCCCTTCCGCCAGAAACGCCGCCAGCCAATCCAGCCGGAACCAGCCGCTCAGAACCGTGCCGAGACAGCCGATCACCCTCCGTTCCGGGGGCCGCGCGGCGGCAACAAACCGGTCGAGATCGGCGCAGGTCGGGATCACGGCGACCCTTTGACCGGCCATATCTTGCGGAAAAGTCCGGCTTAGATAGTCAACCGCAACATGGGTCAAAGACACCACCGCCGCCGCCCGCCGCAGGCAGGCCCGTTCAGCGGCGACGATGGCGCGATGCAGCAGCGACCCGCGCCGCAAGCGCCCTGCGGTGATCAACTCCTCGGGCCAGAGGGCGCGCATGTCGAAGATGAAGGGTACGCCCGTCGCTCGGCCGACCAGCAGCGCGACGGCCGCGGGAATGTAGGCTCGCGCGTGGATCAACCGCACGCCCTGGCCGCGCACCTCCCGCCGGACCAGCCAGGCCATCCGAAGCATGCTGAGCGCGGGGGCGACCACCCTTGGCCAGCGACGGAACCTCTGCGGCAGCCAGCGGATGCCGAGGCCGCCGCATTCCGCTCGCGCCCGCGCGACCCGTTCGGCATCCGCCCAGTCCTCGTCCTTTTCATAGGTGATGAGCGTAATCCGGTACTCGCGCGACAGACCGCGCAAATAGGCCATCACCTGGCTTTGCCCGAGGGGTTCGAGCAGACCGTTGCGGGTGAGATAGAGCGTGGAAGTCATGAAAGCCCACGACTTCCCAATTTTCTTTGCAGGGACACCTCCGTGAACTTCATAGGCAGGAATGTCACGAATTCACGACCGCACCAGCGGCAACGACTGCTCCTCTGGCAATCCGCACACCGTCAAGGATTTTTGCCCCTGCACCGATCCAGACATCGTCACCAATCTCGATACCGCGCCGTGTCTCTCCCTGAGTTCGAATAGGTTGGGTAGGATCGGCGAACACATGGTTGGCTGAAAACAAGCAAACATGCGCCCCTATCAAAACGCTGTCACCGATCCTGATCCCGCCGTTTCCCTGCAGGACACAGTACGGATTGACCGTACAATGCTTACCAAGCTCGATCCTACCGCCATAAGTCTGCAATATCGCGCCCTCCCGAACTATCGAACACTCCCCGATCTTAATGCTGCCCTCGGCATCAACATACGGTGGCATGCTCGAGCAGATCAGTTTAGCCCCGGAAAGGACAAACACCCCCCAATCCAGATCTATCTTCTCAGCATAGATTATTTGGGCATCGGCCGCGACGTGTCCAGCGCTCGGAATTTTGAGGCCGGACGTCGGTTGTACCTTTTGACCACCCACGTGCCACGCAAGAGTCCGCAGTAGGCGAGCAACTCTTTTAGGAAGGCCTGTCATTCTGCGCCATCCCGGAGATTGGGCTAATCACGCAGGCAGGATCGATCTTTATATTTGCCATGTGCGTTCCGGCGTACCAAGGGCTATCAGCTTCACCCAAAATCGCTACATGATGGTGCTCAAATACCCGAGCGAGGCGCACGTAACACGGGTCATGTCGAAATGAATTTCTCACATGGTTATAATCAAAAACCCCGTGTTTCCGAGGTAATAGCTCAATAATTGTTCCTCCTTCAGGCATGAACACCATATTCGTGAGCGCAGCGCCATGAATACTAATTAGGCACCTAGTTTCACACATCAATTTAACCTGCTCATCAAACCGAAGATCTTCAAAGCAATGAATTTCAACACCAAGACGCACGAGCTCCTTTAACAAATCATCCTCGTTAACAATTCGTCGCCCCCGGGCTTTTTTTCTTGAAACGTAAACGACGCGGAACGCCTTTGCGCAAAACTCGATTGCCAGAGCTTGCCATACGGTATCACGTACCCTCTTCAACAGTGCCGGATCTGTTGTACCAAATTTATTAGGGCATTCAGTGATGATGGGGTTTTCGACGATTGCATTCTTGCCTTCTGCGAAAAACAGAATTTCATTGAAGCCAAGCCTAGTTAGCGAGGGAATATAACTCCCGTATTGTTTCAATGAAGGGAGTACCGGAATTGCGTCAGGGAATGCATCCTTCATGGCCAAAGCCCGAGGAAGAGACTCGGTGATCCAGTGGTAATAGCCGACAGTCCAACCACTATGAATTGCGCCTATCTGTCGGGCACCGTCGACATGAACTGCCCCCCGCTTTATAATCGACAGTAAAGTGATGATAAAAAATCTTATAAAAACGACTGGATTTCTGTATGTACTTTTAAAGGTCCAGAACCAGTCGAACAGAACAAGCCCTGATCTGCATATCAGTTTGCGACCGCGCAGGCTGCCTACCCTCGGACAAAAAGGCCTATAGGTTGTGGTCTGAAAAACGCTCATATATCACACCTCACGGCTCCTCTCCTCTATTACCTGCTCTCCAAACTCAACTACTGGTAGACTGGCTTACAATTCGTTGAATGTGAAGAGCAACATTCGATGGAGCGAGGACAATAGTCATAATTCCTACGAGCCAACTGGAAACAAAAGAATATCCAGTTCGCTCTCTATGCTTAAGTCTAAATAGCGATGCGGAAAGTATAGTTTGATAAATGAATCTAGCGCCTACCGACAAGTGACCCGATCGCTGCGCGTACGAAAGCAAATCGTAAATATACAAAGAGTTATTTCTCAATACCTCATGCGTTGTCCATCTTGACTTTTCTTTAACTCGGCCTTGCTCTGATGGGGTCCTCCATTGTACGAATCTATTCGTGCTAAAGGCAACCGTTCCTAACAGTGATGCCCTCGTCGGGAGAATGCGGTCTTCAAGTTCTAGCGTTTCAGGCATTTTTGACGGCCACTCGAAACATTCTTTTCTATATGAATATGTTGCGCCTACCCCCCACCCGCCAAAATTTGTGACGGTTTTTAGTAGAGAAAAATGATGAATGTTTGGCTTATGATTCCCCTGAGGCTGAGAGGACGTTCCTGAAGCGGTTACAAAATCCGAACAAACAGCATATGTTGAAGGGTAACTAGCGTATATAGCTAAATGCGCGGAGGTACGTTCAGGAAAAGAAACATCATCTCCGGCAGCAAGGACAATAATCTCACCCTTAGCGAGTTCTGCAACATCATTAATATGGCCAAGGAGACGTCGATTTTGTATCGACTTCCTCACGCGTACCCGATGCGGCCCCCTATAGGCCAGCGCCATCTCCTCCATGATCTCAAAGGTCCGGTCTGTCGAGCAATCGTCCGACAGGATAATCTCCAGCGGCTCATAGGTCTGGGCAAACGCCCCTTCCACTGCCTCACGGACATATTTCTCCTGATTGTAGGCGAACAGCGCAAAGGTCACGAGCGGGCGCTCGGCCGCGCCCGCGGGTCCCGGCGTCACGCTCTGCGTATCATCCATCCCTTCATCCTTTCCCCGACGGCCGCAATCTCCTCTAGCCTCCCAACCGCCTCGATCCTTGCGGACAGGCGCATCAAGGCCCAGACCCCCATCCCCGCGGCGAGGAGGACGCCAAGGCCGGCGCCCAGAGGATCGGACCAGCGTCCCGCGACATCCACCACCGCAGCCGCGGCGATCAGGGCCGCCGCCTGCGCCCGCACCGCGCGAGTCCATTGGAAGCCGATCCGCCGTCCGCCCAACCACCAGACCAGCGGTAAATATGCGGCGTACGTCGCGAGATAGGCCACGCCGGTCGCTTTCAGGCCGATCAGCGGCAGACCGACCAAAACGGCGAGCACGAGGACGCCCATGCCGAGCGATTCCGTCACGATGAAGGTCTTGCCCAGGCCTGCCGCCAGCAGCACGAAACCCAGGGGCCAGCTCATCACCTTGAGAATGTCGCCGAGAAGCTGCCACCGCAGGATCTCGATCGCAGGGCCGAAATCCGCCGAATAGAGCAGCCGGACCACCCAGGGCGCCAGGCCCAGCATCGCCAGCAGGACGGGCGCGCAAAGCAGCAGGGCCACTTCGGTCTGCTCGTTGACGATACGTGCCGCGGCGGCGTGATCGGCGATGGCCGCTGTGAGGCGCGGGTAGTAGTCCGTCCCCATCGCGCCGAGGACGAAGCCGAGATAGGCCGCGGCGATCGTCCAGGCCGCCTGAAACTGACCGAGCGCTTCGGGGCCGAGATCGCGCTGCACCAATGTCCGCGCAGCAAGATTGCCGAGCACGGTGACGAGGCCGCTGATCATGAAGGCGAGGCCAAGCTGCGCCATGGCGCCCCATTCCTGCGCCATCTCGGGCAGCGGGGCGGGCGGGCCGGCCGGGGGACCAAGACGGGCCACGTAGACATGGCCGAACAGGAAGGTGACCAGGGGCGCGATCAGGATCATGGCGATCAGGCCCTGCGCCCCCCAGAGCCAGATCGCGAGCACCCCGAGAGCCCCGCCGATCACGCCGGCGCCGATGCTGATCCGCGCCAGATCGCCGACCCGGCGCAGGCCCGTCAGCAGCGCGCCCTGCGAGCCGGACGCTACAGTGAGCGCGACCCCGAGCGAGAGCCACCGGACATCCGCGGCGCGGGTCTCGTCGGCGAGAACGATCCGCGCGATCCAGTCGCTCGACAGCCAGAACAGGACAGATCCAATGACGGCGAGCGCGAGGGTGCCCCAGAACAGGGCCCGGCGCGTCCGTCCCACCGCAACTTCGCCCCCTTCGGCATGAGCGGTCGCGATCTGCCGCGTCCCCACGGTTCCGATGCCGAGAGAGGCGATCGCCGCGGCGGTCTGGATCAGGTTCACGTAGAGCCCCACCATTCCGACGCCCGCCGGACCCAGCAGCATGGCTGCGGCCTTCATCTTCACCACGCTCGCGGCAATGGTGATGACCTGCGCGCCCCCGATGATCGAGGTGGAGCGCAGAATGGTGCGGTAGGAGGAGCCGCTCACGCGGCGGCCGCCCTCGCGGCGGCAATCACGCGATCCACATCGGCAAGGGACAGATGAGGCCCGATCGGCAGGCTCAGGACCTCGTCCGCAAGCCGGCTGGCCAGCGGCAACGCGCCCTGAGCGAGGCCGATGTCCGCATAGGCCGCCTGCATGTGCGGCGGAATCGGATAGTGGATCAGCGTGCCGACGCCAGCCTCTGTCAGCCGCTTCTGCAGGTCGTCACGCTCGGGGGAGCGGACGACAAAGAGATGCCACGCCGGATCGGCCCATTGCGGCGCATGCGGCAGAATCAGGTTGCTGTCCCTCAATCCGTCCGCGTAGGCCGCGGCGACTTTGCAGCGACGGTCGTTCCAGGCGTCCAGGTGGGGCAGCTTCGCCCGCAGGACCGCCGCCTGGATCGGGTCGAGGCGTGAGTTCACGCCCTTCACTTCGTTGACGTATTTCACGCGGCTGCCGTAGTTGCGCAAGACACGGATACGGTCGGCGATATCCGCGCGGTCGGTCGTCACCGCCCCGCCGTCGCCCAGCGCGCCGAGGTTCTTGCCAGGATAGAAGCTCCAGCAAACGACATCGCCATGCGCGCCGATCCGTTTGCCCTTGTAGCGTGCGCCGTGGGCCTGCGCGGCGTCTTCCACCACGCGCAGGTCACGGTCGCGGGCCAGATCAAGGATCGGATCGAGGTCGGCGGGCTGGCCGTAGAGATGAACCGGCAGGATCGCCTTGGTCGCGGGCGTGATTGCGGGAGCGATGCGCGTGGGGTCGATATTGTGGGTGGCGAGGTCGGGTTCCACTGGAACGGGCCTCGCCCCCACGGCTGAGACCGCCAGCCAAGTGGCGATATAAGTATTTGAGGGGACGATCACTTCGTCACCGGGACCGATCTCGAGCGCCCGCAGGGCGAGAGTCAGCGCGTCGAGCCCGTTAGCAACGCCCACGGCTTGGTCCGCGCCACAATAATCAGCCCAATCAGCCTCAAAAGCTTCAACTTCGGGGCCGAGGATATACCACCCCAAGTTCGAGCACCCGCTGAATCGCAGGGTCAACCTCGGCCTTCGTTTCGCGATAGGCGGCGCCGAGGTTGAGGAAAGGGATCATCATTCTTTGGGCCTTTCCACTTCGGCCAGGAAATCGTCATAGGTCCGCAGATAGTCCTCGGCTTCATAGGGTCGGGAAGCGAAAACCAGCAGCACTGCGTCCGACCTGTATCGATATTGCGTCCCCCAGATCATTGCCGGCATGAATACTCCCATATCGGGACGATCAAGCGTGACCTCGCAGCGCTCGTTTCCGTCATCCAGCAGAACGCGGCACGAGCCATGCAGACACATCATGAATTGCTGGCACCGCTTGTGAGCATGTTCGCCGCGCAGTTCGACCGAAGGAACATCAAATACTGCAAAGTATCGTGCCGGTGAAAACGGTACTTCGGTCGGAACCTCGCCGACCGTAAGAGCGCCACGCGCGTCGGCCATCCGCCGCATCAGAAACAGCGCGCTCTGACCCACGTTAAGCGGTATGCGCGCCGGCCTCTGAAGATTGCCGAGGGCATGAATGTCGATATGACGCGGGTCGGGACGACGACCCGTCTGGGAGCCGTTGAGATACCCGACAACCTGAGCGGGGTTGCCCTCCACGATTGCGTTCGGCGGTACAGAACGCAGGACGACAGCGCCTGCGCGAACCCAGGCGCCCTGGCCGATTGTGACGTTCTCGCCGATGACACAGGCGGCATCCAGACGCGCGCTGGCACGGATGACAATACCATCGCCTGCAAGAACGATTCGGCGGCCAATGCTGACACTCAATTCGATGATGGCGCTGTCGGGGACAATGCAGTCTTCCGAGATCATGTGTTGTCCCGTAACTGCCAAGCCGGGGTAAGTCCGAAAAGCCACACTGAAGAGAGGATCGATTGGGGCGGTGCGTTTTCGAGACACGGGGGCGGACTTCTACATTCAAGGGTTGAATGATCCTTCCGCCTGCAGTCGTGGAGTTGATCAATTCGCTCAAACGCGAGATCGAGGCTCTTCGGGCCGAGAACGCCGAGCTTCGGCGACGGCTGGATCTGGACAGCTCCAACAGCTCCAAGCCGCCGTCGAGCGACGGGCTGAAGAAGAAGCCTCGCCTATTGAAGAGCTTGCGCACGCGCAGCGGCAAGCGGAGCGGCGGCCAGAAGGGCCATCGCGGCGACACGCTGCGCCAGGTCGCCGAACCCGATCGGATCGTGGAGCACGCGGCCGAGGTGTGCGAGCATTGCCGGGGGCTGCTTCTGGCGGATTCGAAGATCGGCGCGGAGAAGCGCCAGGTCTTCGATCTTCCCGAGAAGCCGCTGATCGTGACCGAGCACCGCGCGGCGATCCATCGCTGCCCGGCTTGCCGCGGACGCACGCGCGCGGACTTTCCCGAGGGCGTGGTCTCGCCGGCCCAGTATGGCGAGCGCTTCAAGGCGGCGGCCGTCTATCTCAACGCGCAGCAGCTTGTGCCAGAAGAACGCACCGCGCAGGTCCTGCGGGACCTGTTCGGGGCGACGGCGGCCTGCGGGGCGAGCGTGGCCGGATGGGTTCGCCGCAAGGCCGAAGCGCTGGCGCCCGTCTATCGCGGCATCGGCGCATGCGTCGCGACGGCGCCGGTGCGCTGCCTCGACGAGACGGGCTTTCGCATCGCCGGGACGACCCGCTGGCTGCACACCGCCTCGACGACGACCCACACGTTCTATCGCGCCGGCGAGCCCCGCTCGGCCGTGCCCGAGGTGCAGGGCGGCGTCGTGGTCCACGACCATTGGCGCGCCTATTACGGCCTCGAAGACGTCGATCACGCCTACTGCAACGCCCATCTCCTGCGCGAGCTTCAGGCGGTCTGCGAACTGGACAAGGAGCCCTGGGCCGAGGCCCTGCGCACGACCCTTCTGGACGCCAACGAGGCTGTCGGAACGGCCAAGGCGCAGGGCGCCGAGGCGCTCCCGCCCGAATCGATCAAGGCGTTCGAAGAGCGATATTGGGCGGCTGTCCGGGAAGGCCTCGCCCTTCACAGGAGCTTGCCGGCCTTCGATCCGTCGATGAACCCGAAAAAGCGCAAGAAGCAGCGGCCCGCTCACAATCTCCTCATTCGGTTCAAGACCTTCAAGGAGGCGACCCTCCGGTTCCTCACCGATTTTGCCGTTCCCTTCACCAACAACCTCGCCGAACAGGATTTGAGGATGATGAAGGTGAAGACCAAAATCTCCGGCAGCTTCCGAACCCCGCGCGGCGCCGCCGACTTCGCCCTCCTGCGCTCCGTGATCTCCTCGGCGCGAAAGCAGGGGTTCGACATCCACAGGGCCCTGACCCTCGCCCCAGAACGACTGACCGTCGCGCTGAACCTCTAACCCGCCCCGCCGCCTCGCGCCCCCCAGCGACCAGAAACAGTCAGTCCGCCAGGCGGCTTGGCAGTTACGTTGTCCCTCAATAAGGACGCTAAGCCAGGGTTCACAAAGCGGTTTTCGCGGACGATCCCTTGGCCGGCGGTCATGCCTCCACCTCTTTCTTAAGGATTTTCAGGAACCCTGCCCGATCCGCCTCGTATCTTGCCCCCGGATAAACGAAGTAGACATTCTGGTGGTCGCTTCCTGTCTCTACCGCGCCGAAGCGTCGGTGAAATTCGAGCGTATTGGCATTTTCCCGGCGGACATCGAACTCAGCGCGCGAGAGGCCGAGCACGTCAAAAGCCAACCGGTAAATCAAATAGGCGCTCTCCAACGCGGCTTTAGCGGGCTTGCTGGCGTCGAGGACCCAGCTGCCCCAAGTGAATTTTTCCTGGCCGATGTCATAGAGCCGCACGAGCCCGCAGCGCCGGCCATCCTTGCGTTCGATGATATAGTAGAATTCGCGGCACTCGGCCTCGCGTGTCTTGTAGTTCGCGATCCAGCGCCGCTGGTCTTCGATCGTCCCGTGAACCTCGGATAGGTGACGATTGTAGGCGGGATCGGTGCGCAGCGCGTAAACGTACTCGGCATCGCCCGGCATGATCAGCCGCAGGACAAGGTTCGGGCCCTCCACACGGGCAAGCGTCGACGGTTCCATCACAATCTCAAATCGCTTTCATCTAGCCCAAAGACGCTTTTCAGGACGCAAAGCACATGGCCCCGCGGCAATAGCCCCGCAGGGCTGCGGCGTCGACTTCTCGGCACGCTAGCCATCGTCCGTTACTTCGAGCGTGGCGTCGTAGCCGTTTTCGCAGCGCTTTCGGTGCGTGATAGATTGATGTCGAAGCCACCGAGATCGGCAATCAAGGTCCGTCATTGAAGCTGGCGGCGCCCAAACCAAGCCACGGCCTCACCCAAACCATCCCGGAAGCGATGCGTCGGCGCGTAGCCCAGGAGCCGCGCCGCCTTGCCGATATCCGCCTGACTGTGTCGGACGTCGCCCTCCCGGAAATCCCGATAAACGGGCGACGCGTCCGACAGATGAGGGAATTTCGGAGCGAGCAGGCGACGCAGCTCGGCGTAGAGCCCGTTCAGCGTGGTCCGGTCGCCGACCGCGATATTGTACACCTGATTGGTCGCCGCAGCGTCTTGCGCCGTCGCCGCGAGCAGGTTTGCCTGGACGGCGTTGGCGACGTAGCAAAAATCGCGGCTGGTTTCGCCGTCGCCATTGATGATCACGTCCTCGCCCTTGATCATCGAGGCGGTCCACTTCGGGATCACCGCCGCATAGGCGCCATCGGGATCCTGGCGCGACCCGAACACATTGAAATAGCGTAAGCCGATGGCCTGGAAGCCGTAACACCGCGCGAACACCTCGGCGTAGAGTTCGTTGACCAGTTTCGTTACCGCATAGGGGCTCAGCGGCCGGCCGATAGCGTCCTCGACCTTGGGCAGGCCCGGGTGATCGCCGTAAGTCGAACTGCTGGCGGCATAGACGAAACGCGACGCCTTCGCGTCGCGCGCGGCCGCCAGCATGTTCAAAAAGCCGGTCACATTGACATCATTGGTCGCGATCGGATCCGCGACGCTGCGCGGAACGCTGCCGAGCGCAGCCTGATGCAGAACGTAATCGACGCCGTCGCAGGCTCGTCGACACGCTTCGAGCGAGCGGATGTCGCCTTCGATGAAGTGGAATCGGCTCCAGCGGATAGGCGTGACCAAGGACTGGACTTCGTCAAGATTGCGCCGATATCCGGTGGAAAAATTGTCGAGGCCGACCACCCGTTGATCCAGTTTCAGCAGGGTTTCCAAAAGATTCGAGCCAATAAAACCCGCGACGCCGGTAACCAGCCATGTTCTTGGAGCGGACGCCAATTGACTCCGGAGACGGTCATACGCCGTCAAAGACAACTCGTTGGTCAAAGTCGCAAATCCGCTTCTTCTGGGCTGAGGAGATATTTCAAATCGTAGAGCACGTGGTTCGCTTTACCAAAAGCTCGGATCTCGTCAACTCCCATAGACCGAAATTCGTCGTGAGCGACAGCCAAAATCACTGCGTCATAGCCTTCGTTCTCAGGCTTTGTCACAGTTTTCATTTTATAGGCACGCTCCGCCTCGTCCACATCAACCCACGGATCATAGATGTCGACTTCAACGTGGTATTCTGCCAGCTCGCGCCAGATGTCGGTTACCCGCGTGTTGCGTAAATCCGGACAGTTCTCCTTGAACGTCAATCCCATGATCAGTACGCGGGCGCCGTCGACTTGAATGCGCCGCTTGACCATTGCCTTGACGAGCTGGGACGCGACATAGGCGCCCATGCTGTCATTGAGACGCCTGCCGGCGAGAATGATCTCCGGGTGATAGCCTATCGACACCGCTTTATGCGTGAGGTAATACGGGTCGACGCCGATACAGTGACCACCGACCAAGCCAGGGCGAAACGGAAGGAAATTCCATTTCGTTCCCGCCGCCGCCAAGACCGCTTCGGTATCGATCCCCATGCGGTTGAAAATAATCGCCAGTTCGTTGACCAGCGCGATATTGAGATCTCGCTGGGTATTTTCGATAACTTTTGCTGCCTCGGCAACCCGAATGCTCGGCGCCTTGTGAGTTCCAGCAGTAACGATAGACTTATAGAGTTGGTCGACGAGTTCGGCTGTCTCAGGAGTGGAGCCGGACGTCACCTTCTTAATCGTCGAAACCCTGTGCAGTTTATCGCCCGGATTAATCCGCTCGGGACTGTAGCCTGCAAAGAAATCAACGTTGAATTTTAGGCCGGAAACGCTCTCTAGAACTGGAACACAATCTTCTTCAGTTGCACCGGGATACACTGTAGATTCGTATACAACGACATCGCCAATTTTGAGAACTTGACCAACTGTGTTCGAGGCTGAGATGAGCGGTCTGAGGTCTGGGCGCTTATGTTGGTCAATTGGCGTTGGAACAGTGACAATAAAGACATTGCAATCCGCAATATCGGAGGGCGAGCTCGTGAAGCGCAGGCCGAGCGCCTCTCGAAGACCGTCCTTGCCGACTTCCAGCGTGACGTCCTGGCCCGCGGCAAGCGCCTCGATCCGCGCAGGATTGATGTCAAAGCCTATGACGGTACGCTTTTTGCCGAATTCCACAGCGAGCGGTAGGCCCACATAGCCAAGGCCAATAATCGCCAACTTGATTTCAGAGAGTTCAGTCATTGCGGTCTAATCTTTACCTCAATTGTCCAGTACTTTAAGATTGTCCGAATTGAACGGGGCGCGGAGCTCAAAGCGCTCACGGTGATCGACGGGTTGCGGGGCGCCGAAGGCTCAAACTGGCGAGACGCCGCGGGCCGAGAAAGAGCGATCCTGTTCATGATTGCTTCCGCTGCCTCCGGAGGCGTTTCGCGGAAGAAATGCGACTACCTGACCTGAGTGTTTTCCTGCTCCCCCACGCTCGGAGCACTCTCCGATGGCGGAGCGCTGTCTAATCCCAGGGCGTCGGCGATTGGCGATCCCGCCTTGCCAGCGAGGAGGAGCGCGGCGCGAACCTGCTGACGCGTCAGGGCGCTAGCGACCGTCAATTCGGCGTCGAGATCGGTGCGCTGCACGCCGTCCATCTCGTCCCAGCCGCCCACGAGATCGGCAATCAACGTCCGTTGGATATCAGGCGGCAGCCTCGACCATTCAGGAATCGCGAATGACGCCCGCCCCGCCATAAGTCGCCCCTCGTTAGGAGCGGTCAAGGTGGAGAGAGCCAGAGCCTTCGACACCTGCTCCATCTCCGCGCCGGCATGAAGTCTCGCGATGGCCAAATCGAGCCAGGCGCCGCCGGCCATCGGCGTATCCGCGACCAGCGACACCAGATTGTCGATTTGCGAGATCGCGTTCGTCGCCGGAGCGATCATCGCCAGGTCGCCCCTCACAAAAGCGCCGACCACGGGGTCATCAGTAAGGGGCGTCAAGCGCGCATGAGCGGAATTTGCATCGACTGATAGTCCAGCAAGCCCATAGCGAAGGGTCGGAACGGCCAAGGAGATTGCGAATAGGCAAACTCCGATTACCAAGAAAGAAGTCCAGAACCGAAACTCATAAAAATTTATCATTGGCTATAGTAATTCCTGGAGTACTTGCCCCCATAGTAGGAATATGCATATCTACCGTACTTTTTCGCTTGCGCGTCAATAACATAATTGAAAACGACGCCCACCACTTTTCCGTATTCCGATATTCGCCCAATCGAATGGGCGACCATCTCGCGAGACGTCGAAGCCCATCGCACAACGAATATGACTTTGTCTGCGAGCTGCGAGACGATCACTGGATCAACAACTGGACCCACTGGCGGAGTATCAATCAAAATGAGATCGAATTTCGATCGCAGTTCTTCAATCAGGGCCCTCAACTTTTCAGACCCAAGGAGATCGGGAGGATTTTGCGTCTTGCTCCCCGCTGCGAGGAACCAAACTCCCAGTGTCTCCTCGTACTTGAGAACTTTCTCTAGGTCTGCGCCTCCAACGAGGTAATCAACCAGACCCTCGCGCTCAGGAACCTCGAAGAACTCAGAAGCCGAGGAATGACGCAAATCGCAGTCCATAAGCAAAACCTTTTGACCCGCTTGCGCGGCGGACGCAGCGGTCGTCATTGCAAGGGTCGACTTCCCTTCGCCTGGTATGGCGGATGTTACTTGAATCACGCGCGGAGGATCATCGACGTCGCTCATTTGGACCGAACTCCGCAACGAGCGTATTGCTTCTGAAAATCGAGACAGCGGTTTGACCAGCGGATAGCGCGGGATGGCCAGGACGACCCCGTCAGCGGTCAAGTCGCGGGATTCCATTCTTGAGATCGAGGCAAGAAGCGGAACCTCCAGCAACTCCTCGACCTGACGCGGCGTTGTAAAACCATTATTTAGCAATTCCACAATGTAGGCGCCACCCGCACCCGCAAACAGACCAAATGCAAGCGAAATAGCCAAAATCAGGCCGGTCTTCGGCGAGCTCGGCGCGCCTGGCGCTTGCGCTGCGGAGATGACCCGAGAGTCGCGCGTTTCGAAAGTCGCTTGTTCCTCTGTTACCTTGGCGCGCTGCAAGAAATCCTCGAAAAGAGTCTTATTGACCGCCGCCGTTCGTTCGAGTTCCCGCAATGTGATCGCCTTGGAATTATCCAGGTCGTTCTGCCCGGTTGCGTCCCGCAGCGTTTTTTCGAGCCCCTCTTCTCGCGCCTTTGCGAGTTCATACTCGTTCTTGATATTGGAAGTTAGTCGTACAATTTCAGCAGTTATCGCGCGATGAACATCCGCCAATTGCGCCCTAAGGTTGACAACGGAAGGATGGCGATCCGTATAACGCGTCAGGAGGTCGGCGACCTGGCGAGATAGATCATCCTCCTGCTTGCGCAGATCCGCAATACTTCCGGAATTCATCATATCCGGCAAAGCGCTGATGTTGCCGCCACCCGCTTGAATTCGTTGCAACAAGTCAAGGCGCGATTTCTTCTCGGCGGTGTCCCCTCGAGCGCCCACCAAGCGACCGTTCAGCTGAGCCAATTGTTCTTGATTCAATGTTGCTCCCACGCCGGCCTGGACAAGATCATTATCAACGCGGAACTGAGCGACCGCTTCCTCGGAAGCACGCAATTGCTTGCGCAGGTCAACCAGCCTGTCGGCGAGCCATGAAGACGCGCGCTTCGCCGCCTCGAAGCGTGCGTCGAGCTTATCAACGACGTACGCGTCGGCGACGGCGTTCGCTAAACGCGCCGCCTTGTTTGGATCGGCGGAAGTGAAGGAGACATTCAACACATAGGCCTGTCCAGCCTGCGATGCGTTCACGGCCCCTTGCAGATTGTTGGCGGTCGCGATCGTTTCCGGAGATGCGGAATCGAGTCCGGATCGCGATAAATCTGAGCCTGTCGACGGCAAGACGGCCAGTCGGGCAGAGCGGCCGAAAAATGAGCTAATAGCGGCCAAAAGCCCTGATCCGCTTCCAGACGGTACAAATCCAAATTCGGGATCGTTGACCAGGCGTTCCTTCTCGACAACTCTGATCAGCAGAGTACTTGATCGAATGATGGCGAGCTGGCTCTCGACAGCTGTCGCATCCAAGGCGACATCCGAAAGAACTGCGTCCTGACCTGCAGCCTTTTCCCTACTCCGATCGAGCAACAGCTGTGTCGTCGCTGTGTAAAGCGGCGTCTGACGCGCGACATAAAGGGCTCCAATCAAGAGGAAAAGCATCGCTATGACTGCAATGAATTTCCATCGCCGCCAGACGAAGTTTAGGGCCTCGCGCAAGTCTAAGCCCGGTGTCTCGGCGGCGACGCGCGCCTGGGCCTCGAGCACGCCCATGTCTACACGCTTCAGCATAAGCCCAATGCCCAGATCGCGGCTCGGCCTCGGAATTTAGTCGGAAAAGACATTTCGCGAACTCTCGGATTGCGCTAGCCCGGCGCCGAGAAGTGCGAGGAAAGTCAACGCTACGGCATCGATCTGCAAACTGAAATCGACCGCAGCGTGAACGCCCACCACAAGCGCCGCGCACGATGCGGTAATGGCCGCCGTGGCGTTGCGTTGTCTTCCGATCGCGCCCCTCAAGCATCTGTAGACCAAGAGGGCAAGAGCCAGCATCAGACCGCTACCGAAGACGAGCCCCAGACCCTGCCAGACTTCTAAGTACGTGTTATGCGCCTTATCCCAGACGCCCCAGACGGGAATGGACAAGTCCCGATACATCGGGAAGACATCGGCGAATGTGCCATAGCCGAACCCAAGGATAGGCGCATCCGAGATCGACCTAGCGACTATTGTGTATACAGCCAACCGGCCAGCGTCAGCAAAACCTGAATTCGCAATGCGACCAAGAATGCTGTCGCCAAAGAGCAGCAAAACAAACGTAAGAATTATTGTAACGAATATAATCGCTTCGATCTGCTGCCCGTATCCGTGCTGCCTCTTTGTAAATGTCATTATAAACAGCGCAAAAACACCCAATGCTGTTGAAATGATGCCGCCGCGGGAAACGCTTGCGAGCAGAGCCACAAGCATAACGATTGCGCCGCCCACCAGAAATACGCCGCGCCTCCCAGTGAGCTCGATCAGTCTGCTCAAGCGAAAAGCGGAAAGTCCTTCTCGGACGAGTATTTCATGTCGATAAGAGCGGAATATTAACGCAAGTGTTGCAACAAGACCAAGTCCGGCATAGGTAGCGAAATTATTGCGATTGATGAATGTCGAACGGACCTGCCCTCCGGCGTCGGTAGCGTCAAAAAACGGAATATGTCCGCAATACACGCCAGCCAGTGCTAATCCATAGGCCGAATAGCAAGTTACGAGGAGTGCTATTGCTTCAACAAGCAGCAAGGCCCGGCTCGAATTGCGACAGAGCTGGATCGTCAGCCACAAGGCGCTGGCCTCGGTAAGGAGCCGCATTAAAGACAACGCGGTTTGGCTCGGATTGACGGATATAGCTCCGTTCAATTGAAGCCCTGTGGCGTCGTTAGCCATCAGCCAGATCGGATGAATTAACGCTGGGGGCGAAAGCTGAGATAACTGGACGCAGATCCAAATCACAACAACTGCAAACAAACTGGCAGGGGCCGCTAAGCGCCGCAGCGCGACGGGGTGTCGTCGACCCCGTATCAGCAAGGATATCTCGTAGAGTATTGTTAGCGATGGAAACCAGATTCCATTGACGCCCCACGCCAGCGGACGATTACCGCCCAGCCAAAAGGGCGCCCAAGCCAGGCCAGCGAGCAGGCCCATAAACAGCGCTGTGTTGAAGGCGTCCTTCGACCATATGGCCGCAAACTCACCTCGCACGTCGTAAGCACGTGAAGAAGCGGCCGGCTCGGGCATGAATGCATTTAGCAAGGAGAAAGACGCTCAAAATGTCATGCTACCGCACTTTGGGTGAAACGGATTGTCTCACTCAAGTACTATTTCAGTTAAGCTTTGGATGCGACGGTCAGGCCGCTTCCAATCCCTCCAGATCCAGTGTAACCGGGATCCGGCTATTTAGCAATTCAAGTAATACGCGCACGCGGCCATTACCGTCGAGGCGTGTTAACTTTCCGATGTTCGAGACCAGAGGCCCGGAAACAATTCGGACCCTCTGCCCCACGACGAGATCGCGGTCGAAGCGACAAACCCCCGACGCGTCCAGGTATTCAAGCAGCGCCTCAACCACGCCGGGCGGCGCCGGTGTGGGCGCTGATTCGTTCTGAATTAGCCGACACACGCCAGGGGTTCCGTTGACCGAGCGCCACCTGTCGCGTTCAAGATCAAGTATAACGAAGAAGTACCCTGGGAAGACCGCAGTCTTGACGTTTGAAACTTTTCGGGCGTGACGCACGGCGCGCATGGCGGTTGGCAGAAACGTACGAAAGCCCTGCTCCACCAGATGAAACTGAGCCCGCCGCTCGTTTTTAGCCAATGTTTGAACGACGAACCATCGCTCGCCCGAGGCTAGATGGAGCGAGGCAATCAAATCCGGCGCGTCGAGACATCCGTCCGTCGGGAATTGAGCGCTCGACGCCTTCATTGCGAACGCGATAAGTTTGTGATCGCCTCGGAGCGGAGGCGTGCTCGCCCCGCGCGCTTGCAGATCATCGTCGGGCTCGCACCTCGTTTTTCGCGAACAGCGCCTCCGTCGTTCAGCGCATCCCTCGCGATCCCGCATTGCAGGTGTTTCATTGCCTCGGCCGTCCATGACGAGCGTGTCAATTTGGGCTAACTTTCTGACCGCCGCCGCCGCCCGAGAAGCCTCCTCCTCCGCTGCCGCCGACAGACCCGGCGCCAGTCAGAGTTGAAGTCCCTGTCGAAGCTTGTGCGTTTTCGGCGGAGACAATATCTGCGACGAATGGATTGGCTTCATTGGCCGCCATATAGTGCTCGATAAACTTAGCGCCTCCAGGATCGCCCTGCTTCAAAAACGTCACGGCGAAAGCGATGCCTTGCGCCATTGCGGATTTCTGTTCTGGGTTGGCTCTCTCGGCCGCTGTCACGACCGCGTCGATTGCTGAAGGGTCATTCTCAAGCAGTCGCGCAACCGCCAACGCCAGACTGCGACCGCCTTTAGTGTATTTCCTCAGCAGCAAAGCCACGGTCTTGGAGATCGTCTGCGGATTGGCCGCTAACGCGCCCGCTGTTGCACCCGCGGTTTGCGCACAGGCATCAACTGGACAGGCTGCGCCAAGAGCGGCGGCTGCGAATAAAGCCAGTAGTGAAATCCTACGCATTCTTTCTGAGCCTATTAATAGCGATACGTGACGCCGATCGTAGTGACATTCTGCGAGTAAGTCGTATTACCGGTATGGTTTGCTGTAGCTCTGGTCAGCTCGTCATTAAATGTAATCGAGTAATTTCTCCAAATACTGTAGTTAATACCCACTCCAAAAGTCCATGCTCCATTTACGAAGGAACTATTAGAGTATTTTGTTTGTGCGTACCCGGCTCGTACTGACGCAGTCCAAGATGACGCGAGACTATAGTCTGCCTCGAAGAGCGCCTGGATGGTCTGATTGTTTGGCGTCGCCACGGCCGTCCCCTGCGCGCCGACGCCTGGCGTCGCTGCTGATCCAAAAGCGTTGCTCAGGGTCAACCCTAGCGTCAGGTAACGTAGCGGATAATAATACAGCGATGCGCCGTA
Organism: uncultured Alphaproteobacteria bacterium; assembly: GCA_963783275.1. Taxonomy (GTDB): domain Bacteria; phylum Pseudomonadota; class Alphaproteobacteria; order Rhizobiales; family Beijerinckiaceae; genus Roseiarcus. The sequence continues at coordinate 18,430 of CAWANA010000025.1, read as the reverse complement.
GGCGGGAGCCGTAACCGATCCAAAGTCCCCATTTGAGGCGTCTTGGGTCTGGACGCCGCCATAAACTTCGCCGCGGAAGAGACCGATCATACTGGTGCTGAGGCCGCCGATCATGCGATAGGAATTCGTGTTATACCAGGACGTTTGGTAGCGACGCAGATCCCCGCCCACCTCGACGAATGCGTTAACCTGCGGCGTCACCCAAAACCCGCCCCGTAAGAATGCATTGTAATCCCAACCGCCAAACGGCGCGACGTATCCCATCGGCGGCGCCTCGTATGTCAAATACTGAGCGCCGACGCCTGTGCGCGCAAATATCTGTTCCGTAAACCGCTTCTCAACCGTCACCGCCCCGGTTACGGTGTCTGAAAACTGTTGGTACCCCGATACATTCGGCGCCATTCCGGAATTCACAAAGCTGGTTGCCGAACCAATCGTCGAGTTGGTGACCAGGCCTGACGCAAACGGAGTATCCTGGCGCGCATAATTCAACGATACCGTCACGCTAATATCATTCGTCGGCTGCCACAGATGAACGAGGCCTGTTTGACCCGACAAAGTAGAGGCTTTCGACCCCATCCTCGCGCTCTGACCCGGATATATCTGGCCATCGGCGTTCAAGAAGAGCGTTGTCTTGTGAATGCCAGAGTTGAAATCCGCTTCGAGGTAGGGAACGACCTGCAGTCCCGCCGCGGGGGTCCCGTTGGATGATTGATAGACGTTGCTGTTGTAGATCGCGCCGACGAACAGCGTTGGGTAAACCATCCAGCCATCGACGGCCATACCGGTGCTCGGCTGATGGCCCGAGGCGACCCCGAGGGCCGCTGCCGCAGAGGGGATCGGAGCGTTCGCCGATTCCGCCGCCGTCGGCGCGAACGGCGCCGACGACAGCGTGTCGTCAGCGAAGCTGGAACTCGAAAATGTCGCGATGGCTACGCCCCCGGCTGCTACAATCGGCGCGATTAGCTGCCCATTCGTGAAGAACATCGACAATTTTCAACCACTCTAACTCATACACTATTTCCTAATCGAACCCGAAACTTCCATATCACGGTTTAGACGATTCACCTAGATCGATCCTCTCAAGCATTACGACTCGCGACAATATGCCCAGATGCGGTGCATCAGTTTTTTCGGTCGGAAAATAAGCCCTGTTGCTTTCTCAATTTGCAGCGTCTGCCGGACAACAAGATTTCCAATTGTCTCTTTTGGACCATGATCGTACAACCTGGTCTCCTTATCACACGAGGTCCCGGTGATGCGAGCTTATACAGAATACTCCCACTCATGCGCCATGAGGACCTATGTCGAGCGTCTATCATTGAGATCTCAAAAGTATCGCTCTGGAATGCGGATCAAGTCGCCCGGAAGCACCGGAATTGTAGGGGAAAGGGGATACTGCTTAAAGCCGGCTTCCCCGACGTGCTGGATCTGGACGCTCGATAAATTGGCACGGTAGGTTGACCCGCCTGCCAAGGCGATCGCCGTCATCACATTCAAACCATTCTTGAAGGGATATTCTCCTGGCTTGTCGACTTCACCCAAGATGTAGAACGGCCGGAAGCTCGCGATGTCCACAGTCACTTTTGGATCACGTAAATATTCGCCGCTGAACTTCTTGGCGAGTGTCTGCTCCATCTGCGGTTTGCTCAATCCCGCCGCCTTTACCGTTCCGGCCAACGGTAAGGAAACGTAACCGGCTGCGTCAATTTCATATTCTCCCGATAGCCGGTCTTCGCCGAAGACGGTGACCTTGATCTTGTCTCCCGGTTGCAAATTCGGCGACGTCGTCGATGCCGATAGAATGAGGGCTTGCTGCTCCTCGAGCGTTGCGGTCCCAAGGGTAGGCACGGACTCGCATCCGCCAAGAACAAAACCGCTCAGCAATGTTAACATGAAGTATGCCATCGAGGTGTAAGTCAATTTACGCCCTCTGTAGATTCACTCGCGACACAAATCGAGTGTCGCTGTCGCATCTCTCGCTCGACCTGCACTATTCTGCTGCCGCGCGTCCTCCTAATGAATTTCCTGCGAGGATGCCAGTTGCTACGAGATCACGTCCATCGGAAGCGGATGTCGAATCAGACCCCATGGATCGCCCACTTCCGCGATTAAATATAAATCTGCGCTGGCCAGCCATCTTGGGCTTTCCGCTTTGCTTGGGAATCTGAATGGCGTCAATGGAAGTCTCACGTAAAGCGCGCGTATCTATCGCCACGGACTGTCTGGAATACTGCAAGGCGGCCGCTATGGCGGCGGGATCCCGTCTCTCACCGTTCAACATCATGTTCCCCGTCCTGCACAGAATGCGCAGGTCCAGGAAAACAGAAGCGTGGCAAATATACCACGTATCTAAAGCGTCCTTTTCCTCGGGACTAACGAGAGTTCCGCCATTCACTTGGGCCCAACCCGTTACGCCAGGTCGTACGCGTAATCTCGTCGACGGATCACGAGGCTGATCTATAGGCAAAAGCGGCCTTGGGCCTATCAAAGACATGTCTCCGCGCAAAATGTTGAAGAGTTGAGGAATCTCGTCAAGGCGCGTGCGACGGATGAATTGGCCAAGGTTGGAAAGGCGGCTATCGCGTTCAATCGGCCTGCCATTCGCTTCAAAAGGCGCCCGATAAGTTCTAAACTTATACAACACAAATCGTTCGCCCCGTCGACCAATTCTCTGCTGCCAAAAAATGATCGGCGGACCGACGTCAACACATGCGGCAAGGGCTACGAGGACCGCGAGCGGCGCCAATGCTACGAGGAGAGCTGCCGAAGCGACCGCATCAAAAATTCGCTTGAAGCCGAAGTAGCGCTCATTTTGGTTTCGAATTATCAAATCCACGTTAAGTCTACCAGCTTTCCTGCCGTGATCCGCCTCCAGGTTCAGAACACTGTCGATCGGCGCAATCTTCACCCCGCGCGAATTACATTCCTGCTCGAGACGGGCCAGAACAGAGCCAGATAGAGACTTATCGGCATTCCAGACTTCGTCGATATCGACACCGTGTATTGAGAATTCGTCAATTATTCCGACAAGGTCCTCGAACCGTCCGACAACAGGCACGCCTACGATCGTACGCCCCCTGTATCGGTCCCGTGCATCGAGCACCGATACAATACGGGTTGTCCGTGGTTTTTGGCAATCAGTAAGCTTGATTACAGTTGCAGTGAATTGGTCAATGCCGACCAGGATAACTCGCCGAGCGTGGAGCGAGGGCTCCGGTTCTTGCTGAGCCGGACGTGTGTTGAAGAAGCGCGCCAAACCCCTGCCGCCGAGAAGGCCGCCGCCCAGCACTAGACCACATATGATAGGCGTCGAACGTGGCACGCCTTCAAGACGGTCGATGAGAAATAGCGCCGTGCTGCTCGCTGCAGTGGAAACCAGCGAGGCTACGATCAAAGCCCAGAGATCGGGCGCTGAAAAGAAGCGACTCAATCCGTCGCTTAATCGGAATGCAATAATAACCGAAAGCGAACAAAGAATCGTGACCATTATATACATGTAAGCAGGGAATACATTGTCCTTAAAGAGATTCGGATCACGCAGCAAAACGGCAATGAAAGGCGCAACAATTACACACATCCCGTCAAATGGAGCGATTCCCCAACGAAATCGTGTCCTCGAAGTTGGGCAAAAAAGTCTCATAAAAACAATCTCGCTACGACGCAAACAAACGCTCCGCCGAACATATTGAGCGAATACGTCAGAGGAAATAAATGCATATCTCCGCCACAGCCGATTTGTGCATATGTGAAGTCCCGATGCCTCAGTCGCTCACATTGCCCCTTGGTGCACAGGAGAGGCAACGCGGCGCACAGACGCGACGCCCGTTAACCGTCGAGCTGCCAGTCTCATCGTCTCTCCGGCCAAACCCGACCGGTGGTCCGCATCGACGCGCGCGCTGGCGCGCTTTCGGGCCAGTTCTCGGGGCTGTATTCGCGGAGTCGCCGTCCCTCGTTCCCGCCGGAGAAGCTGCCGCGGGCGATGCTGTTGCAGGCGTTCTATGCGATTGCAGGTGGAGTTCGACCTGCCGTTTCCCGGATTTGTCGACCTGGGCGTTGACGATGCGGCCTCGGATCGCGACGGGATGGCCGCCGAAGCAGGGATCGAACGCTTGTTCGCCGGACGGTCCGGAAACCTGGCGGGCGCTTGTTCGCGACGCCCCCGATTGGGGGCCGGATCGAGGCCGAGAGCGCGTTGAGGAATGGGCGTCGCGGACAATTGGCCCGGCGCCGGCGATCTCGTCTGGACCGATTTCGACCTGACACGGGGTCGCGAGCAGGCGGAACACCGGCCGGCGCCTGTCGTATCGCTGGCGGCGTTTACCGAGAATACCGGCTTCGTGATCGTCTGCCCGATCACGTCCTGAAGAGGCTCACTCGCGGCCGTGTTGTCCCGGTCATTCTCCGCAAGCTCTCATGACTGATTTTGGTGGTGATCGCCTCGGGCGGCGGTCGCCTTCATTTCGCTGATTGCGGTTTGAAGTTCGGCTTTCTGCCGCTGCAACACCGGGACGAGGGAACCGTCGTCGCGATTGCCTTCGATCGCCTTGTCATAATCTTGGACGATGCGCTCCTCGCCGCTTGCGAACGACGACAAGGACCCGTCGTCGAGCCCGGCGACCGCGCTCCGCACGGATATGACGGTCTTGTGGACGGCCGACATGAATGAGCCGCTGTCGTCGGGGGCGAGGCCCCGCGCGCGAAGCGCCCCATGAAGCTCGCTCGTGGGCCTTCTCATGGAGCGCCTTCACCCTCAAGAAAATCGCCTTCAGGTCCGGCTTCTGCGCATCGCGGATAGCCTCTTCATAGCCGTTGCAGGCGTCGACGAGGGCCGTGTGCAACGCGGCGAGCGAATCGATTGTCCGACATCGATGACCTCTCTTTTTTAGGGAACTTCCAAGGCGGATTTCGGGAACCGTTCGAGGCGGAAAATCGCTGCGCGCTCCGGCGACGATAGGACGACGGCTGCCGCGAGAAGCCAATGCGACTTTGCCCGACGGCGAGGCGCGGGCACCTATTCTCTCGCCGAGTCAGCGCAAAATTACCCTCCGCTGAGTCGGCGATGCCGCGGAACATTTGGCGCGTCCGGCAATTAAGGCTGCACACGGCGCGACTTGGCGAGAGGATACCTATTATGAACACGATCGCAACGTTTTCGGCTTGCGTCTTCATCACGCTCCCCGCGCTCGCGTTTGCGGATGGGAATGGAGCCGTAACGGGCGCGGCCGGCGGCGCAGTCGCTGGCGCCGTCGTAGGCGGTCCGGTTGGCGCGGCCGTCGGCGGCACAGCGGGCGCTATCGTCGGCGGCGCCGCGAGCGGCCCCGACCGCACGGTCGTGGTGACGCCTGGAGCCCCTGCTCCTTGCAATACGCGAACCACTCAGACGACCGACAACTCCGGATACAGTAGCACCACGCAGTCGACCAATTGCCCTTGATTGCCCCGGCCGCGCCATGACGTGCGGCGGCAGGCTGCGCGTCGGGAACGCGAATCTTTGGACGTAAAGCGAGATTATCGACCCCTGCATGACGGCGATTAGGCGGCGCCGTCCTCTCAATGAGGGAATTCGTTAGGGTCCACCGCCTCGGAGACGAACCGACATGCCTGGCAACCTTATCTACTATGCGCTTATCCTCATCGTCGTCGCGATCGTCGCGGCGTTTCTTGGGTTTGGCGGCGTCTCAGCGACCGCGATGAGCGGGGCGCACCTCTTCATCTGGGTCGCGGTGGTCATCGTCGTCGTGGGCTTGATTTTCGCGCTCATGCGGCGGGTGTAACGAGGTTTCGGTCACCCGGGTCCTGGGTGTGGGCGCGAGCGCGAAGCCCAGTCGGTTCGCGCCTCATTTCCGTTGACCCCTATCCGACGATCGGACCAAAGCTCCGCCAGCCCTTTCGAGTCGATCGACGACCGGCCCCGCAAGGCCGTTCGGCTGGCGCAACAAAAGCGCCGTCATGGACGTCAACAATCAGGACTGTCGGCACGCGGCCGTTCTCTTACTCTGGTGCGGCCCATGGCGGACTTCAAACGCGAACGCTCGGCCGAAGCCTTGAGTCCTTTCAGCGGCGCTCGTGCGGATCTCGGCAGGCGCGCCGACGCGACCGATACGGTCATCATCGTCGCAGCCATTGTCCTCGGCCTCTATTTCGCGCGCGACGTCCTCGTCCCGATCGCGATAGCCGTGCTGCTGAGCTTCGTTCTGGCGCCGGTGACGGGGGCATTTAGACGCCTGCATGTCGGCAGGGTCGGATCGGTTCTGCTCGCCGTCGCGCTCGCCTTCGCGATTCTCGTCTCGCTCGGAGACGATCATCGGCAGGCAGGTCGCGCAACTCGGCGACAATCTCCCGCAGTACCAGGCCGTCATCGCAAAGAAGCTGCAAGCGGTGAAGAGCTCCGCCCTCAGCGCGAAATTCGTGGAGAAGGCCGAGGACGCGCTTAATGGGCTCGACAACAACCTCACGCAACGTCCACGCCGCGCCGGGCCGCGCCCTGAAGAGCCGGCGTCGCGCCATCCGACGGCCCGCACCTCGTGCAGGTCGAAGTGCACGAGCCCGCGCCGGGCCCGGTCGAGATTCTGCGCAGCATCGTGTCGGCGCTTCTCCCGCCGCTGGCGACGACCGGCGTCGTCATCATTTTCGTCGTCTTCATTCTTCTGCAAAGAAGCGACCTGCGCGACCGGTTCATCAGCCTGATCGGGTCGCACGATCTGCACCGCACCACGAAGGCGCTGGACGACGCCGCGTTCCGGCTCAGCCGATACTTTTTGGCTTTGACCGGCATCAACGCGGCCTTCGGCGTCGCGATCGGGGTCGGGATGGCCTTCATCGGCGTTCCAAATCCGGCCCTTTGGGGAATCGTCGGCGCTGTGCTGCGTTTTGTGCCGTATATCGGCGCCTTTGTCGCCGCCGCGCTGCCTCTCGCCCTCGCGGCCGCCGTCGACCCCGGATGGACCATGGTCGCCGAAACCGCGCTGCTGTTCGTTGTCGTCGAAGGGATTGTCGGACAGGTCGTCGAGCCGCGTTTGTTTGGTCACACGACCGGCATGTCGCCCCTGGCGATCATCGTCGCGGCTGCTTTCTGGACCTTGATCTGGGGCGCGCCTGGCCTGCTCCTTTCGACGCCGATCACGGCCTGCCTCGTCGTGCTCGGCCGCCACGTCGAGAGCCTGAATTTCATCGAGCTGATGCTTGGCGACAAACCGCCCCTGTCGCCGGTGCAAAGCTTCTATCAGCGGATCCTTGCGTCCGACCCGGACGAGGTGGCGTTTCAGGCGGAATCGCCTCCTCACGACCATGACGCTCTTGCAGTATTACGAGGACGTTGCGATGCCCGCGCTTGCGCTCGCGCAATTCGACGTCAGCCCGAGGCGTGATGGACAAGACGCGGCAGTCGGAGGTTTGCGAATTCGGTCAGAGCGGGTCGTGGCGGACTTGGCCGACCATGTCGATGTGCAGGACGCGGACAGCGAAACCGCGGTCGCGGAACCCGCGTTGGAGACTGTCGCCGAGACCGGCTCTGGCGAACAAACGCCTGAGGACGCGAACCGAGTGCTGTGCATCGCTGGTCGAAGTCCGCTCGATCAGGCGGGGTGCGCGATCCTGATCCAACTCCTCGAGCGCAGGAAGGTCGCCGCGCGGCTTGCGGATCCGGAAGCGCTGGCGGGGGGCCTATTCGCTTTGAATACGAGCGGGGTTCAGGGCGTCTGCGTTTTCTACCTGGATCACCGCAGCCTCGCCGCCCTGCGGTATTCGGTCCGCCGGTTGCGGAAGAAATTCACCAACGTCCCGATCGCCCTGTGCCTTTGGGGCGGCGCCAATCTGTCTTCGATGGCTGAAGCCGCTCGCGCGGACGCAACGGTAGGTTCGCTCGCCGACGCGGTCGAGTTTTGCGCGGGGGTCGTCAGCGCCGAAACGAAGGCCGAAGCCCCGATCGCCGTAGCCGCAACCTGAGGGGCGCGTGTAGCCGCGACGCCCGATGTCCTGCGGCGGGATAACAATGCGCCCGGCTTTGTTGCAGGAACGCAGCGAATCGGCCATCACATCACGAAATTTTCTCGCTGCGGCTGGTGATCCGGACGCGGCCCGAGTTCGGGGACGTCTTCCATGGCCACTCCTGTCACCGGCTTCCGCGGCGCGATCGCGGCGCTCGCCGCCCTGATCGCGCTTGGCGGCTGCGCCCTGAATCCGGTTCCCATGGACGTCCCGAACGCGCAGACGGTCGCCGGTATCGAACCGTCGGGTCACGTCATCATGACCGAACTGTTCGCGGGCGGGGCGGGCGTCGGCACGGGCGCGCTCGACCTTCAAGGGCAAGACCTACCCATTCAAGCTCGTCGGCACTGTGATCGGACCTGGCGCGGTGGAGAAGCTCGACGTGTCGGGCGAAGTCTACAAGCTCGATGACATCAAGTCCTTCTCCGGTCCCTACGTTCAGGGGACCGGGGGGATCGGCCTCGAGACATCGGGAAAGGGCGACCTGTGGCTCGAGAACAAGGCCGGCGTCGTCATGCACCTGACCGGGACCCAGACCGGCGCGGCCCTCAGCCTCGGCCGCGACGAGATTCTGATCGAGCTCGACAAGACGAAGTAGGTTTCTTCTTCACCACTTAGGACGCGAGCGGCCACGAAGCCTCTTCCTGCGTCCTTGGTGTCCCTTGGTGGTGAGTCCTCCATCTTGCCGCCCCGCCCGGATTGCGCGATGACCGGCGCGAGCGCTTGAAGGGGCATCGATCGATCATGACCGCAAGAACCAAATTTTCAGCCGGCGCCGCAATCCTCGCCCTTGTGGCGCTCGCCGCCTGCGCCACGCCGCCGGCGGTGATCCCGACCGCCGCCGACATTCGCGGCCTTAAAGCCTCCGGCCAGGTGTCGATGGATGAGGTGTTTATCTCGGGCACGGGACTCGGAAGCGGTGCGCTGACCTTTCAGGGGCGCAGATATCCCTTCACGCTGACCGGCGAACTCAATGGCCTCGGAGCGCTCGCGGGCATCCAGGGGGCGGGCGACGTCTACAACCTCAGGGACGTCTCACAGTTTTCCGGCGCCTACATTCAGGGCGCGGCTCCGCTCGCGGTCGGCTCCCTGCCCGGCGAGATATGGATGAAGAATACCGCAGGGGTGATCATCCGCCTCCATAGCCAGCAGAACGGAATCACCGTGAGTTCGGGGCGCTACGAGATTTTCGTGCAGCTCGGCGGATAGCCGGCCCGGGCCGGGCGGAACATCGAATTTCTCCCGGGCGTGACATTTCCCATCGCCTCGGGACGACCGCGCGCCATCCTGTCGCGAAACCGTCATCAAGGCTGCATACTCCGGCGTCTATCTTCAACCCGCCAACGCGGAACGGGTGCGCGAATGGATATGAACGTCAATGAAACCGCCGATGGCGTGACCCATGTCGCCCTCGACGGCCGCTTCGACATCGCGGGCGCGCAGGAGGTCGACGGCCGTTTCGCAGAGCTCGCCGACAAGGCGAAGATTCTCGTCGTGGACCTGTCCAAGGTCTCGTTCCTGGCTTCACTCGGCGTGCGCACATTGATGGTCAGCGCCAGGACGATCATCCGCCGAGGGCAGTACATCGCCGTCGCCGGCGCCAATGACGGCGTGGAGAAGGTGCTCCGCCTGACAGGCTTCGACGAACTCGTCGGCCTCTATCCGGATCCGCACTCGGCCGCCGCGGCCCTGCTCTCGCGGGCCAAGGAATTCGAGAGCCGCAAGTCGTAGCTTTGGCGGGAGACGCTTTTGAATTCTCGCGACTTTCCAGGCACAGTCGAGGCGGCGGCGGACGCGGAAGCTTGGCTCGCCCGAGAAACCGGGGCGCTGGGTCTTGCCGGCGAGACGACGTTCGCGATAAATCTGTGCGTCGAGGAGTTGTTCCTCAACGCCGTCACGCATGGTCAGGCCAACAAGGCGACGATCTCCATCTGGGCCGAACCCGACGGGCCGCGACTTGAATTCGTTGACGACGGGCAGGCGTTCGACCCGACCGTCGCGCCGGTCAAGCGCCTCAAGGGGCCTGGAACGGAATTCGAGATCGGCGGCTTCGGCAGCGGGCTTGTTCGGAAGTTCGCGCGCCGCTTGACTTACCATCGCGCAGACGGCGCCAACCGCCTGGTCCTCGAATTCGACGCGGGGCCCGACAAGAACGCTGGGGCTGTTCCCGCCGAATGAACGATCTGTCAGCGCTGCGGTCGACCATTCGGTCGACGAGCGCGTTCCGCCAAATCACCGAAGACGACGTCTCCTATCTGATCGAAGTCGGCGAACTGAGGACCTACGAGCCGGAAGCGACCCTCATGCTTCAGGGGGAGGATTCGCACGACGCCGTGCTGATCCTCGCCGGACAAGTGACCGTGATCGCCGACAGCGCTCGCGGCGCCATTCCGATCGCCACCCTCGATGCGCCCTGTCTCGTTGGCGAGCTTGGCGCGCTGGCGCATCTTGCAGCGCTCGGCAACGGTGCGGGCGCGCACGTCCGTCAACGTCCTTAGAGTCGGACGTTCGGCGCTTGCCGAGGTCGCCCGCACGACGCCGTCGCTGCTGATCGACGTCATCGGACGGATGGGCGACCGGCTGCGCCGGTTCAACGACGCGATCGGGCTCTACACCCACGCGCTCGAGGCGCTTGAACGGCACGAGTTCGATCCGGCCCTGCTCGAGGAACTGCGCAATCCGCTCCCCGACCTCGCGGATTTCGGCCATACCTTCGGGCGCATGGCCGAGCAGCTCCTGCTGCGAAGGCAGCGCAGCGACGAGATGGCGAGCGCGGCGGTCATCCAGAAGGCGCTCCTGCCCAAGCCTGAGGAATTCGCCGCCGACACCGGCATCGACGCCTCCGCCTCGATGAATGCGGCGCGTGACGTCGGCGGCGACTGGTTCGAGCTCGTGCCGCTCGACGACGGACGCGTGGCCGTCGGCGTGGGCGACGTCTGCGGCAAGGGCGTCCCGGCCGCCCTGTTCACCGGCATCACCAAGACGCTGATCCGCATCAACCTGCGCGAGAAACCGGACCTGCCCGGCAGCGATCCTGAAGGCCAACGCCTATCTCGCCAACAACAACGCCGCCGAGCTTTTCGCCACCATCCTCTACGCCGCTTTCGATCCGCGCACCGGGGAGATCGAGCTTGTGAGTTGCGGCCATCTGCCGGCGCTCTTGCGGCGAGCCGGCGGCGCGGTGGAGAAGCTCTCGGGCGGCGGCCTGCCGGTCGGCCTGTTCGACACCCTGAAGCCGCGGGTGCTGCGCGCCGAGATGCGCCCCGGGCGATCTGCTGTTTCTCTACACCGATGGCGTGACGGAAGCGGAGAACGAGGCCCAGGCTCGAATTCGGCGAGGAGCGGCTTGTCGATCTCCTTGCCGACAGCGAGGCTTGCAACGCGGCGGCGTGGATCGCCCGGGTCGAAGACGCCGTGCGCGCGCATGCGCGCGGTTGCCCGCAATTCGACGACATCACCAGCGTCGCGCTGTTGCGGTGAGGACGCGTTTCCCGCCGCGTCGGGCGGCGTGAGACGCGCGGGCTCGGCGGAGTGGCGTCAGAACTCGACCTCGAGCTCCTCGATCTCGTCCTTCTCGGCGAGCGCGCCCTCGCGCCATTCCTTCATCGCCGGCAGATCCCAGATGCGGTCGGCGTAGGCCTGAAGCTCGCCGTCCAGCCGGACGCCATAAGTGCGGAAGCGGCTCACGACCGGCGCGTACATCGCGTCGCCCATTGAGATCTTGCCGAATAGATAGGGGCCGCCGTACGTGCTCAGGCACTCGCGCCAGATCGCTTTGATCCGCTCGATGTCGGCCTCCGCCTTCGACCAGACCTTGAAGTGCTCCAGTTCGGTCTTGATGTTCATCGGCAACGCCTGACGGAGCGAGACGAATCCCGAATGCATCTCGCCGCACACCGACCGGCAATGGGCGCGTGTCGCTTGATCCTTAGGCAGAAGGCCCGCCTTCGGCGCAACCTCGTTGAGGAACTCGCCGATCGCCAGCGTGTCCCATACCCGAATGCCTTTGTAGGTCAGGCACGGGACGAGGATCGACGGCGACAGGAGCAGGATTTCCGCGCGCGCATCCGCGTCGTCGGGGGCGACAATGACCTCTTCGAAGTCGATTTTCGCGAGCTTCGCCATGAGCCAGCCGCGAAGCGACCAGGACGAGTAATTCTTGCTGCTGATCGACAGCGTTGTCAGTGACATTCTAGTTCCCGCTGGTTGACGGTTCGGCGCGACTCTCTATTCATGTTAGCGCATAGCAAGCGTTGTGCCAAAAGCGAATCGCCTTGGCACGCTGCTTGCTGAGCTTGGGCGCTTGGGGGCGAATCGGCGGGATGATGTACGACGCTTATCAGAGAATGGCCGATGCGGGCGATCAGGTCCGCATGTTCGCCGAAAACGCGAATGCGATCCTCAACGCATGGTCGGCGAACCCCTTTGCGCCTCCGGTGCGGCGAATGGCGGCCTATTACGAACTCGTCGCGCTGGCGGGTTTCAGCCATGCGCGGCCTGAATACGGCATCGAGTTCGTCGAGGTCCACGGCGAGCCTGTCCCGGTCGAGGAGAAGGGCGTCGTCCTGGACGCCCTTCTGCCAGCTTCTTGCGCTTCCGCCGCGAAGGGGGCGAGAACGACCCGAAGATTCTGCTCGTCGCGCCCATGTCGGGGCATTTCGCCACGCTTCTGCGCGGGACGATCCGCACCCTCCTGAAGGACCATCAGGTCTTCATCACCGACTGGAAGAACCCTCGCAACGTGCCGCTCGGAGAGGGCGGTTTCAATCTCGAAGACTACACCCAGCACCTGATCGATTTCGTCAATTTCATCGGCGAGGATTGCCACATCGTCGCGGTCTGCCAGCCGACCGTTTCGGCGCTGGCCGCGACCGCGGTGATGGCGCAGGACAATTCGAACGTCCAGCCGGCGAGCCTGACCCTGATGGCCGGGCCCGATCGACGGCCGAATCTCGCCGACCAAGGTCAACGAGCTCGCGATCGAGAAGCCGATCGAATGGTTCCGCAGCAACATGATCGGCGTCGTGCCGGACAAGTTCGAGGGCGCCGGGCGGCGGGTCTATCCGGGCTTCCTGCAGCTTTGCGCCTTCATGAGCATGAACGCGGACCGGCACACCAAATCCTTCGTCGAGCTTTTTCAGCTTCGCGTCGCCGGCGACTCGGAGAGGGCCGACGCCATCCGGGACTTCTACAAGGAATATTTCGCGATCATGGACATGAGCGCGGATTTTTATCTCGAGACGGTCGAGCAGGTGTTCCAGCGCTTCCTGCTGCCGCAGGGGCTCATGAAGCACAAGGGCCGGATCGTCGAGCCGCGGGCGATCAAAAAGACCTTCCTGCTCACCGTGGAGGGCGAGAGGGACGACATCTGCGCCGTCGGCCAGACGCTGGCCGCGCAGGATCTCTGCTCGGGCCTAAGGCCCTACATGAAGACGCACCATCTGCAGGCCGGCGTCGGCCATTACGGCGTCTTCAACGGCAAGCGCTGGGAGACGCAGGTCTATCCGGTGCTCCGCAACCACATCCAGTCGAGCCGGTAGCGTTTTGCTGCTCCGGCACGCAGGCCTGTAGCCGCTCCATAGCCCGCCGGAGGACGGGCTTCCTGCCGGACCCCCTATCGAGCGCGGCGACGCGATCAACGATAGCGTCTAAAGCGGCGACACGTTCTCCCGCGAGCGGATGAAGGGCCGTCACTTCTTCAAATACGGCCTGTGCAGCACGAGGTCGGCGGCGTTGAGCCGGTCGCTCGCGGTATTGGACTGGTGCCAGTAGGGGTAGATCAGCGGCGGCTGGCTGACCTTGTCGAGCCGCGCGCGCTCCTCGTCGCTGAGCTTGACGTTGACGCGAGGCGAGGTTGTCGCGGAACTGCGCCTCGGTGCGGCCGCCGATGATGAGCGACGTCACCGTCGGGCGGCCGAGCAGCCACGCCAGCGCGATCTGCGCCGCGGACACGCCATGCGCCTCGCCGATCGCGACCAGTGCGTCGACGATGTCCCAGAGCGCGTTCTCGTCGCGCACCGGCGGCTCCGTCCAGCCGGAGAACTGGCGCGTGCCCTCGGGCGCGGCCTTGTTGCGCCGGTGCTTGCCGGACAGAAGGCCGCCGGCGATCGGGCTCCAGACGAGGACGCCGAGGCCCTGGTCGGCCGCGATCGGCAGGAGCTCGTATTCGGCCTCGCGCGCCTGCAGCGTGTAGTGGATTTGCTCGGAGACGAAGGGAACGCGGCCGTCGCGGCGCGCGACCTCCATCGCCTTCATCATGTGCCAGCCGGAGAAGTTCGAGCAGCCGACGTAGCGCACCTTGCCCGAGCGCACGAGGCTGTCGAGCGCCTCCATCGTCTCCTCGAGCGGCGTCAAGCCGTCCCACTGATGCAACTGATAGAGGTCGATGACGTCGGTGCGCAGGCGCTTGAGGCTCGCCTCGCATTCGCGGATGAGATGCCAGCGCGACGAGCCGCGGTCGTTCGGCCCCGAGCCCATCGGAAAGCGCGCCTTGGTGGCGATCAGCATGCCGGGCTTTCGGGTCGGCATCGCCTCGCCGATCATCTCCTCCGAGCGGCCGCCCGAATAGATGTTGGCGGTGTCGATCAGGTTGACGCCGGCGTCGGCGACGATGTCGATCAGCCGGCGCACCTCGTCGAGCGAGACGTCGCCGACCTTGGCGAACATGCCCTTGCCGCCGAAGGTCATCGTGCCCATGGTGAGCACCGAAACTTTCAGGCCCGAATGGCCGAGCTGCCGGTATTCCATCGCTCTCTCCTGCACGATCCCGATGTGTGAGGAGCTAGCATGCCACCGCGGCAGCGCGCCAAGCGTCTCGAGCCGGCGGCCCAAGACAGTGAACGCCGAAGAGACTCGGGGGTTGCCGCCTCGCGGGGTTTATGAGCAATGTCGCGGCCCTTTCGAACAGCCCGACCGTCAGGAGCCCCGATGGCCTTCGTTTCCCTTCGCCGTCTGGCCGGCGCCGCCTTCGCTTGCGCCGCGGCGCTCGCGCTACGGCGCCTACGCCGCGGACGCGCCGCAGCCGGACCGCACGGTCGACATGGCCAAGGTGCTTCAGCCGGGGCCGCTGCCGGACCTCGACGATGGGCGATCGCCAACGGCGTGCCGGTGATCGAATACGGCTCGCTGACCTGCCCGCATTGCGCGGCGTTCAGCAAGGACACGCTGCCGCAGCTGAAGAAGGACTATATCGACACCGGCAAGGTCCATTTCATTTTCCGCGAGTTCTCGCGCAACCCGCTCGACGTCGCCGCCTTCGTGCTCGCCCGCTGCCTCGGCGACGACAAGGCGCTTGCCGCCGACGAGCTCCTGTTCGCCGAGCAGGACAAGTGGGCCTTCGTCGACAAGCCGCTCGAGCCGCTGATCGCCGCCATGCGCCCGACCGGCATGACCCAGGACCAGGCGACGAGCCTGCCTCAAGGACCAGAAGCTCGCCGACGCGATCGTCGCGATCGCCAAGCGCGCCAACGACGAGATCAAGGTCACGGCACGCCGACCTTCGTCATCGACGGCAAGGTCTACGGCGGCGAACTGACCTTCGACCAGCTGAAAGCGATCCTCGACCCGCTGGTCAAGAAG
This sequence comes from uncultured Alphaproteobacteria bacterium, assembly GCA_963783275.1. Classification (GTDB taxonomy): domain Bacteria; phylum Pseudomonadota; class Alphaproteobacteria; order Rhizobiales; family Beijerinckiaceae; genus Roseiarcus. Next base: position 2,863 of record CAWANA010000025.1, on the reverse strand, counting down.
TAGCAGGCAAGGCATTAGCAGTCGGAAATCGCGCTCGCGAGCGCATGGGCCATTCGAGTCGAACCTGCCGCAAGCCGTCGCCCCGACGCGACTCACCACGCCAGAAAGCGCCGTCCCGCCCAGGCGCCGACGCCGGCGCAGACGAGCGTCGCCAGCGGATACCAGGTCGCGACGAACAGCGGCGAATTGTCGGGGCAATGCGAGGCGTAGAGGAACGCGCGAGCCCGGCGGCGGCCGCGCCCGCGAGCGCGCCGGTCCAGCCCGGATGCTGCGGCGCGCCGGCGCGCAGCGCGACGATCAGCGCCGCCAGGATCGGCGCCGCCATCATCGGGATCATCGTCGTGCAATAGCGCATGTTCTGCCCGACGAGGCGGGGCAGCCACTCGTCCTGCGGCACGACGATCAGTTCGACGACGACCGCCGCGGCCGAGCAGGACGAGCGGCGCGAACAGCCAGAGCGCGAGCGCGCCCGGCCTCGCGTCGGGCCGCGCGAGCCGCACGAGCAGCAGGAGCGACGGCAGCGCGAGCGCCAGCGCGTCGACGAACTTGAGGTCGAAGCGCATCGTGCCGAGCGCCTGCGGCGAAGTCCGGCCGCGGCCCGACGACGAGCGCATAGAGCACGAGCGCGCCGACGAGGCCCGACCGCGAGCGCCGCAGCGACGCGCCGGCCGAGCCGGATCGGCTCCGGGACGGGGTCGGCGGCGAGCGCGGCGATGAGTTCGGAGGTCTTCACGACGACCGACCTCCGCCAGGCCGCGCCGAGCGACTTCAGCGCGCGGTGCAGCGCCACCCGCACGGCGACCTCGGTCATCGACAGGCGCGCCGCGGTCGCGGCGATCGACTGGCCGTCGAGCGAGATCGACTGCACGATGTCGCGCTGGCGCGGGTTCAGCGTCTCCATCAGCCTCTTCGCGTCGCTGAGCGCGTGCGGATCCTCCTCCTCGGGCGCGGCGAGAAACTCCTCGAAATCCTCGATCGGCTCGGCGCGGCGCGCGCCGCGCCGGCGCATGGCGTCGATGATCTTGTGGCGCGCGATCGCGTTCACCCAGGCGCGAGCTTCTGGCTCGGGTCCCAGGTGTGGCGCTTCAGGTGGATCGCCAGCAACGTCTCCTGCACCGCATCCTCGACATCCGCGTCGCCGACCCTCGCCCGCGCGAAGGCGCCGCGCGCCATCGCCCGCACCGACCGGCCGAGCTCCTCGAGCAGGCGCCGGTAGACGCCCTCGTCGCCCGCCATCGCGGCCCTCATCATCGCCGACCAGGGATCGTCCGAACGGCTATCGGCCGGCAAGGCTCCCATATGGTCTTCGCTCCGATTGCGCCCGTGTTACAAGCGCCGGGGCGAATTCCACAGCGCGCGAGCGACCCGCCCGAGGTCCCTCTAGCACAGCGCCGCGCGGCGGCGAAGCGAGCCGACCTGGGCCCCCGACGCCGCCCCGGCGCCCTCACGCAAAGTGACGGATTTGCGACAGAATTCAGCGGCTTGCGCTATTGACGGCGCCCACGCGGCGTGGCTTTAAGCGGCTTCAGGTGACGCTCGGCGTCGAGAGGATGTTTTCCAGACAGGAGCAACGACGCCATGTCGCATTGGCCCATCTACGGTCGCATCGAAGGCGCGATCGTGATGATCGGCTTCGGATCGATCGGCAAGGGAACCCTGCCGCTGATCGAGCGCCACTTCGAGTTCGACAAGGACCACTTCTATCGTCATCGACCCGAACGACGCGGACCGGAAGCTGCTCGACGAGCGCGGCGTCAAGTTCGTTCACCTCGGCCTGACCAAGGACAACTATCGCGACGTGCTCGGCAAGTACCTGAAGGCCGGCAAGGGCCAGGGCTTCTGCGTCAACCTCTCGGTCGACACCTCCTCGCTCGACATCATGCGCTACGCCCGCGAGCTCGGCGCGCTCTACGTCGACACCGTCGTCGAGCCCTGGCCGGGCTTCTACTTCGCCAAGGACCTCGGCAACGAGGCGCGCACCAACTACGCGCTGCGCGAGACGGTGCTCGAGGAGCGGCGCAAGAACCCGGGCGGCCCGACCGCGGTCTCCTGCTGCGGCGCCAATCCCGGCATGGTGTCCTGGTTCGTCAAGCAGGCGCTCCTGAACCTCGCCGCCGACCTCGGCGACAAGGCGCCGGAGCCGAAGACGCGCGAGGACTGGGCGAAGCTCGCGCAGACGCTCGGCGTCAAGGGCGTCCACATCGCCGAGCGCGACACCCAGCGCGCGAAGAACCCGAAGCCGCGCAACGTGTTCGTCAACACCTGGTCGGTCGAGGGCTTCCTGTCGGAGGGCATGCAGCCGGCCGAACTCGGCTGGGGCACGCACGAGAAATGGGCGCCGGCCAACGCCGGCTTCCACAAGACCGGCTGCGGCGCGGCGATCTACATCAACCAGCCCGGCGCCAACACCCGCGTCCGCTCCTGGACGCCGACGGCGCGCGGCGCAGTTCGGCTTCCTCGTCACCCACAACGAGGCGATCTCGATCGCCGACTATTACACCGTGCGCGACGACAAGGGCGAGGCGGTCTACCGCCCGACCTGCCACTACGCCTATCACCCCTGCGACGACGCGGTGCTGTCGCTGCACGAGCTGTTCGGCCGCGCCGGCCAGATCCAGAGCGCCCAGCACATCCTGACCGAGGCCGAGATCGTCGACGGGATCGACGAGCTCGGCGTGCTCCTCTACGGCCACGCCCGCAACGCCTACTGGTACGGCTCGCAGCTCTCGGTCGAGGAGACGCGCGACCTCGCGCCCTACCAGAACGCGACCGGCATGCAGGTGACCTCGGCCGTGCTCGCCGGCATGGTCTGGGCGCTGGAGAACCCGAAGGCCGGCATCGTCGAGGCCGACGAGGTCGACTT
>CAWANA010000024.1:0-299301 GCA_963783275.1 uncultured Alphaproteobacteria bacterium | reverse complement strand
TTACAGATTTTCCGGGCGCGTGCGCTTGTAGGGCGCGGTCGACCGCCGCGCCTCGGCCGGGTCGTCGACCCGGCCCTGCAGCGGAGGGCGGGCGCCTCGCAGGGCCATGGCCCGTCGAAAGACGGGCGTCGTTCCGGACGCCCTACAGCCCGTCGAGGGACGGGCATCGCTCCGGAGGCCCTGTGAGGGCGGCGGGACGCCGCGCCTCCGATGTCGGCTGAGACGGGGATTGAAGCTGCAAGCGGCATCGCGGATCCAAGCGGGCGACGGATCACTGTACACGAATTCAGATTTTCCGCAAGGATTTGTCGAGTAAATTCTATCGAGACGAAAACGCCTCGGTATTGCGCGGCTGGCCCCTTCGACCGGTTCGCGAGCGGCGCGAAGCCGGCGTTCGTCGGCGTGCTTGCATTCCCGCATGAAGTGCTTGCGCGGCTTGCCGTGCAGATTCTGCGCGTCGGCCTTGTGCGAGCATTCGATCGATCTGGCCGAGCGGGCGCCGACGTCCCCCGGGCGCCTTCGGCGCTCGTTGGGTCCGTCGCCGCATCGAAGGCCTGCGCCGCGCCGGAGACCAACAGGCAAAGCGCCGCGGCGCATGCCAGACCTTTGATTTGCATTTGCAAAGTCACCTCGTCGCGATCATTTCGCCCATCGCCCGGGCCGCTTATAGGCGGCGCGCCCGGAAATTCAACTTAAGTTGCGACGACGCCGGGAGGACAGGGCAGCGCGGACGCCAGGGCGATGGGCCGGCATGAGAGATCGCCGACGACAGACGCGCGGCTTCTGAGCGGTCGCTGACCGCGTCCGCGCTCGATGAGCGCTGCGCCGGCCGGCCGCGTCGCCATGCGATTATCCCAAATCGCGACCTGCGCTAAGATCGCCCGATGCGCCGCATCTCCATCGAATCCCTCGTCGAGCAATTTCCCGACTTCCGGGTCGCCTTCGTGCTGGCCGAACCCCTGATGGTCGCGCCCGCGCGGTCGGGGCGGCTCGCGGCGGACATCGCGGCGGCGGAGGCCGAATGCCGGGCGCGCTGGGCGGCCGCGGAGCTTTCGGCCATTCCCGGCGTCGCGGCCTGGCGGACGGCCTACAAGGGCTTTGGCATCAAGAAGACGAGCTATCGCTCGTCGGTAGAGCGGCTGATCAAGCGGGTGCTGGCCGGCCAGCCGCTGCCGGAGATCAACGCGCTGGTCGACCTCTACAACCTCGTGTCGCTGTCGAGCGCGCTCTGCCTCGGCTGCGACGACCTCGACAAGACCGAGGGCGATCTCGCCTTCCGCTTCTCGAAGCCCGACGACAGTTTCATCGACATGGGCGCGGAGGCGGGCGAGGACCCGAACGATCCGCCGAAAGAGGGCGAAGTGGTGTACGCCGACGCCCGCCACGTGCTCTGCCGACGCTGGAACTGGCGCCAGGACGCGCGGACGGCGTCGAGTGAAAAGACCCGCCGCGCCGTGCTCACCGTGCAGTCGAATGGTTTTGGCGATGTCGAGGCGGCGGCCGCGCTCCTCGCCCGGCTCATCCCGCGCGAATGCGGCGCGGCATGCCGGATCGAGGTGCTCGACCGGGGGCGGTCGGCGATCACGGTCGAGGAGGGTAACCCCGATCACACCTGGGACGTAACAGCCGGCCTAGAGCCCGTCGATCGCGCACGATATTTCTGCGCAGTCCCCTTGGAAACTTATATTAACATGCTATCGTGGCGGGAGGAAGCGGGAATAGCGTTCCGATTATGGGGCTTCTCGATGGGGCCAAACTCGTAAGCCGTGTGCGGCCTCGGCTTCGCCGCGCACGATATCCTAAGCCTGGGGTAATGGAGCGAAGAAATGAACAGATTGGGGAAATATATTTGTGCTATCGCGGCAATGACGTCGATTGCGGCCGTCGCGGGACCCGCGAACTCCTCGGTGCTGATTGATATCACGCAGTCGGCGGGAAACGTCGATGCGAATGCGAGCGGCAGCCTTAACCTTGCTGGTGCGACTTTCGACCATAACCAGGGTTATTCCACCGGTATCATTGGGGGTGGCTCCAATTGGTATATTGCGCTAGGCACGACGCCGGGCATGGATTGGTATCAGTTGACGGGCGTCACCTTGCCATTTGGCACCAGCGAAAATTATTTCACTTCGTCCGATACCTCGGGAGACGCTTTCTCATCTGGGGCGCCGACGGGGAACGCCGTTAGTCGGAGTGTCGGACACATCCGGGAGCTCCATTTCCGCTAACCTCGTATTCACGGGCCGACCATTGCGGGCCTGGACCTCACTCCTGGAACCTATCAGTTCGCGATCCCTCCGACACCGTGACGCTGGTCATCGGCGGCGGCGTTCCTGACCTTCGATCTGGGCGCTGATGCTGGTCGGTTTCACAGGTCTTGGTGTGGCCGGCTATCGCAAATCGAGGACTAGATGCGCCGACGGTCTCGCCGCCGTCTGACCGCGGCCTCTTCACTTAAAGTTGTTACCTAAGGCCGCCGCCGGGCGGCCTTAGCGCCCTAGCCACCTCTCAAAACGCTGTGCCCACCGCGCGCGCGTTCACCGTCCTCGCGAATTGTTGTTGCGCCGCCTCGATTAGACATAAACATATCTTTATGTCTAAAGACCGCTTCGCGCCCGCCCCGCCGCCGACGCCCTTCCCGACCCTGCTCGCGAGCCTCGAGGCGGCGGGCGAGGAGACGCGGCTGCGCATCCTCTGCCTGCTCGACGAGGCCGAGCTGACCGTCAGCGAGCTCGTCGCCATCCTCGGCCAGTCGCAGCCGCGCGTCTCGCGCCATCTGAAGCTTCTGGCCGAGGCCGGGCCTCGCCGTCGCGCCAGCGCGAGGGCGCGTGGGCGTTCTTCCGCCTCGCCGAACGCCGGCGGCGACGTTCGCCCGCGACCTCGTCCGCCGGCTCGATCCCGCCGACCCGGCGCTCGCCGCCGACCGCGCCCGGCTCGAAGTCGCGCGCGAGGCGCGCCGCAAGCAGGCCGCGGCCTATTTCGCCGAGCAGGCGGCCGACTGGGACCGCATCCGCGCCCTGCACGCCCCCGAGGAGCGGGTCGAGGCGGCGCTCGCTCGCCATGATCGGCGAAAAGCCGTTCCGCAGCCTGCTCGATCTCGGCACCGGCACCGGGCGCATGCTGGAGCTGCTCGCGCCGCGCGCGGTCCGCGCGGTCGGCGTCGACCAGAGCGCGGCGATGCTGGCGCTCGCGCGCGCAGCCGCATCGACCAGGCGGGCCTGCGCAACGTCCAGCTCCGCCAGGGCGACGTCTACGCGCCGCCGGTCGAGCGCGACGGCTACGACCTCGTCGTCATCCATCAGGTGCTGCACTTCCTCGACGATCCGGCCCGGGCGCTGAACGAGGCGGCGCGCGCGCTCGCGCCCTCCGGGCGGCTGGTCGTGGTCGATTTCGACGCCCACGACGCAGGAATTCCTGCGCGACCGACTTCGCCCATCGGCGGCTCGGCTTCCCGCTCGCCGAGATCGAGGGCTTTCTCGACCGAAGCGGGCCTCGTCGCGCGTCGCGCGTCGCAGCGCGTCCCGCCGGCGCCGGGCGAAGTCCGGCAAGCTGACGGTCGCGCTGTGGCTCGCCGAGGACCCGCGCGTCATCTCGGACGGATTTCAGAGACAGACGACGGAGTTCGCCTGATGGCCGCAAAGCCCGTTCCCCTGAGCCGGTCGGGCGCGCGCGTCCGCGTCTCGTTCGAGTTCTTCCCGCCGAAGACGCCGGAGATGGAGGCGAACCTTTGGGAGGCGGCGCGGCGGCTCGAGCCGCTCGACCCGGCTTTCGTCTCGGTCACCTACGGCGCCGGCGGCACGACCCGCGAGCGCACCCATGCGACGGTCGCGCGGCTCGTGCGCGAGACGACGATGAAGCCCGCCGCGCACCTGACCTGCGTCGGCGCGTCGAAGGACGAGATCCGCGACGTGCTCGCGCGCCTATCGCGCGGCCGGGCGTGCGCCACATCGTGGCGCTGCGCGGCGATCCGCCGGCCGGCATCGACGCGCCCTACGAAGCCGCCCGCGGACGGCTTCCAGACGACGGCCGAGCTCGTCGCCGAAGCGCGCCGCATCGGCGATTTCGAGGTCTCGGTCGGGACCTATCCGGAAAAGCATCCGCAGAGCCCGACGCTTCTGCACGACATCGAGCTCCTCAAGCGCAAGATCGACGCCGGCGCGACCCGGGCGATCACCCAATCTCATCTTCGACAACGCCGCCTATTTTCGCTTCCTCGACGTCGCGGCCGCCGCCGGCATCACGATTCCGATCGTGCCGGGCATCTTCCCGGTGCAGAATTTCAAGCAGACGGCCAATTTCGCCCGCCGGTCGGGCGCGAGCGTGCCGCAATGGCTCGCCGACCGGTTCGAGGGCCTCGAGGACGACCCGGCGACGCGCCGCCTCGTCGCCGCCGCCGTCTGCGCCGAGCAGGTGATCGACCTCATCGACCATGGCGTCGAGGACCTGCACTTCTACACCATGAACCGCGCCGACCTCGTCTTCGCCATCTGCCACCTGATCGGCCTGAAGCCGAAGCCGAAAGTCGAGGCCGAGGCGGCGTAACGCACGCCGCGAGCCCCCTCGAGTCGATCGTCTCCGCGGAGACGGCGGCGTTCGCCAAAAACGCGTCAAGCCGCTGCCGACCCTCGATGGAAATCCGCCTGCGGGAACCGTTCGGCCGAATCGCCAAAGCTCTTTCCGCGCAACGTCGGCGCGGCGCGTCGTCATCGAGGGATTTCGCAAACGTCGCAAAGCCGTCATCGAACCTTCGGCGAACCGTCGCCGCACGCTCCTAAAGTCCGCGCCGTCAACTTAGCGGCCAAGGGGCCAAATGCGCATGTCACTCCTCAAATCCCGATTTCTCCGATCCGCTGCGATCCTCGTCACGACCGCCTCGGCGGCCAGCGCGGCCAACGTCACGCCGGCGAACGTCGACGTCCTCAACCTTCTGTCGCCATTCCTGAGCCTGGACCCGACGACTCTCGTCGACAACCTTCAGGAAGCCATCAAGGTCAACAGCAACGCGACGCCGGCGCTCCAGGCGCTCGCGATCAGCGACGAGAACCTGCTGAGCAGCGCGTCCAACAGCCTGACGGCCTACCCGTTGGGGAACAAAGTCGTCTACGGAACCAATTATGGCGTGGCGGCCAATCTCGGCGGCACGATCCCGAATGGACCCGCGGTCAACGGCATCACCCCGGCCCAGAGCGACGGCGGCCTCGGGACCGTGCTCGGCGCGATCTACGTCCAGGGCGTGAACGCCTACGCCGCCGGCAACCATTCCGTCCTGCCGAACACCGTCAGCCTGCTGACCAGCGCCTACAGCGCCCTCACGAGCCCGAGCCTCGGCGTCGCAAAGTATTACTTCGCCAACGGCACGATCAACGGCACGACCGCCGCGGTCGCCCCTTCGGGCTACACGCTGCCGACCTCCAACGGCCTGCCGAACATGACCACCAGCGTCTATGACACCGCTTACGGTGTGTCGAACCAAACTCCGGGCCAGAACCCGTACGGCAGTTCGCGTCCCTTCCAGGTCGCGGCGTCGAGCATCACTCTGTACGATCCGTCGGTAGGGAACGCGAGCAGCTCCAACAATCTGCTCACCAACCCGGCCTTCCCGAGCGGCCACACCAACTACGCCTTCACCGATTCCTATCTGCTCGCCATGCTGGCGCCTCAAGAGTACCAGAGCATGCTGTCGCGCGCGGCGCAGTACGCCAACAGCCGCATCGTGCTCGGCGCTCACTATCCGCTCGACATCATCGCGAGCCGGTCCTGGTCGGCCGAACAGCTCGCGCAAGCGTTCACCAATCCGGCCTATATCAACAACGCGGGCACGACCGGCACGGCGATCAACCTGCCCGGCCTGTTCACCGCGGCGGCGCCGAACTGAACGGCTACCTGAACACTCAGCTCAGCGCCAATCCGCAATTCTCCGGCTGCGGAGCGACGGTGAGCGCCTGCGCCGCGAGCGCAGCCAACGCCAACAGCCTGAGCGCGAGCCCCGCCAACGCCGCGACCTATGCGGCCGCGCTCAACTATGGTCTGCCGACCCTCTCCTACGCCGCGGCGCCGCAGGAGCAGGCGCCGGCCGGCGGCCCGGACGCGTCGATCCTGCTCGCCACGCTCTATGGCGGCAGCACCGCCACCGCGCAGGCCCTCGCCAATGCGGTGACCGGCGGCACGAACGGCTTTGGCGTCGACGGCAAACTGGCGACCAGCACGATCAATCAGATCATCGTCAACACCGAGGTCAGGCGCTCGCCGCCTTCTACGGCACGTCGCTGAGCTACTGGTCGCGCATCAACCTCTATGCCGCGGCCGGCTACTTCCAGGGCGTGACCGGCGCCCTGGACACGGCGAACGGCGACCACATCACGACCGACGTCACCGTCGCCTCCGGCGGCGTCATCGACGTGACGGGCCTGTTCACGGTCGACGGCGGCCTCGACGTCGTGGCCGGCGGCGGGCTCGGCAGCACGCTCGACGGCCGGACGGACTACGGCCAGATCGATGTCGGCGGCGCGGCCGACCTCGAAGGCGCGCTCGACGTCACGCTCGGCAACCAATTCTACCTGAGCGCGGGCGACGTGTTCGACCTCCTCCAGGCGAATGGCGGCCTGACCGACAACGTCACGGGCCTCTATCTCGACGGGACGGCCTGCTCGGCGCTCGGCGGGGGGATCTACGGCTGCGGTTACGACAAGCTGTCGCTTGTCGCGGCCGGCGGAGGCCTCACCCTCACGGTCGATTCGGTTCCCGAGCCGGCGACCTGGGCGATGATGCTCGCAGGCTTTGCAAGCCTCGGCTTCGCCGGCTGGCGCCGGGCGGCGCGCGCGCCGGCCTGAAGCGACTCGAACGGCGCCCGCCCGCGCCCGCCTTCATCCCCGTCCGCCACAGCGAGACGGGGATGTTGTCGTTGACAGGCGGCGAGAACTTCGCCCGCCCGCGGCATCGGCGCCTCAGCCGAGATGTGTGTGGAAGAACGCCAGCGTGCGGTCCCAGGCGAGCGCCGCGCTCGGCGCGTCGTAGCTGGCGCGATGGTCGCAATTGAAGCCGTGGTCGGCCGGGTAGATGTGGACCGGCACGTCCGGATGCGCCGCGGCCGCCTCCCTCACGCCCGCGATCGGGATGTGCTGATCCTTCTCGCCGAAATGCAGGATGGTCGGGATTCTGGGCTTGAGGTCCTTCATCGCGAGGATCTGCCCGCCGTAATAGCCGACCGCGGCGGAGAGGCCGGGCAGGCGCGCGGCGGCGGCCCAGGCGACGCTGCCGCCGAAGCAATAGCCGACGATGCCGACCTTGCCGCCTTCCTTGGCGACGTCGATCGCAGCCGCCGCGTCGCGCAGGACCTGTTCGAAATCGAGCTTGCCCATCAGCGGCATGGCGCGGGCGCGCGAGTCGGCGTCGTAGCCGACGTCGAATCCCTTTTCGACGTGATCGAAGATCGCCGGGGCGACCGCCAGATAGCCCTCGGCGGCGAAACGGTCGGTCACCTCGCGGATGTGGGCGTTGACGCCGAAAATCTCCTGGATGACGACGATCCCGCCGCGCGGCGCGCCCGTCGGGTCGGCCCGCCAGGCCGCGATCGGCCCGGCGCCCTCGGGTTTCAACTCGATCCAATGACCCATATCGTTCTCCTGTCCTTCGGTCGCCAAAGCCTATCGCGCCGACGGCGCTCGGGGGCGCGCGCCCCTCTGGGCGATTGCGATGCCGCCCACGACCAGAATCAGCGCGACGACGTGATACGCGGCGAACGGTTCGCCGAGCAGCGCCACCGCCATGATCGCGCCGAACACCGGCACCAAATTGACGAACACGCCGGCGCGCCCCGGCCCGATCAATTCGACGCCGCGCATGTAGAACATTTGCGACGCGAACGCCGGTCCGAGCGCGACATAGACGAGCGTGAGCAGTCCCCCAGCGGTCGGCCAGATGAAGCCGCCGGCGGCGATCTCCCAGATCATCAGCGGCACGGAGGTGACGAAAGCGGCGAGCGCCATGCCGGCCAGCAGGCTGAGGCCCGAGACCTTCGGCCGCTCGCGCAAAGCCACCGTGTAACCGGCGTAGAGCACGACGGCGATCACCATCATCGCATCGCCGCTGTTGAAGGCGAGCGCGAGGAGCCGCGAGAGTTGCCCCTGCGCGGCGATCGCCGCAACGCCGGTCATGGTGACGGCCGCGCCGAGCGCCTGGAGCGCGGTGAAGCGGACGCCGAGGAACACGCGCGCGCCAATGAGGACGAAGGCCGGAATGCCGCCCTGGATGATCGACAGGTTGAGCGCGCTGGTGCGATGGGCGGCGACGTAGAAGAGCGCATTGAAGCCGGTGTAGCCGAGCGCCCCCATCGCCAGACAATAGAGCCAGTGGGCGCGCAGCACCGGCCAGTCGCGGCGCAGCGACGGCCGCGCGGCGGCCAGGATCGGCGCGAGCGCCAGCGCCCAGCGCAGGCAGGTCAGGGTCATCGGCCCGATCTCGCCCGCCGCCATGCGAGCGACGACCGAGTGGCCGGCCCAGATCAGGGTCGTCAGCACCAGGAGCAGGATCGGATTGGCCCAGGCGGAGCGGAGGATGCCCGCACGAGGCGCTGTCGCGTCGGTCATGGCGGGCCCTCAAGCGTGAACGAAGCGCGGGTTAGCCGCTTTCTTTTCCGATGCGGCGGCCTGCCGGGGGCCAATCGCTACAAGCGCCCGCCGCGCATGGCAAGGAGGCCTGCGCCGGCGCGGCGGAAGGTCCGAGGGCTCACGGCGATTTGACGGGCGAGCCCCGCTCAGTAACGGGCGACGACCGGCGCCGGGGCGGAGACGGGGTCGCCGACGAGCCAGACGAGGCCGATCCGCACGTCGTTCGAGGCGAGCGCGCCGCGCGAGGTTGTGGCGACGGCGCCCTGCGCGCAGGGCGCCGCGCCGGAGGCGCAGTGCGCGCCGCCGATCGCGATCGAGCCGAGGTTGAGATAGCGATAGCTCAGTTCGAGCTTGAGATTGGGCGCGATGTCGAAATCGAGCCCCGCCATCAGGGCCCAGGCGAAATGGGCGCTCGACGCGTTGGAGAAGTATCCGCCGACCGGATAGGCGGCGCCGGCGCTCGACAGAGCGAAGCCCTGATCGGAGACGCCCGAGAGCGCGTTGTCGGCGACCCCGATCCCGGCGCCGACGAACGGCGTCACGCCCCAATAGCTCCCGAGATCGACATATCCGTTCATCAGCGCGACGATCGAGGACGGGCCGGCGCGCAGCCGATCCGCCGAACCGAAGGGGTCCGCGACGCCGAGCGGCGCCGGACCGGGCGTCGCGAAGTCGGCCTGCAGCCGGCCGCCGAAGCGATATTCGAGCGTGCCGTCCATCCGCGCCCAGGGGGTGAAGACATAGCCGACGCCGGCGTCGATCGTCCCGGATGTCCACGGCGTGGCGCCGCTGAAAGGAGAAACGGCGTAGGGCGAGAGGGAGGCGGCCGGCGCAACGGGAACCGCGGCCGGCCCGAAATCAGGCCTGGTCTCGAACCCCGCGCCGATATCGCCGCGCAGATACCAGCCGCTGAACGGTTCGGAGCCGCTGGCGACGGCCGGAAGGGTCGGCGCCGGCGGAAGATCGGCCGCCCGGGCAGTCTCGACCGAGGCCAGGCTCAGGCCCGCGGCGACGCAGAGCGCACGCCAAAAGGCGAAGCCGGTCCAATTGGGCAAGTCCGTCCAATTGGGCAAGTCCGTCCAATTGGCCATCACCGTCGTCCCCTGGTTCGAACTCCGGGCGACGACTGTCGCGCCCGTGACATGAACGGGGGAAACCTGTCACGGGCGGCTTAATAGCTTCTTAAGCATAACTGTTAACCCTTGGGCAGGCGGCGATTAAGCTGTCGGGCCGACCCTTAGCGCGAGCCTTGCGCCGGGGCGGGTCTTGCGGCGGCCGAAGACGCCGAGGCTCGTGAAGCCGAGCGCCATCAGCGCCCAGGTCGAGGGTTCCGGAGTCGACACGACCTTGAGCTCCAGGTCCGTCACGCCGGGCGGGTCGACCGCATCGAGCGCGATCACATCCCAACCGCAGCGGAAGGTCTCGCCGCCGAGGGCCGAGCACGCGTCCCCGTCGAGGAAGAGCGCGGTGACGTCGCTGGTCAAGCCGGTGGCGGTCTCGACCAGGTCGAACGTCTCGCCGCGTTGCAGATCAAAGCCTGCGCCGAGCGTGACGTCGAGCGCGCCCTCGAGGTCGGCGGACCCGGCGACCACCACCTGGCTATAGCCCGTTTCCGCAGCCAGGCCGTCGAGCGTGACGCCAAGGGCGCCGCCGGCCTGGATATCGAAGGCGCCTTCGACCGCGAACTTGCCGGTGACGTCGATCGCGCCGCCGGAGGCCACGGTGACGTCGGTCGTGACCACGTCGCCGTCCGCCGTGTTTAGCGTTCCCGTGACGCCGCCGAAATAGCCGATCGCGGCATCGAGGTTGATGCGCGACCAGTAGCTGAGCTGGCTCCCGGCGAAGGCGGCGATCTGAGCGGATTCGGTATTGGCGATGATCTGCCGAATGGTGGCCGTGCTCAGGTTTCCATACATGCCGGACGCGAGGCCCAATTGGCTCATCAGGCTCTGCGCCGCCGCGCTGCCGCCGCCATAGACCGTTGCGAGCAGGATCGTGGCGTCCTGGCCATTCGTGTCGGTCAACTCGGGCGGCGCGGCGCTGGTCGGCAGGCCATACGTCATCCGCGCCGCGTAAACGGCCGCGTTGGTCGTCGACGGGGCGTAGGGATTGACGTTCGCGCTGCTCGTCGCACAGGTCGCGAGCGAAGTTCCGCAATTCGCAGCCGCCGCGGCGGCTGTCAGTTGCGAGGTGAGTTCGCCCTGCGCGGCGCCCATCAGGCTCGGCAGGTTAACTGCCGTTCCGGTCGTCGTCGCGTTGTTGATGTAGGCGGGATTGGAGAGATAGTTGGCGAGATCGTAATAGACGAACGCGCGGCTCCCGATGATGTCGAGCGGGTAGTGCACGCCGACCACGATGCGGCTTTCGCCCATCGCGGACGCGCGCACCAGCATCGACTGGTAGAGCTGAGGCGCGAGCATGCCGAGCAGCACCAAATCCGTCATCGCATAGGCCATGTGGCTGCTCGGGAACGATGGATTGGAAGACGGCTTGTCCGGGTTGACGGCCCCGGAGACGGTCGTCGTTGTTTTTACTGTGGGATCGTAAAGGGTGTAGGTCGCTCCGGGGATATCCTGATAGGTCTGGTAGGGATGCGAATCCCCGTAGGCGTTCTGGCCGGATTGCTTGTTGGTGACGCCATAAGCGGTGTCGTAGACGCTGTTGATCCCGTTCGGCAGACCGCTATGGCTCGGCAGCGAGGACCCGGTCGGCCCCACGGCAGTCGTCGTTCCGTTCCAGGTGCCGTTGGCGAAATAGAACTTGGCGACCTGCGAATCGCCGGTGGACAGCGTATTGCCAGTAAAACCGAAGGCCGTCGTCAGCAAAGCGACGGTATTCGGCAGCGTGACGGATGAAGGACTGACGCCACTGACATAGGCCGCGCCGAGGATGGACCCGAAGCCGCCGATCGTCTGCGATCCGTTCACGAGCGCGCCGTAACTCATCGTGTTCTCGGGAGGCAATCCGCCGGCCAAATTCGCCGCAGGTCCGAATGTGGTTGTGGTCGCGATGCCGTAGACCGTGTTCGATGCGGAGCCGAGCAAATTCTCGTCACTGATCGCGAGGGCGGCCAGTGCAGACGTCGAGAGATTGTCGTTGAGCAGCGCCGCCGAAAATTCGTTCTGATTGATCGCGACGGCCTGACTGAGGTTCACCTGCAGCGTCTGTTGGCCGATCGGGGTGGAATTCAGGGTCAGGAAGGGCGACAGCAGGTCTAATACGTTGACGTTGGCGGCCGTGAGGTTCGCCTGCTGCGCACTCGCCGGCCCGGCGGCGGCCGCTGACGCGACCGCGGCGAGGATCGCGGAGGACTGAAGGAAACGGGAATTGAGAACGGATCTGCGCATCTTCGCCACTCTGTTGACAGGTGTCACGTGGCGAACTTCGTGCGTGGCGACGACAGTCCTATGACGTTTGCTGGCGCCTCCCGCGGCGTTTCGCCGCGCCGCTTACGCCGCCGACCGCGAGCGCAAACCAAAGCGCCTCAAGGTCCACTCGATTTCGGCGAAGTCAGGCGGCGCGGCGGGCTGGCAGGCTCACGGTTTCGCGAATGGCGTTGGCCAGCGCCTTGGTCTCCTCGCTCGGCCGGCCCGGCGCGTGGATGAGGCCCATTCTCGTCAGCGGCAGTTCCGGTAGGCCCTCTGCGCGGCCGAGGATGCGCAGGCCCTCGCCGACCAT
The DNA here is from genome assembly GCA_963783275.1 of uncultured Alphaproteobacteria bacterium. Lineage (GTDB taxonomy): Bacteria > Pseudomonadota > Alphaproteobacteria > Rhizobiales > Beijerinckiaceae > Roseiarcus. The sequence goes on along the minus strand of CAWANA010000024.1, from coordinate 287,017 downwards.
CGATTCGGGCAGCGTCGTCACGGCGAGGCCCGCCCGCACCACCGTGCCGATGGCGGAAAAATTCTTCGAGAAGAACAGCCCTCGCGTCGGATGCTCGGCCTCGGCGAGCGCCTCGTCCGCCTCGCGCCGCCAGAGACAGGACACGGCGCCGAGCGCGAGCGGGATCGGCGCGCCGGCGTCGACATGGAAGCGCTCGGAGGCGGCCCAGACGAGCGGCTGCTCGCACAGAAGCTCGAAACCGTGAAGGCCCGGATGATCGGTCACCAGCGCGAGCTCGAGCGCGCCCGCCGCGACTTGCTGGGTGAGCTCGGGCGAGCCCTCGCAGGACACCGCCACCTCGACCATCGGATGCTTGCGGGTGAAGCGGCCGAGGATCTCGGCAAGATAGCTCTCTGCGTAGTCGTCGGGGATGCCGAGCCGCACAGCCCCGCGCAGGCCCTTGCGGGACAGGGCGGCGAGCGCGCCGGCCTCGATCTGCACGATGCGGCGAGCGTAATCGATCAGGCTCTCGCCCTCGGCCGTGAGCCGCATCCCCCGGCCCTGTTTCACAAACAGGGCGCAGCCGAGCTGCTCCTCGAGCCGGCGAATGTGCATGGAGACAGCCGACTGCGTCTTGTGCACGCGCTCTGCGGCTTTCGTGAACGAGCCGGAGTCCACGATGGCGAGAAAGGAGCGCAACTGGTCGGTGTCGAGCATCGGCTTCATCCATACGAATTGGCGATTGAATAGCTTACAAACATTCGTTGGACCGATCAATCGTTAAAGCGTACCTTCCGCACGTTCAGGAATGAAATCGAAGGCCGATCCGCCTGCGCTTGCGCGGCGGCGCGGAAGAACTGTCCCTAAACGGAGGCGAAGGATGCTGTCTCTTCTCTCACGACATGCTGTCTCCCACACCGCGGGCGTTTTGCGGCGGGCGCTGAATTGGCCGGTGCGAGTCGGCGCCGCCCGCCGGGCCATGAGCCAGCTCGCTCGCATGTCCGACTACGAACTGCGCGATATCGGCCTCACCCGTCAGGACGTCGTCGACGTCAGCGCCCTGCCGCTCGACGAAGACCCCACTGCGTTGCTTGCCCGCCGCAGAGCCGCGGGCGCGATCGACAGGCGAGCGCGCTCAAGCGATATGGCGGCTTGAGCATGGAAAGCGGCATGCCAAGCGCATGCCGGCTTCTCACGAAACATCCTGCGTTTCAAGAAAACCCCGAGCTGGACGCGATGGCGCCGATTGGCGCCGCCTCTCCGGAATCGGCCCTCCCCAAGGGCGGCGAAACAGTCTAGGACACGGTCCTCGGATCATCGCCGCCAAACCGGAGGAGCCCCATGACTGCGCAGTCGGCCGCCGCAGGAATCCAAGTCCATGCCCAGACCGGCGCCCGGCAGGCGGAAATTCTCAACCCTGAGGCGCTCGCTTTCCTCGCCGGTCTGCACGAACGTTTTGACGGCCGCCGCCGAGAGTTGCTTGCAGAGGCGAGCGGCCCGGCAAAAGCTGTTCGACGCCGGCCAGTTGCCGCACTTCCTGACCGAGACCAAGGCAATTCGCGACGGCCACTGGACGGTCGCGCCGATCCCGGCCGACCTCCTCGATCGGCGGGTCGAGATCACCGGACCCGTCGACCGCAAGATGATCGTCAATGCGCTGAACTCCGGCGCCAAGGTGTTCATGGCGGACTTCGAGGACGCCACGTCCCCCGTGTTCGCCAACATGATCGAGGGCCAGGCCAATTTGAAGGACCGGTGGGAGGGCCGTATCGACTTCACCGATCCGGCGAGCGGCAAGGCTTATCATCTCAAGCCGAATCCAGCGGTTCTGATGGTGCGCCCGCGCGGCTGGCACCTGCCTGAGCGCCACGTCACGGTCGACGGCCAGGAGATCTCGGGCTCGCTGTTCGACTTCGGTCTTTATGTGTTCCATTGCGCCAAGGCGCAGAAGGCCAAAGGCGCGACCGTTGCTTTCTATCTGCCGAAAATGGAAAGCCACCGCGAAGCGCGGCTGTGGAACGACGTCTTCTCGCATGCCGAGGAGACGCTCGGCGTCCCGCACGGGTCGTTCAAGGCGACGGTGCTGATCGAGACGCTGCCGGCGGCGTTCGAGATGGATGAGATTCTTTACGAGTTGCGCGACCACATCGTCGGCCTCAATTGCGGACGCTGGGACTACATCTTTTCGTTCATCAAGCGGCTTGGGAAGAACGCAGCGTTCCTGACGCCCGACCGTTCCGTGATGACCATGGGTCAGGCGTTCCTGAACGCCTACTCGCTGCTCCTGATCAAGACCTGTCATCGCCGCGCCGCCTTCGCCATGGGCGGCATGGCGGCGCAGATCCCGGTCAAAGGCGACGCTCACGCCAACGACGCGGCGTTCGCCAAGGTGCGCGCCGACAAGGAGCGCGAGGCGGGCAACGGCCACGACGGCACCTGGGTCGCCCACCCCGACCTCGTGCCGGTGGCCCTGGAGGTTTTCGACCGGCTGATGCCGGGCGCCAACCAGCTTTCGGTCCTGCGCGAGGATGTCGACGTCACGGCCGCGAACCTCGTCGAGATGCACAAGGGCAAGCGCACCGAAGAGGGCCTGCGCGAGAACATCCGCGTCGGCGTGCAATACATCGAGGCGTGGCTGCGCGGGCGCGGCGCCGTGCCGATCTACAACCTGATGGAGGACGCCGCGACCGCCGAAATCTCGCGCGCGCAGGTGTGGCAGTGGATCCACCTGAAGGCCCGCCTCGACGACGGGCGCGAAGTGACGCCGGGATTGTTCCGGACGGCGCTCGAGGGCGAGATGGAGCGGGTCAAGGGCGAAGTCGGCGCCAAGGCCTACGCAGGCGGCCGCTTTCCCGAGGCGATCCAGCTTTTCTCGGACATGTCGCTCGCCCAGGAGTTCGAGGAGTTTTTGACGCTGCCGGCGTACCGTCTGATCGATTGAAGGCGGCTGCATGGGAAGGCTCACGCCTCCCCTACCCCTTCAGGGCGCCCCTGCGGCGGGGGACCTCAATACCCACGCTCGACCTCGATCGGATGGGCGGGGGCGTGGATGACGGTTACGCCCGCCGCGAACCCGCAGCTCACCGTCACGGCCACGAGAAGAACAAGTATCCGAAGCATGACGCCCTCTCGAGCGCGCCGCCGCCTTGGTTTTGGCTGAAGCGTGTCCCAATCCGGACAACGCGGCGTCGCGTCTGCTGTTCCCAATCGCGCGAATTCGTCCCCGACGCCGTGATGCGCGTCACAGCACGCGGCGCGCGTAATGCGATTCGCGCCCGCTGGCTATCAAAAACGCGCCTGACAATCGGTCATGATGGCCAAATTCGTCCGGATTTCGCGGCTAAATTCGGTTTTGGCCATCAAGGAGCGGCGAATGACCGAATTTCGCATCGAGAGAGACAGCCTGGGCGAAGTCCGCGTGCCCGCGGACAAGCTGTGGGGGGCGCAGACCCAGCGCTCGCTCGACTATTTCAGCATCGGAAGGGATCTGATGCCGCGCGAGATGATCGCGCGCCTATGCGATCCTGAAGCGGGCTGCGGCGACCGCCAACCACGAAGGCGGACGGCTCTCCGACGAAATCTATCGGCTGATCGTCGAGGTCTGCGACGAGATCCTCGAGGGCCGGCACGACGCCATGTTCCCGCTGCACGTCTGGATGACCGGCAGCGGCACCCAGTTCAACATGAACGTCAACGAGGTGATCGCCAACCGCTGCTCGGAGCTCGCGGGCGAGCCGCTCGGGAGCAAGCGTCCCGTGCACCCCAACGATCACGTCAACATGGCGCAGTCGACCAACGACACCTTTCCCTCGGCCATGTCGATCGCCGCGGCGGTCAACGCCAAGGCGTGGCTCGTGCCTGCGGTCGCGGCGCTCGAGCGCGCCATCGCCGCCAAGGCGGAGGAATGGAGCGACATCGTCAAGATCGGCCGCACCCATCTGCAGGACGCGACGCCGCTGACGCTGGGCCAGGAGTTCTCGGGCTACGCGGCGATGCTGGCGGACGACGTCGAGCGGATCGAGTCCGCGCTGACCGGCGTCTATCGCCTCGCGCTCGGCGGCACGGCGGTCGGCACCGGCGTCAATTCGGCGCCCGGCTTCGCCGAGGCCGCGACCGCGGAGATCGCGCGGCTGACCGGGCTGCCGTTCGTCCCCGCGCCGAACAAATTCGCGGTGCAGGGCGCCCACGACGCGCTGGTGCATCTTTCCGGCGCGCTGCGCACGCTCGCGGTCTCGCTGTACAAGATCGCCAACGACATCCGCCTGCTCGCAAGCGGCCCGCGCGCCGGCTTCGCCGAGCTCGAGCTGCCGGCCAACGAGCCCGGCTCCTCGATCATGCCGGGGAAGGTCAATCCGACCCAGGCCGAGGCGCTGGCGATGATCGCCGTCCAGGCGATGGCGAACGACGTGGCGGTCGGCTTCGGCGGGGCGAGCGGCGAACTGGAGATGAACGTCTATAAGCCGCTCCTCATCCACAACATCGCCAACTCGATCTCGATCCTCTCCGACGGCGCGACCAACTTCCGCAAGTACCTCATCGAAGGCGCCAAGCCCAACCTGAAGAAGCTCGCCGACGACGTCGGCCGGTCGCTGATGCTGGTGACCGCGCTCTCGCCATCCATCGGCTACGACAAGTCCGCCGAAGTCGCCCACTACGCCGTGCATCACAACCTGCCGCTGAAGGACGCGGCGCTGAAGCTTGGGCACGTCACGGAGGCCGAGTTCGACCGGCTGATCGACCCGGAGCGAAAATGGTGGGGCCGTAGCGCGGATGTCGGAAGGGGCCGCCAGCGAAAATCCGAAGCGGCCTCTTCGTGGTCGTGCGGGACACGGAAGCTGCGTCGGCTCGCAATGTCAGCTATCTTCGGGTTTGCAACGCCCTACCCCCGTCCCGACGAACGGCATCTTGGTCGCCATGATCGTCATGGTCAGCACGTTGGTCGAGAGCGGCAGGCTCGCCATGTGGACGACCGCGGCGGCGACCTCCTCGACGTCCATCGTCGGCTCGACCGCGATCCGCCCGTCGGCCTGCGGGACGCCCTGCGTCATCTTGCGGGCCATCTCGGTCAGCGCGTTGCCGATGTCGATCTGGCCGCAGGCGATGTCGTGCGCCCGGCCGTCGAGCGCGATCGACTTGGTGAGGCCGGTGATCGCGTGCTTGGTCGCCGTATAGGGCGCCGACATCGGCCGCGGGACATGGGCCGAGATCGAGCCGTTGTTGATGATCCGCCCGCCCTGCGGCGTCTGCCGCTTCATCAGGCCGAACGCGGCCTGCGCGCAAAGGAACGCGCCGTTGAGATTGACGTCGACCACCGCCTTCCACTGCGCGTAGGTCAGTTCGTCGATCGGGACGGCGGGCGCGCCCTGGCCGGCGTTGTTGAACAGGAGGTCGAGCCGGCCGAAGCCCTGCTCGATCGTCTGGAACATCGCCTTGACCGCCTCCGGATCGCCGACGTCGCAGGGCGCCGACGATGGCGCGGCGGCCGATGTGGCCGATCTCGCGCGCGACCTCGACGAGCTTCTCCTTGCGCCGCCCGGCGAGCGCGACCGTCCAGCCGGCGCGCGCCAGCGCCAGCGCCGAGGCCTTGCCGATCCCGGCGCCCGCGCCCGTCACCAGAGCGAATTTTTCGCCGTCCATGCGTCCTCCCTCACCGCAAGCGTTCGCCGCGAAGATCCGGCGCCATGCGCCACAGCGCGGCGGCGAGCACGATCGCCCCGCCGAGCAGGGTCGTGGCGCCGGGGTTCTCGCCGAAGGCAACAAACACCCAGATCGGCCCGAGCACAACGTCGAGCAGGCTGATGAGCCCGGCCTCGGCCGACGGAATGAGCTTCGCCCCTTCCATGAACAGGACGAAGGCGAGGCCGATCGTCGTCAGGCCGAACACGAACAGCACGGCGAAGTCGAAGAGGCTCGAGCGGCGGATGCGGCGAGAGCGCGAAGCCGATCGCGCCGGCGCCGCAGCGCGCCGACGGCGTTGACGGCGATCATCGAGGCTCTCGGCCGGCGGCGCTGCAGCACGATCATGCCGGCGAAGGCGACCGTCATCAGCGCCGACAGCGCCTGTCCGAGCGAGCCGGCCCGAGCCGAGGCCGTTGACGACCATGACGACGATGCCGGCGAGCGCGAGCGATCGCAGGCGACGAGCGTGCGGCGGTCGACCGCCTCGCCGGTTGACGAGCCAGCCGATCGCGGCGGCGACGAACGGGATGGTCGCGTAGATGACCATGACGTCGGCGATGGTCGTCGTCATCACCGCGGCGGTGTAGGCGGAGATCGCGATCAGTCGCGAGCAGGCGCGACGAGCGGCGAGAGCGAGCCGAAGCCGAACAGGTCGTCGAGCCGCCCGCGCCGCCATTCGACGAGGCCGACGACCGAGATCGCAGACCGCGCCGAGCGCCGCCCGCCAGCCCATCACCGTCCACACGTCGAGATGGGCGAGCAGTGCGGGCGAACAAGCCGCGCCAGGCTCCACAGCACGGTCGCGATCAGCACCAGCAGCACGCCGCGCCGGCGCGCGGACTTCTCGCCCGGCACGGGAAAGCCTCCGGTTCGCTTCAGGGAATCGCCTGCGATGATAGAGGCTCGCGCGGCCTCGCGCAAAATCCGCTCGCGCGAGTCGGATTGCGCCGCCGGCCTCGCGCGGTGTAGGAGCGCGCGAAGGCTCGGCGGGGAACGAAGCATGCTCGGCGGAGACTTCAGGGAAATCGCCACGACGGCGAACGTCGCCTTCCTGCTGGCGTTCCCGTCGCTGTTCTCGATCATCAACCCGATCGGCGGCGCGCTGATCTTCAGCGTCTACACGCGCGCCTTCGCCCACCCGGACCGGCGTGAAGACCGCCGGGCTCGTCGGCCTCTATTCGCTCGCCATCATGTTCTGCGCTCTGTGGGGCGGCGCCTATGTGCTCAGCTTCTTCGGCGTGTCGATCGACGCCCTGCGCATCGCCGGCGGGCACGGTCGTGGCGCTGAGCGGCTGGCATCTCCTGAACTCGGGCGACCAGCATCCCGACCGCAAGACCGGCGACCAGCAGCCCGCGACCGGCCAGGCCGACGACGACCCGAAGCAGGTCGCCTTCTTCCCGCTCACCCTGCCCTTCACCACCGGACCCGGCACGATCGCGGTCGCGATCACGCTCGGCGCCGAGCGGCCGCGGGAGAGCGCTCGTGCGCTCGCCTTCTTCCTCGGCGTGACGGTCGCCGCGATCGCCAATGCGGCGATCATCTGGATCGCCTACCGCTTCGCCGACCGGCTGACGGCGGCCATGGGGGCGACCGCGCGGCAGGTGGTCGTGCGCCTGTCCGCCTTCCTCTTGATGTGCATCGGCGTGCAGATTCTCGTCACCGCCGTTGGCGACCTGGTCATGAAGTGGCGGGCGCTCTAGCCCGCACTTCATGACGACACGGCGCCGAAGCCTAGGACGGTCACGCGCCTCCGGGAATTTCGATGTAGACTTCAAGCGGGTCCATGACGGTGTGCGCGGCCTTCGCCTTGGCGGTCTCCGGCGCGTTCATCACCTCTTGCATCTTGGCGAGGTCGACATTTTCGCAAACGATGGAAACCCGTTTGTCCCGTCCTGTTTGAATATTCGATGGCTCGAACAAACTTTCGAAAACAGCGCCTTGCGATCTTCGCCGCCCTTGAGCCACGTGTTCATGTCGCCTACCGAATGGCTTATGATTACAGTCGTCATTGCGCTTCTCCCTAGCTAATATATCGTTGCGCCGGAAAAAGGCCCCGGCTGTTTCAAAATAACACGAATGACATAGCTGGCGAACCGGTCATGAAATGGCCGCTGGCATAGGCGCAACTGAGCGGACGTCGAGGCGCATTCTCGCGGAAGGACCGGCTGGGCGCGGCGGCGAGACGCCGCCGCTCCGATCTCCCTACCGCGCCGCCTTCTCCGCCGGGTAGAGCGCGCGGTAGCGCTTGCAGCCGCGGCGCGTGCAGGGCGGCGCTGTCGGCGTCCGGCGCAAAACTGCGCTGCACCGGCGGGCGCGCGCAGACGGCCTCCACCGTTCCGGCCCCGGCCGCCAGCATGCCGAGCCGGGCCGCGCCGAGCGCCGCGCCCGCTTCCGCGCCCTTCGCGACGTCGATCGTCAGGCCGGTCACGTCGGCGATCATCTGGCCCCAGAATTCCGAGCGCGCGCCGCCGCCGACCAGCAGCGGCCGGACCGGCCGCGCGCCGGCCGCGTCGAGCACGTCGACGCCGTCGGCGAACGAGAAGGCGACGCCCTCCATGACCGCGAAGACGAGCGCGTCGGCGCCGTGGCTCGGCGCGCAGGCCCGCGAACATGCCCGTCGCCTCGGCGTCGTTGTGCGGCGTGCGCTCGCCGCTGAGATAGGGCAGGAACACCGGCGCCGAGGCGACGGCCGCCTTCGACCGCGCGAAGCTCTGCGCCGCCGCGACCAGCGCGCCGACCTCGTGCTCGCGGCCGAGGACGCCGGCGATCCAGGCGAGCGAGGACGCCGCCGACAGCATCACCGCCATGCCGTGCCAGCGGTTCGGCAGCGCGTGGCAGAAGGCGTGCAGCGTGCGCTCGGGCAGGCTGACGAAGCGGTCGGTGACGGAGAAGATCACGCCCGAGGTGCCGAGCGAGACGAAGCCCTGCGCCCGGCCTCGGTCGCGCCGACGCCGATGGCGGAGGCCGCGTTGTCGCCGCCGCCGCCGGCGATCGGGATTTTTCGGCCCTCGAGGCCCCAGGCCTTGGCGACGGCGGGCGAGAGATGCGCCGAGACCTCCGAGCCCTCGACGAGCCGCGGCATGGCGGCGAGCGTCGAGCCCGGTCGCCGCGAGCAGGCGCTCGTCCCAGCGGCGCTTCGCCGACGTCGAGCCACGACGTGCCCGAGGCGTCGGACATTTCGGACACCGCCTCGCCCGAGAGGCGCAGGCGCACGTAGTCCTTGGGCAGCAGCACGCGCTTCGTCGCCTTGGCGATCTCGGGCTCGTGCGCGGCGACCCACAGCATCTTCGGCGCGGTGAAGCCGGGCATCACGAGATTGCCGGTGATCTTTTCGACGTCGGGAACGCGGCGCTTGAGCTCCGCGCATTCGGCGAACGAGCGGCCGTCGTTCCACAGGATCGCCGGCCGGAGCGGCTTGTCGTGCCGCGTCGAGCAGGGTCGCGCCATGCATCTGGCCCGGAGAGGCCGATCCCGGCGAGCGCGCGCGAACGCCTCGGGCGCCTGCTTGCGGATCGCGGCGACCGCCGCCTCGACGCCGCGCACCCAGTCGTCCGGGTCCTGCTCGCTCCACAAGGGGTGCGGGCGCGAGACGCTGAGCGAGGGCGAGGCCTCGGCGACGACCCGCTGGTCCGCGTCGACCAGCAGCGCCTTCACCGACGACGTGCCGATGTCGAGCCCGAGATAGGTCTGTTGCGCGCGTTCGGTCATCGCCGCCTCCCTCCCTTTATGCGGGCGAATTCCATATCGCAAAGCCCCGGCCCTGTCGCCGGGCGCGGCGCCGCATCGCGCCTTTCACACCCACGCGCCCGACCGCGTGCGCGATCTGCGCGCCGGCCTCGTAATACGCCTCGCGCAGCGCCGGCAGCGACGGGCGCGTCCGGCGTCGTCACCGGCAGCGGCAGGTCCTTCTCGGCGATGCGCCCGAGGACGTGGTCGGCGAGCATGCGGCCGAACACCGTCCCGGTGCCGATGCCGCGGCCGTTGTAGCCGCAGAACGACGACGACGTCGTCGGCGAGGCGGTGGAAGCGCGGCAGGGCGTCGCGCGGTCATGCCGATCATCCCGTACCAGCGCGTCTCGAACGCGACCTGGCCGATCTGCGGAAAGAGTTTCCTGAGCGCCCGCTTCGCCCAGGCGCGATGGACGGCGAGCCCCGTCCCGCGCAGCGCGCCGACGCTGCCGAACACGAGCCGCCCGGCGCGGTCGAAGCGGAACGAGCTCATGATGGATCTTCGTGTCCCAGCAGCCCTCGCGCCCGGGCAGGATCGTCGCGCCTGAGGTTCGGCGCTCAGCGGCCGTGTGGCGAAATTGAAATAGGGCAGGATGGATCTGCTCGCGCCGCGCCTGCGGCCAGGGCGACGCCGCCATAGGCGTCGGTCGCGACGACGACCCAGTCGGCCGTGACCGAGCCGCGCGTCGGTCGCGAGCCGCCAGCCGCCGCCCGCCCGCTCGGCCGCGCGGACCGCGCTCTGCGTATGGATCGCCGCGCCCGCGCCGATCGCCGCGCGCGCAAGGCCGCGGGCGTAGGCGAGCGGCTGGATCGTGCCGGCGCGCATGTCGAGGAGCGCGCCGGCGTAGGCGCGCCGATCCGACCGCGCCGCGCCGTCTCTGCGGCCGAGAAGCGCTCGCACCGGCGCGCCGCGCGCGCCCCAGCTGCTCGCGCGCGCTCCGCGATCTCGGCGAGGCCGGCGCGTGCCGACCGCGCATTGCAGCGTGCCGTTGCGCACGGGCTCGCAGTCGATGGCGTGCTTCTCGATCGTCGCCCACACCGCGGCCGGCGCCGCCGTCCGAGCAGAGTCGAGCGCGCGCTCGCCGTAGTCGGGCGCCGAGCGCCTTCGGTGATCTCGCTCGGCAGAACCCACATGCCGGCGTTGACCAGCCCGACGTTGCGCCCCGCGCCGCCGAAGCCGACCTCGACCGCCTCGAGCGCGACGACCTTCGCGCCGGCCTCGGCGAGATGGAGCGCGGCCGAAAGCCCGGTGTAGCCGCAGCCGACCACCGCGACGTCGGCCTTGACGTCGCCTGCGAGCGGCGCGGTCGGCGGCGCGGGCGGCGCGGTCCTCTCCCACAGGCCGTGCGTCAGGGGATCGTTCTGCATTGCGCTTCCGATTTCTCGCCGTCGCGAACGATAGGCCCGCACGGGTCGCCTCGCCAATGGCGATTGGCTGCGCGAACCGCGATCCACGCCGGCCGCAGAATGCGGCTCGACGCCGACATGCGACCGTTCCCTAAGAAACGACGTTCAACGCCAAGGACGAAAGGCCCTTCCATGAGCGCCTTTCCGGCGTGCGGGTCGTCGAACTCGCCCGCATCCTCGCCGGCCCCTGGATCGGCCAGACGCTGGCCGATCTCGGCGCCGACGTGATCAAGGTCGAGAGCCCCGAGGGCGACGACACGCGCCGCTGGGGCCCGCCGTTCATCGAGACCGAGGGCGAGCGGGCGGCCGCCTATTTCCACGCGCTGCAACCGCGGCAAGCGCGGCGATCGTCGCCGACTTCGCGACCGAGCGCGGACGCGAGATCGCGCGCCGGCTCGCCGCTCGCGCCGACGTGCTGATCGAGAACTTCAAGGTCGGCGGCCTGAAGAAATACGGCCTCGACTACGAGACCCTGAGCGCGCTCAATCCGCGCCTCGATCTATTGCTCGGTCACCGGCTTCGGCCAGACCGGGCCTTACGCCGAGCGCGCCGGCTACGACTACCTGATGCAGGGCATGTCCGGCTTCATGGACATCACCGGCGAGCCGGACGGGCCGCCGCAGCGCGCCGGCGTCGCGATCTGCGACCTCTTCACCGGCCTCTACGGCGTCGTCGCGATCGAGGCGGCGCTGATCGCGCGCGAGCGCACCGGGCGCGGCCAGCATCTCGACCTCGCGCTCCTCGACACGACCGCCGCGATCCTCGCCAACCAGGCGATGAACTACCTCGCGAGCGGCGTCGCGCCGCGGCGCACCGGGACCTGCGCATCCCGAACCTCGCGCCCTACCAGGCGTTTCCGGTCGCGGACGGCTGGATCATCATCGCGGTCGGCAACGACGGGCAGTTCGCGCGCCTCTGCGGCGTGCTCGGCCTCGACGCGCTCGCAAGCGACGCCCGCTACGCGACCAACCCGGCGCGCAACGCCAACCGCGCCGCGCTCGCCGACGACGATCTCGGCCGCGACGCGCGCGTGGAAGCGCGACGCCCTGCTCGCCGCGCTGGAGAAGGCCGTCGTGCCGGCCGGGCCGATCAACACCATCGCCGACCTGTTCGCCGATCCGCAGTTCATCGCGCGCGGCATGCGCATCGAGCCGCAGGGAACGCCGGGCCTGCGCAGCCCGATCGTCATGAGCGAGAGCCCGCTTGCGCTCGAGCGGCGCTCGCCGACGCTCGGCGAGCACCAGGCCGAGATCCTGCGCGAGATCGGACTCGACGAGACCGGAACGACGCGCGCCGCGCTTGACGGGGTTCGCCGGGCGCCGCCAAATCCCGCGCGAAAGCATGAGGAGCGCATGACCTCCATTCGAAACGTTTGCGTCTATTGCGGCTCGGGCGACGGCGACGACCCGCGCTTCGGCGAGGCGGCCGACGCGCTCGGGCGCACGCTTGCGAAGCGAGGGAATCGGCCTCGTCTACGGAGGCGGCGGCGAGGGGCTGATGGGCCGCGTGGCGCGCGCGACGCTCGCCGGCGGCGGCTTCGTGACCGGAATTATCCCCAGCTTTCTGGTGCGCAAGGAACACGCGCTCACCGAAGCGCAGGAACTGCTCGTCGTCGAGAACATGCACGAACGCAAGCAGGCGATGTTCGACCGCGCCGACGCCTTCGTCGCGCTGCCGGGCGGAATTGGCACGCTCGAGGAACTGGTCGAGCAGATGACCTGGGCGCAGCTCGACCGCCACGAAAAGCCCATCCTGATCGCCGACATCGCTGGATTCTGGCGGCCCCTGCTGGCGCTTTTCGCCCACATGAACACGGCAGGCTTCATCCGGCGCGGCTTCGAACTGCGCTACAGCGTGGCGGAGAAAGATCGAGGACGTCGTGCCGATGCTGCGCGAGGCGGCAGGTAAGCGTTCCGGCCCCGAACGCGAGGCCGAGTCCGTCCACAACATGTGATGTCAGGGTAGCGCGAACGCGGCTGCGACAATCCGCCTCGCGCCCGCGCGCGCCCTTCTTTCCATACTGCGAACGGAGCAAAGGGTCGGCGCCCCGCGGGTTGACGCGCCATCCGCGGGACTTGCTTGGAGGGAGTTGGTTCACGATGAAAAGACTGACCTGGACGATGGCGCTCGCCAGCGCGGCGCTCGCGGGCCTCATCGCCGCAAGCGCGGTTCGGGCTCAGACCGCCGAGCCGGCCGCCCCTGCGGCCCCGGCCGCTGCGGAGCCGACGGCGACGGCCGCGTCCGCTGCGCCGGCGCCGAAGAAAGCCAAGAAGAAGGCGAAGTCCGCCTCGGGCGTCTCGGTCACGATCATGAATTCGCGAACCGCCGACCTCACCGAGCTTCAGGCCGCCGAAAGCGGCTCGCCGAGTTTCAAGAAAGTTTTGGGCAAGCTGAAGGCGGGCAAGAAGGCCGGCGCGCAGGTCCCTAAAGGCAAGGATTGCCAGATCGACCTGCACGCCACCTTCGCGGATGGCGAGACCACGGAAGCGACGGGCGTCGACGTCTGCACCCAGAAATTCTCAATCTGACCGACTGACGAGGGCTAGAGCGTTTCCCACTCATGCATATCCACATGCGTATCCTGAGTGGGTGAAGAAGTTTCGGCAGTCTGAGGGCTCAATCTCCTCGGTGGCGATGGCGCAGGCGCTCCAGAGCCCTTCGAGCGTCCGCCTGGCGAGTTTGCGCAAGATGTTTTTGAACTTGGCGAAGGCCTGTTCGATCGGGTCGAGATCGGGGCTGTAGGGAGGGAGAAATCGAAGCTCGGCTCCGGCGGCTTCAATCGCGATTTTGACGGCGGCGCGCTTGTGAGCGCTGAGGTTGTCCATGATCACGATGTCGCCGGGGCTCAGCGTCCCAACCACTTCCTGTTCGATGTAAGCGGCGAACTTCTCTCCGTTGATCGGTCCGTCGAAGACGCAGGGCGCGGTCAGGCCGTCGTGGCGCAGGGCGGCGACGAAGGTCGTCGTTTTCCAATGACCGAATGGCGCGTAGCCGATCAGTCGCTTGCCGATCTCACAGCGGCCATAGCGCGGCGTCATGTTCGTGGACGCCCAGGTTTCATCGATGAAAACGAGTTTCCGAGGGTCGAGGCTCGGCTGCGTCTCCCGCCATGCGGCGCGGGCGGCGGCGACGTCCGGACGCTCCTGCTCGGCCGCGCAAAGCGTTTTTTTTTAAAGCTGATCCGCAAGCGCTTCAGAAACCGATCGATGGACGACTTCCCGACCTGGACGCCTCGCTCGCTCAGCTTCCTCTGCAGTTCGAGCAGGGTCGCGCTCGGCGTTTGCGCGACGAGCTCACGCACCACGGCCTCGTGCCGGGCGAGCTTCGGCGCCTTGTGGCCCCCGAAATCCCCCGGCTTGACGCTCCCCGTCGCTTGAAAACGCTGCATCAGCTTGACCACGAAACTCACGCTGACGGCGAATTGGCCAGCCGCTTGGTGGCGCGAACGTCCTCCCTCAACGCACAGGACCACACGCTCGCGTAGATCGTCGGAATACGGTTTCGCCATCCCAGCCGGCCTCCAGCCCGGCATCAACGGTGAATCCGATTTCCGCCGATTCGGGAATCCCCCTCCAATTCCGTCCATGCGGGAACCGCTCTAAGGCCCTCCGGGCTAGCCGGAGGGCGTTGGTGTCGGCGCGCTCGGCCTTACTTCTTGCCGAGCTGCTCGGCGGCGAATTCCCAGTTGATCAGGTTGTCGAGGACGGCTTTGACGAAGTCGGGGCGGCGGTTGCGGTAGTCGATGTAGTAGGCGTGCTCCCAGACGTCGACAGTGAGGAGCGGCTTCGCGCCGTGGACAAGCGGGCTCTCGGCGTTGCCGGTCTTGGTGATTTCGAGCTTGCCGTCCTTCAGCGAGAGCCAGGCCCAGCCTGAGCCGAACTGCGTCACGGCCGCCTGAGCGAGGTCCTCCTTGGCCTTATCGACCGATCCGAACGACTCCTTGAGCGCCTTCTCGAGCTCGCCCGGGATCGCGCGGCCGCCGTTCGGCTTCATAGCTCAGCCAGAACAGCGAATGGTTGTAATGCTGGCCGATATTATTGAATATCGCCGGGGTCTTGCCGAAAGAGCCCTTGATGATCTCCTCGATCGGCTTGCCTTCCCATTCGGTGCCCTTGATCGCGTTGTTGCCGTTGTTGACGTAGGCGAGGTGATGCTTGTCGTGGTGATACTCGAGCGTTTCGCGCGAGATGTAGGGGCCCAGCGCGTCGTAGGCGTAGGGCAGATCGGGCAGAGAGAAACTCATGCGAAGGCTCCTTGAAGAAATGTGAGGGAATGAGGTTCCGACGCCGAAGGACATTTGTCCAGACGGGCTGAAGTTTTAACCGGGCGCGGACGGCGCCGCAACACTTGGTCGCGCGGCCCCAACGGTGCGGTACGCGTTGACGCAGCCACGAGCCGACTATGGCGCCGACGGCCTCGTTCGCCTAACTTCGGCGGTAACGAAACATGAGGGCGTCATGTTCCAACATATTCTCATCCCGACCGACGGCTCCGACCTCTCGCGCAAGGCGGTGCTCTACGGGGTCCAGCTCGCCAAGGAGAGCCATGCCAAGGTGACCGCGCTGACGCTCACCGAGCCCTACCGGGTCGCATCGATGGACGCGGTGCTGGTTTCGGTCGGCGAGGACGAATACGAGGAGGAGTCGCGCCGGGTTTCGGATCAGGCGCTCGAGCAGGTCAAGACGGCCGCCGATGCGGCGGGCGTGCCGTGCGACACCGTGCGCGAGGTGCACGACCAGCCCTATCGGGCGATCATCGACACGGCGCACGACAGAGGCTGCGACCTGATCGTGATGGCCTCGCATGGACGGCGCGGCGTGTCGGCGCTGCTGCTCGGCAGCGAGACGGTCAAGGTGCTCACCCACTCGACCATTCCGGTGCTGGTCTACCGCTAAGGCGCTCTCGGCGGCGCGGCGTCGGAAGGGTCCGTGCGCTCGACCCTCAGGAGCGAGCCGTCCTCGACCGCGATCACCCGGACCCTGGCGCCGGCCGGGCAGTCCGCGCCCGGCGACGCGCCACGAGCTGTCGCCGACCCGGATGCGGCCGTAGCCGCGCACGATCGCCTCGTCGAGAAAGAAGTCCTGGCCGATCATCGCGTGGGCGCGGCTCTGCGGCAGCGGACCCGGCTCTGCGCCGAACGAACCGTAGACCCGGCGGCCGATCAGAACGAGCGCCGCGACGAGCGCCCCGAACAGCACGACCTGGGTCTTGAGGTACATCGGCAGGACATAGTCGACGACTCCGACGATCGCCGCCGCGGCGCCGACCCAGATGAAGAAGGCGCCGGGCGCCAGCGTTTCGACGGCGCACAGGGAAAGGCCGATGACGAGCCAGGCGAGCGCGGCGAAGGAGGAGGAGTCGGCGAGGTATGTCCATCTCCGCTCCGCCTCAGCCGCTCCATGGCGCGACGCCGCCGGCCGGCGGCGGCTGCGGGCCGGACGCGCCCGACGGCGGCGCCGAAGCGGTCGTCGGGCGTGTCCGGAACGGCGGTTATCGGCCGCGTCCGCGCGCCGCGCGCGCGCCGGTCGCCGCGGACGGGACGGCCTCGCCGCCGAGCGCGCTGGCCGCGATCTGGCCGAGGCCCCCGAGCGTGCCGGCGAGCGAGGCAAGCTCCATCGGCACGATGACGACCTTCTGGTTGGGCGCCTGCGCCAGCGCGTGGAGCGCGCGCGATGTATTTCTCGGCGATCAGGAAATTGACCGCGACCACGTCGCCGGCGGCGGTCGCCTCGCTGACGAGCTGCGTCGCCCTGGCCTCCGCCTGGGCCGTGCGCTCGATCGCCTCCGCAGCGCGGAAGGCGGCGTCGCGCCGGCCCTCCGCCTCGAGCACGAGCGCGGCCTTGCGACCCTCGGCGCGGGTGATGTCGGACTGCCGCATGCCCTCGGCGTCGAGGATCACCGCCCGCTTTTCGCGCTCGGCCTTCATCTGCCGCCCCATGGCGTCGACGAGGTCCTTCGGCGGCTCGATGTCCTTGATCTCGACGCGCGTCACCTTGATGCCCCAGGGCTCCGAGGCGGCGTCGATCACCGTGAGCAGGCGCGAATTGATCTCGTCGCGATGCGACAGCAGCTGGTCGAGATCCATCGAGCCCATGACGGTGCGCACGTTGGTCATCACCAGATTGAGCAGCGCCTGTTGCAGATTGGCGATCTCATAGGACGCGCGCCGCACGTCGAGCACCTGGTAGAAGGCGACGCCGTCGACCTTCACCGTGGCGTTGTCCTTGGTGATGATCTCCTGCTGCGGGACGTCGATGACCTGCTCCATCACGTTCAGTTTGCGGCCGACCGAGTCGATGTAGGGAAGGATGAGACCGAGGCCGGGCGTCAGGGTCTTGTGATATCGGCCGAAGCGCTCGACCGTGTAGTTGTAGCCCTGCGGCACCTGCCGCACGCCCATGAGCGCGGTGACGACGATGAACGCCACGATCACCAGCGCGAAGACGCTTGCCCCTTCAATCATCGGACGAAACCCCAAGCCCGCATAAGCGATCCCCCGACGTAACGCGCGGCCCGCAGATCGCAGTCTATCCGCAAAGAAAACCCGGCGCCATTCCGTCGGACTCCGGGATCTTCTTCGGCTGTTCTGGACAGGGCCCGGATGTTCCCGTAAGGTCATATGGTAAATAATATGCACCGATGGGGGTGCAGATAGACAAGGGGGAATTGAACATGAAGCTTGAACCTCGTATCGTCAGCCTCTCCGCTCTTGCCATGCTTTGCGGGGCGACCGCGGCGAACGCGGCGGATGTGCGCGCCGACCTACCCCTTTCCGGGCGGATTTACGCTGGCGACGTCTGGGGGCGTCGTCAATCCCGAAATCCTTGTCGGCTTCAATCCCCAACCCGATCCTCCGGGAGCGCCCGACCCCTCGCTCGACCTCTCAGACCCGTATCGCGCGGTTGTCACCGAAGCTTCCGGGACGACGTTCAATTTTGTGCTGTCGTTCCTCGGGCTGCCCGGCGGCCTTCTCCCGGCCGTCGACGAGCCGACTTGGAACTCCGACCTCAATCAGTGGACAATCAACTTCGACTTGGACGGTGGCGGCAACGCCTTCCATGTCGATCTCTACTTTTCCGGCCCCGGGTCTTCAATCACCTGGGACGCCTTCAATCCGCAACCCGACCCGCCGGGCGCCTTCACCGCCTACTCGATCGGTTTCACGGGTGATGCGTCGGTTGGAGTTCAGATCCAGGAGAACGACGCGATTTTGACTTTCACCGCCGTCCCTGAGCCATCCACCTGGGCCATGATGGGCCTGGGTTTCGCCGCGCTCGGGGCGTTCTCGCTGCGCGCACACCGAAGCGCCCGCCCGGTCTGACCGCCCGTTCACTCCGCAAGCGTGAGCGCGACATCCGCCGCGCTCAGCGGCCGCCCCGCCGCCTTCGCCTCCTCGACCCGGTCGAGGCGCAGCAGGGCCAGCGCCTCGCGGCCCGACGACGAGCCGAGCGTGCCGACTGGAAGCTCGCCGTCGAGCACGGGCGTTCCGGCGGCGGGGCGTCGGCTGCGAGCCTGACCCGCGCGACCCGCTTGCGGCCGGTCCCGCGATGTTTCATGCGCGAGACGACCTCCTGCCCGACGTAGCAGCCTTTGCCGAAATCGACGCCGTTGAGAAGGTCGAAGTTGGCGTCGTGGGGAAAAGCGTCGCCATAGGCGAAATCGACGCCGCCCTTGGGCGCGGCGACGCCGATGCGCAGCGCCTCGTAGGTCGCGACCGCGTCCGTCCCGAAGCCGCTCCGCCTCCGACCTCGGAAGGATGGCCCGCCAGCCGAGGCGAGGATCGCGCGGGTCGGCGTAGACGACGGCGCCCGCCGACCGCCGGCGGCGGCTCGCCCCAGAAGGCGACGACGCCGTGGGCGGCGCTTTCGTCCGCGATCGCGACCTTCGCGCGCAACTTGTAGAAGCCTAGCCGCCGCGCGAGATCGGACGCCTGCGCGGCGGCGCAGTCGATCAGGAAGGCTGCGCCCGTTCGCCCGGGACACGCACGACGATCATGTCGAACAGGATCTTGCCCTGCGGCGTCAAGAGCCCGGCGTAGCGCGCCTCCCCGGGGTCCAGCTTCTCGACGTCGTTGGTGAGAAGCCCCTGCAGGAAAGTCGCCGCGTCCTCGCCGGTCACGCGGATGATGCCGCGGTCATCGAGCAAGCGAAGCCTCATTTGTCATGCCTTGCGACTCCGATCCCGCTTGCATTGCCGGCCCTTGTTAATTAGGCGGCGTTCCTGTTCGCGCAAGCGACCGCCACGCAAGGACCACGCCATGCCCCAGACGTTCGACCTCGTTCTATCGAGGGGAACGCGTGGTCAACCAGGACGGAACCGGCCCGCGCGATGTCGGCGTGCGCGACGGCCGCATCGCCGAAATCGGCGATCTGAGCGCGGCCAGCGCCGGCGAGCGTATCGATTGCGCCGGATTGCACGTCCTGCCGGGCGTGATCGACAGCCAGGTGCATTTTCGCGAGCCCGGTCCGGTCCACAAGGAGGATCTCGAGACGGGCTCGCGCGCGGCCGTGCTCGGCGGCGTCACCGCCGTATTCGAGATGCCCAACACCGATCCGCTGACGACCACCGAGGCGGCGCTCGCCGACAAGGTCGCGCGGGCCAAGGGCCGCATGCATTGCGACTTCGCCTTCTGGGTCGGCGGCACGCACGACAATGTCGCGGAACCTCGCCGAGCTCGAGCGCCTGCCCGGCGCGGCCGGGATCAAGGTGTTCATGGGCTCGTCCACCGGCAAGCTGCTGGTCGCCGACGACGCGGGCGTGCTCGCGATCCTCAAGGCGATCCGCCGCCGCGCGGCCTTCCACAGCGAGGACGAAGAGCGGCTGATCGAGCGCAAGCATCACCGCGTGCCTGGCGATCATTCGTCGCATCACGTCTGGCGCGACGAAATCGCCGCGCTCCGATCGACCGAGCGCCTCGATCCGCCTGGCCCGCGAGGCGCGCGCGCAGGTGCATGTGCTGCATATCTCCACGGGGCAGGAGATGGCGCTGCTGGCGGAAGCCAAGGACGTCGCGACCTGCGAGGCGACGCCCAATCACCTGACGCTGAGCGCCGAGGACTATCCCCGTCTCGGGGCGCGGCTGCAGATGAACCCGCCGGTTCGCGGCGCCGACCATCGGAAGGAGATCTGGCGCGGCCTTGCAACCAGGGCGTTGTCGACGTGCTCGGCTCCGACCACGCGCCCCACACGCTCGAAGAGAAGGCGAAGCCCTATCCGGAAAGCCCGTCGGGCATGCCCGGCGTGCAGACCCTCGTTCCGGTCATGCTCGACCATGTCAACGCGGGGCGACTGACCTTGCAGCGCTTCGTCGACCTCACCAGCGCGGGCCCCGCCCGCATCTTCCGCATTGTCGGCAAGGGCCGGATCGCGGCGGGCTACGACGCCGACTTCACCGTGGTCGATCTGAAGCGCGTCGAGACGATCCGCAATTCCTGGATCGCCTCGCGCTGCGGCTGGACGCCCTACGACGGCAAGACGGTCACCGGCTGGCCGGTCGGGACGATCGTGCGCGGACGCCGCGTGATGTGGGAGGGCGAGGTGACGGCGCCGTCGACGGGAGAGGCGGTGCGGTTCTGGTGAGGGCGCAGGCTCAGGTCCCGAGCGCGAGCGACTGACGCCATGCGTCAGTCGCTCAGCCCACCACCTGCATCGTCAGCCACGTCGCCGCCAGCGCCGGCTTGTGCTGACGCCTTCGATCTCGACGCTGACGTCATAGACGAGTTGCCATTCGCGCTCCGAGCGCTTGAGCACCGCGGTCAGCACGAAGTGGGCGCGCACCCGGCTGCCGGAACGCACGGGGTGGAGAAACCGCACCCGGTCGAAGCCGTAGTTGATCCCCATCGCCGCGCCCTTGACCTTGGGCAGCGTGCTGTAGGCCATCGGCGACAACAGCGACAGGGTCAGGAATCCGTGCGCCACCGTTCCGCCGAAACGGCGTCGCGCGCGCCTGCGACCGGGTCGACGTGGATGAACTGCTCGTCCTCGGTCACCTTGGCGAAGGCGTCGATGCGGTCCTGGTCGACGACGAACCAGTGCGAGACGAAAGTCTGGCCGACGTTCTGCGTGCAGTTCCGCAGGCGCGAGCGTCGTGGCGTCGGTCCATGTCGTCATGCGTCGTCTCCGAACATCGACGGCGGCGCGGTGACGCTGATGCCGCCGTCGACCGGCACGATCGCCCCGGTCGTGTAGGCGCCCCCGCGCCCGGTCAGGAACAGGAGCGCGCCGGCGATGTCCTCCGGACGCCCGAGCCGGCGCATCGGCACGACGCTCGCGCCCCGCTCCGCGCCTTTCTCGTCGCCGAGCGCGAACTTCGTCATGTTGGTCGGAAACGGGCCCGGGCGCGATCGCGTTGACCGTCACCTGCCGGCCGGCGAATTCGGCCGCCAGAATGCGGGTCAGATGATGGACGGCGGCCTTGGAGGCGGCGTAGGAATAGGCGGTTTCCGACTGGGTGATGGTCCCCATCACCGAGCCGAAATTGACGACGTTGGACGGCCGCTCGTCGGTCGCGGAAGCAAACAGCATCGGCGCGAGTTCGCGGGTGAGCGCGAAGAGCCCGGTCACGTTGACGCTGAGGATCCGGTCGAACGCCTTCCAGGGGAAGGTCTCGAACGGATTGCCCCAGGTCATGCCGGCGTTGTTGACGAGAATATGCAGCGCGTCGGTGCGCTTGCGCGTCTCGGCCGCGAGTTCGGCGACGCCCGCCTCGGTCGCGACCGTTCCGCCGAAGCCCTCGCAGGGGCCGATCGCCGACAGCTCCTTCGCCGCCGCCTCGCAGGCCTCGGCCTTGCGCGAGGCGATAAGCACCCGCGCGCCCGGCGGCGAGCAGCGCCTCGGCGCAGACCCGGCCGAGGCCGGTCGCCCCGCCGGTGACGAGCGCGGTGCGGCCGCGGACAGAGAACAGATCAGACGGCGCAAACATGGATGTCCTCCCGAGTGACTTCGATTCGCGCCGATCCTAGCAAGCCCGCCGCCAAGGCCAAACTCCGGCCATGAAAGACCGGGAAACATAAGGCATCAACCGGGGAGCCGAAATGAGCAAGGGCGCGCTTCAATTCGCCGTGATGGTCGGCAGCCTGCGCAAGGGCTCCTACAACGCGGCGATCGCCCGCGCCCTGCCGGCGCTCGCGCCCGATGGCGTTACGATCGCGCCGCTCGGCTCGGTCGGCGATTTCCCGCTCTACAATGCCGACGTGCAGGAGGAAAAAGGGTTTCCCTCGCGCGGCGACCGCGATGGCGGAGGCGATCCGCGCGGCGGATGGGGTTATTTTCGTCACGCCGGAATACAACCATTCCATTCCGGGCGTCCTCAAGAACGCGATCGACTGGCTGTCGCGCGTGCCCGATCAGCCATTCGCCGGCAAGCCCGTCGCGATCCAGAGCGCCTCGCCGGGCCGTTTGGGCGGCGTTGCGCGCTCAATTGCATCTGAGGGACGTGTTTGTCTTTCTCGACGCGCCGCCCACTCAACAAACCTGAAGTCATCATCCCTCAGGTCACAGGCAAGATCGACGTCGAGAAGAGCGAGATCATCGAAGCGACAACGCGCGGCTTTGTCGTCGACCAACTCAGGGCGTTCGCCGCCTTCGCACGAGAACGGCGATGACGAGGGAATTACCCGCGGGCTCGCCAAGCGGCTGACCATGACGATCCGTCGGCCCGCCATCCGCAGCTTTCCCTCGAGCGCTTGGGCGGTACGCACGGTCGCCGGCAGTCGATCGCATCGCCTCCTGATGCAAACGCTTGCGCTTGCCGCGTTAATTGCAGCCGCTCTCGCGGCGCCGGTCGCCGGCGTGGCCGCTCCGCCTTCGTCGAAGAGCGAAGTCTTCGACGCCCCCTTTCGAAAGACCCTCGATGAGTACGACGCCGGCGCCGGGGCGTCCGCGGGCCGCAATGCGTTCGAACGCGGCGTCGCGGCGCTTGAAAATGGCGATCTCAATCGGGCTCGCTCGGAATTCGACTCGTCCGCCGCCGCGGCGCCTTCGTATGAAGCCGCCTTCAACGCGGCGCTCAGCGCGCAGCTCGCCCACCGCTTCAACGACGCCGTATCCGCCTATGCAAAGGCCCGCCGCCCCGAACGGCCCGATCCGGAACTCGAGACCAATCTCGCCCTCGCGCTCGCGGGGACGGGCAAACGCGACGAGAGTTTCAAGAGGCTCGACGCCGCCCTTGCGATGACCGACAACGAAGAGGTTAAGGGACGCATTCTCTATCAGCGTGCGCTTCTCGAATACAAATTCGGGCAACCGCTGGACAGCCTCAAGTCGCTCGATCAGGCGGAGGCGGCCTTTGGCGCCGCCGGCGACGCGCTCGGGCGCGCAGTTGTCGCCGCAAGGCGTGGGACATTTCGTATCGCCATGGGCGGCGAAGGCGGACCGTCGCTCAAGGACGCCGTCGCTGAGCTGCAAAAGGTTGGCGCGCGCGTCGACGAATCCGAGGCGCGGCAGGCGCTAGCGAGCTATGATGTCAGCGTCGGCGACGCGGCGGGCGCGGACGAGCAGCTCGTCGGAGCCCTGGCGGCCGCCGAAACGTCTGGAAACGATCATGAGCGCGGCCAGGCCCTCGATCTTTTTGCCCTCTATCATTTGCGTCAGGGGAAAAACGACGCGGCGATAAAGGACTACGAGTCCGCGATCGACGCGTTTCGCAAGGCTCACGATCGCCTGGGCGAAGGAGACGCCTATGAGGATCTATGCCGTCTTTACCTGGCGTCCGGCGATCTCGATGCGGGCTTTGAGCGGTGCGCAAGGTCGGCGCGCGCCTACCGCGGCGTTTGGACAGGGCCAGGGCGGGCGGTCGCGGCGGCGACGCAGTTCGCGGACCTGTTCCGGCGACTCGGCCAGGAGGCGCGGCAGAAATACTTTCTCGACGTCGGACAATGGCTGCTCGGCCAGTCTCAGCCGTCGATTGCAAAAGCCAACCTGCTCGTCGGGCTCGCGCGCTACAACCTCAATCACGACCTTCTTGCGGCCCAGGCGAACGCCAGAGAGGCGCACGAGATCTATGTTGCGCGACACGACGACGACAAGGCGAGCGTCGCCGAGCTCATAGGGGAGAGAATCACAGACGCGCGCAACCAACGTCTGCAGGATGCTTTCTTGTGGGTGGCGTTGCTCAGCTTTTTTGGATGGATCGCGCTTTCGGCTCGAGCGGAGCTGGGGCGCGCGATGCGCGCTTGCGCCCGGATTGTCGCGGCACCGTTCCGATGGGCCGTAGGGGGACTTCACCGGATCGACGTCCTATGGACCGGGCGCCCATTGGCCGACGCCGACGAAGAGACCCGCCGCTTCGACCGCTTGCGCGTCCGGCTGGTTGGTTTGTTGTGTATGGCGACGATCGTCCTCGTCGTCGCGGTCGACGCCGCGACCATCACCGGGCCGAACCTCGGTTACATCAACGAAATCGGCCGAACCGTCACGGAGGAAGGCGAAATCCTGCCTCCCGATTTGAGCGGCGCTATCCAGGCGCTGCTCGACCGCGACAGCGGCTACGTGCTGCTCGCCCTCCTTGTGCAGATCGTCATATTGGGGATCGGCCTTTTGGCGACGATCATCCTCGCCGGCGCCGTCGAAAGCGGCATGTTCGGTCTGATAGACCGCTTTCTGCGCCGCGCCGCCCCGCAGATCGACGCGGATGTCCGAAAAAGCGCAGCGGAGTCCCTGCGAGCCCTGCAACGTCCGCTCGTCGCGGCCTGGATCGCGCTTGCGTTTGCGATGCTGGCGATCGAGGCCGTTGCGCGGCCATCGATCCGTTTTGTCGGCCTCATCGTGCTCGGAGCCTTGGTTCTCGCCGAAATTGCATTTTGCGCCGGCCTGTCGCGCAAGCTCGGCGTATTGCCGGCCGATCCCCGCAAGTCCGCTTTCGATTATCTCTCGCGCCTCGGGCTGCACCATGTCTGCACAGTCATGCTGGGCATTATCGCCTGCCTCTATGTCTTGATGCCGGCGTTCTACAGCCTGGCCAATCTGGCGCAGCGGCGTCTGGTCCTCCCCACGTTCGCGGACGTCGAACAAAGCTTCTACGCGACCATGAGCGCAGCCGTTCCCAAATACGGGACCTTCATGCTTGACGGGCAGATCCCGATTGCCTTTTTGAACCTCAAGAAGGCCTACGAGCCCGATGCGGGCGCATCTCATCTCTGGTGGGACCTGCTGCCTCGCCTGCTGCCCTACGCCCTCGGCGTCTGGCTCATCCTGCTCGTGTCGCGCCTCGTCTATCCGATCGTCGAATTGCTGGGAACGTGGCGGAGAGTATGGAAAACGTTGCGCATCGCGATCCTTGCGGTCGCGGTTCACCAGGCGGCGGACGTCCTCTTGCGCTATGTCTTCCAGCTCGACGAAGAGGAATTCGGGAGCAAACTGGTCATCTGGCTGACGAGCGGACTCTTGGCGGTCATCGCCGATCATTTCGGCTCAATGGTGTGGGGGAGTCACGAGGGCGAACCTCACGGGCGCGAGCCCGGGAGGCCAGGCGGCCCGCCACCGCCTCATGACCCGACCGTCGGATCTCGTCCGTGATGAGGGTTGCTTGACGGCGCAGCCGCCTTGCGCCGATCATTCCCAACTCAGGCCTTGCGGAGCCGCCGCCCCATGAAAGTCTCGATCATCCAGATGAACTCGATCAGCGACAAGGCCGCCAATATCGCGGCCGCGGAAATGCTGATCGAGCGCGCGGTCCGAGAGGAACGCCCGGACTGGGTGCTGCTGCCGGAGTTCTTCGACTGGGCCGGCGGCTCAAAGGCCGAAAAGCTCGTCAACGCCGAGACTTTTCCCGGCGGCCCTGCGTACGCGATGGCGAAAGCTCAGGCGATCAAGCATCGCATCTTCGTCCACGCCGGCTCGATCATGGAAAAAATCGAAGGCGAGGAGCGCATCCACAACACGTCCGTCGTCTTCAACCGCGAAGGCGAGGAGATCGCGCGCTACCGGAAGATCCACCTCTTCGACGTCACCACCCCCGATGGCGCGTCCTACAAGGAGAGCCAGGCGGTGAAGGCGGGCGACCGGGTGGTCACCTACGATTGCGAGGGCGTGACGATCGGCTGCTCGATCTGCTACGACTTGCGCTTTCCCGACCTCTTCCAGGCGCTGGCGGAAAAAGGCGCGCAGATCATCGCGCTCCCGGCCGCATTCACGCTCCAGACCGGCAAGGACCACTGGGAAGTGCTGTTGCGGGCGCGGGCGATCGAGACCGAATCCTACGTCTGCGCCAGCGCCCAGACCGGCTCGTTCACGGTCGGCAACGAGCAGCGCCACACTTACGGCCATTCGCTTGTCGCCGACCCCTGGGGCCACGTGGTCGCCAAGGCCTCGGACGGCGCCGGAATCGTCTCGGCGCGGATCGACCCAGACCAGGTCAAACGGGTGCGCGGGCTGATCCCGGTCGCCGAGCACCGCAAGCGGCTCAGCACGTTCGCGTGACGGCGCAAACAGAGGCGCGAGCGTGAGCGCGCCCGGGGCCCGATCTGGCGTTTCCCAGGGCGTGGACCGCTTAACCCTCCTAAACCGACTTCCGCATCACGATCGGGCACTCGACCTTGATCTGGCGCGGCCGGGCCTCGGCGCCGCCAGCAGCTTCGATCAGCCATTCGGCGGCGATCGATCCCATCTCGAAATGGGGCAGAAGGGCGGTGGTCAGCGGAGGATGCAGTTGCTCGGCGATTTCGCGGTCGTCGTAACCCATCACCGCAATATCGTCCGGAATCCGCAAGGCCAGCTCGCGCAGCGCCTCGTAGCAGCCGAGCGCCATCAGATCGTTGGCGCAGAAGATTGCGGTCGGCGGGACGGCGAGCGCCATCAGGGCGCGCGTCGCGTCGTAGCCCGAGAGCGCCTGCCAGTTGCCCTCCCGCACGAGGTCGGGATCGAACGGCAGGTCGGCGGTGGCCAGCGCCTGGCGGTAGCCGCGCAGGCGATGTCGCGCCGCCTCCATGCTCGCCTCGCCATTGATATAGCCGATGCGCTTGTGCCCGGCGCGGATCAGGACGTTGGTCGCGGCGTGGCCGCCCGCGACTTCGCCGGGCACGATCGAGGCGAGCGTCCCGCTGGCGGCGTGGCAGTTGAGCAGCACGAGCGGCGCTCGGGACGCCCACACCGGCGCTTCGACAAGCCGGGTGTTGATGGTCGCATAGACGAGCCCGGCGAGCGGCAGCGCTGCGAGCTGGGCGAGCGCCGCGGCTTCCATGTCGGCGTCGCCGCGCGTCGCCATCACGGTCACGGTCAGGCCGTGCGCCCACGCCTTTTCGCGCACGCCGTCGAGGCCGATGGCGGTCCAGGGATCGGTCGAGAACTCGTCGCAGATGAAGCCGATCGTGGTCGCGGCCGACGCGGCCGGCGCGCCGCCGCGTCGCATCGGCTGGTAGCCGAGCTTGGCGGCCGCCTTGATCACGCGCTCGCGGGTCGTGGGCGACAGGCGCGCGCCGTCGGCGTGGTTGAGCACCAGCGAGACCGTCGTCTGGGAAACCCGCGCTTCGCTCGCGACGTCGATCATGGTCGGGCGCCGCGCCGGCGCCTTCCGCCGGCGGTAGCCGCGCTTGCCCGTCGTCTCCCGGTTGCCGGCGCCTGCCGCGGCGGCCTTTTTGTCCAGCATCTTGCCCTCGAGCGGCGATGCAAATAATATTAGCAGATCAACATGCTGAAAAAATTACAGATTGTCAAATTCATTCGTTTCCCCATTGACAAGTTTTAGCACCCTATTATCCTCCCGCCCGCTCGGGGTTCAAGCGCGAAGAAACGGCGCGGCTTTATCGCCGCGGGGAACCGCCTCGCGTCCCGAAAACCGAACGGCAGTCGCGCCGTCACGACGCGCCTCAAGGCGCGTTCGCGAAGGAGGAGGAAATCAACATGCTCATTACACGCAGACACGTGCTGATCGGGACGGCGGGCGCCGCCTCGTTCTTTGTCGTCCCGGCCTTTGGGCAGGTCCCGCCGCTGAAGAAGAAGGACCATTACAAGGTCGGCTTCGCCCAGACCGAGAGCAACAACCCCTGGCGTCTCGCCCAGACCGCGAGCATGAAGGACGAAGCCGCCAAGCGCGGCGATCAGCTCGTCTACACCGACGCCGCAAGCTCCGCCGCCAAGCAGGTCGCCGACGTCAACAGCATGATCGCCCAGGGCGTCGATTTCATCTTCCTCGCCCCGCGCGAGGAAAAGCCTCTGGCGACCGCCGTGCTGAACGCCAAGAAGGCCGGAATCCCGGTGCTGGCGATCGACCGCGACCTCGATCAGGCGATCGCCAAGCGGGGCGTCGACTATCTGGCGTTCATCGGCTCGAACTTCATCCAGGAAGGCCAGCGCGTCGCCGACTGGACGATCGCCAAGACCGGCGGCAAGGGCAAGATCATCGAATTGGAAGGCACCATCGGCTCCTCGCCCGCCAACGACCGCAAGAAGGGCTTCGACGACCAGATCAAGGCGAAGGCCCCCGACATGGTGATCGTCGCCAGCCAGTCCGGCGACTTCGCCCGCGACAAGGGCCGGCAGGTGGCGGAGACGCTGCTCCAGGCGCATCCGGACGCCACCATCATCTACGGTCATAACGACGAAATGTCGCTCGGCGCCATCGCCGCCATCGAGGCCGCCGGCAAGGTCCCCGGCAAGGACATCCTCGTGGTCTCGATCGACGGCGAGAAGGACGGGCTGCAGGCGATCGCCGACGGCAAGCTCGGCTGCTCGTGCGAGTGCAACCCGCGCTTCGGACCGGCGGCTTTCGACATCCTCTACAAATACGCCGCCGGCGAAACGATCCCGTCGTCGATCATCAACCCCGATCACTTCTACGACGCCAGCAACGTGGCGGCGGCCCTGCCGACCGCCTACTGAAGCGACGCTCGCCCGTCGCTTGCCGAAGTCCCTCCCGCCTGCTTTGCTGCAGGCGGGAGGGACGCGCGTCCCACGCCGACGCGCGTCGGGGCGCTATATCGGAGCCGAAAAACAATGCCGTCGTCGGCGCCGCTTCTCGTCATGCGCGACATCGACAAGCGCTTTCAGGGCGTGCATGCGCTCGCCAAGGCTTCGCTCGAGGTCCAGCCCGGCCGAGGTCATGGCGCTGGTCGGCCAGAACGGGGCCGGCAAGTCGACGCTGATCAAGGTGCTGACGGGCGCCTACAGCCGCGACGCCGGCTCGATCGACTTCGCCGGGCGGCCGATCGCCTTCGCCTCGCCCCAGGAGGCGCAGCGGGGCGGGATCAGCACCATCTACCAGGAAATCAATCTCGTCCCCTTCCGGTCGGTGACCGAGAACATCTTCCTCGGCCGCGAGCACCGCCGTTTCGGCCTCCTGGACTGGAAGCGCATGAACGCGGAGGCGGCCGAGCTGCTGCGGCGGTTCGACGTCGCGATCGACGTCCGCCGGCCGCTTTTGGACTTTTCGACCGCCATCCAGCAGATGGTCGCCATCGCCCGGGCGGTGTCGTTCAAGGCGCAGCTCGTCATCATGGACGAGCCGACCTCTTCGCTCGACGAACGCGAAGTGGCGGTGCTTTTCGACGTCATGCGGCGGCTGAGGTCCGAGGGCGTCGCCGTCATCTTCATCACCCATCGCCTCGACGAGCTTTATCAGGTCTGCGACCGGGTGACCGTGATGCGCGACGGCCGCACGATCACGACGCGGCCGATGGCCGAGGTCGACAAGCTTCATCTCATCTCCGCGATGCTCGGGCGCGACGTCGAGGCCGTCCGCGGCCACGCGACCGGCTTCTCCGCCGCCGCGGGACGCGCGGGCGACGAGGTCCTGGCGGCCGAGGGGTTGCAGATCGGGCGGCGCGTGCGCGACTCCCGGGTCGAGGTTCGGGCGGGTCAGATCGTCGGCCTTGCGGGCCTGCTCGGCTCGGGCCGGACCGAGACGGCGCGCGCGATCTTCGGCGCCGATCCGCCGGACGCGGGATCGATCCGGCTGATGGGCAAGGCGGCTACGCCGCGCGAGCCTTCGGACGCGATCGCCATGGGCGTCGGCTATTGCAGCGAGGACCGCAAGGCGGACGGCATCGTGCCGGACATGTCGGTGCGCGAGAATCTCACGCTCGCGATCCTGCCGCGGCTCGTCGCCATGGGCGTGATCGACGAGGGACGGCAGCGGCAAATCGTCGAAAAGTTCATGAAACGGCTCGCCATCAAGGCCTCGGGGCCCGGAACAGAAGATCCGCGAACTTTCCGGCGGCAACCAGCAGAAGGTGCTGCTCGCCCGCTGGCTCTGCGCCGATCCGAAGCTCCTGATCCTCGACGAGCCGACCCGCGGCATCGACGTCGGCGCCAAGGCCGAGATCCAGTCGCTGATCCGCGAGCTCGCCGACCAGGGGCTCGGCGTGCTGATGATCTCGTCCGAGCTCGAGGAGATCGTCGAGGGCGCCGATCGCGTGTTCGTGCTGAGCGACGGCCGGACGGTCGCCGATCTGCCGCATGCGCAAGCCTCCGCGAACGCCATCATGGCCGCCATGGCGCACGAGGACCCGGCCGCGACAGGGGAGGCGGCGAATGGCTGACGCGCCGACCCTTCCGAGCAAGGCGCGCCGCGCCCGACGTCCTGGCCTTCTTCCGCCGCTACGCCGCGCTGACCGCGCTCATCGCGCTGCTCGCCTTCAATTTTGCGTGGACGCCGCATTTCGCCAGCTTCCAGACGCTGAACGTCAACCTGACGCAGGTGGCGACCATCGTCATCGTCTCGGTCGGCATGACGCTGGTGATCGCGACCGGCGGCATCGACCTCTCGGTCGGCTCGCTGATGGCGATCGCCGGCGCGCTCGCGCCGCTCATCTTCCTCAGTTCCTTCGGCGCCGCGCATCCCGTTCTCGGGGAATGCGCTCGCCTTCGTCGTACCCGTTTTGGCCGCGGGCCTGCTCGGCCTGTTCAACGGCTGGTTCATCACCCGCTTCCGGGTCCAGCCGATCGTCGGCACGCTGGTGATGTTCATCGCCGGCCGCGGCATCGGGCAGGTGTTGACCAACGGCAATCTGCAGGTGTTCCACAACCCGACCTTCCAGTTCATCGGGCTCGGGCGCGTTTTCGGCGTGCCGTTCCAGGTGATCATCATGCTCGTTCTCGTCGCGCTGGCGGCGTGGATGGTCCAGCGGACCCTGTTCGGCCGCCACATTCTCGCGATCGGCGGCAACGAGCGCGCGGCGCGGCTTGCCGGCGTGCCGGTCGAACCGGGTCAAGCGCTGGGTCTACGCGATCAGCGGGCTGTGCGCCGGGATCGCCGGGCTGATCGTCATTTCCATCAACTCGTCGAGCGACGCCAACCTCGTCGGGCTCGGCATGGAGCTCGACGCCATCGCCGCGGTCGCCGTCGGCGGCACGCCGTTCACCGGGGGACAGGCGAGCGTGGTCGGCTCGCTGATCGGCGCCCTCCTGATCCAGCTCCTGCGCTATACGCTGCTCGCCAACGGCGTGCCGGACGCGGCGGCGCTGGTCGTCAAAGGCGCGATCATCGCCGGCGCCGTCTGGTCGCAACAGCGGGCGAGAAGCGCATGAGCGCGGCTCGCCCCCTCCACCATCCTTCGGATGGTCCCCCTCCCCCGCGAGGCGCACGGCTGTCCGGGGAAATTTCACACATAGTTGAGCGCCAATTGATTGGGATCGGTTCGGTCGCGTTTGACGCTGGGATTGATCGGAGGCGGCTCGTCGATCGCGGCGAGGCGGCGACGAGCGAAGAGGAAGAGGCCAACGAGTTCGGTGAAGCGAAGGATGTCGAATTTGGTCCTGACGGCCTTGGCCGCCAGACGCAGCAGAATGTAGGCGATCATCGCCGCGTAGATCTGCAGTTTGACGGCGTTGGGGCTGGTTCCAAGGAACTTGCGTATCTTCAAGTGTTGCTTAAGCCAGCGGAACAGCAGCTCGATTTGCCAACGAAATTTGTAGGCTTGCGCGATTTCTACGGCGGAGCGCTTCATATCGTTGCTGATCACGACGATCGTCTTTTTGTCCTCGTCACGCACAACCTCGATGCGACGCAGCCGGACCGGGAGCTTGGAATTGCCTTTGCTCGAGAACACGACCTCCTCATCGGCGATCACGGTGAAGCCTTCGCCGCGCGAGGGGCCGTATTGCCGCTCGGTCTCGACGGTCAGGCCCATGTTGCTCTTGGGCCTCGTGACGAAGAAGGCCCCGGCCGCGGCGATGGCGGTCCACCAGCCGTAATGGCAGTAGCCCTTGTCGAAGACGTAGGTGAGGCCCGGCTCGATCTCGATCTCGCGGCCGATCTGGGCGTCGTTGACGTTGGCGTCGGTGATGTCGAGGATTTGCGGCAGATCGCGCCCGGGATCGTAGACGACATGGGCCTTCATGCCGCGGATGCGGCCGTTGGACTTGGCCCAGTCGAACACTTGTCCCAACGGGATGGGGGTCGAGTTCGATCAGGCGCAACAACGTCTTGGCGTCCGCCCGGGTCGAGCGGTCGGTCAGGGCGGCGACCATCGTCAGGACTTCGGCGAACGCCTGGACCGGCCGGCGCGCGTTGGCGTCGGCGAGGGTCGAGCGCGCGATCTCACCGCAACCCAGGTGATAATGGGCGTTGGCGTGGGCGTTCCAACTGGTTTCGAGCGCCCGCAGAGACGCGGCGCCGGTCAGTTGAGCGTGGATCAAGACCATCAGATGATCCCAGCTGCCGAACGATTTGTCATAGGCGTCGGCGCGACGACGCTCGACCATCGCCTCGAAACGCCGCCGATCGAGGGGTTCGACAATCTGGGTGAAAATGGTAGGAGTGAAACGCATGCCCCGCAGCCTTTTCTGAGTCTCGACAACCAGAAAATACCAAGGAATCTCATCGATTTCCCGGGTCTTGCGGGGCATGCGCCGCGACACTTTGAATCACCTGCGACACGTTCTCCGGACAGCCGTGCGCGAGGCGGGGAGGAGAAGCGCGGCTCCGTTTTATCCTCCCCCGTGAAGCGCAGCGAAACGGGGGAGGGGGACCGCGCGGAGCGCGGTGGTGGGGGCGGCGCCGCAGGACAGGTTCCTTATGAGCGTCCAGACCAACACCTCCGCCCCGGCCCGCCCCAGCAGCATCGCCTGGGCGGCGCAGCAGCGAGTGCTGATCGCGCTCGTGGCTCTGATCCTGTTCGGCGCGCTGCGCTACGATCATTTCCTCGGCGCCTACAACGTGCTTTCGGTGCTGCGCTACAATTCGATGTTCGCGCTGACGAGCCTCGGCATGGCCTTCGTGATCATGACGGCCGGCATCGACCTTTCGGTCGGCACGACGGCGGCCTGCGCGAGCGTGGTCTCTGCGCTGCTCTCGCCCTACGGCCTTCTTCCCGGCCTCATCGGCGGACTGGGAACGGGCGTGGCGGTCGGCGTGATCAACGGCTTCATGGTGACGCGCATGCGCATTTTGCCGTTCATCGCGACATTGTCGGGCATGCTGATGGCGAGCGGGACGGGCCTGCTGCTCGCCCAGAACCAGTCGGTATCGGTCTCCTACGACACCAATTTCATCTGGCTCGGACAGGGGGACTTTCTCGGCTTCCCCGTGCCGGGTTGGATCGCGGGCGCGGCTTACGTCTACGGCTCGATCGTGCTCAACTTCACGAGCTTCGGCCGCTACGTGCTCGCGGTCGGCGGCAACGAGGAGGCCTCGCGGCTGATGGGCCTGCCGGTCGACCGGGTCATCTTCTGGACCTATGTCCAGTCGGGCGTGTTCGCGAGCCTCGCCGGCGTCATCCTCGCGGCGCAATTCGGCGCGGGCCAGCCGGCCGAGGGGGTCGGCTGGGAGCTCTTCTCGATCGCCGCGGTGGTGGTCGGCGGCACGCTGCTCACCGGCGGCGTCGGGTCCGTCGCCACGACGCTTGCCGGCGTCCTGTTGCTCGGGCTCATCTTCAACGTGCTCAATTTCGAGAACGGGCTCGGCTGGATCAGCCTCAGCGCCTACTGGCAGTCGGTGGTGCGCGGCGTGTTCCTGATGATCGTCGTGATGGCCGGCTCCGGCGCCGCGCGGCGGGCGATGCGGTCGGCGTAAGGCTGGACGCCTACAGCGCGCGCCCTACAGGGGCGCCTCGAACTCCGCCTCGGTCGCGAACGACTTCTGCGCGCCGCGCCGCGTCACGGAATCCGCGGCATAGCGGGTCGCCTTGGCGAGCGCCGCTTCGAGGTCGAGGCCGGCGGCGAAATAGCGGGCGAAGCTGCCGATGAAGGCGTCGCCGGCGCCGGTCGTGTCGACGGCCTGAACCGTGACCGGCGGGATGCGCCTCAAGCCCTCCGGCGTCGCCAGCAGCGCGCCGCGCGCGCCGAGCGTCACGATCACGGTCTCGTTGCCCTGCGTGAGGAGGCGCTTCGCCGCCGTCGCGATCTCGTCCTCGCTCTCGACCGGCAGGCCGGTCAGGATCGCGAGCTCGGTCTCGTTGGGCGCGACGAAGGTCGCGAGCCGCACCTTGTCCGGGTCGAGCGTGCGACGCGCCGGGGCGGGGTTCAGGACGGTCTTCACGCCGTGGCGCTTGCCGAATTCGAGCGCGGCGTAGACGGTCTCGAGCGGCACTTCGAGTTGCAGCAGGATGAGGTCGCAGGTCTTCAAGGTCGCCCGCCGCCGCCTCGACGTCGGCCGGCGTCAGGTCGCCGTTCGCGCCCTTGACGATCAGGATGAAGTTCTCGCCCGCCGGATTGACCAGGATCGTCGCGGTGCCGGTCGTCTGGCCGGCGACGCGGCCGACGTGTTTCGCATCGACGCCGAGCGCAGAAAAATTGCCGAGCACGTTGTCGCCGAGCAGGTCGTCGCCGACCTTCGACACCATCACGACGTCCGCGCCGAGCTTCGCGGCGGCCGACCGCCTGATTGGCGCCCTTGCCGCCGAAACTCATCTCGAAGCGCGGCGCGGCGATCGTCTCGCCCCACGCCGGCATGCGCTCGACATAGGTCACGAGGTCGACGTTGCTCGAGCCGACGACGCCGATGCGCGGACGTTTCGCTGTCATGCCGCAATCCCCTTTTCCTTGCTCTTCGGGTTTCAGAGGTCCCACGAGTTCACTTATGTCCGAAGCGCGCTGCGAGGGTCGCGTTGGCGATCACGACGGAGAAGTCTTCCGGGTCGAACTCTTCGCCGAGCCATTCGAGGCGTTCAGCGCGTTCGGGATGGGCGGGGTCTGCGAGGATGTCGAGCAGCTCTTGATAGGCCCAGGGGCCGCCGCAATCCTCCGGCGGACACGCGCGCTTGCCGGCGACGCATTGCGGGTGGACTGTTCCCGCGGCGGCCGGAAGGGTCTTCTCGATCGTTATCACGTGCTCCCAGTCGTCGCCGAAGTCGTAGGTGTAGCCGAAGCGGGCGACGCCGGATTTCAGTACGCCGCCCAGCGTCAGCCGGTTTTCGTCCGCGACGTCGTCGACGGAAGCGCGGTCGCCGTAACTCCTGCCATCGATCTCGAAGACATGGAGGTGGGCCCCTTCCCAGCCCATCGCCGCCTGGATCGCATCATGGAGATCGGCGAGCGTCATCTTGGCCGGCGCCAGAAGCCGACGCCAGATGGGCGGCTTCGTCCCGCGCAGCGTGATTTTTAGGCTGATGATGCTGTTTCCTGCGTCTGTTCTCTGTTTCGCGGCCATGCCCGTCTCCTACTTCGCCCTGATCAGCTGCGTCCGCGTGGGTCGGCGCCCTTGCCGGCAAAACTCATCTGGACGAATTTCAGCCAATAATCCGCATCGATGTGAGCCGCGATCCGAGACGGAACAAATCTTATGATTCCGAACGCTGCCCCAGTTCCGCCGAGCGCGCCCAGAGGTTGATCCCGGCGTCGACCGCGTAGCCGTCGATCGCCTTCAGCTCCTCCGGCGAGAAGTCGCAGCTTGTCCAGCGCCTTGACGCTGTCGATCACCTGCTCCGGCCGGCTCGCGCCGATCAGCGCGCTCGTCACCCGCTTGTCGCGCAGCGCCCAGGCGAGCGCCATCTGCGCGAGCGACTGCCCGCGCCGCTTGGCGATCGCGTTCAGCGCCCGCACATGGGCGAGCGTCTCGGGCGTGAGGAAATCCGGCTTGAAGAAATGCGCCTCGGCGGCGCGGCTGTCGGCCGGAATCCCGTTCAGGTACTTGTCGGTGAGCAGCCCCTGCGCCAGCGGCGAGAAGACGATCGCGCCGATGCCCTCGTCGGCGAGCGCGTCGAGCAGGCCGTCGGTCTCGATCCAGCGGTTGACCAGCGAATAGCTCGGCTGATGGATGAGGCAGGGCGTGCCGAGGCGCTTCAGGATCGCGGCGGCCTCGCGGGTGCGGCGCGCGTTGTAGGAGGAGATGCCGACATAGAGCGCCTTGCCCTGGCGCACCGCGCTGTCGAGCGCGCCCATCGTCTCCTCGAGCGGCGTCTCGGGATCGAAGCGGTGCGAATAGAAGATGTCGACGATAGTCGAGCCCCATGCGCTTGAGGCTCTGGTCGAGGCTGGCGAGGAGATACTTGCGGCTTCCCCACTCGCCGTAGGGCCCGGGCCACATGTCGTAGCCGGCCTTGGTGGAGATCACGAGCTCGTCGCGATAGCCCGCGGAAATCGGTGCGCAAGATGCTCGCCGAAATTGACCTCGGCCGAGCCCGGCGGCGGCCCGTAATTGTTGGCGAGGTCGAAATGGGTGATCCCGAGATCGAACGCGGTGCGCAGGATCGCCCGCATCGAGTCTCGCGACCGGTTGAAGCCGAAGCTGTGCCAGAGCCCGAGCGAGATCGCCGGCAGCTTGAGGCCGCTGCGGCCGCAGCGGTTGTAGAGCATGGAGTCGTAGCGGGTGGAGGAGGGGAGGTAGGGCATGGCGGCTCGCGAGCGGCGCTGGCGTGTGCGGGTCGATCAGTCCATTATCCGCGAGCTGCGAGCGCGAAGCAATCTGTTAGCCCGTTCAGCCGCGGCGGGTGAACCCGTCTTGCGCTCCAATCCTCGCTGCCGACGCCGTGGTGCAGGAAGAAGAGGCCGTCGGGTCGTATTTCCGTTTGATCGCGCGAAGCCGGGCGTAATTGTCGCCCCAGAACGAATCGCTGCCAGTTCGGCTCGAAGAAGTCGGTCTCCCACACGTAGGAGGCCGGCTCGCGGCGTGAGCTTTCGCAGCTCGTTCATGGCCGCGGTCACTCGCCGCGGCGTCGCGCTCTGCGCCGCCGCCTCGTCCGGCTCGCGCCCCGCGCACGCCGGGATAGGCGGGCGGGCCGCCGCCGCCGCTGATCGCCAGGGCGAACGCGCCAGCGACCGCCGGGTTCATGGCGCGTGTCTCTCGCCGCCGCGATCGCGTCGGGAGTCGCGCCCGCCAGTCCCTTGTTGAAATGAAGCCATACGCCCCGATGCCGCGCCGCCGCGACCAGCGCGTCGGCGAGCCCTGCCGCTGGTCGCGTTCGATGAGCGACCCAGGCAGCCAGACGGACTGATAGGCGTACCAGACCCGGCCGGCCTCGTCGAGGTTCCCGGCGTAGAAGACTTGTCATGCCGGCGCGCCGGGGCGGTCGTCTGACGATCACGAGGCCCGGCACCTGCCTGAGCAGCGCCGGGTCCCAGAAATGCCGCGCCGGCAGCGGCGACGATTTTTGGTTGCGCCACGACATGCGAAGTCCTGCGGAGACGGCGGCGACCCAGTCGAAGAAGGGCGCCAGGTCGCCTCGGCCTGCCTGCTGGTCGAGGCCATGAAACAGCATGGAGATCGAGAGCACGCCGCCCGGCGCGAAGACGAGCTGCTCGCCCCAATGCGGGTTGAAGAGCGCCTCGCGTAGAAGTCGATCGTCTTGCCGACCAGCTTTCGATAGGCTTCGTCCGACGTCGCCTTGATCGTCGCGAACACCGCGCCGACGAATTTCGGGCAGGTCGTGCGTGCGCAAGCGTCAGGCGGGTGACGACGCCGAACCCGCCGCCGCCCCCTTTAGCGCCCAGAAGAGATCCGGGTTCGTGCAGGCGTTGGCGATCTCGGACTGCGCCGTCCGCGGTGACGACCTCGGCCTCGATGAGATGGCGCGCCGGCCGATGCCGAACGCCTTGGAGAGGCTGCCGAACCCGCCGCCGAGAACCAGCCCGGCGACGCCGACCGTCAGGCAGCCGCCGCCCTGGACGTAGCGGCCGCCCTTGACCATCACCGCGTTGTAGACGTGTCCCCAGATCGCGCCGGCGCTCGATCGAAACGGCGGGCTGCGGCGCAGCCTGCCCTTCGCAACCCGCGCGCGACGAAGGCGTCGTGCAGGGCGATCGCGCGCATGCGGCGGGTCCAGACGAGCAGCGAATCCGCCGCGTTCGAGGTTCCCTGATAGCTGTGGCCGCCGCCCTTCACGACGAGGCGGAGATTGTGCGTCCGCGCGAAGTTCACCGCCGCGACGACGTCGGCGGTCGATTCGGCGGCGACCGCGTAGACGCTCGGCCGCGACGTCCAGGCGCCGACCCAGCCGAGCGATCTGGGTCAGGCCGACCTCGTCGCCGAGATAGTACGGGTTCTTCAGTTCCTTGAAGACCTCGGCGCAGGCGTCCGCCGGCGCGCCGACGCAAGCCGAGAGCGGCGAATCGCACCTTGATCAGTTCGCCGTGCCAGCCCGCGGCCGAGATCGCTCCCACGCGGTCGTCGGACGGCCAGCCGGGATCGCCCGGGCGAACGCGCGGAGGCCGGAGCGGCCCGCGGCGACGGACGTCCGCGAAGGCCGTCGCCAGCAGGCCGGCGATGAGCTTCAAGACAAGCCTGCGATCCATCGGTCGAGCCCTCTTGCTTCGTCCACCTCGCCGCCGACTTCCGTCGACGCTGCCCGAATGCGAACGGGTCGCAGAAGCCGGCATCGGGCGAGTCGTTCGTCATTTCCGCATCGGGGCGGCCGTGCTATCAGGCGCCCGTGTTCGGTTTTTTGATGGGAGACGGATCGCGTGAAGGTCAACGGGCGCGCCTACCGCACAATCTGGCTCAACGCCGACGGCTCGAGCGTCGACGTGATCGACCAGCGCTGGCTGCCGCACGAATTCCGCGTCGCGACGCTGCGCACGGTCGGCGAGGCGGCGACGGCGATCCGCGACATGTGGGTGCGCGGCGCGCCGCTGATCGGCGTCACCGCGGCCTACGGCGTCGCGCTCGCCATGCGCGAGGACTCCGAGCGACGCGAATCTCGACGCCGCCTGGGAAACGGCTGCATGCGACGCGGCCGACGGCGATCAACCTGCGCTGGGCGCTCGACGCCGTGCGCAACCGTCTCCGCCCGCTCGACCCGCGACGCGCGCCGCCGCGGCCTACGCGCAGGCCGCCGAGATCGCCGACGAGGACGTCGCGATCAACCGCGCCATCGGCCGCAACGGCCTCGCCGATCATCCGCAAGATCGCGGCGGCGAAGAAGCCGGGCGAGCCGGTCAACATCCTCACCCATTGCAACGCCGGGCTGGCTCGCGACCGTCGACTACGGCACCGCGACCGCGCCGATCTATCTCGCGATGGAGGAGGGGATCCCGGTCCACGTCTATGTCGACGAGACGCGGCCGCGCAACCAGGGCGCTTCGCTGACCGCCTGGGAGCTCGTCCACCACGGAACGCCGCACACGCTGATCGTCGACAACGCCGGCGGCCATCTGATGCAGCACGGCCTCGTCGACATGGTCATCGTCGGCACCGACCGCACGACGGCGCGCGGCGACGTCTGCAACAAGATCGGCACCTACCTGAAGGCGCTGGCGGCCAAGGACAACGGCGTGCCGTTCTATGTCGCGCTGCCGTCGCCGACCATCGACTGGACGGTCGACGACGGCGTGAAGGAGATCCCGATCGAGGAGCGCTCCGCCGACGAGGTCGACTTCATCCAGGGTCTCGGCGCTGACGGAAAGGTCGCGCGGGTGCGGATCTCGCCCGCACGGAAGCCCCGCCGCCAACCCCGCCTTCGACGTGACGCCGGCGCGGCTCGTGACCGGGCTGATCACCGAGCGCGGGGTCGCGGCGGCCTCGCCCGAGGGGCTGAAGGCGCTGTTTCCGGAGCGCGGCTAGCGGGCCGGCAGAAGATCGTTCTAGACTGAACCGTCTTCGTCGACTTCTCCCGAAGGTTCGTCCATGCTGCGTCCGCTTGCCGGCCTGACCATCATCGAGTTCGAAGGCATCGGCCCCGGACCGCTCGCCGGGCGCATGCTCGCCGACCACGGCGCCGACGTGACCGCGATCGTCAGGCCCAACAAGGCGGCGATCGGCAATCCGGACTCCGCCGGCGGCGACGACCCGCTGCGGCGCGGCAAGCGCGTCGTCGCGCTCGACCTCAAGCGCCCGGAAGCGGTCGAGGAGGCGCTGAGGCTGATCGCGCGGCGCCGACGCGCTGATCGAGGGCAACCGGCCCGGCGTGATGGAGCGGCTCGGCCTCGGCCCCGCCGAATGCGCGGCGCGCAATCCGAAGCTCGTCTATGGCCGCATGACCGGCTGGGGGCAGGAGGGGCCGCTCGCCCAGGCCGCCGGCCACGATCTGAATTACGTGGCCCTGACCGGCGCGCTGTCGCTGACCGAGCGCCCCGGCGCGGCGCCGATCGTCCCGCCGACCGTGCTCGGCGACGCGGGCGGCGCGCTCGGGCTCGCCTTCGGGATCGTGAGCGGCGTCCTCTCGGCGAGGGCGACCGGAAAGGGCTGCGTCGTCGACGCGGCGATCCTCGACATGGTCGCGGCCTTGAGCGGCATTGCGCTCTGGGCGCGCGCGACCGGAATGCTCGACGGCGGGCGGCCGAGCATTTTTTACGACTCGCCGTTCTACGACGCCTACCCTTGCGCCGACGGTCGCTACGTCACGATCGGCGCGCTCGAGCCGCAGTTCTATGCGGCTTCTCCTCGAAAAGCTCGGCCTTGCCGACCTCGACCCCAAGGCGCAATACGACACCCGCCAGTGGCCGGCGCTGAAGGACGCGGTTTCGCGCGCTGTTCATAAGCCGGCCGAGCGCCGAGTGGCGCGCGCTGCTCGAGGGCACGGACGTCTGTTTCGCGCCGGCGCTGAGCCTCGCCGAGGCGGCGGCCCATCCGCACAACGCCGCGCGCGGCCTCTATCGCGACGGACGCCGCCGGGCGGCTCGATGCGGCCGAGGCGCCGCGCTTTCAGCCGCTCGCGTGAGCGCTTAGGAGACCCGAT
This sequence comes from uncultured Alphaproteobacteria bacterium, assembly GCA_963783275.1. GTDB lineage: Bacteria > Pseudomonadota > Alphaproteobacteria > Rhizobiales > Beijerinckiaceae > Roseiarcus. The sequence continues at coordinate 246,241 of CAWANA010000024.1, read as the reverse complement.
GCCGACCCACGCCCTGCCGCAGACGCTGGACTTCCCCTGTCCCGAGCCGCCGAAGCCCGGCGAGGTCGTCGAGGTTCGGCCCGGCGTCTTCTGGGCGCGGCTTGCGCTGCCGTTCCGGCTCAACCACGTCAACCTCTACCTGATCGAGGACGGCGCGGGGCTCGCGCTGATCGACACCGGCATCGACGATCCGCCCTCGCGCGCCGCCTGGGAGGCGCTGATCGACGGGCCGCTCAAGGGGCGCAGGCTGACGCGGCTCATCGCGACCCATTTCCACCCCGATCACATCGGCCTCGCCGGCTGGCTCTGCGAGCGGTTCGACATGCCGCTCGCCATGAGCCAGACCGAGTATCTCCTCGCTCTCAACATCCGACTCGACCCGTCGGCGCTGAAGTCGGAGCCCTATCGCGGCTTCTATCGCTCGCACGGGCTGACCGAGAAGAGCACCGAGATCCTGCTCGGCAACGGCCTGCAATATCTGCGCATGGTCGTCACGCCGCCGAAAACCTTCCAGCGGCTGTTGGCGGACGACCGGCTGACGATCGGCGGCCGGACGTTCTCGGTGCTGACCGGCGGCGGCCATTCGCCCGAGCACGTCATGCTTTTTTCGGCCGAGGACAATCTGCTTATCGCCGGCGACCAGATTCTGGCGAAGATTTCGCCCAACGTCAGCGTCGAGGCGATGGAGCCGGACGGCGATCCGCTCGGGATCTATCTGCGCTCGCTGGAGCGAATGAAAGCGCGCCTGCCCGAGGACGTGCTCGTGCTTCCCGGCCACAACCTGCCCTTCGTCGGCCTGCACACCCGGGCGGACGAACTCATCGCCCATCACGAGGCGCGCTGCATGGCGATCGTCGAGGCCTGCACGGCCGCGCCGCAGACCGCGGCCGAACTGGTGCCGGTCATATTCGGCCGCGCGATCGACGACCCGCACCAGCTCGTCTTCGCCTTCGGCGAAGCGCTCGCCCACATCAACACGATGATCCGCGCAGGGCGGCTGAGGGTCGGCCATTCCGAGCGGGGGCTGGCGCTCGAGGCGGCGTGAGGGAGACGATTTTGCCGCGGGCTTGGCCTCGCGCGCTGGCGCGGTCCTGGCGAGACCTCGTCCTGCCGACCGCCTCCGATCCGGCGGTTCATCCGAAAAACATTCCGGATTCGACGCGGCCTTGATGCTCATGTTTAAACCGTTCTCGGACACCGCAGGGGCGGGTGGGATAAGGGCCGGATTCGACGATTGCGGCGTCCGTCAACGGCGAGTGGGAGGACCGGCGGGTGCGCGAGATTGTCAAGGAGTTGGTTCATCTCATCGAGACGCATGGCTGGAAGGACAGATTCGACGAGGCGGTCCGCATGGCGGCCGCATACGAAATCCCCTCGCTTGCGCATATCAGGACATTTCAGGACTACCTCGCCTACATTGACGGACTGGTCGCCTGGGCTCCGATTGCGTCAGCCGAAACCGATCTGGCGATCAAGACCAATCTTTATGACCACTTCGTCAAATTCTACTTTTTCCTCGACCAGCCGCCGGTGCGCGAGCTTCAAAGCCCGATCGAGCCGGGAAGGCTTCCGGGAACGCTGACGCCGCTGTCGGCGTGGATCGTCAGGTATGCCCGCCAATGGGGCGACTATCTCGACACGACCAAATCCGCCAGGCACGTCAAGACCTTCAAGGACGATCCGAAGTTCAACTGGGACGACTACATGCCCCCGCCTTCGAGCCATGCCGGCGAGGAGGACTGGCGCGCCTACCGGACCTTCAATCAGTTTTTCGGGAGGCACGTGAAGCCGGGCATGCGGCCGATCGCCGGCCTCACGGACCCGAGCGTCATCGTCTCGCCGACCGATTCGACGTTTGTCGGGTGTTGGCCAGTCAGTCAAAAGTCCGAGATTTTCGTCGAGCAGGAGGAGGCCGGTCTTCTGAGGTCGAAAGGGATCGCGTGGTCCATCCACGAACTCCTCGCGGACAGCGCCTACGCCGACCGGTTCAAGGGCGGACTGTTCACCCACAGTTCGCTCACCACCTACGACTACCATCGCTGGCACACGCCCGTGCAAGGCAGGGTGCTCGAGGCCAAGGTCATCCGGGGGCAGGCCTATCTCAACGTCGCGGTCGGGCAGATGATCGTCGACGGCAAGAAAACCAACGTGCTCACTGCTCGGAATGGAACGGACTACCAGTTCGTTCAGACCCGCGGCCTTGTCGTGATCGAATTGCCGGTCGGACTCGTCGCCTGTGTCCCCATGGGCATGGCCCAGGTCTCTTCGGTTGTGATCACCGCGGACGTCGGGGTCACGCTGCACAAGGGCGAGGAGCTGGGCTACTTCCAGTTCGGCGGGTCCGACTTCGTCATGGTGTTCGAGCGCGGCAGCAACGTGCAACTGATTGGCCACGCGGGCGTCCACGTAAACCAGGGAGGCTGGATCGGAAACGCCCATCCGTACCGCTGACGGCTTCGACGACTATCGACCGCCTGCGACAGATCGTCCACGGTCCGGATCATGGACTTGACATCGCCGCTGGGCGAACATGCCGGGAAACCGCCGGGAGGGTCCGTCATCATGCTCGAACGCCATCTCGCCTGCCTGGGTCCCTCGGGTTTCCACCGCGTCGCCTACGACGAATGGCCGGGGCCGCCCGGCGCGCCGACGCTGGTCTGCGTCCATGGCCTCAGCCGCAACAGCCACGACTTCGATGTGTTCGCAGAGGCGATGTCGAAGACCCACAGGGTCATCTGCCCGGACATGCCCGGACGCGGGCGCAGCGAATGGCTGAATAATTCGGATGAATACGCTTTTCCGACCTATCTCGCCGAATTGCGCCGCGCTGATCGCGCGGCTCGACGTCGAGACCGTGGACTGGATCGGAACTTCGATGGGCGCGGTCATCGGCTTCCTGTTCGCGGCGCAAAACGGAGCGCCGTGCGAAAACTCGTGGTCAACGACGCCGGTCCGTTCGTGTCGAAAGAGGCGCTCGCCTGGCTCGGCACGTTCATCGGCGCCGATCCGACCTTCAATTCGCTCGACGACCTGGAGAAGACGATCCGGCAGAACAGCGCCGGCTTCGGCGCGCTGACCGACGCTCAGTGGCGGACGATGACGCTCTACCTGTCGCGGCCGAAGCCAGGAGGCGGCTACGGCTACGCTTACGATCCGCGCATCGGCGACCCCTATAAGCAGAGGATCTCCCGCGATGTCGATTTCTGGCCGTTCTGGGATCGTGTCGTCGTGTCCGACGCTCATCCTGCGCGGCGAGCACTCGAATGTCCTGACCCGCGACGAGGCCGAGGCGATGACCAAGCGCGGGCCGAAGGCGAGGCTGGTCGAGTTCGCCGGCGTCGGCCACGCCCCGGCGCTGCTGTCCGAGGACCAGATCGGCGTCGTCCGCGATTTCCTCGCCGGCTGACCGCATCGACAAGGAGCGCCTTTCCCTTTCGGGCGGCAGCCTTTATCCCTCGCGGCTCGCGAGACGAGAGCCGCCCCATGCCGCCCCTGCTGCACCTCAAAGATATCGCCGTCACCCTCGGCGGCGCGCCTCTGCTCGAGGGGGCGGAGCTCTCGATCGCGCCGGGCGAGCGGATCGCGCTCGTCGGCCGCAACGGCTCGGGGAAATCGACGCTTCTGCGCATCGCCGCGGGCGAGGCGGCGCCGGACCGCGGGACGCGCTTCCAGCAGCCGTCCGCGCGTCTCGCTTTCCTGCCGCAGGAGCCGGATATGTCCGGCTACGCGACGGTGCTCGACTACGTGGTCGCGGACCTGGGCGAGCACGAGGACGCCTATGCCGCCCGCGCCATGATGGCCGATCTCGGGCTCGACCCGGCGGCGAACCCGGCCACGCCTCTCAGGAGGCGAGGCGCGGCGCGCGGCGCTGGTCCGGGTGCTCAGCGCCGAGCCGGACATCCTGCTGCTCGACGAGCCGACCAACCACCTCGACCTCATCGCGATCGAGTGGCTGGAAAGCCATCTCCTGTCGTGCCGCTCGGCGCTGGCCCTCGTCAGCCACGACCGGCGGCTGATGGCGGACCTGACCAACGCCACCGTCTGGGTCGACCGCGGCGCGACGCATCGCCTCGATCGCGGCTTTTCCGCCTTCGAGGCCTGGCGCGACGCCAAGCTCGAGGAGGAGGAGGCCGAGCGCCACAAGCTCGACCGCAAGATCGTCGCCGAGGAGCACTGGATGCGCTACGGCGTGACGGCGCGGCGCAAGCGCAACATGCGCCGCGTCGGCGAGCTCGCCGACATGCGCCGCGAGCGGCGCGAGGCGCGCCGGGCGGTCGGCGTTGCGACCATGGTCGCCCAGGACGCCAAGGCCTCCGGGGCGCTGGTGATCGAGGCCGAGGCGATCGGCAAGGCCTACGACGGACACGCCGATCGTCAGGAACTTTTCGACCCGCATCATGCGCGGCGACCGGATCGGCGTGATCGGCGCCAACGGCGCCGGCAAGACGACGCTGATCAACCTCCTGACCGGCGCGCTCGCGCCCGATGCGGGCGAGGTCCGCATCGGGACCAACGTGGCGATGGCGCGCATGGACCAGAAGCGCGACGCGCTGCCGCCCACGACCACCCTGATCGACGCGCTGACCGGGCGGCGGCAGCGATTACGTCACGATCAACGGCGAGCGCCGGCATGTCATCGGCTACATGAAGGACTTTCTGTTCGGGCCCGAGCAGGCGCGCACGCCGATCGAGAAGCTGTCCGGCGGCGAGCGCGGACGCCTCATGCTCGCCCGCGCGCTCAGCCTCCCCTCGAACCTGATCGTGCTCGACGAGCCGACCAACGACCTCGACGTCGAGACGCTCGACCTCCTCCAGGAACTGCTCGGCGAATACAAGGGAACGATTCTGATCGTCAGCCACGACCGCGACTTCCTCGACCGCGTCGCGACCTCGGTGATCGTCAGCGAGGGCGGCGGGCGGTGGGTCGAATATGCGGGCGGCTATTCCGACATGGTCGCCCAGCGCGGCTTCGGACTGTCCGGCCCGGCGGCCTCGCCAGCGCAGGGCCGAGAAGACCGAGGCGAAGCCCAAGGGCGAGACGCAGAAGAGCGAGCAGCAGGCGAAGCGCAAGCTGTCGTTCAACGACAAGCGGGCGCTGGAACGCCTGCCGCAGCGCATGGACGCGCTGCGAGCCGAGATCGACGCGCTCGAAGCGAAGCTCGGCGACCCGATTTCGCCGCCCGCGAACCGGCCGCATTCCAGACGGCGACGAACCGCTACGGCGAGCTTCGGGCCGAGCTCGAGAAGGCCGAGGACGAGTGGCTGGCGCTCGAAATCCTGCGCGAGGGCATCGAGGGGCAGGACTAAGGCCCCACCAGGCGCCCGTCATTCCTCGATGCTCGGCCTCAGCCACAAAGGTAGAGCGCGGCGGCGGTCAGCGCCGCGCCGGACATCACCTCGGCGACGCCGAGGGGCGAGGCGTCGCGGTAGAGCGCCGCGCCGAGCGCGCCGCCGAGCGCGCCGCCCAGCATCTGGCTGGCGAGCAGGATGGCCGAGGCTATGCCGGCGATTTCCGGCAGAGGATGCACCGCCTCGTGCATGGCGTTGGGGAAAATCAGCCCCATGGCGAGGAAGTAGAAGAACGAGAGCCCCGCGACGACCGCGATCGAGGCGATCCCGGCGAGGCTGGCGACAGCAGCGCGAGGGCGGCGACGACCGTGAGCGACAGCGCGAGATCGAGCGCCGTCTTCGGCTTCACGTGGCGGCGCACGAGCTCAGCGTTCACGCTCGCGCCGGCGATCACGCCGAGCGAGGTGAAGGCGAACAGGCCGGCGAACGCGGCCTTTGAAAGGCCAAATCCTTGCATGAACAGGAGCGGCGAGGTGTTGATGTAGCTGAACATGCCGCCGAAGGTGAGGCCGAGGACCAGCGAGAAGCCGAGGCAGAAGCGGTTGGTCAGCGCGCGCGCATAATTTGCGGCGACGGCCGCCGGCCTGAGGCTCTGGCGATCGGCCTCCGGCTGGGACTCGCGAAAGCGCGCGAGTGCCGCAGCGAGCAGCAGTCACGCCGATCGCGGCGAGCGCGAGATAGATCGTCCGCCATGGCGCGACATAGAGGATCAGCGCGCCGAGCGTCGGGGCGACCACCGGCGCGACGCCGTTCACCTGCGCGATCGCCGTGATGAAAAGCCGCGACTCGCGCATGTCGAACAGGTCGCGCACGATCGCGCGCGGCAGGATTCCGACCGCGCCGGCGCCGGCGCCCTGGACCAGGCGAAAGCCGAGCAGCGCGCCGATCGAGGGCGCAAGCGCGGCGCCAAGGCCGCAAAGGGTGAAGAGCGCGAGCCCGACGATCAGCACCGGCTTGCGGCCGAACCGGTCAGCGAGCGGCCCGACGAACAGCGGCGCGGTCGAGAAGCCGGCGAGAAAGATCGCGATCGTCGCAGCCGTCGAGGTTTGGCTCGCGGCGAGGTCGGCCTGGATGAGGGCGAGGCTCGGCAGCGCCATGTCGATCGCGAGCGGCGGCAGCGCCGTCATGGCCGCGAGAAAGACCACGAACGCGCGGCCATGGACGTTGAACGACATCAAGACAACTCCGAAACGGCATCGGCTCCACGCCCTACGGTAATCAGTTCAGGCCTCGACCCCCGGCCGCAGCCAGCCGATGTAGATCGCCGCGGCGCAGAGCGCGCCGCCGCCCATGACGAGCCCGATCGCGAGCGGCGCGCCCTTTTGAAAAAGCGCGGCGGCGAGCGAGCCGCCGATCGCCCCGAACAGCATCTGCGCCGACATCAGCACGGCGGAAGCGACGCCGGCGATCTCCGGCAGGGGATGGATCGCCTCGTGCACGGCGTTCGGGACGATCAGCCCGAAGGCCGTGATGTAGATCATCATCGGCGCGATCACGAAGACGAGCGGCGGATGGCCGAGAAGGAGGCTCGCGACCAGGATGACGAGCGCGGCCATGGCGGTCAGCGTCGAGCGCCGCGTCGAGCACGGCGCGCGGCCTCGCGTGGCGCCGCAAGAGCCAATTGTTGATCAGCGCGCCGACGACGACGCCCGAAGCCGTCATGGCGAAGAGCCCGCCGAAGCCCGCCTGCCGACACGCCGTAGCCTTCGATGAAGAGAAGCGGCGAAACGTTGACGTAGGCGAACAGCCCCGCGAACATCAGCCCGTTGAGAAGCGAGAAGCCGGCGCACATCCGGTTCGTCAGCGCGCGCCGGTAGCCGGCGACGATCATCGCCGGCGCCGAGGCTTCGCCGCAGCTCGGTGTCGTGCGATTCGACCAGGGTCGCCGAGACGAGCGCCAAAAGCGCGGCGCCGAGCGCCGCGAGCGCGGCGTAGATCAGCCGCCAGGGCCCGATCGCAAGCAGGCCCGCGCCGAGCGTCGGCCCGATCAGCGGCGCGGCGCTGAACACGACCGAGACCGCGGCGAGCTGCAGCCGCGCCCTCGCGGCCTTCGAACAGGTCGCGGATGATCGCGCGGGGCAGCATGGCGACCGTTCCCGCGCCGGCGCCCTGAACGATGCGCGAGACGATCAGGACGACAATCGACGGCGCGAGCGCGCAGCCGATCGCGGCCAGCGTGAAAATCGCAAGCCCCGCCAGCATCACCGGCTTGCGGCCGAACCGGTCGGCGAGCGGGCCGACGAGCAGCGGCGCCGTCGAAAATCCGGCGAGAAAGACCGCGATCGAGGAAGCGGCTTGCGCCGGACTTGCGCCGAAATCCGCCTGCACCAGACTGACGCTCGGGAGCGCCATGTCGGTCGCGAGCGCCGGGATCGCCGAGAGCCCGCCGAGCAGCGCAGTGAAGCCCCACCCGTGAACCTTGAGCGCCACCCGATCAGGCCGGCGCGTGCTTCACGTCGGCGCCATATTGCAGCACCTGAAGCTTTTCGAGCGTGACGAGGCCGCTGCCCATCATCGGGTCGAGCGTCGGCAGAAAGGCCTTGATCGCCTGCTCGGTGTCGACGATCTCGACGATCAGCGGCAGGTCCTCGGAAAGGCGCAGGATCTGGGTGGTGTGCAGCCGGCTCGAATGGCCGTAGCCCATCGGCCCACGCAGCACGGTCGCGCCGGCGAGCTTGGCGGCGCGCGCCGCCGCGACGATCGCCTCGTACAGCGGCCGGCCGTTGTACTTGTCGCCCTCGCCGAAAAAGATCCGAAGCAGCATGGCGTCGCGGGGAAGGTCCATCGCGTCAGGCTCCCTTGAGCTGGTTGACCGCGCCGGCCGCGGCCGCGCCGAGCCAGACCGCGATGAGGCACAGGACGACGGAGAGGACGACATTCGCCCCGGCGAGCAGCCATTCGCTGTCGCGCGCGAGATTCAAGGTCTGCAGGCTGAACGAGGAGAACGTCGTGTAGCCGCCGCAGATGCCCGTCATCACGAACGCTCGCGCGTCCGTGCCGACGAATATACGCCCGTCCGGTCCCGTCAGCACGGCGAAAAAGCCGATGACGAAGCAGCCCGTGATGTTGACGACGACGGTGCCGACCGGAAACGCTCTCGCCGAAGGCTTGCGCGGCGAGGCCGGAAAGCCAATAGCGCGACACGCCGCCGAGCGCGCTGCCGAGCATGACCCAAAGCCACGTCATCTTGTCCTGAGAACCCGCCGGGAGAAGGACCGCGACATAAAGACATTCGGGCCGCGGACGCAACCCGCGCGGTCGGCGATCGGAGAGACGCGGCGTCACGCTTTAGGCGCGCCGTTCGACGCCCCCTCGCCCCTCCCGCCGATTCCGCCCTTGCCCTGCTCGACCTCGCGCGCGAGCGCGACCGTCAGCTTGCCAACCAGCGAAAGGTGACGGGCAGCCCTGGACGCCCCGACCGCAGAGGGAAACCGGATTCGCCGGATGGACATTGCCGTCCAGAAGGTCCTAAGCATTCGCGCGCGCCGCCGAATTTAAACGGCGCGGACGCCGTCGCGGCGTCCAGGACGCCTCTCACGTCCGGCGAAACCCCCGAGGAACTCAAGTCGCCATGGTGCTCGTCTCCATCATCATCTTCATCCTCATCCTCTGCGCAGGGTTTCTCGGCCTCTGGGCGCACAGACAGCTGCCCGAAGAACAGAAGGACGAGAACGCCCGGGCGGTCGTCGGTCAGGTCGTGGGAATCGTCAGTCTTCTGCTCGCACTCGTGCTCGGCACTCTGATCGGCACGAGCTTCGGCTTCTTCGGGGTCCAGAAGACCGAACTCGAGACGCTGTCGTCGCAGATCCTGTTGCTCGACCAGGCGCTGGCGCAATACGGCCCCGAAACCAAGCCTGCGCGCGACAAGTTGAAGCAGTCGGTCCAGGAGGCCTATGACACCTTCTGGGGCAGCGGCGAGCCTGATCCGAAGCTGCTTCAGGTCAGCCTTCCGCTCGCCTTCGGCCAGGCCTCCAAGGCCTATCTTGCCTCCCTCAAGCCGGAGACCGACGCGCAGAAGCAGGCGGTTGCGTCGGCGAACGCGCTCACGAACCAGATCATGCAGGGCCGAGTTCTTATGGACCTCCAACTCGCAAGCCACCCGGTCAGTTCGGGCATGCTGGTCGTCCTGGCGATCTGGGCGATCGTGCTCTTCTTCGCCATGGGATTGTTCGTGAAGCCGAACGGACTGGTGCTCGGCGCCATGTCCTTTGGCGCGCTCTGCGTCGCCTTTGCGATCTTCCTCATCCTCGAACTCGGCCTGCCATACACCGGCATGCTCCGCGTCTCCGGCGGAGCGCTGCAGCAGGCCCTGGAGAACATCGACAAATAAAACTCTGCGGCGCCTCGCCACGCAACGAACGCGTCGCACCAGGAGCATAGCTCATGACCTCGTCGCCAAACCCGCCGACCCGGCACACGCTGGCCTTCAACGCCCAATACCGTGAGGGCCTCGACTTCGCCGACGATCAGGACTTCAAGGATGCGCGACGCGGCCTCCTCGCGTCGCTGCCCGAGCCGGTCGTCATCAAGGACGCCGCGGGCAAGACCGTGTGGGACCTCGCCCAATACGCTTTCGTCGGCCTGACCGAGAAAGACGACGCGCCCGATTCGGTCAACCCGAGCCTGTGGCGCATGGCCAAGCTCAACATGATCCACGGTCTGTTCGAGGTGGCCGACGGCGTCTGGCAGGCGCGCGGCTATGACCTCTCGGTCATGTCGATCATCCGCTCGAACTCGGGCTACATCGTCATCGACCCGCTCATCTCGGCCGAATGCGCGGCGACCGTCTGGCGCGAGCTGGTCATCCCCAAGCTCGGCGACAAGCCCGTCGCCGCCGTCATCTACACCCACAGCCACGTCGATCATTTCGGCGGCGTGCGCGGCATCGTTGCCCAAGCGGATATCGACGCCGGCAAGGTGAAGATTCTCGCGCCGGCGCATTTCACCGAGGCCGCGATCGGCGAGAACGTCATCGCCGGTAACGCGATGAGCCGGCGCGCAACCTACATGTACGGCAATTTGCTGCCCAAGAGCGCGATCGGCCAGGTCGACGGGGGCCTCGGCAAGACGACCTCGAGCGGAACCGTCGGCCTGATTCTTCCGACCGACTTCGCCACCAAGACCGGCGAGGTCATCACCCTCGACGGGATCGACCTGCATGTGCTGATGGCGCCGGAGTCCGAGGCGCCGGCCGAGTTCATGTTCTACCTTCCGCAGTTCAAGGCGTTCTGTGCGGCGGAGGACGCGACCCATACGCTGCACAATCTCTACACCCTTCGCGGCGCCAAGGTTCGCGACGGTCTCCTGTGGTCGAAATACCTTCAGCAGGCGGTCGACCTGTTCGGCCCCGACATCGAGGTCGTGTTCGCCTCGCACCATTGGCCGACCTGGGGCAACGCGCGCGTAATTCCCTTCCTGAAGTCGCAGCGCGACACCTACCGCTTCCTGCACGACCAGGTGATGCGGATGGCCAATTCGGGGATGACTCCGAAGGAGATCGGCGAGGCGATCCGCCTGCCGCCCTCGCTTGCGACCCAATGGGCGAGCCGCAGCTATTACGGCTCCGTCTATCACGACGCCGTCGCCCAATATAACCTGCGCCTCGGCTTCTTCGACGGCGTTCCGGCGACGCTGCACCCGCATACGCCGGTCGAGGCCGGACGGCGCTACGTCGCCTTCATGGGCGGCGCCGACAGCGTGCTCAGGCAGGCGAAGGACTCTTACGACCAGGGCGACTACCGCTGGGTGGCGGAGGTGGTGAACCACGTCGTGTTCGCCGACGGGACCAACGTCGCGGCGAGGCGGCTCCTCGCCGACGCCTACGAGCAGCTCGCCTATCAGTCCGAATCGGGTCCGTGGCGGAATTTCTATCTGACCGGCGCGCAGGAGTTGAGAAACGGCGTCGCCAAGCTGCCGGCGCCGAGCGCGTCGAGCGCCGACATCATCCGCGCCATGCCGCTCGACATGTTCCTCGATTATCTCGGCGTGCGGCTGAACAGTGATCGCGCCGCGGGCAAGACGGTCGAATTTACCATCGAGCTGACCGACACGAACGACCAGTACGCGTTCGGCGTCGAGAACAGCGCGTTGCACTCTTCGAAGGGCAAACGCATCGACAAGCCCGACGCTTCGCTCACCACGACGCGGGCCGCGTTCAATGAAGTCATCCTGCGCCAGACGACGCTCGAGAAGCTGATCGTCGACGGCAAGGCGAAGCTCGGCGGCGATCCGAAGAAGCTCGCAGAGTTCTTCTCGTGGCTCGACACCCCCGAGTTCTGGTTCAATATCGTCACGGACTAAGAGCCCATGTGCGCGATCTGCGACCTCGACATCGCGTTCGCCGTCGATCATCCGATGACGCTTCCGGTCGCGGTCGCGACGCGGGCGGCGATCGAGGAGGGGCGGCTTGCCGCTGCGCCTCACGATCCGGCGGGGGCGCTCGGGGCGTTGAGGGCGCGGACCCGGGCGGTCGAGGCGCTGAGGGCGGTGCAGGAGCGTCTCGAGCGGACGCTCGCGCCCGAAGGGCTCGCGGCGCTGCCCGACTTCTTCGTCCTGATGATCGAGATGGGAACGTGGGGATTCTTTCGGGCGACGTCCTCGGGCTTCGATCCGAATTGCCGTCCCGACGCGCCGCGGCTCACGGGCGACCACGCGGCGGAACGCGACGCGGTCGTCGTGATGTCGGAGGCCGCCGCCCGCGCGCTCGCCGAGGGCCTCTTGTCCTTCGATCGCGCGGTCATGGAAGGCCTGATCGCGGTCGACGCCGACGAAGCGCGTCGCGGGATGCTCGGCGAGGTCTGGCGCGCCGCCTGGCCGCAACTCGGCTTCAGCCGGTACGTCTGCGCCTGAAGGCCGCTGATCGACAAGACCGCCGTCGCAAGCGGGAGCGGCGGGAGCCTTTGTGGGGCGAGCCTTTGTGGGGCGAGCCTTTGTGGGGATTGACGAGCCGCGCGAGAATGCCTCATCTCACGCCGGCAAATACGGCCGACCACGGACAGTTCAGAGGAACGCCTCATGTCAGGATTCGTCATCACCCGCCGCGGCGCGCTCCTCGGTTTTGGGGCGCTCGCCGCCGCAGGACTGTCCGGCTGCAATACCCCTCAGACGTCGGCTGTCCCCGTCGCGGGCGCCGCGCCGGTCTCAGGCTACCGGATCGGCGCCATCGTGGTGGACACCTCCCCGCTTGCCGGCCAGAGCGGCGGCACGACCGCGCAGTGGGCGCAGAGCGCGCTTCCCGGCGCGCTGGCGCAGGTCTTCGCGTCCCACATGACCCCGGGCGACCCGAGCGCCGGAACGCTGAGCGTGGTCGTCAACTCGATCTACCTCGGAGGCGGCGGCCCCGCCGACGCGGACCGGATCGGGGGCGTCGCGACCCTGAACGGGCAGACGATCACGGTGCGCGCGGTGTCGACCTATTTCCCGAGCCCCAGCGATCAGGCGCTGGTCGAGCAGGCGCTGCGGGATCGGGTAAACGCCCTCGCGGTGGCCTTCGCCTACCGGCTGAAGCGCAAATTGGGGGCGTGATCGGAAGACTTGATCGAAAGACTTGCGGCGGCTTGGAAAGCCGTTTGGTCCCCGTCCGCCGCCCATAGGGCGTCCGCGCCCTTGGGCGGCCCCCACCACTGTCCTTCGGACGGTCCCCCTCCCCCGTGGGACCAGGGGAATCGCGGTTGAGTAGAGGGCTGTTGCGCTTGAAGGAGAAGTTGATTCTGAAAGGGCTTCCTGATTCGGAGGGGGCCGGTATTGCAAGCGCTGATCGCCATTTTTCGCGAGGTCCGCGATCCGCGCGACTTCAACGCGCGCCACGATCTGGCGGCGATGCTGTTCATTGCGCTCGCGGCGACTTTGTGCGGGGGCAAGACCTGCGTCGACATCGCCGATTTCGCCGCCGCCAACGAGGTCGAGTTGGCGCAGATCGTCGACCTGCCGCACGGCGCGCCGAGCCACGACAGCTTCAGTCGCCTCTTCCGTCTGCTCGATCCCGAGGAAATGACGGAGGCGTTCGCCCGGTTTCAGGCGGCGTTGCGCGCCGAGCTCGGGCTTCCTCCGGCGAAGGGCGTCGTGGCTGTCGACGGCAAGAGCTTGCGGCGCGGCTACGAGCGCGGACGCTCGTTCATGCCGCCGCTGATGATCAGCGTCTGGGACGCAGAGACGCGGCTGTCGCTGGCGAGCCGCCATGCGCCGGGCGGCGACGAGGTGACGGCGACCCTGGCGGCGCTGAAGGCCGTGACCCTGAAAGGCTGCGTCGTCACCGCCGACGCCTTGCATTGCCATCCGCGCATGGCCAGCCAGATCCGCGACCAGGGCGGCCACTACGCGTTGAAGCTGAAGGGCAACCACGGGCCGCTGTTCGCCTGCGCCGTGAAGGCGTTCGCCGAGGCGGACGCGAAAGGCAAGCTCCCCTCTTACGAGAAGGCCGAGAAGGGACACGATCGCTGGGAGCGGCGCCGCGCCTGCGTGATCGCCGCGCCTTCGGACGCCCCCGCCTTTCCCGGTCTCGCCGCGCTCGGGCGCATCGAATCCAAACGGCGCCAGGGCGACGGCAAGCCCACGCGCTGGGTGCACTATGTCGCCCTGTCCAAGAAGTTCTCTCCCAGGCGGATGTTGGAAGTCAATCGAACGCACTGGAGCGTGGAAAATCATCTGCACTGGCCGCTCGATGTCGTCTTCAACGAAGACGACGCGCGAACTCGCAAGGATCATGGGCCACAGAATCTCGCCGTCATCAGGCGCCAGGCCCTCGACATCTTGCGGGCGCACCCAGACACCCGCTCTCCCGGCCGCAAGATGAAGCTCGCCGCGTGGAGCAAAGAATTCTTCTACGAACTCTTTGCTTACATGCGATAGCCCTGCCCGTGGGACGGGGGAGGACAGGGGCGGCGCGTTATCCTCCCCCGCCGCGCGGGGGAGGGGGACCATGCGAAGCATGGTGGTGGGGGGCGCCCGATGATGACAGGCCGTGGCAAACGGCGCTAGGGAGTCGGAACGCATGGGAGAAGCGAACCCGGGCGGCCCGCCGGGCGTTCCGAAAAGCGGACGGCTCGCTTTCCGCGCGTTGCGCAATGGATCGCCGCTCGGTCGGCACGAGATCAAATTCTCCAGCTCCGGCGATCAACTCGTGGTCGACGTCGCCGCCGATTACGTGTTCAAGCTGGCCTTCGTCACGCTGTTTCGCTACCGGCTTCAGGCGCGCGAGATCTGGGCCGGGGGCCTCATGCAGAGCGTGCGCGCGAAGACGGACAACAACGGAACGGCGGAGTTCCTGAACTCTTGATCGCGACGGATCGGAGTTCGTCGTCGAGGGCTCGCGCGCCAGGCGCTTCCGCGCGCCGTCGAACGCGCGCGTCGCCACGCACTGGAACCCCGAACAGCTCGCCGGGCCGATGATCAACCCGCAGGACGGCTCGATTCTACGCTACACGGTCTCGCTGCGCGGCCGCTCCACGGTTCGGGACGCCGCAGGCCGCGCCAAGGAGGCGGATCATTACCTCTTGAGCGGGGAGCCGCCGCACCTCGAACTCTGGTACGATTCGGACGGGATCTGGTCCTCGCTCAAGGCGAAGGCGACGGATGGATCGGCCATCGCCTATCTCGCCGAATAGCGGATCTTGTCCGCGAGAGACGCCTGGGACTCTTGAGGTCCGCACGCATGCAAAGCCAAAACCGCGCGCCGCGTCCGCAGTGTCGCCATAATAAACATAGAGTTAATCGTATTTTTGTTTGCCGGCTCCTCTGCGCCGCTCCGAGCGAATTGGAAATGGCGCCGGAAGTCTTTGAAAAGAGCCGAAACCGAATCGAAAATGGCAAGGCGGCCGGCCTGCCGGTCGCCGACCCCCGGCTACCGGCTCGGATACCAGTACGACGCCTGCGGCTTCGTGCGGTCGACCACGACGAACTGGTTGGCGAACACGCGGTAGGTCGGGCTCCACTCGCCGTCCGGCCATTGCACGCGGATTTCGGCGCGCTCGGCGGTGCCGAGGCCCACATGGACCCAGCCGGCGTGGCCCGAGGCGTCGCCGCCGCCGACCTGAATCGTGCGCGTCTGGCGTGCGCGTGCCGGTCTTGACCGCGATCTTCGCGCCGACCGCGTTGCGGTTGGGGTTCGGCTCGACGAGCCGGATCTCGGTCCAGTTGCCCGATCGGCAGCGGCGGCCCGTCGCCGTTCTTGGCGCCGAGATTGCGGAACAGCGCGACGTTCGAGCCGCGGTCGATCTGCAGAATGTCGAGCTTGCCGTCGAGGTTGAAGTCGGCGATCAGCGCGCCGCGGCCCGGCCCGATTGCCGGCAATGCCGGCGAGGTCGCCGGCTTCCGCGAACTTGCCGTTCCACTGGCCGATGCAGCAGGTTGCTCGGATCGTAGGCGGCGAAGTCGGGCATCTGCGACGAGATTGCCCTTGGAGACGAAGATGTCGAGCAGGCCCGACGTTGGTGAAGTCGGCGAATTCGGCGTGCCAGGCGGTCGAGGGCCGCTTGTCGCCGCCGGTATAGGGGATGTGCGCGGTCGCGCCGACTTCGCCGGCGATGTCGCGATAGACCGGCAATTCGCCGCGGCCCGCCTCGTCGGGATCGAGCTTCTGCAGCTTCTCGTCGCCCATCGAGGTCAGGCATATTGCGGATAGCCGGAGCCGTCGATGTCGCCCTCGGCGATCCCCATGCCGAAGATCGACACATGCCGCCAGCCGTCGGCGCGGCGTGTAGAGCCGGGGCGGCTTGCCCGGCTCGACCCGCCAGATCTGCTCCTCGCCGCCGCGATAATATTGCCGGTCGTTGGAGATCGCGAGCGACGGCGTCGCCCGACTTGTTCCAGTCGGTGAACAGCATCGAGAGCGCGCAAAAGCCGGGCGCGAGCGGCGTGCGCACCGAATAGTCGGGCTTGTCGCCCGGCTGCGGACGGAACAGCGAATTGTCCTGGCACGTGCCCCAGGGCGAGCCCGGCGCGTCGCGGTCGACGTAATGGCCGATGGCGAGGGTCGGGAATTTCTGGCCCTTCTCCCATTCGGCGGCGAACGAGGTCGTCCAGCCGGGATCGCCGTCGAAGCCCCATTCCTTGTTGGCGAGCGTGAACGTGCAGTCCGGGCCGCCCTTCAGCATCAGGTTCTGGCCGACGCGCAGGACGAACAGGTCCATGTGGCCGTCGCCGTCGATGTCGATCGGATAGGCGCCGATGACGTTGGTCGAGCAGCTTCGGATCGGCGCCGATGTCGAGCGGCTTCTCCTCGAACTTCAGCGGCCCGCCGCGACGTCGAGATGTTGACGTAGAGCTTGGCCGGGTTCTTGCCGCCGGCGAGGAACACGCGAGGGAAAGCCCGAGCCGTCGCAGTCGAACGCCGCGCCGCCGCCGCCGACGAAGAACTCCCACGGGCCGTCGTAGACGCTGTTCGAGGCCCGCCGCCGCGCCTCCTCGTGCAACGACCGGCACGTCGCCGACGGGCGGCTGTCTGCGGCGCGCGGCGAGCGGCGAGAGCGCGCGAGCGGCGCGCGAGGACGGTCGCGACGTCGCCGAGCGCTCGCAGAGACGTCGCGAACGCGTCACGAGGTCGAGATCCTGCTCATCACGGCGCCTCGATCACCAGCGAGCGCAGGAACGCGATCGACGCGCGTCGCGCTCGGTCGGGTCGAGCGCGAGATAGGCGTCGCGGGCGAAGCGCGCGTCGCCGCCGTGCGCGGCGATGATCTCGTCGAGCATGCGGAAATCGCCGCGGTGGCCGTAAGGCGCGGTCGAGCCGACGCCCCACAGGCGCGGCGTCAGGAACACGTCGCGCTCGACGAAGCGCTGCGCCTGCAGTTCGTTGCCGAGCGCGTTGACCTGCTCGTCGACGATCGAGATGGCGCTTCAGGTCGCTGAACAGCGGGATCAGCCACTCGCCCTTGTCGTTCTTCTGCAGGGTCTTGGCGAACGGCAGCGTGCGAGAGGTCGATCGTGATCGGCTTCTTGACTTCGCCCGCGCGCAAGGTGCCCGCCATGTCGTAGGGCGCGGGATCGGTGAAGACCATCGACTTCAGCGGCAGCGTCTGCACGTGGCAGGACGGCGCAGCCGATCGCGTCGAACTGCTTGCGCGCCTTCGGCCGCGGCGGCGCGCCAGTCGTCGGGCAGGTCGGTCTTGACGGTCGGCGGCGGCAGCGTCGCCTGGAACGCGACCAGCGCCGAGACGTCGCCCGGCGTCACCGCGTCGGGCACGCCGCTCTCGGCGAAGTCGTGCGCTGCCGGTCCAGCGCACGCCGAAGCGCTCGGACGCCTCCATGCCGTGATGGACGTTGAGCGCGTTGATGGTGAATTGGCGGAGCGAGGTGAACACGCCCTTGCGGCTGAACGGGCGGACGATCAGGTCGGCGTCGACGCCGTCGACCGAATCGAGGTCGACGATGCCGTCGGGATGGGCGACGATCCAGCCGAACCGCACGCCCTTGCTGACGAGGTCGGCGCGCACGTCCTTGCCCGACTGCGCACGCCTGCCTGACCGCGGCCGGCGCGGATCGCCTGCAGGTCCGCGGTCATCTCGCGCGCCAGCAGCTCGACGAGCCCCGCGCCCATCAGCGCGATGGTGTGCCGCTCGCTCGAGAACGAGGGGTCGACGTTGTCGAACTGCGCGCTCTCGAAACCCTCGGAGACGAACACGTTGGCGACGTCGTCGCCTGAGCCGCCGCTCGATCGGGATCGTTGTGGCAGCCGAAGCAGGAATTCGAATCCGGGCCGCTCGTGCGGGTGAACGGCGGATTGACGCCGGTCTTGCGCTTGGTCGGGATGATCGCCTGGGTCGCCTTCGGCCGTCCGGCGCCGTCGACGGTGGTGAACTTCGCCTTGAACAGCTCGCGGCCCCGCTCGATCAGAGCGCGGCAGCGCCGGAGGCGCCGGCCGCGGCGACGGCGTCGAAGTCGACATGCGAGCCGGGAGGAAGACGCGCTCGTCCCAGCTGCCTCCGAAGGCCGCGCCGGCTGCCGAGCAGGCCGACCGCGGCCACAGACGCGGCCAAGACGCCCAGGTTTCGTTTCATGTCCCTTCGCCTCGCCTTTTCTAAGCGGCGGATCGTTGCCGACTGTTTGTCACGCTCGGCGCGGCGCCTGCAAGGGCAATCGAACGCCTGTCCGTCAAAATCTGAGTTGCGCACCTCAGACGCTGATTGCTATGAACGTCCGGCAAAGAGCAGGGACATGGCGGCAGGCCACCTCACGTTGAAGGACATTGCTCGGGAGGCAGGAGTGAGCGTGGCGACCCTCGACCGCGTGCTGCACGGCCGCGCCGGCGTGCGCGAAGACACCGCGCGGCGGGTGCGGGAGACGATCGATCGGCACGGGTTTCGTCCGTCGTCGGCGGCGGCGGACCTGGCGCGGCGGCGCACGAGCCGGTTCGCCTTCGTGATGCCGGACGGGCGGCAACATCTTCATGCAGGCGATCGTCGCAGCCGTCGGCGACATGACCGCCTGGCTCAACGCCCGGCGCGCCAGCGCCGAGACGATCACGACCGACGTCTTCAATCCCGCAGCGCTCGCCGACACCCTCGAATCCCTGGTCGGACGCTATGACGGCGTCGCGGTGGTCGCGCTCGACCACCAGAGCGTGCGGGCGGCGATCGACGACCTCGTCGCCGCCGGGACGCCCATGTCGTGACGCTCGTCTCCGACGTGCCCGGCTCGCGCCGCCACCATTACGTCGGCATCGACAACGTCGCCGCCGGCCGCACCGCCGGCTCGCTGATCGGCCGCTTCGCCTGCGGCCGCGGCGGGCAAGGTCGGCGTCATCGCCGGCTCGCAGTCGCTGCGCGACCACGCCGAGCGGGTCTTCGGCTTCAATCAGGTGATGAGCCTCGAATATCCGCAACTGACGGCGCTCGAGCCCGCTCGAGGGCGGCGATCAGGATGATGCGAACGAGGCCCTCACGCGCGAGGCTGCTCGCCGATCATCCTGATTTGATCGGCCTCTACAATGTCGGCGCCGGGACGCCGGGGGTCGCCAAGGCGCTCGCCGACGCGGGCCGGGAGGCGGATGTCGTCTTCATCGCCCACGATCTGACGCCGTTCACGCGGCGCGGGCTGCTGCGCGGCGCGCTCGACGCGGTCATCGTGCAGGACCCCGGACACGAGGCGCGCTCGGCGATCCGCGTCCTTCTGTCGCTCGCGCGGCGGCGAGCCGATTCTCGCCGAGCAGGAGAAGATTCGCAGTCGAGATCGTGATGCGGGACAATCTGCCGTGAGCGCCGAATCGGACCAGCGGGTCTCGGCGGTTGCGCGCGCGCGGTCGGAGGCTAGTGTCGACATCCCGCACGATCGCCCGGTGAGATCGCGATCCAAGAGCTTTTAACCGGCCCTCGAAAGGAACCCGATCTTGGGTTCTCGAGGGGGCCACCAGTGGAGGAAAATAATGAAAATTGTCAAAAACTGGCGGTCGGGGCGGCGCTGCTCGCGTCCGCGAGCGTCATGTCCTTCGCCGCGATGGCGAAGGACCTGACGGTCGGCGTCTCCTGGTCGAACTTCCAGGAAGAGCGCTGGAAGACCGACGAGGCGGCGATCAAGGCGGCGCTCGACACGGTCGGGCGCCAAGTACATTTCGGCCGACGCTCAGGCCTCGCCCGACCAAGCAGCTCACCGACGTCGAAAGCCTGATCTCCAAGGGCGCCAACGTCCTCATCATTCTCGCGATGGACAACGAGGCGATCCTGCCGGCGGTCAAGAAGGCGACCGACGAAGGCATTCCGGTCATCGCCTATGACCGCCTGATCGAGAGCCCGAACGTGCTCTACATCACCTTCGACAACGTCGGCGTCGGCCGCATGATGGCCAAGGCGATCGAGGCCGCCAAGCCCGCCGGCAACTACGCCTTCATCAAGGGCGACAAGGGCGACCCGAACGCCGACTTCCTGTTCTCGGGCATCAAGGAAGTGCTTGAAGCCCGGCGATGGACGCCGGCAAGATCAAGAACGTCGGCGAAATCCTACACCGACGGCTGGAAGCCGGACAACGCCCAGAAGAACATGGAGCAGATCCTCACCAAGAACAACAACAAGGTCGACGCGGTCGTCGCCGAGAACGACGGCATGGCGGGCGGCGTCGTCGCGGCGCTCGCGGCGCAGGGCATGGCGGGCTCGGTTCCGGTCTCCGGCCAGGACGGCGACCACGCGGCGATCAACCGCATCGCGCTCGGCACCCAGACCGTCTCGATCTGGAAGGACGCGCGCGACCTCGGCAAGGTCGCCGGCGAAGCCGCCGTCGCGCTCGCGCAGCGGCAAGAAGATGAGCCGACATCGCCGGCGTGAAGCCGTTCTCCGGCGGCGCCGAAGCACATCACGGTCAACGGCATCCTGCTGACCCCGCTCGCGGTCACCAAGGACAACCTCAACGTGATCGTCGACAAGGGCTGGATCACCAAGGCGGAAGTCTGCGCCGGCGTGAAGCCCGGCAACGACCAAGTTCTGCAACTGAGCTGACCGCGCCGGGTGCGGGCTGAAACAACGAGGGCCGCGCCGCTCCATCGGCGGCGCGGCTTCTCGTCAAGATCAGACGGCGCTCGCGCTCCGCCGCGCGCGGCGTCGAGCGAAGATCAACAACAGGGAGAGACCATGACCTCCGCAGCGCCCGGCGCGACCAGCGCCGCTCCTGACGAACCGCCGCTTCGCCGGCTGCTGCGCGCCACCGAGGTCGACACGCGCATGCTCGGCATGATCGGCGCGCTGCTGCTGATCTGGGTCGGGTTCAACGTCTACACGCAGATCCAGACCGGCGAGGGCCTGTTCCTGACGCCGCGCAATCTCTGGAACCTGCAGCGTCCAGACCTCCTCGATCGCGGTCATGGCGACCGGCATGGTGCTGGTCATCGTCATGCGCCACATCGACCTTTCGGTCGGCTCGATCATCGGCTTCGTCTCGACGATCATCGGCGTCGCGCAGGTGCGCATCTTCTGCCGATCTATCTCGGCCTCGACAATCCCGTCGATCTGGATCCTCGCGGTCATCCTCGCGCTGGTCGATCGGCGCGGCGATCGGCGCGCTTCACGGCTCGCTGGTCGCCTATGTCGGCATCCCCGCCTTCATCGTGACGCTCGGCGGCCAGTTGTTCTGGCGCGGCGCGGCGTGGTGGGTGACGACCGGCCAGACGATCGCGCCGCTCGACGAGCGCTTCGCGCTGATGGGCGGCGGCCCGCACGGCTCGATCGGCGCGACGGCGAGCTGGGCGCTCGCGGCGCTCGCCTGCGTCGGCATCGTCTTCAGCCTCTACGCGGGCCGGCAGCGGCGCGCGCGGTTCCGCTTCCCGCAGCGGCCGATGTGGGCGGAGTATCTCGATCGCCGTCGTCGGCTGCCTCGTCGTCGTCGGCGCGACCGTGATCGTCAACGCCTATCCCTGGCCGGAGCGGGTCGCGGCGCGCCTGCGCCGAAGCCCACAACATCCCCGTGCCCGGAGGGCGGCCTGTTCATTTCGACCGGCTAGGCGATTCCGGTGCTGATCGCGCTGGTGATCGGCTTCGTGATGACGTTCCTCGCGCGGCGCACCCGGTTCGGCCGCTACGTCTACGCGATCGGCGGCAATCCGGAGGCGGCCGAACTCGCCGGCATCAACACCAAGCGCATCACGGTCATGGTGTTCGCGCTGATGGGCGCGCTCGCCGGCGGTCGCGGCCTGCATCGATTCGGCGCGCCTCGAATTCGGCGACCAACGTGCTCGGCCAGCTCGACGAGCTCTACGTCGATCGCCGCGGCGGTGATCGGCGGCACGTCGCTCGCCGGCGGCGTCGGCACGATCTACGGCGCGCTGATCGGCGCGCTGGTCATCCAGTCGCTGCAGTCGGGCATGGTGCTGCTCGGCTTCGACTCCGCCTTCCAGCAGATGGTGGTCGGCGTCGTGCTCGTCGGCGCGGTCGGCATCGACACCTTCTATCGCCGCAGAACCGCGAAGGGCTGAGCCCATGGACGCTCAGGTCCGCACCCCGCTCGTCGAGATGAAGGACATCTCGCTCGCCTTCGGCGGCGTCAAGGCCGTCGACCACGCCTATATCGACCTCTATCCCGGCGAGGTCGTCGGCCTGCTCGGCCACAACGGCGCCGGCAAGTCCTGCCTGATCAAGGTCCTGTCCGGCGCCTACAAGCGCGACGCCGGGCAGATCTTCGTCAACGGCGAGGAAGCCACGATCAACAACCCGCGCGACGCCAAGCACTACGGCATCGAGACGGTCTATCAGACGCTCGCGCTCGCCGACAACGTCGACGCCGCGTCGAACCTCTATCTCGGCCGCGAGCTGCTCACCCGCTGGGGCACGCTCGACGACGCCTCGATGGAGGCGCGAGGCGCGCAAGGTGATGGGGCGGCTCAACCCCAACTTCCGCCGCTTCAAGGAGCCGGTGATCGCGCTCTCGGGCGGCCAGCGCCAGTCGGTCGCGATCGCGCGCGCGATCCATTTCAACGCCCGGATCCTGATCATGGACGAGCCGACCGCGGCGCTCGGGCCCGCCGAGACCGCGCAGGTCGGCGAGCTCGATCAAGCAGCTCAAGGCCGACGGCATCGGCATCTTCCTCATCAGCCACGACATCCACGACGTGTTCGACCTCGCCGACCGCGTGACGGTGATGAAGAACGGCCAGGTCGTCGGCTCCGGCCGGGTCGACGGACATGACCAAGGACGAGGTGCTGGGCATGATCATCCTCGGCAAATGCCCGCCGGGCGCGATCCCCGGGCCCGGGCGCGATGGCGAGCTGACCGGGCAAGCCGGGCCGCCTGCCATTTGCGATTCCGAATCGAGCCCTTTCAAGGGCCTGCGGCGCCATTGTCGATTCGCTCCCGAGCGCCGTAACTCTCGGTCCCGGCGCGGGCGGCCGGCGTTGACGCGCGGTCGCTGAATCGACCGCGCAGGCGCCGCGCCCCGATGCGGACGCGTGGCAACGCCAGATCCAGCAGCCGAAGGCGGACCAGGCTCGGACGAGCAGTCTGCGCCCATTGCCGTGTTCCAACTCTTTTACAATAACTTGCGCCCGCTCTACGGCCAGCGGCTCGAAGCTCTGCAGGACGCATTACGCACTTCGCGACGATCGGACCTGCGGCGCAATCCGCTCGTCGGCGCACTGACACGTCCATCCCGCAGTCAAGAGAATGTCGCTCGGACGACGCGAAGATGCGCCGGCACGCGCCGACATGAGGATCGCTTCGCCACTTGAATCGGTCGCGCGATCAGGTCGCGCCCGGGCCGCGGCCCGGCGCTACAGCGCGAGGCGGAACCCGTAGACCGGCGTCGAGCCCTGGACGAAATCGAGGTCGGGCGCGCGCTTGAAATCCGCGCGCCGCAAAGATAGCGCGCGCCGCCTTCATCGCCTCGGTCGCGTGGACGACGAGGCGGCGGCGGCGGGCCGCCCTCGCAAGCGCGATGCAATGCTCGATCAGCGCCGCCGCGATCCCGCGTCCGCGGGCTTGCGGGTCGGCGGCGAGGAAGCGGAAGCCGGCGGCTTCGATCTCATGCGGCGCGGTCCCGCCCGGGCGGTACGCGGCCATGTTGGCGTAGAAGACGACCGCGCCGGCGATCCGCTCCTTTTCGAGCGCGACAAGGAGCCGCGCGTCCGGCTTCGCGGCCTCGTCGCCGATCCCGGCCAGCGCCTTGTAGGCGTCCGGCTGCGTTTCGGGCTTCGGAAACCCATCGAGCCCCGAATAGACCGCGACCATCATTCGCCCGATCGCCTCGAACTCGTCCGCGCGCGCGTCGCGGATGACGAGCGGCGCCGCGCCGCCCGCGAGCGCCATCGCGCGCGCGTCGAGCACGGCTTGCGCGAAGGCCCGCGGCTGCTCCTGGGGCAGGTTGTGCCCCGCGCTCGGCGAACACGCGATGCTCGTGCGCGCCGAGGAATTTCCGCGCGTGATGCGCCGTGCCGAAATTCACCCCGTCCCTTTCGCCGTCGATGGTGACGGCGGGAACGCGGATCGGCGGCTGGGTCGCGAGCCGCCGCTCGATCTCGGCGTAGGCCGGGTCGCCTTCGACCAGCCCGAAGCGATGCCGGTAGGAATGGATCACCACATCGACGAAGTCGGGCGCGTAGAAGGCCTCCGCCGTGCGTTCGAAGGCCGCCTCGTCGAATGCCCAGGTCGGCGACCATATGCCGCCACAGGAGGCGCGCGATCCCGCGCCGGTCCTTCGTCAGGCCGATCCGGCCGCGCTCGCTGTGGAAATAGTACTGGTACCAGAGCGCCGCCTCCTCCGCCGGCGTCGCCGGCTCCATCGCGCGAGCGATGTTCTGGATGTTGTAGGAATTGCCGGAGACGAGCGCGACGACGCGCTCCGGCCACAGCGCCGAGACGACGCAGGCCGCCCGCCCGCCCCAGTCGTAGCCGCCGAGCACCGCGCGCTCGATCCCGAGCGCGTCCATGAGCGCGAGGAGGTCGGCGCCGAGCGCGGCCTGCTCGCCCGAGCGCGGCGCGTCGGAGTCGAGGAACCGGGTCGGCCCGAAGCCGCGCAGGTAGGGGACGATCACCCGCGCTCCGGCCTCGGCGAGGATCGGGCGCGACCTCGGCGTAGGCGTGGACGTCGTAGGGGAAGCCGTGGCCGAGAAGGCAGGGCCAGCCGTCGGCGGGGCCATGCTCCTCGTAGGCGACCCGGAGAACGCCGGCGTCGATCGTCCTGGGCGTCATCGCGGCCTTTTAGCGCAGCCGCGCCGACGTCAAACCGAAGGGGCCTGGACGCCGTAAGGGAAGCACGACGCAGCGCCAGCCATCGCGAGACCCTGGCCCTGGAAGGCGAGCCGCAGAGCGCCGGCGCCGGTCGTCTCGAGGGTCATCGCGGCATGTCGGCGCGCCGGGGCCTCGCGATCTCCACGAGGCGGCAATTCCTGACCCCGGATGGGCCGTTACAAATCAAAACGGCCTCCGCAGGGAGGCCGTCTCGATATCCTGGATGCGGGGTTTCAGGATGGTGTCAGACCACGTAACGCGAATTGCGTCGCTGACCGGCGAAGGCGGTGAACCCGATGCCCATCGAAGCCCATGGCCATCATCGCCCAGGTCGACGGCCTCGGGGATTGTGGACGGAGTATAGGTGTAGGTCACTTCTAGGCTGCCGCCTGCGTCGGCAATTCCGCCGAAGTAAGACGCCTTGAGCGGCCGCTGCCGCCGTCGGTGCCGGGGCCGGCCGTGACTGAGTATGGCAGCGGAACATTTCCCGCGCCCTCATAGTCGCCGAAATCCGCCATCGGGACGACTGTGTTGCCGGTCTCCGTATTCGTCACGCCGGGAAGGTCGTATACCGGTGGGTAGGGCGGAGCGATCCCGCTAGGCGTGTTTGCGACGGCCGTGGTGGTGAGGCTGATACCCGCCGGACCTGTGATCGTCAGACGGAACGCTGGCGTAGGCGTTGGTGAACGGTTCGCCTCCTCAGTCGATGTTGATGATATCGACAAATCCGGTTGTCTTATTGGTGAGCGTCAGCTCCACGCCGGTGAGGGTCCCCCACGCGGTGTTGAACTGCTGCAGATCAACAGTCGTTGTGAAAGGCGCAGGCTCTACCGTGATGGGCGCGGTGAACGAAATCACGTTGGCGTATGCCGGCGCTGCGGTCGCGCCGATCACTGCTGCGGCTATAGCCACCCTCTTCAAGGTTTTCATGCACTCCCCCTTACCGTCTGGACGGCGGATCAGCCACCCTGAACCACACAGGCGCCAACATACCCTGCCGGTGCGGGAAGCGCAAGCAAATTTTCACATATGTAAACCAATCTCGTTTCGGCGTCTTGCGGCTTGGCCCCACGGCTCGAAACCCCACGCCAGGACCTGCGTAACACAAGAAAGACCGTCCGGTCGGGTCGCAGACACGAAATCCTCCGCTGGACTCGCCTTCTGCCTCGCCGGCTCATTCCCTCGCGACCCACGCGTCGCCGACCTTCTCGTAGCGCCGCTTCACCGCCGCCCAGGCGATGCGGAACGCCGCCTCCTCCTGACGGGGATCGTCCGCGTGCGCCGCGTAGGCGCGCGTTGAACGTCTCGCGAAAAATGTCCTGCGCGTGCTCGCGGCAGATGGTCGCGGACGGAAGGCGGCAGATCGGCGTTGACCCGATAGGGCATCGCGACCTCCGGCTCAGGCGATGATGTCGGGCGTCAACTGGTCCTCGAGCAGGACGAGCCTGTCGCGCAGCAGGAGCTTTCGCTTCTTCAGGCGCTGCAGTTGAAGCCGGTCGGCCGCCCTGGCCGGCGCTGGCTCAGCGCCTCGATCGCCGCGTCGAGGTCGCGGTGCTCCTCGCGCAGCCGCTCGATCAGGGCGACAAGGACGGCGCGCTCCTCCTCGGTCAGCTCCTTGTCCATCATCTCACCACGCGACACCCGTCGGCGCGCAGAAGCGTCCGGCTCCAGCTGCGACTATGGGCGCGCCGGCCGGCGGAGGCAAGGCTTTCGGGGCTGTCGCCGGCGACGGGCCGGTCGCCGGCGCGCGGGCGGGCCGGGGCGTCGTCGCGCCTCGGCGGTTCGCGCCGCCGCGGCAGGCGAGACAACGCGCGGAAACGCCTGGCGCTCGGCTAGGGGATTGCTCGCGCCGCTGCGCCATTTTGTCGCTTGCGCGCGCCGGCCGTTGTGTCACACTTCCGTCGTTTTGGGTCAACCGGAGCATAGTCCATGTCGATCGACTCGCATCTCAATGAGCTGGTGCGCCGTCATCAGGCGATTGAAGAAGCGATCCTAGCCGAAGAAAGTCATCCGGCCGCTGACGACATCAAGGTCCACGAACTGAAAGTCAAGAAGCTGCATCTCAAGGACGAAATCGAGAAGCTGAGGCACGAGACCGAGGCGGCCGCCGCCGCACTAGGGCGGCAACGGGCCGGCAAAGCCGAGCGGGGCGGGAGGAGCGATCACCGGATCGGGCGCGCGGAGGGCGAAGCGCCATTCCCGCGCGACCTCGGCGTCGGGTTCGTCTCCCGCCTCGCGCCTCGGCGAGAGCGGCGAAAGTCCTTTTCGGACAGCATCTGCGCGAGCGCCCAGACGGCGGCGCCGCGCACGAGCGGGCTCTCGTCGTCGAGCCGCTCCCAGCGCCGCGGCGGCGAGCGCGGGGTCGCGCGCGTTGCCGATGGCGATCGAGGACGTTGCGCACGAAGCGCGCCCGCCCGATCCGCTTGATCGGCGAGCCGGAAAAGCGGGCGCGGAAGGCGGCGTCGTCGAGCGCGCGCCAGTTCCGCGAGCGGCGGCGCGTTCAAGTCGTCGCGGGCGGCGAGCTTGGCCTCGCGTCCGAGCTGCGGCGAACTTGTTCCAGGGACAGACGGCGAGGCAGTCGTCGCAGCCGTAGATCCGGTTGCCGATCGCCGGCCGCAAGTCCGAGCGGGATCGGCCCCTTCAGCTCGATCGTCAGGTAGGAGATGCAGCGCCGCGCGTCGAGCCGATAGGGCGCGGGAAAGGCGTCGGTCGGGCAGGCGTCGAGGCAGGCGCGGCAGGTCCCGCAATGGTCGCGCTTCGGGCGCGTCGGGCTCGAGCTCGAGGTCGGTGAGGATCGCGCCGAGGAAGAGCCACGAGCCGAATTCGCGCGAGACGAGGTTGGTGTGCTTGCCCTGCCAGCCGATCCCGGCGCGCGCCGCGAGCGGCTTCTCCATCAGCGGCGCCGTGTCGACGAACACCTTGACGTCCGCCGCCTCCGGCTCGCGCCGCGGCGACGAGATGAGCCGCGAGCGCCTTCAGCTTGCCCTTGACGACGTCGTGGTAGTCGCGATGGCGGGCGTAGACCGAAATCGCGCCGCAGTCTTTGCGCGCGAGCGCCGCCCGCGGATCCTCGTCCGGCCCGTAGTTGAGGCCGAGCAGGATCGAGGCTTCTCGCGCTCGGCATCAGCGCCCGCGGATCGGCGCGCCGCTCGAACGTCTCGGCCATCCAGCCCATGTCGCCTTGCGCCCCCTCGGCGAGCCAGGCCGACAGGCGCTCGCGCGCATTTCCGGCGGCGGCTCGGCCGCCGTGACGCGGCAGGCGTCGAAGCCGAGGCCGCGGGCCTTGGCCTTGAGGGAGGCGAGGATCTCGCCGGGCGGCCGCTCGCGCGTCAGGCCGCGTTCTTCAGGCCGAGGCCGAGGCCGATCCAGCCCGCGCCGGCGAACACGAGGTCGACTCCGAGGAAGATGCCGAGCGTGTAGACCGCCGAGAACGGCCAGTGCGCCAGAATGATCAGCCCGAGGACCAGGGTGATCAGGCCCGAAATCACGACCCAGACCCAGGGCGAGCCCTGCTTCATGTTGAAGGCGAGGAAGATGCGCACGATCCCGGAGGCGACCAGCGCGGCGCCGAGGATCAGCGTCAGCCAGATCGCGGTCAGGAACGGATTGTCCCAGGCGACGAAGCCCGCCACGATATAGAGGACGCCCAGCAGCAGCCAGACGATGAACCGCCCCCAGGTCTTGACCTGAAAGGCGTTGATGACCTCGAACACGCCGGCGATGATCATCATCGCGCCGACGACGAGAACGCTCGCGGCCGTCGCCGCGACGACGCTGCCCAGCGCGATCAGCCCGGCGACGAGATAGACGACGCCGAGCGCGACGATCCAGCCCCATTTGGCGCGCAAAGGCGCGAGCTCTGCGGTTGCGTCCGATCGCGGTGAAAACACGCTTGTCATGATGACCCCCACACACATTGCCCGGGACGCGGCGCCGGTCCGTTCGATTCTATCTCATGCGCCCTCGAACTCAAGCGCAAGCGTCCTGAAAGGGCGGCTTGCTCGCGCCGTCCGCGGGCGACTCGCGCATTCGCCTTTACGCCCTCGCCGGCGCCCAGTCTCTCAAACGATTGATCAACACGAACGACCCCGCCTCCTTCGTGTCGGCAATGTAATCGCGAGCGGCGCGGGCTGAGCTTTTCGACAAGCGACTTCTTGTAGCCCTTGTGGTCCGCATCGAGAGGAATTGTCGTGACGATGACGAGAACGCTGTGCTCGCTGTCGTCGGCGCCCCTGGCCGTCCAAATCCTGGCGGCCCTGGCGAGCGGATGCACGAATGGCATTGGGAACCCCGTGCGCGGCGATCACTCGGATCCGGAGCCAGCCGCGCCGCGCGGCGTCTGTTCCGGTCGCGGGCCTTGCGACGCGCCCGCCGCCGCTTCCCGATTGACGTGCAACTTTTCGCGACTGTTATCGCCTGATTGACGGTTTGGAACAAGGGCGCCGGGCGCGAATTCCATGCTCAGGGGCCGTTGGCCCGCAGGGATTGAAAAAAGCCGCGAACTTCCGTTCGCGGCTTCGAGTCTGTGGGAACACGCCGCCGGACGCATCCGGCGGCGCGATTTCGTCAGAACCTGATGCGGATGCCGATCGTCGGATCCCAGTTCTGGGTTTGCGCGGTGCTCCAGGAGGCCGACGTGAACTTGCCGGGGATCGCGTAGTACGTCGTGGTGTAGCCGGCCGCGAGGCCGCCGTAGACATTCGAGAGCATCACGCCGGCGTAGAGGTCGACGCGCTTGACGGGGCGGTAGTCGAGCAGCACCCCGAAGGCGTCCTGGCTGCCGGCGCAGGCTTTTCCTCCGCTGGTCGCCCAGGCGGTCTTGCCAGTCGTGTAAGCCGGATTCGTTATGAAGGCGCCTGTCCCCGTGCAGGCGGCGGGAAGCACCTGGCCCGTTGTGTTGTTGAAGTCGAAGGCGTAGTTATTCTGCGCCTGATAGTAGAAACCGGCCGCTATATCGAGTGCGCCCCAGCCATGCAGCCAATCGCTCGGAACGGAGTATTTAACGCCGGTCCACACCGAGTTGAGCGTACGATTGTACGGATAAGAAGGGGTATTGTAACTCAGCGCGCCGCCGCTGATGTAGGGATAGGCCGAGGACGTGACCGCGCCCGAGGGAGCGAAAATCCCGCCGGCGATCGTCTCGAAGCCGTTGGCTTCAGAGTTTGACGGATCGGACAGTCTTGCGAAAATGTAGCCCCCGTAGAAAGTGAAGGCGTTCCACTTGTATTTCGCGGCCAGCTCCACGCCGAAGTTGTTCGACAACGTCGCCTTCACGATGTCGTTGGTGTTGTAGTATTGTGCCTGTCCTAGGACATTGTTTTGAGTGATAAACCAATTACCGTCGATTTCCTTGAGGTTCGGAGCCTTGGCCGGATTGTTATAAGGATTTAAGCCGTAGCTCGACAGAGACACGGCGTTCTGGGAGTAGTTGACCACGCCGTCGAGCGACAGGTTCCCGAAGTCGGCCCCGAGCTGGCCCTGGTACTGCGCGGTCACGCCATTGTCCCAGTCATAGCCGCCAACGGTCGCTTGGGCCGCCGCACGGAAGTTCTGGTAGGCGATCCGGTAGGTGACCGCCGTGGTGCGAGCCGTCTCGGTGTTGCCGAAGCCGGGGAATCCGGTGGAGAAGCCGATCAGCGAGAACGCCTGCGATCCGCCGGTCGGGTCATAGGCCGGGATCAGGTCCAGCGCGAGCGTGTTCGTGCGGCCGAAGGTCAGCGTGCCCCAAGTCGGGTTGCTGACGCCGATAAAGGCCTGCGAGTTGTCCCACTGCCCGGCTCGGCTCGAATCCGCGTTGGTCGACTGCCAGGGGAAGGCGGCTTGGGGCCGGAGGTTGTTGTCGGTGAGCGACCGGGGGCCGTTGAGGAACATGCCCGAGTAGGGGTTGACGCCCGCCTCGATCACGCCAATCAACGACCAGCCATAAGGCAGGATGTCCTCTTTGAACTTGAGCCCGATCACCGAGGTGCTCAGGCCGTTGTAGCCGGCCTGCCAGTTGTTCGTAGAGTGGGCAGGCTTCTGAATGCCGTAGTATGGCTGCGTCGCGACCGGGCTATATTGGGACCCGTTCGGAGCGTAAAACGTATTGACGTCGAGCGTGCCGTAGAGCGTGACGCCGTAGGCGCTGAGCGGGCAGTCGCTCGCCGAGGCGTTCAGCCAGCTCCAGAAGCTGGACCAGCAGTTCGGCGGAGGAGCCGCGGCCGGCGCCTTCGTGGTCGGCAGATCGGCCGCTTGGGCCATGGCGGCGAGCCCGACGGTCGCCATAAGAACAATCCCAAGTCGCTTCATCGTAAGCCCCTGAACTCACGGCGCATCCCGCGCGTGATTTTCGATTACTCGCCGGACGCATCGCCATTTTCCGTCGTCCGGCGCGCGGTCCCCGCGCACTGCGCCGCACACTAAAGCAGGATTTAGAGTGGACGCTAGGGGCGTGAGGGGACGAACTCACAGCCGCCCCGTGCTTTTTAGAGCGTCATGTCGAACGGATGACGAAATTATGGCAGGGATGCGACACGCGAAAGTGAATGTTTTCTATAGATTAGCCTAAACCATCGGCCGGGCGCCGCAGCCTGAAGCTCGGGCGGCGGCAGGCGCAGCCATATAACCGTCACGATATTTCGGCGCCCAATGTGCTCTTTTTGCAACATATTTTCGACCGAATCCCACTGCGTGCAGACGCTTACACGACCATTGTTTACCAAATGGCGCGCGCTTATCCGGCTTGAGTCGGTTCCTCTTGCCGTCGCAAGCCCGACCTCCCGAGCCGGCCTGTCCAACGGAAAGACTTCAGGCGGAAATGCGGCGAGGGTGTGGGAAACGACGGCCAGAGCGAGCGGCGATCGCCAGAGAGCGTCCCGAAGCGCGCGGCGCTGACGCCGGGAGCGATCCGCTTTATGCTGAGCCATGACTTCTGATGCTGGCCAGCGTCCTCGACGCCGCCGAAGCCCGGATGGCGTGCGACGGCGGCGCCGACATCATCGACGTTTCCGATCTCCGGCAAGGCGCCCTCGGAGCGGTCGCGCTCGAGGCGATTGCGGCCGCCGTGGCGGCGGCCGGCAGGACGGGCGCGATCTCAGCCGCGCTTGAGACCCAGCCTTTCGATGACGAGGCCGTCCGGACCCATGTCGAGGCGCTCGCCGCCGCGGGGGTCGCCGCTTTGCGCCTGGCCGCCGACGCCGAGACGCTCGACCGGATCGGCGCCGGTCTTCACGGGCTGGCGGGGAAGATCCAACTCATCGGCGTTCTGTTCGCCGACCGCGACCCGGACTTCGGCCTCCTCGAGCGGCTGGCCGCGCTCGGCTTCAGGGGCGCGCTGCTCGACGCCGCCGAAAAGGGCGGGAAGCGCCTCCTGGATCATGCGCCCCCCGCGCGCATCGAGGCCTTTTGCCGCCAGTGCCGCAAACTCGGCTTGGCCGCGTGGCTCGCGGGCTCCCTGCAGAGCCCCGATATTCCGCGCCTCCTGATCGTCGAACCCGACGTCCTGGGCTTCCGCAGCGCGCTCTGCTTCCGCGGACGGCGGGACGGGCCGCTCGACCCGAACCGCATCGCCCTCGTTCGCGATCTCATCCCGCGCGCTCCGTCCGGGATCAGCCCTGCCTCCGGCGGCCGGGGCTCGCGCTTCGGTCCAGCATCGGACAGGGACGCTGGCGCATTCGACACCATCTTTGTCCACGACTTCCTCACCACCGCCGAGGTCGGCGCTTACGCCCATGAACGCAGGGTCCGGCAGCGCCTCCTGTTCAACGTCGACGCCGCCGTCAGGCGACTTGCCGTCCACGCCGACGACATGCGCGCGGTCGTTTCGTACGACGTGATCCTCGACGCCGTGCGCATCGTCGTCGGCCGGGGCCACATCGACTTTATCGAGACCGTTGCGGAGGAGGTCGCGGCGATCGTGCTGCGGCACCCGCGTGTCGAGGAGGTGCGGGTCAAGGTCGAGAAGCTCGATGTCGTCGCGGGTTCGGTCGGGGTGGAGATCCGAAGGCGGCGCTAGACGCTCGACGCCGACCCGATGTGCATGACGCAGTTTCGCGCGAGGCGGGGCGCGAGCTTGCGCATGTCGGAGGGCGAAATCGCGACGCAGCCCAATGTCGGCGTCAGATCCGGCCGCCCTAAGTGAAAGAAAATCGCGCTGCCTCGGCCCTTCGCGCGGCGCGTGAAATTCTGGTCCAGCACGAAAACCAGATCGTAGAGGCGGTCCTCCCGCCACATCCGGTCGGTGCAATCCGCGGACGGCAGGCGGACCGGGCGATTGTAGCGCGGGCTCTCCGGGTCTTCGCACCAGCCCTGGTCCGGCCGCATCGGCTTCAGCGGAACGCCTCCGCCGAGGCGGCGCCAGCGATCCGGCCTATAGTAGGCCCACAGGAGCGCAAAGCGCCCGGCCGGCGTGCCGCGGTCGCCCTCGCGTTTGATCCGGACGATTCCGGCGGGTCCGAGCGCGCAGGGCATGCGAAAGGGACCGGCCGTCAGCCATCCGCGCGCACGATCGCCCGGGCGGGAGCGGACGCGGATTTCCGTGAGCAGGCTGGTCAATCAAAAATCCGATCGCCGGTTCAGCCGACGAGCAGACTTTTCACGATCGCGCTCGCCTTGGCGAAGTCCATCTGGCCGGGATGCGCCTCCTTCAGCGCGTTCACGACCTTGCCCATGTCCTTGATGCTCGAGGCGCCAACGGCGGCGATCGCGGCCTTGGCGGCGGCGATCACCTCAGCCTCGCCCATTTGCTTGGGCAGGAATTCGTTGATCACCGCGACCTCGGCGTTCTCCTGCGCCGCGAGCTCGGCGCGTCCGGCCTCGGCGTAGATCGCCGCCGACTCCTGGCGGGACTTGACCATCTTGGTGAGGAGCGCGAGTTCGTCGGCGCGGCTGACGATCTTGCCGGCGCCGCGCGCTTCGATCTCCCGGTCCTTCAGCGCCGCCATGATGAGGCGGAGGGCGCCGACGCGGACCTTGTCGCCGGACTTCATCGCCTCCTTCATCTGGGCGGTCACGATGTCGCGCAGCGGCTGAAAGTCAGCCATGATGTCCTCGAAACGTTGTCGGCGCGGCACGCTTGACGCGCCGATGAGGGCGGCGCTTAAGCACAGCCGCATGGCAAGCGCAACATTCTCCCAAACTCCCGTCGAACCGGACGACGGGACGGACAGCGGCTGGCGGCCGCGCGGTCGCGACCGGCGTTCTGGTGCTCGCGAACGGCGACGTGATCGAGGGCTTCGGCGTCGGGGCGACCGGCTCGGCCGTCGGCGAGGTCTGCTTCAACACGGCGATGACCGGCTACCAGGAGATCCTGACGGATCCGTCCTATGCGGCCCAGATCATCACCTTCACGTTCCCTCATATCGGGATCGTCGGCGTCAATGGCGAGGACGTCGAGGTCGTCAATCCGGCTGCGGCCACGGCCGCGGTCGGCGCGATCTTCCGGGCCGACCTCGGCGCGCCGTCCAACTTCCGCGCTCACGGCCGGCTCGACGCCTGGCTGAAGGCGCGCGGCGTCGTCGGTCTCTCCGGGATCGACACCCGCGCGCTGACCACGCTGATCCGCAAAACCGGCATGCCGAACGCCGTCATCGCCCACGCGCCGGACGGCGCCTTCGACCTCGACGCGCTTGCGCGCCGAAGCCAGGCGCTGGCCGGGCATCGACGGCATGGACCTCGTCCCGCAGGTCGGGACGACCCAGCGCTACGACTGGGACGAGACGAGCTGGACGCTGGAGGGCGGCTACGGCAAGCGCGGCGAGGCGCGCTTCCATGTGGTCGCGGTCGATTACGGCGTGAAGCGCAACATTCTGCGCCTCCTCAACGATTGCGGCTGCTCGGTGACGGTCGTCCCCGCGACGGCGACGCGCCGAGGAGATTCTGGCGCTCAGGCCCGACGGCGTGTTCCTGTCCAACGGTCCCGGCGACCCGGCGGAAACGGGCCGCTACGCCGTGCCGATCATCCGGGCGCTGCTGGACACGAAAATCCCGCTGTTCGGCATCTGCCTCGGCCACCAGCTGCTGGGCCTCGCGGTCGGCGGCCGCACGATCAAGATGCCGCAGGGCCATCACGGCGCGAACCATCCGGTCAAGGACTTCACCACCAACAAGGTCGAGATCGTGTCGATGAACCACGGCTTCGCCGTCGACCGCGACTCCCTGCCGGAGACCGTCAAGGAGACGCACGTCTCGCTGTTCGACGGTTCGAACTGCGGCGTCGCGCTCACCGACCGTCCGGCGTTCTCGGTCCAGTACCACCCCGAAGCCTCGCCCGGCCCCCGCGACAGCCATTACCTCTTCCGCCGCTTCGTCGGCTTGATGGAGGCGGCGAAGGCGGGGAAGGCGACGGCCGCCTGAGGCGGCGAGAGGCGTTTTTCAACGGAACTACCCGGGTTGTCATGCCCGCAAAGCGGGCATCCGGAGCCGCTGGGCGTCCATGTCTGCCTCCAAGGGTCTTGGATTCCTCCGGGGAAGACAGAAGGCGAGCGCAGGCGGCCGCCTGCGAGGATGGGTCGCATTGTGGAAAGGCCGTGACGGCTTTAATCGGGCTAGTTACGCGCGCAGCCTTGGCGCGCTCGCTCAAGGGGGGCCTCGGACGGAGGCTGCGGAGAAGGTGTATGGTTTATCGGATCGTAGCTGAGCTTTGCACGAGTTGCGGCGCCTGCGAACTCGACTGCCCGAACGAGGCGATCAGCATAGACCGTTTCACCTATGTGATCGACCCGACCAAATGCAACGAGTGCGAAGGGTTCCACGACACCCCGCACTGCGCCTCGGTGTGTCCGGTGCCGGGAACCTGCGTGCCCGTGGCCGACAGCTAGTTTTGGAGCGCGCCGCTATTCGATACAGGCCGCAGCCCCCTCCACCCGCTTGCAGGGAAGCGAGGGCGCCGCGGCCGCCCAATCGCATCCAGCCTTAGTTGGTCCCGCTTTGCGCCGGCTGCTGACCCGCGGCCGTCTGCTGGGTCGAGGACTGATCGTTCGACGCCGAGGTCCCGTAAGGGCAGGCCAGCGCCGGCGCGACGACCGCCGCAAGGCCGAGACCGATCAACAATCCGATAAGCTTGGTGCGCATCGCCAACCTCCGTTTCGTCCCAGCCTTTCGGGAAGGTAGCACTGCGGGGCCCACGCGCAAGGCGCCGCGAGCCGAAAAAGACCTCGTCAGGTCGACGTTGTCACCCCTCGCAAGCGGGGGGTCCAGAGCCGGGCGCGACGCTTCCGCACAAAGGGCCTGGCGGCTGGATCTCCGCTTTCGCGGGGCATGACGCTCGGGCCTCATCCCTGGAGCCGCCAGAGCCTTCGCGCGTTGGAGGCGAACAGCTTTTCGCGCTCGTCAGCCGAGGCGCCGCGGGTGAGGGCGTGGCTCGCGGCGAGCCAGATCGAGAGCGAAGCGGTCAGCGTGCAGACCGGCCAGTCGCTGCCCCAGACCACGCGGTCCCAGCCGAACCGCCCGATGACGTGCTCGACCGTCGGGCGGAGGTCGTCGAGAACCCAGGTCTTCGGATCCGCGTAGGCGACGACGCCGGAGATCTTGGCCGTGACGTTGGGCCTTCGGGCGATCTCGGCGATCTTCGTGCGCCAGAGCGGAACCCCGCGCGGCGTGATCGACTGCGCGCCGCAATGGTCGAGGACGAAGGCCAGGTCCGGGCAGGCGTCGACGAGGGCGATCGCCTTGTCGAGCTGGTCGGGGCGGACGCAGAGGTCGAACGGCCGGCCGGCGCCGGAAAGGCGCCGCAGGTTTTCGCGAAAGACAGGCCGCTCGCTCGATGTCGTCAGGGACGACATGCAGCACGCGGCGAAAACCCTTGACGAACGGATCGGCGAGCGTCCGCTCGAGGAAGGCGGGAAAGTCCGGAACTCTCCGGGCGGCAGGCGCTGATGGCGCCGCGAATGAGCGTGGCGCCCTCGCGCGCGAGGGTCTCGACCGTCTGCGTCTCCGCCTCGATGTCGGGCTCGGCGACGTCGGCCTCCATGTGCAGCGCGCCGGTGACGCCGCAGCGCCTAGCCTCCTCCGCATAGCGCTCGTAGCGCGCGTCGCGGTCGAGCGCGGCGACGCCGGCGAGCCATGGATAGCTCAGCCGGTTGCGGGCGATGAGGTGGAGATGCGTATCGATAATCTCGGCCGCAGCCATCGCGTCCGCCCTCCCTGCGCTATTTCTGCGGCGATGGTAATGCGGTTTGGGGTCGGACGGAATGGGATTGGCGCAAGCTCCCCTCACTGTCGTAGCCTCTCCTCCCCGATCGAGCGAAAGCGGGAGGGGCCGCGCGAAGCGGGGTGGGGCAGCCCGCCGGCGCCTTTGATCCGGATCATTGCCGGCGGCCGCTTCCCGACTATGGTGGCGCGCGCGATCGGGCGAACGGGAGCAGCGCGGTGTCGAGGAAAGGGTGTTTCGTGCGGGGGCCAGGGTCGAGCGGCGAGGGAAACAACAAGGTCAGCGGCTGGGTCCTCGTGACCGGCGCATCGTCGGGCATCGGGACCGAGCTTGCCCGCGCGTTCGCCGCGCGCCGCTACGATCTTGTGCTGGCCGCCCGGACCGAAGCCGCCATCGAGGCGCTGGGCCGCGAACTCGCCGCGACTCATGCGATCCGGGTGAAGACCATGCCGGTCGACCTGAGCCTGCCCGGCGCGCCCCAGGCGATGGCGGAGGCGCTGGCCCACGCGGGCGTCGAAGTCGGCATCCTGGTCAATAACGCGGGCGCGCTCAGCGAGGGGCCGTTCGCCGACGGCGGGCTCGACGAGCAGCTCAACCTCATCCAGGTCAATATCGTCGCGCTGACCGCGCTGATGCGGCTTCTCCTGCCTCAGATGATCGCGCGCGGCGAAGGGCGCGTTCTCAACGTCGCCTCGATCGCGGCCTTCATGCCGACGCCCCAGCTTGCGGTCTACGCGGCGGCCAAGGCCTACGTGCTGTCGCTGACCGAGGCGGTGGGAGAGGAATTGAAAGGGACCGGCGTCATGGCGACCGCGCTCTGCCCCGGCTTCACCGACACGGCGATGATGCGGGGCTCCGCGCTCGGCAGGCCGATCCCGGCGACGATGATCATGCCGGCGAACGCGGTCGCGGAGGCGGGCTGCGCCGCCTGCCTGAAGGGCGAAGCGATCGCCGTCCCCGGAATCGCCAACAAGCTGATCACCGGCGGCGCGCCGCTCGCCCCGAAGGCGCTGGTGCGCGCCATCGGCGGCGCGCTGAACGGCGGCGGCTGGGAGCGCCTCGAAGGCTTGCTTCAGGGGCTCTCCGCCGCACGCGGGAGGCAGCGATGACCGCCATCAAAGCGAATGGAATCACCATCGAGTATGAGGTCTTCGGGCCGCCCGGCGCGCCGCCGATCCTGCTCGTCATGGGCCTCGGCATGCAGCTCGTCGCGTGGCCGGATTCGCTGTGCGAGGGCCTCGCCGCGCGCGGTTTCCGGGTCATACGCTACGACAACCGCGACGTCGGCCTGTCGAGCCGGATGCCCGCCGCGGGCAAGCTCAAGACCAGCGGAATGCTGGCGCGCGCCCTCCTCCGTCTGCCGGTGCGGCCGCCCTATACGCTCAACGACATGGCGCGTGACGCGGTCGGGCTGATGGACGGCCTCAGGATCGGCGCCGCCCATGTGGTCGGCGTGTCGATGGGCGGCATGATCGCGCAGATCGTCGCCGCGGAGCACCCGGACCGGGTGAGGAGCCTGACCTCGATCATGTCCTCCCCGGCCCCGATCCTGCCGCGCCCGAAAGTGCTGCGCGCGCTCCTGAGGCCGGCGCCGCGCGACCGCGACCAGGCGATCCGCCGGATGCACGACTTTTTCCGGCTGGTCGGCGGCGCCGGCTATCCGCCGACCGACGCGGAGCTGAAGATCAAGGTCGACCGCTCGGTGGGCCGCAGCTTCCGGCCGGACGGCTTCACCCGGCAGCTCATCGCCATCCAGAGCGGGCCGAGCCGCGTGCCGCTGCTGCACCGCGTACGCGCGCCGACGCTGGTCGTGCACGGCTCGGACGACCCGCTGGTCCCGCTCATCGGCGGGACGAGGACCGCCGCCGCGATTCCCGGCGCCCGCTTGCGCATCGTGCCGGGCATGGGCCATTTTCTGCCCGAGGCGCTGGTTCCGCTGCTGGTCGAGGAAATCGCTGGACACTGCCTGAAAGCCGACGGCATGACAGAAGAGCGCGCGCCGCGAAGACGCCGAGGGAGACTCCATGAAACGCCTGTCCGCGCTCGATGCGCTCTTTCTCTACATGGAGACGCCCGAGACTCCGATGCATGTCGCGAGCCTGACGATCTTCAAGCCGTCCGGGCCGCAAGAGGGTCTCTACGAGCGCTTTCGCGCCCATACCGCGGCTCGGCTGGATCTCCTGCCGTCCTATCGCCGCCGGCTGGAGCCGACGCCGCTCGGCCTCGATCATCCGGCCTGGATCGTGGAGGACAAGGTCGACCTCGACTACCACATCCGCCACGAGGCGCTGCCGAAGCCCGGCGGCATGGCGGAGCTGCGCGCCCTCATCGGGCAGCTTCACGCGGTCCCGCTCGACCGGAAGCGCCCGCTGTGGGAGTACCACTTCATCGAAGGCCTCGAAGACGGCAGTTTCGCCGTTTACGTCAAGGTGCATCATTCCGCGATGGACGGCCTTGCCGGGCATGGCGACTCTGGGCGTCACCTTCGACCTCTCGCCCGATGCGGAGCATGAGGGCCAGTCGCCGAGGATGGTTCCGCCGGACGCCGAGCCGAACGATTTCATCGAAATGACGAGCACGGCGATCGGCGACTTCATCCGCCAGGGCTTGAGAACGGTGAAGTCGCTCCCCGGCGTCGCCAGGGCGCTGGTGAAGGCCGCTCCCAACCTCAGCCGCGACGCGCGCTTTCTCTACCGCTATCTGAGCGAGATGCCCCGAACGCCCTTCAACAGGGCGATCTCGACGCATCGCGTGTACGCGACCGCTTCGCTCCCG
This sequence comes from uncultured Alphaproteobacteria bacterium, assembly GCA_963783275.1. Classification (GTDB taxonomy): domain Bacteria; phylum Pseudomonadota; class Alphaproteobacteria; order Rhizobiales; family Beijerinckiaceae; genus Roseiarcus. The sequence goes on along the minus strand of CAWANA010000024.1, from coordinate 206,355 downwards.
TTTCCCGAGGTCAGGGCGCTCGCCAAATCGAGAGGCGTGACGGTCAACGATATCGTGCTGGCGCTCACGCGCCGGCGCGCTGCGCCGTTACCTCGTCGAACATGCGGCGCTGCCGGAAAAAGGCCTCGCCGTCGGCGTGCCGGCCTCGATCAGACCCGTTGGCGACGCCCAGCTCAACAACCAGGTGGTGTTCACCCTCTCCCGCCTGCCGACCGACGTCGCCGAGCCGCTGCCCCGGCTCGCGGCCGCCCAGGCGGCGGGCCAGGAGGCGAAGAACCTGTTCGCCGACATGCGCGACCTGTTGACGACCGACATCTCGATCGTCGCCGCGCCGCTCGTCGTCATGGGGCTCACGAGGCTGTGGGCCGGCGCGCGCGGCGCCAACTACCTCTGGCCGTTCTTCAATGTGGTGATCTCGAACGTGCCGGGTCCGAGGCAGCCGTTCTATTGCGTCGGCGCGCCCGCCACGCACTATTTCCCGATCTCGATTCCCTATCACGGCTGCGCGCTCAACGTGACCGTGCAGAGCTATCTCGACCAGTTGGACTTCGGCCTGATCGCCTGCAGCGAGACCGTGCCGGACGCGCAGCGGATCGCCGATTTCATCGTCGAGGACTTCGCCGCCCTGAAGAGCGCGGATGCGGAATTCGCCAAGCCCGACATCGTCGGGAAAATCGCCCTGGCGCTCGAGGCCAAGTCCGCCGCGGCGCACCAACCGATCGCGCTCGGCGAGGCCAAGCCGCCACGGGCGATCCGGCCGCCGAAGGCTGAAAAGACGAATGCGCTCGCGCGTAACATCGACGCGCTCGCCGCGGCGACCGAGTCCTTGCGCAGCCGGCTCTCGGAAAAGGCCGAGACGGCGGCGGAACCGCGGCCCGAAAAACCCGCAGCCGCAAAGGCCAAGGCGGGCGCGAAGCGTCCGCCGCGGCGGACAGCCGCGCCTGCGCCCACGAAGCCGCCCCGACCGCGCCAAGTCGCCAAGTCCGCCGCAGCCAAGGCCGCCGCAGCGAGGTCCGCCGCAGCCAAGTCGGCCGCAGCCAAGCCGCGTCGCGCGCCCCGCCGGCCGAAGAAGTAGCCGGGTGGAGGACAATCGCGGCGAGCCTGCAGCCCTTTTTTCCCGCCACGGAAGGCCGGCGGACGTCGCGATGTTGCGCTTTGTGACGCCCGCGTGTCGCGGGCGTTGATCCGCGTCAAATGCATCCGGCCAAGCGGCTGTAAAATAGTCAATAATGCCAAAAACGGAGGAAGCGTCATGCCCGTCAAGATCGTTCCGCCGACGCCGTCGGCCTACACCTATCCCCTGCTCATCAAGCATCTCCTGCATTCGCCGATGATGCGCGCGCCGGATCAGGAGATCGTCTACCGCGACCTGCGCCGGCGCACCTACCGCGAGTTCCGCGAGCGGATCGGCCGGCTGGCGAGCGGCCTCACCCAGATCGGCGTCGATCAGGGCGACGTCGTCGCGATCCTCGAATGGGACAGCGACCGCTATCACGAATGCTATTTCGCCATCCCGATGATGGGCGCGGTGATGCAGACGGTGAACGTCAGCCTCGTCCCCGAGGACATCGCCTACACGATCATCGACAGCGGCGCGAAGACGGTGCTGTTCAACGCCGACTTCCTGCCGCTCGATCGAGAAGCTCGCGCCGCACCTGAAGGCGGTCGAAGACTTTCGTCCTGATGCACGACCGGCCCGAGCCGCCGCCGACCGAGTTTCCGATCAAGGCCGAATACGAGGCGCTGCTGTCGATCGGCTCGCCCTATTTCCCGTTCCCCGACTTCGACGAGAACGCCGTGCGCCACGATCTTCCACACCACGGGAACGACCGGCCGGCCGAAGGGCGTCTACTTCAGCCATCGGCAGATCGTGCTGCACACGCTCGGCGGGCTCGTCGAATACGGCCTGCCGCCGGGCCACGGCCGCTTCCATCGCGACGACGTCTACATGCCGATGACGCCGATGTTCCACGTGCACGCCTGGGGCTGCCCGTACACGGCGACGCTCTCGGGCTGCGAAGCTCGTGTTCCCCGGCCGCTACACGCCCGAGATCTTCGTCAAGCTGATCGACAAGGAGAAGGTGACGTTCACCCATTGCGTCCCGACGCATCCTGCAGATGCTGCTGACCGCGCCGGGAGTCGACACGATCGACCTCTCGCACCTGAAGATGGTGGTCGGCGGCTCGGCGCTGCCGCCGGCGCTGGCGCGGGCGGCGATGGCGCGCGGCATCGACGTGTTCGCGGGCTACGGGCAGTCGGAATCGGGCCCGATGCTCACCGGCGCCCATATCAAGACCAAGCATCTCGGCGGCGACTTCGAGGACGAGACTCCGCTATCGCATCATCGGCGGGCATCGCCGGCGCCGATGGTCGATCTGCGCGTCGTCGACGAGAACATGGCCGACGTGCCGCATGACGGCGAGGCGGTCGGCGAGATCGTCGTGCGCGCGCCGTGGCTCACCACCGGCTATCTCAACAATCCGGAGGCCTCGGAGGTGCTCTGGGGCGGCGGCTATCTGCATACCGGCGACGTCGCCTCGATCGACCCGGACGGCTATGTCCGCATCGCCGACCGGCTGAAGGACGTCGTCAAGAGCGGCGGCGAATGGATCTCGTCGATCCAGCTCGAGAACATCATCATGGAGAAGCCCGGCGTCCGACGCTGCGGCGGTCATCCCGATCAAGGACGTCAAGTGGGGCGAGCGGCCGCTGGCGCTGGTCGTCCTCGAAGCCCGACCAGACGGGCAAGGTCGGCGAGGACGACATCCGCCTGCACGTCGCCTCGTACGTCGAGCGCGGCCTCATCTCGAAGATCGCGATCCCGGAGAACGTGACCTTCGTCGCCGAGCTGCCGCTGACGTCGGTCGGCAAGATCGACAAGAAGAAGCTGCGCGCCGACTATCTGTGAATGCCGGGACCGGCGACCTACTCGGCCGGCGCGGCGTGCGGCGGAGGCGTGAGCGATGCGCCGTGAGCCGCCGCCGTCTTTTCGCGGTGGGCCCGGTATTGCTCCGGGTCGCAATAGACGAGCCGGCGCCAGCCGTCGCGGTGGAACGGCTCCCAGTGGCCCTCCGGCTGCGCGAGCCGGTCGGCGATGGCGTAAAGCGCGGCCGGATGGGCGCCGAGCCCGAGATGGCTCGACTTCGACGACGATGTTCTCCGCCAGCGTCTGCACGGGTTTCGAGGCTGCACCGCCAGGCGACGATGCCGTCGGTCGGGCTCCAGATCGAGGTCGTCGGCGCCGGCGGCGGGGCCCTGAGCGGCCCGTGGAAATCGTGCCAGTCGAGCTTGTGGCCGCTGGCGAACTCATAAAGGCGCCAGGCGTTGGTTTCGCGCGGATGGCCGGTGAACGGGCGACCCGAGGGTGATGACGAGACGCACCATCTCGGGCGAGTGCTTGGCGAGTTCGCGGGCGTAAAGGCCCCCGAGGCTCCAGCCGACGAGGCTCACCGCGCGGCCGTGCTCGAGCCACAGCTGGCGCAGCCGTTCGTGCGCCCGCTCGATGACGCCCTCTCGCAGTCCCAGGTTGAGCCCCTGTCCCCAGCCCGAGGGCGAGAATCCGCGCGACTTGAGGAAGCGCCGCATCAGCGCGGTGCTGGCGTCGCCCGCGGCCAGTCCCGGCAGCACCAGCACCGGATGCCCGTCGCCCTTGGGCGCCGCGCCCCAGAGGGGCAGCATCGCCACCGTCGCGTAGTGCTCGAAGAACGCGCGCGCTTCCAGCATTTTGCAGCAGCAGTCCCGGCGCCGGCTCGTGCCCGTGGCTTGGGTGGGCGTCTCCGCTCATTCTGACGTTTCCTCGTTCGTTTTGACGACAATGCAACGCTCTGTCGATTTTCGTCAAGCGGTATGAGGCATTTTGTGCATCCGCCTCTCGCTTCGGACCCACGCGCGCGCTTTCGCATCGCGAGCGCCGCGCGGCGACGTTCTGCCACTCGCGTCGCAACCGCACGCCACGCGCGGCGAAGAAAAAGACCCGGGCGGATCGCTCCGCCCGGGCTCTTTTTTCGAATGCAGCTCTCGCCGAACGGACTTCGCCGAGCCTATTTGGCGGCCAGCGCCGCGATCCGCTCGCGGGCGCCGCCGACGCCGGCGGCGAGCGCGCGCGAATAATAGCTGCGGGCGACGGACTCTCGTCGCCCTTCATGCCCAGCGCGCCGAGCCGCGAAAGCGTGGTCGGGTCGTAGGTGTCGCCGAGCGCCATCAGGGCGCGGGCGTCGCCGCCCTCGGCGGCGCGCTTGAGGAAGGCGCGCGCGGCGGCGATGTCGCCCTTGGCGAAGGCGATCAGGCCCTCGGCGCACAGGCGGCGCGCGTCGTCGATCGGAATGGCGAGCGAGGCGATCGGCGTCTGGTCGGCGCTCGCTCCGCGGAGCGCGCTGGCGAGCTTGCTGAGCGCATCCTTGGCGATGGCGTGCGCGGTCAGGGGCGCGGCCTTTTGCGGCGCAGGGCCGCGACCGTCTGCGCGACGAACACCGGCTGCTCGACCGCCGCCTTCATGGAGGCGCTCGAGGGCTCGATACGGGGCCAGAATGCGATCACAAGAAGCGCAGCGCAGCACCCCGCGATCATGCCCGCAACGACTTTCCATACGATGGGCAGGGCGCGTCCTCCTCTATTGCATCAGGCTGCGCCAGCGCGTCAGGCCGTCGTAAAGCCGGTCGGAATCGTCGGCTTTCGGACCGCCGTTGGCTTCGGCCGCTTTCGCCGACGCCCGAAACGCGTCCAGCGACGAGTTCGACGGACGTCTTGTGCTCGTCGATCCATCCTTGCGCCGCCGGCAGCCGCGGCCAGTCGGCGTTCGCCACCGAGGCGCCCGCCGCGAGATTGACCTCGCGCCAATGCTCGTCGCGCTCGGTCGGTGAGGATGGACTCGTAATTGTCGAAGAAGGCGCGGGCGATCCGGCCCAGCCGCGTCGGCGCGCGGCGATCCCGCCGGCGCGTCGAGCGCCACGAGCGCCATCGGCGCCGCCACCGTCTCCACCGAATCGTTGGCGGCGACCAGGTTCGGACGGTCGGAGGCGGCCACCCGCGCCGGCGCGTAGACCTGCTCGAGCGGAGCCGACCAGGGAATGGCGACCAGATGGAAGCGGCGGTCGTCGCCGAAGGCGTCCAGCGCGTGCGCCTCCTTGGCCGCCCAGCACCACGACGGCGTCGCGCTTGCCGGCGGTCATCGCGGCGAGCGCGTCGGTCAGCGGCTCGTAGATCGGGTTCGACGTTCACGCCGAGGCGGGAGAACAGAAGCTTGGCGCTGATCCCGGTCGTGCCGTCGGGGTCGCCGAAGCTGACCGACTTGCCGGCGAGGTCGTTCAGCGACTTGACGTCTTTCGACGCCACGACCTCGATCGTTTCGGGCGCGAGCGGCGCGACCAGCGGGACCCGCTTCGGCCAGTCGGGCTGGTATTTGACGCTGACCGCGAGGGAATCGAGCGTGACGATGGCGAAATCCGCCATGTCGGCCCGCATCACCTTGGCGACGCCGGTCGGCGCGGTCGAGCCGACGATCGCGCGGCCCTGGGCGCCCTGGTCGCCGAGGACCTCGACGAACTCGCGCGCCATCCGGCTTGCGACCAGATCGCCCGGATCGGCGAGGATGGCGAACGGCTTGAGCGGCGCGGACGGCGCGGCGGCTGCGGGCCCGGCGGCCGACGGCCGTCGCCGCGGCTGCGACCGCCGCCGCCGTCGGCGGCGACGCCGCCGCGGCGCGCCTGGGGCGCGGGAGCGGCAGCGTCTCGCGGGCTGCGTAGCGCGGCGTAGCCGTGACGTCCCGCGCTGCCGCGCCAGACGCCGTGCCACAAGAACCAGCTTGCCGTTGTGATAGACGGGATGGTCGTAGCGCACCATGCCCGCCGAGGCCGGCGACACGCCGTCGCGCCGGCGAGCGTCGCCGGCCAGCAGAGCCAGGACCGCGGACACGCAAACGCACCGCCCGCGGCGGCGTTGTCAGCCCCGCGCGTTTCAAGCCCCATGCCCTCATGCTTTGGGCGCCCGCCTAGACGTTCTTGCTCGTCATCGGGCGCGGATAACTGCCGTCGAAATGCGACTTCATCATGGCGCATGCCATTTCCCGCTTGACTGTTGCACACAAAGCGCGATTCGGGCGGTCATGGTTTTCAAAGCGTTACCAGACCATTCAAGGGCCGCGTCGAGGTCCTTGTCCGACAATGGTCTAATCGTCGGGTCCGTCGAGGTAGACGAGCAATGCGCTGACGGGGCGGGACGGATAGAGCGGCGCGAGGGCGGCGCGGTAGAGCGCGAGCTGGGCGACATGCGCGTCCGATCGGCCGCTCCGGCGCCGCGCCGAGCTTGAAGTCGGCGATGAGGACGGCGTCTTCGGTGACGGCGAGCCGGTCGAGCCGGCCGGAGAGCGGCAGGCTCGGCTCGTCCCGGGCGCTTCAGGCCGCCGACGAACGGCGACTTCGCCGCGCGAGCCGGGGCCGAACAGGGGCGCGAGCTCGGGCGCCCCGACGACGGCGACGGCCTGTCTCGGCGATTGCGCTCGCGCGTTTCCTTCGCAAGAGCGGCCCCGTGCGCGTCGAGATAGGCCCTGGCCGCCTCGGCGCGCCGTCCGGCGTCGACCTCCGGCAGCAAGTTGAGGAGCGCATGGGCGAGCAGGCCCTCGAGCGCGGCGCCCGGCGGCGCTGTCGTGCGCGGCGACAGCGGTCGAAGGCCGCATCCGGGCGGCCGGCGCCTCCGGCGCGGCGGGAGCCGAGAGCCAGGCTGGCAGGCGGCTGGCCTTCGACCGCGCGGCTCCTCGGCCGAGCCGTCGGCGGCCAGGCTTTCGCCGTAGCGCCGGACGACGGCCCCGTCGCCCCAGAAGGCGGGCGCCTCGATCGCCGCATCCCTCAGGCCGTCTGCGACGAGATCGTACCAGCAGCCATCCTTGCGGCCGCTTCTGCGTCTCGTAGCCGGCGACGATCAGGCGCTCGGCGGCGCGGGTCATCGCGACATAGAGGAGCCGGCGATGCTCGCCCGCCTCCGCCTTGCGCCGCTCGGCGCGCGCCGCGGCGACCGCGTCGCAGTCCTCGTCCTTCCTGCGGCTCCAGGCGAACAGCGGCGGTTCGTCCGGTTCGAGCGGGGGCGAGCGGCATGAGCTTCGGGTCGTGCTGGCCGCCGGGCGCGACGCGTCGTGTCCGGCAGGAACACGATCGGCGCCTCGAGGCCTTTGCTCGCGTGGACGGTCAGCACCCGGACGCCCTCGCTTTCCGCCTCGAGGTCGCGCTTGATCTCCGCCTCGTCCGCCTCGACCTCGGCGAGGAACCGGGTGAGCGACGGCGCTTCGCTGCCGCTCGTGAGCGAGCGCGAGGGCGAGGAACTCGTCGATCGGGTCGCGCGGCGTCGTCGCCGAGCCGCGCGATCAGCGCCTTGCGGCCGCCGTCCTCGCCGAGCAGGCGGGCGTAGAAGGCGTAGGGGCCGAGCCTTGCGGCGCGCGCGCGCCATTCGGCGAGCCGGCGCCGCGGCCTTCTGCGCCTGCATCCTCGTCCGAAGCCGCCAGCGCGCCGGCGAGCGAGCCGGTCCGGTCGGCCGCGAGCGCATAGAGCGCGTCGTCGTCGAGGCCGATGAGCGGCGACTTGAGGAGGCAGGCGAGCGTCAGGTCGTCGTCCGGGGTCAGCGCCGCCCGGCCGGCGGCGATCAGGTCCATGACCGCGATATGCTCGTTGAGCTTCAGCCGGTCGGCGCCGGCGACCTTGACGCCGCGTGTCCTTCAGCGCGCGGATCATCGCCTCGAAGAAGGCGTTGCGCCGTCGCACCAGGATCATCACGTCGCCCGGACGGATGGGGCGGGGCGAGCCGGAGTCCTCGTCGATCGACGCGCTCGCGCGACTCCGGCTTCAGCCAGCGGGCGATCTGATCGGCGATCCGGCGGGCGAGAATCACCGCGGGATCGTGAGCCGCCGGCTCGTCGAGCGGCATCCGCCAGTCGTCGGGGTCGGGCGCTTTGGTCGGCTTCGACCGGTCGGCCAGATTTCGACGACGCCCTTGCAGGCTCGTCGCGGATCGCCTCGTGGGCGGGCGGCGGCTCGTCGCCGGCGACGAGGCCGCGCCAGCGCCGCTTCCGTTCCGAACGTCTTGTCGACGGCGGCGAGGATGGCCGGCGCCGAACGGAACGAGAAATTGAGCGGCACGCTCTCGAACGGCTTGACCGCCTCGCGGTGCCGCCGCTCGAAATAGCGCCGCATCTCGGCGAACTTTTCCGGCGCCGCGCCCTGGAAGGAGAAGATCGACTGCTTCTCGTCGCCGACCGCAAACACCGTGCGGCTGCGCGGGCGCGCGCTCTCGCCGGCGAAGAACTCGTCGGTCAGCGCCTCGACGATGCGCCATTGCTCGGCCGAATTGTCCTGCGCCTCGTCGATCAGGAGATGATCGAGCCCGTAGTCGAGCTTGTGCATCACCCAGGCGGCGCTCGAGCGGGTGACGAGCGCGAGCGCGCGCGCAATCTGGTCGGCGAAGTCGAGCGCGCCGCGCTCGGCCTTGGCCGCGGCGAAGCCTTTCAGGATCGCCCCGGCGACGACGAACAGGGCCGCGCTGCGCTCGAGCGTCTCGGCCGCGCGGCGACGCTCGCGCAGCGCGACGAGCCGGGCGAGCTCGCGCTGCAAGTCCGCTTCGAGGCCGGGCAGCTTGTCGCGGAGTTCTGCGCAGGTCAGATGGCCTTTCGCTCCGCCGCGCGGCTCGCCCTCGCCGCCTTTGGTGAAGAAGGCGCTCGAGCAGCGCCTGGACCCGCTCCGCCCGGTCGCACGTCGGCGTCCGCCGCATGAAGCTTGGCGGCGAACGTCCTGTCGTTGGCCTTGCCGACGTCGAGCCCCTGCGCCCAGGCTCTGCGATCGCTCCGCCCGATGTCGCCGCCGAGCATCTCGGCCTCGACGCTCGCCGTCGTCGCGCCCGCCGGGAGGCCGAGGCGGCGCGCGCAGCGCCTCGCGATAGCGCGCCGACGTCGTGGAACGCCGCGAAGGCTTCCGCGAAACCCTTCGCCTCCTTGAGCAGCTCGTCGAAACCGAACGCGCCCGGCGTCGCGCGCGACCCGGTCGAGCGCCGCCTCGCCCTCGGGCGAGGCTTTCGAGCGCGGCGATGGCGCGGTCGCGCGCCTCGATCATCAGCGCCGCGGCCTCGCGCTCGTCCACGACCTTGAAATGGGCCGGGACATTGGCCTCGAACGGGAAGAGCTGCAAGCAGCCGCTCGCAGAAGGCGTGCAGCGTCTGGATCTTGAGCCCGCCCGGCGTCTCGATCGTGCGCGCGAACAATTGCCGGGCGAAGGCGAGCGTCGGGCGGCCCGGGCCTGCCGGCGCCGGTTTCGACGATCGCCTCCGCGAGCGTCTCGTCGTCGAGGCTCGTCCACTCGGCGAGCTCCTCGAAGATGCGGCCGGCCATGTTGGCGGCGGCGGCCTTGGTGAAGGTGAGGCCCAGGATCTGCGCCGGCTTCGCCCCGGCGAGCAGCAGCCGCAGCACGCGCTGGGTCAGCACATGCGTCTTGCCGCTGCCGGCGTTGGCGGAGACCCAGGCCGACGGCGTCGGATCGGAGGCGCAGCGCCTGATGCCGCCGCAGCGAGTCCGGGAATGTCGAAGCGGCCGGCTCATCAGGCGTCTCCCGCCGGCGCTTCGCCCGCGCCGCCGGCCAGCGACCATTCCTTGACCCGCGCGAGATGGTCGTAGTCGGCGAAGCGGCTCGCGAATTTCGGCATCGGCCGCGACAGATAGGGCGTCGCCGGATCGACGAACTGGTCGAGCAGGACTTTCAGGTCGGCGAAATGCCGCGCGGCGAGCTCGGCGATGTCCTCGTCCTTTTCGGCCGCGTCCCGCGCCTCGCCGCCGTCGGCGCCGCCGAGCTTGAGATAGAGCGCCCGCCGCGGCGTCATCGGGCCCGAGGTCGCTCGAAGCCGCCCTGCATCAGGATCGCCGCTTCGAGCGTCAGTTGCGGCGCAAGGCCGATCGTCACTTCCTTCTTGCCCGGCGGCGTTCCGCTCTTGTAGTCGATCAGCCGTCGCGCCGCCGTCGCGCAGGACGTCGATCCGGTCGGCGCGCGCGGTCAGCTTGAACGGCTCGCCGTCGCGGAGCGGAAAGACGAGTTCGCCGCTGCCGCTCGACGACAGATGGCGGTCGATGTCGGCGCGGCATTCGCGTCTCGAAGCCGGATGACGAAGTCGATCGCCTTCTCGATGTTCGGCCAGTTGAGGCCGGCGAAAGCCGGGTCTCGCAAGAGCTCGGCGAAGCGCGCGCGCGCGAGGCGGCGGAGCGTGTCGCGCGCGTCCGGCAGGCAGCGCGCCGGCGGGAAAGGCGTTCGGCGAAATCCTCGAGCGCCGCCATGCCAGGCCTCGCCCGCTTCGCGCGGGCCGAGCTCCCGCTCGACCGGGCCGAGGACCGCGAGCCGCAGAATCCGCTCGGCGTAGATCGCGTAGGGGTCGCGCCGCAGCGTCTCGATCCGGGTGACGCTGAGCGACCGCGGGCGCTTCTCGACCGGCGGGCACGGCCTCGGGCGGCGGGACGGCCTGCGATCTTCGCCGGCCGGTCGAGCGCGCGCGCCCAGGCGAGGTATCTGGCGCCGCGCCGCCTCGGCCTCCTCGATCGCCTCGTCGCCCGCGGCGGCGCCGATGCGCTGGAGGAAGCGCGAGGCGACGGTCGGCTCGCCGCCGCGCTTCTTCGGCGCGGCTCAGGATCGCCTCGCGCGCGCCGAGCGCCGCGACGAAGTCGTGCGCCGTCTGGCCGATGCGCCGCTCGGGCGGCGACAGCCCGAGCTCGGCGCGCATCGGCCGGTTGAGGAAGGCGTCGGTGTCGACCGCCGGCGGCCAGACCTTTTCGTCGAGGCCCGGCGATGCAGCACGCGGTCGAAGCGCAAGAAGGCGCGCTTCGAGCAGGCCGAGGATGGCGAGGCGCGGATGGCCGCCGCGGCGCGGGCGGCGCGCGCACGCCGGCGAGCGCGTCCTCGAACAGAGCGCGCATATTCGCCAAGCGTGCAGGGGAAGCCTTCGCCCGCGGCCTCGCGCCATTCGTCGATGAGCGCGTCGAGCGCCGCGAGCCCGTGCGGCGTCGACGCGCTCGCCGTCCGGCGCCTGCAAGCACGAGCGTCAAGCGCCGCGCGATGCGCGTCGAGCCAGTCGCCAAGCGGCGCGGCGGCGCAGGGCGCGCAGGGGGGCGAGCGCCGCCGCGCAATCGCGCAGCAAGCGCCTCGCCCGCCGCGCGCTTGGCTTCGCGAGATCGACCGGACGGCGGGATGGGCGTGGCGGTCCTCGGCGGCGGCTCGCGCGGCGGCGAAGGCGCCGTCGAGGTCGTCGAGCGCCGCGAGCGGCGCGGCGCGGAAGACGCCGAGTTCGAGCGCGCGCGCCGCGGCAGTCGCGATCGCAGCGCGAGCGGCCGAACCGCGCCGCGGGATGGGCGAGAAGCGCCTGGACGGCGAGCGGGCCGGAAATCGCGCGCCGCCTCGAGGATGAGCCGCGCCAGCGCGCCCGCCTCGGTCTCGCCGAGCGTCCGCCCGGCCGAATCCTCGACCTCGACGCCCCAGCGGGCGAGCTCGGCCGAGACCCGGCGCGCGATCGACGGATCGGGCGTGATCAGGGCGGCGGTCTTGCCCGGCGTCTCCAGAACTTCGCGCATCGCGATCGCCAGCGCCAGCGCCTCCTCGGTCTCGTTGTCGGCGACGATCACGGCGACGCCTTCGAGCGCCTCGGCGACCGCGGCCGGCGCGAGCGCCGCGTCCCGGATCGCGCCAGGCGTCGGTCGAATTCGGCCGGGCGCAGCGCCTCGCTGAGGAGCGCGGCGCGGGCGGCGAGCGCGCGGGGCGGATCGCCGAGCGGGACGCACCTCCTCGCGCGTCGACGCCGATGAGCCCGATCAGCCGGTGGAGCAGCGCCTGCGGGTGGCCGGCGAGCCCCTGCTCGTCGCCGTCGCGGGCGCCGATCATCGCCCAGGCGCGATCGTCGAGATTGCGTGTCGAGGCCGGGCAGCACGACCGCGCCCTGGTCGGCCCGGGCGATGGCGGCGATCAGGCGCGGCGGTGGCGCGATTGGCGCCGGTCGAGCCCGCGATGATCGTCGGGCCCGCGGCGGCGCGCGCCCGAGGCGAGCGCCGGCGATCTCGGCTTCGACCAGCGCCGCGACCCGTGCGGCGCGGTCGATGAGGCCGTGCTCCGCCAGCCATTGCGGCCAGTGGGCGAAGGCGATCTTGAGGAAGTCGAGGGTGATCCGCCAGTAGGGGTCGTAGGGGCGTCCGGCTCGAGCGTCTCGAGCGCCTTCGGATCGACCCCTTCGATGATCATGTCGTCGATCAGCGCGGCGAGGTCGCCGGCGAGCGCATAGGCCTGCGCGGGGGTCGAGGCGACCAGCGCGGGCTCTGCGTCGTCGAACTGGAGCGCCGTTCGCGTCGGCGCTGCGGATCGCGCCGCGCAACGCCTCGCCCCAGCGGCGGACGAGGAGCGCGAGCGTATGCCTGCGGGTGAGCGCGCCGACCGCGGGCGGAGGGCCGGCGCGGCGGCGGCTCGTCCGCGCCGCGGCTCGGCGAAGGCCTGCAGCCTCGTCGGGCTCGAAGGCGCCGAGCGGCGCGATGCGCGGAAGCAGGACGCTCGCCGCGCCCGCTCGCCGCGAGGAGCGCCTCGGCGAGCGCCGCCGCGGCGCGCTGGGTCGGCACGTAGATCGTCGCCTCGGCCAGCGCCAGCGGGCCGCCCGACCCGGGAAAGCCTTCGATCAGCGTCGCCGTCGAGAAGGGCGCGGCTCAGCGTCGGCAGGAAGGGGGCGCCGGGGGGGATGGTGAAGACGCGGGGCGCGCGAATCGGCATGCGCTCTTCATCCCGCCCGAGCGGGGCGAAAACAAGTTTTCCCGACCCGGGAAGGACAGGGTATCCCCTGTTTAAATCGAATCCGGGAGGCGTGGCCGTCCGCGCCGCGCTCGCTCCTGACGGTCAGTCGCCGGCCGACCGCTTCAGCCATTCCTCCTCGTCGATCGTCTCGACGCCGAGTTCGCGCGCCTTCGCCAGTTTCGAGCCCGCGCCGGGGCCGGCGACGACGAGGTCGGTCTTGGCCGAGATCGAGCCCGACACCTTCGCGCCGAGCCGCTCGGCCATCGCCTTGGCTTCGTCGCGGGTCATCCGCTCGAGCGAGCCGGTGAAGACGATCGTCTTGCCGGCGAGCGGATGGCCGGCGGCGAGCGCCGCCATCGGCTCGACCGTGACCTCCTTCAGAAGCGCGTCGAGCGCGGCCTCGTTGCGCGGCTCGGCGAAGAAATCGGCGACCGCCTCGGCGACGACCGGCCCGATCCCCTCGACCGCGGCGAGGTCCTCCGCCGGCGTCCGGCGCGCGCGCGGCGGCGCGGAACGTCTCCCAGTCGCCGTAGTGGCGGGCGAGGCGGCGGGCGTTGGTCTCGCCGACATGGCGGACGCCGAGCGCGAACAGGAACCGGTTGAGCGCGATCGTCCGGCGCGCGTCGATCGCGTCGAACAGATTCTCGCACCGACGTCTCGCCGAAGCCCTCCCACTCGCTTGCAGCGGCGGGCGGCCCTGGCCGTCGCGGGCGCGGAGCGTGAAGATGTCGGCGGGCGTGCGGATCAGCCCTTCCTTGAAGAAGAGCTCGATCTGCTTGTCGCCGAGCCCCTCGATGTCGAAGGCGTTGCGCGAGCAGAAATGCTTGAGCCCCTCGACCGCCTGCGCCGGCGCAGACGAGCTGGCCGGTGCAGCGGCGCACGACGTCGGCGACTCGCCGGTCTTCTCGTCGATCTCGCGCAGCGCCGCCGAGCCGCAGACCGGGCAGGTCTTCGGGAAACTTGTAGGGTTCGGCGCCTGGCGGGCGCTTGTCGAGCACGACCTCGACGATCTGCGGGATGACGTCGCCGGCCCGCTGCACCACGACCGTGTCGCCGATCCGCACGTCCTTGCGGGCGATCTCGTCCTCGTTGTGCAGCGTCGCGTTCGAGACGACGACGCCGCCGACGGTGACGGGCCTGAGCTTGGCGACCGGCGTCAGCGCGCCGGTGCGCCCGACCTGGATCTCGATCGCCTCCAGCACCGTCGTCGCCCGCTCGGCCGGGAACTTGTGCGCCACCGCCCAGCGGGGCGAGCGCGAGACGAAGCCGAGCCGCTGCTGCAGCGCGAGATCGTCGACCTTGTAGACGACGCCGTCGATGTCGTAGCCGAGGCTCGCGCGCTGGGCTTCGATCGCGCGGTAATGGGCGAGCATCTCCGCCGCCGTCTGGCAGAGCGTCGTCAGCGGATTGGTCGGCAGGCCGAAGCGCTGCATCGCATGAATGGCCTCGAGCTGCGTCCTGGCGAAAGGCTCGCTGACCTCGCCCCAGGCGTAGGCGAAGAACTGGAGCGGCCGCGAGGCGGTGATGCGCGGGTCGAGCTGGCGCAGCGAGCCGGCGGCGAAGTTGCGCGGATTGGCGAAGGTCGGCTTGCCGGCCTCGGCCTGGCGGGCGTTCAGCGCGCGAAAATCGGCGTGGCGCATGTAGACCTCGCCGCGCGCTTCGAAGATCCTTTGGCGCGCCGGTCAGGCGGTTCGGGACGGCGTCGATGGTGCGGACGTTGGCGGTGACGTCCTCGCCCTCGTAGCCGTCGCCCCGCGTCGCCGCCTGGACGAGTTCGCCGTTCTCGTAACGCAGGCTGCACGAGAGCCCGTCGATCTTCGGCTCGGCGACCATAGCGAGCGCGCGCGCTTTCGGGCATTCCCAGGAAGCGGCGCACCCGGGCGCAAAACTCCTCGACCTCCTCGTCGGCGAAGATGTTGCCGAGCGAGAGCATCGGCACGGCGTGGCGGACCTTGGCGAATTTCTCCGACGGCGCCGCGCCGACCTTGCGCGAGAGCGATTCCGCGTCGGCGAGCTCGGGGAACGCCGCCTCGAGCGCCTGGTAGCGGCGGCGCAGGTCGTCGTAATCGGCGTCGGAGACGGTCGGCGCGTCCTCCTGGTAATAGCGCTTGTCGTGCTCGGCGATCTCGGCGCCGAGGCGCGCGTGCTCGGCGCGCGCCATGGCGAGGGTTTGGGCTGCCTGAGGTCTCTTTGCCATACGCGGAGGCTAGCGCAGGGCGGCGCGGGGCGGAAGGCGCCGGGACGGGAACGGGCCGCGCGGCCGCGCCGGGCCGGGCGCCATTTTCAATTCCGAATCGAGGGTTCTCAGAGGGTTCCGGCGCCTTTTCCGATTCGGCTCCGGCCGATCCGCGTTCGTTCGGATTAAGGACATATTGATTTTGTATTATCGGAGCGATCGGCCCCGGCGCCGTGCGGCCCGGTCCCGAGGCGCAAGCTCCGCGTAACGCTGCTGTCCGAATGTCGCGAAGCCCGGAGCCGCGCTTATCGCCGCGTCCGCGGGCCGTCGTCCGCGATGGGCGCATTCCGGGGGCCGTGCTTGCGCAATCGACTACCGATCCTCGCCTTGGCGGCGTTGCTTGCCGGCTGCGCCCCCGGCGGCTACCCGGCGCTCAGGGACTCCTATCCGCCTCCGTTCGACGCCTTTTTCGCAAGCCAGCAGCTTCAGGTCGGCATGCCGCGCGAGATCGCCATCATCGCGATCGGCTGGTCGCCGATCTCGTCACAGCTGACGACCTGCGGCGTGCTGACCACGGTGGATTCGCAATGCGAGGCGCTGACCTTCGGCGTCTTCGACAACAACCGCCTCACTGTCTATCTCGTCCCGACCGGCCATGGCTTCTCGGTGGTGACGAGCTGGCTGGCGCATAAGGGCTGACGCGCTCCGCGCGGGCTGTAGATTGCCTCAAGGAATGGGCGTTCGAGGCGCAACGGAGAGAGGCGAGCGCGTCCTCTGGTCTGGCCGGCCCGCGCAGGGCTTGCTGCTCACCGGGCTTGACGGAGTCCTGATCCCGTTCAGCCTCATCTGGCGCGGCTTCGTCTTGGCCTCGCTCAACGCCATGATCCGGCAAGGCGCATCATGGTTTTCCCTGCTGTGGATCGCCGCGTTCCTCGCTTTCGGCCTCTATTTCGTCGTCGATCCCGTCCCTCAGTTTCTCGCAATCGAGGACGCGAGAGCTGTGTTCGAGCTGATGGAGACGACGGCCGGCGAAAATCAGAGCGGCGGACGCCGCCCCGCCGCCTCAATCCAGCATGTGGTTGACCAAGCCGTCGGCGAGCTTGGGCTCGAACCAGGTCGATTTCGGCGGCATGATCGGCGCCCGCGTCGGCGACCGCCATCAGGTCCGCCATCGCGGTCGGATAGAGCGCGAAGGCGATCGCCGCGGCGCCCGACCTGACCAGCCGCTCGAGTTCCTCGAGCCCGCGGCCGCCGCCGACGAAGTCGATCCGCTTGTCGCGGCGCGGATCGGTCACGCCGAAGATCGGCTCGATCACGTTTTTCGCCAGGAGGGTCACGGGCAGGCGCGCGACCGGATCGCCGTTCCGCTCGGCCTCGGCCAGGATCTCCGGTTTCAGCGCCAGCCGATGCCAGCGCCCGCCCAAAACCACGCCGACCTCGTCGGCGCGGGCCGGCCGGACCGGCCCGTCAGCCGGCGTAATCGCGTAGCGGCGTCCGATCTCGCGCAACACCTCGTCGGGAGTAAGGCCGTTCAAATCGCGCAGCACGCGGTTGTAATCGAGAATGGTCATCTCCCGCTCAGGCAGCAGCACGGCGAGGAAATAGCCGTCCTTGAGGCCTCGGGCTTCGGCCACGCGCAGCGCCGCCGCCGAACGGTGGTGCCCGTCGGCGATGTAGAGCGCCGGCAGAGCGTCGACGGCGCGAGTCAGCGCGGCGATCGCCGCCTGGTCGTCGAGCACCCAGAGTTCGTGGCGCACGCCGTCGTCGGCGACGACATCGACCGCCGGCGTTCCGGCCGCGGCGCGCCTGAGCAGCGCGTCGATCGCGGGCGCCTCCGGATAGGCGAGCATCACCGGGCCGGTCTGCGCCTCGACCGCCTCGATCTGGCGCACCCGGTCGTCCTCCTTCACCGGGGTCGTCAGCTCGTGCTTGCGGATGCGGTTCTCGGCGTAGGCCGCGAGCGAGGCGACCGCGGCGAAGCCGGTCTCGACGCGGTCGCGCCAGGTCAGCCGGTAGACATAGTAGGCGGGAGTTTCGTCGCGCACGAGTACGCCGGCCTCGATCATGCGTTGAAGCGTCTCGGCCGCCTTGGCGTAGACCGCGGGGTCGTGAGGGTCGATCGCGGGATCGAGGTCGATCTCCGCTTTCGAGACATGCAGGAAGCTCCAGGGCTTGCCCTTTGCGCGCTCGCGCGCCTCGGCGCTCGACAGCACGTCGTAAGGGGGAGCCAGAACGTCCCCCGCCCGGCCGGGCGCCGGCCGCAGGGCGCGGAAGGGCTTTATCAGGGTCAATGGGCACTCCTGGCGAGGATCGGGCCGGCCTTGGCCGCGCAGCTGCGGTTTCCGGCGCGTTTAGCGCCGGTCGGCCAGGGCTGGCAAGTCGACCGGAGAGGTCAGCGCCAACTTGCGCCAGGCCGGGCATGGTTCTGCGCGTCACATATTCTTGTTCGAGGCCGATGTAACGTGTCCCGCTTGAGCGCGAAATACAAGCGCGTCCCCTGAGGGACAACCAGCAATCGGGAGAAAGTCCATGTCGGCCAAGACGACCATCACCTCGCTCGTTCTCGCCAGCGCCCTTTCGAGCGCGCTCGCTTCCATCGCCTCCGCTGCGCCGTTGACTGACGCGGAAAAGGCCGCCGCGATGGCCGCGCACAAAGAGAAGTGCTTCGGCGTCGCCCTCAAAGGCCAGAACGATTGCGCCGCCGGCCCGGGCACGACCTGCCAGGGCACCTCGACCGTCGATTTCCAGGGCAACTCGTGGAAGTTCGTCCAGGGCGGAACCTGCACCGCGATCGCGCTGCCGAACGGCAAGCACGGGACTCCTGACGGCAATGTAATTCAGCCGATCGTTTGCATCAAAGCGCCGGAAAAACGGGGACGACCATGATCAGAGACCTGACCGCAAATCCTCAGCGGGACGCCTCTCACCCTCGCTTTCCGGCGCATCCTCTTGCGGGCCTCGCCGGGACAAGCTTCAAGCCTCAGCACCTGCAAGCGATCCTGGCAGGCCCGAACCCCCGCGGCTTCTTCGAGGTCCACGCGGAAAACTATATGGGCGCCGGCGGGCCGCCGCATCGTTCGCTCGAAGCCATCCGCCGCGACCACGCTGTCTCGCTGCATGGCGTGTGCCTATCGATCGGCGGTCCGCAACCGCTGGACGCCGCGCATCTCGCGCGCTTCGCCGACCTTGTGCGTCGCTACGAGCCCGCGCTCGTCTCCGAGCATCTGGCCTGGTCGACACACGAGACCACCTATTTCAACGACCTGCTTCCGCTGCCTTACACCGAGGCGACGCTCGCGACGGTGTGCGATCACATCGACGAGGTGCAGGAAGCCATCGGACGGCGGATGCTGCTCGAAAATCCGTCGACTTATGTGCTCTTCCGCGAATCGACGATGAGCGAGACGGATTTCATCCGCGCCGTCGCGCGGCGCACAGGCTGCGGCCTGCTGCTCGACGTCAACAACGTCTTCGTGTCGGCGACCAACCACGGCTTTTCGCCGCTCGACTATCTGGCCGATTTTCCGCTTGGCGCGGTCGGCGAGATCCATCTGGCCGGACATGCTGAACAGACCGACGACGAGGGCGAGCCTCTGTTCATCGACAGCCACGACCGCCCGGTCGCCGATGCGGTGTGGAAGCTGTTCGAGAGCGTCGTCGAGCGGGCTGGGCCGATCCCGACGCTGATCGAATGGGACAGCGCAATTCCGGAATGGCCGCGACTTGAAGCGGAAGCGACCGCCGCGCAGGCCATACTCGACCGCGTCGGCGCTCTTGCGAGGCGAAGCCATGCGGCCTGACCCGATCGCCCACTCGCCCGCGGCGCCAGGCGCAGCCTATTCGGCCGCCTTCTCGGCGGCTCTGCTCAAGCCCGACTGCGAGACGCCCGCGCTCGTTTCGGGACCGGCGGGCAAGGCCGCGGCGAAGCGCTACGCCGTCTACCGCAACAACGTCACGGTCAGCCTGATCGACGCGCTCGCCGCCGTCTATCCAGCCGTGCAGCGCATCACCGGGGTCGAGTTCTTTCGCGCCATGGCGCGCTTTCACATCCGCGAGACGCCGCCGACCTCACCGCTCCTGTTCGAATACGGCCGGGATTTTCCCGCTTTCATCGAGGCTTACGAATATGCTCGGGGCATGCCTTGGCTCGCCGATACGGCGCGCATCGAGCGCGCCTGGCTCGACGCTTATCATGCGGCCGACGCAACCCCGCTTGCCGCCGCCGATCTGGCCACGCTTCCGCCCGAGCGTCTGGCGGATCTCGTGTTCGCGCCCCATCCCGCGACTTCGCTTCTGCGCTCGCGTTTCGCCGCGGTGACGATCTTCGCCGCCAATCGCGGAGCCGAGTCGGTCGAAGAGATCGACGCGGGCGCGGCGGAGGACGCGCTGATCACGCGGCCGGAACTCGACGTCGTCGTGCGCCGGCTCGCGCCGGGAGAAGCCGAGTTCCTGTCGGCGCTGATCGCGGGGCGCCCGCTCGGCGAGGCCGCGGACGCGGCGCTCAAAGCCCATCCCGGATTCGATATCGGCGCGGGCCTCGCGACCCTGCTCGAATCCGGCGCATTCGTTTCGGCAAATTTTGGAGAAAACCCATGACCATCGCGTCGCAGTCCGCTTCAGGCGGGACGGTCGTCTCCGTCGCCCGGTTCGTCGACAGGGTCGAGCGCATCGTAGGCGCGGTCGCGCTTCCCTCGCTCGTCCAGCTGGTGCTGCGGTTCGCTCTGGCCACGCCGTTCTGGAAGTCCGGCATGCTGAAATGGGACGGCTTCCTCCGGCTGAGCGACACGGCGGTCAGCCTGTTCACCGACGAGTTCATGCTGCATCTGCCGGGCGGGCCCTATCCGTTCCCGGCGCCGACCGTGGTGGCGTTCCTCTCGGGCTGCGCCGAAATCACGTTCCCCATCCTGCTGGCGCTCGGGCTTGCGACGCGTTTTGCGGCGCTCGCGCTCCTGTTCATGACCCTCATCGTCGAACTGACCGTGCCCGACGGATGGCCGATCCATATGACCTGGGCGGCGATGGCGCTCGCCATCATCGCCTACGGACCGGGGCGTCTTTCGCTCGACTTTGTGATCCGCCGCGTTCTCGGACTGCCCAACCCTTAGTCAATCCTTTGGATAGGCCATGTCCTCCACCGTCTTGACCAGGCGCTCGAACGGCGTCGCGGAGACATGGTTCGGGCCGCTGAAGGGATTGTCCAACAAGATGATGAGGGAGAGAACGAGGGCGATCGAGGCGGCCAGCATGCGCGACCATGACCACGTGCATCGCAAAGTTCGGAACCCCGAACAGGGTGCTGAACAGGATGGTCAGGCCTGCGCCCGCGATCAGGTTCCACCACAGGATCGGAGGCAACTCCTCCTCCGCGGCGTGAAAACGTCCGCGCCGCGCGTCGTAGAGCGCGTTCAGGCTGCGGAACATTTCGGCCTCGATCGCCTGGACGCCCGGATCGGCGGGACGGAATTGCGCCAGCGCCAGGTGAAACTTATCGAGCAGCTGCCATCCCGCCGCGTCCTCGACGCGCCCGGCGTCGAGCGCCGGCCATTCGTCCTGCACCACCGTCTCGGCATAGACGAAGAGCGTGTGTCGAAGCCCGGACGCCAGCGGATCCGGCAGGCCGACCGTGTCGCGATAGAGATTGCCGACGAGATTGGCCTCGGTCTGGACCAGCGCGTCGGCCTTGCGGAAATCCTCCCACACGACCACCGCGATGAAGGCCAGAAGGACCGCATAGATCACCCCGATGACCGCCAATCGTAAATCCCGCGACCTCGTTATGGGCGCGGCGGATCGGATGCGGCACGGACAGTGGACCAGGACCAGCGCCGAAGACCGATAACGCCGCCGAAATCCCGACCACGGCGCCGATAGCCAAGGTTGTCGGCAACGCCGACGATCCAATTGTTCAACGCGAGAAACATGCGAGACCTCAATGCGTGGACGCGGCTTCGGGCTCCGCGCCGCTTGCCCAGGATTGCAGACGCCGCCCCGCCCCGGAAGGCGCGCCTGAAATTTCGCTCAAAATCTGCCGAGCGCCCTCGCCCCCGCCTCGACCGCCGCCTCCGGCGCGACCCATTCGAATCCGGCGAGCTGATGCCGCGCCCAGGTGAACTGGCGCTTGGCGTAATGGCGGGTGTCGAGCTTGCCGCGCTCGGCGGCCTCGGCGAGCGACAGCCGTCCCTCGAGATGGGCGATCAGATGCGGAACGCCATGGGCGCGCATGACCGGCAGCGCCGGGTCGAGCTTTCGCCCCGCGAGCCTCAAGACCTCGTCGAGCGCGCCCTCGGCGAGCATCGCGTCGAATCGGGCGTCGATGCGGCGGTAGAGCGCGTCCCGGTCGGGGGCGAGGAAAAGGCCGCTCCACCGGCCGGCCGCGAGCAGCAGGCTCGCCGCGCGCGCCCTGGAAGGCGGCGAGCGGCCGGCCTGTCGCGGCGAACACTTCGAGCGCGCGCAGAGTGCGCTGCCGGTCCGACGGCCTGAGCCGCGCGGCGGTCTCCGGGTCGGCGCTCGCAAGCTCGGCGTGCAGGTCGGGCGTCGGACGGCCCTCGGCCTCGGCGCGCACCCGGGCGCGGACCGGCTCGGGAACCGCCGGCATGTCCGACAGGCCCTCGGTCAGCGCGCGGAAATAGAGGCCCGGTGCCGCCGACGAAGATCGACCGGGCCGTCGCCGCATTCCGGCGAGGATCTCGCGCGCCCGCCGCAGCCCAGCGGCCGACCGAGAAGTTGACCGCGCCGTCGATTTCGCCGAAGAGGCGGTGCGGCGCCTGCCCCTCCTCCGCGCGCGTCGGACGCGCGGTGAGAATGCGCAGGTCGGCATAGACCTGCATCGAATCGGCGTTGACGATGGTCGCGCCGAATTCTTGGGCCAGAGCCAGCGCCGCCGCGGACTTGCCGCTCGCCGTCGGTCCTGCGAGGAGGAGCGCCCGCCTCACGCCGTCGAACCCTGATTCTGAGACCGTCAAGCCGCATGTCCTCGTCCGTTCTTGTCGCCACGCTGATCGCCGACCCCGAGCGCGCGCGGCTCAGCGATGCCCGAATCGATCGCGCCGCGCTAGCCCTTGGCGGGATCGAGCGCCGGCGCTGGCTCGACGAGGGCGTCGCCGCGGACCTCGTCTTCGCCGGGAGACATCGACCAGAAGCGCGCCGCGCTCGAGGCCGCATTTCGCCGGCGAGCCGGTCGACGCGATCGTGCAGCCGCTCGCGGGACGGGAGAAGGCGCTGCTCGTCGCCGACATGGATTCGACCCTGATCGGCCAGGAATGCGTCGACGAACTCGCCGCGCTCGTCGGCCTCGGCGAGCATGTCGCCGCGATCACCGAGCGGGCGATGCGCGGCGAGATCGACTTCGAGCCGGCGCTGCGCGAACGGGTCGCGCTGCTCAAGCGGCCTGCCGGTCGACGTGATCGACGACGTGCTGGAAAGCCGCATCGAGCTCAACCCCGGCGCGCGTACGCTCGCCCGGACCATGCGGGCGCGCGGCGCGCGGGTGGTGATCGTGTCGGGCGGCTTCCGCCAGTTCACCTCCGCCGTCGCGGCGCTGATCGGCGCCGACGAGGACCGCGCCAACACGCTCGAGACCGTCGACGGCAAGCTGACCGGCGAGGTCGTCGAGCCGATCCTCGGCCGGGACGCCAAGCGCGCGGCGCTGATCGAAATCGCCGCCGGGATGGGCGCTGCCGCTCGACGCGGACGCTCGCGGTCGGCGACGGCGCCAACGATCTCGCCATGCTGTCGGCCGCCGGCCTTGGCGTCGCCTATCGCGCCAAGCCCCAGGTCGCCGCCGCCGCGCGACGCCCGCATCGACCACGCCGACCTTACCGCGCTGCTCTACGCGCAGGGGATCGCGCGCAAGGACTTCGTCGAGGGATGAGCGCGTTCGACTCGCCTTGCGCGCCGGCTCGCGAAACGGCCGCGAACCTTGATGCTTGCCGCCGCGGCGCTCGCGTTGGCGGCTGTCGCCGCGCTTGCGGTCGGCGAAAGATCGCCTGTCGCTGTGGCAGATCACCCAGGCCTGCGTCGCCGACTCGAGATCTGACGGGCTCGCCCTTTCCCTGCCTCACGGTCGATCTCGTCGGGCGGCGAGGAAGGCGGCCATGTGATCTTTCGCCCGCCGTGGCTCCACGACACCGTTCTCGTTGCCGACCCGGAGAATCGTGGGCGTGGAGGATCCGTTTCTCGCTTCGCCGGACGTTCCGAACTATTTCGCCGAGGCCTGGCGGGCGCGCTCGCTCGTCAAGACGCCCGACGGCGCGGCGCCGGCCCGCGATAGACAACTCCTCATCGTCAACTCGGGCGCCGTGCGGACGCAGGACCAGCTGCACATCCACATCGGCTGCCTGAGGCCCGAAGCGCATCGGACGCTGGCGTCGGTCGCGCCGGGCCTCCCGTTGGCGAATGGCGCCTCGTCGCCCGCGCTCGTTCCGCACCAGCCGTTCTGGGTTCTGCGGCTGGGGCGAGCGGATCTCGACGGCGTCGATCCGTTCCGGCTGGTGTTCGACGCCTTCGACTCGGTCGTCGACGACCGGGCGGAGCTGACGATCGGCGGTCGCCGGCGTGACGGTCGAAGGCGAGGACGATCTCCTGATCCTCGCCTCCTACGTCCATGCGCCGGGGTCCTGGTGGCCGGTCGGCGCCGATGACCTGCTCGATTCGCGCTGCAGGCCCGAGCCGCCGTCCGAACCGGAAGGCGCGAACGCCGATGTTCAGGGCTCATGGCTGGCGGCACGTAACCGCCGCGACCGCCTGTCTTTCGCGCGCCGCGATCGCGCCGGCGCTGAGCGGGACCGGCGCGGGGGCGGCGATCGGAATCAGCGCGCCGCCGCCGAGAAAGGCGCCGATCGCACTCGGCGTCGATCATCGCGTGCGGGACGGCGAGCGCTACGCCGCCGACCCGCTTCGGCTCCTCCGCGATCGGGGCGACGACGCCCGCGAGACCGCCCGAACGGTCGAAGGCGGGCCGCCCGCTCGCGCTCTTCTCGAGCGCGGCCACGGCCCGGCTTCCGCCGCCCGAAAGCGCAGCGGAGACGGCGGATACGCGCGACGCCGTCGGCGCTCGAGCACCACGAGATCGGAGGTCGAGCGCGCCGCGCGCCGGCGGCTCGGCTTTGGCGCCGAAATCGCCGGAAAGGAGCGCGAGCCCTGTCGCCGCGTCGGTCCGCTCGAACTTTGCCGGCTTGCCGCCGACGCTCGGGTTCGGGCAGTCGCCGGCTTTCAGCGCGGTCAGCGCGCGGCCCGGCGCGACGATCAGCGCCGTCGCGGACGGCACGGCGGCGCGGCGGCGCGGCGGGCCGCCGGCTCGGCGGATGCCGCCGTCGCGCCCGCGGCCGGGCCCGGCTGAGGGAACGGTTCGAAAGGAATTGGCGACCGCCAGAGCGACCCGGTCGAGATCGTTGCGCGTGGCCGGGTAGGCGAAGGTGAAGCCGCGGATCGGCGGGGTCGCGGCGGCGCTCGAGTCGTAGCGCGTATAGAACTTCCGGCCGCCGTCCTCGCCGGAGACGACGAAGAAGGCGCCGGGCTTCGATCGCCTTGTAGGCGACCTTGCGGGTCGGCGCGTCCGCGGAGAGCCGCGCATAGAGGCCGGCGAGGTCGCCGCCCGGGTCGGACGCGAAGTCGAGCGTGACCCCGGCCTTGGCGTCGATGAGCCTCGCGGGCGCGCCGATCCGGGCGCCGGTCGACGGGTCGGCGATGGTCTTGAAGCCGACGGCGGCGCGCGCCTTTTCGCCCGGCCGCGAGCAGCGCCTGGAGCTGGCCGGCGGAGAGGACGCCGTCGCCCGTCGCCTTTCTGGCTGAGCTGGAAGGCGACGATCGAATCGCGCGTGCGCTTGCCGAAGGTTGCCGTCGGCCACGCCGTTGTGCAGGCCGAGCCAGACGAGCGCGTCCTGCGCCGCCACGCGAGTCGCGAGCGGCAGCGCCAGGAAGGCGGCCTTCTGAGCGTCCAGAGCGGCGTCCGCCGGCTGGAGGCCTCGCGGGAGGCGTTTGCGCCGGGGCCGCGTGCGCCGACGAGCGACGCCGCGAGAATGAGGACGAGCCGGGCTGGCGTCCGTGACATTGCTGACCCCCTGAGCCGGTTTCGTTTCGGCGCTGCCCGGATGCTAGTGGAAGTCGGGCTCCCGCGAAACGGCGCGATTGTCCATTCCGAGCCCCGGACCATCAAGGCATGGAATTCGTCATCATTTGATGCTAGTCGTTTCGACCTCGGAGAGAGGAATGCGGACGACGCTTGCGCTCGATGATGAATTGGTTGCGAAAGCGCAAGCGCTCACCGGCGTGAAGGAGAAGTCCGGTCTGGTGCGCGAGGCGCTCAAGGCGCTCATCGAGCGGGAGAGCGCACGTCGGCTCGTGCGTCTCGGCGGCAGCGAACGCGATCTCAAGGCGCCGCCGAGGCGCCGGCCGACGGCCGCGTGATTCTGGTCGACATATCGATATGGGTGGACCATCTCCGCTCCGCCGACTCCGTGCTGGCTGCGCTGCTCAACGCCGGACAGTGCTCGCGCATCCCTTTGTCGTCGGGGAGATCGCGCTCGGCGCCCTGCGCCGACGCGAGGAGGTGCTGTCCGCCCTCCCGGGCCTGCCGGTCGCCGCGGTTGCGACGGATCCGGAGGCGCTCGCCTACATTGACCGTCATGCGCTGTTCGGGCGGGGCGTCGGATACGTCGACGCCCATCTGCTCGCCTCAACGGCCCTCACCGTCGGAACCAAGCTGTGGACAAGGGACAAGAGGCTGAGAGGGGTCGCCGCGATGCTGGGCCTCTCCACCGCGGGCGGCTAACATTAAGGTGGCAATTTTGAAGGCGCCAGGGATGCAGGGGAGCGGACGGCGATCGCCGCGGCGAATTTTCGTCCGAGCTTTTCTCTGCTTCGTTACCGCGATCCTGCTGACGACGGCGGGCGCGGGCCGAGCGGGAGATCGCGACCGGCTGTGGGCGGTCGTCCGCACCTGCGCGTCCGCGTACAGGCTGATGGGCGTGTCGTTTCCCTGCCTCCAGGTCGACCTCCCAGGCGGAGGCCTGGACCGCGGCTACGCCGTGCTCCGCCCGCTGAAGTCGGACGACCTCATCCTGTCGCCGACCCGCCAGACTTCCGGCGTCGAGGACCCGTTCCTTCAGTCGCCCGCGGCGCCGAATTACTTTGCCGCCGCCTGGCGGGCGCGCGCGTTCCTCAAAGGCCCGGACGGAAATCCGCCTCCGCGCGACGACGTGGCGCTGGCCGTCAATTCCGAGGACTCGCGGTCGCAGGACCAGCTCCACATCCACATCGGCTGCCTGCACCCGGACGCGCGGCGTTTTCTCGACGAGGCCGCGCAAAGGATGCCGCTCTACGATTGGACCCGCGTGGGCCCGGTCTTTCCCCGGCAGATCTACTATGGCGTGCGGGTCAAGGAATCGGACTTCGAAAAGCTGAACCCTTTTCGCATTGCGGCGCACGGGTTCGTGGGCGCGGCCGAGAACCCGGGCGGGCTGATGGTCCTGGTGGTCGGGGCGCAGGTCAAAGAGCGAGGACGATTTCCTGATCCTCGCGTTTTTCGAGGGCGCGTCCGGCGCGGCTCCGCCATGTTGGGGCGGAAGCGCTGCTCGACCGGAGCTGCACCGCGGCGTCTCCGCTCGATTGAGAAGCGCGGCGCGCTCCCGTGACAAGCGAAGCGTGGTATAGAGCGGCGGCGTCATGTCGTGGAGACCGGCCGAACGGTTTTCCGATCAGGGCGCGCCTTGCCCCGGGGGGTTCACCGTGCTCCAGGCTCTACGCGCCATCCTGATCGCGCTTCTTTTCGCGAGCGCGGCGGTTCTTTTCGCAGGCGCGGCCGTGGCCGCCGACATCAAGCCCTACGTCAACGAGGACATGGCGAGCGACGCGGTGCGGCTCGCCGAGACGCTGAAGATCGAGGCGGCCAAGATCGGCGCGCAGGCCGCCGGCAAGACGCCGGACGACCTGCGCAAGGCCGCCGCCGCAGCGGCGGTCGCCGGCCAGTACGACGTCGCCGCGAGACTCGCCGCCGCCGCCGTGACCGCCGCGCCCAAGGACCCCGCCAACTGGCTCGCCTACGCCAGGGTCGCGATCAAGGCCGACGACGCCCAGGCGAACAACCGCTGGGACCTCGTCACGCAGGGCGCGACCGCCGCCTACGCCGCCTACCAGCGCGCGGCGACCCCGGATGCGCAGGCCGAGGCGCTGGCGACGCTCGGCGACCTGCTCGCGCGCCACAGCGCGTGGCGCGGCGCGCTCGACGCCCTGAAAGGCCTCGCTCGACCGGCGCGACAACCTCGACGTCCGCAAGACCTATGAGGCTTTGCGCGAGCAGTACGGCTTCCGCATCCTCGACTACAAGGTCGACAACGAATCGACCAATCCGCGCGTCTGCTTCACCTTCTCCGAGCAGCTCGCGCGCAAGACCGACTTTGCGCCCTATGTGGCGGTGTCCGGCGCCTCGAACACGGCGATCTCGAACGAGGACCAGCAGATCTGCGTCGAGGGCCTGAAGCACGGCGAGCGCTACGCGATCGTGCTGCGCGAGGGCCTGCCCTCGGCGGTCGGCGAGAGCCTGCTCAAGGCCGCCGACTACGAGATCTACGTGCGCGACCGCTCGCCGCAGGCCCATTTCGCCGGCCGCGCCTATGTGCTGCCGCGCGAGGGCCAGGAGGGCGCGCCGCTCGTCACCGTCAACACCGCCAAGGTCGCCATCGACGTCTACCGCATCGGCGACCGCAACCTGCTCGCGACCGTCAACCGCGACGACTTCCTCAAACCCATCGACACGTCGCGCGCCCAGGAGATCGACGACCCAGGACGGCCAGAAGGTGTGGAGCGGCTCGATGGACGTCGCGAGCGAGCTCAACAAGGACGTGGTCACCGAATTTCCGGTCCTGAAGGCGGTCGGCAAGCTCGATCCCGGCGTCTATCTCGTCACCGCGCGGCCGTGGAAGGAGAAGACCTCGGACTCCGAGCGAGCCGGAAGACGCGCAGCTCGCGACGCAATGGATGGTGGTCTCCGACCTCGGCCTCACCGCGATCTCGGGCGACGACGGCGTTCATGCGCTGGTGCAGTCGCTCGGGCTCCGCCGGCCCGGTCGCCGGGCGTCGAGCTGAAGCTCGTCGCGCGCAACAACGAGGTGCTGGCGGACGAAGACGACCGGCGCCGACGGGCGGGCCGACTTCGATCCGGGCCTCTCGCGCGGCAAGGGCGGCTCGGCGCCGGGGCTTCTGGTCGCGACGCTCGGCGGCGACTACAACTTCCTCAACCTGGCGCAGAACGCCTTCGATCTCACCGACCGCGGCGTCGGCGGCCGCGACGCGCCCGCCGGCCTCGACGCCTTCCTCTACACCGAGCGCGGCGTCTATCGCTCGGGCGAGACGGTGTTCGCGACCGCGCTCCTGCGCGACGCCAAGGGCGTCGCCCGGACCGGCCTGCCGCTGACCCTCGTCGTCAAGCGCCCCGACGGCGTCGAGTACAGGCGCGCGACGCTTCGCCGACGAGGGCCTCGGCGGGCGCGCCTTCGCCATCCCGCTGCTGCCGGGCTCGGCCCCGGGCAAATGGAGCCATTCGAGGCCTACGCCGACCCGAAGGGCGATCCGATCGGCGCGGTCGAGTTCCTGCTCGAGGACTACATCCCCGAGCGGCTCGACTTCACGCTGAAGCCCGCCAAGGCCTATCATCGCGCCCGGCGAGCCGATCGCGCTCTCGCTCGACGCGCGCTTCCTCTACGGCGCGCCGGCGAGCGGCCTCGACGTCACCGGCGCGATCCGCCTGCAGGCGGTCGAAGGCGGGGCGCTCGCCGGGCTTCCCCGGCTATGTCGCGGGCCTCGCCGACGACGACTTCACCACGGTCGAGACCCAGTTCACCGACAAGGTCACGACCGACGCCAAGGGCCATGCGGAGCTCTCGGTCGACCTGCCCGACGCCGCCTCGACCCGGCCGCTCGAGGCCAAGCTGATCGTCGACGTCGGCGAGCCCGGCGGGCGCACGGTCGAGCGCACGGTCACGCTGCCGGTGCGGGCCAAGGGCGTCGCGGTCGGCGTCAAGAAGGACTTCGACTCGTCGCTCTCAGCGCCGGCGACGTGGCGACCTTCGAGGCGATCGCGGTCGCGCCCGACGGGACGCGCGTCGCGCGCAAGGGCGCCGAATGGTCGCTCTATCAGGTGACCAACGACTATCAGTGGTTCAACGCCGACGGGCGCTGGAGCTACGAGCCGGTCAAGTCGTCGAAGCGGATCGCGAGCGGCGTGATCGACATCGGCGCCGACGCGCCCGCCAAAATCTCGGCGCCGGTCCAGTGGGGCGCGCACCGCCTCGACATCAAGACGCTCGACGGCGAGGAGACGAGCGTCTCGTTCGACGTCGGCTGGTCGGGGACGGCGAGCGCCGACACGCCCGACAACGCCGTCGTCACCCTCGACAAGACGGCCTACGCGCCGGGCGAAGAGGC
Organism: uncultured Alphaproteobacteria bacterium; assembly: GCA_963783275.1. GTDB lineage: Bacteria > Pseudomonadota > Alphaproteobacteria > Rhizobiales > Beijerinckiaceae > Roseiarcus. The sequence continues at coordinate 176,984 of CAWANA010000024.1, read as the reverse complement.
GAAGCTGCGCATCGCCTCCGCCTCCGCCGGCAAGGCGACGGTGGCGCTGTCGGCGACAAGGTCGAGCGCTTCGTCGACGTCGACCTCGTCGCGGGCGACAACGTCGTGCCGTTCACGGTCGGCGCCGACTGGGGGCCCGGCGCCTACGCGGTCGCGCTGACCCACCGCCCGCTCGACGTCAAGGCGCGGCGCATGCCCGGCCGCGCGATCGGGCTCGCCTGGTTCGCCATCGCCCGCGACGCGCACAAGCTCGACGTCGCGCTCGGCGCGCCGGCGCTGGCGAAGCCGCGCGAGCCGCATGCAGCGTCCCGATCGCGGTCACGGGCCTCGCGCCCGGCGAGGAGGCGCACGTCACCGTCTCGGCGGTCGACCTCGGCATCCTCAACCTCACCGGCTTCAAGACGCCGGACCCGGGCTCGTATTTCTTCGGCCAGCGCAAGCTGCCGGTCGAGATCCGCGACCTCTGGGGCATGCTGATCGACGGCATGCAGGGCGAGGCCGGCGCGATCCAGACCGGCGGCGACGGCGGCGGCAATCTCGAGGGCAATCTGCCGACGCAGCCGCCGCTCGCGCTGTTCTCCGGCGTCGTGAAGCTCGACGATCAGGGCAAGGCGACGGTGACGTTCGACCTGCCGGCGTTCAACGGATCGGTGCGGCTCGCCGCCGTCGCCTGGAGCAAGGACAAGGTCGGCTCGGCCCAGGCCGACGTGACCGTGCGCGACGCGGTCGTCGTCTCCGCGACCCTGCCGCGCTTCCTCGACGTCGGCGACCGCTCGCAGATGCACGTCGACATCGACAACGTCGAGGGCGACGCCGGCGACTACACGCTCGACCTCGACCTGCACGGGCCGCTGACGGCCGACGCCGACGCGCTTCGCCAGACGCTGCGTCTCGACGCCGCATCAGCGCCGGTCGGCGGCGATTCCGATCGCGGCGGCCGGCGTCGGCGTCGCCGATTTCGACCTCCGCCTCACCGGGCCGGACGACCGATCAGACGCAGCGCTTCAAGCTCGGCATCGCCTCGGGCGCGCCGGACGTCTATCGCCGCACCGTGACGCCGCTGCCCGGCGGCGCGAGCGCGACGATCTCGGGCGACCTGCTCGCCGATTTCATCCCGGGAACCGGCTCGATCGCGGTCTCGGCCTCGCCCTTCGGCGCGCTCGACGCGCCGGCGCTGCTGCAGGCGCTCGACCGCTACCCCTACGGCTGCTCCGAGCAGACGGTCAGCCGTCGCGATGCCGCTGCTCTACGCCAACCGCCTCGCTTCGCTCGAAAACCTCGGGGTCGATCCGGACCTCGACGGCCGCGTCAAGCAGGCGATCGAGCGCGAGATGAGCCGGCAGAGCGCCAGCGGCGCCTTCGGCATGTGGGCCGCCGACAGCGGCGACGACGACGCCTGGCTCGACGCCTTCGTCACCGACTTCCTCACCCGCGCCCGCGAGCAGAAGTTCGTCGTGCCGGAGGGCGCCTTCGGCCAGGCGCTCGACCGGCTGCGCAACACGGTCGTCAACGCGCCGGAGCCGAACAAGGACAACGCCGCCGCGCTCGCCTATGCGCTCTACGTGCTGGCGCGCAACGGCCGGCCGGTGATCGGCGACCTGCGCTATCTTTCCGACGCCAAGCTCGACGCCTTCGCGACGCCGCTCGCCAAGGCGCAGCTCGGCGCGGCGCTCGCCATGCTCGGCGACCGCGCCCGCGCCGGCAAGGTCTTCGCCGCGGCGCTGACCGCGCTCGCCGCCGAGAAGGACGCCGGCGTCTCGCGGCCCGATTACGGCTCGCAGCTGCGCGACGCCGCCGCCGTGCTGGCGCTGGTCGCCGAGGCCAATCCCGCCGCCGGCGACATGCCCGCCGACGCGATCGCCCGCGCCGGCGCCGCGCTCGACGCGGCGCGCGCCGAGCGCGTCTATACGAGCACGCAGGAGAACGGCTGGATGATGCTCGCCGCCGAGGCGCTCGCCGAGCACGGCGAGCCTCGGGTCGTTCACCGTCGACGGCGAGCCGGTCAAGGGCGCGCTCAACCGCCGGTTCGGCCCGGACGCGCTCGACGGCAAGACCGGCGACCATCGCCAACACGGGCCAGGCGACGGCCGAGCTCGTGACCACCGTCTCCGGCTCGCCGATCGCGCCCGAGCCCGCGGCTTCGCAACGGCTACGCGGTCGAGCGGACGTTCTATTCGCTCGACGGCAAGAAGCTCGACCTGAAAAGCCTGGCGCAGAACGAGCGGGTCGTGGTGGCGCTGAAGGTGACGGAGGCGGAGGCGCGCTATGCGCGCCTCCTGATCGTCGACCGGCTGCCGGCCGGGCTCGAGATCGACAATCCGGCGCTGGTCGACGGCGGCTCGGTCGAGGGCTTCTCCTGGCTCACGACCGACGAGACGCCGGCGCATACCGAATATCGCGACGACCGCTTCGTCGCGGTGTTCGACCGCGACGCCCGGGCAGTCGGCCTTCATCACCCTCGCCTATGTCGTGCGCGCCGTCGCGCCCGGCCGCTACGTCTATCCGCCCGCGACCGCCGAGGACATGTACGCCCCCGAGCGCTACGGCCGCACGGCCTTTGGCGCGTTGGAGGTGACGGGCGAAGTGAGGCGGCTACCCCCTCATCCGGCGCGAGCCTTCGCGCGCCGCTACCTTCTCTCGCAAGCGCGCGAAGGCGGCGCGCTCCTGCTGCCCGCGCTCGCGGGCAGAAGGCTGGCGGCCGCAGGCGCGCCGCATGAGGGGCGCAGCGGCGTCCGCTCGCGTGGCGTTCGCCGTCGCCTCATCGCGCGTCGCGCGTCCTCGCTGTCGCCGCCGCTCGCCGCCAACCTCGCCTGGACGCGCTACGCCGCCTCGCTCGGCCCGCTCGATCTTGCGGCCTCGCGCGAAGGCTCGACGCTGGTCGTCGACCGCGACGGGCGGCTGCTGCGCGCCTTCACCCTGCCGGACGGGCGGTGGCGGCTGCCGGCGACGACGCATGACGTCGATCCGCGCTACCTCGCCATGCTCATCGCCTACGAGGACGGCCGCTTCTACGAGCACCACGGCGTCGACCCGCGCGCGCTTCTGCGCGCGGCGGGACAATGGCTCATGCGCGGCCATATCGTCTCCGGCGGCTCGACGCTCACGATGCAGGTCGCGCGCCTGATCGAGCCGCGGCCCGAGCGCACGCTCGCCGCGAAGCTCCGCCAGATCGCGCGCGCGCGAGACGATCGAGCGCGCGGTCGGCAAGGCGGGCGTGCTCGACCGCTATGTCACGCTGGCGCCGTTCGGCGGCAATCTCGAAGGCGTGCGCGCCGCCTCGCTCGCCTATTTCGGCAAGGAGCCGCTGAAGCTCACGATCGCCGAGGCGGCGCTGCTGGTCGCGCTGCCGCAGTCGCCCGAGGCGCGCCGGCCGGACCGCTTCGCCCGCCGCCGCGCGCGCCGCCCGCGACCGCGTGCTCGACCGGGTTTGCCGCGCGCGGCGTCATCAGCGCCGACGAGGCCGCGCGCGGCCAAAGCGCGAGCCGGTCCCCGAGGCGCGCAAAGCCTTCCCCGAGCTCGCCGCGCACGCGGCCGAGGAGGCGGTCGCGGCCGACCCGACAAGCGAAAGTCATCCGCCTCTCGATCGACGCGCGGCTGCAGGCGAAGCTCGAGACGCTCGCCAAGGAGAGCGTCGCGCGGCTCGGGCCGAAACTGTCGGCGGCGATCGTCGTCGATCGACAACGCGAGCGGCGAGATCCGCGCCCGCGTCGGCGCGGCCGATCCCGACGACGCCTCGCGCGACGGCGCGATCGACATGTCGCGCGCGCCGCGCTCGCCGGGCTCGGCGCTGAAGCCCTTCATCTACGCGCTCGCCTTCGAGGAGGGCCTCGCCCATCCCGAGACGGTGCTGTTCGACCGGCCGATGCGCTACGGCGCCTACGCGCCGGAGAATTTCGATCTCGGCTATCAGGGCACGGTGACGGCGCGCAAGGCGCTGCAGATGTCGCTGAACCTGCCGGCGATCGAGCTTCTGGCCGACGTCGGGCCGGCGACCTTCCTCGCCCGGCTGCACGGCGCGGGCGCCGAGATCGCGCTGCCGAAGGAGACGCCGATCGGGCTCGCCATCGGCCTCGGGGGCCTCGGCGTTTCGCTGACCGACATCGCCCGCCTCTACGCGGGCTTTGCGCGCGGCGGCGAGGCGCCGGCGCTGATCGAGCGGCTCGACGGCGCGCGCGCCGGTCATCGGGCCGCGCCGCGTCACCGATCCGGTCGCGGCCTGGTATGTCGCCGACATCCTGCGCGGCGCGCCGCCGCCGGCGAATTCGCTCTCGGGCCGGATCGCCTTCAAGACCGGCACGTCCTACGGCTTTCGCGACGCGCTGGCGGTCGGCTTCGACCGCGGGACGACGATCGCGGTCTGGGTCGGGCGGCCCGACAACGGCCCGACGCCGGGCCTGATCGGGCGGCAGGCCGCGGCGCCGATCCTGTTCGACGCCTTCGAGCGGCTCGGGCGCGACGTCGAGATCGTCAAGCCGCCGAAGGGCGTGCTCACGGCGAGCGATCACCGCCGACCTGCCGCCGCCGCTGCGCCACCTGCGCAAGGACGCGCCGAAGACCATGGCCGCGACCGAGACGGCGGCGCTGAAGATCGCCTTTCCGCCCGACGGCGCGCGGATCGACCTCGGCATCACAGATGGCGCGCGCGACGCCGCGGCTCGCGCTGAAGGCGCTCGGCGGCGCGCCGCCGTTCGCCTGGTTCGTCAACGGCGCGCCGGTCGGGCGAGGCGGAGCTCCGCCGCAACGCCGCCTGGACGCCGACGGCGCGCGTGCTTCGCCGCGGCGCGTCGACGCGGTGCGGTCGACCCGAGCGAACGGCGGCTGCGTCGGATCGCGGTCGACGGCTGACGGCTGCAGCGATGTCGGGGAGCGCCGGGCATCTGCGGCGACCGGACCGCGTTCCTGGCGCCGCACGACCCGCTTGCGACAGACGGAAGTCGGCCACGCCGGCAGCAGCGCCCGCAGCGCCGCACGAACGCCAGCGGCTGGTCGATCATCACGTGATGCTCGGCCTCGGGGATGACGACATGGGGCGAGCCGGGCGGCGAGGAAGCTCATCAGATAATCGGCGTCGTCGGCCTTGAAGAGCTTCGACTTCGCGCCGCGGATCAGCGCCAGCGGCGCAGCGCGCGGCGGCGACGATCGGGACCGGGTCGATCCGGCCGAATTTCTCCCAGAAATGCGGGTCGAAGCAGAGCGACCAGCCGGGCTGCCCATGCTCGTCGACCGCCTCGCGCGCCGAGCGGCGGGCGATGGCGTCGAGGATGTAGAGGTTGCTCGACCGGCTGCGGCGGCATCAGGCGGAAGCGCGCGATGACCGCCGCGAGCGAGGGCTGCACGCCGCGCGATCCGCGAGGGCTGCGGCGGCGAGGGCGGGCGAAAATTCTGCGGCGCGAAGAAGGGCGGATCGACCATCACGCCGCCGGCGATGCTCGTCGCCGAAGTCGCGCGCGAGGCCCATCGTCACCCGGCCGCCGAACGAATGGCCGACGACGACCGGCTTGCCCGGCGTCGAACGCGCCCGCCGCGCGCCCGCCGCGCGCGCCTCGCGCACGAACTGCTCGAAACCGTAAGCGCTCGCGCCAGTCCGAGCGCCCCATGCCGGTGAAGGTCGAGGCGACGACCCGCCGCTCGTCGGCGAAGAACGGCGCGATGAAGCTCCACCAGTCGGCGTGGGCCGCGCCGCCGTGCAGGAACATGAGCCCGGGCTTGCCGCGCTCGCCCCAGGCGAGGACCTCGACCTTCGGCGCCCTCGACCTCGAGGAACGTCCGCTCGGGCTCGCGCGCCATCGACCGCGTCGAACCACGCCGGCGCCGGCGGCTTCTGCCCCATGAAAGGCCGCGAGCGGCGCCATGTGCTGCGGATCGGTCACGGACGATACCCCTTCGGAGGGCGCGCGTCCTGCGCGCCCCGGCGGCGAGTACGCCGGCCGCTCCACGTTCACGCGACCTCGAACAGCCCCGCCGCGCCCTGCCGCCGCCGACGCACATCGTCACCACGACGTACTTGACGCCGCGCCGCTTGCCCTCGATCAGCGCATGGCCGGTCAGGCGCGCGCCGCTCATGCCGTAGGGGTGGCCGACCGCGATCGCGCCGCCGTCGACGTTGAGCTTGTCGTTGTCGATGCCGAGCCTGTCGCGGCAGTAGATCACCTGCACGGCGAAGGCCTCGTTCAGCTCCCAGAGGCCGATGTCGTCGATCTTGAGGCCGTGCGCCTTGAGGAGCTTCGGCATGGCGAACACCGGGCCGATGCCCATCTCGTCCGGATCGCAGCCGGCGACCGCGATGCCGCGATAGATGCCGAGCGGCGCGAGGTTGCGCTGGCTCGCGAGCTTCGCCTCCATCAGCACGCAGGCGCTGGCGCCGTCGGAAAGCTGCGAGGCGTTGCCGGCGGTGATGAAGGCGCCGGCCTTCAGCTTCTGGCCGCCGGCGAACACCGGCTTCAGCGCCGCAAGGCCCGCGAGCGTCGTGTCGGCGCGCGGGCCCTCGTCCTGCTTCAGCGTCGACCTCCTTGTCGCGAGACGGCGCCGGTCGCCTTGTCGGCGACCTTCATCACGGTCGGCAGCGGCGCGATCTCGGCGTCGAACCGGCCGGCGGCCTGCGCGGCGGCGGTGCGCTGCTGCGACTGCAGCGCATATTCGTCCTGCGCCTCGCGCGAGATCCTGTAGCGCTCGGCGACGATCTCGGCGGTCTCGAGCATCGACATGTAGACGTCGTCGCGATGCGCGACGAGCCAGGGGTCGTGAGCGCGGAAGCGGTTCATCTTGTCGTTCTGGACGAGCGAGATCGACTCGAGCCCGCCGCCGACCGTGACGCTCATGCCGTCGTCGATGATCTCCTTGGCGGCGATCGCGATCGCCATCAGGCCCGAGGCGCACTGCCGGTCGACCGACATGCCGGCGACGCTGGTCGGCAGGCCCGCGCGCAACGCCGCCTGGCGGCGCGACGTTGTAGCCGGTCGAGCCCTGCTGCATCGCCGCGCCGATCACGACGTCGTCGACCTCGGCGCCCTCGACGCGCGCGCGCTTCAGCGCCTCGGCGATCGCGTGGCCGCCGAGCGTCTGGGCCTGGGTGTCGTTGAACGCGCCGCGATAGGCCTTGCCGATCGGCGTGCGGGCGGTGGAGACGATGACGGCTTCACGCATGGGGATGCTCCGGTTCAGATCGCCCTCTCCCCGAATGCGGCGAGAGGGCTAGGGGAGGGATTCCCGCTGCCGATTGAGGGCGGCGCCGAGGCGTTCACGCCTTCGAAAACGCGCCGCCCTCGGCGGCGAGCTTCTCCAGCAGCGCCGCCGGCTTGAAGTCGTCGCCGAACTTCGCCTGGAATCCCTTCAGCTTGTCGAGCACCGTCTTCAGGCCCGACCGTGTCGGCGTAGAACATCGGGCCGCCGCGATAGACCGGCCAGCCGTAGCCGTAGATCCAGACGATGTCGATGTCGGAGGCGCGCTGCGCCTTGCCCTCTTCGAGAATCTTCGCGCCCTCGTTGATCATCGGATAGATGCAGCGCTCGAGGATCTCCTCGTCGGAGATCGTCGCGCTGCTCGATCGCCCTTCGACGGCGGCGAAGTCGCGGATGATCGTCTCGACATGCGCCGAGGGCTTGGCGTTGCGCTGCTCGTCGTAGTCGTAGAAGCCCGCGCCGGTCTTCTGGCCGCGCCGGCCCTCCTCGCACAGGATGTCGCGGATGCGTCGCCGCGCTTCGACGTCTCGGCCGACCAGCCGATGTCGAGGCCGGCGAGATCGCTCATCGCGAACGGCCCCATCGGCAGGCCGAAATCGGTGAGCACGCGGTCGACCTCCGACGGCGTCGCGCCTTCGAGGATCAGCTTTCCGCGCCTCGCGCTGGCGCTCGGCGAGCATCCGGTTGCCGACGAAGCCGTGGCAGACGCCGACGATCACGCCGACCTTGCCGATCTTCGGCGCGAGCGCCGCGACGGTCGCGAGCACGGTCTTCGACGGTCTTCTCGCCGCGCACGATCTCGAGCAGCCGCATCACGTTGGCGGGCGAGAAGAAGTGCATGCCGAGCACGTCCTCCGGGCCGCTTCGTCGTCGCCGCGATCTCGTCGATGTCGAGGTAGGACGTGTTGGAGGCGAGGATCGCGCCGGGCTTGGCGACGTCGTCGAGCCGCGCGAAGATCGCCTTCTTGAGGTCCATGTTCTCGAACACCGCCTCGATCACGAGGTCGGCATCGCTCGAGCGCGCCGAAGTCGAGCGTCGGGGTCAGCGGCCCATGCGCTCCTCGACCTCGGCCGTGCGTCATGCGGCCCTTCTTGGCGGTGTTCTCGTAGTTCTTGCGCATGATCGCGACGCCGCGGTCGAGCGCCTCCTTCGCCGGTCTCGACGATGGTCACGGGAATGCCGGCGTTGAGGAAATTCATCGCGATGCCGCCGCCCATGGTGCCGGCGCCGATGACGCCGACCCGCTTGATCGGCTTCGTCGGCGTGTCCGCGCCGGATGTCGGCGATCTTGGCCGCCTGCGCGCTCGGCGAAGAACACGTGGCGCTGCGCCTTCGACTGGGTCGAGCCGAGCAGCGTCATGAACATCTCGCGCTCGTGTCTCATGCCCTCGTCGAACGGCAGGTCGACGGCGTTCTTGACCGACTGGATCGCCTTCTCCCAGGCCTCGAAGCCGCGGAACTTGCGCGCGTTGGCCTTGCGGATCGCCTCGAAGATCTCGGGCTTGCCGCGCGCCTCGCGCGAGCTTGTCGTCGCGGTCGCGCACCTTCTTCAGCGGCGCCTTCTCGGCGATCAGGCGCCTGCGCGAAGGCGACCGCGCCGTCGCGCAGCTTGCCCTCCTCGGCGAGCGCGTCGACCACGCCCCAGTCCTTCGCCTCGCGCGCGCCGAACGGCGTTCCCGAGAGGATGACGTCGAGCGCCTTCTCGGCGCCGATCGAGCCGCGGCAGGCGCTGCGTGCCGCCGGCGCCGGGAATGAGGCCGAGCTTGATCTCCGGCAGGCCGCATTTGGCCGACGGGACGGCGATGCGGTAATGCGCCGTCAGCGCGACCTCGAAGCCGCCGCCGAGCGCCGTGCCGTGCATCGCGGCGATCACCGGCTTCGTCGCGTTCTCGATCGCGGTCGAGCACGTCGGGGAGGATCGGGCGCGGCGTGCGGCTTGCCGAACTCGGTGATGTCGGCGCCGGCGATGAAGGTGCGCCCGGCGCAGATGAGGACGATCGCCTTGACGGCGGGATCGGCCTCCGCCTGCTCGACGCCGACGCTTCAGACCCTCGCGGACGGCCTGCGACAGCGCGTTGACCGGCGGCGAGTTGATCGTGACGATCGCGACCTCGCCTTCGACCGTCAGGTCCGCGACCGGGTTGATGGACGTCACCGGCATTCCTCCCTCAAAGGTTCACAAGTGATCGATAGGCTATCCGCTGGGGCGTGCAAGGGGCAAGGGGATCAGCCGTCGAAGTTTTGGCGGAAACCGCGAAAAAACCCGGATGCCGGCGTAACGACCGACGGCCGCCCGCGTATCGATAAGGGTTGTCCTGCCCGCGAGAGCGGGCATCCAGGGGCGGCACGCGACTAACGCGCCCATGCATCCGTGGTCGGCGCAGTCTGGATTGCCGCGTTCCGCGGGGATGACAACGCACACACCTTCGCCAAGGAGATGAAAGTCATGGGAACCGCACTTGATCGAACCGCTCTTGTCCGGCTTGGCGTCGGCGCGGCGCTCGCCTCCGGCGTCGCCGCCCTCGCCTGGCTTGGCGTCTCCGCCTCGTCGGCCGAGGAGACGCGGCGCGTGCCGCCGCCTGCGGTCGACGAGCAGTCCTCGGGGTCGCCGCAGGAAGTCGCGGTGCTCGCCGGCGGCTGCTTCTGGGGCGTGCAGGGCGTTTTCCAGCACGTCGAGGGCGTCGTCTCGGCGGTTTCGGGCTATACCGGCGGCGCCGCCGCGACGGCGCATTACGAGATGACCAGCGAGGGCGACACGGGCCACGCGGAATCGGTCAGGATCGCCTTCGATCCGGCCAAGATCAGCTACGGCAAGATCCTGCAAATCTACTTCTCGGTGGCGCACGACCCGACCGAGTTCAATCGGCAGGGCCCGGACGAGGGGACGCAATACCGCTCCGCCGTTTTTCCGACGAGCGAGGGGCAGGCGCGGGTGGCGAAGGATTACATCGCCCAACTGAACGCCGCCCACGCCTTCCCTTCGCCGATCGTCACCAGCATCGAGCCGGGCAAGACATTCTATCCGGCCGAAGGTTACCATCAGGATTTCCTCGCCCGGAACCCGACCTACCCCTACATCGTGTTCAACGACCTGCCGAAGGTCGAGGCGCTGAAGCGGCTGTTTCCAGAAGCCTATCGAGCGTCGCCGGTTCTCGTCGGAGCGAAGTCGTAGCCCGAACGTCATTGCGAGGAGCGCAGCGGCGAAGCAATCGAGGAGCCGCAGGGCGCTCTACGATTCGCTTCCCTCGCGATGACGGCAAGGGTATCGCTCACGCCCCGATCCTCAACCCGATCTTGCCGAACTGCCGCCCGGATTCGAGCCGGTCGAGCGCGGATGCGATGTCGGCAAGCGCAAAAGTCTGGTCGATGTGCGGCGTCAGCTTCTTCTCGGCGATGAAGGCGATCAGATCGCGCAATTCCGAGCGGTTGCCGAGCGTCGAGCCGAACACGGTGAGTTGGCGAATGAACAGGCGGCGCAAATCGGCGGAGGGGTCGTCGCCCGTGGTCGCGCCGCAGGTGACGAGTCCGGCCGCCGCGCACCAGCGCCTTCATCGCGGTCGGCCACACCGCCTTGCCGACGTTCTCGATCACGACGTCGACGCCGCGCTTTGACGTCAGCGCCATGACGCGATCGAGGATCGACGATCCGCCTTCATCCAGAGCGGTCTCCGCCGCGCCGAAGGCGGCCATGCGGGCGAGCTTGCCTGCGTCGCGCGACGTGACGATCGCCCGCGCGCCGATGGCGCCGGCGATCTGGGTCGCAGCCAGCGACACCGAGCCGCCGATGCCGAAGATGAGCGCCGTGTCGCCGGGCTGAACGCGCGCCTTGGTCACCACCATGCGCCACGCCGTGAGCCACGCGACGCTGAGCGACGCGCCCTGCACGAAGTCGAGCGACTCGGGCTTTCGCATAACGCCGCCTTCCGGAGCGGCGACATATTCAGCAAACGTGCCGTCGACCTGCTCGCCGAAGATTTTTCCGCCCGTGCACAGGACTTCTTCGCCCTTGCGGCAGAACTCGCAGGTTTCGCAGGGCTGGCCGGGATAGATGACGACCGGATCGTCGGCGCGGAAGGCCGAGTTCCTGTCGGCCTCGACCACCACGCCCGCGCCGTCGAGCCCGAGGATGATCGGCAGCCGGTGGGTGATCCCGGCGCCGGAATTGCGCATGTAGAGATCGACCCGGTTGAGACCTCCGGCCGCCATGCGGATCAGGACTTGGCCTTCTTTTCGCTCCGGGACCGGCAACTCGTCGATCCGCAAGACCTCGTTGCCGCCGTGACCGTGAATGCGTGCTGCGAGCATGGTTTCAGGACCTCCCGTAAGCGGTGCTTGCAAAATTCCACGATGGCGTCGAGCGTCGCCTGCGGCTGCTCGAACTGCGGCGAATGTTTGCAGTCGGCGAGGATCAGGCTCGCGACATGCGTCGGCGCGCGGCTTTCGATGGCGCGAACCTGTGCGAGCGTGCCGTACTGATCGTCCGCCCCCTGGATGACGAGCGCGGGCGCGCGCCAGCGCTCGACGAAGCTTTCGATGTTCCAGGTCTTGAAGCCGGGGTCGAGCCACGCGCCGTTCCAGCCCAGGAAAGCGGCGTCGACATGGGCGTGATATTTGGCGAGCTTCGGCTTCAGGTCGCCGCTCTCGTAGGCCCGTTTCGCCTCGGCGATCGAGGCGAGGCCGGGCGGCTCGGTGAAGCAATGCGGCGCCATCAGGACGAGCCCCTCGACCCGCTGATCGTCGTGCTCGCCCGCATAGATCGCCGCAATCGAGGCGCCGTCGCTGTGGCCGACGAGAACGCCGCGCCGAAAGCCGATTGCGCCGAGAACGACAGGCAGGCTGAAGCGCGCCTCGCGCGTCATATAGTCGAGCGGGCGGGGAAGCTCGACGGAATCGGACCGGCCGTAGCCGGCGCGCGAAGCGACAAACACACCGAAACCGGTGGCCTCGGCGAGTCTTTTCGGGAAAGTCGCGCCACAGCGCGACGCACCCCAGGCCCTCGTGCAGCAGGACCAGGGTCGGCGCATCGTTCGGCGGGGGGCCGAACGCCGCCGCCTCGAGCCGCTTGCCGTCAGCGACGATCGCGCCATGCGGGGCCTCGGTCCAGGAGAAGGCTTTCATGGCGCCGATCGCCGCCTAGCGGGGCGGCATGCCCTCGAAAGTCGGCAGCCCCTCGGGGAGGCAATGGAAAGTCTGTCGGTCGCTGGCGTTGATCGCAATCTGCAGCGCTCCGAACTGGCTTGGATCATCGAACGTTCCAACCTTGAGAACGATGAAGGGAAGGTCAGGCCGGCGGGTGAGGAGATGCGTGCCGCAATCTCCGCAGAACTCGCGCGTGACCGCTCTTTCGAGGTCGTCGCGCTTGAACTGGCGCGGCTCGCCGCTGGTGTAGCGGAAGCCCTGCGGCGGCATCAGCATGAACACGTTCGGCGCGCCGCCGGAGAAATATTGGCACGGGCGGCAAAGACATTCCGCCCTCAGCCTCGGCTCTCCCTCCGCCTCGTAGCGGACCTTTTTGCAGTAGCAACCGCCCTCGATCTTCATGCGTGCCTCCCTCGGTCCGTTCGCGTCTCGTGACGGCGGCCCACGCGCCCATCAGGCCTGGCGGACCAAAGGACGTCAAGCGTCGGTTCAGCCTACTCCGCGGCGATCTTCAGCGCGCGGATGGCGTTCTCCTTGAGGATCAGGTCGTGGACCTCGGGCTTGAAGCCGGCCTCGCTTGAAATCCTTGATCCAGCGATCCGGCGGAATGAGAGGGAAGTCGGACCCGAAGAGCATCTTGGTCTTGAGCTGGCCGTTGGCGTACTGGACGAGCTGCGGCGGAAAGTATTTTGGGCTCCAGCCGGAGAGGTCGATGTAGACGTTCGGCTTGTGCAGGCAGACCGAGAGCGCCTCGTCCTGCCACGGCCACGAGGGATGGGCGATGATGATCGTCATGTCCGGGAAATCAACGGCCACGTCGTCGAGATGGATCGGGTTCGAATATTTGAGCCGCATGCCGCCGCCGCCCGGCATGCCCGTCCCGATGCCGGAATGGCCGGAGTGGAAGACGGCCGGCAGCTTGTAGTGCGCGATCAGCTCGTAGAGGCCGTAGGCGATCCGATCGTTGGGGAAAAAGCCCTGCACGGTGGGGTGGAACTTGAAGCCCTTGACGACGCCCGCCTCGATGAGCTCGCGCGCCTCGCGCACGCCGAGCTTGCCTTTATGCGGATCGATCGAGGCGAAGGCGATCATCATGTCGGCATTGGCCGCGGCCGCTTCCGCGACTTCGTCGTTCGGAATGCGGTGATTGCCGATCTCGAACTCGCTGTCGACGGTGAACATGACGAGGCCGATCTTGCGCTCGCGATAATAGGCGACGGTCTCCGCGATTGTCGGTCGCTTGCCGGCCTTGAAATAAATGTTCGCGGCGTCCTCGTACGGCTGCCAGAAGGCGTCGGCCGGCTGGCGGCACGAGACTTCCGCGTGGGTGTGGACGTCGATGGCGACGAGGTCGGCGACTTTCATTTTGGGTCTCCGTTCGGGGATCAGCGGATCGTGCGCGACGAAGGCGTTTCGGCGTAGAGCTCTTCGACCATGTCGGCGCGCAGCGCCAGCACGGCGCGCTGGTTGATCGAGCCCTTGTCGGTGAGCTCGCCGGTGTCGAGCGAGGGCGGATCGTCCATCAGAATGAGGCGCGCGATGCGCCGCGAGCTGCCGCCGGCAACCCGGTTGAAGGCGGCGAGCAAGGTGGAAAACTTCTCGCGCACGTTGGAATGCATGAGGACGTCGGCGTCGCTCGCGCGCTCGGCGAGCCCCGAAAGCTCGCGGCAGGCGGGAACGTAGGGCACGACCAGCGCCGCCGCGTCGTCGCGGTCGTGGCCGGCGACGACAAGGTCGGTTACGTAAGGCGCGCAATGGGCGATGAACCGGAGTCCGCAGCGGTCCGACGCTGACCCAGACGCCGGTCCCGAGCTTGAAGTCCTCCGCCACGCGCCCGTCGAAAACGAAGCCGAGCTCCGGATCGCTTTCGTCGAAGAATTTGAGCGCATCGCCGAGTTTATAGTAGCCCTCCTCGTCGAAAGCGTCCTTCGTGAGATCGGGCCGGCGCCAGTAGCCGGGCGTGATGCTCGGGCTCTTAAGACGCGCCTCGAGCTTGTCGCCGTTGGGAATGAGTTTCATTTCGACGCCGTGATTGGGAATGCCGACGACGCCCGGCGCGCAGGCCTTCTGGGTGACGCTCAGCGCCGACGGGCCGGTTTCGGTCGAGCCGAGCGAGGTCAGGATCGGAACGACGTGGCCGACGGTCTCCCGCCCCAGCCGCTCGAACGCCTCGCGCACATAGGGGCTAAGCGCCGCCCCGGCGTAGACGAAGGCCTGCAGGTGAGCGAACAGGCTTCTGCGCAAGTCCGCGTCCTGCTCCACGTAGGGCAACAGCATCTCGAAGCCCTTCGGCACGTTATAGTAGATGGTCGGCGACACGTCCTTGAGATTGCGCACGGTGGCTTCGATCGCGCTGGTCAGCGGCCGCCCCTCGTCGATGTAGTACGAGCCGCCGGCCGACAGCACGAGATTGAAATTGTTGTTGCCGCCGAACGTGTGGCTCCAGGGCAGCCAGTCGACCAGAACCGGCGCGACATGATGATAGCTCGGATTGACGCCTTTCAGCATCGCCTGGTTCGAGGTCATCATCTTCTGGGTGTTGATGACGCCTTTGGGCGATCCTGTCGAGCCGGACGTGAACAGGAGCTTGGCGACGGTGTCGGGCCCGACGCGCGCGTGCGCGGCGTCGACCTCCGGCCCGGCGGGCTTCCTGATGAAGGCCTCGAACGTCGTCGAGGGCCATTCCGCCGGCGGATTGACGCCCGCCACCACCTCGGCGTCCTTCGGCACGCCCGCCGCGAGCGCCAGCGTGAATCGCGCCCCGTCGCTGACGTAGACGAGGCCGGGGGTCAGCACGTCGAGGATAGCCTTCAGCTTGCCGTAGTCCTTGGCGACCAGCGAATAGGGCTGCGACACCGGCGCGTAGGGCACGCCGGCGATCATGGCGCCGAGGCCGATCAGCGCATGATCGACGCTGTTGCCGGAAAGGATCGCGATCGGACGTTCGGGACTGAGATCGCGATCGATGATCGCCCGCGCGATCCGCCGGGCGAGGTCGCGCGCTTCGGCGTAGGTGACTTTGCGCCACACGCCGTCGACCCGCTCGGCCAGGAACACCCGGTCGGGCGCGGCCAGCGCCCAGTGGTCGAGCCAGTCGGTCATCGACCGTGGGTAGGCTTGGAGCGGCTCGGGCGACGTCACGATCATCGCGCCGTCCGCGCGGCGCTCGACGGCGACATGCGGCGGGCCGAAGGTCAGCGGGATCTTCATGCGCGTTTCCTCCCCGGTTCCGGGCGGCTCAACCTTCGCCGATCTCGCCGCTTACGGGCAGACCGAGCAGTTCACCCGCCCTGATCATCGTCTTGTCAAAGGTGTGTATCATGGCGGCTCGATGGTTCGCCGCGATCGCGAGACGCAGCGCGTCTCCCGCGCGCAGACGGCTCTCGTAAGTGTGCAGGTAGCGTCTCGCCAGATCGTAGTCGCCGCCGTCCGGCGACAGGACGACAAAGGATCGCCGGACCATATCTCCAAAGAGCGCATCCGCCTCGCCGGCCCCGACGCTATTGATGACACCCATTCGGACGTCGCGCGCGAGGAGCGACGCGACCTCCACCTCAGTCCAACGGCTGATCGCCAGCTCTCCAGTCGGCAATCCGGCCACGAACCGCGCCACACGCGAACTCATTACCTCCTCGCGAATCAGCGGCGTCAGGAAGCTCGTGTCGAAGTAGCGCATCAATAACGCTCTTCGTCCCGCATTTCGCGAACGAGAGTCTCGCTGTCCCTGCCCCAGGCGGGCAGCCGCGCCCGCAACGCGGCGAGCACTTCGAGGTCGACTGGCTGCTTCGGCGGGACGGCCTGACGGATCTGCGCCACGGGCTTTCCATGGCGAGTGATGACAACCTCCTCGCCCGCCTCCACCTTGTCCAGGAGTTCACTCAAGTGAGCCTTGGCGTGAGCCAGATTGACTGTGAGCATTAGCGATCCCTTTCTGACCATAAAACTGGTCATATTTTATGGGAGGGCGGCGCCGACGGCAAGAACGCTCAGCTCTGGCGCAGCACTTTGGCCGCGCGCTTCTCCAGAAAATCCTTGAGGCGCTCGGTCGCCTCGGGGCTCATCTCGGCGATCGTCGCCATCAGCGATTCGGTGAGCAGCCCGCTCGACGGGTTGGTCTCGGTAATCCGCGGGAGCGCGTGGAGCACGGCGAAATTGGTGGTCAGCGTGTTCGAGGCGGCCTTGGCGGCGAGCTCGAACGCCTTCTCTATCCCCATGCCGTCGTCGACCAGATATTGCGTGATCCCGGCGGCATGGCCTTCCTCCGCGTTCAAGCGTGCGCCCGGTCAGCATCAGGTCCTGCACCCGTGGGACGCCGATCAGTCGCGCGATCCTGACCGAGCCGCCGCCGCCGAGGAAGATGCCGCGCTGGCCCTCGGGCAGGCCGTAATAGGTCGAGCGCTCGGCGACACGGATGTGCGTCGAGGCCGCGAGTTCGAGCCCGCCGCCGACCACCGCGCCGTGCATCGCGGCGATGACCGGCGTGCGGCCGAACTGGATCGCCTCGAACGCTCGATGCCACATGCGCGAATGCATCACGCGTTCGAGCGGGCTCAAGCTCCTCGGCCACCTCGGAGAGATCGAGGCCGGCGGAGAAATGCTGACCTTCGCCGGTCAGCACGACCGCGCGGATGTCCTTGGGTAATTGCGTGAAGAACGTCTCGAGCCCGAGCACGGTCACGTCGTCGAGCGCATTGCGCTTTTCCGCCCGCGCCAGGCGGAGATGCGCGATCGCGCCGCGCCGCGTCGCCTTGAGCGAGGCCGGCAGGTCGATGTCGATCGGGTGTTCGGCATCCACAGTGGTCATAGTTGATTGTTCCTTTCGATCGTTTCCGGCTCAGCGCCGCCCGCAGGCCGAGGTAGCTTTCGATCACGCGCTTGTCGTCCGCGAGCTCGGCCGCCGGGCCCTGCATGACGATCTCGCCGAGCTCCATCACATAGGCCCAGTCGGCGATTGCGAGCGCGGCGCGGGCGTTCTGCTCGACGAGCAGGATCGAGACGCCGGTCGCCTTGAGTTCGCCGACGATGCGGAAGATGTCCTTCACGATGCGCGGCGCGAGGCCGAGGCTCGGCTCGTCGAGCATCAGCAGGCGCGGCCGGCCCATCAGCGCCCGGCCCATCGCGAGCATCTGGCGCTCGCCGCCCGACAGCGTGCCGGCCGTCTGGCTCGCGCCGCTCTTCGAGTCGGGGAAACCGGGCGAAGACGTCTGCGAGCCCTGTCCGGATCGCCTTCCCGCCGAGCCGGTAGGCGCCGAGGCGGAGATTGTCCTCGACCGACATCGAGGCGAACAGCTCGCGCTTTTCCGGCACGAGGCTCAAGCCGCCCGCGACCCGCTCCTCGATCGGCTCGCGCTTGAGCGGACGGCCGTCGAAGACGACCTCGCCGCTCATCGGCAGGACGCCCATGATGGCGTTGAGCAGGCTCGTCTTGCCGGCGCCGTTGGCGCCGATCACGGTCACCACCCCGCCCGCGGGCATCTCGATCGAGGCGGCGCGCACGGCTTCGACGCGTCCATACGATACGCAAAGCCGGTCGGTCCTCAGGATCGGCGCGCTCATGCGACGCCGCCGAGATAGGCCTCGAGCACCGCTGGGCTTTCGGCGATCGCCTTCGGCGCGCCCTCGGCGATCTTCGAGCCGAAGTCGAGCACCACGATGTGGTCGGTGAGCTGCATCACGAAGTCCATGTCGTGCTCGACCAGGAGCACGCTCATGCCGTCCTCGCGCAGCCGCTTCAACAGCGCGGCGAGCTCCTGCTTCTCGGCGAAGCGCAGGCCGGCCGCCGGCTCGTCGAGCAGCAGGAGCGCGGGATCGAGCGCGAGCGCGCGGGCGATCTCGGCGACGCGCGCCTGGCCGAGCGCCAGCGAGCCCGCGGCTTTATGCATGTGCTCCTTGAGGCCGACGCGCTCGATCTGCCGGGCGGCCTCGGCGATGATCTCCGCCTCGCGGGCGCGGTCGAGGCGGAGGAGCGAGGCCAGCGCGCCGACGCGGGCGCGCAGATGCGCGCCGATCGCGACGTTCTCCAGCACCGTCATCCCCGGCACGAGCTTCACGTGCTGGAAGGTGCGGGCGACGCCGCGCGCGGCGATCTCGCGCGCCGGCAGGCGGTCGATGCGCTCGCCGCGGAAGCGGATTTCGCCCAGAAGTCGCCTGCGCGACGCCGGTCAGCAGGTTGAAGGTCGTGCTTTTTCCCGCGCCGTTGGGGCCGATCAGGCCGACGATCTCGCCGCCGCGGACAGTGAAGCTCACCGCGTTGACCGCGACCAGGCCGCCGAAGCGTTTGCTGATCCCCTCGGCCTCGAGCAGCGGCGCGCCCTTCTCGCAGGCGGGGCGTTTCGGCAGGGACGGTGCGGAAAGGTCGACCGCCTTCGGCGCGGCCGGAGGCCCGAGCCGGCGCAGCATCGGCCACAGGCCGGCTCGCGCGAACTGAAGGGCGGCCACCAGCAGGATTCCGAACACGATCGTGTCGAGGTTGCCGCCGCCCTCCATCAGCTTCGGCAGCCAGTTCTGCAACTGGTCGTTGAGCACCGCGACGACCGCCGCCCCGACGACGCCGCCAAGCACGTAGCCGGAGCCGCCGAGCACGGCCATCAAGAGGTATTCGATGCCGGCGCTGAGGCCGAACGGCGAAGGGCTGACCGAGCGCTGCACATGGGCGTAGAGCCAGCCCGAAAGGCCGGCGAGCAGACCCGCATAGACGAATACGACCAGCTTCGCCTGCGCCGTGTCGACCCCGAAGGATTCCGCGAACGAGCCGCCGCCGCGCAACGCCCGGATCGCGCGGCCCATGCGGCTGTCGAGCAGGTTGCCGCTCAAGAGGACGGCGATCAGCACGGCGAGCCAGATCGGGTAATAGACGGCGCGGGCGTCGATCAGCGTCCAGGGGCCAATCGCGATCGGCGGAATGCCGCTGATCCCGTCATAGCCGCCGAGCGCGGCGCTGGCGCCGAACAGGTAGAAGAAGCTGATCCCCCAGGCGATGGTGCCGAGCGGCAGGTAATGGCCAGAGAGCCTGACGGTGACGAGCCCGATCGCCAGCGCCGCAAGTCCGCTCGTGAGGAGCGAGACCGGCAGGCTCGCCCAGGGCGAGAAGCCGAACTGGGTGGTCAACACGGCGGTCGTATAGGCGCCGAAGCCGACGAAGGCCGCCTGCCCGAATGAGGTCATGCCCCCGACGCCGGTCAGGAGCACGAGGCCGATGGCGACGAGGCTCGCGAGGCCGATGTAGCCGGCGAGCGTCACCCAGAACGCCGGCGTGAACGGCAGGAGCGGCAGGACCGCCATCAGCGTGATGACGATCAAGCCGATAAGGCGGGGCGAGAGGCGGGACGCGAGGCCCATGGGCCGCCTACTCCTCCTCGTCGTCGGCGGCGGGGCCTGCGGCGTAGGAGCGCCAGAGCAGGAAGGGGATGATGATCGCGAAAACGATCGCTTCCTTGAAGGCGCTGGCGAAGAAGGCCGAGTAGGATTCGAGCAGGCCGATCGCGAGCGCCGCGATCGCGGTCATGGGATAGCTCGCGAGCCCGGCGATGATCGCGGCGACGAAACCCTTGAGGCCGACGAGAAACCCGGTGTCGTAGGCGACGGTCGTCAGGGGTCCGATCAGGATCCCCGAGACGGCGCCGACGCCGGCGGCGAGCGCGAAGGCGGTTCGCGCCGTGCTGTCGACGCGCACCCCGACGAGGCGGGCGCCGAGCCGGTTGACCGCAGTCGCGCGCAACGCCTTGCCGAGAAGCGTCCGTTCGAAGAACAGGTAGAGCCCCGCCATCACCGCGGCGGTGACCGCGAGCACGGCGAGGCTCTGCATCTTCACCACGATCGGACCGATGGGGACGACGCCCGAAATCATCGGATCGAGGCGCGAGCCTTCGGCGCCGAAGACGGCGAGGCCGAGGCCGGTCATCGCGAGATGCACGCCGATCGCGGCGATGAACAGGACGAGCACGCTGGCGTCCGCCAGCGGCTGGAACGCGAGCCGGTAGACGAGCGGCCCCATCGGCACGATCAGCGCAAGCGTCATGAGTGCGTCGACCGCCATGCCGAGCTTGAGCGGCGCGAGCGCCGCGATCAGAGCCAGCAGCAGGAGCGGGAAGGCGACGTCGCGCGCAGCGATCAGCGCGAGGCGGCGCGCGGGCAGACGGCCGCGGGCGCGCAAGACCTCGACGATCGCGGCGGCGAGGCCGAAGCCGACGAGCAGCTTCGCCGTGCCGGGCAGGGCGCCGTTCTGGAGCGCCGCCATCGTCAGCGCGCCCCAGGCGACGAACTCGCCCTGGGCGACGAAAATGACCCGCGTCACGGTGAACATCAGCACGAGCGTGACGCCGAGCAGCGCGTAGACCGCCCCGTTCATCACGCCGTCCTGGGCGAGGAAGAGCAGGATCGTCGGGCTCATGGCTCGGACCACCTCCAACGTCGGAGGGGCGGCGTCTCGCCGCCCAGGAGCGCGAGACGCGCTCCCTCCGATCGCGGAGCCGTCAGCTTGCTCACGGTCGGGCGACCGAAATCACTTCGGATCGGGCAGCAGCGTCCACTTGCCGTCGACGATCTTGATCAGCACGCGCGAGCGCTTGTCGAGGCCGGAATGGTCGGTCGGCGAGTAGGTGTAGACGCCGTGGTTGGCCGCGAGCTCGTGCGTGGTCTCTACCGCGTCGCGCAAGGCCGCCCGGAATTCCGGCGTGCCGGGCTTGCCCTTGTCCAGCGCCGCCTTGACACCGCCGAGCATGATCGACGTGCAGTCGGCGAGATGCGCGCCGAACGCGGCGAACGGCGTCTTGTTGTTCTCCTCGTAGGCCTTGATGTAGGCGAGGCCGATCGCCTTGCTCGGGTGGCTGTCGGGCAGGAGGCTTGCGACGACCACCGGGCCTGCGGGGAACACGGTGCCTTCGACGTCCTTGCCGCCGACGCGCACGAACTCCATCGTCGAGACGCCGTGCGTCTGATAGATCGGCTTCGTGTAGCCGAGTTCCTTCAGCGCCTTCTGCGGCATCACGGCGACCGTGCCGGAGGCGGCGATCAGAACGGCGTCCGGATTGGACGATAGGATCTTCAGCGCCTGGGCCTCGACGCTGGTGTCGGTGCGCTGGAAGCGCTCGACGTCGACGATGTCGATGCCGCGCTCTTTCGCAGCCGCCTTCGCGGCGGTGAGCCAGCCCTCGCCGTATCCGTCGGCATAGCCGAGGAACGCGACCGTCTTCACGCCCGCCGCCTTCATGTGGTCGAACACCGCAGCGGCCATGATGGCGTCGTCCTGCGGGGCCTTGAACACCCAGCGGCGCTTGTCGTCGAGCGGCGAGACGGTGGATTTGGTCGGCACCATCGCGCAATAGGGCGTCTTGGTTTCGGCCGCGACGTCGACCAGCGCGAGGGTCGAGGGCGTCGCCGACGAGCCGATCAGAATGTCGATGGCGTTTTCGGCGACGAGCTTGCGCGCGTCGGCGACCGCCTTGGTCGGGTCGGTCGCGTCGTCGAGCACGGTGTATTCGACCGTCTGGCCCGCAATTTCCTTTGGCAACTGCGCGACTGTGTTCTTTTGCGGGATGCCGAGCGCGGCCGCCGGGCCGGTTTCGGACACCACGACCCCGACATGGATCTGCGCATGCGCGGCGACCGGCGCGAAGAGCGCAGCGCCGAGCATAAGACCGGTTATTTTCGAGGACATTGAGTCCGCTCCCTGTTTGACTGCGTTTCCTGAACCCGCGCGCACCGGTTCGTTCCGGGATTTGGTTCGCGTGATAATTGTTATTGAACATACCTATCGTTCCGTGTCAATGTGGCGGGGAGGAAGAAATCAGGTTGTTTCGAGGAGAGCGACGCTTCTCCAACCCTCGTCCTGAGAAGCCCGCATCGCGGGCGTCTCGAAGGACGTTCCAGAAGGCGAGAACCGCGCGCGCTGGAGGGTCCTTCGAGATGCGTCGCCTGCGGCGCCGCTCCTCAGGACGGTCGTAGCAGAGGCAGAGCCGCTTCCAGGTCGGACAAATGCGCGGGAGGCGCGGGTGAGCGCGACGGCTTCACGGACCCGCAGGGCGGCAGACAAGGACGAGGCTGCGCCCGGGGATCCGCCCCTCCGGGAGCGCGCGGGCATTGACTACGGACCGCTCGACCGGCGGATCGGCTACCTCTTGCGCCGCGCGCAGATCGCCGTGTTCAGGGATTTCTTCTCAGCCTTCGAGGCCTACGACATCCGTCCCGGGCAATATTCGATCCTGACCGTGATCGAAAGCAATCCGGGCCTGAAACAGGGCGAGGTCAGCGCCGCGCTCGGCATCAAGCGGGCCAATTTCGTCGCCATGATCGACTTGCTCGAGAAGCGCAAACTCGTGCGCCGCGACCCGGCGCCCGGCGACCGCCGCAGCTATGCGCTGATGCTGACCGCCAAGGGGACTCGCCTGATGGCGGATTTGCACGCGCTCGCCGAGCGCCACGAACTAAGGATCGCCGGCGCGATCGGGATCGAGACCTACCGCAGCCTGGCTCAGCCGCTGAAAGCGATCGCTCAGCTTTTCGACGGGGAGGGCGAGGAGGGATAGGGCCTTCCGCGGTGATGTAACGAGTTCTGTGTCAGGTGCGTGAAGGGGTACTCCCTGCGGTCGACCAAGACCCAGCAAAGGAGCACCCCATGCCACAGCGGGCTGTGACGATTAAGAGTTTACCGGCTGCCTTCGAGGTGGTGAAGGCCATGCAAGCGGACGGGCTGGACTGGGGCGAGGGCTATCGCCCGCTTGGCCGCCAAGCCCTGGCCGAGATCATCGAGACGGAGATGGCGGCGGCGGTCGACCGCCATCTGGAGAGCCTCGAGGCCGAGGACGCCGCCGATCGCCGCAATGGCTGTTACCGGCGCTCCCTTTTGACCGAGCTCGGCGACATCGAGCTCTCCGTCCCTCGCACCCGCCGCTACTGCCCGACCGAAGTGGTGCGCGCCTACGCCCGCCGTTCGCCCGAGATCGACCGGACGATCCTTTCGGGTTTCGTGCTCGGGCTGTCGACCCGCAAGCTCGGCGAGGTCCTGTTGTGCCTGCTCGGCCGGCCGGTCAGCCCAGCCACGGTGAGCAGGGTGGCCCAGAGTCTCGACAAGGCGGTCGCAGCCTTCCACGCCCGTCCCCTCGCCGGACGCTACCAGGCGCTGATGCTCGACGGCGTCGTGCTCGCCCGCAAGACCGGAGCCGGGGCGTTGCGCCGTCCTGTGCTTGTTGCTTTGGGCCTGCGGCACGACGGCAAGAAGGAGATCATCGACTACCGCCTGGCGCGCGGCGAAAGCGCCGTTGAATGGGAGCGCTTCCTCACCGACCTCTACAGGCGCGGCCTGACCGGCGAGGGCCTCGACATGATCTGCGTCGACGGCGGCTCGGGCCTGCTGGCGGCGCTGCCCATGGTCTACGACAAGATCCCGGTCCAGCGCTGCTGGGCGCACAAAATCCGCAACGTCCTCAACAAGGTCAGGAAAGTCGACGAGAAGGCCGTCAAGGCCGGCCTGCATGCCGTCATGAACGCCGACACGGCCGCAAAGGCCCGCTCGGCCGCCCGCCGCTTCGCCCAACGATGGGGCAAGACCTATCCTCCCGCCGTGGCCTGCCTGCGCGACGATCTCGACGAACTGCTGACCTGCTTCCGCTACAAGACCCTCGCCGAGCGCAAGGCGGTCAGAACCACCAACGCCATCGAACGCCGCTTCCGCGAGGTCCGCCGCAGAACCCGGCCCATGGGCGTCTTTCAGGATCGAACATCGATGGACCGCATCCTCTTCGCCGTCTTCATCCACGAAAACAAAATGCAGGGAATCCCAACCCTTCTCGCCCTGACACATAACCGTTGACGTTACCCCTTCCGCCTCCTCCTTTGGCGGTCGACGCGCTCGTGCTAGGCTGATCACCCGAAGACGCTTGGGTGAGCCATGTCCGCGCTTGGATGGCCTCGTTTGGTCCTGGTCGTCGCAGCCTTCCTTTTGCAGACCGCCGTTCTCGACGCGGCGTTGCCGGGAAAGGCCGACGATGCGCCGGCCAAAGCCTCGCTCGCCGGGCAGTTCCTGGTCGCCGCGCCCGCGATGGGCGATCCGCGGTTCGACCACGCGGTCATCCTGATCGTCGAGGACGACGCGACCGGCGCCCTGGGCATCGTGCTCAATAAGCCGCTCGGCGAGCAAAAGCTCGCCGACCTTCTCAAGGCGGTCGGCGAAAACAACGCCGATGTGACAGGCAGCGTCCGGGTCTTCTCGGGCGGCCCGGTTCAGCCGGAAGTCGGCTTCGTCGTCCACAGCGCGGAATACCGCCAGCCGGAGACCCTCGCCATCAACGATCGCCTGTCGCTGACGTCGAGCGTCAAGGTCTTGCGGGACATCGCCCACAAGAGCGGGCCGGTCAAAATACTCGTCGCCTTCGGCTACGCCGGCTGGGGCCCGGACCAGCTCGACAAGGAGATCGAGGCAGGCGCCTGGGCGACCGCGGAGTCCGATCCGGATATGGTTTTCGATTCGGACCGGGACAGTCTCTGGGACGACGCCTGGAACCGCCGCACGCAGCATCTTTGAGCGCGGCGCGAGGGTTGCCGGTCACGCCCTTTGAACAGACTCACGTCTGGTCAGATAGCCGCGCTCATCGAACCGCCGCCGCCTGTCCCTTGAACCCGCCCCCCCGGTCGTGACAGTTTGGCCGCCGAGAAGGCATTGCGCGAGGACCCCATGGATCAGGCGACGGACAAGGCCCTGGAAGGCCACAACCGGCCCCGAAATCCCGGCGTTCCGCTCGATCCCGCCTGGTTCGAGGGCGTCGGGGTCAACGCGAGCGCGGTCGAGCGCCGCGCCGCGACGCTCACGACCCGCCGCTCGGTCAAGAAGGAATACCAGGCGGCGTGGCTCGTGAAGGCGCTGACCTGCATCGACCTCACGACCCTTTCGGGCGACGATACGCCGGAGCGGGTGCGCCGCCTCTGCGCCAAGGCGCGCCGCCCGTTGAGCGACGACCTGCTCGCCGCGCTCGGGCTCGAGGACGCGCCTCCGACCGTCGCCGCCGTCTGCGTCTATCCGACCATGGTTCCGGCCGCCGTCCGGGCGCTCGAAGGCTCGGGCGTTCCGGTCGCCTCGGTCGCGACCGGCTTTCCGACCGGCCTCATGCCGCTGAAGCTCAGGCTCGAGGAGATCCGCTACGCCGTCGACGAGGGCGCGGCCGAGATCGACATCGTCATCACCCGCGCCCATGTGCTCGGCCGCGACTGGACCGCGCTCTACGACGAGGTCGCCGCGATGCGCGAGGCCTGCGGGCTCGCCCATCTGAAGACGATCCTCGGCACGGGCGACCTGAAGACGCTGCGCAACGTCTACGCGGCGAGCATGGTGGCGATGCAGGCCGGCGCCGACTTCATCAAGACCTCGACCGGCAAGGAGGACGTCAACGCCACCCTGCCGGTGAGCCTGGTGATGGTCCGGGCGCTGCGCGACTACCGCGAGCGCGCCGGCGTCGACATCGGCTTCAAGCCGGCGGGGGGCCTGCGCGACCGCCAAGGACGCCCTCGCCTGGCTGATCCTGATGAAGGAGGAACTCGGCCTGCCGTGGATGCAGCCGGACCTCTTCCGCATCGGCGCGAGCGGCCTTCTGACCGACATCGAGCGGCAGCTCGACCATTACGCGACCGGCCGCTATTCGGCCGCCCACCGCCACGCGATGGCGTGAGGAGCTGTCATGGCGCTGATCAAGGACATTCTGCGCACGATGGACTACGGCCCCTCGCCCGAGAGCAGCGAGCACGTCCGCGCCTGGCTCGACGAAGCACGAAGGCCGGCTTCGGCCTCTTCATCAACGGGCGGTTCGCGCACGCCGCACGATCTCTTCGACGTGTTCAATCCGGCGACCGGCGAGCGCATCGCCGGCGCGACCCAGGGCTCGCCCGCCGACATCGACGCCGCGGTCGCCGCCGCGCGCAAGGCGCTGCCGAAATGGGCGGCGCTCCCGGGCTCACGAGCGGGCGCGCTTCCTCTACGCGCTCGCCCGCCACGTGCAGAAGCGCGAGCGGTTCCTCGCGGTGCTGGAGACGATCGACAACGGCAAGCCGATCCGCGAGTTGCGCGACATCGACATCCCCCTTGTCGCCCGCCACTTCTATCATCACGCCGGCTGGGCCTCGCTGATCGAGAGCGAGTTTCCCGGATACGCGCCCGGTCGGGGTCTGCGGGCAGATCATCCCGTGGAATTTTCCGCTGCTGATGCTCGCCTGGAAGATCGCGCCGGCGCTCGCGGCCGGCTGCACGGTGGTGCTGAAGCCGGCCGAGCAGACGCCGCTGACCGCGCTCGCCTTCGCCGAGATCTGCGTCGAGGCCGGGCTGCCGGCCGGGCGTCGTCAACATCGTCACCGGCGACGGCGCGACCGGCGCGGCGCTCGTCGCGCATGACGGGCGTCGACAAGATCGCCTTCACCGGCTCGACCGAGGTCGGCCGCGTCGATCCGCAAGGCGACCGCCGGAACGCGGCAAGAAGCTCACGCTCGAACTCGGCGGCAAATCGCCGTTCGTCGTGTTCGACGACGCCGATCTCGACAGCGCGGTCGAGGGCGTCGTCGACGCGATCTGGTTCAACCAGGGGCAGGTCTGCTGCGCCGGCTCGCGCCTGCTCGCGGCCGAGGGGATCGCCGACGCGCTGTACGCGAAGCTGCGCGCCCGCATGGCGCAGCTCAGGGTCGGCGATCCGCTCGACAAGTCGACCGACGTCGGCGCGATCGTCTCGCCCGTCCAGCTCGAGCGCATCGAGCGGCTGATGCGCGCCGGCGCCGCGGAGGGGCTCGACATTCTGGCGCGCCGACGACGCGGTTCCGGACCGGGGCTGCTTCTATCCGCCGACCCTGGTCACCGGCGTCGAGCCGGCCTCGATCCTCATGCGCGAGGAGATCTTCGGACCGGTTCTGGTCGACCACGACCTTCCGCACGCCGGACGAGGCGGTGGCGCTCGCCAACAACACCCGCTACGGGCTCGCCGCCTCGGTCTGGACCGAGAACGTCAACCGGGCGCTCGAGGTCGCGGCGCGGATCAAGGCCGGCGTCGTCTGGATCAATTCGACCAACCTGTTCGACGCCGCGTCCGGCTTCGGCGGCTATCGCGAGAGCGGCTTCGGCCGCGAGGGCGGCCGCGAGGGCCTTTTCGAATACCGCGTCGCCGACGCGCCGAGGCCGGCAAGCCCTATCCGGCGGCGGCGCCGCCGCTCGAGCGCCTTGCCGGGGACCGCTCCGGCGGACGACGGCGCTGCGCGGGATCGACCGCACGGCCAAGCTCTATGTCGGCGGCAAGCAGGCGCGGCCCGATGCCGGCGCGAGCTACGCCGTGCTCGATCCGAAGGGCCGCGAGGTCGGGCTCGCGGGCCTCGGCAACCGCAAGGACATCCGCAACGCCGTCGAGGCGGCGGCCAAGGCTTCGTCCTGGGGCGCGGCGACCGCGCACAACCGGGCGCAGGTGCTCTATTACGTCGCCGAAAACCTGAGCGCCCGCGCCGAGCGAGTTCGCGGGCCGGCTCGCGGCGATGACCGGCGCCTCGGCGCGCGCCGCCGCGGCCGAGGTCGACGCCTCGATCCGGCGCGCCTTCTTCTACGCCGGCTTCGCCGACAAGTATCGACGGCGCCGTCCACGCGACGCGCTCGAGATTCGTGACGCTCGCGATGAACGAGCCCTGGGGGGTGATGGGGATCGTCTGCCCGGACGAGGCGCCGCTGCTCGCCTTCGTCTCGCTCGTCATGCCGGCGATCGCCATGGGCAATTGCGTCGTCGCGGTTCCGTCGGCGCGCCATCCCTTGAGCGCGACCGACTTCTATTCCGTCCTCGACACGTCCGACGTCCCGGCCGGCGTCGTCAACATCGTGACCGGCGAGGCGAACGCGCTCGCGGCGACGCTCGCCGAGCACGACGGCGTCGACGCGGTCTGGTACGTCGGCGACGCGGCCGGCGCGGCCAGGGTCGAAGCCGCTTCGGCCGGCAACCTCAAGGCGACCTGGACGCAGACCGTCGCAATCGACTGGCCAAGCGCCGAAGGGCCGCGAGTTCCTGCGCCGCGCGACCCAGGTCAAGGCATCTGGACGCCCTACGGGGAGTGACGGCTCACCAGACCTTCGTCACCGTGTAGCCGAGCCTGCGCGGAACCGCTCGACCAGGCCGTCCTTGCCGGAAAGATGCAGGGCGCCGACCGCGATGAAGGCGCCGCCGTCCTTGAGGAGCGGCGCGAGGCGCTCGGCCATGGTCGCGTTGCGGCCGGTGAGCAGAAGGCCGGCGAACTCGTCCTCCGCGGCGCGTTCGCTATCGCTCATGCCGCCGATCGCGTCGCCGACGGCCAGGATCTCGGCGGGGCGGCTTTCGCGGTAGAGCTTCAGCAGCGTGCGTAGAGATCGTCGTTCATCTCCGGATCGCGGGCGTCGACGGCGAGCAGGGTCGCGGCGACCTCGGGGCGCATCGACGCGATCGCGTCGAGCTGTTCCTGCGGCGTCTCGAGCGCGACGACCTTGACGCCGGCCGCCTTGGCCTGCTCGGCGAGGAACTGGTCGACTTCGGGCAGATCAAGCGCCTGGCGCTTGGCTTCGCACGCGGGCATCGCGGTCAGGACGGCCAGGAACCAGAGCTTCAGATGGTGGGCGAATTCGCGTCGGGTAGCCGAGCTCGTCGACCATCTTCTCGATGCCGGCGCGATCCTCGGCGGGCACGTCGGCGAAGGTGTCATGATCGCGATCCAGCGCCCTCGCGAGAATCGTCGGCGCCGATGTTCGGCTTTCTCCATGGCGTCCATCGGTCCGCCGAGTTCGGTCGCCGACGACCTTCGCGCCCGGGATCTCCTGCGCCGCCCGTCGGGCGAGCGCGAGCGCGTCGTCGTCGGTCGAATGGATCGTGCCGAAGAGCTAGGAGGGCGGCAGGGGCGGCTTGTCGATCCGCCAGAAGAGACCGTCGCCGTTGACGAGATCGTCCGCTCGCTTCGCCCGGGCCGCGGCGAGCCCGGGAACATTGCGTGAGGTCCGTGTCCGCGGCAGGTCGGGGCAGCCTCGGCGATCGCAGGCGCCGCCGTCAGAGCGCAGGCCGATGAGCGCGCGCCGCTAGCCAGATCGGCCGGCGGAGCGTCGGCATCAGAGCTTGCGCAGCGCCACTTCTTCGATCCGGTGGCTCGCGCCCTTGGTCAGCTGCAGGTCGGCGCGCGGCCGGGTCGGCAGGATGTTCTCGTGCAGGTTGACGAGATTGATCCGCCTCCAGATCGAGCGCGCGGTCGCCTCGGCCTCCGTCGTCGTCGAGATCGGCGTATTGGCGGAAATAGCTGCGCGGATCGCGGAAGGCGGTGTCGCGCAAGCCCATGAAGCGCTCGATGTACCATTGCTCGAGCAGCGTCCTCCTCGGCGTCGAGGAAGATCGAGAAGTCGAAGAAGTCGGAGACGAACGGAATCTCCTTGCCGTCGCGCGGCAGCCGGTTCGGCGCAAGCACGTTGATGCCCTCGACGATCAGGATGTCCGGCCGGTCGACGACGATCGATCTCGCCCGGCACGATGTCGTAGGTGAGATGCGAATAGACCGGCGCGGCGACCTTGTGCTGGCCCGCCTTGACGCCGACAGAAAGCGGATCAGCGCGCGTGCCGTCGTAGCTCTCCGGAAAGCCCTTGCGGTCCATGATGCCCTGGCGGATCAGCTCGGCGTTCGGGTGCAGGAAGCCGTCGGTGGTGACGAGCTCGACCTTCGGCGTGTTCGGCCAGCGGGTCAGCAGCGCCTGCAGCACGCGGGCGGTCGTGGACTTTCCGGCCGCGACCGATCCGGCGATCCCGATGATGTACGGCACCTTTCCGTCGGTCGCGCCGAGAAAGCGCTGCGTCGCCTTGAACAGGCCCTGGGTCGCGGCGACATAGAGCGCGAGCAGGCGCGACAGCGGCAGATAGATCGCGACCACCTCGTCGAGCGAGATCGGGTCGTGGGTCGACTGCAGCTTGCGCAGGTCGTCGATGGTCAGGGTGAGCTGAGTGTCGGCGCGCAACTGCGCCCATTCGTCGCGCGTGAACCGGCGAAACGGGGATTCGAGCCGAGCGGCGATTGACGAGCTGATCCATGTCGATACCTTGCGTTCTACCGCCCTGTTCAGGCCCCGCGGGCCGCCTTTTCCTCGTGGCCGCTTTGCCGGGTTCGGCTTTCGAGTTCGCGAACCACGGAATCGAAGGCGACGCCGCGCGCGCGCAGCAGAACCAGGAGATGGTAGAGCACGTCGGCGGCCTCCGCGCGCACCGCCGCCTCGTCCTGCGCCGCAGCCGCGATCGTCAACTCGATCGCCTCCTCGCCGAATTTGCGGGCGCAATGGGCCGCGCCCTTGTCCAGCAGGCTTCGCGTGTAGGATTTCTCGGCCGACGCGTCCGCGCGCCGGTCGATGATCTCCGCGAGGTCGTCGAGACTGAACATGACTTCGCCCTACCCTGCTTTTGCGTCGGCGAATAGCGGGAAGAAAGCAGTGGGGCAATCAAGGCGAGCAACCGCGCGGGCGGCGTCTACGCGACCGCCGTTGCCGGTCGCCGGCCCGGCTACCGGCGCGATTTGCGATTCCGAATCGAGCCTTTTCATTGGCTTGCGGCGCCATTTTCGATTCGCTGCGCCGGCGATCGTCGATCCCGCGGCGGCCGCCCGGCGTCTGAGGTGGTCGAGGACGCTACGCCGAATTGTGTTCTTTGCAACAAATTGTTTTACAATTTTTGTTTATCTCGATCTCAGTCCTTGCGCAACGAGCCGGGGGCGCCCGTCAGCCATAGCCGACGACCGCCTTCCACTCCAGATAATCGTCGATGCCGAACCCGGCGTACTCGCGTCCGTTGCCCGATTGCTTGAACCCGCCGAACGGCGCGCGAACATCCCAGGCCGGATAGTTGAGATTGACCGTCCCGGCGCGTAATCGGGCCGCGACCGCTCGGGCGTGGTCGAGATTCGATGACGACACGTAGGCGGCGAGGCCGTACGGGGTGTCGTTGGCGATCCGGACGGCTTCGTCCTCGTCGTGATAGGGCAGGATCGCCAGCACGGGTCCGAAGATTTCCTCGCTTGCGATGGTCATGTCGGGCGTCACGTCGCCGAACACCGTCGGACGCACGTAATAGCCGCGGTTGAGCCCGGGCGGCCGTCCGCGTCCGCCGGCCGCCAGCCGGGCGCCCTCGCGGATCCCGGTCTCGATCAGGCGCTGGATCTTGTCGAACTGGGCCGCGCTCACCACCGGGCCGAGATCAACGCCCGCGCTGCGGGGATCGCCGACCGTGAGGCCGTCGGCGACCGCCGCGGCGACGGCGAGCGCCTCGTCGTGACGCTCGGCCGGCACGAGCATCCGGGTCGGGGCGTCGCACGACTGGCCGCTGTTGGAGAAGCACGATTTGACGCCCTCGCCGACCGCCGCGGCGAAATCCGCGTCGCCGAGGATGATGTTGGGCGACTTGCCGCCGAGTTCCTGCGCCACCCGCTTGACCGTGTCCGCCGCGGCCTTTGCGACGAGCATCCCGGCGCGGGTCGAGCCGGTGAACGAGACCATGTCGACATGCCGGTGCGCCGCCATCGCCTGGCCGACCTCCGGCCCCGTCCCGTTGACGAGATTGAACACGCCCCTGGGCGCGCCCGGCCGCCTCGACGATCTCCGCGAAGATCAGCCCGCTGATCGGCGCGATCTCGCTCGGCTTCAGGACCACGGTGCATCCGGCCGCGAGCGCCGGCGCGACCTTGCAGACGATCTGGTTCAGCGGCCAGTTCCACGGCGTGATCAGGGCCGCGACGCCGATCGGCTCCCGGGACGATCAGGGTCGATCCGTTGCGGCGGGTGAATGCATAGGTTTCCAGCGCCTCGATCGTCGCCTCGAGATGCACCCGTCCGGCCCAGACCTGGGCGTCGCGGGCGAAGGCGAGCGGCGCGCCCATCTCGCGCGACACCGCTTCGGCGAGATCCTCGGCGCGGGCGTTGTAGCGATCGAGAATCCGCCGCAGAAGTGCGAGGCGCTCGTCCCGCGAGGTCCACCGGAAGCTTTCGAAGGCCAAGCGGGCGGCCGCAACCGCGCGGTCGACGTCAGCCGCTGACCCCGCGGAAATGCGGGTGAAGGGCTGTTCCGTGGACGGATCGATCACGTCCAGCGTCGCCGGGCAGACTGGCTCGACCCATCGGCCGCCGATAAAGAACTGCTCGTGACGGCCCATGTTCGGCGTCCCCATCTCCCGCTCGATCGCCGGCATGGATTGCGCAGCGCCGCTCGCATCGCAACCGCGCGCGGCGAAGCGCCGCACCCAGCGCGGCGGCCCGGCCGCACTCGCGCCCGACTTGTTGGCAAAAAGACGGCGAGACAATAAGGTGTCAAGATGGCGAGACAGTAGGGTGGCGAGGATGACTATACGACCTGACACGATAACGGCCGCCGCCCAGGACGCCGACCGGCTGGTGGCCCGTTATGACGGCCGCGTGCCGCGCTACACGAGCTACCCGACCGCCCCGCATTTCACGCCCGCGGTGGGGCCAAGCGTCTACGCGCGCTGGCTCGCCGCGCTGCCGGCCGAAACGCCGCTTTCGCTTTACCTGCACGTGCCGTTCTGCGACCGGCTCTGCCTCTATTGCGGCTGCAACACCTCGGTCGTCCGGCTGGAATCCTCGCATCGCAACTATGCCGAGCTCGTCCTCAGCGGAGATCGACGCGGTCGCGGATCTGATCGGCCGCCGGGCCGCGGTTTCCCATGTTCACTGGGGCGGCGGCACGGCGACGGCGCTGCCTGGCGATTGCCTGATCGCCATCATGAACCGGCTCAAGGAACGGTTCGCCTTCGCCCCGGACGCCGAGATCGCCATCGAGCTCGACCCGACCTCGCTGCCCGACGACCGCAGGGACGCGCTCGCGCCCATGGGGGTGACCCGCATCAGCCTCGGCGTGCAGGATCTCGAGCCCGCCGTGCAGACCGCCATCGGACGCATGCAGTCCTACGAGGAGACCGAGGCCTGCGCGGACACCGCGCGAAACCTCGGCGTCGGCTCGCTCAACCTCGACCTGATCTACGGCCTGCCGTTGCAGACCGAGGAGGGCGTCGCCCGCACCGCGCGGCGCGCGCTCGACCTCAAGGCCGACCGGGTCGCGGTGTTCGGCTACGCCCATGTGCCCTGGATGAAGAAGCATCAGGCGCTGATCCCGGAGGAGCAACTGCCGGGGCCGGCCGAGCGCTACGCGCAACTGAACGCGATCCACCGCGTGCTCATCGCAGGAAGGCGGCTATGTCGCAATCGGGCTCGACCATTACGCGCTGCCGAGCGACGCCATGGCCAAGGCCGCGGCGGCGCGACGGCTCAAGCGCGCCTTCCAGGGCTATACGACCGACGGCGCGCCGGCGCTGATCGGCTTCGGCGCAAGCTCGATCGGCTCGCTGCCGCAAGGGTACGTCCAGAACGCGACGACCGCCGCCGCCTACGCCAAGGAGATCGACGCCGGGCGGCTCGCGACGGTTCGCGGCGTGGCGGTCACCGCCGACGACCGGCTGCGGCGCGACGTGATCGAGCGGGTGATGTGCGACCTCGAAGTCGACGTCGTCGCGGTCGCCGCCGAGCACGGCGCCGACCCGGCGCCGCTGACGCAGGCCGCGGCCGAGGGCCTGCAAAAATTCATCGAGGATGATTTCGCGTCCTGGGACGGACGGCGCATCGTCGTCAGCGAGCGCGGACGGCCCGTTCGTGCGCTCGGTCGCGGCGCTGTTCGACGCCTATCTCGCGCAGGCGACCGACAAGCCGCGCCATTCGCGCGCGGTGTGAGAGTTGTCCTTCTCCACGAAGTGGGGAAGGTGGCCGAAGGCCGGATGCGGTGCGGAAAGCAGGTCTGGTGCGGCGAAGGTTGGCGATGACAGGAGTGCAATCCTATTCGGGCCGAAGCACCGGCCCACACCCCATCCGGCCCTTCGGGCCACCTTCCCCAGCAAGCTGGAGAAGGGGATCCGTGTCCCCAACTCCGTCTTGACGCGCCGCGGGGCGCACCGTAATGACCGTGCGCCTTTCCAGGGCCGGGCGATTAGCTCAGCGGTAGAGCACTCCCTTCACACGGGAGGGGTCGCAGGTTCGATCCCTGCATCGCCCACCATCGCGCTCCGCCATCCGCTTTGCTGATCGCGTCTCGCGGCCTCACACCGCCGTCCCCCACAAATCGTAAGCGTCCGCCCGGTCGATCTTCACGGTCGCGATGTCGCCCGCGCGGAGCGGACGGCGGGTCGCGATATGGACGGTCCCGTCGATCTGCGGCGCGTCGCCCTTCGTGCGCCCCTTGGCCGAATGCGCTCCGCCCTCGTCGACGATGACCTCGAACCGCCTGCCGACCTTGGCCGCGAGCTTTTTCGCGCTGATCGCCTGTTGGCGCAGCATGAAGCGCTTGTGGCGCGCCGCCTTCACCTCGGCCGGGACCGGCTCGAGGCCGAGGGCGTTCGCCTCCGCCCCCGCGACCGGCTCGTACTCGAAGGCGCCGACGCGGTCGAGCTTCGCCTCGTCCAGCCAGTCGAGCAGAATCTCGAAATCCTCCTCGGTCTCGCCGGGAAAGCCGACGATGAAGGTCGAGCGCAGGGTCAGCTCCGGGCAGATCGCGCGCCACGCCTTGATCCGCTCGAGCGTCTTCTCCTGATTGCCCGGCCGCCGCATGGCCTTGAGGACGCGGGGCGAGGCGTGCTGGAAGGGCACGTCGAGATAGGGCAGCACCCGCCCTTCGGCCATCAGCGCGATCACGTCGTCGACATGCGGATAAGGATAGACGTAGTGCAGCCGCACCCACGCTCCGAGCGAGCCGAGCTCGCGGGCGAGATCGAGGAATTTTGCCGCCACGTCGCGGTCGCGCCAGAGGCTCGCGGCGTAGTTGAGATCCCGGCCATAGGCGCTGGTGTCCTGCGAGATGACCAGGAGCTCCTTGACCCCCGCCCTGACCAGTTTCTCCGCCTCCCGAAGCACCTCGCCGGCAGGCCGCGACACGAGGTCGCCGCGCAGCTTCGGGATGATGCAGAACGCGCAGCGGTTGTGGCAGCCCTCGGAAATCTTGAGATAGGCGTAGTGGCGCGGCGTCAGCTTCACCCCCTGCTCGGGGATGAGGTCGAGGAACGGGTCGTGCGGCGCGGGCGCGGCCGCGTGCACCGCGGTCATCACGCTCTCGAACGCCTGCGGGCCGGTGATCGCCGAAACGTTGGGGAAGGCTTCGCGGATCGCGTCCGGCTCCGCGCCCATGCAGCCGGTGACGATCACGCGGCCGTTTTCCGCCATCGCCGCGCCGATCGCCTGAAGCGATTCCGCCTTGGCGCTGTCGAGGAAGCCGCAGGTGTTGACGATCACCGCGTCGGCGCCCGCGTGGGTCTTGGAAAGCTCGTAGCCCTCGGCGCGCAATTGCGTGAGAATCCGCTCGCTGTCGACCAGCGCCTTCGGGCAGCCAAGCGAGACGAACGAGATGCGCGGCGCGGGGCGCGCGCTCGGTTTGGGCAATATCGGTCATCGCGCCCGCTTGCCACGCGATGACGGCCGTCGCAAGGCCGCGACCAGGCCATTTCCCTTGGAAAGATCTTTGTGGTAATCCTTTCTGCAGAAAGGTCGCGATCGTTCATGCCAGCCCTTACGCGAGAGCCTCTTATCCATCCGGACGCAGGACAAATCCTGACCAAGGCTGTTCTCGGCGCCGCGGACAAGCTGGGCGTCCCGGCATCGGCTCTGGCGGAGGTGCTCGGTCTGAGCGCGGCGACGCTGTCGCGGATGAAGAGCGGCGACTATCGGCTCAGCCCCCGGAAGAAGGAGTTCGAGCTGGGCGTTCTTTTTGTCCGCCTGTTTCGCTCGCTCGACGCCATCGTGGGCGGCGAGGAACGGGTCGCGCGCGCATGGCTCGCAAACCCGAATCTGGCTCTCGGCGCCAAGCCGGCCGAAAAAATCCGCACCATTTCCGGGCTGATCGATGTCATCGCCTATCTGGACGCCCGACGCGCTATCGTCTGAATTGAAGCCTTACAAGCGCGCGGTCTGGCGTCTCGTCGAGGCCCAGCATCACGTCTCCACGATGAAGCTCGTCGACAGCCTCGCCGAACAGGACGTGCTGGAAAACCTGATCGAGCAGACCAAACCCGCCTATCCGATCGAATGCGGCCGCTTGCACTATCTCTTCAAGACGCCGTTCCGGTACGGCGCTGTCTATCCGAACGGGTCACGCTTCCGCCGCGCGGGACTGACGCCGGGCGTCTACTACGCCTCCGAAGAGCCCCGCGCCGCGGTCGCCGAAATGGCGTTTTACCGGCTCCTGTTCTTCGCCGAATCTCCTAAGACTCCGTGGCCCGCGAACCCTTCCGAATATACAGGCCTTTCCGCGGCGCTCGAGACGCGACGCCTGCTCGATCTGACGGCCCCGCCGCTGGATCAGGACTCGGCGTTGTGGCGACGCCCGGCCGATTATGGACCCTGTCAGGCTCTCGCCGATGGCGCGCGCGCGGCGGAAGCCGAAATCATCCGGTATGGGTCCGTCCGCGACCCTCTTGGCGGCGCAAACGTCGCGGTGCTGACATGCGCGGCGTTCGCGAATGGCGAACCGCTGGAAGCCCAGACCTGGCGCATAGGCGTCGGCGAAAACGGAGCCTACGCCATTCGTGAGTTTCCGCTCGCCAGGGTTGAGTTCGGCAGGGAAGCCTTCGCCGCCGACTCGCGCATCGTCGCCGTGAAGTGGGAGCGGTCCTGAGTTCTCGCACGCGCCCCGGCCCCCGGACGCAGCGCCGGCGTTGACTCCGCTTGCGCTCCAACGGTGTGCCGGTATAACAAACATCGCGTTCGCCAAACAGAACGAAATCCGACCCCAAGGGTGAACTCCGTGGACGATCTCGTCCCGCCGGTCAATGGCGCGGCTCTCCAGGCCCTGTACCCCGACAGCCTGACTTTCCGCGTCGACTCTCCGCTGGCGCTGACCATCGATTCGGGCGCGACCCTTTCGCCGGCGACCATCGCCTACCAGACCTACGGCGCGCTCAACGCCCAGAAATCCAACGCGCTTTTGCTCTGCCACGCGCTCACCGGCGACCAGCATGTCGGGAATCTCCACCCGGTCACCGGCCGCCCGGATGGTGGGATACGATGGTCGGGCCCGGACAACCCGTTCGACACCGACCGGTTCTTCGTCATCTGCGCCAATGTTCTCGGCGGCTGCATGGGCACGACCGGGCCGGCCTCGCTCAATCCGGAAACCGGCGAACCTTACGGGCTCGACTTTCCCCTGGTCACGATCGCCGACATGGTGCGCGCCCAGGCGCTCTTGATCGATCACCTCGGCATCGACAAGCTCTTCTGCGTCGCGGGCGGCTCGATGGGCGGGATGCAGGTGCTGCAATGGGCCTCCGCCTACCCGGAGCGGGTGTTCGCAGCGCTGCCGATCGCGACGGCCGCACGGCATTCGTCGCAGAATATCGCCTTCCACGAGGTCGGCCGTCAGGCGATCATGGCGGACCCGGACTGGCGCGGCGGGCGGTATCTCACGGAGAACACCCGGCCGGACAAAGGCCTCGCGGTCGCCCGGATGGCGGCGCACATCACCTATCTCTCGGACAGCGCGCTCCACCGCCGTTTCGGCCGCAACTTGCAGGACCGCGAAGCCAAGACCTTCTCGTTCGACGCGGACTTCCAGATCGAGTCGTACCTCAGGCATCAGGGACAGATCTTCGTCGAGCGGTTCGACCCCAATTCCTATCTCTATCTGACCCGGGCGATGGACTATTTCGATCTCGCGGCCGACTTCGGCGGCTCGCTCGCCAAGGCGTTCCAGGGCTCGTCGACGCGGTTCTGCGTCGTGTCGTTCACGTCCGACTGGCTGTTCCCGACGCAGCGATTCGCGCGCCATCGTCCGCGCGCTCAACGCCGGCGCCGCCTCGGTGTCGTTTGTCGAGATCGAGACGGACAGGGGCCATGACGCCTTCCTGCTCGACGTGCCGGAGCTGATCGAGACGACGCGGGGCTTCATCGACGCCGCGGCGCGGGCGCGGGGAATCGCGTGAGCCTGTCGCGCATTCTCAACGCCCGCCGCGTCGACCTCGTCCGCGTCATGGAAATGGTCGCGCCGGGATCGCGGGTGCTCGACGTCGGCTGCGGCGACGGCGAGCTCCTGCGCCTGCTCGCCGAGGAACGCAACGTCGACGGGCGCGGGATCGAACTGTCGCAGCAGGGCGTCAACGATTGCGTGGCCAAGGGCTTGCCGGTCGTCCAGGGCGACGCCGACGCCGACCTCGCCGACTATCCGAACGACGCCTTCGATTACGTCATCCTGTCCCAGACCTTGCAGGCGACTCGCCAGCCGCGCGTCGTGCTCGAGAACATGCTGCGCATCGGCCGGCGCGCGATCGTCTCCGTTCCGAACTTCGGACACTGGAGCGTCAGGCTGCAGCTGGCGCTCCGCGGCCGGATGCCGGTGACCGAGCAATTGCGCCATTCCTGGTACGACACGCCGAACATCCACTTCTGCACGATCACCGACTTCACCGCGCTTGCGCGCGAGGTCGGCGCGGTGATCGACAGCAGCGTCGCGCTCGATCAGCGCGGGACCGAGCTTTCCGCGATCTGGCCGAAATGGACGTGGAACCTGGTCGGAGAGCAGGCGATCTTCCTGCTGCACCACAAGAGCCGGGAGCAAGCCGGAGCGGCAGCGGCGCCGGCGCCGGCGCGCGTTCGCGCCGAAGCGGCGGGCTGAAACGGCGCGGCGGGCTCGACAAAGCCGGTTGCGCGCCCCAGGTTGCGGGCGCATGATTCGCTCCGTGGCTCAACCTTCCGACGACCCCGACGCCGAGGCCTTCCCGCCGCCGGACCCGCATGGGCGGCCCGGGCGTTTTCCGCCGTACCTGGCTGGGCTCAACCCCGAGCAGCTCGCAGCGGTCGAGGCGCTCGACGGGCCGGTGCTCGTGCTCGCCGGCGCCGGCGTCGGCAAGACGCGGGTGCTGACGACCCGGATCGCCCATCTGATCGCTTCGGGACGGGCGCGGGCGCACGAGATCCTGGCCGTCACCTTCACCAACAAGGCGGCGCGCGAGATGCGCGAAAGGGTCAGCGTCTTCACCGGGGCCCATCAGGGCATGCCCTGGCTCGGCACGTTCCATTCGATCGGCGTGAAAATCCTGCGCATGCACGCCGAACTGGTCGGCCTTCGGCCGAACTTCACCATCCTCGATACGGACGATCAGCTGCGCCTCCTGAAGCAGGTTCTGCAAGCGGAGAATCTCGACGACAAGCGCTGGCCTGCCCGGGCGCTGGCGAGCCTCATCGACGGCTGGAAGAACCGCGGCGT
Source organism: uncultured Alphaproteobacteria bacterium (assembly GCA_963783275.1). Taxonomy (GTDB): domain Bacteria; phylum Pseudomonadota; class Alphaproteobacteria; order Rhizobiales; family Beijerinckiaceae; genus Roseiarcus. Next base: position 137,429 of record CAWANA010000024.1, on the reverse strand, counting down.
CGATCCGCAGCACGTTTCCCCAGCGAATTGGCGGCATTCGCCGCCGGGCGCGGCGCGGCGCTCTACGCCGCCTATCAGGCGCGGCTGAAAACGCTGAACGCCGTCGATTTCGGCGATCTGCTGCTCGAATCGCTGAGGCTTTTCCGCGAGAACGCCGACGTGCTCGCCGGCTTTCAGCGCCGCTTCCGCTACATTCTGGTCGACGAGTACCAGGACACCAACGCCGTCCAGTACCTGTGGCTGCGTCTCCTGGCGCAAGGCCGCGGCAACGTCTGCTGCGTCGGCGACGACGACCAGTCGATCTACGGCTGGCGCGGGGCGGACGTCGACAACATCCTCCGCTTCGAAAAAGACTTTCCCGGCGCGCGGGTGATCCGGCTCGAGCGCAACTACCGTTCGGGCGGCCACATCCTCGCCGTCGCCTCGGGGCTCATCGCCCACAATCAGGGCCGGCTCGGCAAGACGCTCTTCACCGACGCCCCGATGGGCGAGCGTCCCTCGGTCACCGGCGTCTGGGACAGCCAGGAGGAAGCCCGCGTCGTCGGCGACGCGATCGAGGCGGCGCAGCGGGAGGGCGTGTCGCTCGACGATGTCGCGATCCTGGTCCGCGCCTCGTTCCAGATGCGCGAGTTCGAGGAGCGCTTCATCGCCATGGGCCTGCCGTACAAGGTGATCGGCGGCCCGCGGTTCTACGAGCGCGCCGAAATCCGGGACGCCCTGGCCTATATGCGCTGCGTGGCCCAGCCCGACGACGATCTCGCTTTCGAGCGCATCTACAATCAGCCGAAGCGCGGCCTCGGCGAGGCGACGCTCGCCATCCTGCACGAATTCGGCCGCCGCGCGGGCGTGTCGCTCATGCGCGCGGCGCAGATGCTGATCGAGACGGAGGAACTGAAGGCGCGGCCGCGTCAGCTCCTGCGCGATCTCCTGGCGAGCTTCGACCGCTGGCGAAAGCGGTCGGAGGGGATGCCGCACGAGGAGCTGGCGCAGCTCGTGCTCGAGGAAAGCGGCTACATCGCCATGTGGAAGGCGGAACGCACGCCGGACGCGGCCGGCCGCCTCGACAACCTCAAGGAACTCGTCCGCTCGATGGGCGAGTTCCCGGATCTTGGCGCCTTCCTCGAGCACGTCTCGCTGGTCATGGATGTCGAGAGCGCCGAGGGCGGCGAGCGCGTCTCGATCATGACGCTGCACGCGGCCAAGGGGCTGGAGTTCGACCTGGTGTTCCTGCCCGGATGGGAGGAGGGCCTGTTCCCGCACCAGCGGTCGCTCGACGACAATGGCCGGGCCGGCCTCGAGGAGGAGCGCCGGCTCGCCTATGTCGGCCTCACCCGCGCCCGGCGGGCGGCCAAGATCTACCACGCCGCCAACCGCCGCGTGCGCGGCCTGTGGCAGAGCTCCGTGCCGTCTCGGTTCATCGACGAACTGCCGCCCGGCCATGTCGAGGTCGAGGAGACGGCGGGCTCCGCCGCATTCGGCGGCTACGGCGTTTCGCGGTTTGACGCGGCAGGGTTCGGCTCCCGCTACGAGACCCCGGGCTCGCGCCGGGCGGAGGCCTGGACCCGGCGCGAGGAGGCTTCCTCGGGTTTTGGTCGAGGCCCGGTCCGTCAGATCGAGGGGCGGGCGATCACGCTGCCTGCGAGCGAAGGCTTTCAGGAAGGCGCGCGCGTCTTCCATCTCAAGTTCGGGCCGGGCAGCGTGGTCTCGGTCGACGGCCCGAAGCTCACCATCGATTTCGATCGCGCCGGCCGCAAGCTGGTGATGGAAAGTTTCGTGACGCCGGAGCCGTAATTGGCGCGGCCCGAGCCAGGGCCCTGGGCCCGAAGGGGGTCGCCAAGGCTGACCCGGGGGCCGGATTTTTGCAAGGGGTCAAGCCCTTCCAGGCTGTTAGTTAGGGGCAAGAGTTCTGAATCGAATGCCCAAGAGGGGGGTCGCTTGTTGAACCCGTCCGGGACAGCGTTGCGTGGGGTCAGGAGCGGCGTCGAAGCCAACGGCGAGCGCTCCGCTCCGCCGACGGTTCAAGGCTAATAGGCTCCGTTAGAGCTGGAAAGGTCATTGACAAAAGATAGTTCCGTGATCGTCCCGCGAAGGCAAAGTAGAGTCCGAGCCTTTCATGCAAGTTCGGACTCGATTCTGTTCTCGCTGGGGCCCACAATCCGGGGGTCGCGATGAAAGTCTATCTGCTTGCCGCTTTCTTATCCTTGGCGCCCGCCTGCGCATTTGCTCAATTTACGTCCGGATTCAGCTTCATGTCCTTCAGCTTCGATGCGCGGGATGCGGGGGCGGAGGCGGCGATCGCCGCAGCGAACCAAGCCATCGAACAGTGCACGCAGATAATGCGAGGGCGAAGCGTCGACACAGTTTGCACCACTCGGACGCCCGAGCCGGCAAAGACAAAGTAAAAGCGAAGACACGCCGACATGGGAGCAGAAGGCGTCCACAATCGCCACGGTCGCCGCGCCCGGCTTGCTAAGCGATGCCGCCCAATGCGACCACGGGCGTGATCTCGGCCCGGTTTGGAAATTGCCCGTTTGGGATTACATGCAGGGCGTCCCCAGCCGACTTGCCAATTTAAGTCAATAATGATGACCTAATGAGCGCTTCGATGCCCCCTGGAGCTGCAATCGCCGACCCCGCGCCTCCCTCCGCGCGGGTCGAGGCGCCGATGTACGATCTGATCGAACTCCTGTTTTTCGCCTATCGGGATTTCGTCGGCGACGCCGATCGGCTGCTCGAATCCTACGGATTCGGCCGGGCGCACCACCGGGTGCTATACTTCGTCAACCGAAGACCGGGCCTGACGATCGCCGAATTGCTGGAAATCCTGCGCATCACCAAGCAGAGCCTCAATCGGGTCCTGCGCGAGCTCGTGGACAAGAATTTCATCGAGGCGCGAGCCGGAGCGCTCGATCGCCGTCGGCGGGAGCTTTACGCAACGGCCGACGGCGAACGCCTCGCCTTGCGGCTCGCCCAGGTGCAGACGCGCCGGTTCTCCGCGGCGCTGGACCGGCTCGGCCCTACCGGTCGACAGTCGGCAGCCCAGTTTCTCACCGCGATGATCGATCCGCAGGACCATGGCGAGCAGCCCGCGCGCGCGGCGATGGGCGGGAAGCCCCGGACGTGACTGCGACCCCGCCCGGAGACGACGCCGCGCATGTGCTGGTCGTCGACGACGACCGGCGGCTGAGGGATCTGCTGTCGAGCTATCTGATGAAGAACGGCCATCGCGTGACGGTCGCGGCGAACGCGGTCGAGGCGCGGGGCTTCCTCGACGGACTGGCCTTCGACATCATCGTGCTCGACGTCATGATGCCCGGTGAGAACGGTTTCGACTTCGCCGCCGATCTGCGGCAGCGCTCGCAGGTGCCCATCCTGATGCTGACGGCGCGCGGCGAACCGGAAGACCGCGTCCGCGGACTCGAGATCGGCGTCGACGACTATCTGGCGAAGCCCTTCGATCCGCGCGAGCTGCTGCTTGCGGATCGGCTCCATGCTCCGGCGCACGCGCGCGGAGTCGGTCGGCAAGCCGGAGGCCTCGGTCGTTCGCTTCGGCCAGTTCACGTTCTCGCTCGAGCGCGGGGAACTGCGCGCCGGCGACGAACTCGTCCGCATCACCGAGCGCGAGCGGGAGATGCTCCGGCTCCTGTGCGCGAACGCCGGCGCGAGCGTGACGCGCGAAGCGCTGTCGGGCCTGGGCGGCGCCGCCCAGGAACGGACGGTCGACGTGCTCATCAACCGGCTGCGGCGGAAGATCGAGCGGGACCCGGCCAATCCGGTCTATCCTCCAGACGGCGCGCGGCGCCGGCTATCGACTTGATCGCCGACGGATGAGCGCGCGGCCCTCTTTTCGCAAACGGCGCGTTCTCGCGCAAGGTCCGCGATCTCTGGCGGCGGGCCGCGCGCGGCCTCGCGGAGATGCTGCCCAAGGGCCTCTACAAGCGGTCGCTTGCTGATCGTCATCCTGCCGATGGTGCTGCTGCAGACGGCGGTGACCTTCGCCTTCATGCAACACCATTTCGAACTCGTCACCCGCCGCCTGTCGGAATCGGTCGCGCGCGATGTCGGCGCGCTGGCCGACCTCTATCGCCAGCTTCCGCCGGGCGCCGACGACGCCATCCTGGCCAATCTCGCCGCCGAACGCTTTCGGATGGATGCGACGGTTCTTCCTCGCCGGGCCGTTGCCGCCGGCGATGCCGCGGTCGTTCTTCGGCGCGCTCGACCCGCTGACGCGCACGCTTCCCAACGAAATCAAGAAGCAGGTGCGGCAGCCGTTCTGGGTCGACACGATCGGCCGGTCGGGCCTGATGGAGATCCGCGTCGATCTCGGAGACCGGGTCCTCCGGCTGGTGACCCGGCGCGCGCTCGCCTACGAGGCGAATGCGCATATTTTCGTGCTCTGGATGCTCGGCGCGATGATCGTCCTGCTGACGGTCGCGATCATCTTCTTACGCAACCAGATCCGGCCGATCCTGCGGCTCGCGCGGGCGGCCGAGGATTTCGGCAAGGGACGCGATATCGATTTCAACCCGCACGGCGCGCGCGAGGTCCGGCAGGCGGGCCACGCCTTCATCGAGATGAAGCGCCGGGTCGAGCGCGCGACCGAGCAGCGCACCGCGATGCTCAACGGCGTCAGCCACGATCTGCGCACCATTCTGACCCGGTTCAAGCTGTCGCTGGCGCTGCTCGACAATTCGGCCGACAGCGAACTCCTGCAGAAGGACGTTGACGAAATGGGCCGCATGCTCGAAGGCTACCTCGCCTTCGCCCGCGGCGACGCCAGCGAGCCGACCGTCCGCACCGATGTCGGGGCGGTGCTCGAAGATCTCCGCGCCGACGCCGAGCGGCACGGCGCGGCCGTCAGCCTGGAGACGCGCGGGGATCTCGATATCCGCGTGCGGCCGATGGCGATCAAGCGCTGCGTCGGCAATCTGGTCGCCAACGCCCAGCGTCACGCCGACCATGTCTGGATCACGGCGAGGCGCGAGGCCCAGTTCGTCTCGGTCCTCATCGACGACGACGGCGATCGGCATTCCCCCCGAACATCGGGAGGATGTCTTCCGGCCGTTCTATCGGCTTGACGAGGCGCGAAACCAGGACGAGGGCGGCGCGGGTCTTGGGCTCGCAATCGCCCGCGACATCGCCCGCTCGCACGGCGGCGACATCGTCCTGACGACAGCCCGATGGGGGGCCTACGGGCCGCGGTCCGGCTTCCGGTCTGAACCGACCTGCGGCCTGTTGCGTCGCTCAGACGGCGGCGCGAGATCCAGCGCGAAAGCTCGGTCTTCGGGCCGGCTCCGATCTTGGTGGCGACGTTCTTGCCGCCCTTGAAGATCATCAGCGTCGGAATTGAGCGGACGCCGTACTTGCCCGCGACTCCCGGATTCTCGTCGACGTTGAGCTTGGCGATCTTGACCTTGCCGTTCATCTCCGTCGCGATTTCCTCGAGCGCTGGCGCGATCATCCGGCACGGGCCGCACCATTCCGCCCAGAAATCGACGACCACGGGCTCGCTCGAATTGATGACGTCGGTCTCGAAGCTCGCGTCCGTGACTTTGGCCGTGACTGAGTTGTCGCCCATTTCGCCCTCGGCGTTGGCGCGGCGACGCCGCCGCATCCAGATAGTTAGGAACCGGGGCGGAGCCCGTCAAGAACGTCGGGCGTCTCGTCGGCGCCCGGCGTCGAGCGCGAGCAGCCTTCTTGTCGCTCGGCCTTGACAGCGGCAGGGGCTCGCCCTAGCCGGGCCGGCGATGTCCAGTCGACGACCAGACCCAGGCGGTCCGCCAGATCACCGGCCTCGCCGAGATCTCCGATCGACTACGACGTCATCCTGTGCGACATCTGGGGCGTGTTGCACAACGGCGTGGCGGCTTTTCCGTCCGCTCCGAGGCGCTGGTCGCGTTTCGCCGCCGCGGCGGGACGGTCGTTCTGATCACCAACGCTCCGCGCCCGTCGGCGCCGATTCGCCGCCAGTTGCTGAAGCTCGGCGTCGCGCCCGACGCGTTCGACGCCATCGCCACCTCGGGCGACGTGACGATCGGCCTGATCGCCGAGCGGATCGACGAGCCGGTTCTCCACATCGGACCCGCCCGCGACCTCAGCCTGTTCGAAGCCGCCGGCGAGGCGGCGGGCCGCGCAGCCGCAGCCGCGTGCCGCTCGAAGCCGCCCGCTATGCGCTCTGCACCGGCCTGCGGGACGACGTCGACCGAAACGCTCGACGATTACGAGACGGAACTGCGGGCGCTGGCGGCCCGCAGCGATGCCGATGATCTGCGCCAATCCGGACATCGTGATCCATCGCGGCGAGACCCTCGTCTATTGCGCGGGCGCGCTGGCCGCCCGATACGAGGCGCTGGGCGGAGAGGTCGTCTACGCGGGCAAGCCGTACTGCGCCGATCTACCGGCGCGCGCTGGCGCTCGCGGGAAGAGCGCGCGGCGCGCCGGTCGACGAGCGGCGGGTGCTGGCCGTCGGCGACGGGATGAAGACCGACATCGCCGGCGCGGCGCGGGCGGGACTGGACGCGCTCCTCGTCACCCGCGGCATTCATCGTGTCGCGCTGCACGGCGAGTCCTTCGACGCGTCGCCGAGCGCGGGCAAGCTGCAGCGGCTCTGCGACGAGTTTTCGCTGTGATCCGACGGCGGCGATCGGTTCGCTGGAAGGCTGACGCTCCCGATATCCGCAGCCGTCATTCGCAATGCGAATTGATCGCTCCCGGCTTTCAAAATAGGACATGAAGCGCCGGCGAGGAACGCGCCGCCGACTCGGGAAGGCGCTGGGCGAATGCCAAAGATCGATGTTTCAGACCCTCTATTTCGAGGATCTCTCGGTCGGCATGCGGGAGACGATCAGCAAGACTGTCGAGAACGAGGACGTCATCGGATTCGCCGAACTGTCGGGCGACCACAATCCGATCCATCTGTCCGAACATTTCGCCCGCAAGACGCGGTTTGGCGGCCGGATCGTGCATGGCCTCTACACCGCGAGCCTTATTTCCGCGGTCATCGGCATGCGGCTGCCCGGGCCGGGCGCTGTCTACATCTCCCAGACCCTGAACTTCCTCGGGCCGGTCAAGATCGGCGACGTGATCGATGTGAGCGTCGAGGTGGCCGAGTTGACCGAGAAAGGCCGGCGCGTCCGCTTGAAGTGCGAGTGCCGCGTCGGCGACAACGCTCGTCCTGGAAGGCGAGGGCGTGCTCAGCGTTCCCCCAATCCGAAGCTGAGGCATGCGCACGCTTGACCGCGCCTCGCGGAGAGGCACTTATCCGGGGCGCGAGGCTCGCCGACCGCGCGTCGGAACTCCGAGGATCGCAGGACGCCATGACCAGCGGCTTCGTGCTCGCCACGGATCCGGCGACGCCGCCGCGAGGGCTGGAACGCGCCGTTTACGCAATCGGCAATTTCGACGGTCTGCACATCGGCCATCAGGCGGTTCTCGAACGGACCCGGCGCCTCGCTGAGGATCGCGGCGCGCCGAGCGCGCTTCTGACCTTCGAGCCGCATCCGGCCGACTATTTCGCCGAGCGCCCGGTCGCGTTCCGCTTGACCCCGCCGAACGTCAAGGCGTCCGTCGCCGAACGCCTCGGCCTCTCCGGCGTCGTCTTTGTCACCTTCGACGCAGCGCTTGCCGGGATGACCGCCGAAGAGTTCGTCCGGACCATCCTGGTCGAGCGGCTCGGCGCCGCGGCGGTCATCGTCGGCTGGGACTTCCATTTCGGCAAGGGCCGAACCGGCACGCCGGCCTTCCTGGCCGATGCCGGCCGCCGCTATGGCTTCGCCGTCGAGATCGTCAGCAAGGTGGAACTCGGCGACGGGGACGGCGCGCGAGTCGTGTCGTCGACGGCGATCCGGCGGGCGCTGGAGCGCGGCGACGTCGTCGACGCGGCGCGCGGTCTTGGTCGCCGCTACGTCGTCTCAGGGCCGGTCATTCAGGGACAGCGTCTCGGGCGCACGCTCGGCGTGCCGACCGCGAATATCGCGCTCGAGCCGACCAACAGGCTGGCGCACGGAGTTTACGCGGTCCGCGCGGTCGTCGACGGACGCTCCCATCCCGCCGTCGCGAGCTTCGGCGTCCGGCCGACGGTGGATAATGGTCCGCCGCTTGCTCGAAGTGCACGTTCTGGATTTCGCCGGCGATCTCTATGGCCGCGAGATGACGGTCGAGTTCGTCGAGCGAATCCGCGACGAGCGGAAGTTCGAATTCGCTGGCGGCGCTTGTCGAGGAGATGCAGCGCGACGTGGCGCGCGCGCGCGAAATCCTGGCGCGCGCGCCCTCGAATTCCGGATTTGGCGATTCCGGCGAAATCCTCTAAGTCCCTCGCCCTTGTTCGCTGAACTTCATCCTGGCCCGCAAATCTCATGACCGACGCGCCCGAAAAAGGCTTCGACTATTCGCAGACGCTGTATCTGCCGAAGACGGACTTTCCGATGCGGGCGGGGCTGCCGCAGAAGGAGCCGGAGATTCTCGCCCGCTGGGCGCGGGAAAACCTCTACGGACAACTCCGCGAGAGCGGCAAGGGCCGCCCGAAATTCGTGCTGCACGACGGGCCGCCTTACGCCAACGGCAATGTCCATATCGGCACGGCGCTCAACAAGATCCTCAAGGACATGGTCGTCCGCTCGCACCAGATGGCCGGCAAGGATTCCAACTACGTTCCGGGCTGGGATTGTCACGGCCTGCCGATCGAATGGAAGGTCGAGGAGGAGTTCTATCGCAAGAAGGGCAAGGTGAAGCCCGACTTCTCCGATCCCGCCGCCATCATCGCCTTCCGCCGCGAATGCCGCGCCTACGCCGAGCACTGGCTCAACGTTCAGCGCGAGGAATTCAAGCGCCTCGGCGTGGTCGGCGACTGGGACCATCCCTATCTCGACGATGAGCTATCCCGCGGAGGCGCAGATCGCCCGCGAGATCTTCAAGTTCGTCGCCAACGGGCTGCTTTATCGCGGCTCGAAGCCGGTGATGTGGAGCGTGGTCGAGAAGACGGCGCTCGCCGAGGCGGAGGTCGAATACGAGGACCACACCAGCGACACGATTTTCGTGGCCTTCCCGGTCGAAGGCGAAGACGCTCGAGATCGTCATCTGGACGACGACGCCGTGGACGATCCCCGGCAACCGCGCCATCGCCTTTTCGCGCCGCGTCGCCTACGGCCGCTATCGGGTGACCGAAGCCCCCGACGACAATTGGGCCAAGGTCGGCGCGACCTACATTCTCGCCGATTCGCTGGCGCGAAAGCGACATTCAAGGCCGCCAGGGCGACCGGGCTTCGAACGCCTCGGCGACGTCAGCGGCGACGCGCTCGCCGCAATGGTCTGCGCCCATCCGCTGCGGCGCCTCGGCTATGGATTCGTCGTGCCGCTGCTCGAAGGCGATCACGTCACCGAAGACGCCGGCACGGGCTTTGTTCATACCGCGCCGAGCCATGGCCGCGAGGACTTCGAACTCTGGACCGCCAACACGCGGCTCTTCAGCAGCGCGGGATCGAGACGCGCATTCCCTACACGGTGGACGAGGACGGCGTGCTGACCGACGAGGCGCCGGGCTTCACGGGCCGGCGCGTCCTGACCGAGAAGGGCGAGAAGGGCGACGCCAACGACGCCGTCATCAAGGCGCTGATCGAGGCCGGCGCGCTCGTCGCGCGCGGAAAGCTCAAGCACCAGTATCCGCATAGCTGGCGATCGAAGAAGCCGGTGATCTTCCGCAACACGCCGCAATGGTTCCTTGCGATGGACCGGCCCTTCGCCAACGCGTCGGGCGGAAAGACCCTGCGCGAACTCGCGGTCGACGCGATCGAACAGACCCGTTGGGTGCCCAAGACCGGCGAGAACCGCATCAAGGGCATGGTCGCCAACAAGCCCGACTGGGTGCTGTCGCGCCAGCGCGCCTGGGGCGTGCCGCTTGCGATTTTCGTGCGCAAGGGCGAGCACGAGGTCCTTTACGACGAGGACGTCAACGCGCGCATCGCCGAGGCCTTCGAGAACGAGGGCGCCGACGCCTGGTTCGCCGAGGGCGCGAAGGCGCGTTTCCTCGGCGACAAGTACGACGCCGACGATTACGACAAGGTCGACAATCTGGTCGAGGTCTGGTTCGATTCCGGCTCGACGCACGCCTTCGTCCTCGAGGACGGCGTTCATTTTCCCGGGCTCGCCGGCATCCGGCGCGACGGTCGACGGCGGCGCGGACGAGGTGATGTATCTCGAGGGCTCGGACCAGCATCGCGGCTGGTTTCAGTCTTCGCTGCTCGAAAGCTGCGGCACGCGCGGCCGCGCGCCTTTCGACATCGTGCTGACGCACGGCTTCACGCTCGACGAGAAGGGGCGAAAGCAGTCGAAGTCGCTCGGCAACCAGACCTTCCCGCAGGACGTCATCCGCGTTTCCGGCGCCGACATCCTCCGCCTCTGGGTGGCGAGCGTCGACTATTCCGACGACCAGCGCATCGGACCGGAAATCCTGAAGGCGGTCGGCGACAATTACCGCAAGCTGCGCAACACGCTCCGCTGGATGCTGGGCACGCTCGCCCATTACGAGCGCGACGATTCGGTCGGGCTCGCCGGCATGGCCGAGCTCGACCGGCTGATGCTGCACAAGCTCGCCGATCTCGACGGCAAGGTTCGCGAGGCCTACGCGAACTTCGACTACGCCCGGGTGATCGCGCTCGCTGTCGGCGTTCATGAACGCCGACCTCTCCGCCTTCTACTTCGACATCCGCAAGGACGCGCTCTATTGCGATCCGCCGTCGAGCGCAAAGCGTCTCGGCGCGCTGGAGGCGATCGAGCACATCTTTCGCGCCGTGACGGTCTGGCTCGCGCCGGTCCTCGTCTTTACGGCCGAGGAGGCCTGGGCCTCGCGGAACCCGGAGGCTCGCTCGGTTCATCTCGAGCAGTTTCCCGGAGATCCCCGCGGAATGGCGGGACGAGGCGCTGGCGCGGAAGTGGGAGACGATCCGCGCGCTGCGCTCGGCCGTGACCGGCGCGATCGAGATCGCGCGCGCCGACAAGGAGATCGGATCGTCGCTGGAGGCCGCGCCACGCGTCTACCTCATCGCGGCCCGAACACATCGAGGCGCTGGAGGGCGTCGATTTCGCCGAGGTCTGCATCACCTCCGACATCGCGATCGAGACCGATCGACGCGGCGCCCGAGGGCGCCTTCCGCCTGCCGGAACTGCCGGACGTCGCGGTCGTCATCGAGCGGGCGAAGGGCGTCAAATGCGCGCGCTCGTGGCGCTATTTCGATCCGGCGACGGCGTCGCCCGATTTTCCGGACGTCACCCCGCGCGACGCGGAGGCGCTGCGCGAACTGCGAGCGCTTGGCCGCTTGCCGTGACTCCTCGTGCGCTCGGCGTTCTCGTCGCCCTGACGGTTTTTGTGGGCGACCAGGCCGTGAAGCTCGCGGTGCTCGCCCGCCCGGAGTCGGCGCTCGAGACGACGCCGATCGCGCCGTTTCTCGATCTCGTCCTGCGCTGGAACCGCGGCATATCGTTCAGCCTTTTCAGTCAGGACACCGTTGCTGGCCGCGCGGTTCTGCTGGCGCTGACGCTCGCTGCGATCGTCCTGCTCGGCTGGTGGCTGGCGTCGAGCCGATCGATGCTTTCGGCTGTCGGATTGGGGGCGATCATCGGCGGCGCGCTCGGCAACGCCCTCGACCGGCTGACGCATGGCGCGGTCGTCGACTATCTCGATCTGCACGCGCTCGGTCGTCATTTCTTCGTGTTCAATCTGGCCGACGCCGCGATCAATGTCGGCGTCGCGCTGCTGATCCTCGACCTGGCTTTCGGGTCGCGGGCGGTCCCGCATGGGCGAGAACCGGCGCCGCCGGGGACCGACAGGGGACGTTGAACGAGGCACGTAGCCGTTCAGGGAAATCCGCGCCCTGCGCGTCGCCACGGAATAGCCGAAATTTGCGCGGATGAGACGGGCGTGCGACTTTCACGTGCGGCCCGAGTCGGCCGCCTTGCGTCAAGAGAAATACGGAATGCAGTTCAGATTTTGCGGAGCGGTGATCGCCCTTGCGACCGCTGCGGCGTGTCTCGGAGCAGGCCCGGCTCGCGCCGGCGACGACGGCGCGGCTCCCTTGTGGGAAGGAATCGGCTCGATTTTCGGCCCGTTGGTCGGACTGGGAAACGAGGAGAAGGACCCGATCGACTACCGCGAGCACGGCAAGATCGTCGTGCCGAAGTCGTTGGACCTTCCGACGCCCGCTGCGCCAGCCGCAACAGCCGGCGGCGAGTGGCCCGTCAATCAGGAAGTCAAACGAAAGGCGCTCGCCAAGGAGCAGGAAAAGAAGAAGATCGTCGGGGTCGGCGACGTGCGCCTGCGCTCCCTGCAGCCGTTCCCCAACGCGCCGGTCATGGTTGGCGCATCGGATCAACCCGGCGGCTCGGCGGACCACGCCGCCGGAGAAAGACCTGAATCCACGTCGATGCTGGGCAACCTCAATCCGTTGGGCTGGGTCGGCATGGGCAAATCGAAGCCGCTGGGTCCCGAGCCGGAGCGGGAATGGCTCACCGATCCGCCGACGGGCTACAGGGCGCCGGCGGCCCAAGCTGCGACTGTCGGGCATCAGCCAACGCCGACCGGACAGGCGTCGACCGGACAGGCGTCGAACTGACGCCTCTCATGTCGAAGACATGGCCGCCATTTGGCGCTTGGCGGGCGGACGAAAAGCGGGTATCCTGCATTCAAGAATCGCCGCATTTGGCTCTGTCGATCGGCGCGAGAATGGGGCAGTGGCGCGCCGTTCGCGGACCGATCCGCTCGATTGCACGAACACCACAGAGTTGAGCCGAACCTCTTAAGACCGTAGCGGATTTTGGCGCAGGTCTTCGTCGATGCTGACGCAAGTGCCGCACGGATGACGCCGTCAACGGCGAGGGAGTTGGCAAGACCGAAGGGAAGTGCGAACCGGGCGACCGAGAGCGGCGGATCAGCCGGAACGGGGTGCGGGTGAAAGGGCGAAGCAGTGTCGTCGGAGCGACGAGCTCGGCGCCAACTCGCGATTGACGGACCGATCGGATGCGTTTTCAGCGCCGGCGCTCTTTGCGCCGATGATGGCGCAGGCCGACGACGAATTGGAAAAGGCCAATGAGACCAGGTCAGAACAAGAGGATGCGCGGGCGGCCCGACGAACGGCCGACGAGGGCCAAACCCGTTGACGCGATCCTACGAATTGAACGGACCGGACGTGAAGATTCGTGGGAATGCGCAGCATGTGGCTGAGAAATACCTTCAGCTGGCGCGTGACGCCCACACGGGCGGAGATCCGGTCGCAGCGGAAAATTACCTGCAGCACGCCGAGCATTATTTCCGCATCATCGCCGCCGCGCAGGCCGCCCAGGCGTTGGCGCAAAGCGGGCAGGTCCGCGCCCCGGGCGAGGGCGAGGGCGACGACCTCGAGGACGACGACGACTACAGCGCGCTGTCGGACCGGTTCGCTTCTCCGTCGGAGCGTGCGGGCGCATCGTTCCAGCCGCCGCAGAACGCCTTTCAGAACCAGCCTAGCGCGCCCAACGCGCCGCAGCCCTTCGTCGAGCGTCCTCCCTTCGATCCCGATCGGCAAGGCCAGAATGATCGCGGGGGGTTCCAGCCGCGCCAGGACCGGCAGGGCAATCGCTTTCCAGACCGCGGACCGCGTCAGGACCGCCAGTTCGGAGACCGCGCTGACGGATACCGCGACAACCGGCAGAACCGCGACGGCCGTCCGCGCGAATTCCGTCCCTATCGCGACCCCGCGACGCAACAGCCTCCACGCGAGGGCGCGCCGGATGCGGCGGGAGCGGCGGCTCTGCCGTCGTTCATCACCGGCGCAACGAGGCCGAACGCAGCCGAGTCGGAAGCGCCGCCTTTGCCGGTCTCGGATCCTCAACCGACGGACGTCGAGGGGAACGAAGCGGCGCCCGCGTACGGCGAGCCGGCGCCGGGCGAGTCCCGCTTTCCGCGCGGCCGGAGACGCCGGTTGCGATCCCCCTACGGTTTCAACGCCGTCCAAACGGATCAGGACTTGCCTGACCCGGCGCCGAACCCCATGAGCGACGAATCACCGGTTAACGAATAGCTCTTGCGAGCGCGACTCCGGAAATCGCCGCTCACGGAAAGCCCCGAGCGGAGCGAGTGCCTGTCGCCAAATGCGTGACTCAGCGGAGTCGCGTTTGTTCAGAGGCCTTGCGTCTGGTCAACCGATGAGGGACCCGCTTCGGCGGAGGCCTTGGCGGCAGGCGTTGCGGGGGCGTTGTCTGGACGTCTCGCGGTCAGCGTCACGGAATCGGGCGTGGTTGTCGCCTCGATCGTCAGTCCGCATTCGGCGGCGAGAAGCTTCGTGTAGTAGGGCTGAATGGAATGGCCGTCGATTGCCTCGGGTTCCCCCCCGGAGAGCACGTTCGCGACGGGGCGGGAAAAGCGCACGTTCGATCCCGCGGCGCTGACCCGGATGCCCAGATCGTCGCCTTCGCCGGTCAGGTCGACGGTTACGACCCCGCCCCGCGGCGCCGCTGCCGCCGCCACGAGGCAGAGGTTGAGCAGCAGCTTGACCGCGTTCTTCGGCGCGAGCCGGCGCGGCGCGTCCCAGCGCAGGGTCGTTCGGTCGTTGGCGATCAGGCCGCGCGCCACATTTTCCGCGTCGCCCGTGTCTATCGCCGCGGAGAGGGAGCCGGCGGCGCCGAAGGCGAGTCGGCAAAATTGCAGCCGCGCGGATGCAGCGGCGGCGCTTTTCTTGATTAGGTCCATGGCGACGGCGCGCATGTCCGGGTCGTCGTCGCCGTCGAGCACTTCCAGTCCGTTGATGATCGCGCCGACGGGACTGATGACGTCGTGGCATACGCGCGAGCACAGGAGGGCGGCGAGATCGAGCGGGGCGATTGTCAAGCGGCTGATCCTATGGTCAATGCCCATTTCGCCGGCGCAAGGCGAATCGCTCGCTGACGCAATGAGCCCGGTTGGCATACGCGATTCGCTCGCCCGCTGCGATACCCTCGGACGGGCCGAATTCGCCGCCTCCTCATTCTTGACGTATAGGGACAGCCTTGCAGCCGCCTCACTCCAAGAGACGACCGATCGATCTGGATCATGCGGCGCGAGACGCCGTCGCCGCCGGCCTGGCGGAGATCGCGATCGCCGCCGGGCCGGCGGTCATGGAGGTGTACGCCTCCGGGGGGAGCGTCAGGTCCAAATCGGACGGAAGTCCGGTCACCCTTGCCGACGAGCGCGCCGAGGCGATCATCTGCGACCGTCTCGCGCAGGTCCTCCCCGATACGCTGGTGATCGCGGAAGAGATGACTGCACGCGGGCGACAAATCGCCATCGCCGATCGATTCCTGCTCGTCGATCCGCTCGACGGAACGAAGGAGTTCATCAGTCGCAACGGCGAGTTCACGATCAATGTGGCGCTTATCGAATCCGGACGGCCGATAGCCGGCGCGGTCTACGCTCCGGCTCTCAATCGATTGTGGTTCGGCGGCGAGCGCGCCTTTGTCTGCGACGTGCGGGTCGGGAGGAGAGCTCCCCGATCCGTCGACGTGGCGGCTGATTCGGGCGCGCGCTGCGCCAGATAAACTGGTCGTCCTGGCGAGTCGGTCGCATTTGGACGACGAGACCGAGGCGTTTCTCGCCCGGCTGCCCGTGGCCGAGCGCCGCGCGGCGGGATCGTCGCTGAAGTTCTGCCTTGTCGCCGAGGGGCTGGCGGACGTCTATCCCCGCTTTGGGCCAACGATGGAGTGGGACACCGCCGCAGGCGACGCAGTTCTGCGCGCGGCCGGAGGCGTCGTGCTTGATCCTTCAGGCGCCCCGCTCGCCTATGGAAAGATCAGCGACGACTTGCGCAACGGGTCGTTCGTCGCCTGGGGCGATCCCGACGCGCCCGTCGCGGTTCGGCTAACGTTAATCATCGGTCAACATCCATAGCGGACAATGGCGCGACACAGCGGCGGGTAGTCGAGGCGGCAATGCCGATTCGGGCGGAGGCGGGGCGCTGCTTGGGAGCGCGATGATGACCATACTGACGCGTCGAAAAGCCCTGGCTATGGTTGCGGTAAGCCCTTTGGCGATTTGCGCGCGAGCTTACGCCGACGCGCCTCCGGCGAATTTCTCCGTCGATGAGATCGTCGACGACGGGCACAAGTTTTTTGGCGGCCTGTCGCGCGGCCTTGCCGAGGCGGTTCAAGAAGCCGCGCGCCGATGGGGGCTTCCGAACGCCTACATTCTCGGCCAGGAAGCGTCCGGCGCATTCGTCGGAGGGCTTCGCTACGGCGAGGGCAAAATGTACACCCGTAACGCTGGCGATCAGCCGGTGTACTGGCAGGGGCCTTCCCTGGGATTCGACTGGGGCGCCGACGGCGATCGCACCATGATGCTGGTCTATAATCTTCCGGCCCTCGGAGCCATCTATCAGCGGTTCGGCGGCGTCGACGGCTCGGCGTATTTCGTCGGCGGCTTCAGCTTCACCGCGCTCGACGCCGCGGGCGTCGTCGTGGTGCCGATCCGGACCGGCGTCGGCGCTCGTCTCGGCGTCAATCTCGGTTATCTGAAGTTCACGGAGCGCGCGACTTGGAATCCGTTCTGAGGAAACCGATATCCTGGCGCCGGCACGGCGCCTATGCAGTCGTGCGCCCTTTGTGCGAAGATGGACCAAGGCGCGGGGCGTGGGATTGGGCGATCTTGATCGAGCATGCGCTCTTCTTTGCGATCGGGTTCCTGGCCGCAACGTTGGCGGCGGTCGCGGCCGCGCCGCTGGTGTCCCGGCGCGCGATGCGACTTGCAGTGGCGCGGGCGCGGCTTCGTGCGCCGGTCACCCAGAAGCAGGCGATCGCCGACGCTGACGCCCTGCGCGCCCGGCATGCCGTTGAGCAAGCCCGCCTCGAACGCAATCTGACGCTCGCCGAGGAGGTTTCAGCCGGTCTGCGGGTCGCGGTCGGCCGGCGCGCCGCCGAGATCATCAGGCTCACCAGCGAGATCGAAGACCTCAAAAGCGAACTTTACGACCAGAGCGCGAAGGCCGAGACGCTCGCTCGGCAGCAGCGCGACCATCGGGCGACCATCGACGCAAGCCAGCTGTTCCTCGAGGACGCGTTTATCCAACGCGATCGGGCTTCAGCCGCCCGGATCGCGGCTGAAGCGCATGCAGCCGATCTCGACGCGGAGGCAAGTCGGCTCCGCGCGCGCATCGCCGTCTCTGACAGCCAGAGCCGAATATCTCGAGGGACGGATGGAAGATCTGATGGCCGCGGCGCAGGAGGCCCGCGCCAGGGTCGACCAAACAGCCGCCCAGCTGACAGCCGAACGCGGTAGAGCGGCCGCGCTGGAAGAGGGACTCGCCGCCGCCGCGGGCCAAAACAGAAGTCTTGCCATCCAATTGTCCAAGGCGGCCGCCGAGCATGGCAATCTTGCGGAAAGGGCGGCGGAGCTGGAACAGCGGCTTCGGCTTAGCGAAAAAGTGCGGGAGGATACGCTGCTCGAAAGCGGGCGGCGGCTTGCGGAACTTGGGGATCGCGAGGCGGCTCTGGCCTTGGAAAGGGCGAAAGGCGAGGGGCTCGAGACCCGACTGGCCGCGCTGGCGTCTGAGCATCATGCGCGCGAAAACGCATCGTCTCTCCGCGCAGAGACGCTCGCTTCCGCCCACGCAGCGATGGAGGGCTCCCTGCGAACGGCCCGCGCGGAACGGGAAGCCCTGCGCCGCGAGAACGAGTTCCTTGCGAAACCGACTCGCCGTAGCCGGCGATCCGGCCGCCGACTCGCAGTTGCGCGAATTGATCGGCCGCCTGGGCCGGGAGGTCGTCCTTCTGTTCTCGGCGCCAAAAGGCGATGGACGATAAGGACCCACGGGTTGCGGACCGAGAGACGCCCGGCGCTCGTGAGGTTGAGCACGCGCTGGCTTCCGCCGACGGGAAAGCGCGAAGATTTCGGCGAAGGCCGGTTCCGGCGCGGCCGGACGTTCGCGCGCGCCGGAGCGATGAAGCGATCGCGCGCCGGTCGTGACCGAAGGTTGAGAGGGGGAAACGCATGAGCGACGATCCAGCCGAGACGGCGGTCGAAACCAAGGAAAAGGACCGCACGGTTGCGATGGTCATCGCGATCCTCGCGCTTGCTGCTCGCACTGACCGAAGCGGGCGCAAAGAGAGCCCAGCACCTCTCGACGGAGAGCAATATCGAGGCTTCCGATCTGTTCAATTTCTATCAGGCGAAGAGAATTCGCTCGACGGTCGTGGAGACAGCCGCGCAGGCTCTCGAGGCCCAGCGCGCCGCCGTCGACGACGCCAAGGCGCGGGAAGCGATCGACAAGCAGATCGAGGAGTTCAAAGCGACGGTTGCGCGCTTCGAGCACGACCCGAAGAAGCCGGAGGACAGTCTGGATGCGATCCAGGAGCGGGCGGATCGGTCGATCGAGGTCCGGGAACTCGCGAATCATAGGCTTGAGCGTTACGAGCTTGGCAGCGGCCTGACGCAGATCGCGATCGTGCTCGCGTCGGCGGCGATCATTACCGACATCGGCGCGCTGATTTGGTTCAGCGTCGGGCTCGGCGCGATCGGGGCCGTCCTGATGGCGCTGGGCTTCTTCGCGCCGACCGCGCTGAATCTCCTCGGCTGAACGCTCAGCGTCTCTTCGGACAGGGGCCCTGCGCTGCGGCGGGCTCGCCGACCGTCCCGCTCCGCGAGGATCGGGCTCGCGCAGCGGCGCGACTGTTACAGGCGATGGCGCGCGCCTGCGGGCCGTGCGGCCCATTGAGAAGGGCGGCCATCACAGTCGCCGCCGCGTTGCGAGTAAGGGCGTTGTTCAATCGGGCGATCGCGCGGATGCGCAGATACGTCTCTCCGGCCTGAAGATCCTTGGCGATCAGGACGCGCACAAGCACGTCGCCGGGCGCGCCCAGCGACGCCATCGCAACCGCGAGCGGTTCGCCCGACGGGTCATCGACGATGCGCTCGGCGAGCGCCGTTCGCATCCGAGCGCTTTTGCGAGAACGTCGACGAACTGCTTCGGGCGCCGAGCGACGGACGCCTGCTCCAGTTCGTCGACGATCTCTGAAGCGATCGGCGCGGCCGGCCGGGCGGACGGCCCAGCTGAGAGCGCTGCACGGCGAGCAGGATCTCGACGCGCTGAAACGGGTCGGCGAGCGAGGAACAATGCGGCGCTTTCGGGCGGCAGCGGGCGCCGGTCCAGCAGCGTCTCGGCGAGCCGCCGGTCGCCGTGATCCTCGGCCAGCGTACGGGCCCGTTGCAAGAGATCCGCAAGAGCGCCGCGCCTTCCAAGCGCACCCTCGGATTGCCGGCGAGCTCCGCGAGAACCTCGATCTCGTCGCGCGCGACGAGCGCGCCCGTGACCTTCGCATCGAGATCCGGACGCCGGGCGACCGCCCTCGCTTGCCGGCGACCGCTTTCGATTGCGCGCGATGAGATCCGCCGTCCCGAATGAGGCGCCGTGCTCGAGTACGAAGTCGCTCGCTTCGGGGCTGACGGACCCGAGTTTGGCGAGGAGCGAAGCTGGCGTTCGGGGACAGGGGGCGAGCTTTTGCGCCGCTTCGAGAATCGCCGATGGGTCCGCCTTATCGAGTTGTCGTGAGACCGCGGCGGCGAAGCGCTCGACGGCGCCGGCATCGGCAGAGTCGGCTGCGACGAAGTGGTCGCACGCCACACGCAGCCAGATGCGCCGATCCTTCGGGTCGGCGCTGTCGGCGAGGGAGGCGACGAATGGGAACTCGGAGAGCGTGAGGTCGCGCACGGACAGGCCTTGAAAACCGCTGGCGTTCCGTCGGGTTAGCGCAACGGTGTTGACGGAGTGTTAACCCTCGCTCGGTCAGAGGTGACGAGATCACGCTGAGGAGACAGGGCGAGTGAGCGATGGGCGACGTCATCAGCTTTAGGCTGCGGGAGCGAGCCAGACGCTCGCAGGCTGAGCGCGGTCCTGCGAAGATCCTGTTCTTCACGGGAGTTCGCTACCAGCGCGACGGCGCGCCCACATCTCAGCCCGCTCCGGGATCTCGCGGGAGCAAACACGGCGGGCGACGCCGGCGCAGGGGCTGAGCGGCGCCCTTCGAAAGGCCTTGCCAACCCAGAGCCGATCCGTTATCTGCCGTCGCGGGACACCTCTCCCCAACGAGAGGCGCCCATCTGAGAGGATGGTGCATTATGACGATTGAGACGCCCGCCGTCAGGCCTGCGAACGCCTGCTTTTCTTCCGGCCCCTGCGCCAAGCGCCCCGGCTGGACCCCCGAAACCCTGAAAGACGCCGCCCTCGGCCGCTCGCATCGCGCGAAGATCGGCAAGGCCAAGCTCAAACTCGCGATCGACCTGACGCGCGAGGTTCTCGGGGTCCCGGCCGACTATCGCATCGGCATCACCCCCGGCTCCGACACCGGCGCGGTCGAGATGGCGCTCTGGACCTTGCTCGGCGCGCGGGGCGTCGACGTGCTGGCCTGGGAAAGCTTCGGCGACGGCTGGGTCACCGACATCGTCAAGCAGCTCAAGATCAAGGACGCCCGCACGCTGAAGGCCGGCTACGGCGAGCTGCCGAACCTTGCTGAAGTCGAATTTCGACAACGACGTCGTGTTCACCTGGAACGGCACGACCTCCGGCGTGCGCGTGCCCGAACGGCGACTGGATCCCCGCCGACCGCAAGGGCCTGACCATCTGCGACGCGACCTCGGCGGCCTTCGCGCAGGACCTCGACTGGCCGAAGCTCGATGTCGTCACCTTCTCCTGGCAGAAGGCGCTCGGCGGCGAGGGGGCGCACGGCGTTATCGTTCTCAGCCCCCGCGCGGCCGAGCGACTGACCACCTACACGCCGGCCTGGCCGCTGCCGAAGCTCTTCCGTCTCGCCAAAGGCGGCAAGCTCACCGAGGGCTTTTTCGAGGGCGAGACGATCAATACGCCCTCGATGCTCTGCGTCGAGGACTATATCGACGCTCTGCAATGGGCGAAGGGTCTCGGCGGCGCCAAGGCGCTGTTCGCCCGCGCCGACGCCAACGCCGCGGCGATCGCCGAGTGGGTCGAGCGCACCCCGTGGATCGATTTCCTGGCGACCGTCCCCGCGACCCGCTCCAACACCAGCGTCTGCCTCAAGGTCGTCGATCCGGTCGTCGCGGCGCTTGCGCCCGACGCGCAGGCCGCATTCGCCAAGGCGCTCGCGAGCTTGCTCGAGAAGGAGAAGGTCGCCTACGACATCGGCTCGTATCGCGACGCGCCGGCCGGCCTGCGGATCTGGTGCGGCGCGACGGTCGAGACCGCCGACGTCAAGGCGCTGACCGTCTGGCTCGACTACGCTTTCGCGCTCGAGAAGGCCAAGCTCGCCAAGGCTGCCTGATCCCTGCGTCTGTCTTCGCGGGCGGAGCGGACGGCGCGTGTCATCGTCCTCGACATTCGGCTGCAGCCCCGACGCGCCGCTTCTCCGAGGTTTTCACCATGGCTCCCCGCGTTCTCATTTCCGACAAGCTTTCCCCCGCCGCCGTCGCCATCTTCAAGGAGCGGGGCGTCGAGGTCGACGTCAAGCCCGGCCTCGACAAGGACGAGCTCGCCAAGATCATCGGCGACTACGACGGCCTCGCGATCCGCTCGGCGACCAAGGTCACCGCCAAGCTGCTCGAGCATGCGACCAAGCTGAAGGTCGTCGGCCGCGCCGGCATCGGCGTCGACAACGTCGACATCCCCGCCGCCACCGCGCGCGGCGTCATCGTGATGAACACGCCGTTCGGCAACTCGATCACGACCGCCGAGCACGCCATCGCGCTCATGTTCGCGCTCGCCCGGCAGCTTCCGGCCGCCGACGTCTCCACCCAGGCCGGCAAGTGGGAGAAGAACCGCTTCATGGGCGTCGAGCTCACCGGCAAGACGCTCGGCGTGATCGGCTGCGGCAACATCGGCTCGATCGCCGCCGTCGCGCGGCCTCGGGCTCAAGATGCGGGTCGTCGCCTACGATCCGTTCCTCAGCGCCGAGCGCGCCGCCGAGATCGGCGTCGAGAAGGTCGAGCTCGACGATCTGCTCGCGCGCGCCGACTTCATCACCCTGCACACGCCGCTGACGGCGCAGACGAAGAACATTCTGTCGGCCGAGAACCTCGCCAAGACGAAGAAGGGCGTGCGCATCATCAACTGCGCGCGCGGCGGCCTCGTCGACGAGGCGGCGCTGCGCGCGGCGCTCGACAGCGGCCAGGTCGCGGGCGCGGCGTTCGACGTGTTCGTCGAGGAGCCGGCCAAGGAGAACCCGCTGTTCGGCCACCCGAACTTCATCGCGACGCCGCACCTCGGCGCCGTCGACCAGCGAAGCGCAGGAGAACGTCGCCCTCCAGGTCGCCGAGCAGATGTCCGACTATCTGATCCGCGGCGCGATCTCCAACGCGGTCAACTTCCCCTCGATCACCGCCGAGGAGGCGCCGAAGCTCAAGCCGTTCATCGCGCTCGCCGAGGGACTTGGCTCCTTCGCCGGCCAGCTCACGACCGCGCCGATCGAGAAGGTGACGATCGTCTACGAGGGCGCCGTCGCGGATCTCAAGATCAAGGCGCTGACCTCGGCCGCGATCGCCGGGCTCCTGCGCCCGTCGCTTCAGGACATCAATGTCGTCTCCGCGCCGGCGGTCGCCGCCCAGCGCGGGATCGTCGTCGAGGAAGTGACCCGCGCCGCGCAGGGCGACTACGAGAGCTTCATCACCCTCACGCGTGACGACGAAGGACCAGACCCGCTCGATCGGCGGAACCGTGTTCCACGACGGCAAGCCGCGCATCCTGTCGATCAAGGGCATCAAGGTCGACGCGGAATTCACGCCGTCGATGATCTATGTCACCAACGAGGACAAGCCGGGCTTCATCGGCCGGTTCGCGAGCGTCCTCGGCGACGCGGGCGTCAATATCGCGACCTTCGCGCTTGGGCCGCGACGAACAGGGCGGTTCGGCGATCGCGCTGGTGTCGATCGACGGCGACGCGCCGCCCGCGGTGCTCGAGGAGGTCGGCAAGCTCAAGGGCGTGCGGCAGGCGACCGCCCTGCACTTCTGAGGGCGCGGGCGGTTGCCGCGTCAGCGCTCCCGCTGCCGCGCTTGTTTCTTGGAGGAGCATCGATGGTCAGACGAGGACGAAGAGGCCAGCCGTTCCGGCCAGGGCCAGCGAGCGTCCGGACCCGCGGTTGCTCGAGCTGCTCGTCTGCCCGCTGACCCGCGACACGCTGATCTATGACCCCGCGCGCCAGGAACTGATCTCGCGCGCGGCGAAGCTCGCCTATCCGATCCGCGACGGCGTGCCGATCATGCTGCCGGACGAGGCGCGCAAGCTCGACGACTGATCCCCGCTCGCTTTGGACCATAAGACGGGGCCCATGCGGTCGTGCGTCGAGGAGCGGCTCCGCCCGCGCGCTCGCCGGCCCGCTACTGCGCCGCCCGCACTGCCGCGCAGGTCCAGACCGGGAAGGAGCATTGCCGCCCCGAGGGCAGGGCGCGCCCGTCCGGCAGGGCGTAGGCGATCTGGCTCACATGGCGCGTTGGTCATCACGATCCGCACGTCGCAGGGCGCGTCCGGCGCGAGCAGGCTGAAGTTGGTCCCGACCGCCCAGGGCGGGCTGTCGGTCGTGGTGACGCCGGTCCGATAGGTCCAGATCTCGGTCGCCTGCGCCGGCGCGGTCCGCCGCAGCGGGCGCGCCTAAGCAGGCGAGGACCGTCCGCTCGGAAAGGCCGATCATCGTGGTCTGGGCGATCGGGTCGGTTTGCGGGCGCCTCCGCGCAGGCGCGCGAGCGCAAACGCCGCCAGACCCGATGGCGCCAACGCTGCGTTCACCCCTCGCCCCCCGACGCTTCCGGCCGCAAGAATCGCGATCCGCGTGTCGCCATAAACCCGTTCGTCGATCCGCGTAAGACCCGCCGGCGCGACGATCTCCGCCTTGGCCGCCTCCTCGACGACGCAGAGCGCGTCGGCTTCGAGCCAGCCGCCCGAAACGAGCGCGGCGAGCGCGGGGCCGGCGAGGTTCTGCCCGTAGGGCGGGTCGAGAAAGGCGAGGCCGAACGGGCCGCCCGCGCGGGGCGTCGCCGAGCTTCGTCGCGTCCGCCCGCCAGATGCGGGTGACGCCGCCAAGGCCCAGGGCCTCGACATTGGCGCGCAGCAGCGCCCGCGCCTCCGTCCCGTTGTCGACCAAGCAGCGCGAAGCGCGCGCCGCGCGACAGCGCCTCGATCGCCAGCGCGCCCGACCCGGCGAAAAGGTCGACCACGCGCCGGCCCTCGATCGAGCCGGGATAGCGGTGCTCGAGGATGTCGAAGATCGATTCCCGCAGCCGCTCCGAGGTCGGGCGGATGTCGCGCGAGCCCGGCGCGGCGAGGACGCGGCCCTTCAGCCGCCCGCCGACGATCCGCATCCGATCAGCGCTTCGGCGGCGGCCGGCGCGGGCCGGCGCCCTTCGGCCGCCCTCCGCCGGGCTTTCCGTCGCGCCCGCCGGGCGTCCGCCTGCCCGCGGCGCCGCGCGGAGCTCCTCGCGCGACGAGCGACGGGGCGGCCGCGCCTCGTCGCCTTCGGCCCGCGGCGCGCGGGGCGGGCGTGGTCCGCGATCCTCCCAGGGCTTGCGCGCGCCGTACGGCTTCGCGGCGCCGCCTTCGGCGCGCGGCGAACGCCGGCCGGCCGCGCCTCTCGCCGTCCGCGCGCGGCGGACGAGGCGTCGCGGTCCGCGATCCTCCCAGGGCTTGCGCGCGCCGTACGGCTTCGCGGCGTCGCCTTCGCGTGCGCGGGCGACGCGGGCCGGCTGCGCCTCGCCGCCTTCGGCCGGGCCGGACGGGACGTCCGTGGCCCGCGGTCCTCCCAGGGCTTGCGCGCGGCATACGGCTTCGCGGCGTCGCCTTCGCGCGGCGGGCGACGGGCCGGCCGCGCCTCGCCGCCTTCGGCTCGGGCCGGACGGGACGTCCGTGGCCCGCGGTCCTCCCAGGGCTTGCGCGCGCCATACGGCTTCGCGGCGTCGCCTTCGCGCGGCGGGCGACGGGCCGGCCGCGCCTCGCCGCCTTCCGCGCGGGGCGTGCGCGGCCCGCGTCCTCCCACGGCTTCCGCGCGCCTTGCGGCTTCGATGCGGTCCGGCCGCCCTCCCGGCGTTCCGCCCGCGGCGGTCGCTCGGGCAGACCGGTCTCGCCCCCCGCGCGACGAGACGGGGGCCGGCCGCGGCGTTCTGTCTTTTCCTCGACCACCGCCTTCGAGATGCGCTCGACCGCGACCGTCCGGCCCTTGCGGTCCTGGGTCGCGCCGCGGGCGATCCGCTTGCGCGGGCCGGCCGCGTCGGCGGCGATCTCCGCCCGCAGGGCCGAGACGTGCTTGCGCTTGCGTTCCGGCGTCGACGGGGCTGCCGGCGGCGCGCGCGAGCCTCGTCGCGCTTGCGATCGCGAGCGCCGTCGCGGTCCAGGCCGATCCGGCGCGGCCTGCCCGCGCTGGCGGGCCGCCGCGGACGCTCCTCGCGCGGCGCCTCGACGGGCGGCGGGGCATGGTCGACGATCGGCGCGTCGAAATCGACGCCCGCCTCCTTGGCGAGCTTGACGCCGAGCTGATCGCGCAAGATCGCGCGTGCGCACTTCCGCGACCTCGCCTTCCGCCAGATCGCCGAGTTCGAACGGCCCGAACGACACGCGGATCAGCCGGTTCACCGAGAGCCCGAGGTGCTCGAGCACCTTCTTGATCTCGCGGTTCTTGCCCTCGCGCAGGCCCATGGTGATCCAGGCGTTGGAGCCCTGCTCGCGGTCGAGCCGGGCCTCGATGCCCGCGTAGTCGATCCCGTCGATCGTGATCCCGTCGCTCAAGGCGTCGAGCTGCGCCTGCTCGACAGACCCGTGGGCGCGCACCCGGTAGCGGCGCAGCCAGCCGGTCGACGGCAGCTCGAGCACCCGCGCGAGGCCGCCGTCGTTGGTGAGAAGCAGCAGGCCCTCGGTGTTGATGTCGAGCCGCCCGATGGCGACGACGCGCGGCAGGTCCGGCGGCAGGGCGTCGAAAATGGTCGCCCGCCCCTCGGGATCGCGCGCGGTGGTGACGAGACCGCGGACTTTATGGAACAGGAAGAGCCGGGTGCGCTCGGGCGCAGCTCAGCCGCTTGCCGTCGACCCGCACGTCGTCCTCTTCGGACACGTTGTAGGCGGGGCTCTCGAGCACCTTGCCGTTGACCGAGACGCGCCCCTCGGCGATCCAGGCCTCCGCCTCGCGGCGCGAGCAAAGGCCGGCGCGCGCCATCACCTTGGCGATGCGGCTGCCTTCGCGAACCGCCGAGTCGGGTTTGGTTTCGTCGCTCATGCTCGTTCGATCCGTCGGAGGCCTCCGGATTGCCCGGCGCGGCCGTCTGTCCTAAGCCCGAAGGCGCCGGCCCGCCACAGGAAAAAGCGCCGGCCGTCGCCCACACTCGAGGACGAACGTGTCGGAAGCCGCCGCCGGACCCATGGACCCGATGAGCCTCGCCTTCGCCGAAGCGCGCGCGGCTGAGGCGCGCGGCGGAAGCCCCGATCGGGGCGGCGGTCGTGCGCGACGGCGTCGTGATCGCGCGGGCGGGCAACCGCACCCGCGAGCTCGGCGATCCGACGGCGCACGCGGAGATGCTCGCCATCCGCGAGGCCGCGGCGGCGGTCGGCTCCGAGCGGCTCGTCGGCTGCGACCTCTACGTGACGCTCGAGCCCTGCGCGATGTGCGCAGGCGCGATCTCCCACGCCCGCATCCGCCGCCTCTATTACGCCGCGCCCGATCCCGAAAGGCGGCGCCGTCGACCACGGGCCGAGGGTTTTTCGGCCAGCCGACCTGCCATCACGCGCCCGAGGTCTACGGCGGCATCCGCGAGACCGAGGCGGCGACGATGCTGCGCGCCTTCTTCGCCGCGAGGCGCTAGAGAATGTAGCCGCGACCGGATTGCGCAGACGCGTCAGCGACCGCACATCGCGCTGCTGCACATGGGGTCGAGGCCGCGCGCCTCGTGACAGGATGACAAATCATCAAGTCCGGGAGGAAACCATGCCCCGTCCGCCGTTCCGCGCCGATCACGTCGGCAGCTTCTTGCGCCCCGAGCGCCTGCGCGAGGCGCGCGAAAAATTCGCGGCCGGCGAGCTGGCGGCCCAGGACCTGCACGCGATCGAGGACGCATGCATCCGCGAGGTCGTGCGCGCCCAGGAGAACGTGGGCCTGAAGGGAATCACCGACGGCGAGTTTCGCCGCACCTATTTCCACGTCGATTTCCTCGAGCGGCTCGAGGGCGTCGAGACCCACTACGGCGAATATGTCGCGAGCTTCCGCAAGACCGACGGAACCGAGGTCGGCTTCAAGCCGCCGACCATGCATGTCGGCAGCAAGGTCAAGTGGGTCGCGCCGATCCAGGGGCCGGACTTCGACTTCCTGAAGTCGGTCGTGACCCGGACGCCGAAAGTCTGCATCCCCGCGCCGTCGATGCTGCATTTCCGCGGCGGACGCGAGGCGATCAGCGAGGCGGTCTATCCCAACCTCGAGGATTTCTACGAAGACCTCACCGCCGCCTATCGCGCCGAAGTCGCCGATCTCGCGGCGCGCGGGCTTCGCTATCTGCAGTTCGACGACACCAACCTCGCCTATCTCTGCGACCCCGAGATCCGCGCCCGCACCAAGGCGCGCGGCGACGACCCGGACGCGCTGACGCGCCTCTATTGCCGCCTCGTCAACGATTCGATCCGCGACCGGCCGGCCGACATGACGATCTCGCGTCCATCTCTGCCGCGGCAACTTCAAGAGCGCCTGGGTGGCGCAGGGCGGCTACGAGCCGGTCGCCGAAATCCTCCTGAACGAGATGAAGATCGACGGCTTCTTCCTCGAATACGACGACGAGCGCTCGGGCGATTTCGCGCCCTTGCGCTTCGCGCCGAAGAGCGCGACGATCGTGCTCGGCCTGATGAGCTCGAAGAAGGCCGCGGCCGAGCCGAAGGACGAGGTCAAGCGCCGCATCGACGAGGCGGCCAAATACGTTCCGCTCGACCAGTGCGCGCTCTCGCACCAGTGCGGCTTCTCCTCGACCGCCCACGGCAACGACCTCTCCGAGGCCGACCAGTGGATCAAGCTCGCGCGGCTCGTCGAGATCGCCGAGGAGGTCTGGGGCGAAATCTGAAGGGCTTCGCGCTCCGCGGAGGGCGTGCGTCTCGCGCGCCCTTCAGCCCTCAGAGACGGGTGGCGAGACGCCGCCACTCCTAACGCCGTCGCCGTCGCCAGCTCTATAGCGCTATTTTCCGCAGGACGTCGGGGCCGGCTTCCCCGCGAACCGATCGGCGATCCACGCAAGGATATCGGGTTCGGCTCGGGCGGCGAGACGAATGTGATCCACGCCTTTGTAGGCTGTGTAGGCGATGACCGCGCCTGCCGAGCACGCCTCCTTGACATAGGCCTCGGTCGCTGCGGGCGCGACCGCCGTGTCGTCGTCGCCCTGAAAGACAGCGACCGGCGTCCTGGCGGGCACGACGCCGAGAGCCTCCTGCGCCTCCCGGCGGCGCCAGGCGTCCTGGTTTGCGAGGTCCGCGCGGACAATCGGCCCCCGATATCCTTCCCAGTAGGCGTAGGCGTCGCCCATGTGATGGTTGCACTGACCCGCCTTGATCGCTTGCGCGTAGAAATCGACGCCGCCGGTCGTGAACACGTCGGACAGCTTCAGTTCGGGGAAGGCGACCGTCATGGCGTACCAGGCCATGCCGCGTTCGACCGAGGACATCGGCTTCAGCCTCGCTCCGGCTGCGACCATCTGCTCGAAGACTTTGCTTTGTTCGAGGCTGTTGACGGGGGCGAGAGCGACCGCGCCCACGAGTTTGACGTCGCTGGCGGGGTCGGCCAGTTGCGCCGCCCAGACTGCGGCCTGGCCGCCTTGTGACCAGCCCATGGCGATCGCTTGCTCGCCGGCGTTCGCCTCGGGAATCCGCCGCGCGGCGGACGCCGCATCGAGGACGTTCCGCCCTTCCGTCTCGCCCACGAGATATTGATGGACGCCCGGGCCCCCGAGGCCCTGATAGTCGGTGGCGACCACCACATAGCCTTTGGCGATCAACGCCGTCAGGGCGGGCACGCCGAAGTCCATCTGGGCAGGGCTATCCGAAAGGAAGTAGAACTTCGCGTCCTGCGCGGGATTGTCCACCGCTGAGGGCGCGCAATTGCGCGGCAACCCCGAGGTTCCGTGGCCCCAGGTCACTATGGGCCGGCCGTTGTCGGGACCGAGGCCCTCGGGCGCGACGACAAGGCCCGAAACCGGCACGGCCTGACCGCTCGCCGTCGTCGACCAGTACAGGATCTTCCAGGCTTTGGACCCTGTGACGCCGGATCTGATCTCTTTCGCCCAAATCATCTCGCCGGGCTTGCCGGGCTGGATCGAGGCGGGCGGATTGTAAAACGCGTCGCCGTCCGGGCCGAAGGCGGGCGGGGCGGCGAAGGCGATTGTCGCGCCGCCCGCCAGACACATCGCCATGGCGGACGCGGTGACCGATGGGAGGAGTCCTTGTCTTGCGCTCATGGCTGCGACCCGCGTCAAAACCTAGGTTCCCACCTTTGATTTCAGGCTGGGCGCTTCAGGGGATTTGGCAATGTCGCAAATGGTCGCGGGACGACCCTCTCGGAGCGCTCGACGGCGCGTCGTGGCAAATCCAAAAGGGTCGCGTTGACGATGCGGCCGACATGCTTTCGCGTGTGTCCGAAGGGCCGCTCCTCTTGGCGCAGCTATGCGGCGACCGCTGCTTTTCGCACAGAGCGATAGCCGACGGCCCCGAGGCCGGCGAACCCGGCGAGCATCATCGCCCAAGTCGCAGGCTCGGGGACGCTCACCTGAATGTTCAATACATTGCCCTGGCGAGCGCCACTGCCGCTCGCCGCTTCATGCTAATGGGCCTCGCTGGCTCGCGCGTCTTGTTCCCCGCACGATCGCGTCTCATTTTCCGCAATCTGCCCTCAGGCGAGCGCTTTGACCGTCGCGTCGCGCACTTCGCCCGGCGACAAGCCGTACGCCGCCTGGAAGGCGCGATAGAAGCTCGGTATCGAGCCAAATCCCCACGACAGAGCGATGTCCATGACCGGGCGGGTGGGATTGGCGAGGAGGGCTGCCCGGCATTGCTCCAGTCGGCGTCGGCGGACGTGAGCGGCGAAAGTCGTTCCGCTCGTTTCGAACAGCGCATAGAGCGAGCGCTCCGAAATCCGCAACGCCGCCGCCGTGCGAGCCGGAGAGAGGCCGGGATCGGTCAAATGGCTGTCGATGAAGCGTCGGGCCTGCGTCAGCCGTCCGCCACGCACGGCCTCGGCGTGATCGCCGGCGGCGGCCCCGAAAGCGAGGCCAATGAGCCGGCACAGCGTGTCGGCGGCCGGCGACACTGCGCCCTCGGGGATGTCGTCCCATTCGCGCCACAGCGCATGGATAGCGCTCGCCGCGAGACCGTCCAGCCCCGGGCGGTCCGAGAGCAGCCTTGCGAACGGTCCGATCTTCGCAGGCAGATACGGATCGAGCAGCGCTTTCGGCACGTAGAGGAGACTATGATGAAAGCGCGCGCCCGCCGCCGGCTGCGTGACGAAGGGCTGGTCGAGATCGCCGACGAGCAGGTTCCCGCGCCGCGTCGTCAGCTCCCGTCCGGCAAAATCGTAATGCGCCCCGCTGCTCCGTTCTCGATAGATGAAGTAGCAGCCCTTCGGATGCCGGCTGAATTCGCTGCGTCCGCGTCGGACGCGCGTAGCGTCGCTCTTTGTGCTGAAGCGCAGAAGCGACCCCTTCATTTGCGCTCGAAAGGCGCCGCTGAAAGTGGCGGCGCCGTCGTCCGCCACGCGCACGATGTCGATACCGGCCTGCTCCATCGCGAACTGCCGCCAGGTCGCGAAACTCTCCTTCGGCGCCAGCCGTTCTGTGGAGAATTCGAATCCCTCCGCCACGCGCGTCCCACCCCTCTGTTACGCGGCGCTCACCACCATGAAAGCTGGCTGACAAGGCTCGCGTTATGCCGCCGCGAAGGTCGTTGACGCTCGTCACGCGACCCCTACGCGGCGGCCGGGCGGTCATGCCCCGCTTCCCCTTTGCATACGCCGCCCTGCCGCCGCAGACATCCGCCTTTCCCCCTTGAGGTTTGACGCGGACGTTGGGCGAAGATGCTGACGCTTCGCGCGCCTGTCTCCTCATCGCGCGCAATGCGGCTTCTCACTCCGTGCAAAGTGCGGCGGACTAAACCCGTTCACCGCCGGCCTGGGCCTCAGCTCGAGCGTCGCTCGGCGAATGCCCGAAATGGAGCAGGAAGGCGCGGTTGAAGGTCGCCAGGCTATTGAAGCCGCAGGCGTAAGCAAGATTGGCGATCGCCACGCGCGACGCGCCCGGCCCCGTGAGCACGGCATGGCAGCGCGCGAGCCGTCGGCGCAGAACGTATCGCGTGAAGCTTTCTCCGGTCGGTTCGAACAATGCGTGCAGGGTTCGGGACGAGATCCTCAAGGCGGCGGCGACGGTCGCCGGCGACAGGTCCGGATCCGCAAGACGCCGTTCGATCTGGCGCTTGGCCGCTTCGAGCTGCTGCGCGCGCAATGCGGCGCGCCCGACATCCCGGCCCTCTTCGCTGGGGCCGGCCGCGAGGGACGCCAGCGCCATGACGTGACCCAGGACGCCCTCGGCAAGCGGTCCCGGCAGGTCGCCACAGGTTAGCAACGCCGTGCTCATCGCCGACCCGATGACCCTGGCCATCGGGTCGGCGCCGGAAAGAATTCGAACGCCGTCGGCGGGGCCGCGCAGCAAGTGACGAACGGCTGACACCGGGGCGAGCAATTGATCGAACGCGAAACCGGCGCGGGACGTCGCTTTGAACACTTCGTTACGGGAGCCGATGCCGACGTCTCCGGGGCGGAGGGTGAGCTCCTGGTTTCGAAAACTGTAGTATTGAGGCGCGTCGTTCACCCGGTAGACGACGAACCAGTCCTGAGTGTCGGCCGCAACGTCCGAGCGCGTGCGGGCGACGTCGATCAGGTTCGTCGTCATCGACGCCAGGGAGAGGCCTCCTGCGGCGCAGACGTCGACTCTTGCACAGAGAGCAGAGTTGTCGCGGCGCGCTCCGAGCGTGACCCGATAGCCGGTGCGGGCGATCCCGTACTGCAGGAGCGCAACGCGTTCCTTCTCCGGCAGCGAATCCGTCGAGATTCGCATCCGTATGGGCGCCGCGCCCGCGGCGGCCATGTTCTCGTCGTTCCCGAGCCGCATCCGTTGTGGCCCTCCGCCCGTTCCCCGAGCTGAACATATGTTTCCGTTATTATCCAGCCGTGAACGGGCGGACGCAAGGGGCATCGCAAGACGAGCGTCGCTTTTTGCGCAGGGACCCAACGGCCTTTGTCCGTCGTCCGTCGCGCGCCCGTTGGGCTAAGCGAGGTCAAAGGAAAATTTGAGCGGGGCGGTCATCCTCTCCTCTTGCGGTCGAAGTCGAGCTCTCCGATTGTGCGGCAGGACGAGGGTCAGCCGCTGCGCCTTGGCGCTCGGCGCCAGTTCCCTCAGCGGACCATCGCCATTCGGCGCAGGAAGAGGATCGCTCGGGAGTGAACGCCACGTCAAACCTCGCCTGGTACCCAACCGACCAGTGCTTCATCGGCGGCCGATGGGTCGCCCCGCTCTCCAGCGAGCGCCTTCCGCTCGAGGATCCGTCGCGCGGCGTCACGATCGGCGCAATCGCACGGGGGACCGCGGGGGACGTCGACGCCGCGGTCGAGGCGGCTGAGCGGGCCCTCGCCGGAGACTGGGGGAGGCTCACGGCGACCGAGCGCGGACGCCTGATGATGAAGCTCAGCGACCTCGTGAAGACGCGGGTCGACGATCTTGCGCGGATCGAGGCGCTCGACGTCGGCAAGCCCTTGAAGCAGGGCCGGGCCGACGCGCTGGCGATGGCCCGCTACATGGAGTTTTACGCCGGCGCCGCCGACAAGGTTTTCGGCGAGACCATTCCGTATCTCGACGGCTACACCGTCTACACCTTGCGCGAGCCGCATGGCGTGACCGGCCATATCGTGCCGTGGAACTATCCGATGCAGATCGCCGGCCGCACGATCGGCGCGGCGCTGGCGATGGGCAACGCCTGCGTGCTGAAGCCGGCGGAGGAAGCCTGCCTGACTTCGCTGGCGCTCGCCGATCTCGCCCGCGAGGCCGGATTTCCCGACGGCGCCCTCAATATCGTCCCCGGCCTCGGCGAGGAAGCGGGCGCCGCGCTCGCCGCTCATCCCGGCGTCCGGCATCTGTCGTTCACCGGCTCCGTGACGGTCGGGGCGCTGGTGCAGGCCGCGGCGGCGCGCCATGTCGCGCCGGTGACGCTGGAGCTCGGCGGAAAATCCCCACAACTCGTCTTCGCCGACGCCGATCTCGATCGCGCCCTGCCATTCCTGGTCAACGCCGGAATTCAGAACGCCGGCCAGACCTGCTCGGCGGCGTCGCGCATTCTGGTCGAGCGCAAGCGTTACGGCGAGGTGGTCGAACGCATGGCCGAGCGCTACCGCGCGCTGCGAGTGGGGCCTGCGGACGCCGACCTCGACGTCGGCCCGCTTATCTCGGCGAGGCAGAAGACGATCGTCGAGGGCTTCCTTGCGGCGGGCGCCGACCTGACGATCGCCGCGGAAGGAACCATCGTCGCCGATGCGCCGGCCGGCGGCCATTACGTTGCGCCGACCCTGTTCGCCGGCGTCAAGCCCGGCCATCGCCTCGCGCAGGAGGAGATCTTCGGGCCCGGTCCAGGTCGTCATACCCTTCGACGACGAGGCCGACGCCGTCTCGATCGCCAACGGCACGGGCTACGGGCTGGTCGCGGGGGTGTGGACCGCGGACGGCGGGCGGCAGATGCGGCTCGCCAAAGCCTTGCGCGCCGGCCAGGTGTTCCTCAACAATTACGGAGCGGGCGGCGGCGTCGAATTGCCGTTCGGCGGCGTCGGCAAATCCGGGCACGGCCGCGAGAAGGGGTTCGAGGCGTTGTACGGCTTCTCGGCTTTGAAGACGGTCGCGGCATGGCACGGCTGACCGGCATGAGGCCTTCGCGGACGCTGGTCCTGTCGTCTGCGGCGCTTGCGCTCGCCGGCTGCGCGCTCGCGCCGGAATCGAAGACCTTTTATCTCTCGCACGAGGACTGGACCGGGACCGCCCTTTCGGCGCGCGGACAACTCACCGTTTCCGACTCGGTCGCCGGCGCCGCGCCCAATACGATCACGGTCTTGAACATCGGCGCGCTCGGAAAGGCGCCGCGCGATCCTTTGGGACGCATACGGACTCAGGACGAGCGGGCGCGAACCTTGACGGCGGCGCTGGAGCGTCGCGGCGTCGCGCCTGCGAACATTGTCGTCGAAACGCTTGCGGCGGACGCGCCGCCGCCCTTGTGGTGGCCCGCAAAGCCGATGGTCGTCGTCATCCGCTATTGAAGGACCTCAACCGGCGCCGACCTGCCCCGCCTCCCAGCCGATGATCGCCTGCTTCCGGGCCAGGCCCCAGTGGTAGCCGGTCAGCGCGCCGGAGCGGCCGAGCACGCGATGACAGGGCACGACGAAGGAGATCGGATTGCGCCCGACCGCCGCGCCGACCGCGCGCGCCGCTTTGGGTTTGCCGAGCTTCACCGCGATGTCCGAATAGGTGGTCGCCCGGCCAATCGGGATACGGAGCAGCGTCTCCCAGACGCGCACCTCGAAGTCCGTGCCGATCATCACGACGCGCAGCGGCGCATCCGCGCGCCACAGAGCGGGATCGAAGGCGCGCGCGGCCGCAGACGCCGTGCCCGCGTCGTCCGCGACGAACGTGGCCCGCGGCCAGCGCCGCGCCATGTCGGCGAGCGCGGCGGCGCGGTTCTTGTCGTCGACGAAGCCCAGCCCCGCCATGCCGCGCTCGGCGCAGACCACGATCGCCTCGCCGAACGGCGAAGGGTGGAAGCCGTAGCGGAGCACGAGGTCGTCGCGGCGATAGTCGCCGGGCGTCAGCGCCTCGTGGGTGACGAACAGGTCATGCAGGCGGCTCGGACCGGAGAGGCCGACGTCGTAAGCGGCGTCGAGCACGCTCGCGGAATCCCGCAAGAGCTCGCGGGCGCGCTCGATGGTGATCGCCTGCAGGAACGCTTTCGGCGTCAGCCCGGCCCAGCGCTTGAACACATGCTGGAAGTGGGACGGAGACAGCCCGACCTCGGCCGCGACCGCCTCGACCGACGGCTGGTCGCGCCAGCGGGTCGAGAGGAATTGGATCGCGCGCTTGACGACGGCGTAGTCGGCGTTTTCGGACGGAACGAAGGGGATGTCGAGCATGGGCGTGGGTCCGGGACTGAGCCCGACCCTCGCGCAATCGCGCGCCCGACGCCACCCGAAAACGACTGGCGACGGACCGCGTCGACAAGCTAAAGCGGGTCGGCGAGGCCGGTCGGCAGCCCGTCGATGCTGACGGCGTTTGTCTTCCGCCGGTAGTCTTCGAGTCCGTCCTCGCCCTTCGACGCGCGCCCAGTTGTCGAGCGACGGGCGCTCGCCGCGATACTCGAACAGCGGCGCGCCGTAGCCGCACGACGTCTGGACCCGATCGACATGCAGGCGGACGATCTGGCGCGCGCCGGGCGGCTCGACGCCGCCGAAGGCGGTCGCGAGCAGGTCGCGATAGGCGGCGCTTCCCCGGCGGAGAACCGCGCCCCGGCCGTAGAGGCGCAGGATGTTCGGCGCGCCCTCGAAGGCGCAGAACATCAGGGTCAGCCGCCCGTCGGCCTTCAGATGCGCGGCCGTCTCCGCGCCGCTGCCGGTCTTGTCGAGATAGGCGACGGTCAGGTCGTCGATCACCGCGAAGAGGTCGGTTCCGCGCGGCGACACGTTGACATGCGCGCCCGGCGCGGCGGAGGCGGCAAAAAAGATGTGCTGACGGGCGATAAAGGCCCGGCAGGCCGCGTCGATCGTGGGAAGCACCTTCATGATATCGAGCCTAGCGATCCGTCGGTCAAATTTAGGGCGTACGCCTCTCTCGCGAACTCGGTCAGCGCGTCCCAGCCCCACGCGAGCAGCGGCAGCGCGTCCTGGGCGAAGCCGCAGAACGCGTCGACCAGGGCGGGCTCGCGGATCACGTTTTCCGGCGCCGGCCTCCTGCAGATGAAATGCCGCTGCCGCGCCGCGGCGAGGATTTCGGGATCGTCAACGCCTTCGAAGCCGCGCGGCGTGCGCTTGAGCGCATCGTTCTCGCTGAGCGCGAGCCCCGCCTTGCCGAGCTTCGCGATCATCGCCTTGAAGGCCTTGGGCGACCGGGCCGCGGCCTCGCGCAGCTTGCCCAGCGCCGCCGGCTCCGGCTGGTAGAAGCCGGCGGCGAAAAAGCACTCCTCGGGCGACAGATGGAAATAGAGAACGCCGGGGTCGTTCTTCGAGCCGGTGCGGGTCATGGCGACGCCGGCGTTGGTCTTGTAGGGGTCCTTGTTGTTGGCGAAGCGCACGTCGCGGTGGATGCGGAACAGCGACGTCTTGCGGTCGCCCTTGATCGGGATCTTCGCCTTGGCGAGCCGCGCCGCCATCTCCTCGACGAGGTCGCCCATCGGACCTTTGACAGCAAAGCTCGTAAGTCGCCCGGTTCTCCTCGAACCACGCCCTGGTCTGATGGAACGCCAACGCCTTGAAAAACGGCAGCGCATGCGGCCCGAAACCCTGAAAACTCATCAGCCCCCTCCCGCCCTCAGACCTCCACCGGATGCCGCGCCATGCCGTTCGCCCCGAAAATGCGCTGATAGCGCTCGATCGCCTCCGGCGACCCCAGCGCCTTGTTGGGATTGTCCGAGAGCTTCACCGCCGGCCTTCCGTCGGCCTCGACGACCTTGCAGACGAGCGAGATCGCCTTGAGCTGTCCGTCCGCGCCCGCAGGCGCGCAGCCGAGAAAATCGTTGGTGAGATTGGTGCCCCAGCCGAACGACAGGTTGACTTCGCCCCTGCAGCGCCCGCGCCGACTGTTCGATCGAACTCGATGTCCATCGCGTCGGAGAGCACGATCAGCTTCTCCTTCGGGTCGCGGCCGCGTCCCTTCCACCAGGCGATCAGCTCGCGCGAAGCTTCGATCGGCGGCTTGGAGTCGGGCCGCGCGCCCTTCCAGTCGGCGACCCAGTCCGGCGCGTCGCGCAAGAAAGCGGTGGTGCCGAAGCAGTCGGGCAGCACGACGAGCAGGTTGCCGCCGTACATCGTCGCCCAGTCGCGCAAGACCGCGTAGGGCGCCTCGCGCAGCGCATTGTCGCCCTCTGCGAGCGCGGCGTAGACCATCGGCAGTTCGTGCGCGTTGGTGCCGACCGCCTCGAGGCCGGTGTCCATGGCGTGCTTGACGTTCGAGGTGCCGATGAAGCTGTCGCCGAGGCCCTCCTGCAACGCTTCGACGCACCAGCGCTGCCACAGGAAGCCGTGCCGGCGGCGGGTGCCGAAGTCCGACACGCGCAGCGGCCCTTCTTCGCGCGAGCGCGCGCAGGCGCTCGACCTTGGACCAGAGCTTCGCCTTGGCGCGGGCGTAGAGCACGTCGAGGTCGAAGCGGCTCATGCCGCGCATCGCCGCCCGCGCCCTCAGTTCGTTGATGATGGCGAGCGCCGGGATCTCCCACATGGTCGTCTCGGCCCAGGGCCCGCGAAGGTCAGCTCGTATTGCCCGTCGCGCTGGGTCAGCTCGTAGTCCGGCAGGCGGAAGCCGGCGAGCCATTCCATGAACGCCGGCTCGAAGATCTGGCGCGTGCCGTAGAAGGTGTTGCCGGCGAGCCAGATCAGCTCGTTCTTGGCGAAGCGGAGGGTGCGCGCGTGGTCGAGCTGGTCGATCAGCTCGCGCTCGTCGACGATGTCGGCGAGCCGCACCGACGTCGTCCGGTTGATGAGCTGGAAGGTCACCCGCCGCTCGGGATGCATCTTCCAGATCATCTGGAGCATCAGGAGCTTGTAGAAATCGGTGTCGAGCAGCGTCCGGATCGCGGGGTCGATCCGGAAAGCGTGATTGTAGACGCGGGTTGCGATATCCGTGGCCATTGTGCGACCTTATGAGGCCGTTCGCGAAGCGACAAGGGCGCGCAGGTTCGCGCGCCGGGGAGGCAAGGGCGCGCCGGCTCGGCGGGCCAGGGAGGATCGGCGGCCTGACATGAACGTTACTGCTTCCGGAGGCGAGCGCGGCGCACATCCGCCGCGTGTCGGCCTGTTCGTCACCTGCCTCGTCGACATCATGCGGCCGACCGTCGGCTTCGCCGCGGCGAAGCTCCTCGAAGACGCCGGCTGCAAGGTCGTCGTGCCGGCGCAGACCTGCTGCGGCCAGCCGGCCTACAATTCCGGCGACCGGGCGACCGCCAAGGCGCTGGCGCGTCAGGCGATCGACGCCTTCGAGGATTGCGACTACGTCGTCGCCCCGAGCGGCTCCTGCGGCGGCATGCTGATCAAGCACTACCCGGAACTCTTCGCCGGCGAACCCGAGATGGCGGCCAGGGCCGAGCGCTTCGCCGCCAAGACGCATGAGCTCGTGAGCTTCCTGACCGACGTGCTTGGGGTCGAGCGCGTCCACGCCCGGTTCGACGGGACGGTGACGTATCACGACTCCTGCTCATCCTTGCGCGAGCTCGGCGTCAAGACGCAGCCGCGGCGGCTGCTCGCCGAGCGTCGAAGGGCTGAGCCTCGTCGAGCTCGACGAGGCCGAGACCTGCTGCGGTTTCGGCGGGACGTTCGCCGCCAAATACGGCGAACTGTCCAACGCCGTCGTCGCGCGCAAGGCCGAAGACATCCGCAAGTCCGGAGCCCAGACCGTGCTCGCCGGAGACCTCGGCTGCCTCCTCAACATCGTGGGCAAGCTTCAGCGCGAAGGCTCGCCGGTGAAAGCGCGGCACGTCGCGGAAGTTCTGGCCGGAATGGCGGAAGGCCCCGCGATCGGCGAGCCGCAGAAGGAGCCCGGACGATGACCGCCCTCGTGACCACGCCGCGCTTCAAGGAGAACGTCCATGAGGCGCTGACCGACGCGCGGCTCCAGGGCGCGATGGTCTTTGCGCGCAATTTCGCCGGACGTCGCGCGGCCGCCGTGGAACGGCTGCCCGAGTTCGATGCGCTTGCGCGACAGCGCCCGCGCGATCAAGGATCATACGCTCGCCCATCTCGACCTCTATCTCGAAGCCTACGAGCGCAAGGTCACGGAAAGCGGCGGCCACGTCCATTTCGCCGAGGACGCCGAGGCGGCGCGGCAAATCATCATCGACCTCTGCAAAGGGCTCGGCGCAAAGAGCGCCACCAAGGGCAAGTCGATGATCTCGGAGGAGATCGGTCTCAATTCTGCGCTCGAAGCGGCGGGGATCGAGCCGGTCGAAACCGACCTCGGCGAATACATCATCCAGCTGCGCCACGAGACGCCCTCGCACATCATCGCGCCGGCGATCCATGTCACCGCGCGCGACGTCGAGCAGGACTTTCGGAAAGCGCACCGCGACCTGCCCGCCGGCCGCGACCTCAGCCAGCCCGAGCAGCTCCTCGGCGAAGCCCGCGGCGTGCTCCGGCCCAAATACTTCGAAGCCGACGTCGGGATCACCGGCGCGAATTTCCTGATCGCCGAGACCGGGACATCGGTGATCGTGACCAACGAAGGCAACGGCGACCTCACCCAGATCCTGCCCCGCGCCCATATCGTGATCGCCTCGATCGAGAAGATCGTGCCGACGCTGGAGGACGCCGCGCAGCTCCTGCGGGTGCTCGCCCGGTCCGCGACCGGCCAGGACGCGTCGGTCTACACCACCTTCTCGACCGGCCCGCGGCGGCCGGACGACCCGGACGGTCCTTCCGACTATCACGTCGTCATCCTCGACAACGGCCGGTCGTCGATGCTCGGCGGCGAGTTCGAGGACATGCTGCGCTGCATCCGCTGCGGCGCCTGCATGAACCATTGCCCGGTCTATCAGGCGGTGGGCGGACACGCCTACGGCTGGGTCTATCCGGGTCCGATGGGGGCGGTGCTGACGCCGTCGCTGATCGGCGTCGCGGAAGGCGGCCAGTTGCCCAACGCCTCGACCTTCTGCGGCCGCTGCGAAGAGGTCTGCCCGGTGCGCATCCCCTTGCCGAAGATGATGCGGCACTGGCGCGAGCGCGAATTCGAGCGCGGCCTGTCGCCGGCGCCGGTGCGCGCGGGCTTAAGGGTCTGGGCGTTTTTCGCCCGCCGCCCGGCGCTCTATCGTCTCGCGACCGGTCTTTACGCCCGCGCCGCCCATCTTGCCGGCCGAAGCCGGGGACGGTTCCAGTCGCTGCCGCTCGCCGGCGGATGGACGAAATTCCGCGACCTCGCCGCGCCGCAGGGCTCGACCTTCCAGAGCCAGTGGCGCGCCAGAAGCGGGGCGGTCAAATGAGCGCGCGCGAAGCGGTGTTGGCCAACATCAGGCGCTCGCTCGGCGTGACCGGAATCGAAGCGCCGCGGCGGTTCGAGGTCGAGCGGCGAATTGCGGAGGCCCCCGCGGGGGTCGTGCCGCAGCGCGGGCAGGGCGATCTCGCCGCTCGTGTGGCCATCTTTCGATCCGAAGCCGAACGCGCCCAGGCGACGGTCGCGGAGGTGGCGTCGCTCGCCGAGGCGCCGGCCGAAATCGCGCGCTTCCTGCGCGACGCCAATTGCCCGGCGACGCTGCGGATGGGGCGCGACCCCCGTCTCGCCGCCCTGCCGTGGGGCGAAACGGCGCTCGAAATCTCGATCGGCGCATCGGATGGCCGCGATCTCAACGCGGTCGCATTCGCCTTCGCAGGCGTCGCCGAGACGGGGACGCTCGCGCTCGTCTCGGGGCCCGACAATCCGACCACCCTCAATTTCCTGCCCGACAACGCCATCGTCATCCTCGAGCGGAAAGACGTGGTCGGCGATACCGAAGCCGTCTTTGCGAGGCTCCGCGCGGCTTACGGCAAAGGCGCCGCGCCGCGCACGCTCAATTTCGTCACCGGGCCCTCCCGCTCCGCCGACATCGAGCAGACCCTGCTGCTTGGCGCACATGGGCCGCGGCGGTTGCACATCGTGATCGCGGGCTGATGGATTCCCCTTCTCCGCGAAGCGGGGTGGCGCGGGCGCCCTCAGCGAGGCCGCCCTACGGGGAGCCCGGGTTGCACAAAAGCGCGGATTGACGTTTCGTTGCCGTAAACTCGCCTTCGTGCGAATTTAGTAACCATCCTGTCGTAAATCAGGAGCGGCGGCGCGGGTCCATGACGGGCGCGCGGACGCACGCGTTAGGTCCGCTTGATGAGATTTCGCTTTTTGCTTGCCGGCGCGGTCGCGTGCGCCCCGCTTTTGACCGCAGCCGCGCTGGCTCAGACGGATTCGACGCCCGCGGCGTCGACTCCGGCCGTTCCAGGCGCGACGTCCGCGCCCTTCACTCCGGCCTTTCCGGGCGCCGGGGCCCCGAGCGCCAAGGCCCCATCGAGTCCTGCGGCTGCGCCAACGGCGCCGGCGGCGCCCGCGAATGCCGCGCAGTCCGCGCCCGCCTCCAACGCGCCGGCGGCGACAACGCCCGCCCCCGCAGCGAGCGCGCCGCCCGATCCCTTCATGCCGGCCCAGTCTTCGGCGACGCCGGCCCCAGGCGGCTCGACGCCGACCCCGGCGACCGCGCAGCCCGCGCCCGGCGTCGCGCCCGGCTCGCCGCCCGCGACCGCCGCGGCCGCCCCGCCGAAGCCGAAGAAAGTCGCGCCGCCGCCTCCGCCGCTCGAGACCGCGCTGTCGAGCGACCCGAACCCGACCCTTCAGCCGAACACCTTCTTCGCCACCGCCAAGGCCTCAGAGCGCTACGGCGCGATCGCCGACGCCGGCGGCTGGCCGACCGACATCGTCGCGCTGCATCCGGGCGACAAGGGTCCGCAGGTCGCGAAACTGCGCAAGCGTCTGGCGATCGAGGGCGATCTCGACGCGGCCCACGCGAGCGGCCAGGCTTGGGATTCCGAGCTGACCGCGGCGGTCAAGCGCTTCCAGGCGCGCATGGGACTCAAGGAGACGGGAATCGTCGCCGGCGCGACGCTGAAGGACATGAACGTCCCGGCGAAGGTCCGGTTCAAGGAGCTCGCCTCCTCCGCCGACCGGCTGGCGGGCGCGAATTTCGAGTTTGGCGAGCGCTATGTGGTGGTCAACCTGCCCTCGACCGCCGTCGAAGCGGTCGAGAACGGCAAGGTCGCGCATCGCTATGTCGCGATCGTCGGCGACCCCGATCATCCCTCGCCGGAAATCTCCGCGCACATCCAGGCCGTCAATCTCAACCCGACCTGGACCGTGCCGACCTCGATCATCAAGAAGGAGATCATCCCGCGCATGCAGCGCGATCCGGGCTATCTGACCCGGGCGAAGATCCGCATTCTCGACAACACGGGGCAGGCGATCAATCCGAAGTCGGTCAACTGGAACTCGGATCGCGCCACGAATTATACGCTGAGGCAGGATTCGGGCGCCGGCAATTCGCTCGGCTCCATCCGCATCAACATGCCGAACAAGCTCGCCGTCTACATGCACGATACCCCGTCGAAGCGCCTGTTCGGCGCCGACTACCGCTTTTTGAGCCACGGCTGCGTGCGCGTGCAGGGCGTCTACGACTACGCCCAATGGCTGCTCGAAGGCACGCCCGGCGGCCCGAGCGGGGCGTGGGACAAGGCCGCGATGCAGGACAAGGTGAAGGAGGGCGCGCCCTACGACATCCGTCTTGCGCAT
Source organism: uncultured Alphaproteobacteria bacterium (assembly GCA_963783275.1). GTDB lineage: Bacteria > Pseudomonadota > Alphaproteobacteria > Rhizobiales > Beijerinckiaceae > Roseiarcus. The sequence continues at coordinate 94,899 of CAWANA010000024.1, read as the reverse complement.
CCCGTGCCGGTGATCTGGGTCTATCTCACCGGCTGGTCGAACGGCGAGGGAGTCGCCAACTTCCGCGACGACGTCTACGGCCTCGACACGGTCGGCGACGCGGTCGCCAGCGCGGCGGCCGAGCCCGCGCCTGCCGCGCCTGTGTCGACAGCGCACCGCTCGTCCTCTCCGCCCACGGTCGCCGCCTCCCGGGCCTATTCTCCCGCGCCGCCGGCCGTGATCTCCGCCCCGCTGCCGGCGCCGGCGCAGTAGGGGCGGCCCCGCGCGGCGCTCACCGCGCCGGACGCGGTCGCAAACGAACGGCCACCGGCCCGCGCGGTGGGGGAGGACAGCTAACGCTCCTGCGTGGCGGCCGCAATTGACGCTCGGCTTCTTCTCCCGCCTCGCGGGGGATGGGACCATCGGCATGGTGGTGGGGGTCGGCCGCCAACTCGGTCTCTTCGATGCGCTCACCGCGGCGACCTATCTAGGCCTGAGAAGCAAGAAGCTCAAACCCTTGACCTGTCCGGCATCTTCCCGTACACGCATCCCAGAAAGTGGGGAATTCTGATGCCTCAGGACTCTGTTCGCTCCGCGCGCATCGAGGCGCGTATCGCGCCCGAGGCGCTGGCGATCGTCAAACGCGCCGCCGAGATTCAGGGGCGGAGCGTCAGCGAATTCGTCGTGAGCGCCGCGCAGGAAGCCGCGAGCAAGACCATCGAAGAAACGACGATTATTCGCCTTTCGGCTGAAGGCCAGCGCGCATTCGCCGAAGCGATCATCAATCCACCTACGCCGCCCCCCGGTCTCAAACGCGCATTCGCCGCGCATCGTCGTTTGATCCGTGAGGTGCGGTGACGGGGTTCGTCACGGAGGCGCTGCGAGGCGATCACCCCCGAGAATCGTTCGTTTCCGGCGTGGCCGCGCTCGATCGCTACCTTCGTGAGCTTGCCTTGCAGGACGTCAAACGACGCGTCGCAGGATGCTATGTAGCGGTCGCCAGCGAAGGCGACATAGCCGGATTCTACACGCTCGCCGCGACGCATGTGCCGATAGATGCGCTGCCGCCGGAAACAACAAAGAAGCTGCCACGCTACCCCGTCGCTCCCGCCGTGCTGTTGGGGCGGCTGGCCATCGCCTCGAAGTATCAGAGGCAGGGCCTCGGCAGCGCCCTCGTGGCGGATGCAGTCATCCGCACAAGCAGCCTCGGCATCGGGGCTTTCGCCTTGATCGTCGATGCGAAAGACAACGCGGCGGCCGCGTTCTACGAAGCAAACGGTTTTGTGAGGATTCCGAACGAGGCGCGACGACTATTCCTGCCGATCGCTACGGCTCTCGAACTTCAGGCGGGCAAGCCGTAGGCGTTCAAGTATCCCGGTCTGAGCCTGTCAGGATGAGGACCTGCGCGACCTTGGGAAGAGGCGGCGCCTTTGTTATATCTGCGACACTTAGCAGGAAAATAGAAATACTGGCGTCAAGGACAACCCACGCGGGCATCGAGTCCATTGCCTTGTCCTTGCAAATTCGCTTTAATGGCGAATTATAGCATAACGCACGGTCGGTAAGAGACGCAACAGTTTTTGCCACGATTTACGAAGTAAAAAATGAAGAAGGGATAATAAAACCATGGCCGCAACAGAATACACGTGCTACGTAAACAGAGTGGGTCCCTATACAGGAGGAAGCCAAACGCCTGATCCTCAAATCTATATCTGTCTGACCTCAGTGGATGGACAATTCAATGCAGGTTCTTGGTTCTTTTTAACCCAAACTGCCAAGCGGGAAATGCTCGCCACTGCGCTCGCCGCGATGACCAACCAAATGCAAATAATCGCTTATATGGACCTGACGACCCTAACCAATTTAGTTAAGCCGGAAATCCATCACATGTATCTCGTTGGCTCATAGCCGTGGCGCAATCGATAAGGAGATATCCGAACCATGACTGACTCCTTCAAGGATGCCGCCTCGGCCGCTGTGAAGGTGCTTCAACAGTGGTACGGCGCGGACTCGTTCGCGTCAAGCACAGGATTGTATAGCTTTACTGACCCCGACGTGGCTGCGGATGCGTCTAGCGACCCCGTCTGGGGCCCTTTGAGCGCCGCTGGAATTGCAGCTCTAGATTTGACCACTGTATATTCAGACATGCTCTGCTGGTGGAATAGTGCAAACGCGATAACTGCGCTCATTGATTACATGCTAATTACGGGCGATCAATCTTACCTAAGTGTCCTAGACAAAACCTTCAACAATGCGCCGAATGCCTGGCGGCCTGATAAAATTGCAATAGGCGTGTCAGCGGGCGGAGGTTGCGTTGCGGGGGCGGCTGCGTTGGCCTGGGCGGGTCCATTGGGATGGGTGGCAGGTTGCGCCATTGGCGCCGTCACCGCCACCGCCGTCGCAACTTACACTTACGGGAGAGATTATAACAGTAGTTTCATGGATGACTTCTACGATGACAATGCCTGGTGGGCGCTTGCTTGGGTCAAGGCTTATGATTTGACCGGCAACTCCAAGTACCTGAACATGGCAGTGACTATTTTCGATGATATGGCTTCCCGAGGGTGGGACAACGAGCTGGGTGGCGGCATTTACTGGCAAAGGGATAAGACAGACGGTCACGGCAATGCTCCCTACAAAAACGCCATCGCGAACGAGTTGTTTTTTGCCCTAGCCGCCGCTCTCTTTATAAGGCTCAACAATCAGTCCTACTTGAATTGGGCTACGAGTGCGTGGCTTTGGATTTCAAATCCAGCGACCGGCACATTCAACGCGAACGGCTTGATCCAGGATTCCCCGAACATCTCTGCCGGCCACAATTCCAATATCCTGAGCTATAACCAAGGGGTGATACTTGCCGCGCTTTGCGATTTATCTGAAATCACAGGCGATAAAACATTACTCGGCCAAGCCATTCAGATTGCCGATGCGTTCATTCATATGAATACAGCATCGAGTAGTCAATCAGGGGTTGACCCAAATGGCATCCTCACAGAAGAAAGTGACATCGGCGCGCCAGGAAACGCCGGCTATTACGCAAATGTTCAGGGGTGCCAATTCAAGGGCATTTTCATCCGCAACTTGGGATATCTTTACAAAAAGTCTCACCTACCCCGGTATCGCACATTCATTTTGAGGAACGCCACAAGCATCCTAAACAACAATTTTAACCCCGCGAACCAAAACCAATTTGGCGGGAGATGGGCCGGCCCCTTCGACACTGCGGACGTTGTTCGTCAGACGTCGGCGGTTGATCTCCTCAATGCCGCTACGTTAGCGCAGTCTGTGCCCGTGGATTTGTCGTACCTTGATCCCTTGTTGCTGGACGGCAAGGATAGCGGAAAAGATCTGTCGTATCTTCAGACTCTATTGCAAAGTGGCGGGAAAAATCTATCGTATCTTGAACCGCTGATACTGGACGGTAGGCGTAGTGGGAAAGATCTGTCATATCTTAATTCCCTATTGCTGGATGACTAGCAGGGGCAATGCCTTGGACACGAAGAAGCATCGACGGCGGGAGGGTCGCGCAAGGCCGCCATAAAGACCAGTCCACACACGCCGATTGGCGGGTTCCGATTGATGGTATTGGGTCCGGATCGTCGACGAGGGGGCTACGGAGCGCGCCCCTATGGACGTCGCGCGCCTCAACGCTCGGCGGGCGGGATTGACGCGATGTCGCGGACGAAAGCGGCGATTTCGGCGGGCGTCCAAGACAGCCGCACACGCATCTTCGACGGAGGGCGCATGACGACCGAAAGCCCCGGCCGCCATTCCCGCGCCGGCCGGATCGGCCGCGGGGCGAAGCCGCCGCCGCAATTCGGACAGACGTTTTGGAGCATGCTGTCGACGCAATCCGCGCAGAACGTGCATTCGAACGTGCAGATCCGCGCGTCCGTCGCGTTCGGCGGCAGGTCCTTGTCGCAGCCCTCGCAGTTCGGTCTGAGTTCCAGCGCCATGCCCGTCCCTTTCCGACCGTTCCGCGCTAAGGGTGCTTGAGGTGAGCCCCGAGCGCAATGTTCCACCCGCGACGCCTCGGACGGGTCCGCTGCAGAACCGCGTCGATCCGTTCGGCGAATTCCATGCGGTCCCCGCCCGCGGCGCCTTTCTCGGCAATCGCGGCGGACGGCTGCATCGGCCCGACCAAACTCTCGGCGGAGGGCGCTGGACGTCAAAGCGCTGGATCGTCTGCGTCTGCGAATTCAAGGGCCGGCGGCGCCGGGTGTGGGGCAAGAGCTACACAGAACTCTTCTTTCTCGACGAGCCGACGGCGCTCGCGGCAGGCCACCGTCCGTGCTTCGAATGCCGGCGCGCCGCGGCGAAGGCGTTCGCCGCCGCCTTCCCCGGCGAAAAGAAGAATGCCGACGCCATGGACGCCGTTCTCCACCGCGAACGGCTCGATGGGCGGCGGAAACGCTTGTGGCGAACGCCTCTCGCCGCGCTGCCCGACGGCGCCTTTGTCGCGATCGACGGCCGTCCGCATGCGCTTCGCGGCGGGAAGTTCTGGCCCTGGAGCTTTTCCGGCTACGGCCCCGCGACGCCGTTCGCGGCGAACGCCGAGGCCGATGTCCTGACGCCGCGCTCGACGGTCGCGGCGCTCGCGGCCGGATATCGTCCGGTCTGGGATTTGGCGGCCGGCTCGGCGGCTTGACGAAACCGTTCAATTGTGAACCACATGGCGTCAACGCTTTCGGGAGGGACGACATGTTGAGGGTTTTGATGGCGAGCGCCGCCGCGCTGGCGGCGTCGGTCGTGGGCGCTTCGGCGGGGGACGCGACGGGCGTGTGGCTGCGCGACAGCGGCGCCTCGAAGGTCCGGATCGCGCCTTGCGGCGGCGAAGCCCTGTGCGGCGCGATCATCTGGCTCAAGGACGCCGGCGGCGCCGCCAAGGTCGGCCAGCAGGTGTTCTTCGACATGAAGCCGCACGGCGAGAACGTCTGGACCGGGTCGGCGTTCAACCCGGACGACGGCAAGACCTATTCGGGCAAGATGACCCTTTCGGGCGACCGCCTCACCACCGCGGGCTGCGTGTTCGGCGGCCTGATCTGCAAGTCGGTCTCCTGGACCCGGACGCATTAGCGATCCAGCTAAGCCATTGATATCGCTTGAAGCGCCGCCTCAAAATACGGCGAAAAAATGGCGCGCGGGGAACTGGACCAGCGCGCGAACCCGAATCTTGCGCGTAACGCCTTGAAATTGCTGCTGCGCTTCCAGAAACCGCCCGGGCCGCGCCTGGCCGCCGGGTCACTGCGCCGCCTGGACGGCCGGGAAGCAGATCTCGATCAGCGTGCCCTGGTCCCGCCGGCTCTTGATCGAGAACTCGGCCCTGTTGGCCTCGACCAGCGCCTTGGTCAACGGCAGGCCGAGCCCGACGCCGCCGCCCTTGCGCCCGCCGCGGCCGACCTGGCCGAAGGGCTCGAGCGCGACGCCGACCTCGCTCTCGTTCATGCCGACGCCGGTGTCGCGCACCCGGATGACCGCCTGGCCGGCCGCGTCGACCGCGGTCGAGACGATCACCTGGCCGCCGGGCTCGTTGAACTTCACCGCGTTCGACATGAGGTTCAGCATGATCTGGCGCAGCGAGCGTTCGTCGACCATCACGTGGGGCAGGCGGTCGAACAGCGACACGCGCATGATGATCCGCTCGCGCGCCGCCTGCGGCTGCATCAGCGACACGCACTCCCGGATGAGGCTGTTGGCGTCGACCGGCGCGAAGGCGAGCTCGAGCTTGCCCGATTCGATCTTGCTGAGGTCGAGCAGATCGTCGGCGAGGCTCATGACGTGCCGGCCCGAGGCGTGAATGTCCTTGAGGTAGTCGCGGTAGCGGTCGTTGCCGATCGGTCCGAACCGCTCCTCCATCATCACCTCGGCGAAGCCGAGGATTGCGTGCAGCGGCGTGCGGATCTCGTGGCTGACATGGGCGAGGAAATCGGTCTTGGCCGCGCTTGCGGCCAGCGCCGCGTCGCGCGCGGCGATCAGCCTGCGCTCCGCCTCGCGCTCGCGGCGCATGTCCCGGAACAGCGCGCAATAATAGGGCGCGTCCGCCGGCCCGACCCGCGCGAGGGTCAGCGCCAGCGCGAGCGCCGCCCCGTCGCGCTCGCGGCCGACGACCGCGAGCGGCGGCGCGGACGACGGATCCGTCGGCGAGCCGGCTCAGGCTGTCGAGCCCCGCGGTCGCGGCCGGGTGGCTCGGCGGGGCGAGCAGCATCAGGACGCTCTCGCCGACGACCTCTTTCTCGCGATAGCCGAACAGCCGCTCCGCCGATGCGTTGAAGGACTGGATGCGGCCCGCCGGATCGAGCACGACGGCGCCGTCGGCCGCCAGCGCGAGCATTTCGGCAAGATCGTCGGCGACGCCGCCGGCCTCGGTCTCGCTCTCGACATCGCGGCGCCCGTCGGCGCGCGGCGGCCTTCGCCGGCCGCAACATGATCAGCGTCGCCGGAGCGCCGTCCCAGACGATCGCCTGCGCGCGGCCCTCGACCGCCAGCGGTTGGCCTTCCGCGGTGAAAATCGAGAAGGCGCCGTCGTCGGAGTCCGGCAACGCGGGGCGATCGTCGCCGCGAAACATCGCCGTCAGGCCGTCGGCCGCTTCGAATTGCTCGACGTCGCGGTAGCCGAGCAGCGCGAGCAGCGTCAGGTTGACGTAGAGCGGCTGCGCGTCGCGCGCCACGAGGACGCCAAGCGGAAGGCGGTCGAGCAGCGTCAGGGCGTTGCGCAACACAGGCACGGCGGCCGGATCGCTGGCCGGATCGGCGCCAGCTCGGGGTCGTCGTCCGGCGCGTCGCCCGCGGCATCGGAGACGTCCGGCGAGCGCTCTTGCATTTCAGCTGGCGGTTCGGGAACGACCGGGGGCGCATCCTGGCGGGAAGCGGGCGCGCGGCCGACGAGGGCGCGCGCGATCTCCCGGAACGCCTCGCGCTCCGCCTTGCTGAGTTCGACGCTGCCGTCGCCGGAATCCCCGGCGTCCGGAGGCCTCGCAGCGTCGAAGGCGCCTGGGCGGATCGGAACGATCTTCGAGGGCGCGAGCGGCGCGGCATGGCCCTGGCGGAGAACGTAAATCTCCGCCGTCCGCTCCTGGGGGCGAGCGGTTCCGGCGGCCCGAGCGTTTCGGGCGGCGGCGCGGAGGACACCGCCTCCGCATCGTCGGACTCCTGGCGGCTCGGCGCTCGGCTTCGGCTCTCTTCACTGTCGTGATCGATGGCCGGCGCAACGGGATCTGCGTCTGCGGCCGTCGTGGGCGCGTGGTCCGGCGCCAACGCGTCCTCGGCCGGCTCAGGTCCGGGCCGGCGCGGCGGGCCTTGCCCGTCGCGATCGCTTCGCCGATTGTTCCGAAGCCTCTGAAGCCGACGAATTCGCGCGCGCCGTCGAACAAGGGCGCGCCCGAGAAGGTGACCGGCAGCGCGCGGACTCCGTCGTCCGCGCCCCACAAAACGGTCAAGCCCGAGAACGTCTCCCGCATCTGCACGGCGGCGGCGAACGCGTCGGCGTTTTCAATGACAACGCGGCGGCGTGCGGTCTCGACGGTCTCGCCGGCCTGCGGCGCGGCGGCTCCCAGCGCAGCGACGAGCGCCGGATCCGCGGGCGCCGAAGCGTCCGTCCCGGTCCAGGCTCCAGAGAAAGCGCCTGCGGCCGATGGGCCTCCGGCTGCGGCGCCGTTGCGCCGGCGGAGGCGGCCGGCTCGCGCGTTTCCACCGCGCCGGGCGCGGCCGCCGAGGCCGAATCGGCGTCGTCCGCCGTCAGGATGAGAAAGGCAGCGCCGTCGGCAGCGGCGATTCGGAAGCAGCGCACGTTGAGGCTCGCCGCTCGCGATGCCGGCGAGCCTGCGAATCCGTTCGAGCCGCGGGGTGCCGGCGATCGGCAGCGTCGCCGCCAGGTGGCGCAGTTGACGCGCGCCTGGGCCGTCGCCGGACAGGAGACGCCTCTGGAAATCCGCACGATCCTCAGCCCCGACAAGCGCGAGCCCGAAGGGCGTGACGCGCGACGGCTCGTCCGGCCTCGTCGATGATCGCGATCGGCGATCCCGCCCCCGCCAATTCCGCAGCGGCGTCGAACAGCGCGCTCGTCGCCTCCGGCGTCAGGGCGCTGTCTGCAGATTCCTTCGACGGCGGAAGAACCAAGGTCAGCTCGCTTTGGCGCGGTCGGCCGGGCGATATCGAGACTCGCCTACGCCCCCGACCGTTAGCAATTCTTTAACGCTGTTCCAGAAACGCGCCACGCTCCGCAACGGGCGCACTCCGCACAGAGTTAAGTCAGGTGCGGCTAAAAAGTCAGGGTGCGGCGCAAAAAAATGTTGCACTGCAACAAAATTGGCGCTATAGGAGACGTCCGACCGTGGGTGAGATCAACCGCCCAGCCATGATGGAAAGCAACGACAATGACCGCCTCCCCCTTTGAAGTTCCGAACGATTTGCGTGATTTTGCCGAGCGCAGCGTCGAGCAGGCGCGCAAGGCTTTCGAAGGCTTTCTCGCTGTCGCCCAGCGCACCGCGGGCGCCGCGAGCGACGCCCCTGGCGCGACCGGGCGTCAAGACCGTCGCCGCGCACGTCCTGAGCTCCACCGAGCATAACGTCAACGCGGCTTTCGATCTGGCCAGCAAGCTCGTCCGGGCGAAGGATCCGCAGGAGGTGTTCGCTCTCCAAAGCGACTACCTGAAGACCCAGCTCGCCGCGCTGCAGACGCAGGCCCAGGAGTTCGGCGCCGTCATTCCAGAAGAGCGTGACGCCGGGTTCGCGCTGAGCCGCCCGGAGCGGCTCAGCTCGGAACATCCGGTCAACCTGCAACGACCATCTGAGAGCAAAGATGGCATCCGCACCCAAGAAAAGCGCCGCCGCGCAGGCGGCCCCCGCCGCGAAGGTCGAGCCCGATCTCCCGAACGAGTTCCCGACCGCTTCCGAAGCAGTCGAGGCGATCGTCGAGCCCGCCCTGGAAATGCAGGAAACGGTTCGCAACGCGATCGAGAAGGGCGTCGTCGAGTTGCGCGCGGCGTTCGTGAAGGCGAAGGCCTCCGCCGAGGACGCCGCCAACGCGTTCGAGCTGAGCTTCGCGGCCGCCAAGGACGGCGTCATCGCCTTCAACACCAAGGCGTTCGCCGCCGCCCGCGCCAATGCGGAAGCCAACCTCGATTTCGTCAAGGCGTCGCTGGCCGCGAAGTCGGTTAGCGATTTCGTCGCCCTGCAGAGCGATTTCGCCCGCAAGCAGACCGATGCGGTCGTCGTCCAGTTCAAGGACCTCGCGGAATTGGCGAAGAAGACGGTTGTCGAGACTTTCGAGCCGATCAAGGATCAGGTGACGAAGTCGTTCAAGATCGCCGTCTGAACGGCTCGAGTTATCAGCGGCGTGTTCCTCCCGCACGCCGCGGTCGGCGCCGCCTGCTCTTGCAGGCGGCGCTCATTTTGCTTGGTTTGCGACGCTGTTTCAATCGGCGAGCGACGACGGCTGGTTGCTAGACAACACCTGAACCGCAGCTTGCAGCGCGCGGACGGCGTTCGATCGTCGGAAGCCGGTGTCGCGCTTGCTCTCGGACGCGATTGCTCCGGGCGTCGCCGGCAGGTGGATGAAAACCGCGGCGGTGATCGGCGACGCGCAGCGGCGAGATGACGAAGCGCGCCGTAGTAGAGATGGTTGCAGACGTAATCGCCGGCGTCGGACGACACCCGCGCCGGGACGCCCGTCTCGCGGATTGCCCGCGCGATGGCGCCTGGCGGGCGCCGTCGCCTCGAGACGTCCGGGCCTCCGGTCGCGACCGCGGCCGACCGCGCCCCGGTTGTCGCGCGCCGTCGCGCTAGCCGCATTGCGCGCAACCCGCTCGACACAGACCGCGCCGCGCCGCGCCGCCTGGCCGGTCATGAGCACGGCGCAAGGATCTCAGCCGCGCATATCGCGCGACGAATTCCTCAACGCAGACCCCATAGGCGCAAGGCAGCACAGCGCGCGGCGACGACGGCCTCGCCGCAACGCCAGCCGTCGATGCCGCTTCGCCGCCTCCCACGAGGCGTTGATCGCCTCGCCGCCGAACGGCTCGAAAGCGGTGACGAGAATTGTGCGCAGGCCCATCCGCTCAGGCGAACAGCGAGCCCCGATCGCCGAGCCTGCGCACATGCAGGTCGGCGTCGCCGTAGGCGGCGTCGATCATGGTCAGGCGCTTGAACAGATGGCCGACCTTGTACTCGTAGGTCATCGCGATGCCGCCATGCATCTGGACAGCCTGCTGACCGATGAACTTCGCCGATCGCCCGATCTGGACCTTGGCGGCTGAAATCGCCTTGGCGCGCTCGCTCGGCGTTCTCCTCGGCGGCGCTCATGGTCGCCAGATACATCATGCTGCGCGCCTGCTCGAGCGCGACCACCATGTCGGAGGCGCGATGCTGCAGCGCCTGGAACGAGCCGATCGTGACGCCGAACTGCTTGCGCGTCTTCAGGTACTCGACGGTCATCGCGAGCGCCTCGCTCATCGCGCCGACCGCCTCGGCCGCGAGCGCGGCGATCGTCTCGTCGACCGCGCGCTCGATGACCGGCAGTGCCGCCCTCCGGCGGCGCCGAGCACGTTCTCCGGCTCGACCCGGACCTTGGCGAAGGCGATCTCCGCCGCGCGCCGCCCGTCCTGGGTCGGATAGCCGCGGCGCGTCACGCCGGGCGCGTCGGCGTCGACGAGGAACAGCCCGATCCCGTCGCGGTCGCGCCGTCCGCCCGCGACCCGGGCCGAGACGATCAGCGCGTCCGCGCTGTCGCCGTTGACGACGAGCCCCTTTTCGCCGTCGAGCACGATAGGCCGCGCCGTCCTTGCGCGCGGCGAGCCCGACGTCGTTCAGGTCGAAGCCGGACTGCTTCTCGGCGTGGGCGAAGCTCAGACGCAGGTCGCCGGCTGCGATCCTGCCGATCAGTTCGGCGCGTTTCTCCGGCGGCGCGGCGTGCTTGATCAGCGCGCCGCAGAGCACGACCGTTTCGAGATAGGGCTCGAGCGCCAGCGCCTTGCCGAATTCCTCCATCACGATCATCGTCTCGACCGGCGCCGCCGCCAAAGCCGCCGTCCTCCTCCGCGAACGGGCGCGCCGAGCAGGCCCATGTCGGCGTATTCGCGCCACAGCTCTTCGCTGAAGCCGACCGGGCGTCGCCTGATAGGCCTTGCGGGCCTCGAAGCCGTACCGGTCCTTCATCAGCCGCGCGACGTTGTCGCGCAGCATCTGCTGTTCGCTGCTCAGTTCGAAATCCATGATCTAGAGCCCCAGAATGGCCTTGGCGATGATGCCGCGCTGAATCTCGTTCGAGCCGCCGTAGATCGTGACCTTGCGATAATTGAAATAGTTCGGCGCGACCGGGCCCGCCCAGTCGAAGCCGACCGGCGGCTCGTTCGTCAGCGCCTCCGGATCCTCATAGGGAAGCGCGTAAGGCCCGACGACCTCCATCAGAAGCTCGGTCGTCGCCTGCTGGATTTCCGAGCCCTTGATCTTCAGAACCGAGGAGGCGGGATCGGGCCTGCCGTCGCTGCGGCGATTCGAGATGACCCGCATCTGGGTCATCTCAAGCGCTTTCAACTCGACCTCCACGGCGGCGAGTTTGGCGCGGAAGAACGGATCCTCCATCTTGGGGCCGGCGCCGTAGACCGGCAATAGCGGCGAGCTCGCGCACGCGGTCGAGCCGCGCCTTGGAGATGCCGACCCGGGCGATGCCGTTCCGCTCGTTGGTCGAGCAGGAACTTGGCGTAGTCCCAACCCTTGTTCTCCTCCCCGACCAAGGCGTCGAGCGGAACGCGGACGTCGTCGAAGAACACCTCGTTGACCTCGTGCCCGCCGTCGATCGTCTGGATCGGCCGGACGGTCACGCCCGGGCTCTTCATGTCGACCAGGAAGAACGAAATGCCCTCCTGCTTCTTCGCCTGCGGATTGGTGCGGGCGAGAACGAAGATCCAGTCGGCGTACTGGGCCATGGTGGTCCAGGTCTTCTGACCGGAAATCACCCACGACTCGCCGTCTCGCCGCGCCGCGGTGCGCAAGCTGGCGAGATCCGACCCGGCGCCCGGCTCGGAAAAGCCCTGGCACCACCAGTCCCGCAGGTCGAGGATGCGCGGCAGGAACCGCTCCTTCTGCGCCTGCGAGCCGAAAGTGTAGATGACCGGGCCGACCATGTTGACGCCGAAGGCGATCGCCTCGGGCGCGTTGCCGCGCTGCGTCTCGTCGAGGAAGATCGACTGCTTGACCGGGCCCCAGCCCGTCCCGCCCCATTCGAGCGGCCAGTGCGGCGCAGCCCAGCCCTTGGCGGCGAGGATCCGGGTCCAGCGGACATAATCGTCCTTGGCGAGCCTGCGGCCCGCAACGCTCTTCTCCCGAATCGAGGCCGGCAGATTGTCGCGAACGAACGCGCGCACCTCGTCCCGGAACGCGATCTCGTCCTCGGTCAGTCGCAGATCCATGGGCGCCGCCTCCGTCGTCACCAGCGAAGGTTTCGACCTTCGTCGGGGCGGCCAATCTCAGGCTTCGGCGCGGCGCGTCAAGCCGCGTCCGCCGAGCTCGAACCGGCGCAGACCTGGCGCGAGCTTAGAACGGAGAGGGGAAGCCCACGCCGTGCCGGCGCACCCAGCGTGCCGACGCTCGCGCGCGGTTCTGGCTCTCGTGGCCGTTGTTCCAGCCACGTTGGAAGGTGCTGAGCGGGTGCGCCGTGCCGCGCACGATACGGGCCTTCGCGTGCCGTAGCCGGTCGAAGTCACGCGCAAACGCCGCCTGCGGGGCCGCCAGGGCGACCACGAGGCCGATGAGAGTAACAATTCTGACCATGTGCTCCTCCTGAAGAGTGTCGGTACCGCGTAAACGCGCGACGCGGCCAGTTGGGTCCGGCTCCAGACGAAATCAGGGTGGGCGCGGCGCGACTCGCGCCCTCGCAGCCGTTTCCGCCCGCGCCGGCCCGTGCTATGGCGCGCCGCAACATTGCGGACGCGACGGCGCGAAGGAGCAGAGGTCGATGCCGGAAGATATCGTCAAGATCGCACGGGCGCTGATCTCGGTTTCCGACAAGGCCGGCCTTGTCGATCTCGGCAAGGCGCTCGTCGGACGCGGCGTCGAGATCCTGTCGACGGGCGGAACGGCGGCGGCTCTCGACGACGGCGGGGCTTCCGGTCGTCGATGTGGCGCAGTTCACCGGCTTTCCCGAAATGATGGACGGCCGGGTCAAGACGCTCCATCCGCGCATCCACGGCGGACTGCTCGCCATCCGCGGCGGACCCGTCGCATCAGGCGGCGATGATCGCCAACGACATCGCCCCGATCGACCTTCTGATCGTCAATCTCTATCCCTTCGAGGCGACCCTCCAGCGCGGCGCGTCCTTCGAGGACAAGGTCGAGAACATCGACATCGGCGGCCCGGCCATGGTGCGCGGCGCGGCGAAGAACCATGAGGACGTGGTCGGTCATCGTCGACGTCGCCGACTATGAGGAACTCCTCGCCGAGCTCGACCGTCACGACGGCGGCACGAGCCTCGCCTTCCGCCGCCGGATGGCGCAGAAGGCCTACGCCCGGACGGCGGCCTACGACGCGGCGATCTCCAACTGGCTCGCCGAGGAGATCGGCGAGACGACGCCGAAATGGCGCGCCTTCGGCGGCGTCCTGCACGAGCGCTTCGGCGCGCTGCGCTATGGCGAGAACCCGCATCAGAGCGCGCGCGCTCTACCTGACCGCCGACACGCGGCCCGGGGTCGCGACCGCGCGGCAGGTCCAGGGCAAGGAGCTCTCCTACAACAACATCAACGACACCGACGCGGCCTACGAACTGGTCGCCGAGTTCGACCCGGCCGAGACCGCGGCGGTCGCGATCATCAAGCACGCCAACCCCTGCGGCGTCGCGGTCGGCGCGAGCCTTCTCGAGGCCTACGAGAAGGCGCTGGCCTGCGACCCGGTCTCGGCCTTCGGCGGCATCGTGGCGCTGAACCGGCGGCTCGACGCCGCGGCCGCGCAGGAAGATCGTCGAGATCTTCACCGAGGTCATCATCGCCCCCGAGGCCGACGACGAGGCGATCGCGATCGTCGCGTCGAAGAAGAACCTGCGGCTGATGATCGCCGGCGCGCTGCCGGACCCGCGCGCGAGAAGCCTGACGGTGCGCTCGGTCGCGGGCGGCCTGCTGGTGCAGGACCGCGACGGCGGCGCGCTCGACGAGGCGGCGCTCAAGGTCGTGACCAAGCGCGCGCCGACGCCGTCCGAGATGGCCGACCTCGCGATCGCCTGGACGGTCGCCAAGCACGTGAAGTCGAACGCCATCGTCTACGTGAAGGACGGCTCGACGGCCGGCATCGGGGCCGGGCAGATGTCGCGGGTCGATTCCGCGCGCGTCGCGGCCCTGAAGGCGCTCGACGCGGCGAAGGCCGCCGGCTGGCCGGAGCCGCGCACCAAGGGCTCGGTCGTCGCGTCCGACGCCTTCTTCCCCTTCGCCGACGGGCTCTTGTCGGCGATCGAGGCCGGCGCGACCGCCGTCATCCAGCCCGGCGGCTCGGTGCGCGACGCCGAGGTGATCGCCGCGGCGGACGAGGCGGGGGTCGCCATGGTGTTCACCGGCATGCGCCATTTCCGGCATTGAGCCGGGCTGCCGTTTACGATTCCGTTTCCAGCGTTCTCAAGGACTTGCGGCGCCATTTCGATTCGCTGGAGCCCCAAAGCGATCGGCGGCGGCCGAGGCGAGGCCGTCTCCCTCGCGCGCCGGGCGGAAGGACCAAGCGCCGAGCGCCTACGCCCAACCCGGCGTCGGCGCCGATCCCAATTCCATGCCAACTCGAGACAAGCCCTCAACCCCTTGCCATTTTCAATCTTTTCAAGGACTTGCGCGCACCCGAGCCTTTAGATTGCAGAACGCCCGGCGATGGCGCGTGAAAGAGCAAGCCGCGTTGCGAGTCCTGATACCTGAATCTAGAATGACCTAGTCTAGATTCTGATTTTCCGCAATGAATTTCATTGTCCTCGTCATGAGGGAACTGCTGGTGTCCCGGCGAGCGGCCGCGCTCGGACCTGAGCCCAAACGGCGCTGGTTCACGCCACGGGATCGCAGTAGCTTCGGCGCGGCGAGCCGTGAGGAAGGCAAGGCATGAGGGCAATTGGCGTTTTCTCGCTCGTGGCGGCGGCGGCCGGATTGGCCGCGCCGCCCGCTCGCGTCCGCCCTCGCCAGCGCCTGCAACCGCGAGTTCGATCGCCCGACATCAGGATGCCGGCCGGCCAAAAATGCTGGACCTATCACGGCGCCGCCACGACTTTTGTCGGCGACTTCTCCCACGGGCAGACCATTTCCGCGGAGATGACGGGCGAGGCGGCGGAAATGGATCCCCGCAGCGGGCAGGTGACCACCTTCTGGCGTCCGCGCGATCCCAACGTCGAAGGTCCGGGCGGCTACTTCTTCGGCGACGCCCAGGCGCCCGGCGCGCTGACCTTCGTGGCCCCGTCCAACGGGACCTATCGCCTGAGCTTTTCCCCTTGCGCCATGTGGGGCGCGCCAGGGGCGGTGAAGATCTGCGCCAAGTGACGCGAGCGTTTTCGTCCCCGGCGTCCCTCCGGGGGAGCCTCAGAAGCCGAACAGGTCTTCCCGCAGCCCGTCCTCATAAAGCTTCTTGCGATAAATGACCTCGTGCCGCGCCTTGTGCTCCTCGAACCCCGCCTCCTCCCAGGCGTCGAGATCGGCGCTGGAGTGGTGGACGGAAGCGAGCGCCTCCTCCTTGCGGATCGCGGCGATCCAGTCTTCCACCGCCTTCTTGTAATCCGCCTGCAACTGGTCGAGTTCGCTGGTGTCGATATCCATTGGGACCTCCGTCATGGTTTCGATAGCGGACGCAGATGAAGGCCAGACGACGCGCCAAGCGCTTCAACCGCCGCACGAAAAAGCCCGCTGGCTCTCAGGCCGGACGCCAGCGACGCCACCGTCCATTTCACCACCAAGGACACGAAGGTACACGAAGCCCTCGTGTCCTCGGCGTCCTTTGGCGGTGAAAGAGTTCAGCAAGCCCTGAAGGCCAACGAAACACACCCCATTTCAGCGGCGCAGGCGCGCGTCTGGAGCGAGATGAATATAGTCCAACTGCCGCCGTCATGGCTGGGGAGCGTAGCGAATGACGGCGAATCGACTTGAGTTTATCGCGAGCTAGCCTTTCGCGGCGGCCGCCACGGAGCCGGATGCGCCCTCGCGAAACTGGCGGACGGTTATTCTCGCGACCTCGGCGGCCGGGACGCCGCCGGCCGGATCGCGGCCAAACGCCTTGAGGGTCTCGGAGACCCAGCCGGGCGAGACCGCGTTGACGCGGATGGGTATCGGGGCTCCGCCGCCGCCGCGCGCACAAACGCCTCGACGGCGGAATTGACCGTGGTGATGATCGCGCTGCCGGGAGCGGGATATTGCGCCGCAAGACCCGTGGTCAACGTGATCGCGCCGCCGGCGCGGACGCTCTTCAAGCCGTAGCGGACGACGTTGACCTGACCCAGGAGCTTGTTGGCGAGCGAGAACGTCCAGTCCTCGTCGGTCAGTTGATCCCACGGCTTGAACCGGGCCGCGCCGCCGGTGCAGACGATCCCGTCGAGTTCGCCCGACCCGGCCGAACAGGGCTTCGAGCGACTTCGGATCGGAGATGTCGACCTTTTCGTCGGAGCTGCGCGAGGCGCGGAGGCAATGCTCCGGCCCGAGCGCCTTGACGACCTCCGCGCCGATCAGGCCCGCCGCGCCGATCACCAGAATCTTGCCCATCGTCGCGCGTCCTCCCGTCTTCGGCGCCGGCTCGCCCCGGCGTTTACATTTCACCACAAAGACCACGCAGGAACACGAAGAGATCTTGTGTCCCTTCGTGTCCGTCGTGGTAAGAATTTCCCTAAGCCGCCTCGACCATCGGCGCAGGCGCGCGCATGAGGCAGTCGAAGGCCGAGAGCGCGGCCTTGGCGCCGTCGCCCATGGCGATGACGATCTGCTTGAACGGCGCGGTGGTCGCATCGCCCGCGGCGAACACGCCGTAGGCCGAAGTCTCGCCGCGCGCGTCGACCTCGATCTCGCCGCGCCCCGAGAGCTTCACCGCGCCCTTCAGCCATTCGGTGTTGGGGACGAGGCCGATCTGGACGAAGATCCCGTCGAGGTCGATCCGATGGGCCGCTCCGGTGGTCCGGTCCTTCTAGGCGAGGCCGACGACCTTGGCGCCGTCGCCGAACACTTCCGTCGTCTGCGCCGAGGTCTTGACCGACGACGTTCGGCGAGCGAGCGCAGCTTCGCCTGCAGCACCTCGTCGGCGCGCAGCTTCGGATCGAACTCGATCAGCGTCACGTGCGACGCGATGCCCGCGAGGTCGATCGCCGCCTCGACGCCGGAATTGCCGCCGCCGATCACCGCGACCCGCTTGCCCTTGAACAGGGGCCCGTCGCAATGCGGGCAATAGGCGACGCCCCTGTTGCGATACTCGGCCTCGCCGGGAACGTTCATCTGCCGCCAGCGCGCGCCGGTCGAAAGGATGACGGCGCGGGCTTTCAGCGTGGCGCCGCTGGCGAGCCGCACCTCGGCGAGGCCGCCCGGCGCCGCAGGCGTGAGCGCAGCCGCGGTCTGCGCGGTCGATCACGTCGACGTCATGGGCGCGCACCAGGGTTTCGAGCTCGCGCGGCGAGCGTCGGCCCTTCGGTGTGGGAGACCGCGATCAGGTTCTCGATGCCGAGCGTGTCGAGCGTCTGGCCGCCGAACCGCTCGGCCACGACGCCGGTGCGGATGCCTTTGCGCGCGGCGTAGATCGCGGCCGCCGCGCCCGCCGGGCCGCCGCCGACGATCAGCACGTCGTAGGGCGCCTTGGCGTTCAGCCGCTCGGCGTCGCGAGCGCCCGACGCCGCTGTCGAGCTTGGCCAGAATCTCCTCGAGGCTCATGCGCCCCTGTCCGAACGGCTTGCCGTTGAGGAACACAGACGGAACCGCCATGATCTCGCGCGCCGCCGTCTCGGCCGGGAAGGCCGCGCCGTCGATCGCCACGTGGCGGACGCGCGGGATTGAGCACGCTGATCGGCGTTCAGCGCCTGCACGACCTCGGGGCAATTCTGGCAGGACTGGGAGAAATAGGTCTCGAACCGGTATTCGCCCTCGAGCCCCTTGATCTGCTCGACCGCCTCGGCCGCGATCTTGGGCGGATGGCCGCCGGCCTGCAGGAGGGCGAGAACCAGCGAGTTGAATTCGTGGCCCATCGGCAGGCCGGCGAACGCGATGACGGCGTCCTCGCCCGACGGGCGGATGGCGAACGAGGGCCTGCGCGGATCGTCGCCGTCGGCGATGAGAGCGATGCGGTCGGAGAGCGCGGCGATCTCCTGCAGGAGCTCGCAGCGTCTCGCGCGACGCCTCGCTGTCGTCGAGCGAGGCGACGAGTTCGATCGGACGCTGGATGCGCTCGAAATAGCCCGAGAGCTGGGCCTTGATCTGGTCGTCGAGCATGGATGGGTCCCCTCTGAGCCCTTGTTTCGCGGAGACTTGCGCTGTCTCCATCGTGGCTGGCGTTGATCTCGCGAGCGCGCAGCGCGTCGCGACGCGGCTCGGAGGGCGTCCGCGCAGGCCGCTCTCGATCGCGACAGGCGCGCGAGACGCGCGCCCTCCAACTCAGATCGCGCCGACGAGGTCGAGCGAGGGGGCGAGGGTCTTGCGGCCCTCCTCCCACTTGGCCGGGCACACCTCGCCCGGGTGGGCGGCGACGTACTGCGCCGCCTTGATCTTGCGGATCAGCTCGACCGCGTTGCGGCCGACGCCGCCGGCGGTGATCTCGACGATCTGGATCACCCCGTTCGGGTCGACGACGAACGTGCCGCGGTCGGCGAGCCCCGCCTCCTCGATGTAGACGTCGAAGTTGCGCGAGAGGCGGCCGGTCGGGTCGCCGATCAGCGCATACTTGATCTTGCCGATCGCCTTCGACGTGTCCGTGCCAGGCCTTGTGGCTGAAATGGGTGTCGGTCGAGACGCCGTAGATCTCGACGCCGAGCTTGTCGAACTCGGCCTGATGGTCGGCGAGGTCCTCCAGCTCGGTCGGGCAGACGAAGGTGAAGTCGGCCGGATAGAAGAAGAACACCGACCACTTGCCCTTCACCGACGCCTCGGTGACGTCGATGAACTTGCCGGCCTTGAAGGCGGTCGCTTTAAACGGCTTGATTTCGGTATTGATGAGCGACATGATGTCCTCGCTGATGCGAAAAGGGAATTCGGATTGTCGATTGTTATGCCTTTGCGGGCCGCCCAGCGCGGGTCCCCGATGGCGGTATGGGTGTTAGCTCAATTTTATAATCGAAGGAAGAATAAAATTTCGATTGCTTTGATCGAGAGAAATCGATCATAAATCGCCGACATGAGAGTCCGATGCCCACGCTCCGCCAGCTCAAGTTCCTGGTCGCGCTCGCCGACCGCCGCCATTTCGGTCAGGCGGCGGAAGCGTGCTTCGTCAGCCAGTCGACGCTCAGCGCGGCGATCCAGGAGCTCGAGGAGGGACTCGGCGTGATCCTGTTCGACCGCACGCGCCGCTTCGTCGCGCCGACCGGTATCGGCTCGAGATCGCTGAACGGGCGCGGGCGATCCTGAGGCAGGCGGAGGACCTGATCGACATCGCGGTCGCCGCGCACGATCCGCTCTCCGGCCCGCTGAGGGTCGGGGTCATCCCGACCATCGGACCGTTTCTCCTGCCGCGCATGCTGTCGAAGCTGCGCGAGGCGGCGCCGGACCTGAAGCTCTTCCTGCGCGAGGAGCAGACTGCGCTGCTTCTTGCCCGGCTCGAGTCGGGCCAACTCGACGCCGCCATCCTGGCGCTTCCCGTGCCGCTCGATGACGCCGAGAGCGAGGACCTTGGTCTTGACCCGTTCTTCGTCGTCTGCCCGCCCGGCCATCGGCTCGCGGCGCTCGAGACCGTCCACCCGAGCGACATGGCGACAGAGGACGTGCTCCTGCTCGAGGACGGCCATTGCATGCGCGAGCATGCGATGGCCGCGTGCCAGCTCGAGGGCGCGCGCCGCAACGTCGCCCTTCAGGGGACGAGCCTGCATACGCTCGTGCAGATGGTGGCGATCGGACTCGGCGTGACCCTGGTTCCCGAGATGGCGATCGCCTCGGGCCTCCTCGCCGGCCTCGATCTGCATGTCGCTCCGCTCGGCGGAGACCGGCCCTGGCGGCGGATCGCGCTCGTCTGGCGCAGAACCTCCGGCCGCAAGGAGACGTTCCGGCGCCTGGCGGACCTGCTGCGCGGCGCGGATGCGCCCTTGGCGAGTTATCCGGCGCAGCGGGGCTAGCCCGCATTCTCATAGAGGGCTCAACTCTTTCCTGATCCCACGGTAGGCGCGTGGCGTCGGTGTCGTTGACGAGCGCCGCCGCGGCGCCATTTTGCGCGGGTCGTGGGCTTGTTTTTGTCTCCTGTGGGCCTTGGGGTGGATTGCCGCGATTTTGTCGGCGTCGCGGCGACGCCTCAGCGAGGCGGGCGGCGGCCACGCGCCATGCGTCGGCCTAGGGGCAGGCTGTGGCGAGGGCGAACTTGATGCGCCGCGCGCGGATGCGGACGCGGCCGGCGAGCTTGAGGAGCTTGAGCCGGATCGCGCCGCAAGCGGCCTGCACGAACTGCGTGTGCGCTAGGCCGATGCGCCTGAGAGCGCACAGGAGGACATAGGCGAACGAGGCGAACTGATCAGAAGATTATTCGCGCCAAGGCCGGCCTGCTCGAACTGGCCAAGCAACTCGGCAGCGTCAGCCAGGCCTGCAAGAACATGGGCTGCAGCCGGGACAGCTCCTACCGGTTCAAGGATCTCTACGACAAAGGCGGGGAACTGGCGCTTCAGGAGATGTCGCGGCGCAAGCCGATCCTGAAGAACCGGGTGCTGCCGGAGATCGAGGCGGCGGTGGTGGCCATGGCGATCGACCAGCCGGCCTGGGGCCAGACGCGGGCGTCGCCTCTCAGGCTTTCGGGCTGAGGGAGTCCGAGGGGCGGCGTGTCGCCGTCCGGGCGCCCGAGAAGGGCGCCTTCGGCTTCGCTCACGGCGCCGGGCGATCGTCCGCAATGATCTTGCCGTCGTTGGGCAGCGAGCCCGGAGCCACCAGCAGAACCTCGCCGCGAAGCTTTGTCAGCGCCTGCAGCGTAGCGGCGACGGCGAAGGCCAGCGCCTCGCTCGCGCTCGCCGTTTCGGCGTGGAGGGTCATGGCGTCCTGCTCGCCGGCGCGGGTCACGACGAGACGCACCGAGCCGAGTTCGGCGTGGCGCTTCCCCGTCTCGACGATCTGGCCCGGATGGACGAACAAGCCTTTCACCTTGACCGACTGGTCCGCGCGGCCCATCCAGCCCTTGAGCCGGCCGGGCGCCGCCCATTGGGAAAGATCGCCGGTGGCGAAGCGGAGCAGCGGATAGTCGCCGGTCAGCCGGGTCACGACCACCTCGCCGACCTTGCCTTCGGGCGCGGGATCGTCGGCGCCGGGCGTGACGATCTCGACGATCAGGTCCTCGTTGACCTGAAGACCCGACAGAAGGTTTCCGTCCCGGTCGTCCGTCTCCCAGGCGATCGCGCCGAGATCGGCGGTGGCGTAGGTCTGCCGCGTGCGGATGCCGGCGCCTTCCAGTTCGGCGCGTAAGCTCGGCGGCAAAGCCGCGCCGGAAACCAGCGCCTTGTTGAGCGACGACACGTCCGCGCCGAGGGCGCGGGCCTTGTCGAGCACGATCTTGAGGAAATCCGGCGGCCCGGCGTAGACGCTCGGCCTCAGGTGCGCGATCGCGGCGATCAGCGCCTCGGTATTGCCCGGACCCGCGGGAATGACCGGACAGCCGAGCGCCAGCGCGCCGCTCTCGAGAATGCGGCCCCCCGGCGTCAGGTGATAGGAGAAGCAGTTGACCACGATGTCGCCGCGCTGAACGCCCGCGGCGGCGAAGGCCCTGGCCGCGCCCCACGGGTCGTCGCCTGCCGATTCCGGCTCGTAAATGCCGCCGGGCGAGGCGAACAGGCGCCGGAAAGCGCCGGTCGGCGCGGCGGCGAGCGCGCCGAACGGCGGCTCGGCGCGCTGCATCTCGGCGAGCGCGGACTTGCGCAGCACGGGAATGAGCGCAAGGTCCGCGGGCGTGCGCAAGGCGGAGAGGTCGACGTCGCCGATCTGGCGGGCGAGCGCGTGGCTCTTGCCGTGGAGCGCGCCGAGCCGGTCGCGAAAGGCCTCGAAGCGGGCGTCGTCGATCATGGTCAAATCCCCTCAAGCCAGCCAGCGCTTGCGGCGCTTGTAGGGCTTCACGTCTCGAACGAGCGCCGGTTGTCTCCGGCGACGCCCAGATAGAACTCGCGCACGTCCTCGTTGTTCCCGCAGCGCCTCGGCCGCGCCGTCGAGCACGACCCGGCCGTTTTCGAGAATGTAGCCGAACCGGCGTAGCGCAGCGCGATATTGGTGTTCTGCTCGGCGAGCAGGAACGAGACGCCCTCGCGCTCGTTGAGGTCCTTCACGATTTCGAAAATCTCCTCGACCATCTGCGGCGCGAGCCCCATCGACGGCTCGTCGAGCAGAATCATCTTCGGCTTCGACATCATCGCGCGGCCGATCGCGCACATCTGCTGCTCGCCGCCCGACGTATAGCCCGCCAGCGGCTTTGCGGCGCTCCTTCAGGCGCGGAAAATACTGATAGATCGCCTCGAGGTCGCGCGCGATCGCGCGCGCGGCCGTCCCGGCGCGTGAAGGCGCCGGTGAGCAGGTTTTCCTCGATCGTCAGGTGGCCGAAGCAGTGCCGGCCCTCCATCACCTGGATCGCGCCGCGGCGCACGAGCTCGTTGGGCGAGAGCCTATCGACCCGCTCGCCTTCGAACAGGATCTCGCCCTTGGTCACTTCGCCGCGCTCGGCGTGCAGCAGGTTCGAGATCGCCTTCAGCGTCGTCGTCTTGCCCGCGCCGTTGGCGCCGAGCAGCGCGACGATCCCGCCCTTCGGCACGCTGAGCGACACGCCCTTCAGGACGAGCGCGATCGCATTGTAGATGACCTCGATGTTTTTCACCTCGAGGATCGGGCCGGGGGAGGGGGGCGCTGTCGACTCGGTCATGGCGATCGAAACTTTGCGGAGGCCCGTTCTTTCGCCCCTTGTGAACTAGAAGATGAACGCGGCCCACCAACCCCTTCTCCACGAAGTGCACGGCTGTCCGGGGAAATTTCACACATAGTTGAGCGCCAATTGATTGGGATCGGTTCGGTCGCGTTTGACGCTGGGATTGATCGGAGGCGGCTCGTCGATCGCGGCGAGGCGGCGACGAGCGAAGAGGAAGAGGCCAACGAGTTCGGTGAAGCGAAGGATGTCGAATTTGGTCCTGACGGCCTTGGCCGCCAGACGCAGCAGAATGTAGGCGATCATCGCCGCGTAGATCTGCAGTTTGACGGCGTTGGGGCTGGTTCCAAGGAACTTGCGTATCTTCAAGTGTTGCTTAAGCCAGCGGAACAGCAGCTCGATTTGCCAACGAAATTTGTAGGCTTGCGCGATTTCTACGGCGGAGCGCTTCATATCGTTGCTGATCACGACGATCGTCTTTTTGTCCTCGTCACGCACAACCTCGATGCGACGCAGCCGGACCGGGAGCTTGGAATCGCCTTTGCTCGAGAACACGACCTCCTCATCGGCGATCACGGTGAAGCCTTGGCCGCGCGAGGGGCCGTATTGCCGCTCGGTCTCGACGGTCAGGCCCATGTTGCTCTTGGGCCTGGTGACGAAGAAGGCCCCGGCCGCGGCGATGGCGGTCCACCAGCCGTAATGGCAGTAGCCCTTGTCGAAGACGTAGGTGAGGCCCGGCTCGATCTCGATCTCGCGGCCGATCTGGGCGTCGTTGACGTTGGCGTCGGTGATGTCGAGGATTTGCGGCAGATCGCGCCCGGGATCGTAGACGACATGGGCCTTCATGCCGCGGATGCGGCCGTTGGACTTGGCCCAGTCGAACACTTGTCCCAACGGGATGGGGGTCGAGTCGATCAGGCGCAACAACGTCTTGGCGTCCGCCCGGGTCGAGCGGTCGGTCAGGGCGGCGACCATCGTCAGGACTTCGGCGAACGCCTGGACCGGCCGGCGCGCGTTGGCGTCGGCGAGGGTCGAGCGCGCGATCTCACCGCAACCCAGGTGATAATGGGCGTTGGCGTGGGCGTTCCAACTGGTTTCGAGCGCCCGCAGAGACGCGGCGCCGGTCAGTTGAGCGTGGATCAAGACCATCAGATGATCCCAGCTGCCGAACGATTTGTCATAGGCGTCGGCGCGACGACGCTCGACCATCGCCTCGAAACGCCGCCGATCGAGGGGTTCGACAATCTGGGTGAAAATGGTAGGAGTGAAACGCATGCCCCGCAGCCTTTTCTTAGTTTCGACAACCAGAAAATACCAAGGAATCTCATCGATTTCTCGGGTCTTGCGGGGCATGCGCCGCGACACTTTGAATCACCTGCGACACGTTCTCCGGACAGCCGTGCACGAAGTGGGGAAGGGGCCGCGAAGCGCCGGATGGGGTGTGGAAAGCAGTTCTGGACTGTTGCAGTTCGCGGTGACAGTCCCGCGATCCGGACCGTCGAACCAGCGGGCCACACCCCATCCGGCCTTCGGCCACCTTCCCCAGCAAGCTGGAGAAGGGGAGCGTCTCGACTAAGCACCCGTGGAAGCCTTTTCACTTGTTGTCGCAGACCTCGCTGCGTGTGGGCCAGCCGGCGTTCTTCTCCGCGTAGGCCTTGGCGGCCTCGTCGAGCAGCGGCTGGACCCGGCCCGTGTCGGGGCCGACGAGGTCGCTGACCTTCACCCACTTCGAGCCGTCCCACTGCTGGACGAAGGTCGCCGAGTGGCTGTTGTGGTCGGCGCAGGTGGTCTTCAGCGGCCCCGCGAATCCGTCAAGGCCGATCGCCTTGAACCGCGCGGCGTCGAGGTTGAGGTTCTCGAGGCCGCGGCGCACGTCCTCGCCGGTCACGACCTTCTTGCCGGTGATCTTCTGGGCTTCCGCGATCGCCTCGGCGATCAGGACCGAATTGTAGACGCCGCGGTTGTAGAGCACCGATCCGAACTCGTCCTTCGGCGTCTGGCTCTTGCCCTTGTCGATCACGAGCTTCTGGATGTCGGCGAGCGCCGGGAAGCTCGCGCCGGTCCCATGCCAGTTGAGCTCCTTGAAGCCCTTCGCGCCGTCGCCTGCGGAGGCGACGTCCGCATCGTTCGGCCACCAGATCGAGATGAACTTGTCCATCGGGAACTCGGCCTTGACCGCTTCCTTGATCGCGGTCGGGTTCATCGCGCCCCAGCCATACATGACCAGGAGATCCGGCTTGTCGCGGCGGATGTCGAGCCACTTCGACGACTGGTTCTGCATGTCGGCGGCCGCGACAGGATAGAGTTTCAGATTGAAGCCGATCTCCTTGGCGAGCGCCTGGAACAACGGAATTGGCTCCTTGCCGAAACCGGCGTCGAAATAGAGGTAGCCGATGGTCTTGTCCTTGAGGGCGTCGATCGAGCCGCCGCCGGCGTATTTGAGGATTTCGCTGAGGCCGTCCCAGTAGGTGGCGGGCGGGTTGAAGATCCAGGGGAAGATGTCGCCCTTGGCGGAGGCCGAGAGGCCGTAGGCCATCGACAGGATCGGGATCTTGTCGACCGAGGCCTTGGGGATCAGCGACAGCGTGATGCCGGTCGACCAGGGATTGACGAGCACCGGATTCTTGGGCTTGACCAAGTCGTAGCACTCGAGACCCTTCTTGGTGTCGTAGCCGGTCTCGCACTCGTCGACGACGAGCTTCACCCCGCCGATGCCGCCATCGCGCTCGTTGAGCAACGTCAGGTAGTCGTGCATGCCGTCGGCGATCGGCGTGCCGGAGCCCGCGAACGCGCCGGTGCGGTAGGTGAACAGCGGCACGTAGATCGAATCGTCGGCGAAGGCCGCCCCGGCCGGCATGGCGAGGCTCAGGGCGAGCGCGCCGACCGCGCTCTTCAACAGGGTCATTGTCATTTGCGTTTCCTCCTCCATTTTTGTTGCGCGTTCAGTACGGGAACGGCCAGACGCGCAGCTTCTGCTTCGCCGTTTGCCAGAGCCTCGCAAGGCCGTGCGGCTCGACGATCAGAAAGACGATGATCAGAATGCCGGTGATCATGAAGGTCAACTGGTCGACCCGCGCCGCCTCGATCGGCAGGCCGATCATCGGCGGCAGCGCCCTCAGAGCGATCGGCATCAGGTGGATGATGGTCGCGCCGAAAAAGGCGCCGACGATCGAGCCCAGGCCCCCGATGATGATGATGAACAGGATCTGGAACGACAGGTTGATATTGAACGCCTCGGGCTCGGCGGCGCCGAGCCACAGGAACACCATCAGCGCGCCGGCGACGCCGACGTAGAACGAGGAGACGGCGAAGGCGAGAAGCTTGGCGTTGAGCAGGCGGATGCCGATCAGCTGCGCCGCGATGTCCATGTCGCGCACCGCCATCCACATGCGCCCGATCCGCCCGTGCACGATGTTGGAGGCGATCCAGGCCATCGACGGCGACGATGGTCAGCACGACGAGATAACGCGTGACCGGCGTCGCGTTCGGCCCGGTGACGTACACGCCGAACAGGGTCGCGTTCGGCACCTCGATCGCGCCGGAATCGTTGTAGTTGCACCAGCCAGGGCGCGCGGGCGAAGCACCATTCGAGAAAGAACTGCGCCGCCAGCGTCGCGACCACGAGATAGAAGCCCTTGATCCGCAGGCTCGGCAGGCCGAAGGCGACGCCGACGAGCGCGGAACAAAGCCGCTCATGACGATCCAGACGAGGATGTTCACCTGCGGGAACCAGGTCTCGAGCTTGTAGCAGGCGTAGGCGCCGACCCCCATGAAAGCGCCGGTGCCGAGCGACAGGAGGCCGGTGTAGCCGGTCAGGAGATTGAGCCCGATCGCCGCCAGCGAAAGGATCAGGAACGGGATCATCATGGTGTTGAGCAGGAACTGCCCGCCGAGCGCCGGAATGACGACGAAGGCGATGATGAGGATCAGCGCGACGCCGTAGCGGTCCTGGCGGATCGGGAAGATCGCCATGTCCGCCGCATAGGTCGTCTTGTACTGGCCGGCTTCGCGGTAGAACATCTCAGCGCCTCGAGCCCCCTCTCCCCGCCTTGCGGGGAGAGGGCGGGGCGACGGGCGACGCAGGCATCCGGAGCGGCTGCGGCGCCGCACCCCTCGTTCGCTCCGCTTGCGCGGCCAACTTCTCCCCGATCGCGGGGCGAAGCGATCGCATCAAATCCGCTCAATGATCTTCTCCCCGAACAGGCCTTGCGGGCGGACGAGCAGGAAGGCGAGGGCGATGACATAGGCGAGCCAGCTCTCGATGCCGCCGCCGAGCAGCGGGCCCCAGTAGAATTCGCCGAGCTTCTCGCCGATGCCGATGATCAGCCCGCCGACGATCGCGCCCGGCACCGACGTGAGCCCGCCGAGGATCAGCACCGGCAACGCCTTCAGCGACACGACCTGCAGCGCGAACGACACGTCCGAGCGCGCGCCCCAGAAGATCCCGGTCGCGAGCGCCACCACGCCTGCGGTGAACCAGACGATGACCCAGATCTGGTTGAGCGAGATGCCGACCGACAGCGCCGCCTGATGGTCGTCGGCGACGGCGCGGAGCGCCCGGCCGATGCGGGTCTTCTGGAAGAAGAGCGCGAGCCCCGCGACCATGACGAGCGCAATCGCGGCGGCGGCGATGTCGAGCTTCTGCAACTGCACCTTGCCGCCGAGGATGTGCAAGTCGATCGCGCCGTCGGGCAGAAACAGCTCCTTCGTGATCATCGACTTCGGATTGCCGCCGAACACCAGCTCGCCGAAGCCGATCAGAAAATAGGTGATTCCGAAGGTCGCCATCAGAAGAATGATGTCGGGCTGGTTGACGAGCGGCCTCAGCACCAGCCGCTCGATGCCGACGGCGAGGCCGTACATGACGGCGACGGTGAGGATCAGCGCGAGCCACGCCGGGACGCCCTTTTCGTGCAGGCCGACCAGCGTCAGCGCCGCGAACACCATCATGATGCCCTGCGCGAAGTTGAACACGCCCGAGGCCTTGTAGATGAGCACGAAGCCGAGCGCGATCAGCGCATAAAGGACGCCGCCGACAAAGCCTTCCCAGACCGTCTGGGCGAGGAGATCGGGCGCGGAGACCATCTGCGCGAACGGGTCGACGAAAATGGCGTGGAAAAGGTCCATCGCCTAATGCCCCACGCCGAGATAGGCGGCGATGACCTTCGCGTCCGACTTGACGGCGTCGGGTGACGCCGTCGGCGATCTTGCGGCCGTATTCGAGGACGAGCACGCGGTCGGAAAGGTCCATCACGACGCCGATGTCGTGCTCGATGAGGGCCACGGTCGCGCCGCGCTGACGGTTCGCCTCGACGATGAAGCGGCTCATGTCCTCCTTCTCCTCGAGGTTCATGCCGGCCATCGGCTCGTCGAGCAGCAACAGCGTCGGCTCCATCGCCAGCGCCCGGCCGAGCTCGACCCGCTTCTGCAGGCCGTAGGGCAGAGAGCCGACCGGGGTCTTTCGGATATGCTCGATCTCGAGGAAATCGATGATCTCCTCGCAAGCCCTTCGGTGCTCGATCTCCTCGGCGAGCGCCGGCCCGTGGCGCAGCGCCTGCCAGAAGAGCCCGCGCCGCATCTTGAGGCTGCGGCCGGTCATGATGTTTTCGAGCGTCGTCATGCCCTTGAACAGCGCCACGTTCTGGAAGGTGCGCGCGACCCCCTGCTCGGCCGCCTCGTGCGGCTTCATGCGCGAGCGTGTGCGGCCCCTGTAGGTGATCCGGCCGTCCTGCGGATGATAGAAGCCATTGACCACGTTGAGCATCGAGGTCTTGCCGGCGCCGTTCGGGCCGATGATGGCGCGGATCTCGCCCTTGCGGATGTCGAACGACACGTCGGAAATCGCGCGCACGCCGCCGAACGACAGCGACACGTTCTCGACCGCGAGCAGGATGTCGTCGTGCGCCTCGATCATGCCGCGCGCGCCTCGGGAGTCCTGGGCGTCTTAGCCGGCCAGGCTTTCGCCTCCGGCGTCCTGGGATAAGGCCGCGTGTCGACGATGCGCGAGGATCCGGCGAGCTTGCCCTTGCGGCCGTCCTCGTACGTTATCTCGGCCGAGATCGAGGCTTCGGCCGCCCCGCTGTAAAGGCCGTCGATCAGCGGCGCGTAGCGCTCGGCGATGAAGCGGCGGCGCACCTTCTGGGTGCGGGTGAGCTCGCCGTCGTCGGCGTCGAGCTCCTTCGGCAGGATCAGGAAGCGGCGGATCTGGGCGCCGGCCATGATCGGCTCGCGGCTCAACGCCAGGTTCACCGCATCGACATGCTCCTCGATCATGGCGCAGACGCGCGGGTGGCCGGCGAGCTCCTGATACGAGGCGTAGGCAATGGCGTTGCGCTCGGCCCAGTTGCCGACCGAAGCGAGCTCGATGTTGATCATCGCTGTGACGAAGTCGCGCCCGTCGCCGATCGCCACGGCCTCGCGGATGTTGGGAAAGAATTTCAGCTTGTTTTCGATGTACTTCGGCGCGAACATCTGCCCGTTGGTCAGCCGGCCGACGTCCTTGGCGCGGTCGACGATCTTGAGCTGCCCGTCGGGCTCGAAGAAGCCGGCGTCGCCGGTCTTGACGTAACCGTCCTCGGTCAGCGCCTCGGCCGTCTTGTCTGGCTCGCGGAAGTAGCCGACGAACATGCCCGGCGACTTGAACTGCACCTCGCCGTCGGGGGCGATGCGGAGATCGACATCGGGCGCCGGCGGCCCGACGGCGTCGGAGCGCACCGCGCGATCGGCCTGAGCGGTCACATAGAGGAACGCCTCGGTCTGCCCGTAGAGTTGCTTCAGGTTGAGGCCGATCGAGCGGTAGAAGGCGAACAGCTCCGCGCCGATCGCTTCGCCCGCGGTATAGGCGACGCGGATGCGGGAGAAACCGAGCGCGTTCTTCAGCGGCGCATAGATCATGAGGTCGCCGAGGCCGTAGGCGAGTCGCGCACTGAACGGAACCTTCTCGCCATTGGCGATCGCCTCGCCCCAGCGCTTCGCCACCCCCATGAACTGACGGTAAAGCCATTTCTTCACTGCGCTCGCGTCCTCCATGCGGATCTGCACGCGGGTCAGGAGCGCCTCGAACACCCGGGGCGGGGCGAAGTGAAACGTCGGGCCGATCTCGCGCAGATCGCTGGCGGCAGTGTCGGCGCTCTCGGGGCAGGCCATGCAGAACCCCGCGACGTAGCCTTGCGCATAGTTGAGGTAGTGGTCGCCGACCCAGGCGAGCGGCAGATAGGCGAGCACTTCGTCTCGGTCGGTCAGATTGTCGAAGGCGACGGTCGAGCGCGCGGCGGCGATGGTGCGCTCTCCGCTCAGCACCACGCCCTTCGATCGTCCGGTGGTGCCCGACGTGTAAAGGATCACCGAAGGATCCGAGCCGCGGCCTTCGTCGATTCGCCGGTCGAGTTCGGCCGCGGCCGCCTGCTGCGCCAAAGCCGCCCGGCCCTTGACCATGACGGCGTCGAGCGCGGCGAGTCCCGGCTCGTCGTAGTCGCTCAGTCCCCGCGGCTCGTCGTAGAGAATGTGCCGCACGCGCGGCAGGCGGTCGCGCGTCGACAGGATCTTGTCGACCTGCTCCTGGTCCTGCACGACCACGACCGCCGCCTCGGAATGATCGAGCAGCGTCGCGAGTTCGTCGGCGACCGAGTCGGCGTAGAACGGCGCGGGGATGGCGCCGATCATCTGCGCGGCGGTGATCGACCAGTAGAGCTTCGGACGGTTCGCCCCGACGATCGCCATCGTGTCGCCGCGGTCGAGGCCGAGCGCGTGGAGGCCCGCGGCGATGGCGCGCGTCTCGTCATAGACCTCAGCCCACGTCCACGTCTGCCAGAGGCCGAAATCCTTGTGTCGGAACGCCGGCCGCCGCCCGCGCCGCGCGGCGTGCTCCCGCAGGAGCTTTGCAAACGTATCGCTCGCAACGCCTGTCTCGCGCGCCGACGCCAAGCCGTTCCTCCCTTTCTGACCGGCCCACGCGCAAGGCGCGAAAGGCTGCCGCCCGGCGACGCGCGGTCGCTCTTCTTTGGCGGCGGCGGGTATTCAGCAGCCGATTTCTGTTTTCAAACAGCCCTACAATAGTTGGAGAAGGACGGGCCGACGCCTTCGACCGGCAGGCGCGCTGCGCTTCGGACTGTCAATTGCGCTGCACAGTTCCGAGGCGCCCATGGTCAACAGCGCTTGTCTGATCCGCGGCAAGGGCCAGCGTAAACCAAACGAGAGCCTACGCTTTTCTGCCCCGAGGCGCTTTCGGCGAGCGGTTAGACGTGCCGGGTGCAAGTTTTTCCGCCGCAACCGGCGCGGCGGCGGCCTTTTCAACCTGCTCGACCCTGAACGGGATTTGAGCAAATCGCGGTTTTCGGCGCCGGATGTTTGC
Organism: uncultured Alphaproteobacteria bacterium; assembly: GCA_963783275.1. Taxonomy (GTDB): domain Bacteria; phylum Pseudomonadota; class Alphaproteobacteria; order Rhizobiales; family Beijerinckiaceae; genus Roseiarcus. The sequence continues at coordinate 63,577 of CAWANA010000024.1, read as the reverse complement.
GCACGACAGACTTGTGAGGATATGGCAAATTTTTCCGAAGAAAGTCAGAACGATCGGACTCTTCCGTCTGGAGCGGATCGGGTCATGGAGAGCGCTGTGACTATCAACATGCCCCGTGGGGCCATCACTGGGTCGACCGCCGTTCATCGGCGCCGCCGGCCGTCGCCGGATATCGCGCTCCTGGGGCTCTACGAGATCTCCAAGATTCTCAGCGGCGCCGCCCGGCTCGATCAGACGCTCGGCAACGTGGTCAACGTTCTCACGAGCTTCCTCGACATGCGGCTGGGGATGATCGTCATTCTCGACACGGAGGGCGAGCCGGAAATCATCGCGACCGCCGGCTGGGCGAGCGAAGCGAAAGGCAAGCCGATCGACACGCTGCCGCACGCCGTGCTCGACCGGCTGGTTGCGACCGCGACGCCGGTCGTCGCCGAGGACGTCGCCAAGGACCCGATGTTCGTCCGGGCCGCCGATCTGATCGCGAGCCGCATCGAGGGGCGGGTCTCGTTCCTCGGCGTCCCGATCAAGTCGGACGAGCGGGTGATCGGCACGCTGTCGATCGTGCGCGCCTGGGACGAGGAGAACGCCGGCGGCTTCGACTCCGACCTCAGCTTCCTCAAGATGGTCGGTAATCTGGTCGGCCAGACGGTGCGGCTGCACCGCATGCTGGCGGCCGAGCGCAAGCGCTTCCTCGACGAGCAGCGGGCGCTGGAGAAGGCGCTCGAACAGCAGCTCGCCGAAACGCGCGCGCCGCGAGCGAAGGTCGGCGGCATCGTCGGCGAGAGCGCGCAGATCCGCAGGGTGATGGACACGATCGCGGTCGTCGCGAAAACCAACACGGCGGTGCTGCTGCGCGGCGAGAGCGGCACCGGCAAGGAGCTGTTCGCCCGGGCGATCCATGACTTCTCGCCGCGCAAGGCGAAGGCGTTCATCAAGCTGAACTGCGCCGCGTTGCCGGAGAGCGTGCTCGAATCGGAGCTCTTCGGCCACGAGAAGGGCGCCTTCACCGGCGCCGTCGCCCAGAGGGCCGGACGCTTCGAGCTCGCCCACGGCGGCACGCTGCTGCTAGACGAGATTGGCGAGATCTCGGCTTCATTCCAGGCGAAGCTGTTGCGCGTCCTGCAGGAAGGCGAATTCGAGCGCGTCGGCGGCAATCGCACGCTGAAAGTGGACGTGCGGCTCATTTGCGCCACCAACAAGAATCTCGAGCAGGCGGTCGCGAAGGGCGAGTTCCGCGCCGACCTCTACTACCGGATCAACGTGATTCCGATCTTCCTGCCCCCCTTGCGCGATCGGCCTGGCGACATTGCGCTTCTGGCGCGCGCCTTCGTCGACCGTTTCAACGCCGAGAACGGCCGCAAGCTCGCTATCGCCTCGGGCGCCATGGAGATGCTCAAGCGCTGCTCGTTCCCGGGCAACGTGCGCGAGCTCGAGAACTGCGTGCGCCGGGCGGCGACGCTGACGCGCGGCGACGTCATCGGGCGCGAAGACCTTTCCTGCGCGGTCGGCGAGTGCTTGTCGTCGCAATTGTGGACCGGCGGCTGCCACGGGCCGTTCGACCCGATCGCCGAGCTCGCCAGCGGGCGCACCATCGCCGCGCCGGCCTACGCGCCGCGTCCGGCGGTCCCGTCGCAGCCTGCGCCCGCCCCTGCGCCGGCGCTTCCGCCGCCCGAGGAAGCCGCCGCCAAGGCCTGCGAGCATGCGGATGCGGGCGACTGCCCTGCGATCGCCTCCCGCCTCACCGAGAAGGAGCGTCTGCTCGACGCGATGGAGCGCTCCGGCTGGGTGCAGGCCAAGGCCGCCCGCATGCTTGGCGTCACCCCGCGCCAGATCGGCTACGCGCTGAGGAAATACCGGATCGAGATGAAGCACTTTTGAGGGGGACGGTTGGGCGGGGCGGGGTCCCTCCCGACGCCATATAGCCCGTCGAAAGGCGGGCGAACCCGCCGTGGTGCGATTCCGGGACAGCCAAGCCCGCTCTGCAAATCGCGCGCTTGGACCGCTGGAAAGCGCCCTAAAACAGCAACGGCCCCGACGCCGTCAGGCGGAGCGGGGCCTCGGTTTCCGGATTGGAACCGTCTCAGATGCTGAGATCATCATTCGACGGCCTTATTCGCCGTCGACGCCAAAGAATTAGCGATTTCGGAAGCGCTCTTCGCTCCGCATTTTTTTGAGCTTTCAAGCGCCTTAACTTCAGCCTTCGCCGAAGTCAGCTCACCTTGCCCGGTGGAGTCACGCTCACCCCACTTTCTGCCGCGCGCCCTAAAGCCTCGGCTCCGGATCGTCGCCCATATTCGACTTGCGCCGCTTATGACGACTTGATGACAGTCTTCCCCCGATCCTTGGCGCTGTCAAATGAAAACGGGGGTATCCACGGCCCTGGCCGCTGCGACAAAATGTCGGCGCGTCGGCCGCGGGGATCGGGACAGGTCCTGCTGCGGCGCCCGACAGAATGCCCATCTCACGACGGGGTGGGCGGCCGTCGCCTTTCCCGGGACTGGCGTACGTCCCCCATTGTTCCTGAGACAGCCTCGGCGTCACTTGACGGGCTATCGTGGCGTCTCTCCTCAGCGGGCGTTCCTGAGGAGGCTTCCCCTTCTTTCGAGGCGCTATCGGGGCGCTGCCCCACGGGCGTCCCTGAGGACGACGGCCCGTCTTTCGCCGGGCTATCGGCAGGAGAGGCGACCGAACCTTTCCGAGCGCCCCCGGTTGCCCCGTACAGGGTCGGCCAATTCAGCCAGTTCGAAAGCGGCGCCGGATCGTAAATCAGAGACTTTGGGGCGAGCCTGGATAGGCCCTTGCTAAGGACGGGTAGGCCCAAGATATTCGACAATGGGGTGGCCGGGTCCTGAACTTTCGATAAAATCCCGGCCGCCGATCGCGACGGAGACGGGTCGGAATCGTCGTTCGCCGCCTCGCCCGACGTCAACGGCCCGTGCCGATCGAGAATTTCAGACGCATTCCGGCCCTCGCCGAAGCGCGCGTTGACGACCACCCGGACATGATCCGGCTTGAACAAGGCCTTCACGTCGGAAAAGCCCTTTGCAGACAGTTCATCTATCGCCGCCCTCGCCCGGTCGGCGTCCGCATAGGTTCGCGTCTCGATCGACATCGTCCTCCGCCTTTCCTGACATATGTTGTGGCGGCAGGGCTTTCGCTTGCGTCGCCGCCTTAACGCAAGCGCACGTTGATCAACGGCGCCGCGCGCCTAAAGAGAGTGCTCGTCGAATACGCGAACACTATGGCGAAGGGACCTACCTTCCCGCCGCCCGTCAGATGGCCTCCTTTTGCGCTGCGCCGCCCGGCGTCGAGAGCGACAGGATCGCGGTCTCAATCTCGTTGGCTCGGGAACGGGCGAGCCTCCGGCGTCCACACCGTCGGCGAGCAACCATGAAGGTGAGACGACCCGCCGCAATTGCCCGCCCGCCCGAGGAACGGTAAAAGCGCCGGACATGATCAACCTCGCCAACCCGACGGTCTTCGTCGACATCACGCGCCGCGTTGCGCCGTGGCTCGCCGTCGGCGACGGCCGCGCTGTTCGCCGTCGGCCTGACGCTCTCCTTCCTGGCGCCGCCGGACTATCAGCAGGGCGAAACCGCCAAGATCATGTATCTGCACGTGCCGGCGGCGATGATGGCGTCGTTCGTCTATGGCGTCATGGCGGTCGCCGCGCTCGGCACGCTGGTCTGGCGCCACCCGCTCGCCGACGCGGCGCAGAAGGCGGCCGCGCCGCTCGGCGCCGGCTTCACCTTCATCTGCCTCGCCACCGGCTCGCTGTGGGGCAAGCCGATGTGGGGAACCTACTGGGTGTGGGACGCCCGCCTGACCTCCGTGCTGGTGCTGTTCCTCCTCTACCTCGGCCTGATCGCGCTCTGGCGCTCGATCGACGATCCGGGCCGGGCGGCGCGCGCGGCGGCGATCCTGACGCTGGTCGGCTGCGTCAACCTGCCGATCATCAAGTTCTCGGTCGACTGGTGGAACACTCTGCACCAGCCGGCCTCGGTGTTCCGCCTCGGCGGTCCGACCATCGACAGTCGCTGCTCTATCCGCTGATCGTCATGGTCGCCGCCTTCACCTTCCTGTTCCTCACCCTGCACCTGATGGCGATCCGCAACGAGATCCTGCGCCGGCGCATCGCGCGCGTGACCATGCTGGCCGCCGCCGAGGGCGACCGGCTCGGCTCGCCGTCGCTCGCGGCCGAAGGCGTTTGACGCCATGCTGAGCGATCCGCACATCGGCTTCGTCATCGCGGCCTACGCCGTCGCCGCGATCGTCATCATCGGGATGATCGGCTCGGTCGTGTTGGACACTCGCCGCCTCAGCGCGCATCTCGACGAAGCCACCCGCGCGCTCGAAGCCGCGCGCGGCGCGAAGGACCGTCCCCGATGAGCCTGGCCCCCGAGGCGGCGCGCCGCCCGCGCCGCTGGCTGGCGTTCCTGCCGCTCGCCGTCTTCGCCGTGCTGGCGGCGCTGCTTTTCGTCCGCCTTTACGCAGGCGACCCCTCGAAGCTGCCCTCGGCCCTGATCGGGCAGAGCGCCCCGCCTTTGACCTTGCCGGGCCTCGATGGCGCAGCCGGCCTCACCGACGCCGACCTGCGCCAGGGCCATGTCAGCGTGGTCAACGTGTTCGGCTCCTGGTGCGAGCCCTGCCGGTTCGAGCATCCGACCTTGCTGGCGCTCGCCTCGGACGCAGCGCTGAAGCAGAAGGGCGTCGTCGTCTATGGCGTCGCGCAAAAGGATTCGAGCGAGAACGTCCGCCGTTTCCTCGGCGCGCTCGGCGATCCCTACGCCAAGGTCGGCCTCGATCCGGACGGGCGCGCCGGCATCGACTGGGGCGTCTACGGCGTGCCGGAGACCTTCATCGTGCGCGGCGACGGCGACGATCGCCTACAAGGTGGTCGGCCCGATGACCGCCGACACGCTCGAAACCGAAGTCAAGCCGCAGATCCTCAAGGCGATGGGGCCGCCGCAATCCTAGCCGACGCGCCGGACGGCTCGGGCGCCGCGCGCCTCGGTTATTTCCCGAGCGGTCCGACCATGCTAACGAGCCGCCTATGAGTGAACGCATCGATCGCCGATTTCAGCGGCTGGCCGGAGAGCGCCGGCCCGGCCTTGTCACCTTCGTGATGGCCGGAGACCCCGACGCCGAGACGAGTCTCGGCATCCTCAGGGCCCTGCCGGCCGCTGGCGCCGATCTCATCGAACTCGGCATGCCGTTCACCGACCCGATGGCCGACGGCCCCGCGATCCAGGCGGCGGGCTTGAGAGCGCTGAAGAGCGGGCAGACTTTGCGCGCGACGCTGAAGATGGTCAAAGCCTTCCGCGAAGGGAACGCCGACACGCCGATCATCCTGATGGGCTATTTCAATCCCGATCTACTCCTACGGCGTCGAGCCGTTCCTCGTCGACGCCAGGGCCGCTGGGGTCGACGGCCTGATCGTGGTCGACCTTCCGCCCGAGGAGGACGACGAGCTCTGCCTGCCGGCGATGCGGGCGGGCCTCGCCTTCATCCGGCTCGCGACGCCGACGACCGACGACGCCCGCTTGCCCACCGTCCTCACCAATACGTCCGGGTTCGTCTATTACGTCTCGATCACCGGCGTCACCGGCTCGGCGACGCCGGACCCGAACGCGGTCGGGAAGGCGGTCGCGCGGATCAAGCGGCACACGAGCCTGCCGGTCGCCGTCGGCTTCGGGGTCAGGGACGCCGCGAGCGCCGCTGCGATCGGCTCGGCCGCCGACGGCGTCGTCGTCGGCTCCGCCCTGGTCGAAGCGGTGCGAGGCTCGCTCGCCGACGGAAGCGCGAGCGCAACGACCGTAGCGGCGGTCAGCCGGCTGGTGGAAACGCTCGCGCGCGCCTGCGCGTCCGCGGAGCGTCGGCCCGCCGAGTGAGCAAAGAGAATCATGAACTGGATTTCCAACGTCGTCCCGCCCAAAATCCGCTCGCTGCTGCGGCGCGAAACGCCCGACAACCTTTGGGTCAAATGCCCGGAGAGCGGGCAGCTCGTCTTCCACAAGGACCTGGAAGCCAATCTCATGGTGGTGCCGGGTTCGGGCTACCACATGGCGATCGACGCCGAAGGCGCGGCTCGCCGGCGCTGTTCGACGACGGCGCCTATGAGGAGCTGCCCTCGCCCGAGGTCCCGACCGATCCGCTGAAGTTTCGCGACGTCAAGCGCTACACCGACCGCCTCAAGGAAAACCGGCTGAAGACCGGCGGCTATGACGCCGTGAGCCTCGCGCGCGGCCAGCTCGAGGGCCAGGACGTCACGGTTGCGGTGCAGGATTTCGCCTTTCAGGGCGGGAGCCTCGGCATGGCCGCGGGGGAGGCGATCATCGCCGGCATGACCTCGGCGGTCGAGCGCCGGACGCCGTTCGTCATCTTTACCGCCTCGGGCGGCGCCCGCATGCAGGAGGGCATGTTCGCGCTCATGCAGATGCCGCGCACCACCGTCGCCGTGCGCCGGCTCCGCGCCGCGCGCCTGCCCTATATCGTCGTCTTCACCAACCCGACGACCGGCGGGGTGACCGCCTCCTACGCCATGCTCGGCGACGTCCACATCGCCGAGCCCGGGGCGGTCGTCGGCTTCGCCGGCGCGCGGGTGATCGAGCAGACGATCCGCGAGCGCCTGCCGGAAGGGTTCCAGCGCGCCGAGTATCTGCAACGCCACGGCATGATCGACATGGTGGTGCCGCGACCGCAGCAGCGGGCGACCCTCGGACGCCTCTGCCGGCTGCTGACGCGCGAGCCGAAGCCGGAGCCGGCGGAAGCCGCATAAGGCGCGCCCATGCTGTTTGCCGCGAGCGGCCTGATCGGACGGCCCGTCGACGCGAGCGACGGCCGCATCGGCGCCGTCAGGGACTTCCTGCTCGACGAACGGCGATGGGCGGTGCGCTGGATGGTCGTCGACCCCGGTCCGCGGCTGCCGGGCCGGAAGGTCCTGATCCACCCGTCGGCCGTCGCGCCGATCCGTTTGCCGCCGAGACCCGCGTTTCCGATGCTGAGCTTCGGAGAGGACATGGCGGTGTCGGTCAACCTCACCCTACGGCAAGTCGAGGGCAGTCCGGAAGCGCGCGAGGACGAACCCGTGACCGAGCCGCTGGAGCAGCGCCTCTTTGACCATTACGGGTGGGACCCGTCCTGGAGCGCGGCCTCGCCCGGCGATGCGTCCGGCGGGCGGCCTGCGGACGGCGGCCAGCGTCTCGCCAGCGCCGCGGCGATCAAGGGGTTTGACGTTCAGGGCGCGGACGGCAGGATCGGGCGCGTCGACAATGTGTTTATCGACGACGCCCGCTGGATCGCCCGTGCGCTCGTCGTGGCGACGCGAGGCTGGCTGACCGGAAAGCTCGTGCAAATTCCGCTCCGCGCGGTCACGGCGGTCGACTGGGAGGCTTGCAGCCTGACCGTGGACGTCACGCGCGACCAGGTCGATTCGGCGCCCGCCTGGGACCCGGTGGCTATGGTCGAGGAGATCGAGCCTTAGGGCGCCCTTCCGACCTTTGGCTTGATCGCTCACTGCGCGGATCTCCCCTCTCCCCATAGCCCGTCGGAAGACGGGCGTCCTACGCCCTATGGCGGGAGAGGGGTTGGGGACACGCTCAGGTTCCACTTTCGCCTGGCTTCCTCTCCGGAGCGAGGCCGGCGAGAAGCGCGGTCAGTTAGGACATCAAGTCCGCGTAGTTTTGGGCCGCCGCGCCGTCCCCGTCCTCTTCGGCGAAAGCGACCGGCGCTGTCCCGGCTCCCGAATTGAGACTTTCCAGGGGGTTGCGGCGCATTCCGGTTCCGCGCACGACCGCCGAGTCGGCTCGCTCGGAGTCGTCATTGCGAGCGAAGCGAAGCAATCCAGGGGCCGCAGCCCCTACCGTCAGGACGTGAGGCGAGGGCAAACGTCGATCGTTCGGCCCAGCGGCCTCTGGATCGCCACCCCCCGGGCTCTTCGACCCGGGGGTCGCTCGCGATGACGACGGTGTTGCGGCGCCGGCTTGGGGGTTCCTTTCACGCGCGCCTCGCGACAGACGGTCGGCGAGAGCGGTCGGATCGGGAAGGAGGTCCGCCAGCGGGTCGCGCAAATCGTCTTCCGCAGACTCGTCTTCGGCAAGAGCCTCGGCCCTCGCGAGATCGAGTGCGGCCCGGGTGGGGCAGGGGCCGGTTTCGGCTCCGGAATTGAGGCTTTCCAAAAGCTTGCGGCGCGTTGCGGTTCCGCGCGCGCCGCCGCCAAAACCCTGATAGCGATCGAGTTCGCGCACGATTCTGACGACCCGGTCGACCGCCGGAAGGTTTTCGGGCGACATCGCGCCGAAGCTGACGAGCAGCGCCTCGTTCAGACGGTTCATCTGCGTCGCGATGAATTCCCCGGTCGCCTCGGGCGCGCGCCGGGCGAACAGGTTTTTGACATATTTGCGCATTCCCCGCTCGGAGATCCCCTCCCGCCTCGCGATCTCGGCCATCGCCACGCCGCCCTTGAGCCCCTCGACCACCCGCCGCTCCCGCTCGGCCTTGGCCGGCCGGGACCGGACCGAGCGCACGCGATCGCGCGCGGCGGGAGCGCGGTCGCAGCGGATTTCCGGGTCGGAGAGGGGGTCGGACACGCGCACGCCTCGATTTCGGTTTGTGAGAACAAATGATGGAACAGATTTGGGCGGCTGTCAAGGAATTGTCGATCCGTGCTGCGTGCAGGCGAGTCGGACCACCGTCTCGGCGCCGCCGTCGGCCCCGCGCGCGCACAAGGCTCCTGACCGAAAGTCCCAGAGGCTGTCAGGGTGGATGCTGTCCGGGCTCGGGCGGATATGAGGCGGGCAGCCCGGCCGGAGGCCGCGGCTCGCCATTGATTGCTTGAAGGCAATTCTGTGCGAAAGGACTTTGAACTCAAGGACGGCCTGAAAGGCCGCCGCCGGAGGCGATGCGCACATAGCCCGTCGTGTTCGACGGGCGTCCTTCCGGACGCCCTATGCGCGCATCCTTGACTTCAAAGTCCTTTCGCGCCCCGCTCCGCCAAGCAGACAATGACGAGATCCATCTAGAGAGCCTGCCCCTTTGTCGGCTCGGTCTTAGCGGGGCCTTCGGAGGGTCTGGCGGCGGACGCGCGGGCGTTCAGGACCAGCGCCAAGAGGTTCGGGCGCATCTCCTTCATGAACCCGTCCAGCCAATCGACGGACTTGGCGATTCCGTGGCGCTCCAGCGCGTTTTCGAGCGCAACCTCTTCCTTGGGACATTCGCCCTTTGCCGCGTCCACGACGGTTTGCGCCGGCTCGTTCGAGATTGCCGCCAGCGCTGCGGTCGCCGCGTCCACGCAATCGAGGAACTTCTTGATCTCGGGGTCCGGCAAGGTGGGGGAGGGCGCGGGCTGCGGGGCCTCCATTGGCGGCGGCGCGGTCTGTGGAGGCGACGAGGCAACTTCACCGTAATCCAGGCGGCCCGCGTCGCAAAGCGACGTGACCTGCGCGACAGTCCTCCCCCCTTGGAGATTGTCATGGACTGTCTCAAGGTAGAAGAGCCGGCCCTGGTTGCGCTGGAATGACCCCATGATCCCGACGTTCGGATTGTTGCGCAATCGACCGATCCAGTAGCGGAAATTGCCTTCCTGTCCATTCATGTTTTCGTATTGTGCGGCGCGGTCGATGACGGCGCCATTGGCGGCCCTGTAGACTACGGAAGCGAACGCTCCGTTCGGCTTTAACCTGACTTCGACCGACACGAGTCTATCGGGAGCAGTTACGCGCGGTTCGTCTGGCACACAGTAGTATACCGTGTCGGCGGCCTGCGAGGGTTTCGGCATGGCAAAAGCCATTGCGGCGAGCGCAACCAACGAGATGGTCCGCAACATGGCCTACCCTCATCTACGAGAGGCAGGCTACCTAGATTAGTCCGCCGCGTCTATGGTGAACAGTGTCGCATGGCTGTCCGGTCTTGTTTTGCTAGCGAGGCATTGCGTGAGGGATGACAATTAGGGGTTTCGTAAGCTGTCACCGGAATCCCCGGAATCCTGTCACCATAATGCCCTGTCACCGTAATGCCGTAATGCCCCGTAATGCCCGAATCAAGCTTGACCGGCTTCGACGGAGTGCTGACATCATGATCGCGAACCGGAAGGTCGCACATGGGGCGGCGAGCGGGCTATGATGAAGAGCGGCCCGGCGGCCGGCGGCGCCTCAGTTTGTGCCGCTTCAACGGCTTTGCCTCTATCCATTGGTCCGGGCCGCGATAAAACGGGGTTTGCAGCGTTCACCAAGACGAGCTGGTTATGAAGATTTTTTGGGCCTGGCAATCGGATCTACCGGGAAAAACTGGTCGCCATTTCATCAAGGAAGCGCTGGAGGAGGCGATCGACCGCATCAATGAGAGCAGGGAAATCGAGGAACCCGAAGAAAACTTCCAAGACGGGATGCACTTAGACCATGATCGCAAGGGGTTGCGGGGCAGCCCGGACCTCGCAAACGAGATTTTGAAAAAGATCGAGGCTACAACGGTGTTCGTATGCGACGTGACGCCAATTGGTAAAGGTGCGGAGCGAAAGAACGACCAAGCTGTAGTCGGTCAGAAGTCTATCATGAACCCAAACGTTGCAATAGAATTGGGGTACGCGCTAAAAGCGATCTCCACGGATAACGTGCTAATGATAATGAACAGTCACTTTGGATCCCGCACCGATCTTCCGTTTGACCTTGGGCTCAAGGCCGGCGCTCCCCTATTTTACACTCTTCCGCCTAACGCGGATAAGAAGACAATAGAAGCTGAAAAACGCAAACTCGTAGGCACTCTCATCGAGGCGTTAAGACTGTTTGTTCCAAAATTAATTGTTCCGCCCTTTGAGGAGACGAAAGCTAAGATAGGGCAGGGCGTCTATTTCGACGAGGGGGATATCCTAGGCAAGGATGAGGGTCACCCCACTGAGCAAACTGCATATACAATGTCTTCCCGGGACGTGCTCTGGTTACGTGTGATCCCGACAAAGCCGCTGAGAATTCCGCTGTCCATAGATGAGCTAAATAGATGCGTATTAATGGCGGGATCATTTGGGTACGGTAGCGGCGATAACAGGCGTCGGCAAAACGAATACGGCGTTGCCGTATTTTCTCGCCAATACAACACGTCGACCATCGACAGTATTTCGCAGTATATACAAAATGGTGAAATCTGGGGCGTGAACTCGGAGCTACTACGGATCGGAAACGAAGGTCCCAGAAAATATGTATATACGCACCCAATAGAGGAACAATTGTTAACTACCCTTAACAAATATATTGAAATCATCCGTAAAATAGGCAAAGTCGAGCTACCAATTCAGGTCGAAGCGGGTATCAGCGGAATTAAGGGACGAATTATTGCGCATAACGGACTTGTTATTAATACTTCATATGTTATGTACAAAGACTTGGTTGTCTACCGGGGAACTTTGACGACGTTCAAACATGAGGACCAAAGCGATCTTCTGTTGCGCTTCTTTCGTGAACTCAACAATAACACGGGTGAGCAAAGGCCACGCGGTTTATATGGCCGTGGGTGATTTAGGCGATTAGAGTGGACTGTCACCGTCTACTGGTGGAACAGGTAGGAGCGGTCGCGGTCTACCGTTTTGAGATTTGAAAATCTAGGTTTCCCACGACTTCAGGGGGCCCCAATATACCGCCAGGCTTGGTATTGACCGCTCTAATTTTTACCTCAAATTGCTGCGGCTGACCGCCGTCGGGAACGTTCCACGAAACCTCAATTTTTATAGGAAACCATGCAGTCTTATCACCTAACTCTTCAGGCATCTTGGCAACTATGAATATACCCAAAATAGGTAAGATACTCATAGGCAGAAACAAGTCACTGTCTCTCGCGACAAAAGCAATCTTCTGTTCGAAGCTGGAGTTCGGATAATACCTGAAATTCGGCACTGGTGTGGGGTTGCTGCTAACCAAGTCCATTGTGTAGTCATCGGGAAATCGGATATCGTATCGTGCGAGACGGCCGATCTTAGTAAGTTCTTTAATTTCGGATATTTCCGCATGCCAGCTCACGAGCACGTCCGCCGCGGCAACTTTACTTGTATTGTGCAGTACAAATCCAGGATTGGCGAACTGGCCAGATGGTAGAGTTATACTATCACGTTGAATGTCGAAATACATTCCAACGGTTGGGTCCCACTTGAATGTGTAGCGATCCCTCGGCGGTAGCAGGATAAGCTCGGGCTGCCCGTCGGCGCCAGAACTAACGCCTGACGCTGCAATAGCCCCTTGCGGACTCCTGTACGCGTAAATGCCAAGCGCACCAAAGGCGATCAACGTCGCGCTCATCGCCACCACTAGCAGCGGGTCCAAATCCGTATGTCCTTTGAGCCGTGGCCGGATAACCTGTACATACGAGAAGTCTATGATGCTCAGTAGCATCACGACGAAACCGATTCCAATTACCCAATCCCAGAACGGCGCTGTTGCCGCAAGCCTGAAGCCGAGGGCCGTCAGGATCGCGCTAGCCGCAAAAATTCCCAATTCTCTTAGCATTGCCCCTAGCGTAGCGCAGGACGCCCTTTTGTGCCGAGTTGGGTTTCGCGGTTCGCCCCGGCTGCTCGATGAACCGTAGCGCGATTTGCGGAGGTCTTCACGCAAACTAGTCCTGCTGGCGGAAAATGTCCGGGGCGAACGCCCTCGCGCGAAGCCGTCAGCAGCATGGGCGGACCGATCGGGTTTGACCCTCACGCCCCCCCTCACACCGCCCCGACCAGCTCCCCCGCGAGCGCGCGGTCGATCAGCGCGCGCGTCTCCGCCAGCCCGTAAAGCGCGATGAACGAGCCTAGCCGCGGGCCGCGCTCCTCGCCGAGCAGCACGGCGTAGACCATGTTGAAGAAGTCGTTGGAGACGCCGGGGCGCTCCGGCGTCGCGCCCTTGGCCTTAAGATCCTGGTAGCGGGGGATGGGCCGGGCGATGTCGTAGAGCGCGTGCTGGATCGCCTCGGCGCTGGCGCCCGCCGGCATCTCGCCGAGCTTCGCCGACACGGCGGCGAGCGCCTCGCGCTCGACCTCGTCGGCGAGCCGGTAGCGCTTCTTCGGCGCGACGAAGTCGCGAAAATAGGCGACCGCGTAGCGCACCAGGCTGTCGAGGCGCGGGTGGTTTTCGGGCGAGGCGTTGGGCGCATAGCGGCGCAAAAAACCCCAGAGCACCGCGGGATCGTCGGTGTTGGCGACGGCCGCGAGATTGAGCAGCATGGCGAAGGAGACCGAGGTCTGCGGCCCGTTTCCGGGGTCGAGCGCCTCCGGCTCGGGCGGTTCGCCGGAATGGATGTGCCAGACCGGGTTGCCGAGCCGCTCCTTCCACGGCTGGTCCGGATAGGCGTCGAGAAAGCCGAGATAGTCGTCGACGGTGCGCGGGATGACGTCGAAATAGAGGCGCTTGGCGGCCATCGGCTTCTGGAACATGAACAGCGACAGGCTCTCGGGCGCGGCGTAGGTCAGCCACTCCTCGATCGTCAGGCCGTTGCCCTTGGACTTCGAGATCTTCTGGCCGTTCTCGTCGAGGAACAGCTCGTAGTTGAAGCCGGCCGGCGGTTCGGCGCCCAGCGCCCGCGCGATCCGCGACGACAGCTTCACCGAATCGATCAGGTCCTTGCCCGACATTTCGTAATCGACGCCGAGCGCGTACCAGCGCATCGCCCAGTCCGGCTTCCATTGCAGCTTGCAGTGGCCCCCGGTGACCGGCGTCTCGAACTCCTCGTTCGTCTCCGGGTCGCGCCAGCGGATCGTGCCCGCCTTCGCGTCGTGGCTCAGGACCGGCGCCTGCATGACGACGCCGGTGACGGGATGGATCGGCAGGAACGGCGAATAGGTCGCGGCCCGCTCCTCCCGCAGCGACGGCAGCATGATCGCCTGGATCTCGTCGAACTTTTCCAGCGTCCGGAGAAGCGCCGCGTCGAACCTGCCGGACTGTGTAGGCCTCGGTCGAGGACATGAACTCGTAGTCGAAGCCGAACCGGTCGAGGAAGCGGCGCAGCATCGCGTTGTTGTGGGCGGCGAAGCTCGGATACTCGCCGAACGGGTCGGGCACCTGCGTCAGCGGCTTGCCGAGGTGCTTTGCGACCATGTCGCGGTTGGGGATGTTGTCCGGCGTCTTGCGCAGGCCGTCCATGTCGTCGGAGAAGGCGATCAGCCTGGTCTTGACCGCGTCGCCGGTCAGCACGCGGAAGGCGTGGCGCACCATGGTCGTGCGCGCCACCTCGCCGAACGTCCCGATATGGGGCAGGCCCGAGGGGCCGTAGCCGGTCTCGAACAGGACCTCGTCCTTCTTCGAGCGCTCGAGCCGCTGCGATGAGCTTCCGCGCCTCCTCGAAAGGCCAGGCCTTGGAAACTTCTGCGGCCTCCCGCAGGGACTGCGAAACCATCAAATTCCTGTTGCGTTGGAGCGTGCGGCCGCGTGGGCCTGCTGCCGAAAGGCGGGCACACTAGAAGGCAAGGGCGTGGTGTCAACCGCCGCACGCGCCGTCAGGCGGGGCTGTCCCGAAGAACGGCCGCGCGCCGCAGCCTTCGGCCCGCCCGCCCGTGTTCGGTTTTCGCCCAGAAATGGGGACGGACGATCACATCCACGATCGCGGCCCACGCAGCCAGCGATATCAGCCCGTAATAGAGCGGAAGGAGCGCGAAAGTCGCTGCGCCCACGTTCAGGCGACGCTGCCTTGCCGCCACGATCGCCGGGACGAGCACCGCCCACAGGCCTGCGCAAGCCAGAAGATAGACGACGACGTCGGCGGCTTCGCGCCATCCGGACAAGGCTCCGGCTCGGCGGACCGAAAGCCCGCCAGAGCGTGCCGAAAGCGAAAGTCGGCCAGAACAACGCGCTGACGACTGCGCCGAAAATCAGGATCGCCGCCGCGGACGCCCGAAGAGCCCCGAGGTCGCATACGAACACGCCTTGGCTTGCGGGAATGGACGAGGCAGGTCTGCATCCACCCCTTCTGCCAGCGCACGCGTTGCGCAAGCCAGTTCTTGAACTCATGCGGCGCCTCTTCCGAGGTGTCCGAGTCGAGCGTCCCGACCTTGTATCCGTAACGGGCGAGCCGGACGCCGAGGTCGGCGTCCTCCGCCACGTTCCATTCGTCCCAGCCGCCGACCCCAACGAGCGCGGATACGCGGAAGTGGTTGGAGGTGCCGCCGAGCGCGATCGGCAGCCCGAGCGCGCACAGGCCAGGATTGATCAGGTCGAACAGCGTTGCGTATTCCAGGGCGAACAGGCGGGACAGCCAGGAATCGTCGGCGTTGCGCACCGTCAGCCGGGCCTGAAGGCAATCGACGGCGCGGTCGGCCGCAAATCGCGACGCCGCGAGCCGAAGCTGCCCCGGCGCGGGAATGTCCTCGGCGTCATAAACGACCAGCAATTCGCTGCGCGCCTCGGCGAGCGCGAGGTTGAGCGCGCGGGGCTTGGTGGAGGGCGCTCCGGGAGGGGCGATGATGACTTCGTAGCGCGCCGGCAGGCCGAGATCGACCAGGCGGGACAGCGTTTCCCGGTCCCGCCGTTCGACGACCAGCTTTATGTCCAGCTTGCTCTTGGGATAATCGATTTCCTTTGAGGTGGATACTTCCAATATGGCTCCTCAATATGAAGTGCGCCTCCCCATATGTAGAAGTCAGCCAACGGGTTCGGAAAGTACATATCCTGTGGAGTGTGCAAAGAAAGAGAGAGCGGTTTCGTCTCGCACTGGTGTCCTTGTCCTATTGGATTATTAGACGTTAATCTCCGCCCTTGGGAGCGGGAATGTCAAAAGCTAGAGCGCAACGGTCAAACAGTTCACCGTAGAAGGCTCGGTGGCGGCCACTGTAAACGTACAATGGACACGTGCCGTTCCTTGCTATCCAACTGCCCATTTCCGCCATCCGAAGTTTAACCAAGGCACCAACCACGTAAGCAAACTCTTCGGTGCCCTACGTCACATCAAGAACCGTTCAACGCATCCATATTGTTTTAGATCCAGATCAGTCGGTCAAGATGCTCTTGAGCTTTCGCCAACTAATTCATGGGCAAAAGGCTGGCTATCGGTAAGCCCGATCGAAGTAGGCTCTCGGCGTAGTTCGCCGGCTTCCGGTATCCGCCGAAGTAGGCGCCGTCGACGTGCACCGTGCCGGTCGCGCTCCGTCCGTCGACCTCGGCGGCGAGCGCCTCCCTGATCTTGTGCAAGAGGACGAACGCCGTTTTGTACTGGACGTCGAGGTCGCGCGACAGTTGCAGGGCGCTGTGGCCCTTGGCGCCGTTGGTGAACAGCCCGATCGCGAAAAGGATCGACCTGATCGGCAACTTGCGCGAGGCGAAGATGGTCCCGCTGGTGACGCTGAACTGCGCCGTGCAGGCCTTGCAGGAGAAGATCGCGCGCGACGTATGGGCGTAGACCGCGAGGCAACCACACTTCGGGCAGACGGGGTCGCCGCCGCTCTCGGCCCAGCGGATGTTCATGAACATGCGGTGGGCTCGCTCGTCGGTGAGCCGGGCGATCTTATCGATCGAGAGCCGGCGCGCGGCCGCCGACAGCAGGAAGTGCTGACCGTTCGACTTGTGCTCGTCCCCGCGTGTGTTGGTGCCCGTTCGGCCAACGCTCACCGTTGACCTTGTGAGATAGGACGGTCGGTCCGAATGTCAACGCCAATCGTTGACACTGGGCGTCAAAATTATCACTGTATGGCATGTCGATTCTCACTCCCGAACAGAGCCGGGCCGCGCGGGCCTGGCTCGATTGGAAACAGGAAGACCTCGCCGCGCGCGCCGGCGTCTCCCTGTCGACCGTCAGGGACTTCGAGAAGGGCCGCCGCCACCCCCTCGCCGCCAACCTCAAGGCGATCGCCGAGGCGCTCGCGACCGGCGGGTTGGCGATGCGCTTCACGCCCGAGGGCGAGCCTCTGGCCGTCGAATGGACCGGCCATCGGAAACGAAGCGAAAAAGCGGACCCTTGACATCACTCAGGTTTTAGATCTGAATGACATCAAGGGTCCGAAGTTCAGAGCGGATGACGGGAGTCGGACCCGCATCTCCTTGCCTGGGCAAACAAGGGCTCTGCCTTTGAGCTACATCCGCGTGAACGGCGCCGACGCCCATCGGCGCCGTTTTCCTTTACGGAGACACCTCCGAAACCTTCTGGCGCCCGGCGTCGGTGATCGACCAGAGTCCCTTGTCGGACACCGCAGCGCCGCCCCGCTTGAGAACCTGCTTCGCCTTGACTGCTGCGGCCTTTGTCCAGCCCGCCTCCACGACCAGGTCGTCGAGCGCCCCGGACGGAAGCGTGCCGCGCTCCGCCAGCGCCGCCAGGATGACCGCGCCGGCTGGACGCCTGTCCGACGCCGGCGGCGTGGACGGCGGACGAGGCGCAGCGGACGTTTCATAATCCTCCACCGCGCGCATGACCTGGAGGCGCGCGAGGCGGGCATGGAGGCGCCTCTGATCGGCTTCCGACTCCCGGATCGCCTCCAACACCCGGTCGTCGGCTTCGAGGTGGATGTCCTGGACGCGCTGGTTCAGCGCGGCGGACAGCGCAACAATCTCCGCCTCCACCTGCTGGATTTCGTCCGCCTTCGAACCCAACGTCCATCTCCTGACCGCTACCTAGCATGGACGATAAGGTGGATCCACGGATGGAGTCGAGTCGAAAAATGCAAGTCCAATCAAAAACTTGCGCTATTCCTTGGCTCAAGGAATCGGAAGGCAATCATAAGATCTTTCGGGCGGCACTCGAAGTCGAACGCGGCGTCCGAACCGGCGGAAACATGACCGTCGAAATATGACGTTCGGCCACGACCACGGGACCCGTGCGCCGGATCTTCAGGTTTCGGTCGTGCTCGCCCAGGGAGGGCGACCGGCTGTCCGCTCATCAATCGGCTGAAAGTCTATCCCCCAACTCGGCGGGGCGGCCCCATGCTCGAGTCGACCGGAATTCTGTGCGTCCCGTTCCGCACGGACGGTCAGAGATCGGGCTTGCCTGGTGCGCGGGGAAGAAGGACATTGCGCGTCTCGCCGACGTTGATTTTGGACGGTGGACGCTCACATGTGGATGCTACCTAATACCGGATAATCGAGCGCGTCGAAAGCGTCGACCAGCTGTCGAACGATGTCCGCCTCGCGATAAACGGGAGCGATGATCGTGTAGGTCGGCAACTCGTCGTCAGAAAGGATGCGGGGGCGCTTTTCGTCGGCGTTCGCAACCGCCGCCAGCGAACGCAAGCCGATCGACGCCATGAACAGGATCCACAACAGCGCCGATGCGATCATCGAGAGGGACTGGACGCTTGCGGCGCCGATCACGGCGGCCAGAACGGCGACAAGACCGATGAACCCGACTTGCGCGCCGGTGGGCCCGCTCTTCGCAGAAAGGTCTTCCGGAAGGCGGGCGAGCGCATTGTCGAGAACCTGCCTCGAACGTTGCGCGCGAACCTGCGCGGCGAACCGCTTCGGCGAGGTCACCACGAAACTCTCGGGTCGCAGACGGCCCGACAAGGTCGCCTCGAGGAGTCGGGACGTGACGGCTGCGTTTGGCGCAATCACGGCCCGCGCGCCGCCATACCCCTCCGCGAGCGGGGCGACCCCGGATCGCAGTCCCTTCGCCGCATCGAAATCCTCGGCGAAATGCGGCGATCCGAGGTAGTAGCCGCAGCCGAGCCGCTTCGCGAGCGCGCGGTAGTAGCGCTCCTCGCCGATGACGTCAGCGGCGAACAAAGCCTGCAACGGGTTCACGCCGGCGGGCGCGCGAAGGACCGTCGTCATGATCCGCTCGAGAGGCACGCCGGCATCCGAGACGATCTGGAGTTCAGGCGGCAATGGCCGGAGGGCTTCGCGCGATGGACCAAGACCGCGGAAAGGGAAACGGTCTTCGCGCCGGCCCGCCGCCGGCGCGTGGGCGAGGCCGGTTTGCGCGGGGTGCTCTTGAGACCTATTCTCCATCGCACGACGCAACGAACACACGGGGGCGCCGCATCCGTTGGATCGCCAGGAAAGGGCCCCCGCCCCGTTCCAGTAGGGCACAAAGTTTGCGACTTGTCATGCCGATCGGGCGCCTATCTGCAATTTTTTTTCGTGCAACTCTGGTTGCAATCGCCGCGTTCGCCGGTCTGGCTGCGGGATCGGCGGCGCTCGCGGCCCCATCCGCGCCGAGCTTCGTCGACCCGGATCTGCGTCTCGAACGGCCGGCGCTTTCCGGCGTTCGCGCCATTCGCTTTCTGACGACCGACGACTATCCGCCGCTGAACTTCGTCCGGGCGGATGGCGCGCTCAGCGGATTCAACGTCGATATCGCGCGCGCGGTCTGCAAGGAGCTCGACATCGGATGCACCATCCAGACCCGGCCGTGGGACACGCTCGTCGACGCGCTGGCGACCGGGAAAGGCGACGCCGTCATCGCATCGATGGCGTCATCGGACGCGCTTCGGGGGCAGATCGACTTCTCGTTCCCCTACTACAAGACGCCGGCGCGTTTCGTGGCGCGGAGGGACGCTGGCGCGTTTCCGCTGACGCCCGGCGGATTGACGGGACAGACCGTCGGCGTCGTCAGCGGAACGGCCCATGAAGCCTATCTCAAAGTCTTTTTTCCCGGCGCTGTCCCGAAGCTCTTCACGAGCCCGGCGGACCTCGAGGCCGCCCTGAAGTCGAACGCCGTCGCGGTCGCGTTCGCCGACGGGGTGACGTTCGCGATCTGGCTGAACGGCGAAGACGCCTCCAACTGCTGCGAGTTCCGGGGGGGTCCGTATCTCGAGAGCCGATTTTTCGGTGAAGGCGTCGGAATCGCCGTCCGAAAGGACGACGACGAGCTTCGCAAGGCGTTCAACTGGGCGCTGGCCGCGATCATGCGCAATGGCGTCTATGCAGAAATTTATCTGAAGTATTTTCCGATCAGCTTTTATTGAAGCTCGCGGGCGGCGCCGGCGATGCGGCTTCAGCCGCCGCCCTGATCAGGCGCTTGACGCCGTCGTCGTCGGAAGGAAAACCCGCCTCGACCCAGAGGCGCTCGAAATCCTGAAGGATTTGGCCGACGCGCGGGCCCGCACGAACGCCGAGCGCGAGAATGTCCTTGCCGCTGATCGGCAATTTCGGCGCCGGAGTGTCGCTCAAGAATCGCCGGGCCAGGGCGAAGCCGGCGCTGTCGGCGCTTGCAGGCGCCTCGGCCTGCGCCAGCAGGAGGGCGTCGGAGGCGCCGCGGCGGCCGAACGCAAACAGGAGGCGCCGCAACAGGTCCTCGGGCGGCGCGGCGGCGACGCCGTGGAGCCGGGCGAGCGCAGACGCGGCGCCGAGCAGACGCTCGCCCTCGGCGTTCGATAGACGAAGCCGCTCACCGAGACGCTCCGCGTCCTCCTCGACGATCACGCAAAGCGCAGCGAGCCGAGACAGCCCGTCCGGGGCAAGACCGCCGGCGGTTTCGATGGCGATGGCGCGTTCGAGCCGCCCCGGATCGGCGAAGCCGAAAAGCGCGCCCAAAATCCCGCGCTCGCCCATCGCCCGAACGACCGGCCCGGCGTGCGGCGCGACAAGGAGCTTCATGCATTCGGCGCGCACCCGCTCGCGCGACAGCCGCCCGAGGCCGGTCCGATGGCGAACGCACGCGCTCAATCCGTCGCGATCGAGCGCGCCCTCTCCGAAGCGCGCCGAAAAACGAAAGAAACGGAGGATGCGGAGATAGTCCTCGCGGATTCGCGCGTCCGGATCGCCGATGAATCGCACGCGGCCGGCAGCCAGGTCGTCCAACCCGCCGAGCGCATCGTGTATCCGGCCTTCGGCGTCGAGCGACAGGGCGTTGATGGTGAAGTCGCGCCGGCGCGCGTCGGCCAGAAAGTCTCGCCCGAAGGCGACCTTCGCATGGCGTCCGTCCGTCTCGACGTCCTCCCGCAGGGTGGTCGTCTCGAGCGACCTGGCCGTTCATGATCAGCGACACCGTGCCGTGGGCGAGGCCGGTCGGCGCGACCTTGAACCCGGCGGCGATCGCGCGACGGATCACCTCGTCCGGCGCAGCCGTTGTGGCGAGATCGAAATCGCCGGGGTCGAAGGCCGAGCGCCAGGTCGCGGACCGCGCCGCCGACGACGCGCGTCTCGGCGTCGCCGCCGTTGAGCGCCTCGAGAGCGCGCGCCAGCGGGCCCGCGCCGGAGGGACGCGCGATCCCTCAGTCTCGCCGTTCTCCACCCCGGGGAGGCCGCTCATTCGATATGCCCCGGGACCAGCACGCCGTTCTCCTCGTGCGCCGGGACGTAGACGCCATGGCCGCGCGGCGCGAACAGGTTGAGCGCGACGAGGCCGAGCACCGCCGCCGCCGAGACCGACAAGCGTCAGGACCGATACGCGGACGCCCGTCCAGTGCTCGACCTCGAGCGGATAGCGGGCGCGCAGGGCGAGATAGATCGCATAGGCCGCAAATGGGGTGAGAAATAACGCCAGCGGCTCGAGGAGAGCTCGGCTCATGACGCGATCAGCTTCTCGTACATGTTCCGCAGGATGCCGGCGGTCGCGCCCCAGATATAACGGCCCTCGTGCGGCATTGCATAGAATTTTCGGACGCGGCCCTGCCATTCGCGCTCGTCGACGCGATGATTGGCGGCGTCCATCAGGAAGGCGAACGGCGTCTCGAACGCCTCGTCGACCTCGCGGGCGTTGATCGACAGCGTGAAGCCCGGATCGACGAGCGCGACGAGAGGGGCGATCCGAAACCCGGTTCCGGTCAGGTAGGGGTCGAGCCAGCCGAGCGGCTCGATGAACCCTTGCTCGAGTCCGACTTCCTCCTGCGCTTCGCGCAAGGCCGCCGCGAGCGGGGTCTCGCCCGGGTCGATCTTGCCGCCGGGAAAGGCGATCTGGCCGGAATGGGCGCGCAGTCGCGAAGCCCGGAGGGTGAGCAGCACGCTGAGACCTTCCGGACGCGCGACGATCGGCGCGAGCACCGCGGCCGGCCGCGCTCTGGCGATCAACGGCGGCGTCCGGCGACAAGGCCGCTCAGCAGGAAATCGCTGGATGTCGGCGCTTCCGGGCCTGTCAGGTCGTCGAGCGTGAGCGTCGGCTTCAGCTTCCGCCGCGCCAGCGCCCGAAACGACTCGCGATCCAGCCGTGTCACGTCGACGATGGTCAAAGCCCCTCGATCTCGCTCGCCGGACACATGGGAAAGAAGACGCCGCCCGAGCGCACGCCGAACCACAGTTCGTCGCCCCAGCGTTCCGACGCGCCCAGGGCGACAAGATCGTAGAACAGCGCACGCTTGACCAGCGCCCACAGGTCGCCGCGCACGCGAACGTAGGGTTTCAGGCCCTCGGCGGCGCCGCGCTCGAAACGCAGCGGATGCTCGGCGCCGGCGGTCACAACGTCGTCGACATTGGTGCGAAACGTCAGAACCGGTTCGCCGTCCTCGTCTCGGCGACCTGCATCTCGACCGCCAGGAACGGCGCGTCGTCCACCCTGACGCCGACCTTCTCGACCGGCGTCACCAGAACGTAACGGTCGCCGTCCTTGCGCAGAATCGAGGCGAACAGCTGGACCAGCGGCGCCCGGCCGATCGGCGAGCCGCAATAATACCACACTCCGTCGGCGGCGATGCGCATGTCGATGTCGCCGCAATCCGGCGGGTTCCACAGATGGACCGGGGCCGGCCCTCGCTCGCGCCGCGCCGCGACCTCGTTCAGCCCCCCGATCGCTCCGTCGGGAGATTTCGAAGTCTTCGCCATATTCTGGCGCTCGTTTGTGGGCGAGTTTGCCGGAGGCATGCTACGGGTCGACCAGGAAGAGACCCGCTCAATGTAGTGCGACCGTCGCGAAAACGAAACCAGTGAGGCGTTCTGTGGCGAAGAGGGATTAACGGATGAATGGCGGCCGCCGTTTCCAGCGCGGAGCCGTCGAGCCGCGACATCGACGGCCGTTCTCGAGCGCATCGCGGCGGCGCGCGCCGAGATCGGCTCGATCATCATGGGACAGGCCCGCGTCGTCGATTTGAGCCTGACCGTGCTGCTCGCGGGCGGTCACGGCCTCTTGATCGGCGTTCCGGGCCTCGCCAAGACGAAGCTGGTCGAAACGCTCGGCGTCGTCGTCGGACTCGACGCCCGCCGCGTGCAGTTCACGCCGGACCTGATGCCCTCCGACATCCTCGGCTCCGAGGTGATGGAGGAAGGCCACGACGGCAAGCGGGGATTCCGCTTCATCCGCGGACCGATCTTCGCCCAGCTCCTGATGGCGGACGAAATCAATCGCGCGAGCCCCCGCACCCAGTCGGCGCTGCTTCAGGCGATGCAGGAGCACCATGTGACCGTCGCCGGCGTCCGGCACGACCTGCCGCGCCCGTTCCATGTGCTGGCGACGCAGAACCCGCTCGAGCAGGAGGGCGCCTATCCGCTGCCGGAGGCGCAGCTCGACCGGTTCCTCCTGCAGATCGACGTCGGCTATCCCGACCGCGACGCCGAGCGCCGCATCCTGATCGAGACGACCGGCGAGCGCGAGAGGCGGCCGAAGCCGATCATGACCGCAGAGGACCTGCTCGAGGCGCAACGCGTCGTGCGGCGCGCGCCGATCGGCGAACGGATCGTCGAGGCGATCCTCGACCTCGTCCGCGCCGCCCGTCCCGGCGAAGGCGATCGCGGAGCTGTCCAAGGGCATCGGATGGGGCCCCGGCCCGCGCGCCGCGCAGGCGCTGATGCTCGCCGCGCGCGCCCGGGCGCTGGTCGACGGTCGGCTGTCGCCCTCGCTCGACGACATCGAGGCGCTGGCCGAGCCGGCGCTCAAGCACCGCATGGCGCTGACCTTCGCCGCGCGCGCCGACGGCGAAACCATCCCCGCGGTGATCGAGCGGCTTGCGGCAAAGACCCTTCGATGACCGAGGCGATCAGGACGACCACGCCGATCTCGGGCGCAATGACCGCTATCCCCGTCCATCCGCCTGGAAGCCGCGGACCTGTCGGCGCGACTGCCGAGCCTGATCGTCGCGGCGCGCAACGTGGCGCAGACCGTTCGGCACGGCGTCCATGGCCGGCGCAAGGCGGGCTCGGGGGAAACCTTCTGGCAGTTTCGTCCGTTCGTTTCCGGCGAGCCCTCCTCGCGCGTCGACTGGCGTCGCTCCGCGCGCGAGGAGCGCGCCTTCGTCCGCGAGCGGGAATGGGAGTCGGCCCACACGGTCTGGATCTGGTTCGACCGATCGCCCTCGATGCGGTTCGGCTCGAGCCTCGCCCCGACGACCAAGATCGACCGCGCCGCGGTGATCGCGCTCGCTTTCGCCGACCTCTGCGTGCGCAGCGGCGAGCGCGCCGGGCTTCTCGGGCTGACGCGCCCGCTGGCGACCCAAGGCGTGATCGAAAGCTTCGCCGAAGCGATCGCGACCGACGAGCGGCTGCACGGTCCCTCCGACGCGGCTTTGCCGCCGACGGCGCCGGCCCGCGCCCGGTCGCTGGTGCTGCTCGTCGGCGATTTTCTCGCCGAGCCTGAGGAGACCGAGCGCGCGCTCAGGGCGGTCGCGGCGGACGGCGCGATCGGCGAACTCGTCATGATCGTCGATCCGATCGAGGAGACCTATCCGTTCTCCGGCAACGTGGAGTTCCTTCATCCGGCGGGATCGACGCGGTTCGTCACGCCGCGGGCGCAGAGCCTGCGCGACGGCCTATCTGGCGCGGCTCGCCGCCCATCGGGACGCGTTGAGACAGGTCTGCGCGCGGCTCGGCTGGGGGCTGAGCCTGCATCGGACCGACGCCTCCGCCGCCGAAGCGCTGCTGGCGCTGCGCATGCGCCTCTCCGCGCCGGAGATCGGCGCGGCGGACCGGAGCGCCTGACCCGTGTTCGGCCTGCCGCTCGCCTTCGCCGCCCCCGCCGTTCTGGTGGCCCTCGCCGGCCTCGGCGCGCTCTATTACCTCCTGCGCGTCACGCCGCCGACGCCGCGCCGGGCGCATGTTTCCGCCGCTGCGGCTCCTGCTCGGGCTCGCCGCGAACGAGACCGAGCCGGCGCGGACGCCCTGGCCGATCCTGGCGCTGCGGCTCGCGTCGGCGGCGCTTGATCATCCTCGCCATGGCCCAGCCGCTGTGGCGCAGCCTCGCCGCGCTCGCCGGATCGGGGCCGCTGCTCGTTCTGATCGACGACGGCTGGCCGGCCGCGCCGACGTTCGAGAAGCGGATCGACTTCGCGCGGCAGCAGATGGACGGCCGCGGCGCGGGCGGGGCGAACGGTCGCGGTCAAGGCCTTCTCGGAAGGCGGCCGGGACATCGCGCCGCTGGACGCCGGCGAGATCGAGGGCGGCTTGCGCTCGCTCGCGCCCGCGCCCTATTCGCCGGCCGCGGGAGGCGGCGCTGCCGGCGATCGAGCGGTTTCTGGCGAGCGAGCCCGAGGCCGACGTCCTGTGGATCGCCGACGGGGTCGAACTCGGCGGCGCCGAGCGACTTCGCTCGCAGGCTCGCCCGGCTCGCCCACTCCGTCGACGTCGTCACCGACGGAACGGGCGCGCGCGCCGTCGCCGGCGCCGACAACGAGGCGGGGGCGCTGACGGCGCGGCTCGTCCGCTCCGACGCGCATCGCCCCGGCGACGCGGCGTCGCGCGCGCGCTCGACGCGCAGGGGCGCGAGATCGGGCGCGCGCCGTTCGACTTCGCCGCAAACCTTCGCGGTCGACGCCCGTTTCGATCTGCCGGTCGAGTTGCGCAACGAGGCGCAGAGGATCGTGATCGACGGCGACCGCTCGGCCGGCGCGACCTGGCTCATCGACGACCGCTCGCGGCGGCGCCGGGTCGCGATCGCTTCCGGCGCGAGCGCCGATTCGGCGCAGCCGCTGATCGCGCCGAGCTATTACCTCAAGCGCGCGCTCGAGCCGTTCGCCGACGTCAGCGAATGGCGCGATTCGGCGAGCGATCCGATCGTCTCGCTGCTGGCGGAAAAGCCGTCCGTGCTCGCGCTCGCCGACATGAGCGTCGCGCCCGGGCCCGAGCGCGACGCGATCGAGCGGTTTCTCGACGACGGCGGCGTCCTCGTCCGCTTCGCCGGCGCGCGTCTCGCCGCCGGCGACGACGACCTGACGCCGACGGCGCTGCGGCGCGGCGGCCGGACGCTCGGGCGGCGCGCTGTCGTGGGAGACGCCCAAGCACATCGCGCCGTTCGAGAAGGGCAGCCCGTTCTTCGGCCTCGCCGCGCCGGACGAAGTGACGGTCACGCGGCAGGTGCTGGCGGAGCCCGAGGAGGGCCTTGCGGAGAAGACCTGGGCGCGCCTCGCCGACGGCACGCCGCTGGTCACCGCGGCGCGGCGCGGCAAGGGCCTCATCGTCCTCTTCCACGTGACCGCCGACACCACCTGGTCGAACCTGCCGCTGTCGGGCCTGTTCGTCGACATGCTGCGCCGGGTGGTGGCGGAGGCCGACTGCGCCCGCAGGCGCGGACCGAAGCCAGGGCGCGCGCGGCCACGCCGCGACCGTTCCGCCCTGGCGCACGCTGAACGGCTTCGGCGCGCTCGGAGTCCCGCCGCCGCAGGCCGAGCCGATCGGCGACGATTTCGCCGGCGTCGGCGACGCCACGCATCCGCCGGGCCTTTACGGCGCGCCGGATTCGCTGCGCGCCGTCAACGCGCTCGCCGCGGGAGCAGACGCTCGCGCGCGGCCGACTACGGCCCGCTCGAGGTGCGCGTCGGCGCGCTCGACGCCGCGCCGCCGGTCGATCTGCGCGCCTGGCTCCTGCCGATCGCCCTCGTCGGCCTGATGATCGACGCGCTCGTCTCGCTCTGGATCGGCCGGGCGTGGCGGCTTGCGCCGTCGCGGCGCCGTCGCGGCGATCGTCCTTGCGGCGGCGCTCGGCGCGCGTCTCCATCCCGCACGCGAGCCGCGCCGCCGAGGCCGCCGATCAGCGCCCGCGACATGGATGCGGCGCTCTCCGCCCGGCTCGCCTATGTCACGACCGGCGACTGCGACGGTCGATGAGACCTCGCGGCTCGGCCTCGCGGCGCTGACGCGCGTGCTGTCGAACCGCACCTCGGCCGAGCTCGCCGAACCGATCGCCGTCGACCCGGCGCGCGACGAACTCGCCTTCTATCCGCTGCATCTATTGGCCGATCGTCGCGCGGCGAGCCGCAGCCCTCGCCGCAGGCGCGCGCGCCGCCTCGCCGCCTACATGAAGAACGGCGGCACGGTGCTGTTCGACACGCGCGACGCGCTGACCGCGAGCCCGGGCGGCCCGCCGACGCCGGAAGCGCTGTGGCTGCGCGCGCTCCTCGACGGCGTCGACGTGCCGGAGCTCGAGCCCGCCCCGCGCGACCACGTGCTGACCAAGACCTTCTACCTGCTCGACCGCATCGTCGGCCGCACCGCGATCGGCCAGACCTGGGTCGAGGCGCTGCCGTCGCCCGACCCGAACGACCGGGCGCAGCGGCCCGGTCCGCGCCGGCGACAGCGTGTCGCCGATCATCATCGTCTCCGACGATCTCGCCGGAGGCTGGGCGACCGACGCCGACGGACGGCCGCTCTATCCGCTCGTTCCCGGCGGCGCCCGGCAGCGGGAGCTCGCGCTGCGCAGCGGCGTCAACATCGTGATGTACACGCTCACCGGCAACTACAAGGCCGATCAGGTCCACGCCAAGGACATCATCGAAAGGCTGACGCGGTGACGTCCTGGTCGATCGACTTCGCCCCTCTCGTTCCCGCTCTGGGTCCTCTACGCGCTGGCCGCCGCGGCGGTCGCGATCTCGGTCGCGCTCATCTGGCGGCGGGCGCGCGGCGCGTGGCTGCGGTCGCTGCGCCTTCGGCCTCGCGCTTCTCGGCCTTGTGCGATCCGCAGCCTCGTGCAGGAGAACCGGCGTCCGCTCAAGGACATCGTCGCGGTCGTCGTCGACCGCTCGGAGAGCCATGCGATCGGCGGCCGGCCGCGCCAGACCGACAAGGCGCGGGACGAGGTCGAGGCGCGCCTCAAGGCGCTCGGCGACGTCGACCTGCGCGTGGTCGAAACCTCGCGCGAGGAGTCCGACACCGAGGGCACGCGGCTCTTCGCCGCGCTTGCGCGACGCGCTCGCCGACGCGCCGCCCGAGCGGGTCGGCGGCGCGATCATGATCACCGACGGCGACGCGCACGACATTCCCGGCGCCGCCGCCGCGCTCGGATTCGACGCGCCGCTGCATGCGCTGATCACCGGCCACGAGGGCGAGCGGCAGCGCCGGATCGAACTGATCGAGGCGCCGCGCTACGGCATCGTCGGCAAGGACCAGGTCATCGCCGCGCGCATCCTCGACAGCGCGGACCACGGCGAGCCGGTCAAGCTGACCGTGCGCCGCGACGGCGAGACGATCGGCGACGATCGACGCCGAAGTCGGGCAGCGGATCGAGGTGAAGGCGCCGATCGAGCACGCCGGCGTCAATGTGATCGAGCTCGAGATCGCGCCGGTCGCGGACGAACTCGCCGACCGACGGCGACCGGGCCGTGGTCAACATCGACGGCGTGCGCGACAAGCTCAGGGTCCTGCTCGTCTCGGGCAAGCCGCATCCGGGCGAGCGGATGTGGCGCAACCTCCTGAAGTCGGACGCCAACGTCGACCTCGTCCACTTCACCATCCTGCGCCCGCCGGAAAAGGGCGGCGACGGCGTGCCGATCAACGAACTGTCGCTGATCGCCTTCCCGGTCGCGGACCTGTTCGGGCGAAAGATCAAGGACTTCGACCTGATCATCTTCGACCGCTACGCGCAGCAGTCGATCCTGCCCTACGCCTACCTCGAGAACATCGCCGACTACGTGCGCAACGGCGGCGCCCTGCTGATGGCCGAGGGGCCGGAATACTCGACGCCCGACGGCCTGTTCTACTCGCCGCTCGGCGCGATTGCGCCGGCGGAGCCGAGCGGCGAGGACCTCGAGGCGCCGTTCCGGGCGCAGACGCCGGAACTCGGCCTCCGCCATCCGGTCACGCGCGGGCTCGTCGGCGCCGACGAGGGCGACAAGCCGCCGACCTGGGGCCGCTGGTTCCGCCTCGTCGGCGCCAAGGCGACGGACGGACAGACGGTGATGACCGGCCCCGACGACCGGCCGCTGCTCGTGCTTTCGCGGGTCGACAAGGGGCGGGTCGGGCTGCTGCTCAGCGACCAGATGTGGCTCTGGGCGCGCGGCTACGACGGCGGCGGCCCCTATCTCGACCTTCTGCGCCGGCTGGCCCACTGGCTGATGAAGGAGCCCGAACTCGAGGAAGAGGCGCTGCGCGCCAGCGCCCGGGGCCACGTCGTCACCGTCGAGCGCCAGAGCGTCAGCGGCGAGGCGCGCGACACGTTCCTCGTCCGGGCCGGACGGCGCGAAGACCAAGCTCGCGCTGACGCCCGTCGCGCCGGGCCTCACCCGGGCGCAGGCGACCGTCGACCGGTTCGGGCTCTACCGCGCCGAGGACGGCGCAGCACGTCGCGCTGGTCAACGTCGGCCCGGAGAACCCGCTCGAGATGCGCGACGTCGTCTCGACCCCGGAGAAGCTGCGGCCGCTCGCCGAGGCGACGGGAGGCTCGGCGCGCCGGCTCTCCGCCACCGAAGGCCGACGACGCCGACGTTCCGCGGATCGTCAGCCTGAACCCCGCGCCGAGCTATTCCGGCAGCGACTTCATCGGGATCAAGCGGACGGGCGCGAGCGAACTGATCGGCGCCCGCTCGACCTCGCTCGCCTCGGGCTTCTTCGGGCTGGCGCTGCTGCTCGGCGCGGTCGTCGCCGGCTGGCTGTCGGAGGCGGGGCGGTTCGATCGCCGCGCGGAAGGACCCGTGAATGCGACGGATGGCGGCCTTGCCGCTTCCGCGCAGCGCGGTCTAGGGAAAGCGAGCTTTGCCTGGGGAGGACCTGTCCCGTGAGAAAAGTCTACGCCGACGCGGACGCCGCGCTTGCCGGAATCGTCAAGGACGGCATGACGATCATGTCCGGCGGCTTCGGCCTTTGCGGCATCCCGGAGACGCTGATCGAGGCCGTGCGCAAGACCGGCGTCAAGGACCTGACGATCGTCTCCAACAACTGCGGCGTCGACGGCGTCGGCCTCGGCGTCCTGCTCGAGAGCGGCCAGATCCGGAAGATGATCTCGAGCTACGTCGGCGAGAACAAGACCTTCGCCAAGCTCTACCTCTCGGGCCAGCTCGAGCTCGAGTTCAACCCGCAGGGCACGCTCGCCGAGCGCATCCGCGCCGGCGGCGCCGGCATCCCGGCGTTCTTCACCAAGACCGGCGTCGGCACGATCGTCGCCGAGGGCAAGGAGATCCGCGACTTCAACAACGAGGCCTACGTGATGGAGTTCGGGCTCACCGCCGACGTCTCGCTCGTCCACGCCTGGAAGGGCGACACCGAAGGCAACCTCGTCTACCGGAAGACGGCGCGGAACTTCAATCCGAACATGGCGACCGCCGGCAAGATCACCATCGCCGAGGTCGAAGCATCTGGTTCAGCCCGGCGAGCTCGACCCCGACCAGATCATGACGCCGGGCGTGTTCGTGCATCGCATCGTGCACGTCCCGAACGCCACAGAAACACATCGAGCAGCGCACCACGCGCAAGCGCGACGCGCCTGAAGCCTGAGGAGCGCCGCCATGGCCTGGACCCGCGAAGAGATGGCGGCCCGCGCCGCCAAGGAGCTCAAGGACGGTTTCTACGTCAATCTCGGCATCGGCATCCC
This sequence comes from uncultured Alphaproteobacteria bacterium, assembly GCA_963783275.1. Classification (GTDB taxonomy): domain Bacteria; phylum Pseudomonadota; class Alphaproteobacteria; order Rhizobiales; family Beijerinckiaceae; genus Roseiarcus. The sequence goes on along the minus strand of CAWANA010000024.1, from coordinate 33,040 downwards.
GACGCTGGTGTCGAACTACATCCCCGAGGGGATGACCGTCGCGCTGCAGAGCGAGAACGGCATGCTCGGCATGGGCCCCTTTCCCTTCGAGGGCGAGGAGGACGCCGACCTCATCAACGCCGGCAAGCAGACCGTCACGGAACTGCCGACGACGAGCTTCTTCTCCAGCGCCAATTCCTTCGCGATGATCCGCGGCGGCCACATCGATCTCGCGATCCTCGGCGCGATGCAGGTCTCGGAGACCGGCGACCTCGCCAACTGGATGATCCCCGGCAAGATGGTCAAGGGCATGGGCGGCGCGATGGACCTCGTCGCCGGCGTCAAGAAGATCGTCGTGGTGATGGAGCACTCGGCCAAGGACGGGCCGAAGCTCCTGCACCATTGCGAGTTGCCGCTGACCGGCGCCAAGGTCGTCGACCTCGTGATCACCGACCTCGGCGTGTTCACGATCGACAAGCACGGCTATCGCGGCATGGCGCTGATCGAAGTGGCGCCCGGCGTCACGCTCGACGAGATCGCCGCGAAGACGCAAGCGAGCTACCGCGTCGCGATCGACTGAGTGAGCCGCCATCCGTCATGGCCGGGTCTTGACCCTGCCACCCACGTCCGCCGTCGTTTCGACAACGCCTCGCCGCCTTCCGAGTGGGGTCGGCGTTCGCGTGGGCGGCCGGTCATGCCGGCCAGGACGCCGCATTTCCGAACGTTTCAAAAAAATGTCCCACGGCGTCCTTGTGCGTCCATTTTCCGATATATCTTTACTCAAGACATATCTTAGATATGTCCCAACGAAATCGGGAGTTCACAATGTTCCATCGTCACTTTGAGGAATACGTCCGCCACGGCCGCCATGGCGGTCTCGGCCACGGGCCGTTCGCGCTGGGGCCGGCGCGGCGGCGGGTTCGGCCCGCGCGAAGGCCGGATGTTCGACGGCGGCGAGCTCAAGCTCGTCATCCTCGCGCTGATCGCCGAGAAGCCGCGCTACGGCTACGAGGTCATCAAGGCGCTCGGCGAGCGGGTCGGCGGCGACTATTCGCCGAGCCCCGGCGTCGTCTATCCGACGCTCACCCTGCTCGAGGAGATGGGCTACGCCAGCGCGAGCCAGGACGAGCAGGGCCGCAAGCTCTACACGATCACGCCCGAGGGCGAGAAGCAGCTCGCCGACAACAAGCCCCAGGTCGACGCGATCTTCGCCCGCTTCAGCGAGCGCGAGGAGGCGATCGGGCGCGGCGGCATCGGATCGGTCATTCGCGCCTCGATGAACCTTCGCGCCGCCACGCGCCTTCGCCTCCGCTCCCGCTCCGCCACCCCGGAGCAGGTCCAGGCGATCGTCTACGCCCTCGACGAGGCGGCGAAAAAGATCGAGCGGATCTGAAGGGTCCGCCTTCCGCGGCCCCTCTCCCGGATGGGAGAGGGGTTCGCGCCTCCTCAGGGCGCGACGTCGCCCTCAATGATGGTCGAGCCAGTCGCGCAAGACGGCGTTGATGCGCGTTTGCCAGTCTGCCCCCGATGGCGGAAGCCCGCGACGACTTCGGCGTCGAGTTGGACGGTCGTCGAGGCTTTTTCGGCCGCGGCCGGGGGACGGCCCAAGTGGACGGGCGCAGAATTCGAGCTCGGCCACCCAATCCGGCGTCGACAGGTCGGCCACGCCGTCCGTGTCGACCCAGTCGGAGGCCGCCGAGCTTTTGTTCCCAGTCATGCGCTCTCCTCATGGCGCCGGCAGAATGCGCTCGATCACCACGTTCGCCGGCGGCGGGCGCGGCGTCGCCGAGCCGGTAGGCTGCGCGCAGCCGCTGGACCACGGCTTCGGCGGAGACGGCGTCGCGGGCGTGCACGATGGCGAGCGGCCTGTTCGGCCCGACCTCCTCGCCGAGCGCGGCAAGGTTCGTCAGGCCCACCGAAGGGTCGATCGCGTCGGCGGCGCGCGCGCGTCCGCCGCCAAGCTCCACCACCGCGAGCCCGACCGCGCGGACGTCGACGCCCGTGACGATCCCGCCCCGCTCCGGCCACGCCTCGATCGACGACGCCCGCTCGCGGCAGCAGCGCCGGCGCGCGGGCGAGGAAGTCGGCGGGTCCGCCGAGCGCGGCGACCATCTGCTCGAAAATTTCCGCCGCCTTGCCGGACTCCAGCGTCGCCGCGCGAGCAGCCTCTCGCCCTCCGCGGCGGTGTGGGCGAGGCCGGCCAGATGCAGAAGCTCGCCGCCGAGCGCCAGCGTCACGCGACGCAGCCGCTCGTCCTGGTGCTTGCCGGTCAGGAAATCGACCGCGTTCTGCACTTCGACCGCGTTGCCGGCGGCGCTGGCGAGCGGCTCGTTCATGTCGGTGATCAGCGACACGGTCGGCAGGCCGGCGCCGTTCGCCACCGTCGCGATGCTCTGAGCCAACTCGCGCGACGCTTCGAGCGTCGGCATGAAGGCGCCCGAGCCGGTCTTCACGTCCATCACCAGGCCCTCGAGGCCGGCGGCGAGTTTCTTCGACAGGATCGAGGCGGTGATGAGCGCGACCGACTCGACCGTCGCGGTCACGTCGCGGATGGCGTAGAGGCGCCGGTCGGCCGGCGCGAGCGTCTCGGTCTGGCCGATGATCGCGCAGCCGACGTCGCGCACGACCTGCCGGAAGCGCGATGAGGTCCGGCTTCGTGTCGTAGCCCGGGATCGAATCGAGCTTGTCGAGCGTGCCGCCGGTATGGCCGAGGCCGCGGCCGGAGATCATCGGCACGAAGGCGCCGACGGCGGCGAGCATCGGCGCCAGCATCAGCGAGACGTTGTCGCCGACGCCGCCGGTCGAGTGCTTGTCGAGCACCGGGCCGGGCAAATCCGGCGCGCCCCAGTCGATGGTGGTTCCCGAGAGCGTCATCGCCTCGGTCAGCGCGACCCGCTCGGCGAGCGTCATGCCGCGGAAATAGACCGCCATGGCGAAGGCGGCGGCCTGGCCCTCGGTGACGTCGCCGCTGGTCAGCCCGGCGATGAACTCGGCGATCTCGGCGGTCGAGCTCGCGCCCGTCGCGCTTGGCGCGGATGATTTCCTGGGGGAGGATCATGCAGCCCCCACCACCGTCCTATGGGCGGTCGCCTCCCCGCGTGGCGGGGGAGGATCGCGAACTTCCCGGGGTTGGCTATCCTCCCCGCCATGCGGGGGAGGGGGACCATCCGAAGGATGGTGGAAGGGGCGGCGCGGCGGCGCATCATTCAGGTTCTGCCTCGTAGGCGCGAATGAAGCCGCGCAGCAGGCGCTTGAACCGTTCGGCGGCGAGGCGGGCGTATTCCTGGGTCTCGTCGTGGCTCGGATCGCCGCCGGCAGAGCCCGGCGGCGAAATTGGTCACGACCGAGACCGCGGCGACGCGCAAGGCCGCGCGGCGGGCGAGGATCACTTCGGGCACGGTCGACATGCCGACGAGGTCGGCGCCGAGCGTGCGGGCGGCGCGGATTTCGGCCGGCGTCTCGAAGCTCGGGCCGGAGAACCACATGTAGACGCCCTCGTGCAGCTCGACTGTCTCCTCGCGCGCGGCGCGGCGCAGCGTCGCGATCAGGGTCGGGTCGTAGGCGCGGGTCAGCGGCACGAAGCGGTCCGCGCCGGCGTGGCCGATCAGCGGGTTCGTGCCCGGAGAAGTTGATGTGGTCGGTGATCGCGACCAGCGACGGCGGCTTCCATTCGGTGTGAAGCCCGCCGGCGGCGTTGGTCAGCAGCAGGGTCTCGCCGCCGAGGTTCTTGAACAGGTCGATCGCGACCCGCATCGCGTTGGCGTCGCCGCGCTCGTAATAATGGCCGCGGCCCTGGAACAGCGCCACGCGCCGGCCTTCGATCGTCCCGACCACCAGCCGCCCCGCATGGCCCTCGACGCTCGGGACCGGAAAGCCGGGCAGCTCCGAATAGGCGACGGCGATCGCTTCGCGTCGCCTCGTCGGCGAACGGGCCGAGACCCGAGCCCAGCACGATTCCGAGCGGCGGCAGGCTCTCGAGGCCGTGTTTCTTGAGGGCGACGATCGCGCCTCCCATGTCCTGATCCATGCGGCGGCTCCTCGTTTGGGGTTGGACCTCGGCGCGCTTCTCATCGATGCGTCAATCGGCGGGCGCAAGGTCGTCGATCTTGATCCGCAGGGCTTTCGCGATGCGCGACATGACTTCGAGCGACCCGCTGTGCTTTCCCGATTCCAGATCGGCGACGTGCGGCTGCGTCGTGCGCGCCGCCTTGGCGAGAGCGGCCTGAGTCAATCCGCGTTTCGCGCGCCAGAAGGCGAGCGGCGTCGGGGCTTCGAGAAGTTTCCGCACCTCTTCTATAGTCAAAGCCTCGGAGCGCCCGGCGCGATAGTCAGCCATCGCGGTCTGATGAATGAGGGCGTCGCGCATGTCCTCGAATTCTTCGGCCGGCAAAATCGCGAGCTTTTCGCCCCCTGGAGTCACGATGAACTTGACGCTCACGGCGTCGCCTCCTGTCACTTGTAGACCGAGCCTCGCGGGCCGACGTCGGTAACGATGATTTCGGTCTCCGTTTCCTCGAAAATGACGCGAAAATCTCCAACCCGCAGGCGCTTGGCCTTCACGCCTCGAAGCGCCTTGACCTGATTGGCCAGCGAAGCCGGATTTTCCGCGTAAGCCTCGAGCTTGTCCAAGATCCGGCTGGCCATGTTGCGGTGCTTTGTCAGCGCCGCGATTGCCGCATCGACGATCACGACTTTCTTCACGTCGTCGCGGATATAGAGATTTTATATAAGGGTCAACGATGGCTGGATCATGACTTCAAATGCCCCGGCCCGAACGACTCCGGCAGGAGCGCCGCGAGGCGGAACGTCGCCCGCACGCCTTCCGGTCCAGCCACATGGATAACCGTCGCGTCGTCGGCGAATTCGCGGATGCGCTGGCGGCAGCCGCCGCAGGGCGTGCAGAGCGCCGCGCCGTCGCCGATGACGCAAATTTCTGCGATGCGACGGGCGCCGCCCGCGACCATGGCGGCGATGGCGCTGGTCTCGGCGCACCAGCCCTCGGGATAGGACGCGTTCTCGACATTGCCGCCGGCATAAATCGCCCCGTCGGGCGTGCGCAGCGCCGCCCCGACACGGAACTTCGAATACGGCGCATGCGCCTTCGCCTGCGCGGCCTTCGCCGCGGCGAACAGCTCCGCGAGCGGTTCAGCGCTCTTTGACATAAGGGATTCCCGAGGCGCGCGGCGGGATCGCCTTGCCGATGAAGCCCGCGAGCAGGACGACCGTCAGCACATAGGGCAGCGCCTCGATCGCCTGGACCGGCACCGGGCCGATCACCGGCAGTTCGACGCCCTGCAGCCGGATCGCCAGCGCGTCGAGGAAGCCGAACAGGATGCAAGTCGCGAGCGCGGGCCAGGGCCGCCATTTGGCGAAGACGAGCGCCGCGAGCGCAATGAAGCCGCGCCCGGCGCGACATGTGCGGCTGGAAATAGCCCTCCTGCGACAAGACGAGGTAGACGCCGGCCAGGCCCACCAGCACGCCGCAGATGACGACGGCGCTGTAGCGCAGCGCCCTGACCGATATGCCCGCGGTGTCGACCGCGGCGGGGTTTTCGCCGACCGCGCGCAGGCGCAGGCCGAACCGGGTGCTGTAGAGCGCCCAGTAGGTCAGCGGGACCATCAGGAAGGCGACGTAGGTGATGAGATCGTGGCCGGAGAGCAGGTCTCGATAGATCGGGCCGACGATCGGCACGGCGCCGATCTCTTTCGCGAACGGCCAGTCGATCGTGCCGAACTGCGCGGTCTCGGGCAGTTGCGGCGTGCGGCCGCCCTGCTGCCAGATCGCATTGCCGACCAGCGCCGTGAGGCCGTCGGCGACCATGTTGATCGCCGTGCCGGACACGATCTGATTGGCGCGCTGATCGATCGAGGCGTAGCCGTGGATGAGCGAGAAGACGATGGTCGAGGCGACGCCGAGCGCGAGCCCTGCCCAGACGTTGCCGGTGAAGGTCGCGCCCACCGCGGAGCCGAAGGCGCCGACCAGAATCTTGCCTTCGAGGCCGATGTCGACCACGCCGGAACGCTCCGACCAGAGGCCCGCGAGGCAGGCGAGGATCAGCGGAACGCGCGAGCCTGATCCCCGAGGCGAAGACGACGATGAAGGCGCCGAACGCGTCCATGGGTCCGGCCCTCAGATCGGCGGCTGGGTCGTGCGGCGCGCAAGCAGCGTCGCCACGGGCCTTCGGAACATGTGCTCGAGCGCGCCGGCGAACAGCACGACGAGGCCCTGGATGACCACGATCATGTCCCGGCTGATCTTCGGCTTCTCGAAGGCGAGCTCCGCCCCGCCCTGGTAGAGCATGCCGAACAGGATCGCGGCGAGGATGATGCCGATCGGATGCGCCCGGCCCATCAGCGCCACCGCGATGCCGACGAAGCCGAACCCTGCGGTGTATTCGAGGATCAGCCGGTGCTCCTCGCCGAGGATGACGTTGACCGCCATGCCGCCGGCGAGCGCGCCCGAGAGCAGCGTCGTGATCACGGTCACGCGGGCCGGCGAAATGCCGCCGTAGATCGCGGCGGTCGGATTCGCCCCGACGGTGCGGATCGCGTAGCCGAGCCGGGTGCGCCAGATCAGGAGCCACACCGCGAGCGCCGCAATGAGCGCCAAAAGGAACGAGAGGTTGAAGGGGGTATCCGGCCAAACGACGCCGAAGTTCGCCAGCACGTTCATGGAATTGCGGCGCCCAGGCGTTCCACGGAAACGTCAAGGTCTCGGCGTTCATCTGGCCGGGAACGCGCAGCACGTCGACCAGCAGATAGCCCATGATGGCGGAGGCGATGTAGTTGAACATGATCGTCGTGATCACGATGTGGCTGTCGCGGTAGGCCTGGAGATAACCCGGGATCGCCGCGAAGGCGGCGCCGAACAGCGCTGAGGCGACGATGGCGGCGAACAGCAGCGTATAGCCGGGCAGGAAGCCGAGATGGAGCGCCGCGAGCGCCGCGCCGAGCCCGGCGATATAGGCCTGGCCCTCGACGCCGATATTGAACAGGCCGGCGTGGAAGCAGATCGCGACGGCGAGGCCGGTGAAGATGAAGCTCGTCGCGTAATAGAGCGTAAAGCCGATGCCTTCGAGATCGCCGAGCGCGCCGGTGATCAGGATCTGCACCGCCTCCAGCGGGTTCTCGCCGATCGCCAGCACGACGAAGCCGGAAATGATGAAGGCGGCGGCGACGTTGACCAGCGGGATCAGCGCGACGTCGGCCCATTGCGGCAGCGGTTTCAGGGGCGAACTCATGCGGCTAATCTTTCGCGATAGAGCTCGCGTGCACTCCATTCGATTGGCGTGATCCCGTAATTAGTCAAGCGCTTCAGTGACATTGCCTGCTGCAATCTTTTCTCTGTCATTCAAGAAGGCGTACGCTTGCGAGTTCTCGGGCCTGGCTATCGCGCAGTATCTTCCCACGCCGTAATAAAACTCAGCGCACTTGACCGATTTGGGTTATTTATAGCTCTTATTATTCGCTCTGACGCGGACTTAGATTTGGGGATAACGAAATCAAACATATGATCAAAGCCACTTTTTCCCGAAAACTTCACGCGCGGAGTGAATTTAATTTCGGAGAGATCAAGCCAAGCAGCCACGTCTTCAAAAAAAAGCGCTTCCACGGTTGGAGACGCAAGATAAAACATATCATGGACGGAAAGAATAGTTTGAACGAGATTGTGCTTGCGTACTGCAAAATTTTCGGGGGTCGCATGGACGAGCAGATCGTTGGTGACTTTTTCAACCCCGAATCCATTAAGTATAGCTTTAAGTATCGTTTGTCTTTTTGGACTATCAAGGCTGCACCCAGATTGTTCAAGGTCCGTTAGCGTATCCCCGCCATCTGAAAGGAGATACTTTTTCCCATCACGGCGGGCATAAATTTGAACATAATCATTATGACGATCAAGATATGGGGTGGTAATCTCTGTCCAATCATCGATTTGCTTTACGGAGCTTTTATCTCGCAGCCAATGCCAGTATCCATCAATTAGAAGATCAATTTCACTCATGTGAAAAGACCCCGATCAAACTCAGGAGGACGCGTCACGTTGCAGAATTGCAAAAAATCCACAAGGGTTTGCCAAGGATCAGATGGGTCGACAAAACGGGCCGAGTTGATCGGAAAAGCCCATCGATCACCGAAGCCCTCCCTGTAAAGATGAATATGGGGACAAGGAAGCTCAGTGTCGTCTGGGTTTCTGTGAGGGGCGCCGCCAATATCTATTCGAGCAAGCACCACGGTTGTACGAGCTCGGTTTTGATATTTATTTTTCGCAAGATTGATACGGCTGCGGGCGATATCCAAGATGGAAAGCCTCCGCGCCGTCGGTAGAGATGAGCGGCACGACAAGACTTCCGCCGAGAACCGGTAGGCGAACTGGCTCATCCTGTGTTCGCTGCTTTTCCATCGCAAGGAGAGCATCCGCTTCGGCTTGGGTAAGGAAAAGGCTCATGCGGCGCGCTCGCTGACGCCGGCCATCAGCAGGCCGAGGTCCTGGGCGTTGGTCTCCTCCGGCTTTCGCTCGCCGGTGATGCGGCCGCCGCACAGCACGATGATGCGGTCGGACAGGGCGAAGATCTCGTCGAGCTCGACCGACACCAGCAGCACCGCCTTGCCGGCGTCGCGCTGGGCGACGATGCGCTTGTGGATGAACTCGATCGCGCCGATGTCGACCCCGCGGGTCGGCTGTCCGACCAGCATGATCTTCGGATTGCGCTCGATCTCGCGCGCCAGCACCAGCTTCTGCTGGTTGCCGCCCGAGAAATTGGCGGTCTTGAGCAGCGGCGCGCGCGGCCTGACGTCGAAGGCCTCCATCTTGCGCTCGGCGTCGGCGATGATCGCCTTGCGGTCATAGAGCAGGCCCTTGCCGTACACGCTCTCGTAGTGGAAGCCGAGCATCGCGCTCTCGCACGCCTCGAACGGCATGACGAGGCCGACGCGGTGACGGTCCTCGGGCACGTGGCCGACGCCGATCAGCCGTTCGTCGTGCGGATTGCGCTCGGCCATCGGCAGGGGCTGTCCATGGATCAGGATCTCGCCGCTGCTCAAGGGGCGGATGCCGGCGAGCGCCTCGAGCAGCTCCGACTGGCCGTTGCCGGCGACGCCCGCGACGCCGAGGATCTCGCCCTCGCGCAGCGTGAAGGAGACGCCGTCGACCCGAACCACGCCGCGATCGTCGCGCACGACGAGATTGCGCGTCTCGAGCGCGACCCTGCCCGGGTGGGCCGGGCCCTTGTCGATCTTGAGGATCACCTTGCGCCCGACCATCGCGTCGGCGAGTTCGGGGGGCGAGGTCGAGGCGGTGTCGAAGGTCGCGACCATCTCGCCCCGCCGCATGACCGAGACGCGGTCGGTCAGGCTCATGATCTCGCGCAGCTTGTGGGTGATGAAGACGATCGTCTTGTTCTCGCCCTTGAGAACCCGCAGCATCTCGAACAGTTGGTCGGCCTCGGAGGGCGTGAGCACCGCGGTCGGCTCGTCGAGCACCAGAATTTCGGCGCCGCGCACCAGCGCCTTGAGGATCTCGACCCGCTGCTGGAGACCGACCGACAGCTCGCCCACGATCGCCTCCGGGTCGACTTCGAGGCCGTAGGCCTTGCCGAGTTCGGCGAGCCGCTTGCGGATGGCGCTCGCGCCGCGGGCGAGCAGCGCGCCGCCCTCGGCGCCGAGCATGACGTTCTCGAGCACGCTCAACGGCGGCACCAGCATGAAATGCTGGTGGACCATGCCGATGCCGTGACTGATCGCCTCGCGCGAGGAGCGGATGCGAACCGTCTCGCCATTGATCCGGATTTCGCCGGAGTTGGCCTCGTAGAAGCCGTAGAGGATCGACATCAGCGTCGACTTGCCCGCGCCGTTCTCGCCGACGATGCCGTGGATGACGCCGCGCTCGACGACGAGATTGACGTTCTTGTTGGCGTGAACGGGACCGAAGCTCTTGTTGATGCCGATGAGCTCGATGGCGGGAGGGGCCGCGCCGGCCGCGAGGGTCATGCGCGGCTCCATGCCGTCAGGGCGTCGCCGCCGCGAACGCGGGGGTCCATCGCGCCTCGTCTCGGACAGCTTCGAACCTCCAGACGGGCGCTCTGGATGCCCGATTTCGCGGGCGCGACAGGTTCAGAGCGGTAACACGTCAGCTCAAGCACCTTACATCGGGCACTTGTTGTCGGACATGTAGTCGTGGATCTGGATCTTCCCGGAGATGATGTCGGCCTTGATCGCGTCGAGCTTGGCCTTGATCTCCGGCGTCAGCAGGCTCTTGTTGTATTCGTCGACGGCGTAATCGACCCCGCCGTCCTTCAGGCCGAGGACCTGAATGCCGGCCTTCCATGTGCCGTCCTTTGCGTCCATGAATGACTTGTAGGTCGCGACGTCGACGTGCTTCAGCGCCGAGGTGAGGACCTTGCCGGGGAACATGTAATCCTGGTCGGAGTTGACGCCGATCGACAGCTTGCCGGCGTCGGCGGCCGCCTTGAGCACGCCCTGCCCGGTCGAACCCGCCGCTGCATAGACGACGTCGGCGCCGCGGTCGATCTGCGACTTCGCCAGTTCGCCGCCCTTGACCGGATCGTTCCATGCGGCCGGCGTCGTGCCGGTCATGTTGGCGAACACTTCGTCCTTGCCGTCGGAGGCGTATTTGACGCCCTGGGCGTAGCCGCACTCGAACTTCGAGATCAGCGGGATGTCCATGCCGCCGACGAAGCCGACCTTGCCGGTCTTCGACGACCATGGCGGCGAGCGCGCCGACCAGGAACGAGCTTTCCTGCTCCTTGAACACGATCGACTGGACGTTGGGCTTGTCGACCACCATGTCGATGATGCCGAACTTGGTGTTGGGGAACTCGTCGGCGATCTTGCCGAGCGCGGTCGCCCAGGCGAAGCCGACGGTCATGATCGGCGAATAGCCGTCCTTGGCGAACTTGCGCAGCACCTGCTCGCGCTGCGCGTCGTTCTGGATCTCGAGGTCGCGGAACGCGACGCCGCTGTCCTTGGTGAACTTGGTCGCGCCGTTGAACACGCCTTCGTTGAAGGACTTGTCGAACTTGCCGCCGAGGTCATAGACGACCGCCGGCTTGATCTCGGCGGCCCAGGCGGCCGGACGCGACGACGCTGCAGCCCATGAGCGCGGCTGTCATGAGCATGGATTTGCGACTGAACATTCGAAAAACCTCCCGGTGCTGGCGACGGCCGACATCCGGCAGGCGCCCTGGTCCTCAAGACCCTGACCAATCGGTCAAGACAACTCCACCCGCGCCGGCTCTGTCAACGGCCGGCGGACGAGATTCATTTCGCTTCGGACAAACACGAGAAAAGACTATGCGGGAGATTTCGCGAGGGCAAGACGGGATCGTGGTTTTCCCACCCCCTCTCCGAGTCGAAGCGCCCGCCATCAGTTGAACAGCGACGAAACGCTCTCTTCCTTGGCGATGCGGGCGATCGCCTCGCCGATCAGCGGCGCGATCGAGATGACGCGGATGTTGCGCGCGACCCGCACCGCCTCGGTCGGGGCGATCGTGTCGGTCAGCACCAGCTCGGTGAGCTTCGAGGCGGCGACGCGGGCGACCGCGCCGCCGGAGAGCACGCCGTGGGTGACGTAGGCCGAGACGCTTTCGGCGCCCTCCGCCAGCAGCGCGTCGGCGGCGTTGCACAGCGTGCCGCCGGAGTTGACGATGTCGTCGAGCAGCATGCAGGTGCGGCCCTTCACGTCGCCGATGATGTTCATCACCTCCGACTCGCCCGGCCCGCTCGCGGCGCTTGTCGACGATCGCGAGCGGCGCGTCGAGGCGCTTGGCGAGCGCGCGGGCGCGAATCACGCCGCCGACGTCCGGCGACACGACCATCACGTTCTTGCCGAAGTCGCCGCGCGACTGAATGTCCCGGACCATGGTCGGGGCGGCGAACAGATTGTCTGTCGGGATGTCGAAGAAGCCCTGGATCTGGCCGGCGTGCAGGTCGACGGTCAGCACCCGGTCGGCGCCGGCGCGCGTGATCAGGTTGGCGACCAGCTTGGCCGAGATCGGCGAGCGCGGACCCGGCTTCCGGTCCTGCCGGGCGTAGCCGAAATAGGGGATGACCGCCGTGATGCGATGCGCCGAGGCGCGCCGCAGGGCGTCGATCATGATCAGGAGCTCCATCAGATTGTCGTTGGCCGGGTAGGACGTCGACTGGATGATGAAGGCGTCGCGGCCGCGCACGTTCTCGAGGATTTCGACGAAGATCTCCAGGTCGGCGAAGCGGCGGACGTGGCAGCCGGTCAGCGGCTCCCCGAGATAGGCCGCGATCGCGTTGGCGAGAGACGCGTTGGAATTGCCGGCCAAAATCTTCATCTTGCCGACCACGGCAAATCTCCCCAAACGCCTCTGTGCGCTGCGAAAAGGCGGACGACGCGGCTCATAGCAGCCGCGTCCGTCGCAAACAACATGACAGTTCCACGACTAATCGTCGCGCGTCGACCGGCTGTCCCCCGCGAAAAGCGTCAGCTCACTGCGCGTAGCTGAGCGCGCCGCCCGGGGCCGCCTCGGGCGTGTTCGACAGATAGGCGGCCAGATCGTCGGCGCTCTTGGCGGCGATGCTGTCGAGGGCCGCGGACGAGACCATCGCCCAGGGATCGTCGCCCGATCCGCGCACGATGAGCGTGTCGCTGAGCCGCTGCGCGCGCTGCCTGTCGGCGGTAAAGACGTCCCACACGACGTCAACGGCTGCGCCGTCCTGCACCAGCGAGGCGTTCAGATAGCCGCGCACCAGGTATTTGGCCGAGGTCGGCGGCGCGATTGCGATCTGCCGCTGCGACGCCGCGGCGTCGAGGCTCTGGTCGAATGCTTGCGCGAGCGCGTCGGGCGCGCCCTCGACCGACATGATCGCGAGCGTCGCGCCGGCCATGCTGGCGTCGGGGCGGCGAACGAACTGCATCGAGCCTTCCGGGCTCTGAGCCAGTTCTCCCGCCGTCTCCACGCAGCCGCCGAGCGCGAGAGCCGCCGCGAGCGCCATCGCCGCCCTGGTCAGCGCCTTCCTGGGCTCCATCCGGCTGCCGCGCCTGGGTATCACGCTGGTTACTCCCGCTCCGGCTCGCGCCCCGCAGAGGACGTTGGTTAACAAACGCTTAACGCGAAGAGACAGCTAGCTCCAATCCGCCCCGAGGTCCAGCCCGGGCCGGCGGAAGAGGTTAACGGCGGCGGCGATGGGGTTACGCGATGAGCGGCTGCATTCGCGGGAACGGGCTTGCGGACGCCAGCGGCGAAACGAGCGCGAGGGTGCGCGTCTCGGGCGCCGTGCCCGTCGAAAGACGGGCGTCCTTCCGGACGCCCTATCGGGCGGCGAGACGCGGCCCCTCCTTGGCGCCCTGCGGCGGCGCCCACTCCCTATTCCCAACGCTTTCGGGCGGCCCTAGATACGTCCTGATGAACGGCGCGCCGAAACACTACCCTCCGGGCGAGGCCCCCGCGGCCGAAGCCCGGGCCGAGGCCGCCCTCGAGCGCGAGCTCGGCGCCGACGAAGGCGCGCTCGACATCGCGCTCGACGAGGCGCCGGCCGAACCGTCAAATCTTGCGCGCGGCGCCGAGGCGATCCGCGACTTCTGGCGCCATGCGCCGCACGGGCCGGGCGTCTACCGGATGATGGGCGCCGAGGGCGAGGTGCTCTATGTCGGCAAGGCGCGCTCGATCAAGAAGCGCATCGCCGCCTATACGACGCCCGAGCGCCAGTCGATGCGCATCGCCCGCATGGTGTCGCAGACCCGCTCGATGGTGTTCGTCACCACCGAGACCGAAGCCGAGGCGCTGCTGCTCGAAGCCAATCTGATCAAGCAGCTCAAGCCCCGCTACAACGTGGTGCTGCGCGACGACAAGAGCTTCCCCTACATCCTGATCGAGCGCGGCCACGACGCCGCTCGGCTGGTCAAGCATCGCGGCGCCCGCTCGATCCCGGGCGATTATTTCGGGCCGTTCGCCAGCGCCGGCGCGGTGTTCCGCACCATGAACGCGCTCCAGCGCGCCTTTCTGCTGCGCACCTGTTCGGACAGCTATTACGACAACCGCACCCGCCCATGCCTCCTCTACCAGATCAAGCGCTGCTCCGGCCCCTGCACCGGCGAGATCGGGCTCGACGACTATGCGGGTCTGGTGAAAGCAGGCCAAGGACTTTCTGTCCGGCCGCAGCCTAGCCATCCGCCGCCGACTCGCGGAGGAGATGAGCCGGGCGGCGGAGGCGCTCGACTTCGAGCGCGCCGCGCGACTGCGCGACCGCATTTCGGCGCTGTCGGCGATCTCTGGCGAGCAGAGCGTCAATCCGCGCTCGATTCCGGAAGCCGACGTGTTCGCGATCACGGAGGAGGCGGGGCAATTTTGCGTCGAGGTGTTCTTTTTCCGCACCTACCAGAACTGGGGCAACCGCGCCTACTTTCCGCGCGCCGATCGGGCGCTGGGGCCGGAGGAGGTGCTCGACGCCTTTCTGGCGCAGTTCTACCTCGAGCGGCCGGCCCCGAGGCTCGTGCTGCTCAGCCATCCGGTCGCGAGCGCCGCGACGCTGTGCGAAGTGCTGAGCGCCCGGCCGGGCGCCGGATCGCGATCGGCGTCCCCCGCCGCGGCGAGAAGCGGGACCTCGTCGACGCGGCGATGCGCAACGCGCGCGAGGCGCTGTCGCGCAAGCTCGCGGAGGCTGCGAGCCAGGAGAAGCTGCTCGCCGCGCTCGCGCAAGGCTTCGGGATCGAGAAGAGGCTGAGACGGGTCGAGATCTACGACAATTCCCACATCATGGGGACGAACGCGATCGGGGCGATGGTCGTCGCCGGCCCGGACGGGTTCGTCAAGAACGCCTACCGCACCTTCAACATCAAGAGCGCCGACCTCACGCCGGGCGACGACTACGCGATGATGCGCGAGGTGCTCACGCGGCGGTTCGCGCGGCTGATGCGGCAGGGCGAGACGGCGGACGCCGACGCCTTCCCCGATACGCCCGACCTCGTCGTCATCGACGGCGGCCGGGGCCAGTTCGAGGCCGCGCGCGAGGTGATGGCGGCGCTTAAGGTCGAGGGCGTGGCGCTGGCGTCGATCGCCAAGGGGCCCGACCGCAACGCCGGCCGAGAAACCTTCTTCGTCGAGGGCCGCGAGCCGTTCCGCCTCTCGCCCCGCGATCCGGCCCTCTTCTTCGTCCAGCGCCTGCGGGACGAGGCGCACCGCTTCGCCATCGGCACGCACCGGGCGCGGCGCAAGAAGGATTTTGTCAAAAGCCCGCTCGACGAAATTCCCGGCATCGGCCCGGCGCGCAAGCGGGCGCTTCTGCACGCCTTCGGCTCCGCCAAGGCGGTGGCCCGCGCCGGGCTTGCGGATCTGGAAAAGACGCCCGGCCTCAACGCCGCGACGGCGAAGCTGGTGTACGATTTTTTCCACGACGCGGGCGCGAGCTAGGCGCGGCCGAGCCTGTTTGGTTTCGCGCGCAGACGTCCAACCAAAGGGAGAGCGGTCATGGCGGAAAGCAGTCTTGCAGGCGCCGGCGACCCGCGGCCCGAGCGGGACGGGGCGCCGCCGTCGTTGGGGTTTCCGAAGGGATTTGTCTGGGGGACCGCGACCGCCGCATACCAGATCGAAGGCGCGTGGAACGAGGACGGCAAGGGCGAGTCAATCTGGGACCGCTTCGCCCACACGCCGGGCAAGATCGCCAACGGCGACACCGGCGACGTCGCGGTCGACCATTATCATCGCTATGAGGAGGACGTGGCGCTGATGAAGGCGCTTGGCGCGCGCGCCTACCGCTTCTCCATCTCGTGGCCGCGCATCTTTCCCGACGGCGTCGGCGCGCCCAATCCGAAAGGCCTCGACTTCTACAATCGCCTCATCGACGCGCTGCTCGCGGAGGGAATTGCGCCTTACGTCACGCTCTATCACTGGGACCTGCCGCAGGCCCTGCAGGACCGTTTTGGCGGCTGGGAAGGGCGCGAGACCGCCGAGGCGTTCGCCGATTACGCCGGCTATGTCGCCTCGAAGCTCGGCGATCGCCTCCGTCATTTCATCACCATCAACGAACCCGACATCTTCATCGGCCACGGCTATGGCCAGGGCCTGTTCGCGCCCGGGCTTACACTGCCGCCGGCGCGTCTCAATCAGGCCGCCCACCATGCGCTGCTCGGGCACGGCCTTGCGGTTCGGGCGGTTCGCGCCCACGCGCCGGGCGCGCAGGTCGGCCTTGCGGACGCCACCTGGGTCGGCGTCCCCGTCGTTGAGACTCCCGCGCATATCGCCGCCGCCGAGCGATTCACCCGCGAGGCCAACGCGCGCTACCTCACCGCCATCCTGGAGGGCCGTTACACCGAGTCCTACCTCGCCGCGGCGGGCGCGGACGCGCCGAAATTCACCGCCGAGGAGATGAGCGTCATCGGCAGTCCGCTCGATTTCGTCGGCGCCAATATCTATTTCCCCCGCTATGTCCGCGCGATCGGCGAGGCGCCGGGCTACGAGCTGCTCCCGTTCTCGAAGTCGCATCCCCGCATGGCCGCGCCGTGGAGCTATATCGGCGGCGAGGCGCTCTACTGGGGCGCGCGCCATCTCAACCGAATCTGGAATGTCGAAGCCATCTACATCACCGAAAACGGCTGCGCCGCGGCGGACGAGCCGGCGGCGGACGGATCGGTGATAGACACCGACCGGATCATGTTCCTGCGCAGCTATCTCTGCGCGCTGCAGCGTGCGACGGCGGAGGGCTTCCCGGTGCGGGGCTATTTCCTGTGGAGCCTGATGGACAATTTCGAATGGGCGAGCGGAACCAGCCTTCGTTTTGGGCTTGTCCACGTCGACTATGCGACCCAGAAGCGGACGCCGAAGCTCAGCGCCTCCTTCTTCGAGACCGCTGCGCGCGAGAATCGCGTTCCGTGAAGCCGGATCAGGACGACGGTCCCCGCCAGAGGGACGTGAGCGGACCATGGACGCCCGCGATCGGGTCGGACGCCGGGACGGGCAGCGAGCGCATGCGCGCGGTCTGATCCGCGGTCGGCGCGGCGCGGCAGATATCCCATGGGCGCCCGGGCGGGTAGGCGCCGACGACGACGAAGTCGCGGCTCGCCTCGAGCCGGCAGTGGCCGGTCCCCGCCGGAAGCACGACGACGTCCCCGGCTTTGACCTCGGCCTCGATCCCGCCGGGGCCCCCGAGCACAAGCTTCGCCCGGCCGGAAGCGAACGCCAGCGCTTCGTGCGCGGTCGAATGGTAGTGGTGGTATCCGTAAACGCCGTTGCGCCACGCGGGCGGCCAATGGTTGCGCTGAAACAGGGCCTCGAACGCAGAAGCCAGGTCGACCTCATCCCCGCCTGTGCGCACGCCTCGGTAGACGAGGACCGGCAAGCGCGCGTTGTTCGGCGTCCAGCCGTTCGGCCGCAGATGGATTTCGTCTGCGCTTTCCGCGAAATCGACCGAAAACGGGCGCACTGACGCCAAATCCGATCCTGAGGCCATCTTACATCCGCTCCCGGCTGGACGACAGCAGCCCAGAATGCCTGCTGCGTATGGAGGTTGTGAGGCCGCCTGAAGGCCACCGCTTGTAACGTGTCCTGTTACAGGCTACAATGAAGAGTGATCGAGAGCTTCAAACACAAACGGTTGAAGCGCCTGTTTGAGGGCGACCACCGCAGCAAGCTCGCCTCGGAGATGGTCGAGAAAATCCGGCTTGTTCTCTCCGCTCTCGAAGCGGCGGGCGCGGTCGACGACCTCAAACAGCCGTCGTTTCGCCTGCATCCGTTGAAGGGGACCTTAAAGGCTATTGGGCGGTGACCATCCGGGCGAACTGGCGCATCGTCTTCCGGTTTGCGGGCGATAGGGCGACAGACGTGGACCTTGTCGATTATCACTGAGGAGGCTCTGAGATGACCCCGCGCATGAAGAACCCGCCCCATCCCGGGGGGGGTCCCGTCGCGACTTGTGTTGGAATTGGTCGGCGCGTCTTTGGGCGACATGAGGCTATCGGATCATGCGGCGAGGTCAATGATCTGATCGGCTGGCTTCTCGGCGAGGGTCTGCCATCCGTCGACCTTTCGCATGGTGATCTGTCCTGAGGCGAGCAGGGCCCAGAACAGCATGGCGGCGGTTTCGGCGCAGGGCAGCACGGTCTGGGTCTTGATCCGGCGCTTGAACTCTTCGTGCAATCGCTCAATCGCGTTCGACGTTCGGATCGACCGCCATTGGCTCGGCGGGAAGCGGGTGAAGGTGAAGAGCCGGTCGCCCGCCTCTTCGAGGCTGTCGGCGACGGGGCGGCATTTCAGGCGCCATTTGCGGATGAACGCCTTGCGCCGGGTCTCGACCTCGGCGCGGGTCGCGGCGTAGATCATGTCGCGGTAGTCGTTCGAGATTTCCTCGTGCAGGCGCTCGGGCGCATGGGCGAGGAGATTGCGATGCTTGTGCACGGTGCAGCGTTGGACAGCCATGTCCGGCCACAGCGCAGCCAGCGCCTTTTCGAGGCCCGGCGCGCCGTCGACGACGACCAGCTCCGGCGTCGGCAATCCGCGGCGGACGAGATCGTCGAGCAGCGCGCGCCAGGCCGCCTCGCCCTCGCCGCCCATGTTCTTGATCGCCAGCAGCATCTTCTGGCCGTCGGCGCGCACGCCGAGCGCGACGAGCAACGAGATCGAGGTCGCCTTTCTGTCGAGCCGCACGCGCGCGACCGTCCCGTCGAGGATCAGCCGCACGATCGGTTCTTCGGCGAGCGAGCGCGCATTCCAGGCGTCCCAGTCGCCCTTCGTCTTGCGCCAGACGCGGCTGACCACGTCCTTGCCGACCGGCCCGGCGAACACCGCGTTCAACGCGCGGCGCACGCGCCGGGTGTTGGTCCCCGCGAGATAAGCCCCGGCGATCAAGGCGTCGGCGGCCCGGGTGCGGCGTTGGTAGGCGCGCAGCGAGCCGCTCCGCCACTCGCGCGTCTTGCCGTCCTCGCCGGTCAACCGAGCCCGCGGCACGGCGATCCGCGTCTTGCCGAACGTGCCCGTCAGCGTCCGCTCGCGATGCCCGTGGCGCACGCCCACGACCGACGGCGCCGCCTCGTCCTCCTCCGGTCTGCGCCGGCCGTAGCGAGGACGCGACAACGCCTCGGAAAGTTCCGCCTCCAGCATCGTCTCGATGAAGCCGCGCACCCGAGACCGCACGCCGTCCTCGATCGCGTCGAACCAATCATCGAAAAGCAAACCCTCGGCGGCCCCGGCCGCCTCCTTCGTGGTATCCTTGATCATGGCGTGGTCTCCGTTCCAGCGCGCCAACGCCGGAATCATTGGGGTTGAGCACCCGGAGACTACGCCAACTCAATTCCAACCACCTCCGCGACGGGACCCCCGGGGGATTGATCAAAGACAACATCGACGAGCTTGGCCTTTCAATCGCCGAAGCGGCGGAAGGGCTTGGCGTGACCAGACAGCAGCTCTATCGCGTCATTCGCGGCGAGAACGGAATCTCTCCGGAAATGGCGGTGCGCCTTGAAAAAGCGTTCGGAGGAGCGGCCGACTTCTGGCTCAGGATGCAGATGAGTTTCGACCTGGCGCAGGTTCGCGGACGCGCCGGGACGCTTAACGTGAAACCCCTGGAGCCGAAGGTCGCTTGACAGTTGCGGCGCCGTTCCGCACGCGAGGGGACTGACAAGGAACGTCCATGCTCGAAGGCTTGCCGCCCAACAACGCAGCTCATCGCCTGACGCTCACCACCGACGAGCGCCGCGCCCGCGCGGTCGCGGACCTGATCGTCGAGAGCTTCGAACCCGCGGAAGCCGCCTCGGCCGCGTTCGAGACCGAAGACGCCTGGCCCAGCGGCGGCAAGGCGTGGCTGGTCGAGGCCTATTTCGGCTTCGAGCCGGACGAGGACGACCTGCGCGCGCTGATCGCCGCCGCCGCCGACGAAGAGACCGCCCAAGCGGCCGCCTTCGGTCTTACGGAGAAAAAAGACTGGGTCGCCAATGCGCTCGCTGGCCTCGCCCCCGTGCGAGCCGGGCGCTTCCTGGTCCACGGGGGCCACGACCGCGAAAGGGTCGGCGTAAGCGACATCGGCGTCGAGATCGAGGCCGGCCTCGCCTTCGGCACCGGCCACCACGGCACGACGCGCGGCTGCCTCCTGCATTTCGACCGGTTGCTCAAGCGCCGCCGCCCGGAACGCGTGCTCGACGTCGGCTGCGGCGCGGGCGTGCTCGCCATCGCCGCCGCGAAGGTCCTCAGGCGTAGAGTCTTTCTTGGCGACATCGACCCCGTCGCGGTCGCGGTCGCGAACGAGAACGCGCGGCTCAACGGCGTCGGCGCCTATTGCAAGGCGATCGTCTCCCGCGGGGTCGAGAGCCGCGCGCTCAGGGAAGGCGGCCTCTACGACGTCGTCTTCGCCAACATTCTGGCCAAGCCCCTGCGGCTGCTCGCCCCCTCGCTCGCGGCCGCGATGACGGCGGACGGCGACGCGATCGTCTCGGGCCTGCTGCTTGCCGACGTCCCCGGCGTGCTCGCCGCCTGGCGCGCGCAGGGTTTTTTCCTCGCCGAGCGGATCGACCTCGAGGGCTGGGCGAGCCTGAGGCTGAGGCGCCCATGAACAACCCGGAACTCTCTCTTCATTTGACTCCCGGTCTCGACGATTCCGTCGCGCACGCGCGCGCGAGCTACGACCGGACGCCCTACCCTTCGGTCCCATATCCGCTGCATCAGCCGGCGCGGATGGCCGGCTCGGCGCTCTGGTTCGGCTGGAGCGCTCCGCCGGTCGCAACCGCGCGCGTGCTCGAGATCGGCTGCGCCTCCGGCGGGCACCTCATCCCCCTGGCGGCCGCATGGCCGCTGGCCCGCTTTGTCGGCATCGACGTTTCGTCGGTCCAGATCGAGGCGGGATTGGCGCGCGTCGTCCGGGCGGGCCTGACAAACATCGACCTCGCCGCCCGCAGCTTTCACGCACTGACGGCCGCCGATGGCCTCTTCGACTACATCATCTGTCACGGGGTCTTGAGCTGGATCGCCGAACCGCTGCGCGAACGGCTTCTCGGCGTAATCTGCGAACGCCTTGCGCCCGACGGCGTGGCGATGGCCAGCTTCAATGTCCTGCCCGGCTGGCGGCCCTACCAGATCGCGCGCGACAGCCTGCTCCTTCACGACCGCATGCGCAGCGACCGCGGCAGTTCCGCTCTAACTGGCCGCGCCCTTATCGAGGCGCTGTCGACCCAGAGCAACGACCGTCACACCTACGGTCGCTTCTGGCGAGGAGAGTTGGACCAGGCCCTCAGCGCCGGCGACGCGTACATCGCACACGAATTCTACGAGGACGCCAACGAGCCGCTCGCCTTTCTCGATTTCTGCGCCGCGCTCGACCGTCACGGGCTCGCCTATCTGGGCGAATGCAACGTGGCGGCCAATCACCTGCCCTCCGTGGCGCCCGCGGGCGCCGCCACGATCGAGGCCCTCGCCGGCGACGACGACCGCGCCCGCGAGCAGTACATCGACATTTTCAGCGGCCGAAGCCTGCGGAGGGCGCTGCTGGTTCACGGAGCCGCAAACGGCGCCCGCCGCGAGCAGCCGCCTCTGGATCTCGACCGCGTCCATTTCGTCGCGCCGCTGGAGCTCAAGGCGGATCCCACCGAGACGGGCGGCGAATGGCGGATCAACGCCGGCGATCACGGAATCTGTGTCCGGGACGAAGCCGTCCTCGGCGCGGTCCGGCGGCTCGTCGCGCGCCTTCCGCTCTCGTCGACGCTCGAGGATCTGGCGCCTCGCGAGACGACCGAGCCCGAATCGCGAAAACGCATCGCGGTCGGGCTCATGCACTTGGTGGCCGCCGACCTGTGCACACTCTCGACCGAGCCGATCGTTTGCGCATCGCAACCCACCGATCGCCCGCGAGCCTGGCCGCTCGCGGCGAGCGACGCGAGGGGCGCCGAGGCGACGACCGCGAGTCTCCGCCACAGGCCGGTCACGCTCGATCCGCTGCAACGTTTCTACCTGCCGCTTCTCGACGGGACCCGCACGCGGAACGACCTCATCGCCTGCGCGCTCGATAGCTTCGACGCCGGAGACTTGCGGATCGGGGGCCCCGACGGGCCAGTGACGGACCGCTCCGCCGCTGCGGCCGCCCTCGAGCGCGCGACCGACACGTGTCTCGCCGACTTCGCGCGCCTCGCTCTTCTCGAGGCGGATTGACGCTTCGGGCGTCGGACTGCGCGCCTCGCGCAAGCGATTGCCAAGCGGTCGCACGGTTGACATGCTCTGGGCTTACGCGGTCGATCGAGAATGGAGAGACGCGATGCCGAAGATACCGGCCGGAGTTGGTCCGAAGGCGCCCCAGGTGGTCGTGCTGTTCGGAGCGACCGGCGACCTGTCCCAGCGCAAGCTGCTGCCCGGGCTTTTCCACCTCATCACGGCGCGCTTCATTCCCAAATGCCGGATCATCGGCGTTTCGCTCGACGACATCACGACGGACGACTTCCGGGCGCTCGCCCGCAAGGCGGTCGAGATGCATCACGATCACCCGCCCGCCGCGGGCGACTGGCCGGCGCTCGACGCGGCGCTCGATTACGTCCCGATCAAGGAGGGCCCGAAGGCGTTGGCCGCAGCCGTCCAGCGCGCCGAGGAGGCGCTCGGTGGAGACTTCCAGCTCGTCAACTACCTCAGCGTGCCGCCGAACGCCGCGCTCGCGGCGGTCCGGATGCTCCAGGAGGCGGGCCTCGCCAAGGGCTCGCGGGTGATCATGGAGAAACCGTTCGGGACCGACCTCGAGAGCGCGGTCGCGCTCAACGCCGAGTTGCACAAGGTGTTCGCCGAGGATCAGATCTTCCGCATCGACCATTTCCTCGGAAAGGAGCCGGCGCAGAACATCCTCGCCTTCCGCTTCGGCAACGGCCTGTTCGAGCCGATCTGGAACCGCAATTTCATCGATCACGTGGAGATCGATGTGCCGGAGACCCTGGAGATCGGCAATCGCATCGGCTTCTACGAGCAGACCGGCGCCTATCGCGACATGGTCGTGACCCACCTCTTCCAGATCCTCGGCTTCGTTGCGATGGAGCCGCCGACCTCGCTGGCGCCGAATCCGATCAGCGAGGAGAAGAACAAGGTCTTCCGCTCGCTGATGCCGATCGACCCCGCCAACGTCGTGCGCGGCCAATATATCGGCTACCGCGACGAAAAGGGCGTCGATCCGGAATCGGACACGGAAACCTTCATTGCGGTCAAATGCAGGGTCGACAACTGGCGCTGGGCGGGCGTGCCCTTCTATCTGCGCACCGGCAAGCGCATGGCGCAGGGGCAGCGGATCATTTCGATCGCCTTCAAGGAGCCGCCGCGCAGCATGTTTCCGGAGGACTCGGGTCTCGGTCTCCAGGGGCCGGACCATCTCACCTTCGATCTCGCCGACCAGTCGCGCGTGTCGCTGTCCTTCTATGGCAAGAAGCCCGGGCCCGGCATGAGGCTCGCCAAGCAGAGCCTGCAGTTCCGGCTGCACGACACCGGCGACGGCGCCGACGTGCTCGAGGCCTACGAGCGGCTGATCCTCGACGCCATGAAAGGCGACCACACGCTGTTCTGCACCGCCGACGGCATCGAGCGCCTGTGGGAGATCTCGACCCGGCTGCTCGACAACCCGCCGCCGGTCCGCATCTACGCTCCGGGCTCATGGGGACCGCAGTCCATCTATCAGCTGATCGCGCCCCATTCCTGGCGCCTGCCGTTCGAGCGCGGGTGGCGCGAGCCCGACGAGTTCGGCGTCTGACGGATGACGGATCGCCGCGCCGCGTGATAGAGGCGGCGCGATGTCCGACCTCTCCTTTCTGCTCGAACCCGAAACGCCCGACGACGCGGCCGCCATCGACCATCTGAACGCGCGCGTTTTCGGCCCGGGCCGGTTCGCCCGCTCCGCCTATCGCATCCGCGAGACGGCGGACCCCGTCCCCGAGCTCAGCTTCGTCGCGCGGGTCGGCACCCTGCTGGTCGGGGCCAACGCCATGACGCCGGTCGACATCGGCGGCGCGCGGGCCCTGCTGCTCGGGTCCGCTGATCGTCGAACCGGTGTTCCGCAGCCAGGGCATCGGCGAGGCGCTGGTGAAGCACGCCCTCGACGCCGCCAGGGCGGCGGGCTGGAAGCTGGTGATCCTGGTCGGCGACGAGCCGTACTACGCCCGCATGGGATTCAAGCCGGTTCCGCCGGGCCGCATCACCTTGCCCGGTCCGGTCGACCCCGCGCGCCTGCTCTGTTGCGAACTCGAGCCCGGCGCGCTGGAGGCGGCGAAGGGCGAAGTGCGCGGCGGCTAGAGGGAACGATTTGAGCGAATTCCAGTTGTTTCAGGGGTCAGAGCGCAAAAGCTGATTATTTAGATAGAAAAAATTAGCCTGACGCCATTTCGCCGCATTGTCGCGGGCCGCGAACAATGATTGTGTCGAAGTTCGGCTCGGGGACGCTTCAAGACCCTCGCCGAACGCGGAGCGGGTTTTGGATATCGTTGAACTGCCGCCCCTCGGCCGCCGGCTCGAAGGGCCGACCATCGTGCTGGCGATCGTCATCTATGGCTTGTGGGGCGTTGCGACCTGGTTCTGGCGGGAGCCTGCCCTGGTGGGCGCTGGTCCCACTCGGCGCATGGGTCATCGCCTGGCAGATGAACCTGCAGCACGAGGTCATCCACGGCCATCCGACGCCGTGGCGAACGGTCAACGAGGCGATCGGGGTCTGGCCGCTGTCGCTCTGGCTGCCCTACCGGATCTACCGCGAGACCCATATCCGGCACCACCAGGACGCCAACCTGACCGATCCTTTCGAGGATCCCGAGAGCTACTACTGGACGACGGCGGGGTGGCGCGACCTCGGGCCGGCCCGGCGCGCGCTGGTCGTCGCGCAATCGACGCTGATCGGCCGCATGGTCTTAGGCCCCGCCTGGATGATCGGGCGCTTCGTCTTCGGCTGCGTCCGCGACGCCTGGCGCGGCCGGAACGGCGCGCGCTCGATGCTGTTCTGGCATTTGGCGCAGTGCGCGCCGGTGCTCGTCTGGGTGATCGGCGTCTGCGGCATGCCGCTCTGGGTCTATATCGCCGCCTTCGTCTATCCCGGCATGAGTCTGGCGATGGTGCGCTCCTTCGCCGAACACCGCGCAGCGGCCGAGCCCGAAAGGCGCACCGCGATCGTCGAGAACGCCCACATCCTCGGCCCGCTGTTCCTCTACAACAACCTGCACGTCGCCCATCACCTGCGCGGCGGCCTGCCGTGGTATCGGATCCCGACCTTCTACCGGCTGAATCGCGAGGCGCTGATCCGCCGCAACGGCGGCCTCCTGTACGACGGCTATTTCGACGTCGCCCGGCGCTTCGCGCTCAGGCCCCACGACCGCCCCGTCCATCCCGACTGGACCGGCCGCGCCGCATGAGCGCGCACGCGCCGGTCGCAGCGCTGCCGATGTACGATTTTCCGGAGATTTCTACCGCCAACGACGCGCTATGGCGCCGGATCGCCGCGGCCTTGCGGGCGCGAGGCGTCGAGGCGCCCGAAAACCTGACGCGCGGACGCGCCCTGATGGACCTGTGGCGCGACCCCGGCCTGATCTTCGCGCAGACCTGCGGCTACCCTTATTTGACGACTCTACGAGAGGCGGTCGTCCTCGTCGCGACCCCGGAATATGGCTTTCCGGGCTGCGCCGGCGCGGACCATCGCAGTTTCGTCGTCCGCTCCGTCGCGCGCGCCGCGCCGCGAGCTTACGGCGTTCCGCGGCGCGGTCGCCGCGGTCAACGCTGAGGACAGCAACAGCGGCATGAACCTGTTTCGCGCGACGATCGCCCCGGTCGCCGGCGGTCGGCCGTTTTTCTCGAGAGGTCGTCGTCACCGGATCGCACGCCGCGAGCCTCGAAGCGGTCGCCGCCGGACGGGCGGACCTCGCGGCGATCGACTGCGTCACCTTCGGCCTCATCGCCCGCCTGCGGCCCGCGCTCGCCGCCCGCCTCGCCATCGTGACGGAAAGCCCGCGCTCGCCGGGGCTGCCGTTCGTCATGAGCGCCAGCCTGCCCGCGGCGACGCGCGACGCCGTGCGCCAAGCCCTGTTCGAGGCGCTCGCCGACCCGAACCTTGCGGACGCACGCGCGACGCTCCGGATTTACGGCGCAACGGTCTTGACAGCCGCCGACTATCGCCGCGTTCTCGGCATCGAACGCAAGGCCGAATTGATGGGCTACCCGCGACTGGCATAGCCGGTCGGGCCGATGTGCTTCCGGAGGGGCGCCCATGTTGAACTGGATCGAATTGCAACCCAGCGGAATCATCGCCCTCATTGTCTTCTGTTTCGCTTATCTGGCGGCCGGGGCGATTTTCGTCGTCGCAAACTGGGCGTCGCGTCACGGAATCGGCAAGACGGTGCAGACGATTTCGCCAAGTCTCCTGTCTCCCATGGGAACCATTACGGGTATCCTGATCGTCTTCATCGCGGCGCGGGTCTGGTCGAACCTTGATCGCGCCAAACAATACATGAACCACGAGATCAACGATTTGCGGCAGGCGGCGCTGCTTGTGAACGCTCTGCCGCCCGATGTGGCGGCCAACATCCGAGCGGCCATCAAGGCCCATGTCGAATTCATCGTGACGACGGAATGGCCGGCCATGGGGGAGGGCCGCGAAGACGAAGTCCAGTGGAAGCCCACTCCGCTCGAGGACGCGCAGAAGGCGCTTCTGTCCTTTCCCGCCGCGAAGGCCAATGAGACGCTGGCGCAGAGCGGCGCGCTGGCGGCGATCCGCGATGCGCTCGAGAACCGGACCTACCGGCTGCTGCTCAGCGAAGCGGAAATCGGCTCCGTTCAGTGGGTCGCCGTCCTCGTTTTGGCGGCGATGATGCTCACCCTGATTGCGGCGATCCATTTGCACCAAAAGCTTGCGATGGGCGTGTCCTTGTTCGCCTTCTCGACGGCGTTCGCGGTCTGCCTGATGCTTCTGATGCAGTACGACCGGCCCTTCGACAAGGGCGGATTCCAGATCCTGCCGACGGATTACCGCAACGCGGAGCCGGGGTGACGCAATTGCAGCGCGGCTGAAGGCGCGGGGGGGTCTTACGCCGCGTCGGCTGGGGTGACGGTCAACCTGAGGCCGAGCGCCTTTGTCGCCTTGGCGATCGTTTCGAGCGTCGGGTTGCCCCCCGGCACGAAGCCTTTGCAGATGGCTTCTCGGCTCAGACCGACTTTTCGCGCAAACTCGCTCACGCCAACAGACTTGGCGATTTCGCCTAAGCCCGCCGCAATGAGCGAAGGATCGCCGTCCTCGAGGATCGCGTCGAGGTAGGCAGCGCGGTCCTCCGGCGTGGCGAGATAATTCTGAACGCTGAACGGACGCTTTTCGACCAAGATCATACCTCCTTCGCTAAAGCGCGGGCCGCGCGGATGTCGCGGTCCTGTGTTCCTTTGTCGCCGCCGCTGTCCACGATATACACGGCCGGCCCCAACCGCATCCTCAATCGGCGCCGAACCCACTTGCCACCCTCACGCCCGCCCGCTCCTAAGCGCCCTCAGCGTGATCGCCAGCACCGTCTCGAACCGCGTCGCCACCGCGTGGGGGGCGCTGTCCCTGTCGAGCCGGAGCGCGACGGGATGGATGAAGCGGTGCGCGGCGTCGAAGATCAGCGACATGGCGCGGCGCCGATCGGTCAGGGCGAAGGCGCCCGAGGCGACGCCCTCCTCATAGGCCCGTTGGATCTCGGTCTGGACGCGCGAGCGATGCTTGCGCGCGCTCGGACGGTTGCGGATCAGCGCGTCGACCAGCAGGTCGAACAGCTCCGGATCGTCGTCGAGCTTCATCCGATAGTCGCGGTGGACGGCGAGCAGCATCCGCTCGAGCTTGTCGTAGGCCGGGTCGGCGCCTTCGGCGGCTTCGCGGAGACGCGCTTCCAGCGGCCTCAGGCCGCTCGCCACGACCTCGTCGAGCAAGGCGGTCTTCGAAGGGAAATAGCGATAGACATTCGCGTGGGTCATGCCGGCGTCGGCGGCGACGCCGACGACGGTGGTCCGGGCGTGGCCGAACTTGCGCACATGCGCCCGGGCGATTTCGACCAGCCGCGCCTCGTTGCTCTCGGCGTTGAGCCCGCTCGCCACTCAGGTCTCCGCGATGCCGCCGAGGTCGCCGAGCCGGGCGCCGACCGCGCCGTGCGGCATGGCCAGGTAGTCGGCGGAGCGCATCTCGAACAGGCGCGAGGCGGTGCGGGCGAATTCGAACGCCTCCGCGCCTTCGGCGCCCAGCGAAGAGCCCTTCCGGCTCTGCGGCGGCCGAGGCGACGAGCTTCACCCGCATATCGTAGAGCGCGTCGATCAGGATGATGAAGCGCTTGGCCGCGTTGCGCTCGTCAGCGCCGAGCACCGGAATGCGGTCGATGAACACGGTGTGGAAGCGCTCGGCGATCTCGAGATAATCTGGCGAGCCGAGCGGCTTGCGGCACAGGTCGTCGAAGGGAAAGCGGGCGACGCCGCCCACCGCCTGCGGAACCTCGAGCTCGCGCCCGAGGAGTTCGATTTCGACCGGGGCGCCGCGCGGAGCGCCCGTGAGCGACAGGAAGGC
Organism: uncultured Alphaproteobacteria bacterium; assembly: GCA_963783275.1. Lineage (GTDB taxonomy): Bacteria > Pseudomonadota > Alphaproteobacteria > Rhizobiales > Beijerinckiaceae > Roseiarcus. Next base: position 4,585 of record CAWANA010000024.1, on the reverse strand, counting down.
GGCGTCGAGCGCGGCGTCGGCCTTCGCGCCGAGCGGCGTGTAATACACCGGCGCGCGCACCAGCTTCTCGAGCCGGTAGTCGGTCAGCGCGTCGAGCCGAACGACCGCGCAGCGCTCCTTGAGGAGCGCGATGAACGGCAGGAACAGCGCGCGGTTGAGCCCGTCCTGGTAGAGGTCGTCCGGCGCGACGTTGGACGTCGCCACCACCACCACGCCCGCCGCAAACAGCGCCGTGAACAGGCGCCCGAGGATCATCGCGTCGGCGATGTCGCGCACAGCGAATTCGTCGAAGCACAAGAGCGACGCCTCGCGCGCGAGCTCGGCGGCGACCGGGGCGATCGGGTCCTCGCCCGTCACCGCGCCGACCTTGCGCGCCTGCCGCCATTCGTGCAGCCGGGCGTGGACGTCGGCCATGAAGGCGTGGAAATGCGCGCGGCGTTTCTTTTGAACCTCGACCGCGCCGAAGAACAGGTCCATCAGCATCGTCTTGCCGCGACCGACCGCGCCGTGAATGTAGAGACCGCGCGGCGGCTCGGCTGGCTTCGCGCCGAACAACCGCGAGAAGGCGCTCGGCTTCGTCTCGGCCCTGTAGTCCTTGAGCCGGTCGCAAAGCGCGTCGAGTTTTGCGACCAGCGCGGCTTGAGCGGGGTCGTGGGCGAGGTGATGTTCGTCGAGGAGGGCGCGGTAGCGCTCGGAGAGCGGCGGTCATCGGACATCCCCTCCCCCAACCGGGCCGCGCTTGCGCGCGCCCGGGCGCAGGCACTTGTGGGGGAGGGTCAGGGTGGGGGGTCGCTCAGCCCGTTGTCGTGAAGAGCGAGGCCCCTTATTCCCGGCGTCGGCGCGACCCCCCAGCCCTGCCTTCCCCCACCATAGCCCGTCGAGAGACGGGCGTTCTTCCGAACGCCCTCTTGGGGGAAGGAGAACGCCCTCAATCTGACTGACGCCCATTCCCTAATGCGCCTCTTCCCAGTTCTGCGCCGCCCGCGCGTCGACCTGCAGCGGCACGTGCAGCTTCAGCGCCGGCTCGGGCGCCTCGATCATCACCCGGGTCACCACCGGCAGCGTCGCCTCGACCTCGTCGTCCGGCGCCTCGAACACCAGTTCGTCGTGCACCTGCAGCAGCATCTGCGGCCGAGAGCTTGGCCTTCGCGAGCGCCTCCTCCATGCGCACCATCGCGCGGCGGATGATGTCGGCGGCCGAGCCCTGGATCGGCGCGTTGATCGCGGCGCGCTCGTTGAAGGCGCGCTCGGAGGCGTTGGACGAGGCGATGCGCGGATAGTGGCACTTGCGGCCGAAGATCGTCGTCACGTAGCCGTTGGCGCGCGCGGTCTTCTTGGTCGCCTCCATGTAGTCGCGGATGCCGGGGAAGCGCTCGAAATATTTGCGGATGTAGGCGCCCGCCTCCTCGCGCGGGATGCCGAGCTGGTTGGCGAGGCCGAAGGCCGAGATGCCGTAGATGATGCCGAAATTGATCGCCTTGGCGCGCCGCCGGATTTCGCCCGGCATGCCGGCGATCGGCACGCCGAACATTTCCGAGGCCGTCATGGCGTGGATGTCGAGCCCCTCGGCGAAGGCCTTCTTCAGCGCCGGGATGTCGGCGATATGGGCGAGCAGGCGCAACTCGATCTGGCTGTAGTCGGCCGAGATCAGCTTGCGGCCCTTCGGCGCGACGAAGGCGCGGCGGATCTTTCGGCCCTCCTCGGTGCGGACCGGAATGTTCTGCAGGTTCGGCTCGGACGACGACAGCCGCCCGGTGGTGGTCGCGGCCAGCGCGTAGGACGTGTGCACGCGGCCGGTCGACGGATTGACGTAGCCCGGCAGCGCGTCGGCGTAGGTCGATTTGAGCTTCGACACCTGCCGCCATTCGAGCACGCGCGCCGGCAGCTCGTGGCCTTCGGCGGCGAGGTCCTCGAGCACGCTCGCCGTGGTCGACCAGGCGCCGGTCGCGGTCTTCTTGCCGCCCGGGCAGGCCCATCTGGCCGAACAGGATGTCGCCGAGCTGCTTCGGCGAGCCGGGATTGAACGGCCCGCCGACGATCCGGCTGATCTCGGCCTCGAGCCGCGCCATGCGTCTGCGCGAAATCGCCGGCGAGCCGCGACAGCATGTCGCGATCGATCGCGACGCCCGCGCCGCTCCATGCGCGCCAGCGCCGCGACCAGCGGCCGCTCCAGCGTCTCGTAGACCGTCGCCACATGCTCGGCGGCGAGGCGGGGTTTCAGGACGCGCCAGAGCCGCAGCGTCACGTCGGCCGTCTCGGCGGCGTATTCGGTCGCCTTGTCGATCGGCGCGCGCGCGAAGCCGACAGCGTTGCGGCCCGAGCCGGCGACTTCGGAAACGCGCGATCGGCTTGTGGCCGAGGAAGCGCTCGGACAGCGTCGTCCATGTCCGTGGCCGTCGCCGGTCGCTGCGGCGTCGAGCGCGTAGGAGATCAGCATCGTGTCGTCGATCGGCGCGACGGTCACGCCGCGCTCGCGCGAACACATGCATGCCGAACTTGACGTTGTGGCCGATCTTGAGCACGCCCGGCGCCTCCAGCAGCGGCTTCAGGAGCGCGATCGCGTCCTCCTCGCGGATCTGGTCGGGGGCGAGGCGCCGCCGCCGCTCGAAGAGATCGTCCGCGCCCGACGCGATGGCCGAGCGGGACGTAGCAGGCCTCGCCCGGCGCGACCGCAAGCGAGAGGCCGACGAGCTCCGCCTGAAGCGGGTCGAGCGAGGTCGTCTCGGCGTCGAAGGCGACGACGCCCGCTCTCGTGGGCGCGCGCGATCCACGGCCGAGCTGCGTCGAGGCTCGTCACGGTCGTGTAGGCGGACCGGTCGAACGGCGCCTTGCGCCTCGGCCGCCCGCGCCCGGGCGAGATCGGCCGGGCGTCGTCGCCTGGGTCGCGGCGGGCTTGGCGGCGCCGGGCGTCGGCAGCGGCCTCTGCGGCAGGCTCGGGCGCTTCAGCCTGCCTCGCCGTTGCGCCCCTGCCAGCCGGCCGGCCCGACGAAGCGCGGGTCCGGCTCGATCGCCGAGACGTCGACGCCGCAGATCTCGCCGACGCGCCGCGTGATCGTGGTCAGCTCCATCGCCTTGAAGAAGGCGACGAGCGCCTTGCCGTCGAGCGTCGGGCGTCAGCGAGATCGTCGAGCGGCGTCTCGAGCGGCACGTCGCGCACGAGCTTGACCAGCGCTTGCGAAATCCGGATGCGGTTGACGTTCTCGGGCAGCGTCAGCGCCTCGCGCCGCTTCGGCTGCTTGATCTCGCCGGCGCGGGCGAGCAGCGTGTCGAGGTCGCCGTATTCGCGCGATCAGCTGCGCCGCGGTCTTGACGCCGATGCCCGGCGCGCCGGGAACGTTGTCGGTCGAATTGCCGGCGAGCGCCTGGACGTCGACCACCTTGTCCGGCCCGACGCCGAAATACTCGATGACCTCGGCCGGGCCGATGCGCCGCTCCTCGCGGTCGCCGCGACGGCCGGGTCGTACATGGCGACGCCCGGCTCGATCAGCTGCATCAGGTCCTTGTCGGCCGAGACGATCAGCACGTCGGCGCCCTTCTCGCGCGCCTGCCGGGCGTAGGTGGCGATCAGGTCGTCCGCCTCGTAGACGTCCTGCTCGACCGGGATCATGCCGAAGGCGCGCACGGTCGCGCGCATCAGCGGGAACTGCGGCACGAGGTCGGCCGGCGGGTCCGGGCGGTTGCTCTTGTAGGGCGGGTAGAGCTCGCGTGCGGAACGAGTTCTCCGACTTGTCGAAGATGATGGCGAGATGGGTCGGCTTGATGCCCGCCGCGCCGTCCTTGATGAACTGCAGCATCTTGGTGGCGAACAGCCGGACCGCGCCGATCGGCAGCCGGTCCGAGCGATAATTGTACTTCTGATCCTGCCGGATCGACTGATAATAGGCGCGGAACACGAACGACGAGCCGTCGACGAGAAAGACGTGGTCGCCGGGGCCGACCGGACGGTGGGGCTGGGTCATGGGGCGCGAGAATAGGCGATGCGGCGCGCGCGCGCCATCGGCCCGAGAGCGACCGCCGCTCGACTTTCCGACCGCGATCTTTCAAAGGGATGGCGACCGCCGTTCATCGGCCAGTCATCCGGGCGGGCGCATGAGGGATCGGATCGATTCGCGGCGGGGCCGGGGCCCGGATTCGCGGCGACGGGGCATTGTGATGCAGCGGCTTGCATGGATCGGCGCGTCGATCCTGGCCTTGGCCGGCGGCGGTTCTCGGGTCGGATTCGGCCCTCGAGACCGCGCAGTCCTTCACCATCCCGACCGCCTGCAAGGACGCCGCGCAGTGCGCCTCGTTCTGCAGCAGCGTCGATCGAGCAGGGACGGAGCGAGCGCGATTTCATCCAGCTCGCCGCCTATCAGCTCGGGCCCCCGCAGGCGATCGACCTGCCGCCGGCCAACCTGTCGATGCCGGCGCCGGTCGATCCGAAGAACGTCTACGCCGGAACCGGGGCCGGCATGTTCAGCCCCGCCGTCGCCGGGCACCTGTCGCGCGTCTATTCGCCGAACCTCATCACCGGCAAGGTCGACGTCATCGATCCCGAGACGTTCAAGGTGATCGAGAGCCTCGACGCCGTCCCGAGCCCGCAGCA
>CAWANA010000023.1:0-4261 GCA_963783275.1 uncultured Alphaproteobacteria bacterium | reverse complement strand
CCGCCGACGCTCGGGCGGATCGCCAATAGGAGGGTGCGCGTCTCGCGCGCCGGGCGGCGAGTCGCCGCCCCTCCGAAGAGACCTCGCTTACTCCGACACCCGTTCGATCACCGGCTCGGGTCCGCCCGACCAGACGAATTGATAGACGGCGCCCGGTGCGACCGACTGCACCGCGTTCGGCCGCAGCGCGACAACGCAGGTCCCCCCGGGATCGCGCACGGACGGATAGATGACGCCGTTCAGCCCCCGCGCCCGCGCCGCGTCGGCGACCGCGTTTCCGGCCGGGTATCCGACTGCGGGATCGGGATCGAGGCTCGGGTGCTGCGGCGCGGCGCGCAGATCGACGAACTCGCCCCCATGCTGGCGAAGAGCTCCGCATAATCGACGGTCGCGGTCATGCCGCCGGACTTCGCCAGGAAATCGGCCATGTGCCAGGCGACCTCGCGCATGGAGGTGCTGACCTTCAGCGCCGCGTACCAGGCGCCGCGCGTCGCGTTGAAGCGGTTCGGCTCCCGCGGTTTCCAATAGGCGAACGAAGCATTGATGAAGGCGGCGTAGGGACGCCGAAGACGAGTTCGTCGCGGTCTCAGTCCCCTCCGTTCCCGCGCGCTTCGGCGATCAGGCGGCTCGAAGTCGCGCCTTCGATCTCCGCCAGGTCCGCGACCTCTTCGGGAGCGACGAGCGCATCCAGCACCGGGGCCCGGAGCCGGGCCGTCGAGACGAGGGCGGACGGTGCGCGGGAGCGCCTCCCGGACGATGCTCAGGCCGTCAAGCACCTGACGAGGCCGCAATGATTAGGTGGACACTATCCCAGTAATATCGACAGCGGTGCGTACATAAGCCTCGGGTACTCTGGCAATTTGGCCGGACCGAATTCCCAGGCTTTGGTACCAGGCCCTCAGAGCGCTCGATTGTTGGGCCCCCTCGGATTCCAAGGCAATTCCCCACGCCGCGATGTCGTGATCCGACAATCCTTCGTGCTGCTTCTACTATCAAAGCGGCTCCCATTCCTTGTGGTGCGCCATCATCTTTGCCCATAAATCCTAGCAACACCATTGGGACAGGTATCCCGCGAGGCGCATGTCTCTGATGTCGATTGCTGAGGTTGTCGCGAGCGATCACGGACGCTGAAAGTGTGTAGTAGCCCAGGACGCGAGCAGCTGTGCTCGGGTCTTCAATCACGAAAACCCGGCAATAGTTCTGTTCGATCAATTGTCGGCATTCGGAGCGTAGAAAACTCTGCACCCGCAAACTCTTGGTGCAGCAGAACTTATCCGTTTCGTGCTTTGCTGAAAGAGCAACGCTTACGAGCGGACCTTCGCTAGTTCCCTCAGTAACTTTGAGGCCTTTTTGATCCACTCAGTTGGCTCCCCAGGCTTTGTCATGCATTCAACGAACCGTTCAAAAGGCTCACGCTTCATGTAGAATATTCCAGGGGTCGCGTCTCTCGGGATTTTCTGATGCGACGCCATTTTGGTCGCGGCGGCGTGCGAGCGGAGTGCGGTTGCCATGGGTGATACTGCTGCTGTGCGTTAGATTGAATTTATAGAAGGTGTCGTCACAAAGCGCAAGAGGAAAGTGTATAACAGCGTTTACGTGCTAAACAAAAACCTAACTTCCCGTGCCGACACGCCTTTGGTTACCGCGATCTCGTGCCAATCTTAAGGCCACTTCGCGGCTTTTGGGGTTTTTTCCGCCTTGTAGAGGCGCAAAGCGTCCTTCGCGGGGTCGAAAGCCAAGCGTCGTGATTGGTAGACCGCGACGGTTTGTCGCGCGCGCTTAAATGCCGGCTCTGCCGACCATCACAGCCCGCCGCGCACGGCGTCGACGTATCTGCGGACGTCGAGCATGGCCGGGATGCCGCCCTCGATCATCGCCGCGATCGGCGTCCGCCCTCGAAACAGCGGGCCGCTGTTCGGTCCGGCGCACCCAGGCGTCGGCCGTGTCGTCGGCGAACAGGAGATGCAGGCCCTTGAAGATCCCGACCAGCGCCGAGACCCGGGTCATCTGGTCCTGGCCGAGCGTCGGCCGCGCGCCCGCCTTCATGCGGTCGAAGCTGCTCGGCGAAACGCCGATCAGCGCCGCGGCCTCGGCGTTGCTCAGGTTCCACGCGCGCGCGAGATTGAGGAACGCCTTGATCGCGACCTCGGACAGGCGCTTGCGGTCCGTTTCGCGCGCGAAGGTCTGCAGGCCGGCCGGCGCGGCCGGCGAGGGCCGGGCAAGGGCGGATGGGGTCATGTCGCATCTCCTGACGAGACTATACGCGTCACTTGACGAATTGTCCAGCCCGGCGCTGCGGGCCGGTCGCCGACCCGGCCGGCGCGCTCCAAAGGCGTCCGTCAGGACGCCCGTCTCGCGACGGGCTATGGGCTATCGAGCGCGCCCTACACATTTGCGCCCGACAGCGCCCGCCCCGCCCAATAGTCGAGCATCCCCGAACTCGGCCGGTCGATCCCCAACAGGTCGGCGATCGCCCAGACGAGGGCGTCGGCGCGGTCGGGGGAGGGGCCGGAGCGGCGGTCGAAGTCGGGGGTCAGCGCGCAGAGCTGGTCCTCGAGCTTCGGGAACGACGCCGGCGTGAAGCACGAGGCCCGCGCTCGTAGGCCGCGGCGATCGGCTCGGCGCGCAAAAATTTGCCGCGCGTCGCGGTCACGGTGCGCACCGGCAGGTGCGGCTCGGCCTGGCGCAGCACCTCCGTCACCATCTCGCCGCCGTTGTTGATCTCGGCGACCACGCGGTTGGCGGAAAAGCCGCGATAGGCGGCGCCGACCCGGGCCGCCCAGCCGGCGGGCGTGTCGCCCTGGCTGGTCAGGTCGGCCAGCACATAGAGCTTCCCGTCCGCCGCCTTGCCGGCGACGACGAGGCCGCATTCGTCGGCCTTCGAGCCCGAGCGGGCCGGCGGATCGACCGCGACCACGACCTCGGCGAATTCGCGCGGGCGCGGCCTCCGGCGCGACCCGCTGGCGCTCGATCAGCGCCCGCGTCCAGAGCGCGCCCGGCGTCTCCTCGACGATCTCGGCGAACAGCTCCTGCCGCCCGATGACGCGGCCCTCGTAGCGCTTGGCGATGCGCTTGAGGAACGCGCGCGCAAGGTGCCCGCGGTTGTCGAAGGTCGAGCCGCGGGTGACGATCGTGTCCTTGTCGGCGACCAGCGCCTTGACGATGCGCGTCGGGCGCGGCGTCGTGGTGACGATCATCTGCGGCTTTTCGCCGAGCCTGAGGCCGAGCATCGCCTGGTCGAAGGCGTCCGGGCCGGCGCCAGGCGGCGAGCTCGTCGCACCACAGCTTCATGTGCTGCTTGCCGCGCAGCCGGTCCGGCTCCTCGGCGGAGAAGAGCTGGCTCACCGCGCCGTTCGGCCATTCGAGCCGTCCGGCCGAGGCGCAGATAGCGCGGCCGCTCCTCGCGCGCGGCAGCAGGCGAGGATGCCGGATTCGCCCGAGCACCATCACGTCGCGCACGTCGTCGGCGGTCGGGCCGATCAGGTTGACGAGCGGAAACGCCCACGACCATCGCCGGACCGCCTCGGCGCCGGCGCGGGTCTTGCCCGCGCCGCGGCCGGCCAGGATCAGCCAGACGACCCAGTCGCCGGGCGGCGGCTCCTGGTCGGGGCGCGCCCAGAGATTCCAGTCGCACAGAAGCTGCTCGCAGTCCCGTCCGTCATCGCCGCGAGGATGCGCGCGCCGCTCGTCCGGACCGCAGTCTCGAGGAGATCGCCGATCCGCCGGATCGGCGGGCGGACCTCGCCGGCCGCGGCCTCCGCCGTCCCGCCGGTCATGCGTCGTGTCGAGCGTCGGGCTCGGCGTCGGCGAGGTTCGCCGCGGCGGCGTTGAGCTTGGCGAGCAGCCGTTCGCGATGCGCCTCGCCATAGGGCTCGATCGCCGGCTTGACGCGATCGAAAGCCGTGGTAGCGGTCGAGCCGGTCGATGATCTTCAGCGCCCGGTCGATGGCGGCGAGCTCGCCGGCCTCGATCCGGTCCATCAGCTGCAGGCAGAAGCCCTCGAGCCGCGCGATCTGGATTTTTGCGAAATCGGCCGCCGGCGGCGACCCAGCGCCGGCCGAGCTCGTCGCTGAGCGCCCGCTCGACCGTCTCGGGTCGGAAGGTTCTCCTCGGCGCCGATGTCGTCGGGGCTGACGCCGCCGATCAGGGCCGCGAGCATGCGCCGCGCGCGATGGGGCGCGACCTTGGAGCCTGCGTCGAATTCAGTCATGGAGGCGCCTTCCTGGAAAGCGGGAAAGGGGCGCGCCGAAACGCTCCGGCG
>CAWANA010000022.1:0-52399 GCA_963783275.1 uncultured Alphaproteobacteria bacterium | reverse complement strand
GCCGTTTTCAGCCGCCGCTCGAGAAGGCGTCAGGCGGCCTTCTTGGTCCAGAGCGTGCAATAGCCAGTAGGGTAGATTTTCGCCGTCGACCATCTTGCAGCTGTTCGGGGCGACGAATTGCGGCCGTCGCACTGTTTGCCGTCCTTTGGCTCGGTCTGATACTTGACCGCGGTCTGCGCCATTTTCGCCTGCGCGCCGTTGGGTCATCAGCGCCAGCGCCGGAACCGCGCCGGCGGCAGCCATGAGAACCGTACGGCAGCTCACCCCCTTTTCAGATCCACTCATAATCGCCTCTTTGATTGGGTCGCGACCTACGTCACGCGTCATGCCTCGCCGCTCCGCCGTAATCAACGGCCGAGCGCCGCGACTAAACGGCGCACGCCGACTATACGTCGGGACGGTGAACTTGGATGAGCGACATTCGTAGCAGCGCGCTCGAAAAGTATAAGGTACAAAGTCTATCGACATTATGCTTTTTCTTCGGATATCGCTTGGGCGGACCTTACGAAAGGACGATGACAATCGCCGCGGCCGCGGCATAAATCCGCGAGCGATGCGGCCAACGGCAGAGGCGCTCGATCAGGCGGGCGGACGACTGTGACCATCACCATCTACCACAATCCGAAATGCGGCACGTCGCGCAACGTGCTGGCGACGATCCGCGAACGCGGCGTGGAGCCGGTCGTGATCGAGTATCTGAAAACCCCGCCGACGCGCGAGCGGCTGCAAGAGCTGATTGCGGCGATGGGCATCGAGGCGCGCGCGCTCATGCGCCGGAAGGAGGCGCCTTACGCCGCGCTCGGGCTCGATGACCCGCGGCTGACCGAGGATGAAATCCTCGACGCCATGGTCGCGATCCCGATCCTGATCCAGCGCCCGATCGTCGTCACCGCCGAAGGGCGTCCGTCTCTGCCGCCCCAAGGAGACCGTGCTCGATATTCTGCCGTAACCGCCGGAGAGCATTGGGACACTGGAGGGAGCGCGTCTCGCGCTCCTCAAGGCGGCGAGACGCCGCCTCTCCGATCGGGCTCACACCGCCTTGCCGACCAGCGCGCCGATGCCCGCGGTGACGGCCATCGCCATCGCGCCCCAGAACCCGACCCGCAGCGCCGGCCTGAGGATTTTCGCGCCGCCGAGCCAGGCGCCGAGCGCGCCGAGCGCGATAAGGAAGACCAGGGCCGCGGCCGAGACGGCCTCGATCGTCGCCGCCTGCGGCGCGAGGAAGGCCGCGAGCGTCGGCAGGGCGGCGCCGACGGAGAACGCCGCCGCGGAGGCGAAGGCGGCGAGGACGGCGTTGGCGCGCGGCCTCGTCGGTCAGCCCGAGTTCGTCGCGCGCATGGGCGGCGAGCGGGTCCTTCGCCGTCAACTGCTTCGGCGACCTTGCGCGCCAGAGCGGGATCGAGACCGCGGCCCACGTAGATCCCGGTCAGTTCGTCCAGTTCCTCGTGCGGGTCCTCCTTGAGCGCGCGCTGCTCGCGCTCGAGGTCCGCGGCCTCGAGGTCGGCCTGCGAACTGACCGAGACGAACTCGCCCGCCGCCATCGACATCGCGCCGGCCGCCCAGCCGGCGAAAGCCGCGGTCAGAATCTCGCTCCGGCCGGCCGAGGCGGCGGCGACGCCGACGATCAGGCTCGCCGTCGAGATGAGGCCGTCGTTGGCGCCGAGCACAGCCGCGCGCAGCCAGCCGGCCCGGTGGACGTAATGGACTTCCTCGTGGGGCATGCAGGCTCTCGTGTGAACGGGGCAAGGCTTCGCCTAAGCCGGCGGAGTGACGTTTTGCTGACGCCGGAACGGCGCGGCTTCCTGTTCGAGGCGGCGCGCCATTCCATTCGGGGCAATTGGTGGGGGGGTCCGCTCGGCGGCGCAATCGTCATGTCGCATTTATCAGACCAAGACGCCGATCGTCGCCGGTCGAAGGCGCCGCAGGCTTGCGTTCGTGGCATGCGCCTTGCGATACTTCGCCGCGCAACCGCGACGCGCGCCGCGGCCCTCCTCGGCGCGGTTCCGGTTTGCAGGGACGAGTGAGGGAGGTCCGCATGCAGGGCGATCAACGGGTTCTCGAATATCTGAATGCGGCGCTTCACCACGAGCTCGCGGCGATCAACCAGTACTGGCTGCACTACCGGATCCTCGATAACTGGGGCTACAAGGATTTCGCCAAAACCTGGCGCGAGGAATCGATCGAGGAGATGCGGCACGCCGACAAGATCATGGCGCGAATCCTGTTCCTCGACGGATACCCCAACATGCAGTCGCTCGATCAGCTTCGAATCGGCAAGAGCGTCAAGGAGATCATCGACTGCGACCTCGCGGCCGAGCACGACGCGCGCAAGCTCTATCTCGAGGCCGCGGAATATTGCCAAAGCGTCAACGACCGGGTGACCAAGAACCTGTTCGAAAGTCTCGTCACCGACGAGGAAGGCCACATTGACTTCCTCGAAGCGCAGCTGACCCTGATCGATCAGATCGGCCTGCAACTCTACGCGCAGAAACACGTGGGAACTCTGCACGAGTAGCCGGCTCACGCGCCGCGTGCGCGCGCCGAGACGGTATGCGCCTCGCCGAACGCCCGCCGCTCGCTTTCGCCCGCCCCGTATGATAGGCCGAGCCCGAATTCGCCGGCGACCGCCCGAGAGGGGGGCCGCGGCAGCGCATCGAGCAAGACATGTCGGATATCTTTCAGGAAGTCGACGAGGAGGTCCGGCGCGACAAGGCGGCGGAGTTCTGGAAGAAGTATCAGAATTACATCATCGCCGGCGCGGTCCTGGTGGTGCTCGCTTCCGCCGGCTTTCGCTACTGGGAGTATGAGAAGGAAAAGGCCGCGCAGGCGGCCGGCGACCAGCTCCAGGCGGCGATCGCCGCCTTTGACGCGGGCAGGCCGCAGGAGGCCTTCGGGGGCTTGAGCAAGCTCGCAGCCGAGGCGCCGGGCGGCTACCGGGTCCTCGCCGAGATGACCGAAGCCGGCGCCAAGGCGCAGACCGATCCGGCCGCCTCGATTGCGGCCTTCCAGGCGATCGCGGGCAACGGCTCGGTCGAGCCTCTGTTCCGCGACGCGGCCAAGCTCCGCGCAGCCCTGCTTCAGCTCAACGTTCCGGGCGAGGAGGCGGCCGGGACGGCGGCGCTGACCGGCCTCGCTTCCGCCGATGGCCCCTATCGGCGTCTCGCCAAGCTGACGCTCGGCGCGCTGGCGATTGGCCGCGGCGATTATGACGACGCGGGAAAGCAGCTCGATGACCTGCTCGGCGACCCGGAAGTGTCCGCCACCGAGCGCCAGCTCGCCGAGCGGTGGCTCGGCCTCGTCGCCTCGAACAGCAAGGCGAAATGACCCCTTATCGATGAGCAAGGTCGCGATCATCGGCCGGCCGAACGTCGGCAAGTCGACCATTTTCAATCGCCTGGTCGGGAAGAAGCTCGCGCTGGTCGACGATCAGCCGGGCGTCACCCGCGACCGGCGCGAGGGCGACGGGCGGCTGTTCGACCTCGCCTTCACGGTCGTCGACACCGCCGGGCTCGAGGAAGGCGATCCGGAGACGCTGGCCGGGCGCATGCGCGCCCAGACCGAGACCGCGCTCACCGACTGCGACGTGATCCTGTTCGTCATCGACGCGCGGACCGGGATCACCGGGACCGACCGGCATTTCGCCGCCGCCATTCGCCGCGCCGGCAAGCCGATCATCGTCCTCGCCAACAAGGCCGAGAGCGGGGCTGGACGCGACGGCGCCTACGACGCCTACAGCCTCGGGCTCGGCGACCCGATCGCCTTTTCCGCCGAGCACGGCCAGGGCATGGGCGAACTCTACGACGCGCTCGTGGAAGCGCTGCCGCCGGCCGCCCGCCTCGATCCGGACGAGGAGGACGAGGGCGAACCGCTCGCGCTCGGCGAGGAGGAGGACGGCAGCGAACTCGACGAGGCGAAGCCGCTGCGCATCGCCGTCCTCGGCCGCCCGAACGCCGGCAAGTCGACGCTGCTCAACCGCATCCTCGGCGAGGAGCGGCTGCTCGTCGGCCCCGAGCCTGGCATCACCCGCGACTCGATCTCGATCGAGACCGAGTGGCGCGGGCGCAAGCTGAAGCTGTTCGACACGGCCGGGTTGCGGCGTCGATCGAGGGTGATCGAGAAAGTCGAAAAGCTCGCCGTCGCCGACGCGCTGAGGGCGGTGCGTTTCGCCGAAGTCGTGATCCTTCTGCTCGACGCGACCATCCCGTTCGAGAAGCAGGACCTGACGCTCGCCGATCTGGTGGAGCAAGAGGGCAGGGCGCTGGTGATCGGCCTCAACAAGTGGGACCTGATCGACAACAAGTCGGACAAGGCGCGCGAACTGCGCGAGGAGGCCGACCGACTGCTGCCGCAGTTGCGCGGCGCGCGCGTCATTCCCGTCTCGGGCCTCACCGGCGCGCATGTCGACAAACTGCTCGAAGCGGTGATCGACACCCACAAGATCTGGAACCTGCGCATCTCGACCGGGCGGCTCAACCGCTGGCTCGCGCCGGTCGTCGACTTCGACGCCGCCCCCGGCCGTGTCGGGACGGCGGATCAAGATCCGCTACATGACGCAGCCGAAAGCGCGCCCGCCGTTCTTCGTGCTGTTCGGCACGTCGGTCGAGCACATTCCGGAGAGCTACAAGCGCTATCTCGTCAACGGCCTGCGCGAGACCTTCGGCCTGATCGGCGTGCCGATCCGGCTGTCGCTGCGCTCCAGCGGGGCCAATCCCTACGCGCCGAAACGGCGGCGCTGACAGCGGGCGCTCGGCGGATTAGAGTGCCTTGGAATGGGGTGAATTGCTGGCCGCGAAACCCCCTCTCCGCGCATGCGGACGCATGCGGGGAGAGGGTTGGGGTGAGGGGCTTGGCGGTTGGCCGCGGACGCTCACCCGGCCCCTCGTCCTAACCTTCTCCCCGCAAGCGGGGAGAAGGGAAATGCTCTCTCGTGTCTCGCCGTTCGAGTCCGCCATGGCCTCTCTTTCCACGCCCCTGCCGCCGCGCACCGCGCCGCCGACTTTCCGCGAGGCGCGCGATCTCCTGCTTGCGCTCGACGACCGCTACACCGCCGCACGGACCCAGTTCGTCTGGCCGCGGCCGGAACGCTTCAACTGGGCGCTCGACTGGTTCGACGCCGAGCTCGCGACCGGCGAGACGGTCGCGAAGACGGCGCTGAAGGTGGTCGGCGACGCCAAGGTCGAGATCCGCAGCTTCGGCGAGCTCGCCCGCAGCTCCGCCAGCCTCGCCAACGGCCTCCGGGCGATCGGGGCCAAGCGCGGCGACCGGCTCCTGATGATGCTCGGCGCGACGCCGGAATTCTGGGTGACGATGCTGGCGGCGATGAAGCTCGGCCTCGTGCTGATCCCGGCGATGCCGCAGCTTGCGCCCGCCGACATCGCCGACCGGCTCGAGCGCGGCCGGGCGAAGTTTCTGGTCGCCCACGGCGCCGACGCCGAGAAGTTCGCTGGGGTCGCGGAGAAGGTCGTCCGCATCGCGGTCGGCGATGCGCCCGAAGGCTGGCGGCCGTTCGCCTCGCTGATGCACCCGAACGCGCGCTTTCAGCCCGACGGTCCGACGCGGGCCGACGATCCGATGCTGCTCTATTTCACCTCCGGCACGACGGCGCGCTCGAAGCTCGTCGTCCACAGCCATGCGAGCTATCCGATCGGGCACCTCTCCACCATGTACGGGCTGGGCCTCAAGCCCGGCGACGTGCATCTCAACATCTCCTCGCCCGGCTGGGCGAAGCACGCCTGGTCGAGCGTGTTCGCGCCCTGGAACGCCGGGGCGACGGTGGTCGCGCTCGCCGGACGGTTCGAGCCGCGCGCGGCGCTCGACGCGCTGGTCGCGCACGGCGTCACCACCTTCTGCGCGCCTCCGACGGTCTGGCGCATGCTGATCCAGGAGAACCTTGGCGCGTGGAAGGTGAACATGCGGGAGATCATGTCCTCCGGCGAGCCGCTCAATCCCGAGGTCATCGACCGGGTCCGGCGGGCCTGGGGCCTGACGCTCCGCGATTCCTACGGCCAGACCGAGACGACGATGATGGTCGCCAACTCGCCGGGCCAGAAGGTCATCGCGGGCTCGATGGGCCGGGCGCTGCCGGGCTATCGCATCGCGCTCCTCGACGCCGAGGGGCTCGAAAGCGACCAGGGCGAGATCGCGCTGCCGCTGAGGCCCCGCCCGGTCGGCCTGATGCGCGGCTACGCCGACGACGCGGGCGAGCCCGCGCCGATCGACGGCGCCTACTACCGCACCGGCGACGTCGCCTCGCGCGACGCCGAGGGCTACATCACCTACATCGGCCGGGCCGACGACGTGTTCAAGTCGAGCGACTATCGCCTCAGCCCGTTCGAGCTCGAGAGCGCGCTGATCGAGCACGACGCGGTCATGGAGGCGGCGGTGGTGCCGGCGCCCGATCCGCTGCGCTTCACCACGCCCAAAGCCTATGTCGTGCTCGCGCCGGGCTTCGCCCCAACGGCCGAGACGGCGGCCTCGATCTTCGCCCACGTCCGCGAGCGCCTCTCGCCCTATAAGCGCGTGCGCCGGATCGAGTTCGCCGAGCTGCCGAAGACGCCGTCGGGCAAGATCCGCCGAGTCGAGCTGCGCGGCCGCGAGACGGACCTCGCGGACAAGGGCGAGCGGGCGCCGGCCGAGTTTAGGATCGAGGATTTTGCCGAGGAGTGATCGCGCGCGCTCGCAGCGAAGCGGCGCGCAGGGCTCGCGTCTGTCGGCGCCCGATAATCGAGGGAACGCGATCGAACCGCCGTGGAGCCCGACGCTGACTTAAAACAGACGTCCCGCGTGGCGTTCCGCCTCGACAATTCAAAACAAAAAAGGCACCCGAAGGCGCCCTTTCCGTCTGGCGGGTTGTGTCGTGCCTGCTCAGGCCGCGAAGGCGGCCTTGCGCGAGGCGCGGCGGCCGACGAAGCCAAGTCCTGCGAAGCCGAGCGCCATGAGCGCCCAGGTCGAGGGCTCGGGCGCGGCGGCGGCGCCTGGCAGCACGCCGAGGAACGGGTAATCGTGCAATTCGCCGCCGCCGTTGAAGTTCTCCGCGTAGAGCAGGCCCTCGATCGGCGAGGTGTTCGAGACGGTCGCGTCCTCGGCGAGCAGAGCCCCGTGGATCGTCTCGATGCTGACGCTGCCGGCGTCCTCGAAGTTCCAGATCACGTGGTCGTTCAGGTACGTTTGGTCTGTCCCGGACAAGTTCACGTAGTTGAAGGCCTGGCTGAAGCTGAATCCGACGGACCCGGTGACGTCGATAATAATCGTCTTGGCCGAGTCGATGTTGGTGAACTCGACGCCGGCGTAATCCTGCAGCGCGCTGCCGGTGACGTTGAAGACCGCGATGCCCTGGGAGTTCGGCGAGACCTCGAAATCGACGTTGTTGTTGTCAGTCGCATCGATCATGCTGTTCTGCGTCAGGCCGCCGAGCTGGGTGACCAGCGCATTCAACGGCGTGGTGAAGTCGCTGATGGCGAAGGACGGATTGTTCTGCTGCAAAGAGCCGCCTCCGTTGAAGTTGAAGGAGACGGCGCCCTTCGACGACACCCAGTTCACGGACCCGCCGTTGTTCACGTTGCAGGAACTGCAGGCATTGAGGTTGATTGCGTTCACCGCCTGGTAGCTGGACACCGACTCCAGCGGGTTGGGACTCTCGTAGAGGGTCGCGCCGCCGTTGAGATTTTCTGCGACGAGACGGCCTTCGACATCGTCGCCCGTCGTGAAATTGTTCCAGACGACTCCGTTGAACTGCGTGAGGATATCTTCCGCGGTCAGCGCGCCAGCCTGAGCCGGTATCGACGTCGAAGCCAGCAGCGCCAAAGCCACAGCGCCGAGGGTGCTCTTGCTCATGGTGAACCCCTTATGGTGGAGACGTTTGTTAACAGCGAGATACGCCTATTGGGTTGCACCGGCGCGTGTCAAGATGTTAACAGCGCGCAAACATGGACATCCCTGCGATATCAGAGATCGCAGCGACTACGCTTATCACGTATTGTTTATTGTAAATGGGAGCGCTCCCGTGTGTACGACCGTTGCGGCGACGGCTCCAGCGCGAGGTTGCATCGAACCTGCCGCCGACGCCGAAAGGAACGAAGGGGCGCCTTCCGGGTTCGGAATGGATTATGCTGATCGCGGACGGCGGGCTGCCGTTCGCGGGCGACGGAGCATCCCATGCGACGCAGAACCTTTTTGACGGGCGCCGCGGTCGCCGCCGCAGCGCCCTTGGCGTCCGGGCGAGCGGTCGCCGCCGACGCCACAATGGCGCGGAAATTCGCCGATGCGCTGACCGCCCACGACATCGACGCCTTTTCTGATCTGTTCGCCGACGACTACGTCAACCATCAGGTCAGCGCCGCGGCTCCGCCGCCGTCCGGCATGAGCGCGAAGGCGGCGACGGTCGCCTTTTTCGCCGCGCGGCTCAAGGGACTGCCGGACCTCAAGGTGACGATCCAGACGACCGTGGCCGAGGACGACCGCGTCGCGGCGAGTTTTCAGTACGAGGGCCGGCACGAGGGCGTCTATTACGGCGTCGAGCCGACCGGCAAGCGCATCGTATTCACATCCTGCGATATCTTTCGGATCGCGGATGGGCGGATCGCCGAGCATTGGGGTATGGGAGACATCGCCGGGATCATCGCGCAATTGAGGGGATAGGCCCCGGGCGCGGATTGCCGGGGGAGGGGACACGTGGCGTGGTTGGCTCTGATCGTGTGCGGGGTTGTCCTGTGGGCCGCGTGCGGCGGCGTCTACGCCATGGGGCGCGAGGTCTGGCCGAGCGAAATGCCGGAGGCGGTTCGCCTGTCGGTCGCGCCGGCGATCGCTGCGGTCGTGACGCTGGCGCACAAGATCGCGGCGCCGGACTTCAGCGCGCTGATCCGCGCGGCGGTCTTCACGCTGATCGTCGCCGCGCTCGATGCCCTCGTGCTCGCGCCCGCGGTCGATGGCCATCGCGCGATGTTCCGCAGCGCAATGGGCGCCTGGCTGCCGCTGGCGGCGATCTTTGCGGCGAGCTGGATCACCGGCGTTTATGGGCCGATGTGAAGGGCCTGTAGACGCGATCGACAGCCCGTCGAGAGATGGGCGTTCGTTTCGATGGACCGCCTCCCCAACATCTCATCGGGCCGCCAACTTGCCGCCTGAGCCTGGCGGGGACTAGACTCGCTGCGAGCGAGGGACCCATGTTCACCGGAATTGTCAGCGACGTCGGCGAAGTTCTTGACATCGAACGCCTGGGCGAGCGCAATCGGCTGACGATCGCGAGCCGCTATGATCCCGCAACCATCGCGGTCGGCGCCTCGATCGCCAACGCGGGCGTTTGCCTGACGGCCGTCGCGGTCGAACCGCTGGGGACAGGCTCGCGCCTCAGCTTCGACGTCGGGGCGGAGACGCTCGCGGTGACGACGCTCGGCTCCTGGCGCAAGGGGACGAAGGTCAACCTCGAACGGTCGCTCCGGGTCGGCGACGAGCTCGGCGGACACATGGTCAGCGGCCACGTCGACGGCCTCGCCGCAATCGCGTCGCGGCGCGACTTCGACGGCATGGCGCATTTCCGCTTCCGGGCCCCCGAGGCGCTCGCCAAATTCATCGCGGTCAAGGGCTCGGTCGCGCTCGACGGCACGTCGCTGACCGTCAATGCGGTCGAAGGCGACGCCTTCGAAGTCCTGCTCATTCCGCACACGCTCGAGGTCACGACCTGGGGCGCGCGGCAGGCGGGCGATACGGTCAACATCGAGGTCGACCAGATGGCGCGCTACGCCGCGCGTCTGATCGAGGCGGGGCAGGGCGGCTAGTCGAGGCGACCGCTTCCGCCGGACGGGCCGGCCGGAGGGCGAGCGAACCGAGGCGCCACCCCCTCGCGCATGACGAGCCGCCGGAGCGGGCCGACCGCTCCGAGGGCGGCGAGGCCGGCGCCGCGGGCGAAGTCGAGCGGGGGGAAGGCTGAAAGCAGCGCCCGGTTGAGGCCGTCGACCACGCCGGTGCGGGTGAGAATGTCCGCGCGGCGCGCCCGTTCATAAACCGCGAGCGCGACGCTTCCCCCGATGTCGCGGCCGTCCGCGCGCGCCTCGACCGCCGCGGCGACGATCGCCTCGACGTCGCGCAGGCCGAGATTGAGGCCCTGCGCGCCGATCGGCGGAAAGGCGTGAGCGGCGTCGCCGATCAGCGCGAGCCGCGGCGCGGTCAGCTTCGGCACCAGCTGGCGAATCATCGGGAACACCCCGCGCCGCCCCTCGATCCGCATCGCGCCCAGAATCGCGCGGGCCTGCCGCTCGATCTCGCGCGCAAGCCGCTCGTCGTCGAGCGCCTCCCGGCGGCGCGCCTCTTCGTCCGACATCACCCAGACGAGGCTCGACCGGTCGGGCGAGGCGGCGCTCGGCGGCAGCGGCACCAGCGTGAAAGGTCCCTCACGGGTGTGGAATTCGGTCGAGAAGTCGTCATGGGGCAGGCGGTGCGACAGGAACACGGTCAGCGCGCTTTGCGGATAGCGATGCGCGCGGACGGCGAGGCCCCCAGCGCGGCGGGCGGGCGAAGCGCGGCCGTCGGCGCCGATGACGAGCGCCGCCGCGATCCTTCTCCCGTCGTCGAGCCGCGCGACGGCCCGTTCGCCGGAAAAGTCATAAGTCGCGACCGAGCGGCGCGTCCGCTCGATCCCCCTCGTCGCGGCGACGCGGGCGGCGACCGCGTCGGCCATCAGGTCGTTCTCGACGTTCCAGCCGAAGGTTTCGAGGCCGATCTCGGCTGAGGCGAACTCGACCGGCCGGGGCGGGAACAGGCCGCCGGTGTCGTCGATCATGCGCAAGCCCCGCATCGGCGCGGCCTGCGGCTCGATATCGCGGCCAAAGGCCGAGCGATTCGAGATAGGCGATCGAGCGGTCGAGCATTGCGACCGTGCGCCCGGCCGCCAGCCGTTCGTCGGCGCCGCAGGCGACGACGTCGAAGCCTCCTTTGGCGAAAGCGATGGCGGCGGCGAGGCCTGCGAGCCCGGCCCCGGCGATCAGGACGTCGCAAACGCGGTCGGCAGGTTCGGAGAGGCGGGTCATGGGCTGGGGCTCGCGAGTTTCATGGGCGAAGCGGGGAGACGGCGCGGCCGGACTTTGATAAGCCGGAAGCCGTGCGGTCAAGCCGGCGCGGGGCGGCGAAGCGGTTTGGCGCGAGCGAAGGGGCGGGCGGATCGGCATGGCGATCGACAAGACACCCGTTCGGGTCGCAAGGGCCGCAGGCTTTTCCGTCCATGTTTTCACCGCCTCCGGCGGCGCGGTCGCCGTGCTCGCGCTCTACGCCGCGATCGAGCGGCACTTCGCCATCTGCTTCGCCTGGCTGGGCCTGGCGCTGTTCATCGACGGAATCGACGGAACGCTGGCGCGCGCCGCCAAGGTCCACGAAACCGCCGCGGCGATCGACGGCGTCGTCCTCGACCTGGTGGTCGACTTTCTGACCTATGTTCTTGTCCCGGTCGTGGCGCTGTGGCGCTCGGACCTGATGCCGACCGAGGCCTCGTTCTGGATCGGCCTCGTGGTGACGATCGCCTCGGCGCTCTATTTCGCCGACACCAGGATGAAGACCGACGACCTGTGGTTCCGCGGCTTCCCCGGGACCTGGAACATCCTGGCGCTCTATCTCTTCATACTTCGCCCGCCCTGGGTGGTGAGCGCCGCGGTTCTGCTCGGCGCGGCGGCGCTGATGTTCGCGCCGATCGTCTTCGTCCATCCGCTGCGCGTCGTCCGCCTTCGCGCGCCCACCATCGTCCTGACCGTCCTATGGTTCGGCCTCGCCGCGCTCGCGATCGCCGACAACCTCAGCCCCCCGTGGTGGGTCGAGGCCGGCATGATCGCGATCGCCGCCTATTTTCTCGCGCTGCCGCTCCTCAGGCATTCGCCCTGGGCGTGACGACGCTTGCCGAGAAGCGCGAATCCTTGCTATAGGCCGCGCTCGTTTGCGGCTGGACACCTGCTGTTCGTCGCCGGCCTCGTGGCGGAGTGGCTACGCAGAGGACTGCAAATCCTTGCACCCCGGTTCGATTCCGGGCGAGGCCTCCAAAATCCTCAGTCTTTTCAGTGCTGGCTTTAGCAGTAAGGGTGTGGTCAATAGCCTCATTCCCCACGCTATTCCCCACGCGCCTAATCACCTCCGCAGGCTCGGGCCCAGCATCGCTTCGATTCTTGGGAAGCCATCGATTTCAATCTGAAAAAAACCGCCGCCAGCTCCCGTGAAGCAATCGGCTGGCGGCGGCCCACCGGCGAACGGGAAGCTCAAGCCAGCGAGGGCAAAAACGAAACGCCGTGGGCTATGCCGTCGGGTGTCATTCGAGGCTTGAAATAGGCCTGCGCCAGGGAAGGGGGACCTTGGCGCAGGCCGATATCACTCTACTAAAGGTATTACTCTATTCAATTTGAGTAGGCTACAATATACTCGCTCTTTCATACTTGGGCTTGTGCCCGGAAACAGGGGTACCGCACTCAATAACAAAATGAAATGCGCTACCTTGCCGCGTCAGGCGGTAACTTGGGCGTTGGGACCCTCCTCGTGTCCGACATAGGCCAGGCCCGCCGGGCAAACGAACAGGCCGCCCCTCCGCGGAGCGGGGCCGTCCCGCGAGCGAGGACGAACGCATCGGTTCGCGTGACCGCTCAAAGCCCCGCGAGATAGGCCGCGAGCGCCGATATCTGCTCGGGTGTGACGGCGTTCATCCAATCCGACATGTCGGGATTAGTGGCTCGCGCGCGGCTGCGGAACTCGGTCATCGTCTTCAGGAGGTAGTCGCGCTGCTGGCCGGCGAGGCGGGGCACGGAGAACGTGCCTTTGAAGGGCTCGAGATGACAGCTCGGGCAGCCGATGGCCTTGATGGCGATCCTCGCCGTGTCGGCCTCTGCCTTGCTCGCCGCCGCGGCGCCGGTGTTCGGCCAGGGCTTGGCGGCGAACAATTCCGCGAGCGCCAGCGCATCCTCCTTGACGACATTCTTGGCGATCGCGCTCATGCGCTCGTCGGTGCGCAGGCCTTTCTGGAAGTCGCGGAACTGCAGGTAGAGATAGCCGGCGTTCTGCCCCCAGATGATCGGAACCGATTTCTCCTCCGGAACGCCCTCGAGCCCGTGGCAGGCGCCGCAGAGGGCCGCCTTGTCCTCGACCAATTCCCCGTGCGCCCCTGCGGAGACGACAAGACACAGGGCCGCGACCGCGATCCGCAGCATTCCGAACGACCTCCGGTAAGCGCCCACGCCGGCAGTCTGCCCTCTGCGGGAACGCTCTGTCCAATGAAATGGCCGCCCGCGGGGAAGCGGAGGCGGTGAGCCCATGGGGCGCCTCTTCGCGGTTACACATTCACGACCGCGACGGGCGCGCCCGCCTGCAGCGACGCCCGGGCTTCCTGGAGCGCCGCCCGGACCGCCTGCGTTGCGGCGAGGCGGCCGAATCGCTCGAGCGGGACGGCCGCCGCCGGAGCGTTCAGCTCCGCGCCGACCGAGGGCAGGCCGCGCAGGCGCGCCGATCCTCCGGCATCCATTCGAGCCTCCCCTCGCGGCGTTCCGCATGCGATCGCGCGCACTTCGGCCGAATGCCTAGCATAGACCCTAAGGAAATCGACCAGCGCGGCTCCCGGATGGCGAGCCGGCGCACCGCGGACCGCTTGCTTCTTGTCCCAAGCGTCGTTAATCCTCACCGCGGTGTAAGTGGCGCGCCCTGGACTGGACGCGGCGGCCTCGTTCGTAATTCGTAAGCGTCGCGAGTCGCCGTGTCATGGCGAGGGAATGCGGCGAGCATCCTCTTGATGGGACGAGAATTCATCTGATTTCGGGTGATACCCTAAATCTGATGTTTTACGTTGCCATCAGGCGGTTGACCGGGGCTGAGCCGAACATTCTTGCGTTGCGTTCGACGACGGGCAAGGCCTTCAGGTCATGCAACGAGACAGCGGACGGCCGTCAGTCTGCGATGCGGGGGCGAATTCCGATGGCGACGACCTCTCCGGCCGGTGGAAACTTGGACCGGCAGTTGCACATGGTGAACAGCCAGCTGCGCACCGGCGACGTTGTCGACCAGGAAGTGCTGGCGGCTTTTCTTGAAACGCCACGCGAGCCGTTTGTCGCGGCGGCAAGCGCGCCGATCGCGTTCCTCGATCGCGAGACGCCCGCGCTCGGGGCGCGGACGCGGCGGCTCTTGAGGCCGCTGACGCTGGCGCGCATGCTGCAGGCGGCGAGCGTGAAAGCGGGCGATCGCGCGCTCGACGTCGGCGGTGGCTCGGGCTACGGCGCGGCGCTGCTCGACTTCATGGGCGCCAAGGTCGCGGCGCTCGAATCCGACCCCGGCGCGGTCGCCGCAGCGCGGGAACTGCTCCGCGGCCGGCAAGGGGTGACGGTGAGAGAGGGCCCGCTCGAGGCCGGCGCAGCCGATCTCGCTCCCTTCGACGTCATCGTCGTCGAAGGCGCCTTTCGCGTGTACCCCGACGTCGCTGATCAGCCAGCTCGCCGACGGCGGCCGGCTGGTCGGGATCGACGCGATCACGGGCGCGCCTCAGGCGGCGCTGTACGAGCGGAGAGGCGAGGGCGTGAGCCGGCGCGCCTTGTTCGAGACGACGGCGGACACCCTCGACGGATTTCAGCCGGCGCCGAGTTTCGCGTTCTAGCGTTCGCGTCGCGGGCGCGAGCTGGGCGACGGACGATCGCCGGCGAAGTGTCTCATCTTTGCGACGCCTCGGCGAAAAATGAACGCTCGCGGTCGCGCGGCGAAGCTTGGGTGGCGTTGCGGCTGCTCGTGACTATGATGCCCGTCGACGTCAGTTCCAGCGTCAGGCTGGAGTCAACGCTGGCGTTGGGGGTTTGCGTCGGGACATGCGACGCTTGGGCCGGGCGGGGAGAGGCTTCTCTTCGCTTTGGCCGGTGAGTCGGAGGCGGATCGAGGAATGGGCGCTAGCGAGACACGACGATCCGCCGGGCGCGGCGCTGCGCTGCGGGGCGTCATCCGGTCCGCGCTGCTCGCGACCGTCGCCCTGGCGGCGATCGATTTCGGCGCCGCCCGGGCGGAAACGCTGAGCGGCGCCCTGTCGAAGGCCTATCTGACCAACCCCGACATCAACTCGCAGCGCGCCGCGGTTCGGCAAACCGACGAAAGCGTGCCGGAGGCGAACGCCGGCTACCTGCCGAAGGTTTCCGCCTTCGGAAACGCCGGCGTCGCGCATCAGAACGGCAATCTCATTTCACCCACTTCGACCGGCGTATTCGAGGAGAATTACTCCCTTGGCACGTATCCGCGCGGATACGGCGTGCAGGCCAGCCAGACCGATTTTCGACGGCTATCAGACCATCAACAAGATCCGCAGCGCAGAATCGCAGGTGCTGGGCGCGCGCGAGGAACTGCGCAACACCGAGCAGAACACGCTGCTTTCGGGCGTCACGGCGTACATGGACGTTCTGCAGAACTCCGCTATCGTCGAACTCGATAAGAACAACGTCGACGTTCTCAAGGAGCAGTTGCGCGAAACGAATGACCGCTTCACGGTCGGCGAAGTGACGCGCACCGACGTCGCCCAGGCGGAGGCGAGCCTCGCCAGCGCCAATGCGACCCTGCTGACCGACCAGGCGGTGCTTGAAGCCTCGGTCGCCACCTATCGGCAGGTGATCGGCGACGAGCCGAAGACGCTGTCGCCGGTCAAGCCGCTGGTGAAGCCGCTGCCCAGGACGCTGCCGGAGGCGGTCAACATCTCGCAGGTCGAGCATCCCGGCGATCGTCGCCCAGGAGCACGGCGTCGACGCGGCGCTGCTCAGCATCAAGATCGCCGAAGGCGCGCTCTATCCCCAGGCCAGCGTGTCGGCTCAGCTCAGCCAGAATTTCGACGTCAACGGGACTCCCGGTCAGCGGGCGCTTGTCGGTCAGATCACGGGACAGCTGACGATCCCGATCTATCAGGGCGGCGCCGAATACGCGAATATCCGGCAGTCGAAGGAGGGTCTCAGCGTCCAGGAGCTGAAGGCGAGTTCGACCAAGGACCAGATCCGTCAGAACGTCGTTGCGGCCTGGGGGCGCAACCAGGCGGCGATCGGCGTGGTGAAGGCGGCGCGCGCCTCCGTCGCCGCGAACGAGGTGGCGTTGGCCGGCGTGCGCGAAGAGGCGAAAGTCGGCCAGCGCACGACCCTCGACGTGCTCAATGCCCAGCAGGCGCTGCTTTCGGCGCGGACCCAGCTCGTCCGGGCGGAACACGACCAGGTCGTCTTCTCCTATTCGCTGCTCTCGACGATCGGCCGGCTCAATGTTCCGACGCTCGGGCTTGCGGTCGCCGAATATGATCCGGGCGTCCACTTCGACCAGGTCAAGAACAAGTGGTTCGGGGTTCGGACGCCTGACGGCAAATAGGCGGGGACGGCCGGCAGGCGGGGCGCGACGCGCTTGCCGGCGGCGAGGGTCGGCGAGTACCTTGACTTGGCAGTCCGTGATTCGGCCGGCCGCGGGGCCTGCCGACAGGCAGGCGCGATCATCGGATCTGCCGAGCGGGCTGCACGGACTGAGGCGATCGGGATGAGCGCGGTCAATACACAACTGAGCGATCGCGAGCACGAGGCGCTTCGTCGCGCGCAAAGGGCCCACGAGCCGTCGATGGAGGAGATTCTCGCCTCGATCCGCACGATCATCGCCGAAGAGCGCGAACCGGCGAAGGCCTCGGAGGCAAAAATCGCCGCCGCGAAATCCGGATCAGCGCCGCCGCAGATCGTCTTTTCGAAGGCAGAACCAGGCAACCGCGGCCGCCGCGCTGCCGCAACAGACAGCGCCGGAGAGTGAAGGGAACGCGCCCAAGGTGGTTTGGCGTCAGGGCGCAGCGAAGACCGCTGAACCGGCAAGAGGCGCCGGCCGCAGAGGACGCGCCTTTGCTCTCTCCTGAGACGGATACGGCCGTCTCTGCGGCCTTCGACGCGCTCTCGGCCAATCTCGCGGCCCGCAGCGCCGAGCTCGCCGAAGAAGTGGCGCGCGAGATGCTTCGGCCGATGCTCAAGACCTGGCTCGACGAGAACCTGCCCGCGCTCGTCGAGCGGTTGGTCCGCGCGGAGATCGACCGGGTCGTCCGGGGAACCCGCTAGATAGGCGGCGCTCATCGAGGAAACGGCAAGGCCCTGAAGCATGGCGTGTACGCGGCCGAAGCGATCGAGACCCGGCGCACGGTCGCTGCATTGACGCGCCGCTTCCACCTGGCGCGGTGGACCGCCCGAGCGCATTTAGGACCAAGTTAAGCAATCAAAGGTGAGCGCCGCACGCCTGAATGCGCAAATCAGGTTCAACGCTGGTCCGAGGTGGACTGAGACGCGCTTTCAGGTGGGACACAGCGATCGCTTTTGGGCCATGGGACGACAACGACGACGTCGATTTAGGTCCATATCCTGATCAGAGCCGCTATCGTTCCGATGAGCACCGCCAGCGACAAGGAGAGGTAACTGTTTTTATAGTACCAAGCCTGTCTCGCCAAAAGCGGGTCGATGGTTTTGCCAAGCTCATCAATAAACTTACCCGACTCGGGAGGCTGTTCAGCAACGAGCAAAGCACATTTCTTACTTGAAATTTCGCCGCGAACCAACTTAGCGGTGGCGTAGCTTCCTATCGCGTTTCCGGCCGCCATCAGGAGGAGAAGAAACTCAACAGAAAGAACAATCTTACCGAACAAGTTAAGATTGGGCACGCCCTCCACCAGAAATTTGGAAATCATGTAGGCGATGCCCGTAATTGACGCCGTGACGAATAGCAGCAGAAACGGCATCGAGTCGCCCAACTGGTCAAGCTGGATGTCCAGCAGGTCCGAAATGCCCGTCTGGGTGGATTTGTTTTCCATTTTCAATCGCTACAGACCGAGGACGTAGCAATATTATTTTACAAAAACCACATCGGCAAGGGGTCCCTGCCGCCGTCCTTCAGGGAATTTCGCTATCTCCGCGAGGCCGAATGCAACGGGCTCTCCGTGGCGGTTCCGGCCTACGGGCGGCAAGCTGGCGGACCTGAGCGTGAGGTTGGAATAGACCGCGTCTCCCGATTCCCCGAAGACGCGGCGACATTTTCTTGACAGCCGAACGGTCGAGTTCTACTTTTGTTCTTCTCAGTAGGAGAACAGGCCCATGTCCGATCGCGCCGAAGCCGCCTCCGCGGCCGCCCCTCAAAATCCGTCGGCGGATGCGCGCGCCGCGCGTCTCGCGAAATTCGAGCGGGAACAGCTGATCGTCGATTACCTCAACCGCGGCGTCTCCGTCGCCGAGATCGCGGCGCGCATCGACGTGAGCGAGAAGCGCATGCGCGCCATCATCCGGGAGATTCTTGCCCGCCGCATGCCGGCGCCGCCCGAGGAGTTCGTGGCGATCCAGGTGAGCCGTCTCAACGAGGCGCTGCTGGTGGCCTACAGCGCCATGGGGGAGATGAACCTCAAGGCGGTCGACCGGGTCGTCAGGATCGTGCGGGAACTCGACCGCTATCACGGCTTCGTCGCCGCCGAGCGGCGTCTGTCGGCGCCGTCGCGCCTGGAGGAGCCCGAAGAAGCGACAGCAGCGTTCGGCGAGGCGCTTGTCCAGCGCCCGGAATTTCCGCCGCAAGAACTCTGAAAAGATTGATTTCGCGCCTGGGATTGCGATGCCCTCGCAAGTTACGGTTGCGTCGCGCGAGCAAGACCTTGCGTTCGCACTCGCTCGCGAGACCCCGCCTGCGCTCGACATCGGCGCGGCTCCTCAGGCTGGGATCGCAGGTCGGAGCGGCGACCGGGCGGAGCGCGACGATCGCCCGGAATTTCCGGCGCAAGTCCCTGAAAAGATGGATTTCGCGCCCGGACGTGCGAGGGACTCCGAAGCCACGTGCGGCGCTGACGCGGCGCAAGAGGCTCACGCGTGGACGCGTCCCGAGCCCAGGCAGGATGAGCCGCTGAACGATAGCCCGAAAGATCCGCCGAAACACCTTGAAAACATTGGATCCGCGCCCACGAACGAGCGCCCGGGCAACCTGCCGCCTTCCGGCGGAGCCTCCGACGTCGGCCCGGCCTTCCCGAACCCGATCGCCTTCAGACCCATAAAGCTCCGGATGGCGCTGAACGGCGTGATGGCCTGTTGAAAGCGCAACGCCAGGGGAGGCCCGCGCGCCGAGCGAGAGTCGACCCCAAATCGACCCTGCCGCCCTGCGTCACGGGCCCGCTCAGGCGAGGTTGCTCGGAGGGCGCGAAGGCGCCGAGATATCCCGGGCGCTCGCGGTCCGTTGACTTGCGGCGCGGCGTCGGGCTTAAACCCGCGCGCGATGCGCTGACGTCGGCGCCGGGCCGGCCTTCCTCGACGCGCTGCGGTCCAACCGTAATCAGCCGCCCCCGTCCGGACGCGGCGCGAACTGGTATCGTCGTGATGGACAAATCGTTTGACGCCTCCGCGGTCGAAGCCCGCATTTCCGCACTCTGGGAGGAAACCGGAGCCTTCCGGGCCGGCCGCCCGGAGCGCGCGAGCGCCGAACCCTTCTGCATGGTCATTCCGCCGCCGAACGTCACCGGCAACCTGCACATGGGCCACGCGCTCAACAACACGCTGCAGGACATTCTGGCCCGCTACCGGCGCATGAACGGGCGCGACGTGCTGTGGCAGCCAGGCACCGACCATGCCGGCATCGCGACCCAGATGGTGGTCGAACGGAAGCTCGCCGGAGGCTCAGCAGCCGGACCGCCGGACGCTGGGCCGCGAGGCCTTTCTCGAGCGCGTCTGGGCGTGGAAGGCGGAATCGGGCGGCGCGATCGTGCAGCAGCTCAAGCGGCTCGGCGCGTCCTGCGACTGGAGCCGCGAGCGGTTCACCCTCGACGAAGGGCTGTCGCGCGCGGTCGCCAAGGTCTTCGTTCAGCTCTATCGCGACGGGCTCGTCTACAAGGACAAGCGGCTCGTCAACTGGGACCCGAAATTCCAGACCGCGATCTCCGATCTCGAGGTCGTGCAGGTCGAGTGCAGGGGTTCGTTCAAATGGTCGCGCGACGACCGGCGAGCCGCTGAACGCCGCGGCGCTGGGCAAGGTTCTGGCGAAGAACCCGAACGGCCACCTCTACTATTTCGAGTATCCGGTGGTCGACGCGCACGGCGAGGAGACCGGCGAGCGGGTCACGGTCGCCACGACCCGGCCCGAAACGATGCTCGGCGACACCGCCGTCGCCGTGCATCCCGAGGACGAGCGCTACCGCGACCTCGTCGGCCGCCAGGTCCGGCTGCCGCTGGTCGGCCGGCTGATCACGATCGTCGCCGACGACTATTCCGATCCCGAGAAGGGAACGGGCGCGGTCAAGATCACGCCCGGCCCACGACTTCAACGATTTCGAGGTCGGCAAGCGCCACGAGGCGGAAGGCGCGCGGACGATCAATGTCCTGGACGCCGAGGCGCGGGTCTTTCTCAAGGACAATCTGGCGTTCTTCGAGGGCGTCGAGAGCGACCACGACCATGCCCGGCTGATCGCGGCGGTCGACGGCCAGGATCGGTTCGCGGCGCGCCTGCGCATCGTCGAGATGATGGCGCTCGCCGGGCTGCTCGCCCGGATCGAGCCGCACGCGCACATGGTCCCCCACGGCGACCGCTCCAATGCCGTGATCGAGCCGTGGCTGACCGACCAATGGTATGTCGACGCCAAGACGCTGGCCGAGCCGGCGCTCGCGGCGGTCCGCGACGGGCGAACCCAGTTCGTGCCGAAGACCTGGGAGAAGACCTATTACGAATGGCTGGAGAACATCCAGCCCTGGTGCGTGTCGCGCCAGCTCTGGTGGGGACACCAGATCCCGGCCTGGTATTCGCCGTGGGGCGGCTGCTACGTCGAGGAGACGCGACGAGGCGGCCTACGCCGCGGCGCTCGCCGACGGCGTCGAGCGCGGCGCGCTGACCGACGCCGAGGCCGAAGCGCTGGCGCGCGACCCGGCTCGACTCGCGGCGACCTTCAAGCGCGACGAGGACGTGCTCGACACCTGGTTCTCATCGGCGCTGTGGCCGTTCTCGACGCTCGGCTGGCCGGACGAGACGCCGGAGCTGAAGCGCTATTATCCGACCGACGTCCTGGTCACCGGCTTCGACATCATCTTCTTCTGGGTCGCCCGGATGATGATGATGGGCCTGCATTTCCAGAACGAGATCCCGTTCCGCGACGTCTACATCCACGCCCTCGTCCGCGACGAGAAGGGCGCCAAGATGTCGAAGTCGAAGGGAAACGTCATCGACCCGATCGACCTGATCGACCGGTTCGGCGCCGACGCCTTGCGCTTCACCCTCGCCGCCATGGCGGCGCAGGGCCGGGACATCAAGCTTTCGGAAGCGCGCGTCGAGGGTTATCGCAACTTCGCCACCAAGCTCTGGAACGCCTCTCGCTTCGCCGAGATGAACGGCTGCGTCCGCGTCGCGGGCTTCGATCCGTCGGCGGCGCGCGAGCCGCTGAACCGCTGGATTCTCGGCGAAGCCGCCAAGGCGGCGGCCGAGACGGCGGGGGCGATCGAGTCCTACCGGTTCAACGACGCGGCCAACGCCGTCTATCGCTTCGTCTGGAGCGTGTTCTGCGACTGGCATCTGGAGCTCGCCAAGCCCGTGCTCCAGGGCGAGGCGGACGGCGCCGCCAAGGCCGAGACGCAGGCGACGATCGCGCATGTGCTCGACACGATCTATGCGCTCCTGCACCCGTTCATGCCGTTCCTCACCGAGGAGCTTTGGGCGATCAAGGGCGAGGCCGGCCCCGCGCGCGGCGGGTCCGCTGGCTCTCGGGCCGTGGCCGAATGAGGGGATCGAGGTCGACGAAGCGATCGAAGCCGAGATCGGCTGGATCGTCGACCTGATCGGCGAAGTCCGGTCGGTGAAGTCGGAAATGGGCGTGCCGCCGTCGACCGCGATGGCGCTGATGCTGGTGTCGCCGAGCGAGCGCGCGAAAAAGAGCGCCGCAGCCTGGAGCGAAAGCGTCAAGCGGCTCGCGCGGGTCGACGCGATCGAGACGGCCGAAGCCGCGCCGCCGGGTTCGGTGCTGCTGGTGGTTCGGGGCGAGGTCGTCGCCCTGCCGCTCGCCGGCGTGGTCGACCTCGACGCCGAGCGCGCACGGCTCGACAAGGAGATCGACAAGGTCAAGGTCGAGATCGCCAAGGTCGTGGCCAAGCTCGGCAATGACGATTTCCTCGCGCGCGCTCCTGAGGAGATCGTCGCCGAGCACGAGGAGCGGCGCGAAACCTTCCAGGAGCGACTCGCCAAAATCACCCACGCCCGCGAACGTCTCGAGGGGGTCTAAACGGGCGGAAGTGCCTGACAATGTGGCTTCCGGGCAACAGCCATGTCTCTTCTTGAGAGCGACCGGATTTCGACCGTCCTGCGCCGCTATTGCGCCATAAACAACTCGCAGTTTCTTGGCTCGAGTTTATGGTTGTCACGTGTTCTCTGCCTCCTCGTTCGAGGCTGCGGCGTGGCCGGATGGCGGATCGGGATCTATGCGCGTCGACGCGTGTGTCTGGGCGGGGAGCAGAGACAGCAGGAGGCGGCGACCGCGCTCGTCTTGCCGCTTTTCTCCTTTTGATCGCCGTTGCGCCCGCTTCCGCGTTTCGACGGCTCGACCACCAGCCCGCCGCCCAAAATCTCTCCCAAAAGCTATGCGAGCGCCGAGCAGGCGCTTCGCGCCGGGCTCGACGACCTCAACGCCGGCAACGCCGCCTCGTGCGTCGATGCGCTGACCTACGCGGCGGAAGGCGGGCAGACGGTCGCCCGCTGGAAGCTCGGCGAGATGTACGCGGATGGCGTCGGCGTCGCGCGCGACGACGTGAAAGCCTACCAGTATTTCAACCAGCTCGTTCAGGACTATGACGAGGACACGCTGGACCCGCGCAACCGCGGGCGCCGTTTCGAGCGCCTTCGTCGCTGTAGGGGTCTACAGCCTGACCGGCATTCCCAATAGCGACGTTCGCCCGGATCCCGAACGGGCGCGCGAACTGTTCCAGTATGCGGCGTCCACCTTCGGGGATCCGGACGCCCAGTACAATCTCGCGCACATGTACATGGTCGGGTCCGGCGGTTTGGCGAAGGACAAGCTTGTTGCGGTGCGCTGGCTGATGCTGGCGTCGGGCAAGGGCCACCGGCCGTCTCAGGCGCTGCTTGGCCACCTGCTCTTCGCCGGCGACGGAGTCCTGCCGCAGCGGGCGAGGGGACTGATGTGGCTCACCATCGCCGACGAGGGCGCAGAAGGTCCGAAGGACGACTGGATTCGCGATCTTTACCGACGCGATCTCGCAGCGGCCAGCGTCCAGGATCGGGAGATGGCGACGGCGATGCTTGATGAGCGCGCCAAGGCGTCGCCCGGGCCCTCGGTGATCTCCCGCACCGTCGCGCAGACGCTTCAGTTCTTGCGGCCGCTTGGCATCCCGATGCTGGCCGCCGCGCCATCGACGCCGCCTCCGGCGCCAGTCCCGGCTTCGCCGCCGGAGTGAGGCCGCGTCGCTCTTACGTATGCGCGAACCGCATTGGTAAGAGCCGCCTGCGCCGGATATGTTTGCCGTCTGAGACGGGACGGGTATAAGGCGCGGCTCGCGGTCGCAAGCCCGCATGAGGCCTTTCGCACCATGATTTTGCGAGCGTTCGTCAATCGGCAAGTTGCGCGCTCGTGGGCTGCGCCGGCGCTGATCTGTCTGGCCCTGTTCGTCGTCCTGTTTGCGCTCGCCGGCCAAACCGTGAACGCGCCGTTCGTTTACGCCCCGCCGCAATGAAGCGCAGCGCCTCGCTGGATTTTCTCCGCGGCGCAGCGGCGTTCGCGGTCGCCATTCCGCACTACCTGACAGCCAACGCGCCGTTCAGCCCCGCGGTCGAATCGGTCGCGGTCGCCGCCGTCGAAGTGTTCTTCGTCCTCAGCGGCTTTGTGCTCGCGCCGCAGATCGTCGACTGGGTGGTCGGCCGCCCCTGGCGCAACCTCGGCGTGTTTCTGGCGCGGCGGTGGATGCGGACGATCCCGCCCTATGTCGCCGCGCTGGTCGTCGTCGCCCTGATGACCGGCAATCTCTTCACCGCCGACACCCTGCGCTATCTCTTCTACGTCGAGAACCTTTTCCGATCGGCTAATGCGGTTGATTTCTATCCGGTTGCCTGGAGCCTCGCGGTTGAGGAATGGTTCTACCTCCTGTTCGCGCCGCTCCTGTTCCTGCTCGCACGGGCGCTCGGCCGGAGCGACCGCAGGATCGACGTCGCCTTCGCGATCCTGTTCATTCTCGTCGTCGCGGCACTAAGGGCGTTCGCCGCGCCGTCGGACTGGGACCTGAATGTACGGCGGGTGACGCTCTTCCGAATCGATTCGATCGTGTGGGGGTTCCTGCTCTACCTCGCGCTGGAGCGGATGCCGCTGCTCACGCTGAGAGGCGTCGAAGGCGGCCGGCTTCTTGTCGCGCTCGGCGCTCGCTTTCGCAGCGGCGGCCGTGCTTGAATTTCGGGTCGCGATGTTTGCCCTGGAAGGCGCCCGCATCGCCCAGCAGCTCTTTCCGTACACTTCGGCGCTTTTCGGGATCGCCGCCGTTGGCTTTTTCCGTGAGGCCGACGGATTGTTCAAGGGACCGCGGATCGCGGCGTTCAGCTTCTATCTTGGCCGCATTTCGTACTCGGCCTATCTCTTTCACATCGTCATCGTGATGGCGCTGAAGCCGGTGGTCGCCGATCTGCCGCTTGCCATACAGCTCGCGCTCTATGTTTCGACCATTTGCGCCTTTTCGACGCTGTTCTGGCGCGGGTTCGAACGGCCGATCCTGGCGGCGCGGCCGAGTTATCGGCGCTTGCCCCCCTCTCGTGCTTTCGAAGCTCCGCAGTCGCGGAGCGAGCCGATCGGCGGCGGGACGCTCGTGGCTACGGCTCTGGGCCTCGCCTTCCTCGCAGCGGTCGTCGTGGCGCGCAACGCCTTCATGGCGAACGAGCCCTATCTTTTCTATCCGGCGTTATTGGGCGCAGCCGTCCTGGCGGTTGCGCTCGCCGAGCGCGCGGGGCGATTTGCCGCCGGCTTCGGCGCCGCCGCGCGGGTTCTCGTCCTGTTCGCGCTTGCTTTGCCTGTCGCCGACGCTTTCTACCGGTCGTCGACCGGGGTGCCGATCGCCGGATCGGTCGCCAACCCGACCTATACCTATCGCGCCGCACGCGAAAATCCGGCCGCCTTTGCGATGTGGTGGTTCTACTATCTCAACGAATGGATCCGCGAAGACGGCATTCGCGGCGCGATCGAGAAACCCGACCCTGAGAAGAAGCTCCCGTTCGTCATGATCCCGGGCGGGTCCGGCCGCATGTTCGACACCGTGATCCGCATCAATTCGGCTGGCTTTCGGGGGCCGGAGATTGCGCCGACCAAGGACGACCGCTTTCGCATCGTGGCGCTGGGCGAATCGCAGACCTTCGGACCGACCCTGCACGATGGCGAGAAGCCGTGGCCGGAACGGCTCCAGGATCTTTTCGCGGCCCATGCGTCGTGCAACCGCCCGATCGAGGTGATCAACGCGGGAACCGAGGCCTACACGCTTGAGGATAATCTTGAGCGCATGCGCCGCGACGTTCTGCCGTTGAAACCCGATCTCATCCTCTCGACCCACGGCATGAATGGCCTCCTCGCGCTCGGCCTTAGACAGGTGGCCGAGCCCAGCGAGCCGGGCGTGCGCCCGCGCGCTTCCGCGCTGCTTGGCCGCGCGGTGCTGACCATCGAGCGCGCGATGCACGACTGGCGCACGCGCCGTCGCCGTGCCGCTCGCCGCCGCCGCCCCCGCTCTCCGACGCCGAGCTGCTGCGAAGCCGATACGCCGAGGCGTATCGGAAGCTGATCGCGCTCGGTCGAGACAACGGCGTTCCGGTGGTGCTTGCGACATCCAGCCTGGCGGTCGACGAGGCCTCGCCGCGAGAGGTGAAGGATTTTTACGGCGCGGTGTTCAAGCCGATCGACGACATCATCGCCGCCAACGCGGCCCACAATCGCATGGTGAGGCTCCTCGGCCGCGAGCAGGACACGCCTGTGATCGATGCGATCGCCAGCTTCGACGGCGACTGGGACGATGGCCTTTACCTCGACATCGTCCACTTTACCGATGCCGGCAACGCCCGCGTCGCACAGACGATGTACGAAGCGCTCGCGCCGCTCCTTGCGAGCCGTGGCGTCCGCTGCGAGGCGCGCTGAGGTGTTCGGCGCTGGGGGCGGATGTTTCGTGGCTGATCCCAGCGGCCGTTGCCAAATGGCGGCGAACGGCGCACGGATGCTCACGCAGTCGAAACCTCGCATGTCCCCGTGAGCAGCCCGCCCGCTCCCAGATCGAACGCCACCGCTTCCTCCGTCTCGCGCTGGGGTGTGTTCGGCAACGCCGCCTTCACCGCGATCCTGGTCGCGAGCGCGATCTCGAGTGTCGGCATCGCCATGTTCGACACGGCGACGAGCTGGCTGATGACCAGTCTCAGTCCCGATCCGCTCATGGTCTCCGCGGTTCAGGTCGCGACCATGGCGCCGATGTTCCTTATGACGATCCCGGCCGGAGCGCTTGCCGACATCGTCGATCCGCGCCGGCTGTTGATCACCGCGCAAGTCGGCGTCGCGGCGGTGGGCGCCGGCTTCGCGGTCATCGTCGCCGCCCATTGGGCGTCGGCGCTCACTCTGCTCGCGACCACCTTCCTGCTCGGCGCGGCGGGCGCGCTGGCGGCGCCGGCGTGGCAGATCATCATGCCGATGCTCGTGCCGAAGTCCGAGCTCGACAGCGCCATCGCCGTCAGCAATGCCGGATACAATGTGAGCCGCGCCATCGGCCCGGCGCTCGGCGGCGTCGCGATCGCGACGTTCAGCATCAGGCTGCCGTTCTGGGTCTATGTCGCGACCAATCTCGTCGTTCTCGCCACGCTTCTCTGGTGGCGCCCTCCGCGCAGGGCGCCTGAGACGCTGCCGGCCGAGCGGTTGTTCGCCGTCATGGCCGCGGGGCTGCGCTACGCCCGCAACAACCGCGACCTAGACGCAACGCTGATCCGCGCCGTCGCCTTCTTTCCTTTCGCCAGCGCGTACTGGGCGCTGATGCCGCTGATCGCCCGCGACCGGCTGCATGACGGCGCCGAACTCTACGGCCTTCTGATGGGCGTCCTCGGCTTGGGCTCGATCGTCGGGTCCCTGGCGCTCGAGTCCTTGAAGGCGAGGCTCGGCCCGGATCTATCCGCTGCGGCCGGCGCGATCGGTACGGCCCTCGCGCTGGTGCTGTTCGCCGCAGCGCGCACGCCGGAGGTCGCGATGATTGCGAGCTTCATCGCCGGCGCCTCGTGGATCGTGGCCATGACGACGATGTTCGTCTCGGCCCAGGTCGCCCTTCCGGACTGGGTGCGGGGCAGGGGCCTCGCCATCTTTCTGACCGCCTATTTCGGGGCGATGACGGTGGGGAGCGCGCTCTGGGGCGAGGTCGCGAGTCTCAGGGGACTACCCTTCGCGCTCTCCGCGGCGGCCGTTGGCGCAGGCGTCGGATTGGTCCTGACGTTTCGATGGAAGCTCGAGACCGGGGCGGCGCTCGACCTCGCGCCATCGATGCACTGGCGGGCTCCAGCCTTCGTGCAGAAGCTCGACGACGACGCCGGCCCGATCCTTGTCCTGATCGAATATCGCATCGATCCAAAGGACGCCCCGGAATTCCTCTCGCTCATGCAGGAGGTCGGACGCGAGCGTATGCGCGACGGCGGATACGCCTGGAACCTGTTTCACCAGCCCGACGACCGGGGGCGTGCGATCGAGACCTGGCTCGTTCACTCCCTGCTGGAGCTCAAATACAGGGCCGAGCGGCAAACCAGGGCCGACGAGTTGATGGAGCAGCGGGCGCAAGCGCTACTCTGCGCCCCACCGGCGGTCAGCTATTTCGTCGCCGCCGAGCGGCCTCACCGCTCCTGGCGGGCTGGACGGCGTGGAACCTGACGCGACCGACGTCGACGAAACGCGCGCGGGCGACGACGAGACCAGTAAGGCGCTAGGGGGTACGCTCTCCGTCCGCGCCTCAAGGGGGAAGCGGGCCACGGACAGTCCGATCTCGTCGTCAATTTTTGGATAACACTGTTGCCAACTCGTCACAAACGATACGTTGTCGCAGGGGGAAAGACTGTGGGCGGCGCTGAGAACTCCAGCTTTCGAGGTAGCCGATCAACACGTGCTGCCCCTTTTCCAGCGCGGCGCGACAGAAGAGGAGGTCACGGACGCTCGCGGAACCATTCCGGGCCATGACGGAAAGGCCGGCTGCATCTGGCGATGTCGATTGCCGCGGACGATCTCAGGGCGTGGCGGACGCGCCTCGCAGATCGAGCGATACCGATCGCAGGCCGATACCAATGGCCGCGAGGCGCCCCTACTTTCGCGATCCCGACGGGGCGCTGGTGGAGCTCGCCACGCCGGGCCTCTGGTGATGAACACGGCCGATTGGATTGAGGTTCGCTTGCCCGCTGCGCCGCTACTACGCATTGGATTTGGCTATTTCCGGAACCTAATCCGGGATTTCGCGTTTTCTTGGTGAAGCGAACGAAATCTTCTGGCGTGAAAACGCCGCCCCGGCTGACGGAGAGCCGCATCGCGTTCGCAATCCGGGCGGTCGTTTTCCGCTTCCCACAAAGGGACGCGAGCATGCGTAACTTGTCGAAAGCTGTAGCAGCGACTTCGGTCGCGGCCATCCTGTCAAGCTTTGGTGGAGGCCCCTCATTTGCGATCGGAGCCGGTCATCCCGGTGGCGCCCTGCCCCGTTGGGGGGCGGGCGGATGGCATGGCGGCGGCGGAGGCTGGCATGGCGGGGGTGGCGGATGGGGGCCGGCGGTCGGTCTCGGGATCGCGGGCGGATTGGCCGCAGGAGCCATCGCCGGATCGTACTACGCCAACAGTTACGGGAATAACTGTATCCAGTACCAGCCCGCCTACGACGCCTACGGGAACTATGTCGGCAGCCAGGCGGTCAACGTTTGCGGACCGTGAACGCTAAAACGAACCCCCGACCGCCTCGCAAAAGCGGCCGACCACTCACGATGCCGGCCGCAGCGGTCCCTCGTTCCTACATCGCCGGCAAAGACCTTTGGCTTCGATCATCACCTGCTTCAGCCGGAAACCAGCGACGCCGGCTGCATGGGCGACCGCACGGGTGACGGCGTCGTCCTCGATCTCTTCGCTTCGCCCGCAGGCGTCGCAGATGATCAGCATGCCGTGATGGGGGTGTCCGAGGTGCTCGCAGGGCGCGTAGGCGTTGAGGCTTTCAATCTTGTGGACGAACCCGTGCTCGATGAGAAAGTCGAGCGTCCGGTAAACCGTTGGCGGCGCGGCCTGCTTGCCGTCGCGCCGCGACAGGTCCTCAAGAATTGCGTAAGCGCCCAAGGGCGCGGAGCTGGCGGAAAAGATCTCGAGGATACGCCTGCGCAGCGGAGTGAGCTGCACCCCGTCTCGCGCGCAGGCCTGCTCGACCCGAGCGGCCCAGGTCGCCGGATCATGCGCACAGCCGCAGGACGGGTCCGTCTTCGTTTCCAACATCGCCTAACTCTAGCACCACGTTCGCCGCCGGTCGCGGCGGCGTTTTCGGGCTTGCCACCCGCACTGTTATAACATAACACTCCCTTGCTGTCGGGCGCAACGGAGGTCTTTTCATGCTCAGCAAGCTTTCGCTCATTGCGGCGGTCGCGATTGGCGCGTTCTCAGCACCCGCTCTGGCCGATCCTGTCAAGGTGGTCGCCGCGGAAAATTTCTATGGCGATATGGCGCGCCAGATCGGCGGCGACGATATCGCGGTGACCAGCGTCCTCAGCAACCCGGACGACGACCCGCACCTCTTCGAGGCGAGCCCGGAGACAGCCAAGGCGCTGGCCGATGCCAAAGTGGTGATCGTCAACGGCGTCGACTACGATCCCTGGATGGAGAAGCTGCTCCTAGCCCATCCGTCGCCAAACCGTAAGGAGATCGTCGTTGGCGCGCTCACCGGCCACAAGGCGGGCGACAATCCGCATCTTTGGTACGATCCGGACTACGTGAGAGCGGCCGCCAAAGCGCTGACCGTCGCACTTGTGGCGGTCGACCCGGCGCACGCCGCGGATTACCAGCAGGGCTTGGCGAAATTCGAGATTTCGCTCAAACCGCTCGACGAGAAGATCGCGGCGATGAGGAAGTCCTTCGCCGGTCAGCCAGTGACGGCCTCCGAGCCGGTGTTCGGCTATCAGGCGGGCCTGATCGGGCTCAAGGTCCACAACGAGAAGTTTGCGCTCGCGGTGATGAACAACGCCGAGCCGACGCCCTCCGAAGTCGCCGCGTTCGAGAACGACCTCAAGGGACGCAAGGTCAAGGCGATGCTCTTCAATGCCCAGGCGAGCGAGCCCTCGGTGCAGCGGCTGGTGCAGATGGCGAAGGACAACGGAATCCCGGTGATCGGGGTCTCGGAGACCGAGCCGCCGAACGCGACCTACCAGACCTGGATGCTCGGGCAACTCGAGGCGCTCGACAAGGCGCTCAGCCCAACCCAGTGACCGCGCTCCACTTCGACGCCGTGACGATCAGGCTCGGCCGCCGGGACATCCTCTCGGCGGCGAGCTTTTCCGTGCGGGAGGGAGAGTTCGTCGGGATGCTGGGCGCTAACGGCGCCGGCAAGACGACGCTGATGCGCGCGGCTCTCGGCCTTGTTCCGGTTGCCGCCGGCGCCGTCAGCGTGTTCGACCTGCCGGTGACTCGCGGCAATCCCGCGATCGGCTACATGCCGCAGAATCGCGCCGCGATCGCGGGCCTGCGGCTCACCGGCTGGGATGTCGTCGCGAGCGCCGCGACCGGCCGCAGATTTGGCTTCACGCGTCTCGACAAGGCCGTCCGGCGCGAGATCGACTGGGCGCTCGACGAGGTCGGCGCTCGAGACCTCGCCCGGCGCTCGATCAGCGAGCTGTCGGGCGGCGAGCGGCAGCGCGTATTGTTGAGCCAGGCGCTGCTCGGGCGCCCGCGGCTGCTGCTGCTCGACGAGCCGCTGATCTCGCTCGATCCCGCCCATCAGAAGAGCGTGGTGGAGATCGCCCGGCGCATCTGCGACGACCTCAAGGTGGCGATCGTGTTTAGCGCCCACGAGCTCAATCCGCTCGTCAACGCCATCGACCGGGTGCTCTATCTCGGCGCCGGCGCGGCGGTCATCGGCCCGGTCGAGGAGGTCGTGACCGGCCCGGTGCTGTCGCGGCTTTACGGAGCGGACATCGAGGTCGTGCGAGTCAGGGACCGCTATTTCGTCATGGCGGGCGACGTCGAGGTCGAGCGCGAGGCCCACCGCCACGACCATGCGCACGCGCCGGACCACGACCATGCTTGAATACGACTTCATGCGCACCGCCTTCGCCGCCTCCGGCGTCGCGGCCGTGCTCGCCGGGACGGTCGGGTTCTTCCTGGTCCTGCGCGGCCAGACCTTCGCCGGCCACGCGCTCTCGCACGTCGGCTTCACCGGCGCGACCGGCGCGCTGCTCTTCGGCCTGTCGCCGCTCGCGGGGCTCGTCGGTTTCACGCTGGTCGCGGGGATCGGCATGGGGCTTTTCGGCGAAAAACTCGCCGAGCGCGATGTCGCGATCGGCATGATGCTGTCGCTGGCGCTGGGCTTGGGGCTCCTGTTCCTGCACTTCTACACAGCTGCGGCGACGCAGGCGGCGGCTCTGCTGTTCGGCAACGTGCTCGGCGTGGATTTCGTCGGCGCTCATGACCCTCGTCGCGCTGGCGGCCTTGAGTCTGGCCGCGTTGGCCGCGATCGGGCGGCCGCTGGTGTTCGCCTCGATCCAGCCGGAGCTGGCGGAAGCACGCGGGGTGCCGCTGCGCTTCGTTGCGTCGGCCTTTCTCGCCATTGTCGCGGTGGCGGTGGCCGAATGCGCCCAGATCGTCGGGGTGTTGCTGGTGTTCACCCTGATGGTCGGCCCCGCCGCGGCCGCGATGAACCTCACCCGCCGCCTGCCGCTCGCGATTGCGCTGTCGGCGACGCTGGCGCTCGCCGAAGCCTGGGGAGGACTGACGCTCGCCTATTACACCGACTGGCCGACGAGCTTCTGGATCACCGCGCTCTCCGGCGTCGTCTTCTTCGGCGCGACGGCGCGGCGGCTCGTCGATTAGAGCCCGGCCAAACGCAAAGTTCCTGTGCGCGACTTCGGTCCCCGACCCCAAAGCTCTTTCGCTCGCGCCCGCGGCGTCTACCATTGCGCCTTCGAAACGAATCGCCTTCGAGAGGACTAGATCCCCATCGCGCTTTCCCAAAATTATTTCCTCGACGTCGGGTCCTCGGCGCTCGGGCGGCCGTGGCGGGCGCGGCTCGACGGGGCAGGGGAGATGCGCGCGCTGGCGATCGCTCAGGTCGGCGGCCAGGAGGAACTCATTGCCCGGGTGCTCGCGGGGCGCGGCGTCGCCCCGGAAGCGGTCGACCGCTATCTCGACCCGACCCTGCGCGACCTGATGCCCGACCCCTTCGTTCTGCGAGACATGGAGGCCGCGACCGGGCGGCTGAAGGCGGCGGTCCTGAGAAGCGAGCGGGTCGCGATCTTCGGCGACTACGACGTCGACGGCGCCTGCAGCGCGGCGCTCGTCAGCGAATACCTGGAGGCCTGCGGCTGTGAGACGATCGTGCACATTCCCGATCGCGTCTCCGAGGGGTACGGCCCCAA
This sequence comes from uncultured Alphaproteobacteria bacterium, assembly GCA_963783275.1. Taxonomy (GTDB): domain Bacteria; phylum Pseudomonadota; class Alphaproteobacteria; order Rhizobiales; family Beijerinckiaceae; genus Roseiarcus. Next base: position 19,843 of record CAWANA010000022.1, on the reverse strand, counting down.
CGTCGAGGCGATGGCCGCTTTTGCCGCCCAACGGGCGAGCCTCGTCGTCACCGTCGACTGCGGCGCGGTGAGCCACGGGCCGTTTGCGGAAGCGAGAAAGCTCGGCCTCGACGTCGTCGTATTCGACCACCACCAGGCGCCGGAGAAGCTGCCGGCGGCGGTGGCGGTGGTCGATCCCAACCGCGAGGACGACCTCTCGGGCCTCGGCTACCTCTCGGCCGCCGGCGTCAGCTTTCTGGCGCTCGTCGCCCTCAACCGGGCCCTTCGCGTCGCCGGCTTCTGGAACGGCCGCGAGCCGCCCGACCTCCTGGCCGGGCTCGACCTCGTCGCGCTCGCGACCGTCGCCGACGTCGTGCCGCTCATCGGGCTTGAACCGCGCCTTCGTGGTCAAGGGGCTCATGGTGATGCGCCAGCGCCGCCGGCCGGGTCTGGCCGCGCTGTTCGACGTCGCGGGCGCCGACGGGCCGCCGCAGCCCTATCATCTGGGCTTTCTGATCGGGCCCCGGATCAACGCCGGCGGACGGATCGGCGACGCGGCCTCGGGGGCCCGGCTGCTTGTCACCCGCGACGAACTCGAGGCGCGCGCCATCGCCGCGGAGCTCGACCGCCTGAACCGGGCCCGGCGGGAGATCGAGATCGCTGCGCGTAGCGGAAGCCGAAGCCGAGGCCCTGCTGGCGCTCGGCCTCGAGGAGCGGGGCGCGACTCGTGGTCGTCGCGGGCGAAGCCTGGCCGCCGGGCGTCGTCGGCCTGATCGCGGCGCGGCTCAAGGAGCGCTTCGACCGTCCGGCCTTCGCGCTCGACCTTCGCCGGCGGCCACGCCGTCGGATCGGGCCGCTCGATCGCCGGCGTCGACCTCGGCCGCGTCGTCCGGGCGGCGGTCGAGACGGGACTCCTCGTCAAGGGCGGCGGCCACGCGATGGCGGCCGGCGTGACGCTGGAGCAGGGGCCGGCTCGGCGACCTGCGCGCCTTTCTCGAGGACCGCCTCGCCGGCGCCGGTCGCCGCGGCGCGGGCGGCCGCGAGCCTCAACGTGGACGCCGCGCTGACCGCCGCGGCCGCGACGCCGGAGCTGATCAGGCGGCTCGAGGCGGCGGGCCCGTACGGCAGCGGCAATCCCGAGCCGCTGTTCGTCCTGCCGCGCCACCGCCTCGCCGACGTCATGGCGGTCGGCTACGACCATCTGCGGGTTCGGGCGGTCGCCACGGACGGCTCGGCCCTCGACGCCATCGCCTTTCGCTCCGTCGGCAAGAAGCTCGGCGAGGCGCTGACCCGCCTGCGCGGCGCGCCCGTCCACATCGCCGGCACGCTCGCGGTCAACCGTTACGGCGGACGGGAGAAAGCGCAGCTCCGGGTGGTCGACGTGGCCGAGGCCGCGCGGTAGCTGGGCGCGGCGCTCCGCGGGTGCTTTCGAAGACAGCTAGTTTCCGGTTCGCGCGCTTAAGTAAATTGGGCGCGCACCTCTGGGCGTCGTGGCAATTCCGGGCGCGGATTCAACCTTTTCAGCATCTTGCGCCGGTTTTTCCGGGCGATTGGTAACTGCCAAGCCGCCTGCCCGGCGACCCTTTCTTGTGGTTCGGGGGAGGCATTTTTCTGGGATCGGTCTGAAGTGAAGGGAGGCTCAGAGCTTCAGTTCGACGGCCAGTCGTTCGGGGGCGAGGGTCAGGGCCTTGAGGATGTTGAAGCCCTGCTTTCGGGCCGACGAGATCACGGAGCGCAGGCTTGCGAAGTCGGCGGCGCCTTGCGGGGTTCGGAAGCCGCCGGAGATTTTGATCTTCACCTTCATCATCCTCAAATCCTGTTCGGCGAGGTTGTTGGTGAAGGGAACGGCGAAGTCGGTGAGGAACCGGAGGGTCGCCTCCTTGAAGGTCTTGAACCGGATGAGGAGATTGTGAGCGGGCCGCTGCTTCTTGCGCTTTTTCGGGTTCATCGACGGATCGAAGGCCGGCAAGCTCCTGTGAAGGGCGAGGCCTTCCCGGACGGCCGCCCAATATCGCTCTTCGAACGCCTTGATCGATTCGGGCGGGAGCGCCGCGGCGCCCTGCGCCTTGGCCGTTCCGACAGCCTCGTTGGCGTCCAGAAGCGTCGTGCGCAGGGCCTCGGCCCAGGGCTCCTTGTCGAGTTCGCAGACCGCCTGAAGCTCGCGCAGGAGATGGGCGTTGCAGAAGGCGTGATCGACGTTTTCGAGGGCGTAATAGGCGCGCCAATGGTCGTGGACCACGACGCCGCCCTCCAACTCGGGCACGGCCGAGCGGGGCTCGCCGGCGCGATAGAAGGTGTGGGTCATCGTCGAGGCGGTGTGCAGCCAGCGGGTCGTGCCGGCGATGCGAAAGCCCGTCTCGTCGAGGCAGCGCACCGGCGCCGCCGCGACGCATGCGCCGATGCCGCGATAGACCGGCTCCAGCGCCTCGGCCTTGCGGCGAACCCAGCCGGCCACGCTCGCCCCGCACGCCGCCGCCGCCCCGAACAGGTCCTGCAAGATCTGCGCGGTTCGCTCTTCGGGCACGAGCTGCTGGGCGTTGAGATAGACGGCCGCCGCCTTGACGCGCTCGCCGTACTGGGCCGGCGAAACGACGCCCTCGGGAAAGTCGGCGCGGGTGCGCCGGCGGCAGGCCGGGCAGTCGTGGATCGCCGCGCGGTGCTCGGTCACGATCAGCGGCTTCTCCGGAAGATCGAAGACCTGGCGCCTCTCCGCGCCGACCTTCGAATCCGCCAGAAGCGGCCCCCGGCAATGCTCGCACACCTCGGCCGCGTGCTCCACGATCGCGTCGGGTTCGGCGACCTGGCGCAGCGTGTCGCCGCGATGGCCCTTCTGGCCGCCGCTCGGCTTGCCGCTGCGCGTGCGCAGGCTCTTCAATATGCGAGGCTTCTTCTTCAGCCCGTCGCTCGACGGCGGCTTGGAGCTGTTGGAGCTGTCCAGATCCAGACGTCGCCGAAGCTCGGCGTTCTCGGCCCGAAGCGCTTCGATCTCGCGTCTGAGCGAATCGATCAACTCCACGACTTCGGGCGGAAGAACCATTCCACCCTTGAGTCAGAAGTCCGCCCCCCTGTCTCGAAAAAAACGCACCGCCCCAATCGATCCTCTCTTCAGTGTGACTTTTCGGACTCACCCCGGCTTGGCAGTTACAGGCGATTGTCGCTTGCGCAGGCGCCGAAGCGTCCTTCCTCCCGGCGCCTGCCGATACGGTCGGCCCCCCCAACCGGAGCGCAAGCCCCACGTGCGCCGCGATCCCCGCGACGGAAACTCGTCGATCGAGGGCGCCGATAATCAACTGCTCCTGCTTGAATTTTGTGAGCCGCGAGGCGCGCCGGTCCGCTGAAGGATTCTGGATGGAGGCTGGCGAGGCGGTCTTAACGGAGGGAGACATGCGACGCGCCATATTTCGGAAAAAATACAATATAAAGCGCCGCCATTCGTTTGGAAAGAAAATGTTTCCTGTTGTCCGGCGCCCTCGGTGAGGGGGCGACCTCGACGCCTGTCTTTCCGATCCGGACAACGGACGGGGGGAGTTGACGTTGCGGACGTTACGGATTGCGAGCGCGAACGATCCGCCTCTATCCGGGTTATCTCGCGGGCATCGCTGCGGCCGTCCTCGCTATCGCCGCCGCGCCCGACGCGAAGGGTGTGCCTTCATCGGCGGCCGGGTCATCGCGTGGAGCGCCGTGCCCTTCGCCGTCTCGGCGAAGGCCGGGAGGACGACGGCGCCGCTCCTCTCCGCGCTTGGCTTGGCGCCCTACGCGCTCTACGCCGTCCACATCCCGCTCCTCAACGCGACGCGCGCCGTCCTCTTCGCGCTCCACGTCTCGCCAAATCCTCATTTCGCGGGCTTCGTGTTTCTCGCAGCCATCCTTCCCGGCTGCATCCTGCTCGACTGGGTGACAAGCCCAGCATCAGTCCGGCCTTCCGCCAGCGCGCCGACTCAGCGGCGGAGGATCCCGCTGCCTTACGGGCCATCGATCGACGCGATGGATAGAGTTTGCTCGGGCGGCTGCGCGCCGACCCAAAGCGCGGAGCCGAGAACGACAATGGCCAGCGCGGCCGAAACCACTGCGCCAATCAGCGCCGCGGTCGTTGAGGCTCTGTCATTCTTAGGGGCAAAGCCACTCGCGAGTGCTTGAACGCGGCTCATAAGAGCCTCCTTCGTTCGACGCCCACTGCCCCCAAGGTATTAAGCACAAAGTCGAATGCCGTAGTGTGACCGCGATCACACTTAAATAACTTGCAAGAATTGGGGCATGGCGACGATTAATACCCCATCTGGTATTTCGCGTAATTCTTTGGATAAATGAGCGCTATCGCGCAAAGGAAGGCGGTCCACCGCGCGGCCGCCTTCATGTGCGCACTTCCGAAATGCGCGTTCCGCGCCTTTGCGGTCGGCGACTGCACCGAATATCATCCCGCTCCAGGCTTCCGATCGCCCGCCGTCGAGCGGCGGGGGCCGACCGGTTCGGTCAGGGGGAAGGGCAGGCCTTGGCAAAACGTCTCCTTGCGATTGTAGCGCTCGTTCTCGTCCTGGCGCCCGCAAACGCCGGGGACTGGTGGGGCGCGAAGCTGCCGAACCAGCCGACCAATTTCATTTTCGGTTACGGCTCGCTGATCAATGCAGCCTCGCGCAGTTCAACCGTCGGCGCAGCCGTGCCGGCGATCCCGGTGCGCGTCTCGGCCGCGTTCGGCTATTTCCGAACCTGGAACGACCGCTCCCCCTCGGGATTCACCGCGCTTGGCCTCGGCAAGGCCGGCTCCGGCGAGACGGCCTCGACGATCAATGGCGTGCTCTATGCGGTCGCGGGCGACGACATGGCCAAGTACGACGCCCGCGAGCAGGGCTATGCGCGTGTGGAAGTGCCGCGGGACGACATCGAGGCGGTCTCCTGGCAGCGGCTGCCGGAAACCGGGACGATCTGGGTCTATGTCCCGGTCGGGCCGGACGGGCGGGCCGGCGTCGGCCTGCCTCAGCCGGACGCGCAATATCCGTTGCTCCAGTCCTACATCGACGTGGTCGTCGAGGGCGGCCTCGAATACGGCGAGGATTTTGCGCGCGAAGCGATCGAGACGACCGGCGGGTGGAGCGAGTACTGGCTCAACGACCGCGAGCTCGCCCGCCGTCCCTGGGTGCGCGATCCCGAATTCGTCGGCGGTCGACACGCTGCTCGGCGCCGCGCCCGAGGCGGCGGCGAAGCTGAAGTCGCGTCTGTTCTCCGAACCCTACGCCATCCGCTGGGCGGCGCAGAGGGCGCAGTGACAAGCGCGCGCGGAAACGTTGCCGAGGATCGGCCCCCCAATGGCGCAGCGGACGGCGGAGATAACGTAAAGCAGTCGAGGCTGATCGCGACGGCGCAGTGCGATTTTCGCCCGCGCCGTGAACGGGTCGTCGTTCAGTTGGGACTTGAGGCCGCAGGGGCCGCTACGCCGTTTGCCGCGCCTCGGCAAACGCCGCCAGCGCCCGGGCGCGGGCGGCGTCGTGATCGACGATCGGCTTCGGATAGGTCTTGCCCAGCACGACGCCGGCGCCGGACGAGCGCGGCCGCCGGCGCGCGCCATGGCGCATGGATATGCGGGGCATCGCAGCCGCGCGAGTTCGGGGACCCAGCGGCGGACGTAGGCGCCGTCCGGATCGAACTTCTCGCCCTGCAGCACCGGATTGAAGATCCGGAAATAGGGCGCGGCGTCCGCGCCGGAGCCCGCGACCCATTGCCAGCTCGCCGGGTTGTTGGCCGGGTCCGCGTCGCAGAGCGTGTCCCAGAACCATTCCTCGCCGCGCCGCCAGTCGATCAGGAGGTGCTTGACCAGGAACGACGCCGCGATCATCCGCACGCGGTTGTGCATGTAGCCGGTGCGCCAGAGCTGGCGCATGCCGGCGTCGACGACCGGATAGCCGGTCTCGCCCCGCGCCCAGGCGCGGAACGCCGACTCGTCGTCGCGGAAGGGAAAGCGCTCGAAATCGGCCTTGAGCGGACGCGTTCGCAAGATCCGGATGGGCGGCGAGAAGGGCGTAGGAGAACTCGCGCCAGCCGAGCTCCGAGAGAAATTTCTCGGCCCGCGCCCGCAAGACGCGGGTCAGCGGCGGCCGCGGCCTCGATCGGCGCACGCCGCCCGGCGCGCCGACAGCTCGCCGAAGCGCAAATGCGCCGAGAGGCGCGAGGTCGCGTCGGAATCGAGACGATCGCGCTGGTCGGCGTAGTCGGGCAGGGCGTTCGTCGACGAAGCGGCGAAGGGCCGCGCCTGCGCCCGTCCTCGCCGGGCGTCTCGCCGAGCGCCAGTTCGCCCGACCAGTCGGGCGCGGTCGGGGTGAGGCGGAGCGCGGCGATGGTCGTTCGAGCCGGCGCTTCCTCCGGCCAGGGCGCGGGCGCGGTTTCAAGCCGCGCGGGGGCGGGGAGAGGCGCGGGCAGGGGGCCAAGACCGCGATGGCGGCGCCAGAAGGCCGAGAAAGTCCCGGAGGGCTTGCCGTCGGCCTTCGCCAGCTCCCAGGGCTCGCGCATCAGCCGCCCGTTGTGGCTGACCGCCTCGACGCCGCGCGCCTTCAGCGCCGCCTTGACGCCGGCGTCGAGCGCGACGCTTGCGCCTTCGTAGCGGCGGTTCCAGAGTGACGCGCCGGGCGTTCGCCGCCGCGGCGAGGCGCAGGATGACCCGGTCCGCCTCGCCCTCGACGATGTCGAGCCGCGCGCCGCGCCCGGCGAGGCCGCGCTCGAAACGCGCCAGCGACTGGGCGAGCCGCCACTTCGCCGCCCCGCCCGGCGGCCTTCCGTTCTCGGGACGCGGGTCGTGGACATAGACGATAGAGCGCCGGACCGTCCGCCGCGGCGGCGGCCGCCGGCTGGTCGTCGAGGCGGAAGTCGTCGCGAAGCCAGACGATGTTCACGGTCGGAGCAGCCTTTCCATATCCGGCGCCGCGCGCAGGGGCCGCCGCGCATGACGCACACGAAAGATGTTGAACCGCCGGGCGGTCCGGCTCTAGTCTCCCCCTACGTACGCTTGAGGCGACGGGATCTCATCGGGGGCAGGCATGAATCGCGCACTCCTTGGCTTCACGGTTCTCACAGCCTGCCTGGGAGCGGGCGCCGGCGCCGCGCAAGCCGACGAAGCCAAGCCCGCCCCGCCGGCCTATGCGCCTCAGGTCAGCGACTTCATGACCGAAACCCAGCTCCGCCACTTCAAGCTGTGGTTCGCCGGCAGTCTCGAGAACTGGCCTCTGGCGCAGTACGAACTCGACAAGATGAAGACGAGCTTCGTGCTCGCCGATCGCTACGCGGGCGCGGACGCCGAGGCTTTTGCCGAGTCGGTGAAGCAAAAATCCGATCCGGCGTTCGAAGCGCTGGCTCAGGCAATTTCCGCTCACGACGCCGCGCGGTTCATCGCGGGCTTCCGGCAGCTGACCTCCGCCTGCAACGCCTGCCACGAATTGTTCCATGTCGGCTTCATCAAGGTCCAGACGCCGACCGCCTCGCCGTTCAGCGATCAGGCCTTTTCGCCCTGACGCGCGGCCGTCCGCCCTCCGTCGGGTACGCCCGGACAGCGGGTCAACGGCGCGCGGCAATGACGGCTTCGCGCAGCACGTCGGCCTCCTTGCGCGTTTCCTGCAACCGCCACGTGGTCACGTCTCGGATTGACAACATGCCGAGAAGCCTGCCGCGGTTGACCACGGGCAGGTGGCGGATTCTCTGCCTGATCATGCGGCTCTCGGCCTCGGCCATGCTGTCGTCGGCGCCGCAGGTCATGACGACCCGGGTCATCAGGTCTCCGACCTGAAGGTCGGCAAGCCCCGCTCCGGTGCGGGCGAAGCCGCGCACGATGTCGCGCTCGGAGAGGATTCCGATCAGCGGGACGCCGCCTTCCCCACAAACCGGCATGGCGCCGATGTTGAGCGCGCTGAGCCGCTCCGTGACCTCGGGGATCTCATCCCCTGGCTCGCACCAGGCGAGCGCCTGCGGGTTCGATTGCAGAAACTCGATGACCTTCACGACGTCCCCCCTGACTTGCTCCACGCATTCCGCGTTCCGGCGCCCATTCTAAGAGACGTCCCCGGAAGCGTCAAAGCTTGTTGACAGCGCCGCCGCAAGCGTCAAGGTTCTTTGACAGCGCCCGACCTGGGCAGACGACCCCTGGCCGTGGCGCATCCGGGCTTCTGTGATATAGGCGTATCCTTCGGCTAAATATCGCAGCGCGAGCGGAGGAAGCGTCGTTGGGCCTCATCGAGGAGGGGGATCGCGGAGTCGTCGTCGCGGCGGCGTGGAGCGCGGGCGCGGCCGCGGCGGCCGCCGAAATCGCCCGTCAGCTCGCGCCGCACGACCTCTCGGGCCTCATCGTGTTCGTCTCGCCCGACTATGACGTCGGCGACCTTCGCCTCCGAGATCGCCCGGCGTTTCGGCGCGACGCCGGTCATCGGCTGCACCACCGCCGGCGAGATCACGCCCGAGGGCTGGACCGAGGGCGCGGTCGTGGCGATCGGCTTCTTGAAGCGGCACTTCGTCTTCATGGCCCGGCCGATCCTCGATCTCGCCAATTTCCAGGTCGAGGCGGGGCGCGAGCTGACCAAGCGGTTGCGCGCCGACCTCGCCGCCGCGCGGCCGGGCTTCGCGGCCCAGGGCGTATTCGGCATCCTCCTGGTCGATGGCCTTTGCCGGCGCGAGGAGGCGGTCGTCACCGCCCTGCAGATGGCGCTCGATGAGATCCCGATCGTCGGCGGCTCGGCCGGCGACGGGCTCAGGTTCGAGCGCACCTTCGTCATCCACGGCGGCAAGGCCCATACCGACGCGGCGGTGCTGGCGCTGGTGGCGACCGACCTGCCGTTCAAGACCTTCCGCTCCGACAATTACGAGCCGACCGCGATCAAGATGGTCGTCACCGAGGCCGACATCGAAAACCGGATCGTCAAGGAGCTGAACGCCGAGCCGGCGGCCGAGGAATACGCGCGCGTCTGCGGCATCGTCGACGGGCACGCTCGACGCGTTCTCCTTCGCCGCGCATCCGGTGCTGGTGAGCGTCGGGGGCGAGCATTTCGTCCGCTCGATCCAGCGGGTCAATCCGGACGGGTCGCTGAGCTTCTTCTGCGCGATCGACGAGGGGCTGGTGTTCACCGCCGCGAGGCGGCGCGACCCGATGGAGAGCCTCGCCACGCTGTTCGGCGGCATCGAGGAGGAGCTCGGCGAGGTCGATCTCTATCTCGGCTTCGAGTGCGTGCTGAGGCGCCTCGCCGCCGAGCGCGAGCAGATGGCCCAGCCGATGTCGAAGCTCTACCGCATGAAGCGCGTGGTCGGCTTCAACACCTACGGCGAGCAGTACACCTCGATGCACGTGAACCAGACCTTCACCGGCGTCGCGATCGGCCGGAGGCGGACGGCGGCGCCGTGACGGACGTGCGGGACGAGGTCGAGGAGCTCAGGCGCGAGATCGCCAAGCTCAAGAAGATCAACATGAAGCTGATCTCGCGGGTCGAGCGGTCCTACGACCAGCAGCCGAGCGCCTATGCGCTGTTCGAGACGGCGATCGCGCTCGACAATCAGGTCCGCCGCCGCACGGCCGAGGTGCAGCAGGCGCTGCGCTCGGTCGAGCGCGCCAACGAAGACCTGCTGCGCGCCAAGGAGCAGGCGGAGGCCGCGAACCTCCTCAAGTCCTCCGTGCTGACCTCGATCAGCCACGACCTGTTGCAGCCGCTGAACGCCGCCCGGCTCGCGCTTTCGACGCTCGACAGTTTCGACATGGGGCGCGAACAGGCCGGGCTGATCGATCAGGCGGACCGCAGTCTCGCGACCCTCGAGGAGCTGCTGCGCACGCTGCTCGACCTTTCCAAGCTCGACGCCGGCGTGATGACGCCCGATCTCCGCGCCTTTCCGATCGACGGTCTGATCGGCTCGCTGGTCAAGGAGCAGGCGCAAAGCGCCGCGAAGCGCGGGCTGAAGCTCAGGCATTTCAGCGCGGGGCGCTGGGTGACGTCCGATCCGCTGCTGCTGAGAAGGGTCATGCAGAACCTGATCGCCAACGGCCTGCGCTACACCCGTCGCGGCGGCGTGCTGATCGGCGGCCGCGCGCGCGACGGGCGCTGGACGGTCGAGGTCTGGGACACGGGGCCGGGAATCCCCGAGGAGCGGCGCGACGCGATTTTCCAGGAATTCCAGCGGGGCGAAGCGGGCGAGCAAGGCGGGCAGGGTTTTGGGCTCGGCCTCGCCATCGTGCGCCGCCTGGCGCTGGCGCTCGATCATCCGATCGGCCTGCGCTCGACGGTGGGCAGGGGATCGATGTTCTCGGTCTCGCTCCCGCTCGCGGAGCCGCGAGCGCCGAGCCCGTGGCGCATCAGGCCGAGCGTCCGATCGCGGCGCGCGGGCCGCTCAGCGACGCCCGCGTGCTGGTGATCGAGAACGACGCTTCGGTGCTCGCCGCCATGTCGGCCCTGCTCACGCGCTGGGGCTGCGAGGTGGCGATCGCGCCTTCGGGCGACGAAGCGGCGGAAATCGCGGCGAAGAGGGCGCCGCACGCGATCATCGCGGATCTGCATCTCGATCATTTCGAGCGCGGCGCGGCGGCGGTGATGAAGGTGCGGCGCGCGGTCGGCGCGTCGACGCCGGCGATGCTGGTCACCGCCGACCATTCCGACACCGCCGCGCGCGAAGCCGAGGAGGCCGAGATGACGCTCCTGCGCAAGCCCGTCCGCCCGGCCGAGCTGCGCTCGCTCCTGTCCTATCTCCTGTCGCAGCCGGGCGCGTGAGGAGGAGCAGCGTCCCGCCGCCCAACAGGGGCGCCGCCTGCCTTTCGACGGGCAGGGGCGTCCCGCCGCCCGTCCGGCCCACGCGACGATCGTTTGAATCCCGCCGCCATTTCGTGCAAACCCTGTCCGGAAGACGGCAGCGATCCGGAGACGATGGCATGGCGGAGCCCGAGGGCGATCAGGGCGGGACGAAGGACAGCGGCGGCGCGCGGTCGATCCATACGTGGACGCGGCAAATCCTCGGCTCGATCGGCGGACTCGTGCTGGCGACCGGCGTCCTCGGCACGGCGATCAGCGCCTATTTCCAGCAGCGCAACTGGACCTATCAGAAACGCGCCGACAAGATCGACAAGGACTCCGCCGCCGCGATGTCGGCGCTCGACGGCCTCAACAAGATCGTCGACGAGAAATTCCTGTCCACCTACGGCCTCGACGACGCGATCAAGAACCGGGTCGAGGGCGACAAGCTTGAGGCGGCGATCAAACGGTTCGACGCCGCCGACGCGGCCTGGGAGCAACAGCACCAGAGCCTCGCCTCGACGCTGGAGATCGTGGTCAATTCCCAGTTCGGCCTCGATGACCTCGCAGCCGCCGCGAAAGCGCGCGCCGTCGACTGCACGCGCTATGCGCTCGACGGACTCCGGCCGAATGCGACCGATCCGCTGCCGGTGCGGGCGGTGCTCGAGGTCATCTACACCTGCCAGACGAAGCTCAAGCAGAGCATCGAGGCGCAGATTGGCGTGCGCGACGCCAACGGCGGCGCGCTGGCCCGCGGTCGTCGCCGAGCCGGACCCCGGCCGCATCATGCTCGGGCACGTGTGGCGGGTGCAGAACGTGCTGCAATGCCTGATGGTGCAGCGCGCGGTCGAGATTCGCGGGCAGCCGTTCGGCGTGTCGCTGATGCCGTTCAGCCGACGCGCAACCGGCCGCGCCCTTACGCCATGACCGACGGCGACCGCGCCCGCGAGGACCGCTGCCTCGCGCCGTACCGCGACGATCCGACTTTCGGGACCGCTTCGATGAAGCCCACCTGACGGCTTCATACGCCCAATTGTATTGCCCGCGTAAACTTTGGGCTTGCGCTCGGCCAATTGTTCTGCAAATGTTCCTCACGCAGGACAGCCCGGGGGCGGGAGATGGTGGCGCGGGTTTCGACGGTGGCGTTCGAGGGGGTCGAGGCCCGGCCGGTCGACGTTCAGGTCCATGTCGCTCTCCGGCAACGTCGTCTTCAACATCGTCGGCCTCGGCGACAAGGCGGTGCGCGAATTGCAGGAGCGGGTGCGCTCGGCGCTGATCGCCTCCGGCCTCGCGCTTCCCGCCAAGCGCATCACCGTCAATCTCGCGCCGGCCGACATGCCCAAGGAGGGCAGCCATTACGACCTGCCGATCGCGCTCGGCGTGATGGCGGCGATCGGCGCCATCCCGATGGATGCGCTCGAAGGCTATTGCGTCATCGGCGAACTGGCGCTCGACGGGGCGATCAGCGCCGTCGCCGGCGTGCTGCCGGCGGCGATCGCCGCCAACGCCGTCGGCAAGGGCCTCATCTGCCCGGCGTCCTGCGGGCCGGAGGCGGCCTGGGCCTCGGCCGACCTCGACATCCTCGCGCCGCGCTCGCTGATCCAGCTCGCCAACCACTTCAAGGGCGCGCAGGTGCTGTCGCGCCCTGAGCCGGCGGTGCGCGCGCTCGCCGGGCCGCAGCCGGACCTGCGCGACATCAAGGGCCAGGAGAGCGCCAAGCGCGCGCTCGAAGTCGCCGCCGCCGGCGGCCACAACCTGCTCATGAGCGGCGCGCCGGGCGCGGGCAAGTCGATGCTCGCGCAGCGCCTGCCCTCGATCCTGCCGCCGCTGACCCCGCGCGAACTCCTCGAAGTGTCGATGATCCACTCGATCGCGGGGACGCTCGCCGGCGGCGCGCTGACCGACCGCCGGCCGTTCCGGGCGCCCCATCATTCGGCCTCGATGCCGGCGCTGGTCGGCGGCGGCGTCCACGCCAAGCCCGGCGAGATCTCGCTCGCCCATAACGGCGTCCTGTTTCTGGACGAACTGCCCGAGTTCCAGCCGCAGGTTCTCGACAGTCTGCGCCAGCCGATCGAGACCGGCGAGGTCGCCATTGCGCGCGCCAACCACCGCGTCGTCTATCCGGCGCGCTTTCAGCTCATCGCCGCGATGAACCCGTGCCGCTGCGGCTCGGCCAACGAGCCGGGCTACGCCTGCAAGCGCGCGCCCAACGAGCGCTGCGTCGCGCAGTATCTCGGCCGGCTGTCGGGGCCGCTGATCGACCGGTTCGATCTCGTCATCGACATGCCGTCCGTCTCCGCCGCCGACCTGATGACGCCGGCGCCGCGCGAGGGCTCGGCGGAGGTCGCGGCCCGGGTGGTCGCGGCGCGCGCCATCCAGCTCGCCCGCTACGCCGAGCTCGGCCTCGAAGGGGTCAGCTGCAACGCCGCCGCGCCGCCGAACCTCGTCGAGGCCGTCGCGGACGCCGACGAGTCGGGCCTGCGCCTTCTGCGCGACGCCGCCGAGCGGCTGCGGCTTTCCGCCCGCGGCTATCACCGCGTCCTCAAGCTCGCCCGCACGCTCGCCGATCTCGACGGCGGCGGCCCGGTCCGCCGCGCCCATCTCGCCGAAGCCCTGTCCTACCGCGGCGCGCCCGACCGCACCGCCGCCGCGGCCTGAGGGACGCGAGTCGCGAGACTGTAGCAGAGAAATCGGGGAAAACAACCCGGCAGTTACATTCCACCGTCCAAATGAGCGCAACTGATTGAGGAGGGGACGCGGCGGATGCGGCGGACGCACGGGGTCGGCCGAGAGCCGAACTCTAGCGCCGCCATGCTCGAAGAGCGCTTTAAAGTTTTCCCATAAACAATTTAAATGTAAGAAAAAAGAGCCATAAGCACTCATAACCTTCTCGTCGGCGCACGGTATGGCCGTTCCGGTCTCCAGCCCCACGCAACCTGGCAAGAGAATCTCAACCTCGGAGCGCTAACCTCGGCGTCCCGGAACGGCGAGGTCCTGATGGACATCAGGCGCGGTCATCGCGGCGCAGGCGCTCAGCATCCAGGCGGGCGCGGCCCTCGGCTTGCTGGCCGCGCTCGCCGCGGGGCTTGCGGGGCGCTCGCAGCCGCGCCGAGGAGCGGTCGCGCCGAGCCGCCGCCGAGAACGAGGCGCTCCGCGACGAAGTCTGGCGGCTCAAGGAGGCGGCCGCCGAGCGCGACCGCGCCGAGGCGGCGAGCGTCGCCAAATCGCGCTTCCTCGCGACCATGGGCCATGAGATCCGCACGCCCTTGAACGGCATTCTCGGCATGGCGGACCTGTTGCGACGGGCGGGGCTCAGCCCCGAGAACGCGAGTTATGTCGAGGCGATCCGCAGCTCCGGCGCGGCCCTCATCGCGCTGATCGATCAGATCCTCGATCTTTCCCGAATGGAAGCCGGCCGGCTGGATCTTGTCCGTGGCGCCGGTCGACCTGCATCGGCTGGTCGAGGGGGTGGTCGAGCTCCTGGCGCCGCGCGCGCAGAGCAAGGGCCTGGAGATCGCCGCCTCGGTCAGCGCCGCGGCGCCGCGATTCGTGCGCGCCGACGCGATGCGCCTGAGGCAGGTGCTTTTGAACCTCGCGGGCAACGCGATCAAATTCACCGAGCATGGCGGGGTCTGCGTCTCGGTCGAGCGGACGTCGCGGACGACGGGCTCCGCTTCGCCGTCGCCGACACCGGCCCCGGCGTCCCGCCCGAGCGGCGCGAGGCGATCTTCGCGCCCTTCGAGCAGGGCGACGGCTCGCACGCCCGGCGTTTCGAGGGCGCCGGCCTCGGGCTGGCCATTTCCCGGCAGCTCGTGGGGCTCATGGGCGGCGCGCTGCGGCTCGAGGACAGTTCCGCGAGCGGATCGGTCTTCGCGTTCACCATCGCCTTGTCGCCGTGCGAGGACCCGGCTCACGGTTTCGATTTCCCCGCCGGCCGCGCTCGCCGGCGCCCGCGCGCTGATCATCGCCAATTCGCCGTTCGAGGCGCCGGCCATCGCCATGCGGCTCGAGGAAGCCGGGGCGAGGGTCGCGCGCGCCGAGGGGCTCGAGTCCGGGCTTGCGGCGCTGTCCGGTTCCGACCGGCCGGACCTCGTCATCGTCGACTGCGCGCTCGGTCCCGAGGCGACCAATACGCTCGCCCAGGCGGCGCGGGCGGCGGGGGCGCCCAAGAGCCTGGTGCTGTTTTCGCCGTTCGAGCGCCGCGCCTTCGGCCAGACCTCGCTCAAAGGCTTCGACGGCTGGCTGGTGAAGCCGGTCAGGGCGCGATCGCTCTATGAAAGGCTTGCGGCTGAATTTCCCGCCGGGCCGCATGACGCCGGCGCGGTCGAAAACCGGAGCCCGCCCTCGCGCCGGGCGCTGATCGCCGAGGACAACGACATCAACGCGCTCATTGCGGATAAGGCGTTGCGCCGTCTCGGCTTCGAGACCGTCCGGGCGACCGGCGGGGAGGAGGCGGTGCGCCAGGCGGCGCCGGCGGCCCCGACGCGCCGCGGCCGTTCGATCTGATCCTGATGGACCTGAAAATGCCCGGCATCGACGGCTTCGAGGCCACGCGCCGGCTGCAGAAGGCTGGAGGCGGCCGCCGCCGCACGGCCGACGCCGATCGTCGCGCTGACCGCCAACGGGCTCGCCGACGAGCGCCGGGCCTGCGAAGCCGGCGGCTTCGACGCCTTCCTGGTTAAGCCCTTCGACTTCGAGGACCTCGCCGTCACGATCCTGCGCCTGTGCGGCGCAGGGGAGTCGCCGCCGGACGCCTTGTCGCGAGCGTCATAATAGCTTCGGGCGAAAGTGTTTCTGCTGTAAGGGTTCAAGCAGAATTGCGGAGAAGCCCGAGTGGCGCTGACGTTCGCCATCGAGATCAGGAGGCCGCGCGCCGATTCGGCCGTTCCTGCAACGCTTCTCGCGCCGCCGCGATCTTGCCGGTCTCGATCCGTCGCTCGCCCGCTCGGGCGCGCTCGAGGCGCGCCTCGCGACGACCAGGAAGGAGGTGCGGCGGGCGCAGAAGCTGCGCTATCGCGTGTTCTTCGAGGAGGGGGGCGCCACGCCCGATCCGACCGCGAGACTGATCCGACGCGACGTCTGCCGCTTCGACCGGGTCGCCGACCACCTGATCGTGGTCGACAAGACCGCGAACTTATCGCGACGGCGCGCCCCGGATCGTCGGCGTCTATCGCCTGCTTGCGGCAGGACGTGGCCGAGCGGAATTTCGGCTTCTACAGCGCCTGCGAATTCGACGTCGAGGCGCTGGTCGCCCGGCGTCCGGACATGCGCTTTCTCGAGGTCGGGCGGGCCTGCATCGCGCCGACCCATCGCGGCAAGCATGTGCTCGAACTCCTGTGGCGGGGCCTGTGGACCTACGCGCGTCGCCACCGGATCGACGCGATGATCGGCTGCGCCAGTCTGCCGGGCGCCGATGCGGCGGCCCACGCCGGCGCGATCGCCGCGCTTGCGGCCGGGGGCGGCGATCCCGCGTGGCGCGTCGCGCCGCGGGCGGACCGGCTCGAAGCGGGCGCCGAGGGCATCGGCGCCGAGCCTGCCGATCCGCGCGCGCTGCTTCGGGTTCTGCCGCCGCTGGTCAAGGGATACTGGCGTCTGGGCGCGACCTTCAGTCCGATCTCCGGTCGTCGACCGCGCCTTCGACACGACCGACCTTTTCGTGGTCATGCCGCTCTCGCGAGATCGAAGCGCGCTACCTGCAATATTTCGGAGTCGAGGCGGTCGCGCCGCCGCTCGCGGCGTGAAAGGAATCTCCGCGCGGGGATTCCCATCGCCGCCGAATTCGGTTATGGAGGGTTTCGCCGGCGGATCGATCCGCCGTCTGCGATGCGCCCGTAGCTCAGCTGGATAGAGCGTTGCCCTCCGAAGGCTGATGTCAAGGGTGTTTCGCGATTGGGTAACTGAAGAAAGGTTTGTGAAAACAGTAGCTTGAGTGATCCTACGAACGCCGCCAAACCCCGAGAAATTTTCGC
Source organism: uncultured Alphaproteobacteria bacterium (assembly GCA_963783275.1). GTDB lineage: Bacteria > Pseudomonadota > Alphaproteobacteria > Rhizobiales > Beijerinckiaceae > Roseiarcus. Next base: position 3,159 of record CAWANA010000022.1, on the reverse strand, counting down.
GTAAGCACCGCGTAAGCAGTTTTCGGAGAACGGGGGCGGAACAGCGGATAGCGGGGCGTAGTCACCCGGTCGACCGCGATGTGGGACTGGTTTGTGAAGGCCGAATCCGTTGACCCTCATAGGTCGGTCGGGCTAGGCGAAATTGAGATGCACCCGTAGCTCAGCTGGATAGAGCGCCACCCTCCGAAGGTGGAGGCCACACGTTCGAATCGTGTCGGGTGCGCCAACCTCCCTAGATTTGCGCCTTGTGGCGCAACGCGGATTAGGTTGGCCGAGGGCTCGAAGATGTCGAGCCAAACCACATCCTCGCCCTGTCGTGCTCCCAATCGCCGCCCGTGCGGATGTCGCGTCATGCCGGCAGCCTTGAATTAGCCCCACCCGCTATTAAGATATATGGCGATATGCTTTAATAGCGGCGAAGCTAATTAAAGGATCGCGCGTGACGGACGGAGAGAACCAAAGGCTCGGGGCCTATGTTGAAACGAGCGCGGGAGGCGAGCGCGTGCGCGCCTATGTGCCTGCCCCGCTGCCGCCGAAGCCGCCGCTCGAACTGGGCCGGTTCATGCACGTCTACGAACGCGCCATCGCCGCGGTCGGGCGCCTCGACGGCGTGACGACGATCCTGCCCTCGACGCCTTTGTTCCTCTACATGTACGTCCGCAAGGAAGCCCTCCTGTCCTCGCAGATCGAGGGCACGCAATCCTCGCTGTCCGACCTGCTGCTGTTCGAAAATCACGAGGCGCCGGCGGTCGAACTCGACGACGTGACCGAGGTTTCGAACTACGTCGCGGCGATCGAGCATGGCGTCTCCCGGATGCGGGGCGGATTTCCCCTGTCGCTCCGGCTGATCCGCGAAATGCACGCCATCCTGCTCAAATCAGGGCGGGGCGCCGCGAAGCAACCGGGCGAGTTCCGCCGCTCGCAGAACTGGATCGGCGGAACCCGGCCCGGCAACGCCCTGTTCGTGCCTCCGCCGCCGAACCGGCTGGACGAATGCCTCGATGCGCTGGAGCGCTTCCTGCACAGCGAGGATGCGGCGCTGCCCCCGCTCATCCGGGCGGGCCTGGCCCACGTCCAGTTCGAGACGATCCATCCCTTTCTCGACGGCAACGGACGCCTGGGCCGGCTGCTCATCACGCTGATCCTGTGTGAGGCGGGGGTGCTGCGCGAGCCGATCCTCTATCTCAGCCTGTTCCTGAAATCCCGGCGCGACGACTATTACCGGCTCCTGCAGGAGGTCCGGCAGGCTGGGACGTGGGAGACCTGGATGGAGTTCTTCCTGACCGGCGTCGCGGAGACCGCCGAACAAGCCGCCGCGACGGCGCGCGATCTGATCGCCATGTTCGACGCTCACCGACAGCAGATCGCCGGCCTCGGCCGCGCGGCTCCATCCGCGCTCCGGGTCCACGAACTGATGCAAGCCAGCCCGATCGTCACCATCCAGACTGTCTCCGAGAAGCTCGCCGTCTCCTTCCCGACCGCCAGCACGGCGCTGGAAAATCTCGCCAAGATCAATGTCGTGCGCGAGACCACGGGACGGCAACGCGGCCGGATTTACGCCTATTCGGACTACCTGGCCTTGCTCGATCGCGGCACGGATCCATTGCCGGCCTGACGCGCCGGGGGAAATCGAAACCAAACGCAACGTATATCGTCAGATGGAGGCGACCAGGGCGGGGAGGCAGAGTTTATAGGAGGCGTCGGCGCGTATGCAGGCCGACGATGTGAATGGCGTGGATATAGAGCTTCGTGATTTGCGTTTGGCAGTCGTAACGTCACAACACCGCAGTCTGCGACAGGCGGCGGAAGCTCTGAACATACGCCAATCGACCCTGAGCCGCCGGCTGCACGAGATCGAGCGCCAGCTTGGTGTGGTGTTGTTCGAAAGGACGAATGGTGGCACCCGCCTCACCACGGTGGGGCTGGAGTTCGTCTCGAGCGCCAAGCGGATACTCGATGACGTGGACACAGAACTCCGGCGGCTCAGGAGCAGAAGCCGCGGCGAACTCGGCTTGTTAACGATCGGCGTTCATGCCTCCCCGTCGGCCGGGAACATGCACGCGACGCTGGTCGAATACCATCGGCGCTTTCCGGATGTGGATGTACGCACGGTCGATGGGAGCCATGATCGGCTGCTTTGTGCCCTCGCGGGCAACGCCGTCGATGTCGCGATCATGACCGGCCAAGCGACAGCATGGGACGGCCGGATGCTTCCGCTTTGGAGCGAACGGGTGATCGTGTCTTTCCCGCAGCATCATCCGCTTGGCCAGAATTCGAGGATTCGTTGGGCGGATCTTGCAAACGAAAAGTTTCTCGTCCCGCAGCAAGGCCCCGGGCCGGAATTGGAGGGGCTGCTCGCGGCGAAGCTTCGTCATGCCGTCGGCTCCCAGCAGATCGTCCATCAGGACTCGTCACTGGACAGGCTGCTGAGCCTGGTCAGTGCGAACTATGGCACGCTCTTGATGTTCGAGGGCGCGACGGGGGTCCGCCACGAAGGCGTAGTCTATAGAGAGGTCTGGGACGACGACGGCCCAACCCAAGTCAAATTCATGGCGTATTGGCGGGACGCGAACAGCAATCCCGGCCTTGGGGTCGTTCCTGGCGATGTTACGCGAACACTATCCCGATTTCTCGGCCGAACCGAAAGCGACCTGAGCGCTCCGATCGCGACGCGCCTTGGCGAAGGCGCGGTCGGTCGCCATAAATCGCTCGACCATCGGCACGATGAGCTTCGAAGGGTCGGGAGCCGTTTGGCCAGTCGTCCGGCCGAGCACTTGAGCATAAGCGACAAGATCCCGATGCACGGCAGCGGGCAATTCGACGCTGATTTTGACCGGCTTGTCGTCGGCCAGCGGCCCAAGCTTGAGCTTCGTCATGGCATTCCCTCCGTGTCCGTAGGGCGTCAACACCAGATCGCGGGTGACGATGACACGGACCGGGAAGCCCGGCCGGATGGTGAGCGTCGGCTGGATATTGAGCTGGCGCTGAACGATCTGCTGGCCGGTCTGGCTGATGCTGTTCGAGGCGCCGCTGCGGATCGCCTGCACGAGATTGTTCTCGTCCTGGCTGGTGCCGGCCTCGGCGCCGACGCTGAGTAGCGTCGACAGCACGGCGGCCTTGAACAGCATACCCCAATGGTTGTCGACCTCGTCCTCGAGC
>CAWANA010000021.1:0-109841 GCA_963783275.1 uncultured Alphaproteobacteria bacterium | reverse complement strand
AGAACGGGTGGTACTGGAAGAGCCAGGTTTCGGTCATCGGCTGGTCGCCCGACTTCAGGAAGGCGCGCATCTCGACCGGGTCGCGTCCCGTCGACGATCAGGTCGAACTGCGCCCGCCAATGGCCGGCGACGCCGTCCGGCACCGCCTCGATCAGCTGATAGGGGCCAAAACTCCCGCGCGAGGCCGAGACCGCCAGCTCCGGCTTGACGCCGAAGGGCAGCGTCTCGAGCGGGCCGCCCAGGAACTCGACCATGAACTTGCGCACCCCCTTCGGCCGCGGCTGGCCGGGCTGGCCGCCGCGCCCGAGGCGGGTGGCGACCACCCGGCCGAGCTTCGAGGGAACCGGCGAGTCGGCGAGCCAGTAGAGCTTGTAGTTGAGGTGCAGTTCCGACCCGGCCGGCACCGGCAGGGCCGGGACCCACATCGCCACCACATTGTCGTGGATCTCGTCGTCGGTCGGGATCTCGCAGAGCTGGATCGAGCCCTTGCCCCAGCCCTGCCCGTCCGGCCCGGGCTGCGGCTCGCACCACAGGCTCGGCCGGCGGTCGTAGTTGACGCCGTCCAGGTAGTGGTCGAACACCCGGTCGCGCTGCATCAGGCCGAACCCGCGCGGATTGTCGTCGAGGAACGACGACACCATGATCCGCGGCGGGTTGTTGAGCGCGCGCCACAGCCGCTCGCCGTTGCCCGACCACATTTCGAGCCCGTCGGAATCGTGCACCTCGGGGCGCCAGTCGATCGCGGTCTCCTTCTTGGTCTCGGAGAACCAGTACATCGAGGTGATCGGCGCGATGCCGAAGCGCGAGACTTGAGCGCGGACAAAAAGCGAGGACTGGATGTCCATGATGACGCCCTTGCCCCGCGTCATCAGGAAGCGATAGGCGCCCGACGATCGAGGGGCCCTCCATCAGCGCGTAGAGCGTCAGCGTGTCGCCGTCGGCGGCCGAGTTCGATGTAGAACTGGGTGAAGTCCGGGAATTCCTCCGGCCGGTCGGCGACGGCGACGTCGAGCGCGACGCCGCGCGCCGAAAGCCCGTATTGCCGCAGTTCGCCGATCGAGCGGAAATAGGCGGCGCCGAGGAAGGCGACCCAGTCGTTGTGACGCCAGTCGAGCGGCCCGTTGCGCGCTTCCTGGATGCGCAGACCCGCGAACCCGGCGCCGGACGGCAGGTCGCGCGCCGGCGAATTGGCCGGCATGTCGAAATAGGCCTGCTCGTAGATGATCTTGCGCGAATGGTCGCCCTCGACCACGTGCATGCCGACCGCCTTCTGGAAGAACAGACCGAGATGGAAGAAGGTGATCGGGAAGGGCGCCGGCCCGTCGGCGAACAGGGCGAAGGCGTCGCGATACTTGATCTTCCCCCATTCCTCGTAATTGATCTTCGCGAGGACCTCGGGCGACGGACGGGGCGGCGGCTGGTAGGGGGCCTGAGCGCGTTCGCGCGCCTGGCTCCGGAAGAGATCGTAGGAAAACGGGACCGGCGCCTCGAACTGCAGGCTGTCCGGTTCGGCCCCCAGAGCCTCGGCGATCGGGCTCATCGCCGCCGCGGACGCAGCGACCCCCTTGAGGACGGTTCGACGATCAACGCTATCCGACATGACGTTCCCTTCGACGCGTCGCCTCTCCTAGCGCGATTCTCCCCTCGGGGAGAATCAGGCTTTCGGACAACTGTTCACACTCGAACGAAAGTCAGGTAAACTGACGCCCTGCCCGCCTTGTGCGCCTTGACTTCATAGCGCGTCGGACCGCCATCCCGGCCAGGGGGTGCGCCAATCGGACGCGCTCAAGGGCGTCCAGCGGAAAGAGGGCGAGGCGAGGAAGCGCCTCAGCGTCCAGCCGGCATAGTCGTCGATGTCGGTGGCGAAGCGGACCTCGCCGCCCGGTTTCACGATGCGGGCGAGCGCCTCGATCATCGCGTCCGACACGATGCGCCGCTTGTTGTGCCGGCGCTTCGGCCAGGGGTCGGGGTAGAGAATGAAAACCCGCGAAAAGAACGCGTCAGGCGTGGCTTCCACCAGCGCTTCTGCGTCGCCGTGACGCAATCTGACATTGCCCACGCCGTTCTCGCGCGATCGCGGCCAGCGCGGCCGCCACGCCATTGAGAAACGGCTCGCAGCCGATGAGGGCGACCGCCGGGTTCGCCTTCGCCTGATCGATCAGGTGCTCGCCGGCGCCGAAGCCGATCTCCAGCCAGAACGCGTCCGGCTCGAAGCCGAGATCCATCGGCCGGGTCAAGGCGTCCGGCTCGATCTCCAGCTTGGGCAGACTTTCGGCGATCAGCCGCTCCTGCCCCGCCCGCAGCGCCTTGCCGCGACTGCGCCCGTATAGCGGGCGCCGTCGCGATTCCGGAGCGCCTTCGCCGCCCGCCGCCATGCGTCGCTTGCGTTCGACGTCGGCCTCAGGCGAGACGGCGCAGGGTGTCGGCGAGGTCGGTCCGCTCCCACGAGAAGCCGCCGTCCGCGTCCGGCGCGCGGCCGAAGTGGCCGAAGGCGGAGGTGCGGGCGAAGATCGGCCTGTTCAGCTGCAGATGCTCGCGAATGCCGCGCGGGGTGAGGTTCATCACCTCGATCAGCGCCTTTTCGAGCTTGCTCTCGTCGATCCGGCCGGTTCCGTGCAGGTCGGCGTAGATCGACAGCGGCCGCGCCACGCCGATGGCGTAGGACAGCTGCAGCGTGCAGCGGTCGGCGAGATCGGCGGCGATGACGTTCTTGGCCAGATAGCGCGCGGCGTAGGCAGCGGAACGGTCGACCTTGGTCGGATCCTTGCCGGAGAACGCGCCGCCGCCGTGCGGGCGCCGCGCCGCCGTAGGTGTCGACGATGATCTTGCGGCCGGTAAGACCGCAGTCGCCGTCGGGTCCGCCGATGAAGAACTTGCCGGTCGGGTTGATGTGCCACACCGTGTTGGCGGTGATCCAGCCGGCCGGGAGGGCCGCCTCCACATAGGGACGGACGAGCCTCGCGACGTCCTCGGAGGTCAAATCTTCGACGACGTGCTGATGGGAGACGACGATCTGCGTCGCCTCGACCGGCTTGCCGTTCTGATAGCGCACCGTCACCTGGCTCTTGGCGTCCGGGCCGAGCGTCTTCTCGGCGCCCGAATGACGGGCCTTGGAAATTTCCTCGCAGGATCTTGTGGGCGTAATAGAGCGGCGCCGGCATCAGCTCCGGCGTCTCGCGGCAGGCGTAGCCGAACATGATGCCCTGGTCGCCCGCGCCCTCATCCTTGTTGCCGGCCGCGTCGACGCCCTGCGCGATATCGGCGGACTGGGCGTGAAGCAACACCTCGACGTGGGCCTGGCGCCAATGGAACCCTTCCTGCTCGTAGCCGATGTCTTTGATCGCCTGACGGGCGGTCTCGACGATCTGCTCGTTGGGGATTCGGGGACCGCGAACTTCGCCCGCAATGATCACCCGGTTGGTCGTGGCGAGCGTCTCGCAGGCGACGCGGATCTGATAGGGGTCGACGCCCGCCTTGCCGCCCTCGCGGAAGAAGAGATCGACGACTTCGTCCGAAATCCGGTCGCACACCTTGTCGGGGTGCCCCTCAGACACGGATTCACTGGTGAACTGGTAATTCAGACGAGCCATACTGACGATCTCCTTCAGATCCCAGCTTTGTGGGGGAAAGGCCGTGGGCTCAGGCCGCGCGCTGAGCCGGAGGCGCTTGTGGCAGCGAGCGTTCGATACGTCAAGCCGTTTTAGCGCTTATCGTTCGTTTTAACGAACGTCATCAACGTGAGCGTCTTCAGCGACGTCCTCGGGCGGGGTCAGCGATTCGACGAGGTCGATGATCTTGCGCCGAACCTTCGGATCGCGAATGCGCGTGAAGGCGCGATTGAGCTTGAAGCCTTCCGTGGTCGACAGGAACTGGATATCGAGCGGACCGAGCTGCGCCTTCCGCCCAGCCTTTTGCAGCCTGCTCGGCCGGGCCGCCATCGTAGAACCAGTCGATATCGACGTCGAAAACGCTCGCCGCCTGCCTGAGACGACTGGCGCTGATACGGTTCACGCCCTTCTCGTACTTCTGGATTTGCTGGAACGTCACCCCGAGAATGGCGCCGAGTTTGCTCTGGCTCATGCCGAGCATCGCCCGGCGCATACGCAAGCGGGCGCCGACGTACACATCGACGCTGTTCAACGGACTTTTCACCGTTCTGGCTCCGATATTATGAGTAGTAGGAATCGGTTACGCGCAGCACGATTCCGTTCATTTGACGTAAGGGAATTACGATATGCACGCAGAGCGCGCAAGTCAGAAAAATGCAATCCGAGGTTTTCCTACCTGACCTCCTTGCGCCAGGAGAGTCAGCAGCAGAAACGCCGCGCCGATCGCCGCCGCCGTCGCCGACCCGAATCGCGACTGCCAAGTCGGGGGAAGCGCTACCGGAAGATCCGCGTCAAGCACGGCCTCCTGCCCAAGCGGGGCCGCGGCGATCTCGCGTCCAAGACCGTCGACGACCGCGGAGACGCCGGAATTCGCGACCCGCACGAGCGGAAGCCCCAACTCGACCGCCCGAAGGCGCGCCTGGGCGTAATGCTGGTAGGGGCCGGGCGTCGTCCCGAACCACGCGTCATCGGTCACGTTGAGAAGCCAGCCCGGCACGCTCGGCGCCCGAGAAGGCGTCGCCCATTTCGACGGGGAAGATCGCCTCGTAACAGATGAGCGGCGTCGCCGCCGGCAGCCCGGGGACCCGCAGAACCCGCCGCCCGGCCCCCGCCGTGAAGCCGCCCGGCGCCTGAACGAACTGGGTGATTCCGGTCGAGTTCGAGGACCGCCTCGAAGGGGACGTACTCGCCGAAGGGGACGAGGTGCTGCTTGTCGTAGCGCTCGCGCAGGAGGCCATCGCGCCCGACGAGTTCAATGGCGTTGTAGTATTTCGGATCGCGCCCTGTCTGCATCTCTACCCGGGCCGCGCCGGTGATCAGGATCGCGTCGCGGCCCAAGGAGCGAAGCGATGTCGCCAAGCGCTTGCGGATCGCGCGAAAGAATGAAGGGGAACGCCGATTCCGGCCAGATGAGGTGCGTGACGCTGTCGGTCCCCGGGTCCAGGCCGCCGTCGCGGTCGGACAATTCGAGGTAGCGCCGCACGATCGCGTCCTTGTTTTGCGGCGCGAAAGACTCGCCCTGGTCAATGTCGGGCTGCATCAACCGCAACCGGACGCCCGGCGCGCTCGCGCTCGCCGGCGCGGCCAGCCGCTCCGCGCCGAAGGCCGCGATCGCCGCCAGCGCGAGAACCGCCGCGAGGGTCGGCGCCGGCGAGACTCCGCCTTCCCCGGCGCGCCAGAGCGTCGCGGGAGCGGCGAACATGGCGATGGCGAGGAAGGTGAGGCCGTGCAGACCGACCACGGAGGCGATCTGGGCGAGCGTCAGATTGGCCCCGATCGCCATGCCGAGATCGTTCCACGGGAAGCCGGTGAAGAGGAGCCCGCGCGCCCATTCGCTCAAGCCCAGTCCGAAGGCCAGCGCAAAAACCCGCCACGGGCCCGAAGGCCAGAGGAGGGCGGCGAGCGCGAATCCGAGGCCCGTGAAGACGGCCAGCCCTGCCGGCAGGGCGAGCACGCCGAGCGGGAGGGCCCAGAGAAACTTGTCCCCGTCGACCAGACAGGCCGCCCCGACCCACCAGAGGCCGGCCAGGAAATAGCCGAACCCGAGCCGCCAGCCCGCGCCGAAGGCGGCTTTCAGCCGCGCCGCAACGGAAGCGCCGCCGGCCTGCGATCCGTCGATCAGCCAGACGGCGACCGTCATCGGGACGGCCATGAGGACGAAGAGGCCGAACGGCGGCAGGGCGAAAGCGCCGACCGCCCCGGACAGAAAGGCGATCGCCCGCCTCCGCCATCCCCAGGCGAGGATCACGCCCTCGGGCAGGCCGGCCACGGCGGCGGCCAGGGGAGGGCGGCGGGCGACCGCGGTCAAGGGCAAAGCCCCTGCCGCCGCGCGAGCGCGGTTTTTGGGCAGGACCCCTGTAATGTCAACGGGTTAGAGGACATTTTACCCGATTCTCGATCGAGGCTTCGTTTGTTTTCAAGGACTTAGCGGCAATATGGGGTGGGCGGCGACGTGCAAGGCCCCCTGAATGGCCCAGTCGAGAGGCGATATCGCCTCGTGTCATTCCGGCGACAAGCGGAAATCCAGAGCCTCGGCCCGAACGCGCGCCGAGAGGAGCCAGATTTGCCGCGGCTCCTCGCGATGACGGCCAACGCGCCGAACCGCCTTCGCCGGGCGCGCCGGGACCCCAAGCCGAAACGGCGACCACCCCCAGGCGAACAGGGCGCCGACCCCAAATCCATGCCAACTGCCTGCAAGAGCGGACACCTTTCCGTTTTCAACGTTATCAGCCGGTTGCGCCTCATCGCCGCCTCCATTCGAGGAGCGGGCACCTGGACTGCTGTTCTCCGCCTGAACGGTCCTCGGGCTCCGAATGGGTGCGGGGACGGCAGGCGCCGGCCGGAATCAGGTCGAGGCGCTTCGTATGTCTGTTCAGCGGGGTCATGAAATCAGACTAGGGATGATTTCTCTTTTTGGCAATCAATTGTCATAGACCTATCGAAAACAAAAATTGAGAATAATCCTCCGGTCGCCGCGCAGACATCCGCAATCGCCTGCTGTTCTGTCGTTCCGGGTCGGTCCCGGTCCGACGGAACGCTACTGATAACCGGACGCTCATGCGATCGAAGATCGGAGCCCTTGGAGACAGCCGCGCCAAGTGCCGACAAAGGCTTGGCGAGGGAGCGGAGCGGCCGCCATTTCACGGAGTCTTTGCGGCCCGCGCGCCGACAGATCGCTCCATCCGGGCGCGACTCAATGACGCGCCCAAAGAATTGATTTGACAGACCCCATCAATTTTTCTTAATTTTGTTTGTTCGCGGGCCGGCGGCCAAAGTAAGGCTTAAGTAATTAAAGTATGGCTTAAGTAAAAATTGACCTGCCCAGGGAGAGCCCGCGATGAAAATCGGTTTTCATACCGACGCTTTCAATTCTGCCGCCTTCAGCTTCGAGAAGGCCCTGCAGTGGGCAAATAACAACGACGTCCACTACATTGAGCCCGGCGTCATCGAGGGCGTCTCCTGGATCCACGGCCTCGGATACTTCCCCCATGTATCCCTGACGGAAGACCCGCTCCTCCTGTTGAAGAAGATGGAGCGCTATGGCGTGCATTTCTCCCAGGTGGACGCCGCCTATCCCCTTTCGGGCAGGGACGGCGCGTATCTCGGGGTGCCCTATATCCTGAAGACGCTCCCCTGGGCCAGGGTTGCCGGCTGCCCGAACATCGCAACGACGGACGGCCTTCTCAAGCCCGAAGGGCTCACCGATGCTCAGGCCATGGAGCTGATGAAGCAGAGCTATGGCGTGATCGTGGAAGCGGCGGAGGTCTACGGGATCAATATCAATATCGAGATCCACGGCTACTTCACGACCCAGCCTGAGATGGTGGCGCGGATGCTGGATTTCGCGGACAGTAGGCACTTCGGCCTGAACCTGGACACGGGCAATTCGTTCATCGCCGGCAATGACCCGGTGGCGTTCTGCAGGCGCTTCATCAAGCGGATCAATCACGTCCACATCAAGGACGTCTCCGAAAGCCTCGCCGCGGCGGCCCGCGGCAAGGATACTGGCATCGCCGTCAGCCAATGCGCGATCGGGGACGGCGTCAATGCGGACAATATAAGAGAGATACTGGGTCTGCTGCGCGACAACGGTTATCGCGGCGCGCTCAGCATGGAATGCGAAGGCCAGGGCGGCCCGCTCATCGAGAAGTCCCTCGGTTGGCTCCGGCGCGCCCTTCAGGAACTTGGCATCCCCGAGGAAAAGTAATTTCCCGGGAGGAACGAAAGTGGAGGCACTCATGACCAGAAGATGGCTCGTCGCCCCGGAAGTCAGTCGGCGGAGTTTTACCGTCGGGTTCGCAGCGATCGCGCTCGGGGTCGGGAACACGGCGCTGTTCGCCGCCCCAGCGGGCAAACAGCTTGTCTACGGCTACGTCACCCCCGGACCCGACAACTGGTACAAAAAGGACGTGGACGGCTTCGTCTATGCCGCCGAGCGAGCAGGAGCGAAGGTGATCGTCCTGAACTCCGACTACAACGCGGAGAAGGAGATCGCGAACATCGACTCGCTGATCAACCAGGGCGTCGATGGCATGTGCATCTTCACCTTCAACCCGAACGGAGCGAACATCGCGGCGAAGAAATGCGCCGCGGCGGGAATCCCGCTCGTCGTCACCGACAACGTCGGCCAAGTCCTGAAGTCCGGCTCCGACGTCGTCGCAGCGATCGACTTCGACTGGAACGCCATGGGCAAGGACGTGGCGCAGTACATCGCGAAGAACTACCCGGGCGAGGACATCGCCGTCATCATGGGCCTGTTCGAGCATATCCCGGTGCAGATGTTCCGCGCGTCCTTCGAGCCCGCGGTCGCCGAACTCGGGAAGAACAAGATCGTCGCGGTGCGCGATGGCCGCTACGACCCGAACGAGGCCGTGAACCAGGCCCAGGACCTCATCCAGTCCGGGCAGAAGTTCTCCGTCCTGTTCGTCTTCAACGACGAGATGGGCGTCGCGGTGGTTCGAATGCTGAAGACCCGCGGCCTTCTGAACAACCCGATCAAGGTCATCACCACCAACGGCGCCCCCTACGGCATCGAGGCCATGAAGGACGGCGGGATCAAGTACTCCATCTCCAGCTCTCCCGGCTGGGAAGGCATGATTTCGTTCCTGGCGCTGCAGGCCTACGTGACCGGCAAGTCCAAAGAGAAGAACCAGCAGATCCTTCTTCCCATCGCACCGATCACGCCCCAGACCATCGATGACAAGACCAAGGTTATCCCATGGGACGTGGACCCGGTCTGGCTCCAGCTCACCGAGAGCTACTTCCCGCAGTACAAGGGTCTGTACTGAAGCTCGTCGGCGCGCAGCTCCGCTCTCTCTGAGACGCAAGTGTTAGCGTCTATCCGCAACGCGACCAAAATCTACGGCCAGCACAAGGCGCTCGAACAACGTCACCTTCGAGCTGGCCGAGGGAGAGGTGCACTGCCTCGTCGGGGAGAACGGCGCAGGCAAGTCGACCCTGACAAAAATCCTTTCCGGCGCGATCACGCCTGATTCGGGCATGATCGCGCTGGGCGGGACCGAGTATCGCGGCCTCACGCCGCGGCAGGCCATCGAGCTCGGCGTCGCCACCGTCTACCAGGAGCCGGAGCTCATCGAGAGCCTCACGGTCGCGGACAATATCTACCTCGGGGACGAGAAGTCGGCGGCCTTCCCTCTCATGGTGGATACACGGACGCAGAACGCGCGGGCTCGCGACCTCATCCGCTCCCTTCGTTTCAACCTGAAGGAAGACGCTCTGGTCGAGGACCTCTCCTCGGCGCAGAAACAGATGCTGCAGATCGCAAAGGCCCGTTACCGGGAGTCCAAGATCATCATCATGGACGAGCCGACCAGCTCGTTCGGCCTGGAAGAAACGAACGCGCTCATGAATCTGATCCGCAGCCTCAAGGCCAAGGGGATCGGGATCATCTACATCTCCCACTTCCTGGAGCAGATCTTCGAGATCGCGGACAGAATCACGATCCTGAAGGACGGGGAGAGCATGGGAACCTTCCCGCGCTCGGACATCGACATGGATACGGTCATCCGCAAGATGGTCGGCCGCGACGCCTCCCTCTTCTACGCCAAGGAGGACGTGACGCCGGGTCCCGTGCAGCTGGAGGTTCGCAACATGGGCCGGCGCGGCGTCGTCGAGGACGTGAGCTTCGAGGTGCGCGCGGGGGAGATTTTTGGGCTCGGCGGCCTCGTGGGCTCGGGCCGGAGCGAGCTCGTGAACCTCATCTTCGGCGCCGATCGCAGGGACAGCGGGGAGATTCTCATCGGCGGGCAGCCCGTCCGCATTCGCAATCCCCGCGACGCCATGGCGGCGGGAATGTGCCTCATCACCGAGGACAGGAAGAAGCTCGCCATGTTCATGCCGCGGAGCGTGGCGGAGAACATCGCCATCGTGCACAACGAGCGCTGCGAGCCGCCCGTTCTGAACCTCGCCGCGGAGGGGCGGCGCGTGCGGGACATGGTGCGGCGGCTCTCCATCGCGGTGACGGATCCGGACGAGCAGACCATCGCGGAGCTATCCGGGCGGCAACCAGCAGAAAGCCGTCATCGGCCGCTGGCTCCTGAGCGACGGCCTGATCTACATCTTCGACGAGCCGACCAAGGGCGTGGACGTGGGCGCCCGCGCCGAGATCTTCAAAATCATGGTCGAGCTGGCGAAGGCGGGCAAGAGCATCGTCATGGTGTCCTCGGACATGCCGGAGCTGATCTCGATGAGCGACCGCATCGGCGTCATGCGCCAGGGCCGGCTGACCCACGTGCTCGACCGGGGCGAGGCTCACCGAGGAAATGCTCGTCAAACACTTCATCGGGCTCTGACATGCGAAGAATCCATCTCGATCTTTCGCGAGCAGTGGTTTTTCCTTCTCCTCGTCGAAGTCGCCCTGGCCGTCGGGACGGGTCTCATCAATCCGCGCTTCTTCGGGCTGAACAACATCGAGAACATCCTCGAGCAGGTGTCGGTGCTCGGCCTCGTGGCTTCCGGCGCAACGCTCCTGATGATCTCGGGGAACTTCGACATCTCGGTCGGCGCGAACATCGGCATGTCCGCCTGCGTGATGGCGATGCTGATCAAGGCCGGCTGCGGTCCCTCGCCCTCCGTCGCCGCCGGCATCCTCGTCGCCACGTTCAACGCCTTCTTCGTCGGGGCGTGCCTCGATCCTGTTCAAGGCGCCGTCGTTCATCATCTCGCTGGCCTGCATCGGGATCTTCCGCGGCATCGCCCTCGCCTTCACCAAGGGCGTCCTGCAGCTGATCTACGGAAACTTCGAGTTCCTCGGGACGAAGCGGTTCTTCAATATCCTGCCGTCTCATGTTCATCATCAGCCTGGCCGGCTATTTCGTCGTCCATTTCATTCTGAAATACACGAAAGTCGGCCGCAGGGCCTTCGCCATCGGCAGCAACGAGCAGGCCGCCTATCTCGCGGGCATCCCGGTCAACCGGAGCAAGCTGACCTTCTTCATCATCAACGGCCTGCTCGTCGGCGTTGCGGCGACGCTGCTTCTGTCCCGCATCGGCGCAGCCCAGCCCTCCACCGGAAGCGGGATCGAGTTGCAGGCCATTGGCGCCGTGGTCATCGGCGGAACGCCGATGACGGGCGGGCGGGGCAAGATCATCGGCACGTTCTTCGGCGTGCTCCTCACCGGGATCATCTCCAACGCGCTGAACATGCTCCAGGTGAATCCGTACTTCCAGGACGTGGCGATCGGCGCGCTCATCATCGTGTCTCTGGCGGTCAGCGCATTCAGCCAGCGCGGACAGAGGGCGTAGCCCTTCAACAGCCGCAAGCCCAATGTCTGGCCGGTTTGAGCCGAGTCTTTGTAGGGTTTCGCGAGGGGTGCGGACTCATGCGCGGCTGAGATCGACTCCACCCCTATGCCTTAAAAGCCGCCCGCAAGTTTCTCAGCCCGTCCGCCGCAAGCACGTCCTGGCTGGTGGCGAGCGGCCGCCAGATCGAGACCGCCCTCGCGATCTCCTTGATCTCCGGCGTGAAGGCCTCGATCACCACCGGGCCTCTAAAGTGGACGTCGCTGAGCGCCGCTACAATCTCGCGCCACGGCAGGTGGTCGTCGCCGGGCGTTCCCCGGTCGTTCGCGCAAGCGTGGAACTCCACGATGCGCCCCGCGGCGCGACGGATTGCGGCGGGAATGTCCTTTTCCTCGATGTTCATATGGAACGTGTCGAGAAGGAGTCCGACGTTGTCCACGCCGACGTCCTCGACGAGTCTGAGGCCCTGATCGACCGTATTGATGAGGTCCGTCTCGAAACGGTTGAGCGGCTCGATGGCGAGCTTGACGCCGCGCTCGGCGGCATAAGTCGCGACTCCCTTCAGGCTCGCGGCCGCCCGCTGCCATTGAGCGCGTCGCGCATCGTCGCTTTGCAGGCGGGTCTGGCCCGTAGGCGCGTACATCGGTCCCGAGACGAACGGGCTTCTGAGTTCTGCAGCGACGTCGATGCAGCGCTCGACGTAAGCGACACCGGCCCGCCGCCTCGCCGAATCTTCGGAGCTGAGGTCCCGGTCTGGCCCGAAGGCGCCGCAGATCGTAACCGACACGCCCGTCTGCGCCGCCCGATCCCGAATGGCGGCAACGTCGATCGTGTCGGGATCTTCGACGCAGATTTCGAGGATATCGAAGCCGATCGCCTTGACGTGGTCGAAGAGATCGAGGGTCTTGTTGGAGAAGGGCGAGGCCCAAATGAACGTGCTTGCGCCGAATCGCATGGCCGAATCCCGGGAGCCGACGCCAAGACTGTTCGCCTCTTCGCGCCTGGAGGCAAGGAAAATCCCGGCGCACATCGTGCGCGCCTTCTCCGGCGTCGGCCGTCGGAATTCCCTCGGCGCCCGCACTCTTTCCGGGAAACCGGGACCGGCCGCTTAGGGCGGAGAGCGCGCCTACTGGTCGTCGCCGGCCAAGGCCTGCTTTCCCGCAGGCGCCAGAAGCCCCTCCGACATGCTGACGCCTCACCGACACGCATCCGACAGCCCCGCACGGTCGCAGCCCGGCCTACTCGCCCTCTTCGGGCTTCGCCGGCGCCGGGGACGGCGCCGATCCCTTCGCCCCGGCCGCGAACGGCCAGAGCTTGAGGCGCTTGATGCGGCGCGGGTCGGCGTCGAGGATCTCGTATTCGAATTCGCCCGGCCCTTTCAGGATCTCGCCCCGGCTCGGAACGCGGCCCGCGGACGCGGTCACGAGTCCGCCGATCGTATCGACCTCCTCCGCGTCGGCGAGCGAGGCGAAATCGAAGCCGACCGCTTCGGACACCTTGTCGAGCGGCGCGCGCGCCTCGACGATGAATGCGCCGCCGCCCGCGTCATGGACCGGGATTTCGGCTTCGTCGTGCTCGTCCTCGATGTCGCCGACGATCGACTTCGACCACGTCCTCGATCGAGACCAGCCCGTCGGTCCCGCCGTATTCGTCGATCACCAGCGCCATGTGGGTGCGCGACATCTGCATGCGCAGGAGAAGATCGAGCGCCGGCATCGAGGGCGGCGCGTAGAGCACGGGCCGCAGGATGCCGGCCTCCGACAGCGGCGTGTCGAGC
Source organism: uncultured Alphaproteobacteria bacterium (assembly GCA_963783275.1). Taxonomy (GTDB): domain Bacteria; phylum Pseudomonadota; class Alphaproteobacteria; order Rhizobiales; family Beijerinckiaceae; genus Roseiarcus. Next base: position 96,695 of record CAWANA010000021.1, on the reverse strand, counting down.
CCGGCGGCCGCGCCCGTCTGCGTCTGCGCGTCCGGTCCGGCGACCAATCCGAAACGCGGATCGGAGGCGAGAAAGACGAGAAGATCGCGGATGTGGATCATGCCGCGCGGATCGTCGAGCGTCTCCTCGTAGACCGGCAGTCGCGAGTGGCCGGCGGTGCGAAAGAGGTCCAGCACTTCCCGCAGCGTGGCGTCGATCGCGATCGCGACGATGTCGGCGCGCGGCACCATGACGTCGGCCACCCGGACGTCGTGCAGCGCGAGCACGTTCTTCAGGATCGCGCGCTCCTGCGGCGTGAACTCCGCCGCCGCGCTCTCGTCGATCGCGTCCTCGATGTCGTCGCGGACCGAGCCGGGCGCGAGGCCGAAGAGCCCCCTCAGCCGCTCGAACAGGCCCGGCGGCCGCTCGCGTGAAGACGAGGGACGCGGCGTCGCCTCGCCGCGTTCGTCGTGCGTCGCTTCGCTCATTCCGTCGAGGGTTCCGTCCGCATAAGGGTCCGCGACCCCGAGCCGGGCCAGGATCCGCCGTCTCGAGCGCCTCCATGCGCTCGGCCTCTTCGTCCGTCTCATGATCGTAGCCGATCAGGTGCAGGAAACCATGCGCGACGAGATGACGGTAGTGGTCGGCGAGGGGGACGCCGGAGTCGCTCGGCCTCGCGCGCCAGCGTCTCGAAGGCGAGCGCGATGTCGCCGAGCGTCGGGCTTTCGGCCAGCCGCTCCGGCGCCGCCGCGGGGAAGGAGAGCACGTTGGTCGGCTTGTCCTGCCCGCGCCAGCGGGCGTTCAGCGCCCGCACCTCGGCGTCGCTGGTCGAGCAGGAGGCTCACTTCGGCGCGCGTCGCGCGCGGCAAAGCCGCTTTCGGCGGCGCAGGCGGCGATCGTCTCGCGCGCGAGCGTCCGCGCGCGCGGCAGTTTCCGCCACAGCGCCGAGGGCGCGCTGATGTCGAGCGAGAGCTTCATCGCAGCGGGGGGGATTGCCCCTCGCGTCCGTCGCGCTCGTAGGCCTCGACGATCTGGCGCACGAGATCGTGCCGCACCACGTCGACATGGGAGAAACGGACATGGCCGATCCGCGCGATTCCCCGACAGGAGGCGGATCGCCTCGCTCAGCCCCGACTTCTGCCCCGAGGCGCGAGGTCGGTCTGGGTCGGATCGCCGTTGACCATCATCCGCGACCCCTCGCCGAGGCGGGTCAGGAACATCTTCATCTGCATCGCCGTCGCGTTCTGCGCCTCGTCGAGCAGCACCGCGGCCTTCGACAGGGTCCGGCCGCGCATGAAGGCGAGCGGCGCGATCTCGATCATGCCGGTCTGGATGCCGCGCTCGACCATGCGCCCGTCCATGAAGTCGTAGAGCGCGTCGTAGATCGGCCGGAGGTAGGGATCGACCTTCTCCTTCATGTCGCCCGGCAGGAAGCCGAGCCGCTCGCCGGCCTCGACCGCGGGGCGCGACAGGATCAGCCGCTCGACCAGGCCCTGCTCGAGCAGCGACACCGCGTGTCCGACCGCAAGCCAGGTCTTGCCGGTGCCGGCCGGCCCTTCGGCGAACACCAGCTCGAACTTGCGCAGCGCAGCGAGATAGTGGTCCTGCGCGGCGTTGCGCGCCCGCACGACGCCGCGCTTGCGCGTCTTGACGACGCCGAAACGTGTCCTTCGACCCCTCGTCGCCGGGGAACAGGAGGCCCTGATAGGCGCTTTCGGCGATCGCGCCCTCGACGTCGCCTTCGCCCGCCGGCTGGCCCATCTTGACCCGCTCGTAAAGCATCTCGAACACGCGCCGCGCCTGCTCGCTCGCGCCCTTGCGGCCCCTTGATGACGACCTGGTTTCCGTTGGCGTAGGCCGACACGCCGAGCGACGCGCTCGATGCGCGCGATGTTCTGGTCGTAGTGGCCGAAGACGACCGAGGCGGCGGCGTTGTCGGGAAAGGCGATCGAGATTTCCGCAGGTTTGGATTCGCGAAGCGTCGGATTCGGCGCGGACGGGGCGGCGGCGATGCGCGACGGCGACGAATCCTGTGGCTTCAAATTGATACTCTCCCTTGGTTCCGGTTCCCGGTTCAGAATCATCCTGCACGCGAGATCAAATCCTGTTTTTACGACGCTGGCGAGACAATGCGGCCGTGCAGCGAATTCGGCCTCGACGCCGACGATCTCGACCTCCGCCATTTCGCCGATCAGCGACGGCGGCCCCTCGGCGAACACCGCCTGCATGTAGGGCGAACGGCCGATCGACCTGGCCCTCGTGCCGGCCGGGCTTCTCGAACAGGACCTCGAAGGCGCCGCCCGACGCAGGCCCGGTTGAACGCCTGCCGCTGATCCTCGAGCAGCGCCTGCAGCGCGTGCGAGCCGCGCGACCTTGACGGCCTCCGGCGACCTGCCCGCCCATCTCGGCGGCGGGCGTTCCCGGCCGGGCGGAATACTTGAAGGCGTAGGACGAGGCGAAGCCGACGGCGCGGACGAGAGCGAGCGTCGCCTCGAAATCGGCGTCGGTCTCGCCGGGATAGCCGACGATGAAGTCCGACGAGAGCGCGATGTCCGGCCGCGCCGCGCGCACCCGGGCGACCACGCGCGAGATAGTCCGCTACGCGGTGGCGGCGGTTCATCGAGGCGAGGATCCGGTCCGAGCCCGACTGGACCGGCAGGTGGAGATAGGGCGCGAGCGCCTCGAGACGCGCATGCGCGGCGATCAGGTCGTCGCTGCATGTCGTTGGGGTGAGAGGTCATGTAGCGCACCCGCGCGACGCCGGGAACGGCGGCGGCGGCGGCGATCAGGCCGGCGAGGCCGACCGGCCGGCCCGCGCGCATCGAGCCCGTGATAGGCGTTGACGTTCTGGCCGAGCAGCATGACCTCCCGCACGCCGGCGCGGGCGAGGCGCGCCGATCTCGGCCAGGATCGCTTCGACCGGGCGCGAGACCTCGGCGCCGCGGGTATAGGGCACGACGCAGAACGAGCAGAACTTGTCGCAGCCCTCCTGCACCGTCACGAAGGCGGCGACGCCGCGCCGGGCGACGGCGCCGGGCGCGCTCGCGGGCAGATGAGCGAACTTGTCCTCCGCGGGAAAGTCGGTGTCGACCACCCCGGCGCGCGTCTCGGCCTCGCGCAGGAGCTCCGGCAGGCGATGGTAGCTCTGCGGCCCGACGACGACGTCGACCGCCGGCTGGCGGCGCAGGATCTCCGCGCCCTCGGCCTGGGCGACGCAGCCGGCGACGACCAGCGTCGTCCGGCGGCCGGTCGCGCTGGCGCGCCTCCTTCAGCTCGCGCAGCTTGCCGAGCTCCGAATAGATCTTCTCCGACGCCCTTTCGCGGATGTGGCAGGTGTTGAGGACGATCAGATCCGCGTCCTCAGGCGCCGCCGTCTCGCCATACCCCTCCCCCGCGGCCAGATCGGCCATGCGCTGGGAGTCGTAGACGTTCATCTGGCAGCCGAAGGACTTGATGAACGCGCGCGGGGCTTCCTTCGTTCGGGTCGCGGCGGCGCGGCGCGGATTGTCAAACACAGTCGATTCGGACAATGAGGGCTCCAGAGGCGATATCCTATGTACGCCTTTTCGCGGTCCGTTCAAAGCGGCGCGCCCGACCCTGCGCGCGCTGCCGCGGCGAGGCGCCGCACCGCCGCCTCGGTCGAGCGCGCGGCGGTCTTGCGGTCCATGTCCGGCGCGACGCGAATGGGAGCGCCGCAATGGACGTCGCAGGCCACCCCGCCGCCCCCGGCGTAGCGCAGGAAATGCGGCAGGAAGGTCATGTCGCCGTACCAGGCGATCCGCGGCCGCTCGAACCGCGCCATCGGCAGGCCGCAGAGGCGCGAATAGTTGAGGTAGACCGGCTGGATGACGGCGGGGATTTCCGGGTCCGCGATCGCCGCCTGCCGGATCGCCTCGAAATGCGAGGAGCGGAAGCGCAGGAGCCGGTTGCCGTCGCCGGTCGTCGCCTCGGCGAACAGGACGACCGGCGCGCCGGACCGCATCGTTTCGACCATTTTGGCGTTGACGCCGGGAATGCAGCGCCGCCGGCCGCGGTCGACATAGACGACGCCCTGCATCGCCACGAGTTCGCGCCCGAGCGGATGATCGCCGACCTCCTTCTTGGCGAGAAAGCTCATCGGCGCGAGCGAGCCCATCACCGGAACGTCGAGCCAGGAGACATGGTTGGCGACGATCAGCCGGCTGCCCGAGCGCGCAAACGCGCCGTGGCGGCGGACCTTCACGCCGAGGCCGGCGCACAACAGGCGATGGAAGAGGACCGGCGTCCGCTCGCCCAGACGCGAGCCGAGACGCTGGGCGAGGCGGCGCGGCGGCCCGAGGGCGACGATGAACGCCGCAAGCGCCAGAACGAGGCCGGCGAGGCGCATGGCGGTGGTGGCGGCGACGGGGGCCGCGCGCCAGCCTCGTGGCAGGGCCGGCTCATGACAGGCTCTTGCGCATGACCACCGCAAGCGCCCTCGACCCGTCCTTGCGGCGATAGTAGCCGGGACGTTCGCCGACCTTGAGGAAGCCCAGACGACGGTAGAGCGCCAGCGCCGCCGCATTGTCCTCATCGACCTCGAGAAACATCGCCCGCGACGCCGGCGTTCGCCGCCTGCCGCAGAATGTCCAGCAGCAACGCGCGCCCCACGCCCCGGCCCCGCAATGCGGATTCGACCGCGATGGTCAGGATTTCGGCTTCGTCGGCTGCGCGCCGGGCGAGCGCAAAGCCGCGCAAGCTTCCGCGCGCCCGGGTCGAGCGCGGCGGCGGAGAGGGTCGAGCGGGTCGGCGATCAGCCGCTCGATCTCCCCGGCCGACCACGGATGGGCGAAGCCGGCCGCATGCAGGCGGGCGCAGGCCTCGGCCTTGTCGCCGCGCAGCGGCCGGATCACGGGAGGAGACGATCTGCCGCCGAAGCCGAAGATCATCGCCCCCTCAGACGGACGTTCGGGCGATCGGCTCGGCCGGGTTGGGGCGCGCGTCCGGCGGCTTGACGTAGAGCGGCCGCGCCGGGTTCTGGGCCGGATCGAGCGCCAGTCCAATCCGCGCGACCGCGACGATGTCGGGCGCGTCGGTCGCCGCGGCGAGGTCGTAAGGCAGCCCGGCGCGGTGCGCCTCCGCGGCGACGAGGTCCGCCGCGTCGCCCGCGAGCAGCGCGGGACCGGCGCCGATGCCGCGCACGCACTCCCGCAACGCGTCGCAGCGCGGCGGCCCCAGCGGCCGGCCGGTCGCCTCGAACAACTGGAAATAGACCGAGCCGTGGCGGGCGTCGATCGCGGCCGCGATGATTCCCGGCCGCGGCTCGCTGAGCAGGGGCGCGGCGAAGGCGACGAGGGTCGAGACCCCGACCACGGGAACGCCGAGCGCAAGGCCCATCGCGCGCGCCAGCGCGAGGCCGACCCGGATGCCGGTGAACGAGCCGGGGCCGATCGTCACCGCGATCCGGTCGAGCGAAGCAAAGCCGCCCTCGAGCGCGCGCCCGACCTCCTCGACCATCGGCGCCAGCGCCTCGGCGTGACCGCGCGCCATCGGGCGGCTGATCGCCGCCAGCGGCTCGACCCGCCCGGCCTCCGCCGCCGCGACCGAAGCCGCGCCGCAGGAGGTGTCGATCGCCAGGATGCGCATGGCTGCTTCGCCTTCAGCGCGTGATCAGCGTTCCCGCGCCGTGGTCGGTCAGGAGCTCGATCAGCACCGCATGCGGGATCTTGCCGTCGAGGATGACCACGCCCTCGACGCCCCGCTCGATCGCGTAGATGCAGGTCTCGACCTTGGGGATCATGCCGCCGGTGATCGTGCCGTCGGCGATCAGGCCGCGGATGTCGTCGACCTTGAGCTCCTTGATCAGGGTCTTGTTCTTGTCGAGCACGCCCGGAACGTCGGTCAGGAACAGGAGGCGCTTGGCGCCGAGCGCGCCGGCGATCGCGCCCGCGAAGGTGTCGGCGTTGACGTTGTAGGTCTGGCCGTCGGCGCCCTGCGCGACCGGCGCGAGCACCGGGATCAGATCGCGCCCGAGAATCTGCTCGAGCACCGTCATGTCGACCTTGTCCGGCTCGCCGACGAAGCCGAGATCGACGACGTCCTCGTCCGGGCGCGTGCGGGCGATGGACCTTGCGCGCGATCACCATGTTGCCGTCCTTGCCGCAAAGGCCGATCGCGCGGCCGCCCTCGGCGTTGATCGAGCCGACGATCGACTTGTTGATCGAGCCGGCCAGCACCATTTCGACGATCTCGATGGTCGGCTTGTCGGTCACCCGGAGGCCCCCGGAGAAGTGCAATTCGATGCCGAGCTTCTTCAGCATCGAGCCGATCTGCGGGCCGCCGCCGTGCACGACCACCGGATTGATGCCGGACTGCTCCGAGCAGCACCATGTCCTTGGCGAAGTCGCGCGCCTTCTGCTCGTCGCCCATGGCGTGGCCGCCGTATTTCACCACGACGATCGCGTCGTCGTAGCGCAGCATGTGCGGCAGCGCCTGCATCAGAATTTCGGACTTCTGCTGCGGCGTGGCGTTGAGCGGCGTCGGTCATGAGGGCTCCGGAAGGCGTCGGGCGCGCCCGCTTCTAGCGGCTCGAAAGCGCGAAGCTCAAACGGTTTGCGGCGTTTTCCGGGGGAATGGGGAAACGGACGCGCCCCTTGAGGCTTTCGACAAGCGGAGCCCGACGCCCTCAGGCCGTCCCAGGATAGTTCGACGGATAAAGGGCGCGCCTGGCCTCTTCGTCGATCGCGGTCTTGAAAGGGTGGTCCTTGCCGACCGCGCGAGCGCGGGCTGCGGCCGGGCGGAGTTCGACCGCTTCGTACAAGCGCTTGAGGTTGGGAAAGTCGCCGAGCGGATCCAACTCTCCGGGACGGACCCTCGACGCCCGATCGAGCCAACCCCAGGCCGACATGTCGGCGATCGTATAGCCGTCGCCAACGATATAATCGCGTCCGGCAAGATGATCGTCGAGGACCTGATAGTGACGCTCGGCCTCCCGACGGTATCGATTGACCGCATAGGCCAGGCCCTCAGGCGCCGCCGATTGGAAATGCACGGCCTGGCCCGAGAACGGGCCGAGGCCGGAAGCAATGAACAGAAGCCATGACAGGAGTTCCGGCCGGTCGGCCGGCGAGCCCAGAAACTGGCCTGTTTTCTCTGCGAGGTAGAGGAGGATAGCCGTCGAATCGAACACCCGCGCCGGCCTTCCGCCGGGGCCGTCGGTGTCGACGATGGCCGGGACCTTGCCGTTCGGATTGACGGCGCGGAAAGCGGGCGCATGCTGTTCGCCCTTTCGGGTATCGATCGGGACAACCTCGTAGAGGAGGCCGGATTCTTCCAAAAAGAGCGCGACTTTCGCCGGGTTTGGCGTCGGATGATAATAGAAGCGGATCACTCGGGGGTCCTCCTTGTGGCGTCTCGACAACGCGGACGGCGCGGTGCGGGCGCGCTCCGGGCTCAAGGCGAGAGCGTGCAAGCCGCGCATCGCCGAGACGCGCGGCCTCGTCCTAATGCGCCTTTGACTTGATGTAGGCCACCAGACCCGCGACGTCTTCGGGAACGAGGCGCCCGATCGCGCCGGACGAGTAGACCGCGGTCACGACCGTCCCGTCGGGAGCAAGGACGAATCCGGTCGATTGCAGGTATCGGGGCTCGGCGTTCACATAGGCGCCGGTCGCGGCGGCGACCGCGTCGGCGTCGGCGCCGAAACCGACCGGGTAGCGGATATGATGCTTATCGACGAGCCCCGCCGTCGTCGCTTCGTCGTCGACTGAAAACGCGGCGATCTTCACGCCGCCGTCGGCGAGCTTGGCGCTCAGCCGCTCGAACGCCGCAAGCTGCGCGTTGCAATAGGGACACCACGCGCCGCGATAGATCAGGACGACGCCGAAAGAACCCGCGAGGTCCCCGGGCAGATTGAGCGTCCCGCCGCCGACCCTGGCGATCGACAGGCGAGGAAAGGCGTCGCCGTTATGAAGAAAAGCCATCAAGAAAACTCCAAAATTGGACTGATCGGTCCATTCTTGGCGGCGAGGAAGTGGACTGTCAAGTCCAATCCATGTATCCAATTTGTCATGAACGTACGAAAGACGCCGGCTCCCCGGCTCACCAAGCGGGGAGCCGCCATGCGGGAGCGGATCGTCTCGGCCGCGGCCGACCTCGTATGGGCCCGCGGCGTCGGGGAGACGAGCCTTGACGACGTCATGGAGAAGAGCGGCGCGAGCAAGTCCCAGCTCTACCATTACTTCGCCAACAAGGACGCGCTGTTGCGCGAGGCGTCGGCCTTGCAGGCGACGCGCGTGCTCGGCGCGCACAGGCCATGGCTCGATTCGCTCAACTCGCTGGAAGCGTTGCGGCGGTGGCGGGACGCCGTTCTTGCGCTGAACAGACAGGATGGCTGCCCTCTGGGCGCGCTTGTCTACCAGTTGCCGCAAAGCGCCGGACGCGCCCGAACGGTCGTTGGAGACGGGTTCGAGGCTTGGCGTGTGCAAGTCGAAGACGGACTCGCCAGGATGCAAGACCGCGGCGAGCTTTCGCGCGACGCCAACCCCGCTGACCTCGCGCTCGCTGTCCTGACCGCCGTTCAGGGCGGGTTGCTGCTCTCGAAAAGCAGAAGATCCAACAGGCCACTGGAATTAGCCTTCGAAATGGCCCTCGCCCATGTCGCCGCGCATGAGCCAAAAGCCCCCGCCCGCGCCCCGGCGCCGGATTGCGCCTCTCGCGAGAAGCGGTCATAAGCACGATATCCGAGCGGGCCATGGCGGCCCCGGTATACGCGCAGCCTCCGGCGACGGCGGTCGCCGCGCCGCGTGGGGAGACAGACATGTCGGACGCGTTCCATGACCGCGAGAACACCTTCGAGAAGCAGTTCGCAAACGACGAGGCGCTGCGATTCAAGGCCACGGCGCGCCGCAACAAGGCGCTGGCGCTGTGGGCCGCAGACCTCAAGGGCGTCTCGGGCGAGGCCGCCGAGAAATTCGCAGAGGACTTTGTCGGAGCCCAGATCGGCAAGAGCGACGACGACGTCGCCGCCGCCCTCAAGGACGATCTCGCTCGCGCCGACATCGACCTTTCCGATCATCGCCTGCGCAAGAAGATAGGCGAAGAGATGGCCGCGGCTCTGGTGTCCGTGAGGGCGGGGAAGTAACTTGGAGGGCTCGCGCCGGACATCCTATGGGGCGGCGAGACGCCGCCCCTCCGATCATCCCTTCGCCAGCGGCGCGAAGGCCGCGACGACGGCTTCGTACACCGGGCGCTTGAACGGGACGACCACGTCGGGCAGCCGTTCGAAGGCTTCCCAGCGCCAGTCGTCGAATTCCGACCCGTGTTCGCCGCCTGCGGGATGGTGGACGTCGATCTCCGAGTCCGGCCCGACAAAGCGGAACAGGAACCACTTCTGCGTCTGGCCGCGGTAGCGGCCGGCCCAACGGCCGCGCGCCTCCTGCGGCAGGTCGTAGCTCAGCCATTCCGCCAGTTCGCCGATGAGTTCGACCGAACGGACGTTGGTTTCCTCCCACAGTTCGCGCCTGGCCGCTTCGAGGGGCGCCTCGCCCTCGTCGACTCCGCCCTGCGGCATCTGCCATGCGCGCGAGTCGAGATGCTCGCCGCCGCGCTTGCGCTTGCGGTGGCCAATGAAGACGGCGCCGTCGCGATTGACCAGCGCAACGCCGACGCAGGGGCGATAAGGAAGATCGTCGGTCATGAGTCTGCTTCGAAGAGAGAACCCGAGCGCGAACCTTACCCGATACGCCATGTTGGCGCGACCCGCGGGGCGCCTCACCGCTGAGCGGCGGCGGCGTCCTTCGCCCGCAGCGCGGCAAGCGCCTGCTGGACGTCAATGACGAGCGGCTCCGGGGCGCCGGCGCGGCTGTGGAGCGGTTTGGCGCGGCTCGTCGGCGCAACCTGTTCGGCCGGATCCGCCGCCGGCGGCGGATTCGCCAGCGCCTCGACGCTCTGCGTCAGACGAAGGGGCGGCGGATCGGCCAGAGCGGCGGACATCTCCAGAAGGGACGCCGCCCCGCCGCCCGGCCTCTGGGACGAGGCGCCGCGCAGGAACGCGGCTTCGCCGAAAACGACGGCGAACGCGATGAGCGCGGCGACGACGGCGAAAATTCCCGCTCCGCCCTTCGCCGCCGGCGCCCGCCGGTTTTCGCCGAGCCCGAGGGGTGCGTTGAGTTCATCGTACAATCCGGCCTGCCTCTCCCCGAAGTTGATGCAGGATGTGACGCCCGAAGCTTGCGCGACGCCGTATCGACTTCGAAAGGCCCCCCGCCATCCGGATGCGCAAACGCAGGGGCATGAATTTGCGATAGGGTGGCCGTGATTGCTGGTTGGCTCAGAATGCGTGGAGATGCCGCTTGAGGACGCCTTACCTGTCGCGCCGGGACCCGCACGGGAGCCGCACGCGGATCGAGGATGCGCGAAGCCCCGTAGCGCCGTGTTGCAGGGTGCGGTCGATAGCCCGTCGAGCGCCGGGCTTCGCCCCTGCCCACGGCAGCGCCGCAGGAGCGCATCGATGACCGCCAATCTCATCACCGACGTCGCCGGCGTGCGGGTCGGATCGGCGCATGACGCGCGGCTCGCCTCGGGCGCAACGGTCGTGCTCTTCGACGAGCCGGTCGTTGCATCCATCGCGCTGAACGGCGGCTCCCCGGCTCTCCGCGACGTGGAACTGCTGCAGCCCGAGATGATGGTGGAGCGGGTTGACGCTTTCGTGCTTTCTGGCGGCTCGGCCTTCGGGCTGGACGCGGCGGGCGGAGCGATGGCGTTCCTCGCATCCATCGGCCGCGGCTTCAGGACCCGCGGATCGCGCGGCGCGATCGTGCCGATCGTGCCGTCCGCCAGCCTGTTCGATCTGTCGAATGGCGGCGACAAGGCCTGGGGACGGCGCCCGCCTTACTGGGAGTTCGGTTATGAAGCCGCCTCCAAGGCGCTTGCCGGACCCAAAGCTTTCGACCTCGGCACGACTGGCGCAGGATTCGGCGCCTCGACCTATGATTTGAAGAGCGGGCTCGGCTCGGCGAGCGCCGTGACCTCGCGCGGTTTCAACGTTGGCGCGCTCGTCGTATCCAACTCGGTGGGCCGCGCGACGAGGGGGCTAACGCAGCATTTTTGGGCCGCGCCCTACGAGCGGGCTGGCGAGTTTGGCGGTCGGGGATTCGGACCCGACGAGGTGGACGACGCGCTCGCCTTGCGCATGAAGGGCGACGAGCCGACGAACACCGATCTCGCGGTCGTCGTGACCGACGCGCCGCTTACAAAGGCGCAGGTCAAGCGCGTCGCCATCATGGCTCAAGATGGCCTTGCTCTGGCGTTGAGGCCCGCGCACGCGCCGAGCGACAACGACACCGTCTTCGCCGCCACGACCGGGCGCGCGAGCGCAACGCCCGACCTGCGCGACCTGACCGAGATCGGCATGCTCGCCGCCGAATGCGTCGCCCGCTCCGTCGCCCGCGGCGTCTACGAGGCGACCGCGCTCGCGGTCGCGGGCGCGCAGCCGAGCTGGCGCGATCTCTACGGACGCTGAAGCCGCGCCGTGGCCTCACTGGCCGCCGACGGTCGCGATGCGCAGGTTGTTGGTGCCGCCGGGCGTCCCGAACGGCACGCCCGCGACGACGATGATCCGCTCGCCCGCGCCGGCGAAGCCTTCGATATAGGCGTGGCGGCAGGCGCGCTCGGCCATGTCGCGCTCGTCGCGCGCGTCGTCGGTGACGATCGGGTGGACGCCCCAGACGACCGCGAGCCGCCGCGCGACCTCCTCGTTGGGCGTGAGCGCGAGAATGGCGGACCGCGGGCGCTCGCGGGCGATGCGCAGGCCCGTCGAGCCGGAGTTCGTCCAGGCGCAGATGACCTTGAGCCCCAGCGTCTCGGCGACGTCGCGCGTCGCCTCCGCGATCGCGTCCGCGCCGGTCGCCTCGGGCGTCGCGCGCTGCGCCTCGATGATCGAGGGATAGATGCCCTCCGACTCCACCGCGACCGCGATCCTGTTCATCGTCGCCACCGCCTCGCGCGGATATTGGCCCGAGGCGCTCTCGGCCGACAGCATGATCGCGTCGGCGCCCTCGAACACCGCGGTCGCGACGTCCGACACTTCGGCGCGGGTCGGCACGGGCGAGGTGATCATCGATTCCAGCATCTGGGTCGCCACCACCACGGGCTTGCCGAGCCTGCGCGCGCGTGCGGGTCAGCGTCTTCTGGATGCCGGGCACGCGCTCGAGCGGCATCTCGACGCCGAGATCGCCGCGCGCCACCATGAAGGCGTCCGCGACCTCCATGATCTCGTCGATGCCGCGCGACCGCCTGCGGCTTCTCGATCTTGGCCATGACGAGCGCGCGGCCGTTGGCGATCGCCTTGACCTCGACCACGTCCTCCGGCCGCTGAACGAAGGAGAGCGCGATCCAGTCGATGTTCTCCTCGAGCGCGGCCTTGAGGTCCGCGCGATCCTTGTCGGTCATGGCGGAGGTCGGGATGGTCGTGTCGGGCAGGCTGACGCCCTTCCGGTTCGAGACGCGCCCGGCGACCTCGACCACGGTCACCGCGCGCTTGGGCTCCGCCTCCTCGACCCTGCAGCATCACCTTGCCGTCGTCGATGAGGATGCGGTGGCCGGGCGCGAGCGAGCTCAGGATCTCCGGATGGGGCAGCTGAACGCGCGTGGCGTCGCCCGGCGCCGGATCGGCGTCGAGCGTGAAAGCGTCCCCCTTGTGCAGTTCGGCGCCGCCGTCGGCGAACAGGCCGAGCCTGAGCTTCGGCCCTTGCAGGTCGACGAGCACGCCGATCGGCCGGCCCGTCTCCTCCTCGAGCGCGCGGATCATCGCGACCCGCGCGCGCATGTCGTCATGCGAGGCGTGGCTCATGTTGATGCGGAAGACGTCGGCCCCGCGCCTGAAAGAGCGACGCGAGGGCCTCCCGGGTCGGCGGAGGCGGGACCGAGAGTCGCGATGATCTTCACGCGGCGGCTGCGACGGGAATGCACGGCGCTCCTCCTCAGGAAGCGGGGACAGGAATACTTCTAACGGACGCCCGGCTCGATTCGATGACGCGCTCAAGGGGTCGGGCGGACTGGCCTGGTCGGTCAGTTGAACCGTCCAGCTCTTGGCGTCCTTGCCGGTGTCCACCTCGAAAAAGCCGGTACGGTCGTAGCCGCGGACGAAGCAATCCTGCCGGCCCTCGATCTTGAACTCGCGGTCCGAGGTGCACATGAACGCCTTGCCCTTCCACTCGCCGCCGCGCTCGTCCATCGCGTAGACGTAATAGTATTGCGCCGCCAGCGCGCCCCGAAGCAAGGTCACGCAGTCGAGCGACTTGAGGTTCCACCAGCCCTCGCTGACCCATGCCTGGCCGTCGGTGTAGGCGAGCGCGACGCTGACCCGGCTGCTGGTGTTGTTGCACATGCGCAAGTCGGCGGCCGCCGGCGTCGCCGCCAGGAGCGCGGCCGTCAGCGCCGAATAAGACAGGGGTCTGCCGAAGGTCGCCAAATGCGTCTCGTTTTTTCCGGGCGGCCATATTCGCCGCGCGCCCTTTGCTGTCAACACCAGCCTCACACTCGGCGCTCGAAGCGCCAGTCAGGGCGCAATGAGCGGATGAGCACGATTTCGGCGAGAGCCTGCCGCGTCAGAAGACCAACGATTGCGCCGTCCAGGTTCGTGACGTAGAGCGCGGCCGCCTTCGGGTCCTGCAACCGTTCGAACACGCTCTCGATCGGCGCCGAAGGTCGAACGCTGTCGACGCTCGTGCTCATGACGACGCTCGCAGGCTCATCGCGCCCATGCCTGCCGACCCCGGACAGAATCTCCTCGCGGGTGATGAGGCCAACCGGTTTCATGAACGCGTCGACAACCGGAAACTCGTTCTGAGCGGTCGCGAGCAGCGCATCGACCGCCTGGCCGAGCGTCGCGTCGATGGCGATCGGCGTGAAGCGCGTCTCCATCGCCTCGCCGACGGTCAACCCCTTCAGCGCCTGTTGGGCAGCACTCATCTGCGCCTCGCCCGCCGCGGCCATGTAAACGAATATCGCGATGAACAGCAGCAGCGGATTGCCGAACAGGCCGAGGAAGCCGAGGCCGATCGCGAAGGCCTGTCCGATCTTGGCGGCGATCTCGGTCGCGAGCGCGCCGCCGACTCGCATCGCAAGCAGCGCATGCAGAACCCGGCCGCCATCCATGGGAAAGGCCGGGATCAGGTTGAAGACGGCGAGAAAGAGGTTCGCCGCGGCGAGGCGACCCGCGAGCGACAGGTGCGGGTTCTCGATCTCGGTGAAATCACCAGGTCGAAGCGAGCCGAGCACGAGGATCAGCGCCGCGCCGATCGCGAGATTGACCGCGGGACCGGCCAAGGCGACGACGAGTTCCTCGCGCGGATCGCTCGGCAAGCGCTGCATGCTGGCCACGCCGCCGATCGGCAGCAGAGTCACCACGGGGGACTGGACGCCATAGCGCCGGGCGGCGAGGATATGACCGAACTCGTGCAGGACCACGCACAGGAACAAAAGGACAATGAACAGCGTGCTGTCGAGTGCGGCGCCTGCGCCTTCGCGCGCCCAGGCGCTGAAAGCGATCCAGGCGAGGAACAGGACGAAGGTGACATGGATCTTGACGGCGGTCCCGCCGAAGCGGCCGACGGTGAAGGACCAGGGCATGGCGCCGCCTCCTCGCAGGGGCGCCATTCTAGCGCCGATCGCGCGAAGGAGCAGTCTGGCGCCTGCGCGGTTTGTCCCGGCTCGACGGACCCCGCCGAATTGGGGATGATCGCGCCCATGACTTGCGCCATGACTCGCTTCGCCCTTTCCTGTCTTGCGGCCCTCGCGGCGGCCGCGCTTTCCGCGCCGGCGCGGGCCGATTTCGCGTCCTGCGCCGCGACGCTCCGGACCGAGGGCGCGCAGCGCCGGCGTCTCGCGCGAAACGCTCGACCGGGCGTTCAACGGCCTTCAGCCGGACATGAAGGTGCTCGAGTTCGAGAAGTCGCAACCGGAGTTCAAGACGCCGATCTGGGACTATGTCGACGGGCTGGTCGACGAGGAGCGCGTCGCCGACGGCAAGGCGGCGATGGCGCGCGAAGCGCATGCGCTCGCGCATGCGGAAGAGACCTATGGGGTCAGCCGATACATGCTTGCGGCGATCTGGGGGGTCGAGTTCGAACTTCGGCGCGGAGATGGGCGGGCGGCCGCTGGTGCAGTCGCTCGCCACGCTCGCCTGTTTCGGCGAGCGGCCGGGCTATTTCCGCTCCGAGCTGATGGCGGCGCTCAAGATCATCGACCGCGGCGACATCCCGGCGGACAAGCTCGCGGGCTCCTGGGCGGGCGCGTTCGGGCAGACGCAGTTCATGCCGTCGAGCTATCTGCGCCTCGCCGCGCCCGGCGCCGACGGCGGCCGCGACATCGTCGATTCGGCCGACGACGCGCTCGCCTCGACCGCCCATTACTTCGCCAAGTCGGGCTGGCGCTCGGGCGTCCCATGGGGCTTCGAGGTCAAGCTGCCGCCCGGCTATTCAGCGGCCCGTCCGGCCGCAAGGCGAAAGCGCCGATGTCGTCCTGGGCGGCCCGCGGGATCGCACGGATCGACGGGCGCCCGCTCGGCGAAGGCGAAGCGGGTCTTCTTCTCCCCGCAGGCGCCGACGGCCCCGCGTTTCTGGTGACGCACAACTTCGACGTCGTCTATTCCTACAACGCCGCGGAATCCTATTCGCTGGCCGCCTGCATCCTGGCCGACCGGCTCGCCGGCGGCCAGGGCATCGTCACGCCCTGGCCGACCGACGACCCTGGCCTGTCGCGCGTCGAGCGGCGCGAGTTGCAGACGCTGCTCGCGCGGCGGGGATACGACGTCGGCCAGCCCGACGGCGCGATCGGGAACAAGACGAAGGAGGCGATCGCCGATTTCCAGGGCAAGGTCGGCCTGCCGGTGAACGGGCGCGCCTCGCAAAAGGTGCTGCAGGCGCTGCGCCAGTAGCGGCGACAAGACGCCGAAGACCAACGGCGTTCGCACGATCGCGATTCTCTGGATGCTGTCGAGCGTGGCGGTGATTTCGATCGCTCGATCGTCTCGAAGAGGACGGCCGGGTCGCGAGCGTCCGGCAAGCGCCTTGCGGCGTCGGCGCACTCGTGCGGCGCGGAATTTCTGGAGGAGCGGCGGCTGAGTTACGCGCCGTTCGACGGCCATCGGGGTCTCCGTCCGAAGCGGTAATTCGCCGCGAGCGATTGAACGTCGCCGGCGATGTATTGCGCCAACAGCCAACCGTGGTCGTCGGAGGGCCAGAGCCGGGCGCAGTGGGCGAGAGTCCAATCAATCACGTCCCTCGAGCTTTCCAGATGGAGCGGTTCGGGGCGAACGGCCGCGTCAAATCGTCCATGACCGCCCAAGTCGCCGGGCGTGTGACCGCCGCCGCTTGATCTGGCGCAATACGCAATTCGTTCGTGCGTGATACGCATCCGCCCAATGCGTCGCCGAAGCGCGCGCGGCGGCGGCGCCGTCAACAAACCGAGGGAGGTCGACATGGCGACAATGGCCATTGTGACGGACTCGAGTTTCGAGACTGACGTCATCAGATCAAGTGACCCTGTGGTGGTCGACTTCTGGGCGGAGTGGTGCGGCCCCTGCCGGATGATCGCGCCCGCTCTCGAGGAGATCGCCTCCGACCTGCAAGGCAAGGTGAGAATCGTCAAGCTCAACGTCGACGAGAACCCTGAAGTGCCCCGCAAGCACGGAGTTCGTTCGATTCCAACCCTGATGATCTTCAAGGGCGGAAAGGCCATCGCCACGAAGGTCGGCGTCGGACCGAAGTCCGAGCTATCCCGCTGGATCAACGCGACGATGTGAACAACGGCCTGGGACGGCGCTCGAGAAAGCCCGCAAACCCAAGCCGCAGCCAGGCAGGGAGACGACAAATGCAGAGCGCCGTCGCGCAACGCTTCCCGGATTTCGATCAGGCGTTCATCGATACGGTCATCGCCGAGCGAACGGGCAAGCCCGGCGCGCTCCTCGGCATCCTGGAGAAAGTCCAGGACCACGATCCGTCCCGCTATCTGCCGGCGCCCGTCCTCGAATATATCGGGGCGAAGACCGGAGTCCCCCTGTCCCGCCTCTACAGCGTGGTCACCTTCTACGCGCTCTTCAGCCTGGAGCCGCAGGGGCGCAACGCCGTGTGCATCTGCCGCGGCACCGCTTGCCACACCCGCGGTTCGCGCGACCTCTTGGAGGCTGCGACGATGCGGCTTGGGCTGCAAGCCGCAGAGGACGGGGAGACGGAGAGCCTGTCGCTCACGACGCCCGACGGCCGCGCGACGCTCCGGACGGTCGCCTGCTTCGGCCAGTGCGCGCTCGCGCCGGTCATTGAGGTCAATCACACCATTTTCGGACACATGAACGAGCGCTCGCTGCTCAAAGAGCTCGACGCGCTCGACCAGGGAGGCCGTCTGTCATGACCGCCATCCGCGATCTCGCCAATTTCAACGCGGTCCACGGCGCCGGCCTCGCGAAACTGCTGCCGCCCCGGCCGCGCATCGCGGTCGGCATGGGCACCTGCGGGTCGGGCAACGGCGCCGAGGCGGTGATGCACGCCTTCGCCGAAGCCATCCAACAGCGCGGCCTGGACATCGACCTCATCCGAACCGGCTGTTTCGGCTTCTGCGCCGAGGAGCCGCTGGTCAATCTGCGCCTGCCCGGCCAGCCGCTGGTCATCCTCCACCGGGTGCGAGTGAACCACGTCGACCGCATTCTCGACGACCTCGCGGCGAAGACGGTTCCCGCCGAGCTGGCGCTGTGCCGGATCGAGGACTGGAACCATCTGACCTCGCACGTCCAATACGGCGCCGGCTTCCCGGACATTCCGCTGTGGAACGAGGTGCCGTTCTTCCGCGGCCAGAAGAAGATCGTGCTCCGCAACGCCGGACTGATCAATCCCGACGATATCGAGGAATACATCGCCGTCGGCGGCTACCAGGCCCTGTACAAGGTTCTGATCGACGGGACGCCCGAGGCGGCCAATGATCAGATCAAGCAATCGGGCCTGCGCGGGCGCGGCGGCGCCGGCTATTCGACCGGCCTGAAGTGGGAGTTTTTGCGCAAGGCCAAGGCTGAGCGCAAGTTCCTGATCTGCAACGCGGACGAGGGCGATCCCGGCGCCTACATGAACCGCAACGAGATCGAAAGCGATCCGCACGCTCTGATCGAGGGCATGGCGATCGGCGCCTATATCACCGGGCGCGACCGACGGCGTGATCTACATCCGGGCCGAATATCCCCTGGCCGTGCATCAGCTGACCCTGGCCATCGGCCAGGCCCGCGAATACGGACTTTTGGGCAAGGACATTCTCGGGCGTGGCTTTTCGTTCGATATCGACATCGTCGAGGGGGCGGGCGCCTTCGTCTGCGGCGAGGAAACGGCGCTGATCGCCTCGCTCGAAGGGCGCGCCGGCCGTCCCCGGCCGCGCCCGCCGTTTCCCGCCCAAAAGGGCCTGTGGGGTTATCCCACCAACATCAACAACGTCGAAACCTGGTTCAACATCGCGCCCATCATCGCCTTGGGATCTGCTTGGTTCGCGGAAACCGGCGGCGGCGCCAGCGCCGGCACCAAGGTCTTCTCGCTGGTCGGCAAGGTGCGCAACACCGGGCTCGTGGAAATGCCGCTCGGCACGCCGCTCGGCGCCATCGTCCACGCGGTCGGCGGCGGCAGCCTGCACGGCCATCCGGTCAAGGCGGTGCAGACCGGCGGGCCGTCGGGCGGCTGCATCCCGCCCGATCTCTTCGAAACGCCGGTCGACTACGAGTTGCTGGGCAAGCTCGGCGCGATCATGGGCTCGGGCGGCATGGTGGTGATGGACGAAGACAATTGCATGGTCGACGTCGCCCGTTACTTCATCCAGTTCACCCGCTCGGAATCCTGCGGCAAATGCACGCCGTGCCGGGTGGGGCTCGACAAGGCGCTGCGCATTCTCACCCGCATCACCAAGGGCCAGGGACGCGAGGAGGATCTCGCCGACCTCGACGAGCTTGGGCGAATGATCCGCGAGACCTCGCTCTGCGGGCTGGGCCAGACAGCGCCAAATTCCCTGCTCACCACGCTGCGCCACTTCCACGACGAGTTCGAGGACCACATCCACGCCCGGCGCTGCCGGGCCGGCGTCTGCCAGGACCTGATCCTCTCGCCGTGCGAGAACAGCTGCCCGCTGCACATGAATATCCCGCGCTTCCTCGAGCTCTACAAGGAAGGGCGGATGGCCGACGCCTTCCTGTCGGTGATCATGGACAATCCCCTGCCCGCCTCCACCGGCCGGGTCTGCCAGCACCCCTGCGACAACCGCTGCCGGCGCCAGACCGTGGACGAGTTGGTCAACATGCGCGAGGTGCATCGCCTGATCGCCGACACGGTGCTGCTGGGCGACGAATTCGAACGCGTTGCGGAGGAGATCGCCGCGCGCCGCCTGCCGCCGACCGGCCGCAAAGTCGCAGTCGTGGGCGCCGGCCCGGCCGGCCTGACCGCCGCGTTCTACCTCGCGTTGCTCGGCCACGCCGTCACCGTGTTCGAGGACCACGCCGAGCCCGGCGGCATGTTGCGCTATGCTCTGCCGGAGTACCGCCTGCCGAAGGCCGTCCTCGATCGCGAGATCGAGATCATCCGCCGCCTGGGAGTTGAGTTCGTGTTCGACACGAAGGTCGGCGAGGACCTGGCGCTGAACGAACTGGACGCCGACTTCGACGCCGTGTTCCTCTCGATCGGCACATGGAAGGAATCCTGGGTCTATCTGCCTGGCACCGAGCTCGCCGGCGTGCGTCCGGCCCTGCCCTTCCTCGAGGGTGTGGCGACCGGCGAAACCATGCCGATCGGCCACCACGTCGCGGTGATCGGCGGGGGCAACGCCGCCATCGACTCGGCCCGCACCGCCGTGCGCCTCGGGGCGTCGGCCACCGTCATCTATCGACGCGAGCGCAAGGATATGCCCGCGATCGAGGAGGAGGTGGAGGCGGCCGAGCAGGAGGGCGTGCGCTTCCAGTTCCTGGCCGCTCCGCACCGCATCGTCGGCGAGCACGGCGAGGTGAAGGGAGTCGAGGTGGTCAAGACCCGTCTCGGCGAGTTCGACGGCTCCGGCCGCCGCCGGCCGATCCTCACCGACGAGGTGCGGATGATCCGCTGCAGCAGCGTGATCCTGGCGGTCGGCGAGGCGGTCGATCGCGACTTCTGCGCGGCCTCGGGCTTGAGCGTGAAGGAGAGCGGCGTGCTCGACGTCAATCGCTACAGCCTCGAGACGAGCCGCGAGAAGTTCTACGCCGGCGGCGATCTGGTTACCGGCGCCTCCAATATCTCCAACGCCATGGGCTACGGCAAGGACGCGGCGCGCCACATCGACGCGCGGCTCAGCGGCCGCGAGCGGTTCGACGACATCCTGCCGAAATTCACCTACGACCAGAGGGTCCCGGACCCTGATCCGGCCCGCCGCCATCACGGCCGCGACCTGCCGGCCGCCGCCCGTCGCCGGTCTTTCGAGGAGGCGACCCAAAGCCTGTCGTCCGAGGAAGCGGCGCGGGAGTCCGCCCGGTGCCTGCGCTGCGATATCCGCGACGCCGCCGGCCACGTCGCCAATCGTCAATAAGGAGTTGAGGCCCGTGCCCGCGCAAATCTCCGTGAGAATCGACGGCGAACTGTGCACCGCCACCGAAGGGCAGACCCTCTTCGAGGTTGCCGACGCCAACGGGAAATTCATTCCCTCGCTCTGCCGCCTCGAAGGGGTGAGCGCCGCCGGCTCCTGCCGCCTGTGCCTCGTCGAGGTGTCGGGGGTCGACCGCCTCCTGC
Organism: uncultured Alphaproteobacteria bacterium; assembly: GCA_963783275.1. Taxonomy (GTDB): domain Bacteria; phylum Pseudomonadota; class Alphaproteobacteria; order Rhizobiales; family Beijerinckiaceae; genus Roseiarcus. Next base: position 75,984 of record CAWANA010000021.1, on the reverse strand, counting down.
CCGCCTGCACCACGCCGGCCCAGCGCGGCATGGCGGTCACCACCACGTCGGACCGCCTGAACCGTCACCGGCGGCTGGCGGTGGAGCTGCTGCTCATCGAGCGCAACCACTTCTGCGCGGTCTGCGTGTCCAACGGCCACTGCGAGCTGCAGGCTTTGGCGCAACGTCTGGGCGTCACCCACGTCCGCTATCCCTACAACTCGCCGCGCCTCGCGGTCGACGTGTCGCATCCGCGCTTCGTCCTCGATCACAACCGCTGCATCCTGTGCAGCCGTTGCGTGCGGGTGTGCGACGAGATCGAAGGCGCGCACGTCTGGGACATCGGCGGCCGGGGCATCGGCTCGCGCGTGGTGGCCGAACTGAGCAAGCCGTGGGGCGAGTTGCGCGCCTGCACCAGTTGCGGCAAATGCGTCCAGGTCTGCCCGACCGGCGCCCTGGTCGAGAAGGGCTATGCCGTCGAGGAGATGACCCGGAGCAACGCGGCCGTCGCCCGGCTGGCGATGAGGAAGGAGCCTGCGCTATGACCAAGGCGAGACTGGCCACGTGCTGGCTCGACGGCTGCTCCGGCTGCCACATGTCGCTGCTCGACATCGACGAGGCGCTCGCAGACGTCGCCCCGCAGATTGACCTGCTCTACGGGCCGCTGGTCGACGCCCAGGAATTTCCCCCCGACATCGACGTCGCCATCGTCGAAGGCGCCGTCAGCAGCCAGGACGACCTGGAGAAGATTCGGCTCGTGCGCCGGAACGCTCACATCCTGGTGGCGCTCGGCGACTGCGCCGTCACCGGCAACGTGCCGGCGATGCGCAACCCGATCCCGGTGAAGACGATCATGGAGCGGATCTATGTCGAGGGCGCGGATACCGCCAAGGGCGTCCCGACGCAGACCGTGCCGCCGCTGCTCAAGCAGGCGGCGCCGCTGCAGGACGTGGTGAAGGTCGACCTGCACGTGCCGGGCTGCCCGCCCGCGGCGCGCCTGATCCTGTTCGTCCTCAAGGAATTGCTGGACGGCCGCATCCCCGACCTGAAGTCCAGGGCCCGGTTCGGCTGAGGAGGCCCCCATGAGAACCATCGTCATTGACCCGGTGACGCGCATCGAGGGCCACGCCAAGATCACCATCAGGCTCGACGACGACGATCGAGGTGGCCGAGACCGCGTTCCACGTCACGCAGGTGCGCGGCTTCGAGAAGTTCACCGAGGGGCGGCCCTATTACGAGATGCCGTCGATCACCGCCCGCATCTGCGGCATCTGCCCGATCAGCCATCTGCTCGCCTCGGCCAAGGCCTGCGACGCCATCATGAGCGTGCGCATCCCGCCGACCGCCGCCAAGCTGCGCGAGGCGCTGCATTGCGGCCAGATCGTCCAGTCGCATGCGCTGAGCTTCTTCCACCTCTCCGCGCCCGACCTCCTGCTGGGGTTCGACAGCCCGCCCGAGCGGCGCAACATCATCGGCGTCCTGGAGGACCATCCCGACATGGCGCGCGACGGCATCGCGCTGCGCAAGTTCGGCCAGCAGGTGATCGAGGGCCTGGCGAAGGAGCGCATCCATCCGTCCTGGGTCGTGCCCGGCGGCGTCAACGCGCCGCTCGACTCCACGGTGCGCGAGCGCATTCTGCAAGGCCTGCCCGAGGCCAAGGCGATCGCCGCCCGCACGATGGCGTTCTTCAAGGGCGTGGTCGACACGTTTCCCGACGAGATCGCCAACTTCGGCAACACCCCGACCCTATACGCTGGCCTCGTCGACGCCGGCGGCGGCCTGCAGCTCTACGACGGCTCGGTGCGCTTCGTCGGCGCCGACGGCAAGGTGGCGGTCGAGGCCATGCCCGCCGAGGACTACAGACGCTATATCGGCGAGGCCTCGGTCCCGTCCTCCTATCTCAAGGCGCCCTACTTCAAGCCGCTCGGCTATCCTGAAGGCGTCTATCGGGTCGGCCCGCTGGCGCGCCTCAACGTCGCGACCCATTGCGGGACGCCTCAGGCCGACGTCGAGTTCGCCGAATACCATCAGCGGTTCGGCCCGGTGGTGCAGAGCGCGTTCCATTTCCACTATGCGCGGCTGGTGGAAATCGTGTACGCGCTCGAGCGGCTGGAGGCGCTGATGGACGCGCCCGGCATCCTCGATACGCATGTGCGGGCGCGGGCGGCGGTCAACGCGCTCGAAGGCGTCGGCATCGCCGAAGCGCCGCGCGGCATTCTCATCCACCACTACAAGGTCAACGAATCCGGCGCGATCACATGGGCGAATCTCATCGTCGCCACCGGCCACAACAACCTCGCGATCGGCCGCAGCGTCGATCAGGTCAGCCCGCCACTTCATCCGCGAGCGCAAGCTTCAGGAAGGCGTGCTGAACCGCGTGTCGGCGGTGGTGCGCGCCTATGATCCGTGCCTGAGCTGCTCGACCCACGCCGACGGGCTCTTTCCGCTGGAAATCCGCCTCGTCGGCGCGGACGGCGAGGTTCTGGACACGGTGACGGAGCTGAGCCATAAAGCGGCGGTCGCGCTCTGGCTCAATCCGCCCCGCCCCCTTACTTCGGCGCGTCCGTCAGCGGCTCGAACGGCTGCGCGATCGCGCCGTGGGCGATTGCCGCGGCGAAGCGGCGCAGGCCTTCGGGCTCGTTGCCGTTCGGATGGACGAGCACGATCGAGCCCGGCCCCGGCTTCTGGCCGATCGCGAGCCAGGCGTCGGCGCCGAGCGTCACCAGATGAAATTTTCGCACCGTCTCCATCAGCGGATCGGACGAGACGAGGCCGGGGAAGCGGAAGAACAGCGACGGCGTCTCGCCGTTGGCGATCAACAGCCGCTCGGTGTCGAGGATTTCGCGGGTCGGATCGACGCGCGCGCTCAACAGATAGTTCGCGGCGTCGCCGAGCTTGCGGCGGTAAGGATGGGTGAAGGTGTGATTGACCCAGACGATATCGAGCGCTGCCCGAATCGCGTGAGGCGGTCAGCCAGCGGAAGTCCGGACCGTGACGGGCGAGCCACAGGCCGGAAATCGACAGCGCGACCGGGGCGCGCGGGCCGGCCGCCGCGAGTTCGGTGAAGAAACTGCGGTCGAGCGGCCGCTTGCTCGGGCAGAGGTCGCCGGTGACGAAGACGCCCGGCCGCACGCCCCGCGTCAGGCCGGCATTCTCCAGAAAGCCGCGATGGGCGACGCCGGGCGCCTCGGCCGAGGCCGCGATCGCCCGGCCCATGCGGGTCGCGGCGAGGTCGTCCTCGCTCGCCTCGCGGCAGGTCCAGCAGGCCGCGCGCTCGAGCCGGGTCGTGAGCCGCTCGGGGTCGGCGAGAAGCGCAAGATTTTCGCCGCCCGCCGTCATGGTCCGGATCGCGAACGGCGCGGCTGCCGTCAGGCCCTATGCAGGCTTGCAGCGTCGGCCGATAGTCGGCGACCGCAGCGATCCCGGCTGACGCCGCCGGTGGCAGCCGGAACGCGCAATCGGCGGCGAGCGCCGGCGCTGCGAGACCGGCAAACGCCGCCAGCGCGACGAAAGAGCGAAGACAGGAAAGCAAGACGAATGACCCAAGCCCGCGCCGTCATAGCGGAACTGCGCCGCGACGGCCAGTGGCTGCTTTCCATACCCCATCCGGCCTTTCCCGCTTCGCGGAGAACGGGAACCCCGGACCGCGATCAAGGCACCGCCGCCAGCAGCAGGAACACGCCGAAAATGACGAGGTGCACCGCGCCCTGGAGAATTGTCGCGCGGCCGGTGGCGAGGGTCAGCGAACTCACGAACAGGGTGAGCAGCAGGATCGCCGTCCCCTCGGCGTCGAGGCCGAGCGTCAGCTCGCGGCCGAGGTAGAGCGAGACGCCGGCGACGACCGGGATCGTCAGGCCGATGCAGGCGAGCGCCGAGCCGATCGCGAGGTTCAGGCTGGTCTGGAGGCGATTGGCCTGAGCCGCCTTCACCGCCGCGACGCTCTCGGGCAACAGGACGAGGGTCGCGATCACGACGCCGAGGAAGGACGGCGGCAGACGCGCCGCGTGGATCGCGCGCTCGAGCGATTCCGACAGGGTTTCCGCGAGCAGCACCACCGCGAGCAGGGATACGATGCAGCATCACCGCGCCGAGCGCCGTCTCGGCGGCGGAGGGACGGGTCGGCTCCTCGCCGATGTCGCTCATGTCCTCGGCCAGGAAATATTCGCGGTGGCGCACCGACTGGACGAACACGAACACGAAATAGAGGAGAAGCGCGAGGGCGCTGACGAACACGAGCTGGGTCGGCGAATATTGGGGACCGAGTTTCGCCAGCGTATAGTTCGGCATCACCAGCGTCAGCACCGCGAGCGTCGCAAGCACGCTCAGCGCCGAGGCGGTGCCCTCGACCCGGAACCCCTGTTCGCCGTAGCGCGCGCCGCCGACCAGCAGACACAAGCCGACGACGCCGTTGAGCACGATCGCGACCGCGGCGAACACCGAGTCGCGGGCGAGCGCGTTCTCGGTCGGGCCGCCCGACAGCATGGCGGTGACGATCAGCGAGGCCTCGATCACCGTAACGGCGAGCGCCAGCAGCACCGAGCCGAACGGCTCGCCGACCTTCAGCGCGACCACTTCGGCATGATGGACCGCGGCGAACACCGAGCCGAGCAGCAGCACGGCGGAAAGGCCGGCGACCCACAGGGTTTCGGCATGGAGAAGGCCGGCGTGCTCGAGCCCGAACAGGACGAGCGCGGCGAGCGGCGGCGCGTAGGTTCGCGCGATCGCGCCGAAGGATCCGGAGGGGGTGGTCACGCGGGCGTCTCCTCGGCGCGGGCGTTCGCCCCTTGAAGAAGGATGCTAAATGGACTGTGCGGCCTCGGAAGGGCGGCGTCCCGCGGCCCCGGGCGCGCGAGACGCGCACCCTCCGTCAGGAGACAATCCGCTTGAGCGTGCCTAGCCGACTGGCGCACGACGCGCCAGACGACGCGCGTCAGAGGCTCGAGACGACGGCGAGCTTGCGGATCTGACCGTTCTCGTAGGCGCGCAGGAAGGCGTCGTAGTCCTTGACCGAAACGCAGCCGTTCGAGTCGCCGTTGGGACCGAGCATGTAGGGATGCGCCAGCAGGCCCGCGCGCCCGTAGAGGCCGCCGTCGCCGACCGGATTGAGGCGGAGCGCCTGCACGCCGTGGAACAGCGACTCGCGCATCGTGAGTTCGTAGAGATGCGGCGGGGTCGGCCCGACGGCGCGCTCGCTGACGTACCGCAGGTCGTCCAGCGCCGCGCCGAGCCCGGAATGGGCTTCGAGCCGGGTGCCGTCGGGCAGATAGACCGCGCGGGCCGAGATCACGTAGATCGCCGTCTGCCGGTCGTAGCCGAGCCGGTCCAGATTCGGGCGACGACGAGAAGCCGCCGAACAGCGACGCGAAGCCGCCGCCACGGCTCTCGCCGGGAGCGGGCTTGGCGACCGCTGCGACCGCGGGCGCCGCGACCGGAGCAGGCTGAGGCGGCGGGCGCGCTGGCGGGGCGGGCGCGGCGGCGGCGCGACCGGCTCAACCGGCGGCGGCCGGGATGCGACGATCGACGCCGGGCTGTTGCGCCCCGGGCTGTCCGATGCCGAGCAGCTTCTGGATGATGTTGCGGTCGTCGGCCGGGCGGCGGCCGGCTGCGCGACGCGACGGTCAGGCGGCGCGACGGGAATTGCGGTCGGCTCGGCGAATTCAGCCGGGCGCGCCGGCGGCAGGGGCGCGTTGTCGTCGATCCGGGGAACGTCGCGGACGGGCGGCAGGGGAATGACGTCCGGCAGCTGGATCGCCGCTGCCGGCGGCGCGGCTGCCGGGGGCGGCGGCGCGGCGGGCGCTGGAACCGCAGCGGGGGTCTCGGGGTTTAGACTCGCGAGCGTGGCGGCCGGCTCGGGCTTGCTGGGCCATAGCCTCGCGCCATTCAGGCTCGACGATGATCGTCGCCAAAGAGCCTTCGCGGGGTCTTCGAGCGCCGGATCTCGGGCCGCAGCGGCGACCGGTCTGGGCTGCGGTACGATCGGCGGCGCGGCGTAGCGCGCGTGCAGGCGTAGGCGGCGATGCAGCCGACCGCCGCCGCCACGAATGCGCCCAGGACAGAGGGCGCGAGCTTCCGCCCGAACCCCGGCCCCGCTCGAAAGGAATGTCGCCGATTGTCGCGTCCGACCCCTGCATGCTTCGCCTACGCTGAACGCCTCGCTACGATGGGGGTTAGAGTTAAGCGAATTTCGTTTAGGGGCGATTAACGCAGATTGATCCGAAACGCCAGACGGCGACTTGTCGCGCTCGCTCGATAACGATCGGGTCGCATCACTTTTTGCGACGAAACGGACAACTTTCAGGAAACCCATAGGCTCGACCGCTTCTCGCGCTGGAGCGTCCTGAAAAACGGAACCGGTCCGGGCTCCTACTGCGGCGCCTTGCCGAGCGGGATCCCGTTGACCTTGATCGAACGGTCGTCGCCGATTTCGACCAGCCAGCTCAGCGCGCCGTCGCTCTCGGTCTGGGCGAGGCCCTTGGCCATCGCGATCACGGGCAGCGCCTTGGCCGCGATCTCCGGCCCCATCCCCTTGACCGCGTTCATCGTCTTGTCGAAGCCGCGGATCTTGATGGTGGCCGCGCCCGCCGTCTTGCCGGCGGCGTAGCGGAGTTCGCCCTCGAGATCGGCGTCGATCGCGGGCGCGACGACATGCGACGGCGCGAGCACGATCTTCAGCGGGCCGGCGCCGAGCAGCGCCGCCGAAACCTTGGCCTGGAATCGGCGTCCGAGATCGCGCGGCCCCGGCCCGCCGAGATGCAGGCTGTCGATCGCCGTGTTCGCGGCCGCGGCGATGTCGATCCCCTTGACGGTGAGCGCGAGGTCGATCTTGGATGGGGTGAGGTCGGTCGCGCCCGGCGGGACGAGCCCGACCGGCAGGCTGAGGCCTTCGGCGTCGATCGGTCGCGTCGAGCGCGCTGTCCGGCCCCGCGTTCGTCACGCCGACGGCGAATTTTGCGCCGGCGAGCGCGACCGCCCCAAGCGGGGAGCCGACCATCACCTTCGACGCCTCTCCGCCCTCGACGAACTTCACGCCCGGCGCCGCGAGCGGCCGCAGCAGGTCCTTCAGCTCCGACTCGTGCTGCGGCGAGATCGGCGCGGTGGACCGAGAGAAGCGTGAGAAGGTCGAACAGCTTACGCGACTTCAACCCATCGACCCCGACGTTGAAGACCGCCTTGTCCACCCGGCCGCTCGAACTGACGGATTTGCCGTCCTTGTCGGTCGAGGCGACCCTGAAGGCGATGTCGTCGATGTCGTCTTTCGACCGTGCTCGACACCGAGCCGTCGGCGTTGACGGTCGTGGCGAAGCCGCCTTTGAGCGGCGCCGAAGTCGAAGGACTGGCTGACGTTCGGCCCCTCGGCGGCGAGGTTCCCCTTGTCGGCGCTCGCCTCGCCGCTCGTCCACCAGGCGAGCGCCGGATCGACCACGATCGTCTGATGGTAATTGTCGATCGTCGAGGGTGCTGGTCGCGTCCCTGACGTGGGCGACGATCTTCGGCGCCGCGTCCTGGACGACGCGCCACTTGCCGTCGGTCTGCTCGAACAGCTGGTAGACGAGCGGCGCAGGGTCGTAGGTGACGTTCGCGCCGGCGCCCCTCAAGGCGAGCCGCTCATCGCGGCGAGATCCGTCGACACGCCGATAGCCCTGGCCGTCCGGCTTGCACGGTGACGAGGGACGGGCTTCCCGCCGGCGGCGCCGGCAGGAAACGGTCGAAGAACGCCTGAATGGCCTCGGCGCCCTGCGGCGTGGCGGGCCTGTCGTCGGCCAGGGCCGACCCGGTCAGAACCATGGCGCCGGCGAGCAACGCGGCGGGCGCCGCGCGGCGGCGAAGGACAGTCGCGAACATGAGGGAACCTGCTGGGATAGGATAGGCAACGCGCCCGAGCTTATCTCAATTACGGCTGGAGCGCGCCTGCCCGACGATTCGACCGAATCGAATCTCGCACCGGCTGAATATCAGGGCGCCGGCAGCGCCGGGGCGGCCCGCTTCGGCGCGAGCGCCTTGGCGACGCCGGCCTTGACCGCCGCCTGCACCTTCTCGAAGGCGCGGACCTCGATCTGCCGCACGCGCTCGCGCGACACGCCGAATTCGGCCGAGAGCTCCTCGAGCGTGATCGGGTCGTCGGCCAGCCGGCGCGCCTCGAAGATCCGCCGCTCGCGCGGATTGAGCACCGACAGCGCGCCTCTGCAGCGCGTCGAGCCGGGCGTCCGATTCCTCGCGGTCGGCGAGCAGCGACTCCTGGTCGGCGGTGTCGTCGACGAGCCAGTCCTGCCACTCGCCCTCGCCGTCCTCGCGCAAGCGGCGCGTTGAGCGACGCGTCGCCGCCGAGCCGGCGGTTCATGTCGATCACGTCCTGCTTGGCGACGCCGAGGCGCTTGGAGATGGTCTCGACCTGATCGTCGCGCAGGTCGCCCTCGTCGAGCGCGGAGATGCGGCTCTTGGCCTTGCGCAGGTTGAAGAACAGCTTCTTCTGGCTCGCGGTCGTGCCCATCTTCACGAGCGACCACGAGCGCAGGATGTATTCCTGGATCGAGGCGCGGATCCACCACATCGCGTAGGTCGCGAGCTTGAAGCCCTTGTCCGGCTCGAAGCGCTTGACCGCCTGCATCAGGCCGACGTTGCCCTCGGAGATCACCTCGCCGATCGGCAGGCCGTAGCCGCGATAGCCCATGGCGATCTTGGCGACGAGCCGCAGATGCGAGGTGACGAGCTTGTGCGCCGCCTCGCGGTCGCCATGCTCGCGCCAGCGCTTGGCGAGCATGTATTCCTCCTGCGGCTCCAGCATCGGGAACCGCTTGATCTCCTGCAGGTAGCGGGCAAGTCCCGATTCGCCGGCGATGATGGGAAGCGACGCGGCCATTCGATTCTCCTCGATCGGAGCCCGGCTGAACGGCCGTCTCCGTCGGCGCTATGGCCGGTTGGGCATATTGTGGTCGAGCAAGCGTGGCCGAAAAAGGGCCGAGCCTACGACAGCAAAACGAAACTCCAGCATGACATTGGTTCATCGACGCTGTCGGTCGACGCGTCACGCGCCGGCGCGCGCTGCGCAAGGCTTCGATCAGCCGCGCCAAATCCTCCGGCGGCGGGCTCGTCGAACCGCAGCGGCTCGCCGGTGATCGGGTGCTCGAAGCCCGAGCGCCGCCGCGTGCAGCGCCTGCCGGTCCGAGCGCCGCAAGCGCCGACCGCGCGCCCTCGGCAGAGCTGCGCCGCCTTGGTCTTGAACCCGGCGCCGTAGACCGAATCGCCGAGCAGCGGATGGCCGATCGAGGCCATATGGACGCGGATCTGATGGGTCCGCCCGGTCTCGAGCCGGCAGGCGACGAGGCTCGCCGGGCCGAGCGCCTCCTCGACCCGCCAGTGGGTCGACGGCGTGCCGGCCGCGCTCCTCGGACACGACCGCCATCTTCTCGCGATGTGCGCGGATGGCGGCGCGATGCGCCGCGTCGACCTTGCCCGCGCGCGACGTCGAAGCCGCCCCAGACGAGCGCCAGATATTCGCGCTCGAGCGAGCCGGTGCGGCCGTGGTCGGCGAAGAGATCGGCGAGGCCCTGATGGGCGGCGTCGGTCTTGGCGACGACGAGAAGCCCGGACGTGTCCTTGTCGAGCCGGTGGACGATGCCCGGGCCGCCTGACCCCGCCGATCCCCGACAGGCTCGCGCCGCAATGGCGGATCAGCGCGTTGACCAGCGTGCCCGTCGGCGTGGCCCGGCGCCGGATGGACGACGAGCCCGGCCGGCTTGTCGATCACGATCAGATGCTCGTCCTCGAAGACGACGTCGAGCGGCGATGTCCTCGCCGCTCGAGCGGCGAGCTCCTCGGGCGGCGGCGCCTCGAAGCGCGATTCGCGCGCCCGCGGCGAGCCTGCGTCGCCGGATCGCGCGCGGTCGCGCCGTCGACCGTCACCTCGCCCGCCTCGATCAGCGCCTTGAGCCGGGTGCGCGACAGCGCGAGGCGCCGCTCCGCCGCCGCGCGGCCGAGGAACCGGTCGAGCCGCTCGCCGGCGTCGGCCGCGTCGACGTCGAAGGCCTGCGGCCCCGACGGCGCGGCGAGCGCGGGCGCGCGGCGTCGGGCGGCGGCGGCCTCGCGTCGGCGTCGTCGCGCCGCCCCAGGCGCGGCGCTTGGCCTTGGCGTTCATGTCCGCTCGCGGCGGCGGCTGCGCGCCGCCGGCTCGGCCGCCGGCGGCGCGACCAGCGGCCCGAGCGCCGCGACGATCGCCTCGACCGTCGGCCGTCGCCCCGGCGATGGCGCGTCGAGCCCGCGCCGGATCGCGGCGACATGCGCCGGGCGTATTGCCGCAGCAGCCGCCGACGATCCGCGCGCCGCAGTCGACGCGCGAGGCCGGCGTAGAGCTGCCATCAGCTCCGGCGTGCCGGAATAGTGGATTTCCGCGCCATGCCATTGCGGCACGCCGGCGTTGGCCTTGGCGATCAGCGACCGCGTCCGGGTCGGCCTCGCTCATGCGCGAGGATCGAGACCAGGAGGTCGGCGGCGCCGACGCCGCAATTGGCGCCGAAGGCGAGCGGCTTCGGCTCGAAGCCGTCGGCGAGCGCGCCGAACGCCGCGGGCGCGACGCCCATCATCGTCCGCCCGGCGGTGTCGAAGCTCGCGGTCACGGTGTAGGGCATGCCGACCTGCGCCGCGGCGCGCGCGGCGGCGCGGATTTCCTCGGCCGCCGACATGGTCTCGATCCAGACGACGTCGGCGCCGCCCTCGCGCAGGCCCTCGATCTGCTCGACGAACACCTCGACCGCCTCGTCCTCGGTCAGCGGGCCGAGCGGCGCGAAAATGTCGCCGGTCGGCCCGACCGAGCCGGCGACGACGACCGGGCGGCCGGCCTTGTCGGCGACCGCGCGCGCGTTCTCGCGCCGCGAGCCGGTTCAGCTCGCGCGCGCGCGTCCTCCGCGCCGTGCAGCGCGAGGCGGCGGCGGTTGCCGCCAAAGCTGTTGGTCAGGATGATGTCGGAGCCGGCGTCGACGAAGGCCTGATGCAGCGCCCGGATGCGGTCGGGATGGTCGGCGTTCCACAGCTCCGGGCTCTCGCCGGAGGTCAGGCCCATGCGCGAACAGGTTCGTGCCGGTCGCGCCGTCCGCGAGCAGCGGCCGGCCTTCGGCGAGAAGCGTCTTGCAGCAGCGTCGGGTCCTCGTGAACGGGCGTCGCCGAGGCGAAGACAGCCGTCGTCAGTTAAGCGGCCGCGTTCCGGCGGCGCAAGGTTCGCCGGAAACGGCCCGCGTGGAGCAGCGGCGTTTGCCGCGCCCATCGATTGTGCCGAGGCGCCCGGCCTGCTAATTGACGCACGCCCAAGTAGTTCCGTCAGCCGACGCATTCCCGAGCCCGACCGAGCCGTCTCAGGAGACGACCGCCATGCCGGACATCGCCGAGCGCCGCAGGTTTCTGCTGTTTCTGATCAAGCCGTCGCATTACGACGACGACGGCTACGTCATCCAGTGGCGCAGGTCGGCGCTGCCGTCCAACTCGCTCGCCTGCCTCTACGGCATCGCCAGGGACGCGATCGAAGCCGGCGCGCTCGGCCCCGACGTCGACGCCGAGATCTTCGCCGATCGACGAGACCAACACCCGCGTCCGGCCGCGACGGACATCGCCCGGCAGATCGCCGCGGCCGGCGGGCGCGGGCCTCGTCGGCTTCGTCGGCGTGCAGTCGAACCAGTTCCCGCGCGTCATGGACGTCGCCCGGCCCCTGCGCGCGGCGGGCGTGCACGGTCTGCATCGGCGGCTTCCACGTCTCCGGCTGCCTCGCGATGCTGCCGGAGACGCCCGGATTCGCTGAAGGAGGCGCTCGACCTCGGGATCTCGCTGTTCGCCGGCGAGGCGGAGGGCCGCTTCGCCGACGTGCTGCGCGACGCCGCCGCCGGAACGCTGAAGCCGATCTACAATTACCTCGACAATCTGCCGGGCCTCGACGGCGCCGACCGCGCCCTTCCTGCCGCAAGAAAAGGTCGGCCGGTCGATCGGCATGATCTCGAGCTTCGACGCCGGCCGCGGCTGTCCGTTCCTGTGCTCGTTCTGCACGATCATCAACGTGCAGGGCCGCAAGTCGCGCTACCGCACCGCCGACGACATCGAGCGGATCGTGCGCGCCAATCACGCCAACGGCGTCCGCTACTTCTTCATCACCGACGACAATCTCGCCCGCAACCGCAACTGGGAGGCGATCTTCGACCGGCTGATCGCGCTTGCGGCAGGAGGGGCTCAACTCGCGCTTCGTGATCCAGGTCGACACGATGTGCCACAAGATCCCGCGCTTCGTCGAGAAGGCGGCGGCGGCCGGGGTCAAGCGGGTGTTCATCGGCCTCGAGAACATCAATCCCGACAGCCTCAGCGGCGCGAAGAAGAAGCAGAACCACATCGCCGACTATCGCGAGATGCTGCTGGCGTGGCGCAAGCGTCCGCTGCATCACCTATTGCGGCTACATCCTCGGCTTCCCGAACGACACGCCGGAATCGATCGTCCGCGACATCAAGGTCATCCAGCGCGAGCTGCCGCTCGACATCCTGCAGTTCTCCTGCCTCACCCCGCTGCCGGGCAGCGAGGACCACGCGAAGATGACGGCGGCGGGCGCGCCGATCGACCCGGACCTCAACAAGTTCGATCTCGAGCACGTCGTCTGCGACCACCCGCGCATGTCGCCGGGCGGAATGGCAGGACGCCTATCATCTGGCCTGGCGGACCTATTACACCGACGAGCACATGAAGACGGTGATCCGCCGCGCCGCGGCCGGAGGCCCGCGCGCCGACACGGTCGCCTTCCTGATGGTCGACGTTCTGGGCGGCGAGCACGCTCTACAACATCTACCCGCTCGAGGCCGGGCTCTTGCGCCGCAAGTACCGGCTCGACCGCCGGCCGGGCCTGCCGATCGAGAACCCGCTCGTCTTCTATCCGCGCGAGGCGGCGAGGTTCGTCGCGAACCACGCCAAGATCGCGGCCAAGTTCGCGAAAATCTGGTGGTTCATGCGCGGCGTGCTCGAGCGATCCGAACGCGAAGAGCCTACACCGACGAGGCGCTGCGGACGGCCGACGACTACGACCGTCAGGAGCTGTTCCAGCTCTCCGACTCCGCCCGCGCCGCCGGCGCCAAGGCGAAGCGGATCGAAGAGCGCGGCCACGCCGCCGCGGCGGACGCGGCGGAGTAGTGCGGGCGCGTCCGGCGACGCGGCTCATCATCCACGCAAAATTCCCTGGAACTCTTCGTGTCGCTCGGCGTTGACAGGACTCGCGAGACGTCGCGTTGTCTTTACGGGGTGACGACATGATGGGGGCCAAAGCATCGGCCGCAATCGGCGCAATCCTTGTCGCTTTTGGCGACCGCCGCCGCCTCCGAGGGGACCGATCCGGCGCTCGTGCAAAGGGGCGCCTATCTCGCCCGCGCCGGCGATTGCGAAGCCTGCCATACCGACGCCCGGGGGCCAGCCCTACGCCGGCGGCGCGGCGATCCATTCGCCTTACGGGCCGCTCTACGCCCCCAACATCACGCCCGACAAAACCAACGGGATCGGCGCCTGGAGCGACGATCATTTTATCGCGCGATGCATGAGGGGATCGACCGGCATGGGCGCATACCTCTATCCGGCGTTCCCCTATCAGTGGTTCACCAAAGTCGACCCGCGACGACGTGCTGGCGATCCGCGCCTTCCTGAACACCGTCCCGCCGTCGAGCGAGCCGTCGAAAAAGTCAGCGCCTGATGTTCCCGTTCGACATCAGGGCCGGCCTTGAGCCCTGGAACGCGCTCTTTTTTCACCCCGGCGAGTTCAAGCCCGATCCCTCGAAGCCGGAGGCGTGGAACCGCGGCGCCTACCTGGTCGAGGGGCTCGGCCATTGCGGCGATTGCCACACGCCCAAGGGCGTCGCGATGCAGCCGGAAACCTCGAAGCCCTTCGCCGGCGGCGAAATCGACGAGTGGTACGCGCCCAACATTACCTCCGACCCTGTGCACGGAATCGGCGGCTGGTCGGAAGACGATCTCGTCCAGTATCTCAAGACCGGCGCGACCTCGGGCGGGCGCGTCGCAGTCGGGCCGATGGCGCAGGTCGTCCACGAGAGCCTCGCCTATCTGAACGACGGCGACCTGCACGCGATCGCAATCTACCTTAAGGACCTTCCGGCGATCGCCGAGGCCGCATCGCCACGGCCGTCCGGCGAAACCGGCCCGCATGCGTCCGGCGAGGCGGTCTTTCTGACCCGGTGCGCCTCCTGCCACCAGCCTGACGGCAAGGGCCAGCCGGGCCGCATCCCGCCGCTCGCCGGCAATGAGACTCGTCACCGCCAAGGGCCCGGAAGACGTCATCCGCGTGATCCTGGAAGGCCGATCTCGCGACGGCGAGCTATGCGCCGATGCCCGCGGTCGGCGCGAACATGACGCGACCAGGAGATCGCCGACGTCGCCGATTACGTGCGCACCGCCTGGTCCAACGCCGCGCCGGTCATCACCCAGACCGGTCTCGTCGGCAAGATTCGCGAGAGGACCGTCAGCTCGCTCGCGGGCCCCGGCGCAAGCGAAGAGCACAACGACCCGTGCATGATCGGCCCCGACTCTCCTCCTGTCCCGACGATCGACGATCCGCAGATCGACAAGAGCTTGTCCGCGATGACCGCCGCGACGATGCTCGCAGACGATCCCGGCGCTGATCCAGCGCGTCCATCAGATTGCGCCCGACAAGAAACAGGCCGACATCGTCAACGGCCTGACGCTCGCCTACTGCCGGATCGAGGCGCGACAGGCCGCGTTTCGGAAGCCCCAGGGACGCGATCTGCTCAACCAGTTCTCCCTGCTCGTCTACAGCGAACTCGTTTCCAACGGAAACGAGTGATGGCGTCCGGCGAGGGACGGCGAGCCGGGACCGTTCGATGCGTCTCACGCGCTCGACGCGGCGGAGAAAGACCCAGGCGGCCGAGCATTCCGCGCCGCCGGCGGTCGTCATCCATGAGATCCTGCGCAAGGACGGCGAAGCCGAGCTCGCGCGCCGACCCGGCGCGATCTTCTGGTCCGGCCTGGCTGCGGGATTGTCGATGGGCTTCTCGTTTCTCGCGCTGGCGCTGATCCAGAGCGGGTTGCCCGATGGGCCGTGGCGGCGCCTGGCTGGCGAGTCCCGGCTATTCGCTGGGCTTCGTGATCGTGATTCTCGGACGGCAGGAGCTTTTCACCGAAAGCACGCTGACGGCCGTGCTGCCCCTGCTGGTCCGGCGCGACCGGGCGACCTGGGTCGCGCTCCTCAGGTTCTGGGCGATCGTGCTCGGCGCCAATCTCCTCGGCACGCTCGTCTTCGCCCGTCTGCTGGCGATCGACGGTCTCTTCCCGGAGCCCGTGCGCACGGCGCTGAGCGAGATCGGCCGCAACGCGGTCAGCGGTCCGTTCTGGCCGACCGCGATCAAGGCGGTGTTCGCCGGCTGGCTGATCGCGCTGATGGTCTGGCTCCTGCCCAGCGCCCGCTCGGCGCGCCTGCTGGTCATCATGCTGCTGACCTATGTCGTTGCGATCGGCGGCTTCTCCCACGTGATCGCCGGCTCGGTCGAGGCGGCCTTCGCCATCTTCGCCGGCCACGCCTCGGTCAAGGACTATCTCGGCGGGTTTTTTCGTCCCCACCATCCTCGGCAACACGATCGGCGGGGTCGCGCTCGTGGCGCTGCTCAATCACGCGCCGCTCGCGCCCGAATTGCAGGATTGAGCGGACAAGCGGGGCGCGCGACGGCCTGCGCCTTGCGGCCGGTCGCGACGGCTCGGCGGCCGATTCCCGACTCCCCACGCGCCGAAATCCGCGATAATCTCGCGCGATGGCAAGGGAAACCAGGAAGCCGGGCGATGTGGCCGAGCGCGCCGCCGGCCGGCGCGACCGGCGGAACGCCGCGACGGAGGGCGCCTGGCGGCGGGAAACCTTCCGGCTGCCTCGAACGCAGGCGCGCGCCAAGGCGCGCGAATGGTTCGAGCGCTTTCCCAAGGCCGCCTACATGACCGAAATCGAGTTGTGGCGGGAACTCGCCGACGACGAGATCGAGTTCGTC
Organism: uncultured Alphaproteobacteria bacterium; assembly: GCA_963783275.1. Taxonomy (GTDB): domain Bacteria; phylum Pseudomonadota; class Alphaproteobacteria; order Rhizobiales; family Beijerinckiaceae; genus Roseiarcus. The sequence continues at coordinate 59,994 of CAWANA010000021.1, read as the reverse complement.
ATGCGCCGCCTGCCGACCGCAGATTGAGTCGTGGTCCGCTGGCGCGGCCGATCCTGATCCATGCCTGCCTCGCCGCGGCCCGGCCGGCCGTCCGGCAAGCGCCCGGCTGGCGCGACGAACGCTGGGCGCGGGCGACTGATGAATCCGGCCCCCGGTCTTCTGGTTTTATGCGAAGCGCTCATTGTGAGGTATTCTCTGTTTGTTCCAATTTACAGGCTAGTTAACATGGATCATTGTTCCCCTTAGGGAACGTGCACAACTTCTGCTTCTGCGTCTTTGCGAAGCACACTGCAGGCGACGCGGCTGGCGATCTTCAACCGCCCTGACCGAAGTCGGCGCCGATCCCTTGAGGAGGCGCGATGGCGATGACTCTGAAGTCGGCCCATTTGCCAGTCCCGCCCGGGGGCCGGGCAGCCGTTATGAACGACGATTTAGGACTTTGTGGAGCTCCGGAAAACGGAATTCGAATCTGAATATTTGAAGCATCAAGGATCGAAGACGCTTTTTTGCGAGGAATGGAGCAGCGCAATGGGTATCACTTATACTTGGCAGCCCGGCGCCACGAATTTCGGTCTGGCCGCGAGTTGGACCCCGACCGGCGGACCGCCGACATCCGCGGATAATGCCGAGATCGCCGTCGAAGGCGCGAACGTGTCGGGGACCGGCGTCGCCAAGACTTTGTATTTCGATGCGACCGGCGTCACCATTTCGAATCCGCTCATCACGACGGTCGGCACGGATACAATCATCGGCAACACCGCGAACGGCGCCGTCACCGTCTCCTCGACGTGGCGCAATACCGGCTTTCTTTCGCTCGGGACCGTCGGCGGAACCGCAACCGGTTCCCTGACCATCACGTCGGGCGGCGACGTCACCAATGGCGGCGAGATGGCGGTCGGCCAAAGCGCCGACAGTCCCGGGACGCTCACCATCGAAAGCGGCGGCCTCCTCAGCTCCGGCGGCTCCTACACGTCTGTCGGCAATCTCACGAACGCGACCGGGAACGTCACAATTACCGGCTCCGGGTCGACCTGGACGCTGGCGGGCGCCATCGGAATTGGTTTCGAAGGCGCCGGCACGGTCGCGATCAGCGACGGGGAAAACTCGAGAGCGCCGGTCCCGATGAACTGGGGCAGGACGCGGGTTCGTCCGGCACGGTCACCGTCGACGGCGCCGGATCGAATTGGACGAGTTCGGGGGTCATTACCGACGGGGGGGGCAGGTCAGGGATCGTTGACGATCAGCGATTCCGGCAGCGTCGAGGCCGAACAGATCAACGTCGGCCTCGACGGCGACAGCCAGCTCACCATCGAGAGCGGCGGCAGCCTGGCGACCAGCGGCACGACCAATGATGGCTTTTACGACCAGATCGGAGGCGACGCGGGGTCCAGCGGCACAGTCACGGTGACCGGCGCGGGATCGTCATGGATCAGCGCCAACTCGATCAATGTGGGCAACCCGCTTCTCTACGGCGGCGTCGGGATCGGCGACCTGCAGGCCGAGAATGGCGGCTTCGTCCAATCCGCCGACGGCATCTCCATCTACGCCGGCAGCACGATCTTCGTCGATTCGACGAGCGCGATCGAGGCCGGGACCGCAGGCGGCGCGCTAGCGGGATATCTGACGCTCGACCCCAACGCCAACGGCGGCGGCCTTTACGGCTCCGGCACGGTCGACGCCAACGTCATCGACAACAACGGCGTCAGCGCCCAGGACGGAGGTCCTCTGACGATCGCCGGGTCCGTGACGGGCAACGGATTTATCAATATCGGCGAGCAGGGCGATCTCGTCCTCCAAGGGTTGGTGAACACGACCGGAGGCGTTGGCTTCAACGGCTGGTATGGAACCCTTGCGCTCGGCGACCCCGGCCAGTTCGAGGACCAGATTTACAATTTTAATCCGGGCGATACGATCGACCTGACCAACCTGTCCTTCGATCCGTCGGAATCGAGCTACAATTATTCCTATGGCCCCAACGGGGGCCAGCTGACGGTCACCGAGGGCGGGTACTCCGACACCATCGATGTTTCGTCGCCCTCCTCGCTGAACGGCGAGCTCACGCTCGAGCAGGATGGGAACGGGACGGACCCCGGAACCGATATCGTCTATGCCACGCCGGCCGCCTCCCCGTTCCAACTTTGGGGGACGCCGCTCTCCAATTTCTTCAGCACGTCCGCCGGCCCGGTGGACGGCGACGACTGGGCCGTCGGCAGCGTGACCGACGGGGGAAACCCGATTTGGGTCGAGACGGAAACATCGGCGCCCTATCAGTCCGGGCAGGCGGCCGCTTACACCATCGTGCTGACGAGCCAGGACTGGCTCGCAACCGAACAGCCGCTGGTTACGGTCGCGACCGACACGGATTTCGTCGATCCGTTCGGCTCGAGCACATCGATCGGAAATCTCGCCGCGGCGACGATGCTCAATGCGAGCGCCGGCGTGGGCGCCGTGCTCTATTGGCAGGCTTCCGCGACGCCGAACGCTTACGCTCTCGAAATCCAGGCGTTCACGACCGAAACAAACCCGGCCGCGCCTTCGGCCGGGCCGAATACGACCCTGACGGGGCCGCCCTTGACGCTGCTGCCGGCGGTGCAACAGCCGCTTTCCTGGACTTTTGCGACCAACGCCACGTCGTCGAACCCCGCGAGCGCGCTCGTGGTCGCCTACGCGACCTACGCCACCGCCACAACCGAGAACATCTATCTGCAGGGCTTCAATTCGGCGGGCGCCTTGACGGGGTCGCCGACGGAAGCAGCGGCCGGCGTCGCCCAGGGCACGCCCTTCAGCGTGAGCTACAACTCGTTGAACGGGAAGTTTTCCTTCAATTACGCCCAGGACGGCGGAACCGGCGGAACGGGCGATTACGACGAGAGCTTCAATCCCGCGACCGGCGCGCTCGGCGCGCCCTCGGCCTATCTTCCGCTCCCCGGATTAACCAGCATTACCCTTTCCTCGTCGAACACCCTTTCGAGCGGCACCAAGCTGAGGTTCGTCGAAGGCTTCGAGGCCGGCGCGTCGCAGCAGGTCATTCAGGATTTTCTCGGAAACGGCGCCGCGGGCGCGATCACGACCTTCAATCTCAGCTCGACGAAGCCGGACCCGTTCGCGGTCGCCGCGGTCAGCGACCCGAACGACGGTTCGAACGACTATACGGTGCTCGCCTATACCGACGAAAATCAGGTCCATCTCGAGCTCCTGAACGAGAACGGCCAGCAGATCGGTTCGGACATGATCGTGCCGGGTCTGACGTCGTTCGACGAGATCCATACCCTGACGGGAGAAGGCTACGACAACGCCACGCGGGTCGAAATCGACTACACCACGACCGATCCGAACGGCGGGACCGAGATCGAGGGACTGATTTACGACACGGTCGGCCAGTCGGACTACTATACCCTCGGCGGCGGCGGAAACGGCGAATACGTCGGCACGCCCTTCAACGACGCGATCACCGACGCGCCGGGAACCTACACGGTCGATGGCGGCGGGGGCGACGACACGTTCCTCGTCAACGACCCGTCTGACCAGGTCGCGATTTCCTTGGACGCCAGTAATGACGCCATCGTCCAGACGCCGACCGGCACGGCGACGCTTATCGGTTTCACCACCATCCAGCTCAGCGACGCCACGACCAGGTTTTCCCAGACCGATGACGCGGGACAGATCTACAGCCTTGGCGTCGGCTCTGCGGTCGATTTCCTCAATGTGCCTTACGCCGCGGGAGACACCGTCACCATCACGAATACGGAAAACGGCGACTTCGTCGAGGTCTTCAACTCCAGCGCGACGCAGGTCGCCTCCTTTGTCGTGTACGGCCCCTATTTGCCTCAGGACTTCAGCCTGGAAGCGGTCGGTCCGAACGGCTGGCTGGGCGTCGCCGGCGTTGCGACGCCGATCTCCGACGACGGCGTCACCCGTCTGGCTGAGGTTGCCGGGGACGACTACGAGCTTCAAACCGGCGACGGAGGAACGGGTCCGCTGCTGGAGTACCAGGGCAGCCCCGTCACCGCCGGCCAGTTCGGAGCCGGCTGGGCGCCGGTAGGGGCCGAGGAGACGGGAAACGGCTACGAGGTCGTCTGGGGCGACCCCGGCGCCAACCAGTACGCGGTCTGGAACACCGACGCCAACGGCGACTACACGAGTTCCGCCACCGGGGTTCTGTCGGGAACAAGCCCCACCCTTCAGGCGGTGGAATTCGCCTTCGGCGAGGGCTTCCCCGGCGTCGCCGGGACCGAAGAGTTGTTCAACGAGATTGCCTTCAACGGTGTAACGAACCTGGCTCAGGTCGGGAACCTGTACGCCTTGATCCCCGCGGGCGGGGGGCCGGGACTGCTGCTCGAGTACCAGGGCGGCTTGGTTACCCAGGGCCAGTTCGGCGCCGGCTGGGCGCCGGTCGGGGCGGAGAAGACCGCGACCGGCTATGAGGTCGTCTGGGGCGACCCCGGCGCCAACGCGTACTCGGTCTGGAACACCGACTTCGAACGGCGACTACACGAGTTCCGCCACGGGGCTTTTGTCCGGAACGAGCTATGCGCTCGAAGACCTCGAACTGTCCTTCGGCGAGGACCTGAACGGCGACGGGACGATCGGCCCGACCACGACGAACATCGCCGGCGATGGCCAGGTGTTCCTGGCGCAGGTTGCGAACCAGTATGCGCTGGAGAACGGGAGCGGGGGCGTCGTAGCGTTTCTGGAGTACCAGGGAAGCCCGGTCACCGCCGGCCAGTTCGGAGCCGGCTGGGCGCCGGTCGGGGCGGAGGAGACGGGAAACGGCTACGAGGTCGCCTGGGGCGACCCCGGCGCCAACCAGTACGCGGTCTGGAACACCGACGCCAACGGCGATTACACGAGTTCCGCCACCGGGGTTTTGTCGGGAACAAGCCCCACCCTCCAGGCCGTTGAATTCGCCTTCGCCGAGGGCTTCTCCGGCGCGGCCGGGACTGAAGAGCCGTTCACCGAGATTGCCTTCAACGACGTAACGAACCTGGCGCAGGTCGGGAACCAGTACGAGTTGATCCCCGCCGGCGGCGGGCCGGGACTGCTGCTCGAGTACCAGGGCGGCTTGGTCACCCAGGGCCAGTTCGGCGCCGGCTGGGCGCCGGTGGGGGCGGAGAAGACCGCGACCGGCTACGAGGTCGTCTGGGGCGACCCCGGCGCCAACCAGTACTCGGTCTGGAACACCGACGGCGCCGGCGATTATACGAACGCTGCCACCGGGGTCCTGTCCGGGACCAGCCCGACGATAGCGGCGGTGGAGGCCAACTTCGGCGAGGATTTCGCCGGGTCGCCGGAGGCGACGCCGACGCAGATTGCAACCAACGGCTTAACAACGCTGGAGCAAGTCGGGGATCTTTACGAGCTGAACCCGGCCGGCGACGGGACGGGGCCGTTGCTGGAGTACCAGGGCAGTCTGGTCACAGCGGGTCAGTTCGGGGCCGGCTGGGCGCCGGTCGGGGCGGAACAGACGGCGAATGGCTACGAGGTCGTCTGGGGCGACCCCAGCGCCGACCAGTACGCGGTCTGGAACACCGACAGCAACGGCGACTATACGAACTCTGCGACAGGACTCGTGTCGGGACAAAGCTTCGCTCTGGAGGACCTTGAGCCGGCTTTCGGCGAGGAACTGAACGGCGACGGCAAAGCGCCGTCGCAGGTCCTTCTGACGAGCGCCAACGGCCCGGGCGACACTCTGAACCTGTCCTCGCAGACGCAGAGCGCCACGATCAATCTTGGCGCCAACTCCGCCAGCGCGAACGCCGGCCTGAACGCCCCGAGCCTTGGATTCACCGGCACGCCCGACGCCATCACGCTGGGTCAGAACGCCGATATCGTCGAATATGCTTTGACGCCGTCCAGCGGCGTCGAGACGATCTCGAACTTCAACCTTTTCTCCGGGCCTTATGGCGGCCAGGACGAACTGAACATCGACCTCGAGGGCGCGCCATACAGCTCGTTCGAGATCTACGACACGATGGTCGGCGGCCAGCACGCGATTTCGATGTCCAGCAGCGCCGACCCCGACCATGGCGTCGTGCTGCTCAACGTGCCCCCGAACATCAACGCCGCTGCTTTATCGGCCAGCCACCTGACGTTCGCCGGAGGTCACGCGCTGATCAGTTCCTCATCCTCCGGCTCCCCTATTTCCCCGGTCTGACCGCGAGGCTCGCGATCGCCCACGGAGGTTTACGGCGACAGGCGTTGAACGCTCAGGGACAGCAGGGCTCCGAATGATCGTCGACCAGCTTCACACAGTCGCAGTGCACGTGGGTCGGTCCGCTGGGCGGCGGGGCTGGTTGCATCGGTCCGCCGGGATTGACCGGATCGGCGCAATCGAAATTCGCCTCGACGCCGAGGGCGTCGCACGGATAGGGCGCGGCAATCGCGCGGCCCGGAGCAACAGGGAGAATGAAAGCGGCCCAAACGGCAACGGATGTCGCAACGATAATTCTCTTCATCGCCGGCCTCCTGTCGTGGATTGTGATAAACGCGGAGGAGAATGCCGGGCTGCGCCGGGCGCTGCATCCGCAAGTCGATACAAAAAGGTTGGAGGCGATTCTCATCACAAGATCGACTGCGCTGGCTCGATACGAGCGCTGCGTCGCGGTCCGGCTTGCAGGGTAAGCAAACTGTTGCGGCGCCCTGCGGGATCAACGCGAGAACTCGGCCTGGTTCGCGCCGGCGCGGCCGGCAGGATCAGGAACTCGTCACGCCCGCGCGAACAGCTTCCGTCATGATACAAGCCAAGGCGTAAGATTTTTTCGCCGGGCGTGCAGCCAATGATCGAAACCTTCGATAACAAGCCCATCCTGCGCGCAGACGGCAACGGCTGGGCGGTGAGCGCGGGCGCGCTCGCGCTCGCTTGGCTGGGCGGAAACTTGCCGCTTCCCGGCCTTTCGCCTGACGCCCTCGCCCTTCCGGAGGCGAGCGGGCATGCGAAATTGCTGTCGGTTTTTGCGCTCGGCGTAACGCCGATCCTGGCGTCCTGTTTTCTGATCGAACTCGCCCGGATCCTGATTCCGCCGGTCGCGCGCGCCAGTCCTGGCCGCGTGCGTATCGCGGCGCGCGGGCTGGCCCTTGTGCTGGCCGCTTTCCAGGCTTCAAGCGTCGGCGCTGCGGCCCAGAGGATCCCCGGCCTCGTCGACGATCCAGGCCCGCTGTTTCGCGCCGAGGTCGTCGCCGCCATGGTCGGCGCCACCGCCGTCCTGCTGGTGTTGGCGCAGGCGATCGATCGGCGCGGCGTCGGCGACGGACTGTTGCTGCTGTTTGCCGGCCAGACGCTCGCGAGCGTCGTGCGGCTCCTGGCCTTGCTGGTCGGATTGGTCCGCCTCGAACAGGTCGAACCGTCCGCGCCCTGGGTGTGGATCGCATCCGTCGTCGTCGCAGGCGCCCTCGCCGCTTTCGCCGCGCGCGAAAAAGGCGTCTGGCGCGGGTTGAACCCATGGCCGCCGCTGCTCGCGTTCGGCTTCGGCTCGGTGCTGCCGGGCGCAGCCCTTCTCGTGTGCGCGATGATCGGCGCGCCCATCGAGGCCGTTAGCGACTGGCTGACGAGCGCCTGTGGCCGCACGGCCCTGGCCGTCTTGACGGCGGCGCTCTACGGCCTGTTCGCGCTCATGCTCTCCGGCTCCGAGCGCCTCGACGCCCAAGCGCTGGCGGCTCAGTTGCTCGTCGTCTTCGGCGGCGGGATGCTGTGGCTCGTTTCGCCTTTCGGCGGCTCGACCAGCGGCTGCGCCTTCCTGTTGTTCGCCGCCGCCGTCACCAGTCTCGTCGCGCGCGGGCAGCCGCGGCTCGGCTTCGAATGAGCCCCGACCGGCGCGGACCGTTGCTACCCGTGAAACCGCGTCGCCTCGAAGCTCGGCGTGGCGGCGGAGACGAGATCGAGCCAGGCGACGAGGCGCGGGTGATCGGCGCGCCACGCGCCTTCGAACCGGAGGTCGAGATAGCCGAGCGCGCAGGCGAGCGCGATCGTGCCGACGTCGCTCAGCTCCTCGGGCGGCGCGCGCTCGAAGGCCGCGAGCGCGCGCGGCGATCTTGTCGCTCTGATGGGCGATCCATTGTTCGGAGCGCATGCCCGGCTCGCGCCAGAGCGTTTCGTAGCGCAGCAGCACGGCGGCGTCCATGATTCCGTCCGCCAGCGCCTGCTGCGTCAGCGAGCGGAAGCGCTGGCCGGGATCGGCGGGGATGATCCTGCCGCCGCCGGCGAGCCAGTCGAGATATTCGACGATGACGGGGCTGTCGAAGAGGACGTCGCCGCTCTCGAGAATCGAGCGCCGGGATCTTCCCCAGCGGGATTCTGCGCTCCTCAGCGAATCCTCGGGATCGCCGGTGTCGGCGGCGACGATCTCGATCCGGTCGTCGAGTTCGAGCACGGCGGCGGCGATCCGCACCTTGCGGGCGAACGGCGACGGCGCGGCGGCTCTCAGGACAAGCATGATCCGAAATCTCCGACGCGAATTGCCCGCGCTTTCGCGTCGCCGCCGCCGTTGTAGCGCAATCGCGCCGCCCCATATAAGGGCGTGAAACCGCAGCCTGCAGCGGGTCACGACCCGCACGGCGGCAATCTTTCGAAGGGGGTCCTTCTTGACTTCTCCGCACCGTCCCGCGCACGAGCGCGTCGTCATCATCGGCTCGGGGCCGGCCGGCTACACCGCGGCGATCTACGCCGCGCGCGCCATGCTGAAGCCGCTGCTGCTGTCGGGCTTCGAGGCCGGCGGCCAGCTGATGATCACCACCGACGTCGAGAACTATCCGGGCTTCGCCGAGCCGATCCAGGGCCCCTGGCTGATGGAGCAGATGCGCGCGCAGGCCGAGCATGTCGGGCGCGCGGATCGAGAGCGAGACACGTGGTCGCGCTCGATCTCGAGAGCCGGCCGTTCGTCATCCGCTGCGACAGCGGCCGCACGATCCTGGCCGACGCCGTCATTCTGGCGACCGGCGCCAAGGCCAAATGGCTCGGACCTGCCGAGCGAGCAGGCGTTCAAGGGCTTCGGCGTCTCGGCCTGCGCGACCTGCGACGGCTTCTTCTTCCGCGGCAAGTCGGTCGTCGTGGTCGGCGGCGGCAATTCGGCGGTCGAGGAGGCGCTCTATCTCTCGCATCTCGCCAAAAGCGTCACCGTCGTCCACCGCCGCGACTCGTTCCGCGCCGAGAAGATCATGATCGAGCGCCTGCTCGCGCGCCCGAACGTCGCGGTGCGCTGGAACAGCGTCGTCGAGGACATTCTGGGCGACGCGCGAGCCGCGCGGCGTCACCCACGTCCGGCTCAAGAACGTCGCGACCGGCGCGTTCGAGGAGCTCGCGACCGACGGCGTGTTCGTCGCCATCGGCCACGCGCCGGCGACCGAGCTCGTGCGCGGGCAGGTCGAGCTCAAGGCCAACGGCTATGTCAAGACGGCGCCGGGGTCGACGGCGACCAGCGTCGAGGGCGTGTTCGCGGCCGGCGACGTCGCCGACGACGTGTTCCGCCAGGCGGTGACCGCGGCGGGGCTCGGCTGCATGGCGGCGCTCGAGGCGGACCGCTGGCTCGCCGCCCAGGCGCCGGCGCAGGAAGCGGCCGAATAAACAACAAATGAGCCGCGCGCCGGACGCCGCCGCTCATCGCGGCGCGGCGGAACCGGCGGGGCCGTAGGAAACGTCATGGACTGGGACAAGCTGCGCATCTTTCAGGCCGCCGCCGACGCGGGGTCGTTCACCCACGCCGGCGAGACGCTGGGCCTCAGCCAGTCGGCGGTCAGCCGTCAGGTCGGCGCGCTCGAAGCCGACCTCGGCGCGCCGCTGTTTCACCGCCACGCGCGCGGCCTCATCCTCACCGAGCAGGGCGAGATGCTGCTCGGCGCGGTGCGCGACGTCGTGCTCAAGCTCGACGCGGTGCGCAGCCGGCTGATCGACAGCCGCGAGAAGCCGACCGGCGAACTGCGCATCACCACGACGCTCGGGCTCGGCGCCAACTGGCTCGCGCCGCGGCTCGGCGAATTCGTCGAGCTCTATCCGGAGGTGAAGCTGCAACTCCTGCTGTCGGACGAGGAGCTCGACCTCGGCATGCGCGAGGCCGACGTCGCGCTGCGCCTGCGCGAGCCGAGCCAGCCCGACCTCATCCGGCGGCGGCTGTTCACCGTGCATTTCCACGCCTACGCCTCGGCCGACTATCTCAAGAAGCGTCCGCAGCCGCGCAAGGTCGAGGATCTCGACCACCATCATCTCGTCGCCTTCGGCGCGGCGACGGCGACGCATCTCCTTTACGATCTCAATTCGCTGCTGACGGTCGGGCGCGACCCGAAGAACCCGCGCACGCCGCAGATCGCGGTCAACAATCTCGGCGCCATGGCGCGCGCGGTCGAGAACGGCGTCGGCATCGCGGTGCTGCCGGACTATGTCGTGCAGCCGGGATCGAACCTCGTGCGGCTCCTGCCGCAGGCCGACATGCCGGAGATGGACTGCTTTCTCGTCTATGCCGAGGAGCTGAAGAACGTCGCGCGCGTTCAGGCGTTTCGCGACTTTCTGGTCGCGGCGGCGCAGAGGTGGCGGTACTGACGCGCCGGAATCGACCTGCGCCTCGCCGCACATGCGCCCTTTCCTGTCAGTAGCCCTTGAGCCACTCCCGCGCTTCGACCACATCATCAGCCATTCGTTGTTCCGGCCGTGCTGCGCCCGGTCAACTTGCCGAGCGTCGCGGCGGCGAGCGCCCGGGTCGCGCAGCAGAGCCAGAGTTCGACCAACCCGACGGGGACCAGCGGCTTCGGCCAGTGGCCGCGGACCAGCGTGGCCTTCGACGTCCAGTTCTGCAGCATTCTGACGCCCTTGGGCGCCGAGGCGCCGCCGAGATGCATGATCTCAGCGTCCGGCGTGATCATCGGCCGGTACCCGAGCGCCGCCGCGCGAAGGCAAAGATCCACTTCCTCGCCATACATGAAGTAGCGGCGATCGAAACCGCCGAGCTTCTTCCACAGCGCCGGCCTGGATCATGAACAAGCATCCGGTGACAATATCGACGTGCCGGACCGTGTCCCGCTTCCACCCGCCCGATGGCTTCCGCGTTGAAGAATTCCGAGTTCTTGAATATGCGGTTCAAACCTGACATTTGGCAAAAAAGACTCCATGGAGTCATCTTGTTCCAGCACGATGTCGGATTGAGCGAGCCGTCCGGAAAAACCGTTCGACCTCCTGTGATGCCGGCTTCGGGATGCTGTTTCGAGAACGCCAGCAGGTTCTTGATGGCGTTCGGATGCACTTCGGTATCGGGATTGAGGAGCAGTATCCACTCGCTGTCGACCTGCTGTATGGCCTCGTTGTTGGCCCGGGCAAAACCGAAATCGCCGGGATTCCTGATCAAATCGATCTGAGGGAACCGCTCAGCGATAATGTCGGCAGATCCGTCATGAGAATTGTTGTCGGCGACAATCACGCGCATGTCCACGTCGGAGGTATTTTCGAACAGGGTTTCCAGACAGCGCAAGGTCAAGTCCCGCGTATTCCAGGTGACGACGATGACCGTGAGGTCTGCGGGGGACGCCGCCCCCGGTCTTTCAGCGATGCGCGACGTTTCATTACCTATTGACATATCGTCCAATTCCTATTTCGCCAGAGGTTTCGCCCCATAACTGACGGACCTCGGGCGCCGGGGCTTCGAGTTCAGTAGACCCGCTTTGTGACAAGAGGTTATCCGATGCGCGGCGCGTCCCCGCCGCCGACGCAGTGTAGCGCGGCCGAGGATGTTTTCGAAAGGGCGGGCGCGTGTCGGGGGTTGCGCATTTCGACGGGAGCGCCGCCTTCTTCTGGACCGCCGCGCAGAAACTCCGGAACACCCGGCGCCAGGGGTACGCGAGCACCATCCGCCTTCGCGATCAGGTCGACCTTGGATAGACGGGGGCCCGCTCGCCGACTACCCGGCCGGGTTGGCCGACGACGATCGCGCCAGCCGGCAGCGACTTCGTGACCACGCTTCCCGCGCCGACGATCGCCCCGTCGCCGATGCTCACGCCCGGCAGCACGATCACCCGCGCACCGAGCCAGACATCCTTGCCGAGAACGATGTCCGCTTCGTCCATTGGCTGAAGCGTCACCGGACTGCCGTCGTTAAAGCGATAGTTTGCCGTCGTCAGCAGGACTTCGGGACCGAACAGACAATTGTCGCCGATGATGATTCGCCCCCTCGACGGGCCCGCCCACAGATGACATCGGGAGCCTATCGAGACGTTCTCACCGATCGCGATGCGCTCGGGATGGGCGAAGGATACATCCGGGCTGATGGCGGCGCCCGGACCGCAGGTCAACTTCCGACGCGGCACGACATGAGTGTAATTGTAATAGTTCAGCATCCGGATGAGATGGAAGTAGGCGCGAGGATCGAGCGCGGACAGGATCAACCGCACCATTCGCTGCGACCGACTTAAACGTTTTTTGGCGACGGGCCGCAGCTGCGGCGACGCGTCGTGTGTCATCCCGCACTCCTCGCGATCTTCTGTGATCGCAGGGGCGCAAACGGGTAGACGTCCCGCTCCCCTCGCCCCTCGTCCGATCGACTAAACGAAACAGGGCCAGAGCGCCAGTCTCGAACGACAATCCGACGAGGCCGCTCCTTCACATGAACAGCGGCTCTTTCTCCAGCCCCTTGTAAAGCGACGCCACCTGCTCGCCGTAGCCGTTGTAGATCAGCGTCGGGCGCAACTGTCCGTCGTTGAGGAAGGTCTCCTGGGCCTGGCTCCAGCGGGGATGCGGCACGGCCGGATTGACGTTGGCCCAGAAGCCGTATTCGTCCGGCCCCAGGGACTCCCAGAACGTTTCCGGCCGCTTGTCGGTGAACGACACGCGCACGATCGACTTGATCGACTTGAAGCCGTATTTCCACGGGGTCGCCAGCCGGATCGGCGCGCCCTGCTGCTTGGAGAGCGGCTTGCCGTAGGCGCCGGTCGCGATGAAGGCGAGATCGTTGGTCGCTTCCGCCATGGTCAGGCCCTCGACATAGGGCCAGGGCATGAACGATCGCTGTCCCGGCGCCATCTTCTTGTCGAGGAAGGTCTCGAACCGGACGTAGGTCGCCGACGAAAGGGGCTTGGCGAAGGCGACCAGCTTCTTCAGCGGAAAGCCGGTCCAGGGAATCGCCATCGACCAGGCCTCGACGCAGCGATGCCGATAGAGCCGCTCCTCGAGCCCCATCGCCTTGATCAGCGAATCGATGTCGACCGTCTGCTCCTTTTCGACCAGGCCGTCGAGCTTGACCGTCCAGGGCCGGATTTTCAGCGCGCTCGCGTCGAGGTGCTTGCTGGTGCTGAACTCGTAAAAATTATTGTAGTTGAGATTGTACTTCTCCGGCGTCACGTCGCGGTCGAGCGTATAGGCCGGGTTGCGCTGCGCGGGATAAAGCGAAGCAGACGGATCGGGATCGTCGGCGCGCGCGCGGCCGCCGGATGCGGCGAGCGCTCCCGCGGCGCCCGAGTCCCGCCAGGAAAGCGCGGCGGTCGAGAAACAGCGCCTCGGGCGTGGCGAGCGCTTCGGGGATCTCCCAGCCCTTTCGGCGGACGACGTGCATGAGCCAACTCCTCGCGCTTAAGCCGGATACGGGAACGATGGGGGCCTGGACCTCCATCAACGCTCCCTTTTCGGCGCGAGCGAGGCGGTTGTTACGCGAGGGCCTGATCCTGGAGCGAAGCAGCCTCCGGAAACCATCAGCGTTGTCAGGAGAGAATTTTTCTCATTCTCACGCAGGCCATGCGCTGGCCCGAGCGCAGGACGTGTTCGCCGTATTCCTGAATTTCGTAACCGTGCGCTTTGTAAAACGGAGCGGCCGTCAACGACGAATCCAGTTTAAGGAATGTTAGCCCCCGCTCCCTAGCCGCTTCTTCCAATTCGCGAACCAAGGCCGACCCTATCCCTTTGTGAGCCGCCTCCGGGGCGACGTAACAGGCTCGCAGCTCCGCGCTTTTCATGACAAGAGCGCCAATGCCGACAACCCGTCCCTCAAGCTCCGCAACTAATCTATATTCCTCATCAGGATTTTCTCGAACCAAATTGACCGCTGCATTGACGTTGTTGATGTGGATATCGGGCGCGCCGGGCAGCGGCTTTCCCGGGGCAGGGACCACGCGACGGGAATTTTGGCGCGTCGCGCGAAAGCCCGCAAAGGGCGTCCACCGTCGCAGACCAGCAGGTTGGCTGGCGACATGGCGCTCGAGAGCGCCTGGGTTATGCACAGGGCCGTGTCCTCGGGCAGGACGGCGTCGGTCGTGGCGCCGGAACGGTCGCGGGCCACGAGAACGGGGATGTTGTCGGAAAAGGCGCCCGGATGTCTCGCCTTGCCGCCGCGCTTGCGGGCTTTGCGCGCCAGACCCGAGCGCCGGCCTTTGAACGATTCGAGGATGAACGTTTCGTCCGCTTCCACAATCCCCTGCAAAATCTGCGGCTTGTCCAGCGCCGGGGCGCTCAGGAACCGATGCCGCCACCGATAGGCCGTGGTCGGGTGGACGCCGCAGCGCTCAGCCGCCTTCGCGAGGCTGACGCCCTCGATCATCGCCTCACCACAATTTTCGGTTATAGGCAAAGGAGCCCAGGACTTGATTACCTCTGGGGAGTAGTGCGTCGTCGCAATAGCTCGCACCGATGCTCGATGCACTTCGAGAAAAGCTCGTGCGTCGTCTGGACCCATCACTCTGACGACGACGAACTTGGATCCGCTCATACTCGCCAGGTTAGCATGTGGGCATCACTCCACAACCTTGGCCCCCGCACCGGGTCATTCCTTGTACCAGGTGATCTGGACGCCGTTGGCGACCAGGCGGCCGTCGGGCGTCCAGAGCGCGCAATTCTGGTCGGCGAAGCCGTTGTGGAAGATCGCCGCGTCCGCTTCGCCGAGCAGCGGCGCCGCGCCGACCGCATCGAGTTCATCCGCGCCGACGTGGAAATAGGTGGTGAGCGACACGGTCGCCATCGGCTGGAGCGTGCCGCGCGCATGCATGATGCGCACGAAGAAGGCGTCCGACAGCGCGGCGAGCGACACGAAGTCGAGCGGCCGCTCGGGCGTGTCCTGGATATAGGCCAGCGTGCGCGGGCTCAGGATCCGCCCGTCGTCGCGCGGATAATTGTCGAGCCCGCCCTCGACGAAGCGGCACGAGTAGCGGCGCGTCCATTCCGGCCGCCGCGGCCTTGCTCATTTCCGGCAGGCCTTCGCGAGGCGGCGCGGTCGGACCCTTGACCGGATAGTGCGACCAGATCGGCTTCCGCGCGCCGCAGACGGCGCTGGCGGTGGTGCAGACCACGCCCTTCTGCTTCAGCTCCATCGACCAGTGCTGGGTGGTCTTGCCGCCGCGCTGGAGCTTCGCCTCGATCTCGAACTCGCCGTCGGCGATCGGACCGCAAAAATTCACGGTAAGCGCGATCGGGTCGGCGGAGCGGCGCGGATCGACGAGAACCGCGTTCAGGAGCGCCGCCGCGGTCACGCCGCCGAACGGCCCGGCCATGTTGGCGTAGGCCGGATGGGTCGCGCCCGCCCACCAGCCCTTGCCCAGCGGCACGAGGCGGGTCGCCTCATCGAAGCGCGTGCGTTTCGGACTGCATCGGTTCTCACGCTCCAAGGAAGCGTTTCTGAGCGCCGGCGCGCAACGGCGACAAGCCCTAGGAGACCTTCTCGACCTGACCGAATTCGAGATCGACCGGGGTCGCGCGGCCGAAGATCGACACCGCGACCTTGACGCGGGAGCGCGACTCGTCGACCTCCTCGACCACGCCGTTGAACGAGGCGAACGGCCCGTCGGCGACCCGCACGTTCTCGCCGATCTCGAACCGGATCGCCGCCTTCGGACGCTCGACGCCCTCGGCGACCTGACCCTTGATCCGCTCGGCCTCGTGGTCGGGGATCGGCATCGGCTTGTTGTCGGCGCCGAGGAAGCCGGTCACCTTCGGCGTGTTCTTGATGAGGTGGTAGACCTCGTCGGTCAGGTCGCACTTCACCAGCACGTAGCCCGGGAAGAATTTCCGCTCCGCGCTGATCTTGCGGCCGCGCCGCACCTCGACGACGTTCTCGGTCGGGACCAGGATCTCCTCGAACTTCTCCGTCGAGGCCGCGCTGGGCCGCCTGCTCGCGAATGGAGTCCTTGACCTTCTTTTCGAAGTTCGAATAGGCGTGGACGATATACCAGCGCATGCTCATGGTTCGATGTTCCACAATGGGTCCGGCGTCGCGACGATCATCCGCCGCGGCCGAAGCCGAGCGCGAGGCCGACCAGCACCCGCAGCGCCTCGTCGACCACCGTGAAGAAGATGCTGGCGAAGGCGACGAGCAGCAGCACAAGTCCGGTCGTGATCAGGGTCTCGCGCCGCGTCGGCCAGACGACCTTCGCGGCTTCCGCGCGGACCTGCTGGATGAATTCGAACGGGTTGGTCATTCCGCCGGTTCCGGTGACGTTGGGGGCGGCCGGCGGAAACGCCGCCGGCCAAAAAACTCGCGGCGCGGGGCCTCTCGGCGCCGCGCCACCGGATGCTCATATAGGAAAACCGGCCCCGACGCCAAGCGAAATGTGACGTTTCGGTCGTCAAACCGTCATGCCGGGGGCTCCGTCGCGCCGTAGGCCAGGGCGAGGGGCGGAGCGAACCTTCACTCGTTGGCGCCCCCCTCGTCCGGCGCTTCGCGCGATCTCCTCCCCGCATGACGGGGAGAATGGCCTCATGTTCGAAAATGCTTCGACAGCTTCAGTCCCTGATGCTGGTAGTTGGAGGTCGCGCCCGCGCCATAGAGTTCGTCCGCAGCGTCGGCGAGCGCCTCGAACACGAGCCGCCCGACCGGCTGGCCGTCCTCGAGCAGGAACGGCACGTCGCGGGAGCGCACCTCGAGCACGGCGCGGGCCGCCGGGCGCCCGTCCGCCCCCTGCCCGAAGCCCGGATCGAAGAAGCCGGCGTAATGGACCCGGAACTCGCCGATCGCCGGGTCGATCGGCGCCATCTCGGCCGCGAGATCGGCGGGGATCTGCATTTTTTCGCGCGAGGCGAGGATGTAGAAGGCCTCGGGGTCCAGCACCAGCCGCCGGTCCTCGCGGGAAAAAATCGGCTCCCAGAAATCCGCCGCCGCGTAGCCGCCGACGCGGTCGACGTCGATCACGTCGCTGTTCTTGATCGCCCGATAGCCGACCACCTCGCCGGGCCGCCCTTCGAGCCCGACATGGACGATCAGACCGTCGCGCAGCGCAAGCGGGCGGTCGACGAGCGCGCGACGGCCTCGTGCCGGGCGCGCAAGCGCGTCCGCGTCCAGCAGGCGGGGGCCGCCGTCGCGGAAGCGCAACTGGTTGAGCCGCGCGCCCTCCCGCACGCGCACGGAAAAGCTGCGCGGCGAAATCTCGGCGTAGAGCGGCCCGGCGTAGCTCTCCGGCACGGCGTCGAAGGCGTCCGACCCGTCGACGATCAGGCGGGTGAAGATGTCGAGCCGGCCGGTCGAGCTTTTCGGATTGGCCGCGCCGGAGACGCCGGCCGGCAGCGCGAGGCGCTCCATCAGCGGCGCGAGATAGACGATGCCCTTTTCCAGCACCGCGCCGTCGCCTTCGAGCGACACGCGCTCCGGGTTCAGGCTCTTCAGCCGCTCGAGGACGCCCGTCCCCTTTCCCGGCAAAAAACTCGCGCGGACGCGAAAGGCCTCGGTCCCGAGGCGGAGGTCGAGGCTCGCCGGCTGCAATTGGGTGGGCTCGATCGGCGCCGAAGCGGCGAGCGCGCCCGACTTCACCAGCGCCAGAATGCGCTGACGCGCGAGCAGCCCCGCAGTCCGGGTTCCGGGCTCGTTTTCGTATTCCATCGCGACATGGCCTTACAGACAATCCGCCCCGTGCGAAAGACGTCGGGAGGGGCGCCGTCTCGCCGCCCGGGGAGCGCGAGACGCGCTCCCGCCATCGCGGCGGGTTCGCCCCCGCAATCCTGGCGCAAGCCGGCGCCGGCAGGGTCGCGACAGGGCGTGCGCCGCCACCCTGTGCATGCGCCTGCGCCTAACCCCCGGTTGCGGTTTCGCCGATGCCAAAAGACAGCGACGCAGGCGTTCGGATCGCGCGCATCGTTGCGGGACTCCTGGTCCTGCAACTGTCGCGCATTCAGCGCCGAACCCGCCACACCCCGATGTCGGCCTTCGACGATTTCTCGGTCGGCTACATCTTCGGCTTCATCGACGCGATGGCGCAGCGCGTCGGCCTCGTCGACGAGGATGACGCCGCCAAAATCTTCGTGATCCTGGCGAAGGCGCTGTTCGGGCGCGAGACGGGAGCCATCGTCTGCGCGCGTTTCGCCGACCGGCGGGACAGTCCCGACGCCGTTCAGGGGGCCTCGGCGGGGCGGAACGATTCGCGGTCCTGGCTGCATGACCCGACCATCCCGCCGCTCGGCTGGTACACCTACTGCCGCAGCGAATCCCGGGCGGTCGTGTGATGATGAGACATCGCCAGGGCGCAAAGCTCGAGGGATGCAGGGTCGATCCGCAGGCCTACCCGGCCGTCTCGCCGAAGAATCCGTCCAGCAGCTTCGCAAACCGCGCCGCGTGCTCGATCTGCACCCAATGGCCGCAGCGAGCGAAGACGTGGAGCTGCGAGCGCTCGATCCACTCGAGCAGGGTCAGCGAATTCGTGAGCGGGATGACCTTGTCGTCGCGCCCGTGAATGATCAGCGTCTCGTGCGGAATTGCGCGGATGTCGGCCTCCCGGCTCGCGAGCGCCTCGACCCAGCGCTGGCGCGGCGCGGGGAACATCGCGGCGAAGGACTCCTGAAAGCCGGGGCGGATGCTGGCGCGATAACGCAGCTCCGCCAGTTCGTCGTTCACGAGGCTCCGGTCGTAGGCGAAGATGTCGAGGAGCTTGCGCATCGACTCCAACGAGGGCTCGTAACCCCAGACCGCGTCGAGACCCGGCGTGATCGGGAACGGAACGCCGACAGACCCCATCAGGACAAGCCGCTCGACCCGCTCGGGCCGGCGGGCGGCGAGCGCGAGCGCGATCGCGCCGCCAAACGAGTTGCCGACCACATGCGCCTTCTCGATCCCGAGCGCGTCCAGAAGGCCGATCGCCTGCGCGATCCAGGTCTCCTTGCGGTATTCGACGCCCTCGGGCCGGTCCGAGAAGCCGAACCCGGCCATGTCCGGCGCGATGACGCGATAGGACCTGGAGAGCGGCGGGATGGCGAGCCGCCAGTTCGCCCAGGCGCTCACCCCCGGGCCCGAGCCATGAATGAACAGCACCGGCGGCCCGCGCCCGGCGTCATGATAATTCGTCTCGATCCCGCCCGCGGCAATGCGGTTGGCGATCTCGGGGTCGGCTGCGCTCATGGCGAATTCCTTGTCGTTTCCTCGCGGCCCTTTGGGACGCTCGTTTCGATTGGGCGTCCAGTACCGAACACTAATAGCGCTATTTTTTAATAATGTCGATAATTTCATGCCTACATCAGGGCTGTAGGGGAAGGCGGGCGTGGCCATGATCCAGGGTCGCGCCGCCCCCGTAATCGAGGCGTCCCCGCCAACTCGGAGGCTCTCATGCGCGCGGTTCGACCGCTCGCCAATACGGGGAGCGCGTCTCGCGCTCCCCAGCGTCCGGCGAGGCGGGTCGAAGAGAGCGCTCTTTCGAAACTGACAAATTTCGAAAGATCAGGGTTCCGGCAGCCCCGGCCCCGGCGGGGATCGCGACCGCCAATGCCGATTGCGAGCGGGAACGCGGAGCAGGTCGCGATCGTGATGGCGACTGGGTCCGATCCGGGCCCCAAGACTTTCTCAGCCGCGCTCTCGACGGGCTCGGGCCCGAAAACGGATTGACGCCGGGGCGGTCTTGTTTCATTCGCCGCCAAGGTTCCGCCATGGTTAGCCGCGCTTATGCCAGGCGGACGCCAATCGCTTCCTTGAATTTGCGCTGCATGGATCACCACGCCGGGCGCCGCGTTGTGGTTCGGTGACCCCTATGGCTGACGCAGCATCCGACTCCGAGGCTCTCGCGGCTGGACCCGTTCTCGCCTCTCCGGCGATTCGAACCCACGAGCGGCGGGTCGGGCTTCTTGTGCTTTGCCTGCTCGCGCTTGCGGTCGGCGTCGTCACCGGCGTTCGGCGCCGTGGTCCTGCGCGGGCTGATCGCGATCTTCCACAACGCCTCGTTTCTACGGCGTCTTCAACTTCCGCTACGACGCCAACATCCTTGAAGGACCGAGCCCTTTCGGCGACTTCCTCGTTCTTGTCGCCGATCATCGGCGGCCTGATCGTCGTCTGGATCGTCGAGACTTTCGCGCCGGAAGCCAAGGGCCACGGCGTGCCCGAGGTGATGGACTCGGTCTTCTACAAGGAAGGCGACATCCGCTGGCAGGTCGCGGTGGTGAAGTCGCTGGCCTCGGCCCTCTCGATCGGCACCGGCGCGGCGGTCGGGCGGGAAGGCCCGATCATCCAGATCGGCGCGGCGCTCGGCTCGGCCTTCTCGCAAGTCGATCCGGCTCGCGCGCTGGCAGAAAGTCACCCTGCTCTCGGCCGGCGCCGGCGCCGGCATCGCCGCGACCTTCAACACGCCGCTCGGCGGCGTGCTGTTCGCGCTCGAAATCCTGCTGCCGGAAGTGTCCAACCGCACATTCCTGCCGGTCGTCGATCGCGACCGGCGCGGCCACCCAGGTCGGCCGGATGCTGATCGGCCCGGACCCGGCGTTCAAGGTGCCGGAAATCCAGTTCGCGCCGGCCCATGCGTTCAACCTCGAGGAGGCGCTCGCCTTCGTGGCTCTCGGGCGTGCTTTGCGGCCTCGCCTCCTGGGCCTTCATCCGCCTCCTGGTCGTGATGGAGGACGGCTTTCCGAAACTGCCCGGCGGCCCCTACGTTCAGAACATCGTCGGCATGGCGATCATCGGCGCGATGATGGTCGGCCTCACCCGCACGTTCGGCCATCCCTATGTCGACGGCGTCGGCTACGGCGTCATCCAGTCGGTGCTGGACCACCAGATGACCGCCGTGGGGCTGCTCGCGCTGCTGTTCGTCCTGAAGCTCGTCGCCACCACCGTCAGCCTCGGCTGCGGGGCCTCGGGCGGCATCTTCTCGCCGTCCCTCTTCCTCGGGGCGACGCTCGGCGGCGCCTTCGCCGCGGCGGTCGGCGTCGCCCTGCCGCATGCGGGCCTCACCGTGCCGTCGGCGGCGATCGTGGGCATGGCGGCGATGGTCGGCGCCGGGACCGGCGGCGTGATGACCGCGATCGTCATGATCTTCGAGATGACGCGCGACTACGCCATCATCGTCCCGGTGATCGTCGCGGTGGCGGTGGCGGCCGGCGTCCGGCGCGCCCTGATCGGCGAGACGATCTACACCGTCAAGCTGCGCCATCGCGGCCATCGCATCCCCAAGGAGCGGCACATCAATCTCTATCTGGTGCAGCAGGCCGCAGGACGTGATGGAGCGCCGCTTCCACCTCGTCGAAGCCGGCACGTCGCTCAAGGACGCGCTCGGCGACGACGCCGACGACGATCTGCGCGCCATCGTCGTCGAGCGCGACGGCCGCCTCGTCGGCCTCGTGCCGCCGCGCTCGGGGCTGTGGCGCGAAGCCAGGATCCATCCGGACGCGCTGATCGACCGCTTCGTCGAACGCCCGCCGGCGATCTGCCGGGACACGGACCTTCTGAGCCTCGTGCTGGCGCGGCTCAAGCGTCATCGCGCCGGCGCGGCGATCGTGTTTCACGGCGCGGGACGTCCGCGGGCGCGCGACGTCGTCGGCGTCGTCACCAAACGCGCGATCGCCGATGCGGTGATCGACAACTTCGAGGATTGAGACGGCGCGAGGTCACGCGCCCAAAACGGTGTCAACCGCACTCGACTTACGGACGTCGCGGATTGCCTGCGTCAAGTGTCTAATCGCGTCTTGACAGTCGACTTGGAAGATTTAAGACTAGACGTTGGACGGTGTCGCGCCGAGAAAGCACGAAGCTTAAAGGGAATTCGGCGCGGCGAGAGCCAAGCAGTGCCGCTCCTCCAACTGGAGCGGCAAGCTAGAGCGCCCAGCATACCTGGGGTCGACGATACCAGGAAGACCGGATCAAGGCAGGCGACCCGCAAGCAGGGAGACCTGCCTGCAGCAGTAGAGGTCCTCGGACGGGGTGGCCCGGCAGGATACGAGCGCATGCGGGACGGTTACTTTTTTCGCGGGTCCCCCGCCTGTATCTCGGACGCCTTGACGGGTTAAAATGGGTGGGGACGCACGATGTCTCAGGCAAGGCCTTTTACTTCGTTCGACTATTCCGATTCGCAGCGCCGCGGTCGGCGTCAACGCTGATCAGTCTGTCGACGCTGGTGTATCGAAGCCGCGCCGTTCAACCGATGTCTTCCCTGGACCTGCACAAGCTCACGCTCGCCGCGCAGGCGCGTAACCGCGCCGAGTTGGTCACCGGGCTGATGCTTTACGACGAGGGCAGCTTCTTCCAGTGGCTGGAAGGCCCGGCGGAGGGATTGGGACGGGTCTTTCGGTCCATCAGCAACGACCCGCGTCATACCGATATCAAGGTTCTCGACGACCGATCCGCCAAGACGCGGGCGTTCGCCGATTGCAGCATGAAACTCGCCACGACGGGCCAGGCCGCCGCCTCGTGGCGGCGCGGACGCGATGGATCCGCCGCAGGCGATCGTCGCCGAACTTCGCCAGAATCCCGGATTCGGCGCCCCGTCTCCTCCCGGAGCTCAAGCCGGCTCCGTCCGGCGCGTCCGCCGGCACCGTCACGGAGTTCCGCGACTTGTCGCGGACGCCGCTCAATCCCCGCGCCGCAGCGATCCTGAAGACGGTCGTCGTCGAGACCATCATCCCGGCTCTGGCCCGCCAGAACGGGATTCTGCCGCCGGTTCGCGTCCTCTGCCCGTCAGCAAACGGGTGTGGGAGCTTGCGGACCTGCTGATCGCCGACGATCAGGACGCGGCGCGCGGGCTGATCCTGGCGGTGCAGGCGGAAACGCCCCATTCGCTGCTGCCCTTCGCGACCCTGTTCGAGCCCGCCGCACGCAGACTGGGCGATCTGTGGAGCGAGGATGTCGTGCACGGAGTTCGATGTCGCCCTGAGCCTTTCGCGGATTCAGACCGCGGCCCGGCTGCTGGGCTCCGAACGTCCTGCCTCGGCCTGACGGGGCGCCTCGGCGCCGGATGTGCTGGTTGCGCCGGAGCCGGGCGAACTGCACCGCCTCGGCGCCGCGCTCGAACTCGGAAGTCCTGTGGAACGCCGGCTGGACTCCCCATTGCGAATACCCCCGCGACGACCACGCGTTGGAGGCTCTGGTTGCGGCGACATGGTTCGACGTCCTCGATCTGTCGCTGAGCGCCGCGTTCCGGCGGGAACATTGGCTGCCCCGGCTGCAGAAGACGATTTCCGCCGCGCGGCACGCCTCTCGCAACCCCGCGCTCGTCGTCGTGGTCGGCGGCCGGCTGTTCGCCGAGCATCTGGCGGTCGGCGCCGAGGTCGGGGCCGATGCGGCCAGCCCGACGGCCGTCCAGGTCGACAAGGCGATCCTGGGCCGCCTGCGCAAGGCGTCCTGAGCGGGCGTTCATCGCGCGGA
This sequence comes from uncultured Alphaproteobacteria bacterium, assembly GCA_963783275.1. Classification (GTDB taxonomy): domain Bacteria; phylum Pseudomonadota; class Alphaproteobacteria; order Rhizobiales; family Beijerinckiaceae; genus Roseiarcus. Next base: position 36,505 of record CAWANA010000021.1, on the reverse strand, counting down.
CGCGGCGGTCGGGATTCAATCAGACGTGGCCGACCGAGGCCTTGGACCCCTCATTTGCGCGAATTCCGGCGCCGAGGTCGGGGCCGATGCGGCCCACCCGACGGCGGTCCAGGTCGACAAGGCGATCCTGCGCCGCCTGCGCAAGGCGTCCTGTTCGCTCGAGCTCCTCGTTGACCTCGCCGCCCCTGCGCGCTAAAGGTACCGCTCATCCGTGGTCATTTGAGCCGGTCGGCTTGCCGCCACGTTAAACAAAGGGCTAAAAGATCGGGGCTCCATTTCCATGGCCTCGTCTTCGAGCCCACGGGCGTACAAGCGCCCGGAGAGGACAAGACCCATGACGAGCCCGCGCAAATCCCGCGATCCCAACACCCTCCGCCCGGCCACCCAGCTCATCCACGGCGGCACGCTGCGCTCCCGTTTCGAGGAGACGTCCGAGGCCCTGTTCCTGACCCAAGGCTACCTTTACGACACGATGGAGATCGCCGAGGCGCGGTTCAAGGGCGAGGAGCCGGGCTTCGTCTATTCGCGCTTCTCCAACCCGACCGTCGCGATGTTCGAGAAGCGCATGGCGCTGATCGAAGGCGCGGAGGCCGCGCGCGCGACCGCGAGCGGCATGGCGGCGGTGACGGCCGCGCTGATGGGCCAGGTGAAGGCTGGCGACCACGTCGTCGCCGCCCGCGCCCTGTTCGGCTCGTGTCTCTATGTGGTCGAGGACCTGCTGCCGCGCTTCGGCGTCGAGTTCGACGCTGGTCGAGGGAACCGACCTCGACCAATGGCGGGCGGCGGTGCGGCCGAACACCAAAACCGCCTTCCTCGAATCGCCGACCAACCCGACGCTCGAGATCATCGACATCGCCGCGGTCGCCGAGATCCTGCATGGCGTGGGCGCGACGCTGGTGGTCGACAACGTGTTCGCGACGCCGCTCCACCAGCATCCCCTGAAGCTCGGCGCCGACGTCGTCGTCTATTCGGCGACCAAGCACATCGACGGCCAGGGCCGGGTGCTCGGCGGGGTGATCCTCGGCAGCGAGCAATTCATCGCCGACAATATCCACAATTATTTGCGCCAGACCGGCCCGAGCCTGTCGCCGTTCAACGCCTGGACGCTGCTGAAATCGCTGGAGACGCTGCCGATCCGCGTCGCGGCGCAGGCGGCGTCGGCGGCGCGGATCGCCGACGCGCTCGCGAAGCATCCCGCGGTCGACGCGCACGCTCTACCCCGGCCGCGCCGATCATCCGCAGGCCGAGCTCGCGCGCCGGCAGATGTCGAGCGGCGGCACGATGCTCGCTTTCGAGGTCGCGGGCGGCAAGGCGGCGGCGTTCCGCATGGCGAACGCGCTCTCGATCATCGGCATCTCGAACAATCTCGGCGACGCCAAGAGCCTGATCACCCATCCCGGAGACGACGACCCACCAGCGCCTCAAGCCCGAGCAGCGGGCGGCGCTCGGCATCGGCCCCGGCCTGCTCCGGCTGTCGGTCGGCCTCGAGGATACGGACGACCTGATCGAGGACCTTGCCCAGGCGCTCGACAAGGCCGCCGAGCCGGGCCGCCGGGCGGCGGAGTAGGCGCGTCCCGCTCCGTCATGGCCGGGCTTGGCCCGGCCATCCACGCGAACGCCTCCCGCTCCGAGGCATCTGACGTTAAGAGCGTCGCCGCGACGTGATCTCGTTTCAAGCTCGGCCGGACATCATCTTGCGGAAAATCAGAATCCGTGCTACCTTGATTCTGTCGCCCGGATCAGATCGCCATGTCGTTCGTCACGCTTGAACACCCTCTCAGCCTCCTGTCATCCCCGCGAAAGCGGGGATCCAGAGCGGCCGCGCAGACCCGTTTTGCGTATCGGCGAAGGCGCCGCGCGCGCAGCCCCGCCGCCCGGATGCCCGCGTTCGCGGGCGTGACAGCATCGAGCGTCGCGGCGGCGCAACTGCCAAGCCGGCGTCATGCCGTCGTCGTCATCGCGAGCGAAGCGTCGGCGGCGGAACGATCGAAGTTTCCGCTTCGCCTCACGCTCTGACGGCGGTGGCTGCGGCCCCTGGATTGCTTCGCTTCGCTCGCAATGACGAAACCGCAGGAGCCCCCTCAGAGTTGGCGGCGGAACCGGAATTCCCCGCAAGTCCTTGCAAACCCTCAAAACCGGAGCCGAACCGGCAAGCGAATCCGATCGCAGGCCGCGCCCCGCCGTCCTGGGCGCCAGCCTTCGCGGGCGTGGCGGCGGTCGTAGCGACGCCCGGGAAATCCGCGCCAAGTCCCTGGAATTCCTCAAAACCGGCGCGGTACTGGCAGCGCCGCATGGGCCCGGCTGGGGTGCGCTCAACCCCGGCTCCCGGCGCAAGCCGGAAACCCGGGTCAATCGATTCGCGTGGGCCTACCGCTGCTCGAGGTCGGCGAGCGTCGGCATGCGCCCGTTGGGCGTCAGCTTGTTGATGACCTGCGGCAGGACGGCCGCGAGCTGCTGCAGCAATTCCTGCTGGCTCATGCCGGTGCTCTTCGAAATCTGGTCGAGCACGTTGCCGCCGAGGGCGCCGCCGAGCTGGCCGGGCTGGATCGGCTCGTTCGGTCCGTGGCCGACCCAGGAATTGACCTGCGGCGCCGCGCCGCCCGCGGTCAACCGGCCGATCAGGCCGCCGAGGCCGTCGAGGACGCTGGAGTTCGGCGCGTTCGGTCGGAATTTGCGTCGGCATTGGGATCGGCATCGGCGCCGAGCGCGACGCGGCGGCGACCCGCCGCCGCCGAACAATTTGCCGAGAATCAGCGCGCCGACCGCCACCGCGATCGGCGTCGCAAGATTGCCGCCCGGAACCGAATTCTTCACCGCGTCGTCAAAACATGCCATGGCTTCCTCCTATAGATCCTGCAGCGGCCGCGCCCGTGAAAGGCGACCTGTCCGACCGTTGGCGCGGCGTTCGAGAAGAGACGGGCCAACATTACCGGCTTGCGTTTTCCGCGTCCATCCCGCAACAATCCGCCCGCCCGCACCGGGCGAGCCGCGTCAGGGGACGGCGGACCGGAATCCGGGCCCGTGGAAGGAGACGATTAAGATGGGCGTCATCAGCTGGATCATTCTGGGGCTGATCGCGGGTTGGCTCGTCGGCTTGTTCGTCAACAAGCCGACTTCGGGGCTGTTGCAGAATCTCGCGCTCGGCGTCGTCGGCGCGGTCGTCGGCGGGTTCCTCGCCAGCGCGGTCTTCGGGACCGGGGATCACCGGCATCAACATCTGGAGCATCATCGTCGCCGTCGTCGGCGCCGCCATCGTCGTCTGGGTCTACAACAAGTTCGCCAGCCGCGCCTGACCCGTCAGCGTTCCGGCGGCGCTCCAGCGCGCCGCCGACGCCTCGTCAGCCTCCCTGGCCTCGACCCAGCCTCCGACCGCGCCGTCGGTCACGGATCGCGCGCTTCCAGAACGGCGCCCGGGTCTTGAGGATAATCCATCAGCATTTCCGCCGCGGCGAAGGCCTCGCCGCGATGGGCGGAGGCGACCGCGACCAGAACGATCTGTTCGCCGGGCTCGATCCGTCCGGTGCGATGGATCGCCGTGACGCCGAAAAGCGGCCATCGCGCCTCGGCCTCCGCCGCGACCCGCGCCATCTCCGCTTCCGCCATGCCGGGATAATGCTCGAGCTCGAGCGCGGCGAGCGTTCCGCCCTCGTCGCGGCAATAGCCGACGAAACTCGCCACCGCGCCGACGTCCCTGCCGCCCGCGCGCGAGCGCCGCGCGCTTCCGCGCCGGCGTCGAAGTCCTCCCGCTGGACCCGGACGGTCGCCATCGCGCTCAGCCGCCCGTCATCGGCGGGAAGAAAGCGATCTCCCTCGCGCCGGCGATCGGCGCGTCGTGACGCGCATGGACCTTGTCGAGCGCCGCGCGCACGGCCGACGGCCTTCTCGAAAGCGTAGGCGTAGCCCTCCCCGCGGCCCTTGAGCCAGGCGATGAGGTCGGCGACCGTCCTCACCTCCGGCGGCGGGTCGACCTCCTCCTCGCTCTTGCCCACGCGCTCGCGCACCCAGGCGAAATAGATCAGTTTCATGACGCCTCAATCGCCGCCGACGTGGTCGTAGCTCGCCTTCATATAGTCCCAGCCGGTGTAGAGCGTCAGGATCGCCGCGATCCACAGGAGCACGGCGCCGGCCGTGCTCGAGCCGGGAATCAGCGCGTCGCCAGCCGGACCCGCGATCAGGAAGCCGAGCGCGACGAGTTGCGCCGTGGTCTTCCACTTGGCGACCGCCGTCACCGGCACCGGCACCCGGAGTTCGGCCAGATATTCGCGCAAGCCCGAGACGAGGATCTCGCGGCAGAGAATGACGATGGCCGCCCAGAGCGTCACGCCCGGCGATCGTCTGGTCGGCCGCCAGCATCAGGATCACGGCGGACACGAGCAGCTTGTCGGCGATCGGGTCCAGCATCCGCCCCAAGCGACGACTGCTGCGACCAGGCGCGGGCGAAATAGCCGTCGAAAAAGTCGGTGACGGCGGCGGCGACGAAAATCGCGAGCGCCGTCCAGCGCGCCCAGGGCTCGCCCGGCCAAAACAGGAAGCCCGCGACAAGCGGAACCGCCACGACCCGCGCATAGGTCAAGACGTTCGGCAGAGACCAGTTGCGGCTGATCGGACGCGTCATCGAGGAGGCCATTTGCCCTGCACCTGACATCGTCGCTCAGCGTCCGTCAATACCGGGCCGCTGTTCGCTCCCGCAAGCGCAACGCCGCGCGGCACAAAACTGGGGACGGGAGCGGCGTCGCCGGCTTTACCGGCGCGACTTGGCCTGGGATCGGTCTAGAATTGCCGCGCTTCAAGGTCAGGAGCTTCCCATGTCGAACGTCCACGTCGTCAGCCACCCGCTCGTTCAGCACAAGCTGACGCTGATGCGCGACAAGACCGTTTCGACCAAGGGCTTCCGCCAGCTGCTCAACGAGATCGGAATGCTGCTCGCCTACGAGGTGACCCGCGACCTGCCGATCGAAATGATCGAGGTCGAGACGCCGCTGGCCAAGACCCTGCAGCCGACCATCGCCGGAAAGAAGCTGGTGTTCGCGCCCGATCCTGCGCGCCGGCACCGGCTTTCTCGACGGCATGCTCAACCTGGTGCCGAGCGCGCGGGTCGCCCACATCGGCCTTTATCGCGACCCGCAGACGCTCGAAGCGGTCGAGTATTACTTCAAGGCGCCGGCCGACGTCGCCGAACGGCTGGTCATCGTCATGGATCCGATGCTGGCGACCGGCAACTCCGCGATCGCCGCGATCGATCGGCTCAAGCGGCGAGGGGTGCGCGACATGCGATTCGTTTGCCTGCTCGCGGCCCCGGAAGGCGTCGAGCGGCTGACCAGCGCCCACCCGGACGTCGAAATCTGGACGGCGGCAATCGACGAGAAGCTCAACGATCACGGCTACATCGTCCCCGGCCTTGGCGACGCCGGCGACCGCATGTTCGGGACGAAGTAAGGGTCCGCCGCCGGGCTTCGCGCGCCTGCGGGAAGGCGATCCGCTCTCCGCCCGGTCGTCAAGGCGCTCGATCAGTCGCGCCGCCACAAGCGCTTCGCTTGCGGCGGGGCGGCATGACTTCGCGGGCGTCCTCCCGCTGAGGTCGATCAAACCGGCTTACTTGCGGCGCCGGCGCTGCTGACCCAGTCCCATCTGCTTGGCAAGAGCCGATCGAGCCTTCGCGTAAGCCGGCGCCACCATCGGGTAATCGGCGGGAAGGCCCCACTTCTCCCGATATTCCTCAGGGGAGAGATTGTACTGAGTGCGAAGATGCCGCTTGAGCGACTTGAACTTCCGCCCGTCTTCGAGACAGACGATGTAGTCGTTGGTGATCGACTTCTTCGGCGGCACCGCGGGCTTGGCGGCTTCAACAACGATCGGCTGGGCGCCCGAGGCGACACGGACGATCGCAGCATGAACGTCGTTGAGCAGCGTCGGAAGCTCGCTGGCCGGAACGGAATTGTTCGAAACATAAGCCGAAACGATTTCGGCGGCGAGTTCGACGTGACTGTTGGATTCGCTCATTTTTATCATTACTCCAAACCGAACCCAGGAGCGACCGTCGCAATGCGATCAACTCACAGGCCATTCTGGCCGTCTGACCGGGACAGCCCTCATCCTTTGTTATCGCCGATCGGCGACTTGGGCGCGCATGGGATATAGCGCACTCGAAAACGTGATACAAGTTGTTCCCAGAATTTTTCAACTGCATTGTCGTCAGTCTTTGATCGAATACTCCGGCGCGCGCGACGCAACCCATGTTGCGTCGCCCGCGGTCAACAGTCGATATCTCTTGACAGGGCGGCACGATATAGGTCTCAGCCCGTGGCGGCGGCCGGTGATTCGCAGGAGTTGTCGTGTCCGCCCCATTTTTTGACCGGATTGATCGAAGCGCCGATTGCATGCGGACGTGCGGCCGTTTGGACGTGTCCAGTCTACATGGCGGTCACGGGAACGCTAAACGAAGCCCGAAATCAGCAGCGAGGATGTCGGAGATGGGTCGGAGCGACTATATGGCCCGAACAACCATCGAGTGACCGCCCGAGAGGGCCCATGCATGATCCAATGACCGCGAAAACTCACACCGGACCCGCTGTTATCCGCCGATCCGCCACCCTGACGGGCACCGTGCGGTTGTTGTGGCCCTATATCTGGCCGACCAGTCGTACGGACCTCAAAGTGCGCGTCGGCATGGCGGTCGCCCTGATGCTGGTGTCCAAGCTGATCAACGATCGCGATTCCCTATTCCTTCAAATGGGTCACCGATTCGCTGGCGGCAAGCTCCAGACAGGCGCCTTGCCGCTGGAGCAGATTACGATCGGCGCCGCGTCACTGACCGTGCTTTACGGCGTGCTCCGCATTCTGATGGCGCTGACGCAGCAGGGGCGCGACGCACTGTTTGCTGCGGTGGCGATGAACGCCGTCCGGAAGCTTGCGATCGAGGTGTTCGAGCACCTGCATCTCCTGTCGCTGCGTTTTCATCTGGAGCGAAAGACAGGCGGCCTTACTCGCGTTCTCGAGCGCGGCCGTAACGCCATCGAGACGATCATTCGCACCGCGATGCTGACCGCGGCGCCGACCATCGTCGAGTTCGCGCTCGATCGTCGGCGCGCTGCTGATCTCTTTCGACTGGCGATATGTGGCGGCGATCAGCCTCACAGTTGTGGCTTACCTGACCTATACGACCCTCGCGACCAACTGGCGCATCGGAATTCGCCGATCGATGAACGAAAGCGACACGGACGCCAACACCAAGGCGATCGATAGCCTGCTCAACTTCGAAACGGTGAAGTACTTCGGCGCCGAGGCGCGCGAGGCCGCGCGCTACGACAAAGCGATGGCCCGCTACGAGCGGATGAGCGTGCGAACTTACGTCTCGCTTGCGGTGCTCAACGCCGGCCAGGCCGTCATCTTCACGCTCGGGCTGATCGCCGTCCTGCTCATGTGCGTGGTCGAGATCAGGAACGGCCGAAGGACCGTCGGCGACTTCGTCCTCCTCAACCTGATGATGCTGCAGCTCTACCAGCCGCTCAATTTCATGGGCATGGTCTACCGCGACATCAAGCAGGCGATCGTCGACATCGAGGCGATGTTCGCCATCCTCGATCAGAATCCGGAGATCAAGGATGTCCCCGGCGCGCCGCCGCTCCGAGTCACGGCGGGCGACGTGCGATTCGAGTCCGTCGAATTCGCCTATGATCCGGCGCGACCGATTCTGCGCGGAATCTCGTTCGAGGCGAAGCCCGGCCAGACGATCGCGATCGTCGGGCCGTCCGGCGCCGGCAAGTCGACCATCTCCCGGCTCCTCTTCCGCTTCTACGAGCCGACCGCCGGGCGCGTCCTGATCGACGGGCAGGACATCCGCCAGGTCACGCAGGCTTCGCTGCGCGCCGCGATCGGCATGGTTCCGCAGGACACGGTCTTGTTCAACGACTCGATCCTCTACAACATCCGCTACGGCCGGGACGGCGCGGCGGCGTCCGAGGTCGAGGCGGCGGCGGAAAACGCGCAGATTGACGCCTTCATCCGGATGGTTCCGCAGGGTTACGAGGCGCAGGTGGGCGAGCGCGGCCTGAAGCTGTCGGGCGGCGAAAAGCAGCGTGTGGCGATCGCCCGCACCATCCTGAAGGCGCCGCCGATCCTGGTCCTCGACGAGGCGACCTCGGCGCTCGACACGTTCACCGAGCGCGAGATTCAGTCGGCGCTGGAGCGCGTCTCGCGCGGACGAACGACGATCGTCATCGCGCACCGCCTCTCGACCGTGGTCGGCGCCGACGAGATTCTCGTGCTCGACAAGGGTCTGATCGTCGAGCGCGGAACGCACGAGGCGCTTCTCGAGCGGGGCGGAGTCTATGCCGCGCTTTGGAGCCGGCAGCGCGAGGTCGACGCGGCCGAGGAAGCCTTACGCGAAGCAGGCGACGATCCCTCCGCCGAGAGACGAGCGGGTGGAGCGGGAGACCTTCGATCTCCCCGACGTGGTCGGCTCGCCGACCATGCCGTGACATTGGCGGGATTTGGCGCCATGAGTGCGCGCCCCACGCCTTCGAGTTCCGGTTCATGAGCGTCATCAACTCCCTCCGGCGCAGTCTCGCGCCGATCCATCCGGAGGGCTATGTCTTCGTCGCAGGCTTCGCTGTCGCCACCTTGATCCTTTGGTGGATATGGAGTCCGCTCGGCTGGTTGGGCCTGATCGCGACGCTCTGGTGCGCCTACTTCTTCCGCGACCCCGCCCGCGTGACCCCGGTGCGCCCGGACCTGGTGATCGCTCCGGCGGACGGCGCAGTCAGCTTCGCCGGGCTCGGCGCGCCGCCTCCCGAGCTCGGCCTCGGCATGGGGCCGCTGCAGCGGGTCTCCATCTTCATGTCGGTGTTCGATTGCCATGTGAACCGCGCGCCGATCGAGGGCCGGGTGGAACGGATCGCGTACCATCCGGGGCTTTTTCTCAACGCCGACCTCGATAAGGCGAGCGAGGACAACGAGCGCAACAGCATCGTCATCGACGCGCCTTCGGGCCGGTATGGCGTGGTGCAGATCGCGGGACTGATCGCGCGGCGGATCGTCTGCTTCACGCACGAGGGCGCGCAGGTCAGCGCGGGCGAACGGATCGGCCTCATCCGCTTCGGCTCGCGGGTCGACGTCTATCTTCCAGCGGGCGCGCAGATCGTCGTCGGGCTCGAATCGCGGGCCGTCGCGGGGGAGACGGTGATCGCCGAGATCACGCCGGCGTCCGCGGCGCGCCCGTTCCAGCGGAGCTGAACGCCGTGGACGCTCCCAGCCCCGCGCCCGAGACGCCGCTGCCGTTTCCGCCCGCCGGCGCCGCGCCGCGGCTTCCGGCCGGTGCCGATGCGGCTGCTCCTTCCCAATATCGTGACCCTGCTGGCGCTCTGCCTCGGCCTGACCGCGATCCGCCTCGCCATGGACGGGTCGATCGACTGGGCGGTCAGCGCCATCGCCGGCGCTGCGGTCCTGGACGGCCTCGACGGACGAATCGCTCGCGCCCTCAAGGGAACTTCACGGTTCGGCGCGGAACTCGACTCGCTCGCCGACTTCGTCGACTTCGGCGTTGCGCCCGCGCTCGTCCTGTTCGTGGCCGACCTCCACGCGGCCAAGAGCTTCGGATGGGTCGTGACGCTCCTCTTCGCGATGGCCTGCGCGCTCAGGCTCGCGCGCTTCAACGTGATGCTCGACGACCCGAACCAGCCCGTCTGGCGCAAGAACTTTTTCACCGGCATGCCCGCGCCGGCGGGGGCGATCGTCGGCCTCCTGCCGATCTATGTCCGCTTTGCGCTCGATCTTGGCCCCGCGACCCCGCGCGTCGCCGTCGTGGAATGCCTGTACGTCCTGGCGATCGCGCTCCTGATGGCCAGCCGCGTCCCGCATTTCTCGGGCAAGTCGATCGGCCGCGTGCCGCGCGAGCACCTGGCCGTCTTTCTGGTCGGCGTCGCCGCGGCGCTGCTGCTCCTCTTCGTATTCCCGATGCAGGCGCTGGTGGCGGTGACCCTGGGTTACCTCGCGTCCATTCCCTTCTCGATCCGCCGGTTTCGGAGCCTGGAGGGCGCGGGGAAGTAGCCCGACACGTCCTTCCACAAGCTCAGAATGAGGGTCTTACGAAGCCGGCGCCATTTCCAGCTCCGAATCGAGCCTTTTGAGCAAGCGCGAACGTCCCTGCTGACGAAAGTCTTTCGCGTAAGCAACCCAATATTATAGTCCTGCGTCAACGGTAAAACAAAACATTCGCGTCGGCTCCTGCTTTGCGCAGGGTGACGCCGAAAACAACTGGATCAACCGCTTACGGTTTGACCGCGGCGCCGCCGCTCACCTTCTTCTCGGCCACGTTCCTATTGGCGCCGGTCGTCCGACGTTCCCAATGGACGCCGGTCTTTTCGGCGCTGGCGCTGGTCGCGGCCGGATGGAGAGCGGCGGCGTGCGTTGCGTTGGCCGTGCCTCCGGTCGTGGCGCAGGACGACGGCGTCGAGGCGCTGTAAGTCGTGCTCGTTGTCGTATGAACCCCCGACGAGGGCGTCGCCGAATGCGTCGCGCCGGATCCCGAACCCGCGTGATAGGTTCCAGCGCATTGCGCGTATGCGCCGCTCGCGGCGCCGAGCATGAGCGCGAGGACGAGGGCCGCGCCGACGCCGCCCACCGCCCTATTTGTTCGTGTCGTCCCTGTCATTGTAGCCTCGCTCTGTTGCCGTCGATCGACATGGCGACGTCCAAACGATGCACGACTGGAAGACCCAACCCTTGCTTATCGAATGAACGCGTGTTCCGACGAAATCAAGGCAAGCGCCGGCGAGGACGGGGCGTCCTTTTCCTTTGCCGATGAAATGCGCTAGGAATTTACAGGCCCCGGCGCGGTTCGCGCGCCGGGTTTTTCGCTTTGTCGTCAGGCGATCGGCCGGGCGGTTCCCACATAAAGGAGCCGCGTCGGCTGTTCGTGCGCTTGCCAACGCCGGCGCCGCGACCCTAGAAGGAGCCCCATGTCGAAAGAAGAACTGCTCGAATTTCCCGGATTTGTGGTCGAACTGCTCCCCAACGCGACCTTTCGCGTCAAGCTGGAGAACGACCACGAGATCATCGCCCATACGGCCGGCAAGATGCGCAAGAACCGAATCCGCGTGCTCGCCGGCGACAAGGTTTTGGTCGAGATGACGCCCTACGACTTGACCAAGGGCCGCATCACCTACCGCTTCAAGTGAGGCTCGAGCTCGGGCGCATGGCGGGGAGCTGATCTTGACTGCATCCCCTGCCCGACCGCGGCTTGTGCTGGCTTCGGGCTCGCCCCGTCGCCTGGCCCTGCTCTCCCAGATCGGCGTCGATCCGGATTCCGTTCTGCCGTCGGAGATCGACGAGACGCCCCGCCGCGGCGAAACGCCGCGGGCGCTCGCCCAAAGGCTGGCGGCGGAAAAGGCCGAGGCCTCGGCCGCGCTCGCCGCCAAGGTCCCCGACCTCGCCCCGGCCATCACGCTCGCGGCCGACACCGTGGTCGCCGTCGGGCGCCGCATTCTGCCGAAATGCGAGCTCAGCGACGAGGCGGAGGCCTGCCTGCGCCTGCTCTCCGGCCGCGCCCACCGCGTCTATACCGGCGTTGCGCTCGTGACCGCGAAGGGCGGCCTCCGCCGCCGGCTGGTCGAGACGCGGGTCCGCTTCAAGCGCCTGTCGCGCGAGGAGATCGACGCCTACATCGAGAGCGGCGAATGGCGCGGCAAGGCCGGCGGCTACGCGATCCAGGGCCTTGCCGGCGGCTTTGTCGTCCGGATCGTCGGCTCCTACACCAACGTCGTCGGCCTTCCGCTCGCCGAGACCGCGGCGCTCCTCGGCGGCGAGGGCTATCATCCGCACCGGCTCTGGGCCGAAAACCTGCTGAAATGAGCCGCCGACGACACCCCTCCGCCGAAAGCCGCGCCGCCGGCCAAGGCGCGCGCCTGTCCGATCTGCGGCAAGCCCAGATCCGAGCGCTACGATCCGTTCTGCTCGAAGCGCTGCGCCGACGTCGACCTGCACCGCTGGCTCAAAGGCGGCTACGTCATCCCCGGCGCCGAGCCGGGCCGGGGCGAGTCGGATGAGGAGGACTGAGGAACTCGGGAAGGAGGGGAAGCCGACACCTTCGACGAACGGAAGGGGTGAAGAACCGTCTTGTCCCGCCTCGGGGTCGCGAGGGATGTACGGAATCGTTGTTTACAAAGCTCACTTAGCCGTCTTATTACTCATTGGCGTCATATTTATCCAGATATCGACGTTGCAGCTTGGGGAGTGAGACGATGAAAATAATCTTTCAGGCTTTGACATGCGCGGCGGCATTGGGGTCGGCGTCTGCCGCCTCGGCGGCGACGGTTGTGGTGGGACCGCCACTTACGGAAGCGGCATGGAGTGGACAGGTCAGTATTAGCACTGCGGGGGGGAGCCAAACTAATCCCATCACGGGTCCGGACGGGGCGAGGATCATTACGTCAGGGACGACAGTGAGCGCAATTTCCCTGTCTCTGTCTTCGAAAACCGACGGCGTTGAGGCGAAGGTCGAGAATGCGTCGGTCCCCGGCTCAACTGCATCGTCGAGCATGACCGTCCAATACGAGGGGCAGGTCGACTACTCTGGAACTAGCACCTCGCCGGTCTTGATAGAGGTTCTCGTTGGCGGAGTAATTTCCTTTACGGGGCAAGCTCAGTCGATAGGGGCCGTTGCTTCCTTTGAGACATACGACTACAACGGCGCTCCAGTGCTGTTTTACGGAACCTCGCCACAAACAGTGACCACTCTTTCTTTTTATGAGAAAGTAAATACGCCGTTCACGGTCACACTCAGTGCTTCGGCAAGCGTGCAAGACGTGATTAGCACATCGTCGGCGAGCGCCGTGATGGATCCCGAATTCTTCATTCCGTCGACCGATACGGACGCTGGCGCGTACAGCATACAGTTAAGTCCTGGGATTTCGGATGCGCCGCCAGCGGTTCCTGAGCCGTCCACTTGGGCGATGATGTCCCTCGGCTTCGCCAGCCTCGCCTTCGCGGGCTATCGCACATCGCGCAAGAACGTCGCTCTCGCCGTTTGAGCACGAGAGAGGCCGCCTTTGGTCGGCCTCTTTTGCACAACTCTGAAGATGGGCGCGAGCCGCCATCGCGTCCGACCGCAAAATCGCAAAACGTCGATATGCGACGTCGAATTGCTCGGGACGAACGTTCGCTCGGGTGTGAACGGATTGGGTGGGAGTTCGAGCCGCTCGGAGACGGCACGCGGCTGACGCTTTGGCACAACATCGACCGCCCTTCATTGCGATGGGCGCCGTAGGGTGGCAGATTGCCTCGATGTGCTCGAACAATTCCTCGCCGCTGAGCCCATCGGACGTATTGTTGGCGGCGAAGCGATGAATTTCGATTGGCCCCGTCTGAATGCCGAATACGACAACACTTCGGTATCGACTCTCCGGGCTCGCCGCCGAAGACGTCGCCAACCTGAGAACCAAGCGGCCGTTTGGAAAGACGCGAAGTCAACCGCCAGGCGCGTCCATTCCGAAGGCGCGTCTACGCTTCGCCTCATAGCGTTGATCGGCGCCATCATCCTGTCCGTAGGATCCACCTCCGCATTCGCCCAGGCTCAGCGGGCCGATTCGGCGAGCGACGCCAGCGACGCGCGAACGGACGCCATGCTGGCGATGCCGAACCTGTCGACGCCCGCTCCCTTGACGAACCTTTATGCGACGAGCCCGGGCCTCGAGTCGCAAATCCCGGCGCCCCGGCTCGGCGTGAATCTGCTCGCGCCGCTCGGGTGGGATACCAATCCTGAGCCGGTCCAATCCGGAGGAATGCCGACCTGGGAAACGAGCCCGCTCGGAAGCGTCTCGCTATCCGCCCCGATCGGCGCCCCCTTCCGTTTCACCGCGTCAGGCTTCGGAGAGCTCAACACGTTTTTCTCTGCCTCCGACGTCAACGTCCAGCGGGTCGGCGGCTCGGCGCGGCTGCAATACGTCGACCCCAACGACGACCAGGCTTTCTCGCCCTATGTTGCGATCGCGCCGAGGCAGCAATGGGCGTCGGCGTCTTCCGGGCTTCAGGAGGTCCGACAGGATTTCAACGTCGGATTCAACAAGCGGTTCAATTTCGACGGCGACTTTCAGCGCCTCGCCACCGGCTCCGGCACGTCGGCCGGGACGGTCTGGTCGTTCGGCCTGACCGCATTCGGACAGCTACGCGAACGCGATCCGCAACTCTCGTCCGACGCCGTGTTCCTGATCCCGTCCGTCTCCAAGGTCATCACGCCGGACTGGAGCGCGAGTTTCGCCGTCGAGCTCCTCGGCCGCTGGTTCGAGCCGAATCTCGCTGGCGTCGCGAACCGAAGCCTCGAAGCCGAGCCGATCGCCACGGTCGAATATCTGATCCCGGCGTCGCTTCTCGGCGGCGAGACCGTCGCCAGGATTCTCGGGCGCCCGGCGCTCGATCTCCAGGGCTCCTATCTCAAGCTCTGGTCGACGGCCGCGAACGCAAGTTACGCCCAATGGGAGGCCCAGGCGGCGCTCAGGATGGGATGGCGGTTCTGATCTGCCGGCCCTCCATCGGAGACCGCGCGGCTCGAGCGCCCCGTAGCCCCTCCGACGACGCGCTCACCCGGCGATCGGGCGCAGCCTCTCTTTGCCGCCGTCGGCAAGCGCCAGCGCGCTGTGCAGCGAGGCCAGGATGCGGCCCTCGCCGACGATCGCGGCGAGGCCGTGGCGCTCGAGGTCCGCGCGCAACCCGGGGTCGCACGCGGCCGAAGGCGACGTTCACGTTCTTCGCCTTGAACTCGCTGAAGAGGTCGCGAAGGGTTCTTGCGGCCGAATAGTCGATGTCGGTCACCGCGCTTGCGTCGACGATGAACCATCTGACCGGGTCGGCGCGCGCGTCGACCAGGGCGCGCGCCTCGTCGGCGAAGCGATCGGCGTTGGCGTAGAAGATATCCGCGCCGAAGCGGTAGATGATGAGGCCCGGCTCGCTCTCCGCGCCCGGAAGCGCCGGCGTCGACAACCCAGTGACCCTCGGCGTCCTCGGTGATGATCGTCGAGTGCGGACGATAGCTGTGCCGCACATGGCGGATGAGCGAGAGCGCGATCGCCAGCAGAATGCCCTCCTCGACGCCGACGCCCGGCACAGCCGCGGCGGTGGCGAGCGCAAGCAGGAACTCGCCGTGGCTCTCGCGCCGGATGTCGGCGAGGCCCTTCACGTCGATCATGCCGATCGCGATGGTGAAGACGATCGCCGGCCAGCACGCAGCGCGGAAGGTATTGCAGCCACCCGGTGAGCGCCACGAGCACGATCGCGACGACGCCGACGAACACGAGCTGGGCGACCTGGCTCTTCGCGCCGGCGTTGTCGGCCATCGCCGTCTGGGTCGGGCTGCCGTTGACGACGAAGGCGCCGGTCAGCGCCGCCCCGGCATTGGCGGCCGCAAGCCCGAGGATGTCGGCGTTCTCGTCGACCCGCTCCTGATGCTTGATCCCGTAGACGCGCGAGGTCGCGGCGCTCTGGGCGATGATCATGACGAAGCACGAGGCCGCGACCGGCAGCAGCGCCAGCGTCTCGCTCCAGCTCACGTCGGGCCAGCGCAGCGCCGGCAGGCCGCCGGGCACCGGCCCGATCACCGCGACGCCGTGGCCGGCGAGATCGAGCCAGGCGCTCGCGGCGATCATGCCGACGACGACGACCAGCGGCACGGGAAACTTGGGAACGAACCAGCGCCCGAGAAGGATGACGGCGACCACGAATGCCGACAGGCCGAGGGTCAGCGGCTCGAGCCCGACAGTCCCGCCCCGACCTCCCAGAGTTGGCCGAGCGTCCTGTGCGAGGGGGCGGCGACGCCGAGCATGTCGCCCGAGCATCGCGACGCCGACCTGGACGCCGACGCCGGTCAGAAAGCCGACGAGCGCCGTGCGGGACAGGAAGTCGGCCAGGAACCCGAGCTTGAAGATGCGCGCGATGAGGAGGAGGCCGGCGGTCAGCAGCGTCAGCATGCCGACCAGCGCCATGTATTTCTCGCTCGCCGATCGGCGCCATGCGCGAGAGCGCGCTCGAGAAGATCGCCGCGGTGGCCGAATCGGCGGCCACCACCAGATGGCGCGACGAGCCGAACAGCGCAAAGCCGACGAGCGGCAGCAGCACCGTATAGAGGCCGGTGACCACCGGCGTGCCGGCGATGCGGGTGTAGCCCAGCACCTGGGGAATGTTCATCGAGGCGAGCGTCAGGCCCGCGAGCGCGTCCTTCGCGGCTTCGCGCGGTCGGAACGGCAGCAGGCCGCCAAGAACGGGAATCGGCATATTTCAGGTTTCCGCCGCAGCCAGCTCGCCCTTGACGCAGGCGAGCGCGAAGGCGGCGTTGCGGGCGACCTCTTCGAGCCGGTCGAACCGGCCGGGCTTGCCGCCGTGGCCGGCGCCCATCTCGGTGTGCATGAGGACCGGTCCGCCGCCGGTCATGGTCGCGCGAAGCCGCTGCACCCATTTGGCCGGCTCCCAGTAGGCGACGCGCGGGTCGGTGAGGCCGCCGAGCGCCAGGATCGGCGGATAGCGCTGAGCCGTCACGTTGTCGTACGGGCTGTAGCCGCGGATCGTGGCGAAGGCTTTCGCGTCGCGGATCGGATCGCCCCATTCGAGCCATTCGGGCGGGGTCAGCGGCAGCGTCTCGTCCATCATGGTCGGCGAGCGCGTCGACGAACGGCACGTCGGCGATGATCCCGGCGAACAGCTCGGGGGCCTCGTTGGCGACCACGCCCATGAGCAGGCCGCCGGCGCTGCCGCCCTGCGCGACGATGCGGCCCTTCGCCGTATAGCCTTCGGCGATCAGATGGCGGGCGGCGGCGAGGAAGTCGGAGAACGTGTTGGGCTTGCTGTGCGAGCTTGCCCTCCTCGTACCAGCGCCAGCCCTTGTCGGTCCCGCCGCGCACATGGGCGATCGCGAAGACGAAGCCGCGATCGACGAGCGAGAAGCGGGTGGTCGAGAAGCGCGCCTCGATCGCATAGCCATAGGAGCCGTAGCCGTAGAGCAGCAGCGGCGCCGAACCGTCGCGCGCTGACGTCCCGCCGCATCAGAAGCGACACCGGCACGGTCTCGCCGTCCGGCGGCGGGCGCGAACACGAGCCGCGTGACATAGCGCGCCGGGTCGAAGCCCGACGGGATGATCTGCCGCTTGACCAGCGTCCGCTCGCGCGTCGCGCAGTCGTAGTCGTAAATCTCTTCCGGCCGCGCCATCGACGAATAGGCGAAGCGGATGCGCGGACTGTCGAACTCGTAGATCGTCTCGAAGTCGAGCGCGTAAGTCTCCTCGTCGAAGGCGACGTCGTGGCGCGCGCCGGTCGTTCAGGTCCACGACGATCAGGCGCGGGCGGCTGTCTTCGCGCGCGAGCAGCACGAGCCAGTCCGACGAGCACAACGGCGTCGATCAGGTAGCAGCCGTCGCGATGGGCGAACGACGTCGCGCCAGTTCGCTTCGCCCGGCGCTCGCGACGGCGCCTCGACGATCTTGAAGTCGCGCGCCTCCGTGTTGGTGCGGATCAGAAAACCGGTCGCCGTGATCGAGCACGTCGTAGAAATGCCCGGACCGGCGCGGCGCGACGAGGCGGGGCGCAGGCCGCGGGATCCGCGAGGTCGACGACGCGGGTCTCCGACCCGTCATGGCCGTGGACGTCGATCATCGCGCGTCCGCCCGTTGAGCGACCCGGATACGCCGATGAACCAGGCCGGATCGGGCTCGGCGAACACCTCGACGTCGTCGCCCTGATCGGTCCCGAGCCGATGCAGCATCACCCGGAACGGACGATGGTTGTCGTCCTGCTCGATGTAGAGGAAGCCGGTCGAGTTCGCGCGTCCAGACGATGTCGGAGCCAGCGTGGACGACGCGGTCGTCGAGGTCCTGGCCAGTGCGCGAGGTCGCGGACGCGAATCGTCATGAGCTCCGAGCCGAGGTCGTCGGCGGCCCAGGCGAGCTTTGCGTGATCGGGCGAATGGCGCGCCGCTTCGAGGCTGAAGAAGGCTTTGCCCGCGGCCAGCGCATCGCCGTCGAGAAGGATCGTTTCCTCGCCGCCGTCGCGCGGGCGACGGCAGACGAGGCGATGCTGCCCGCCCGTTCGATAGCGCGTGGTAGTAGGCCCACGGACCGTCGGTCTGCGGCGGCTCGCTGTCGTCCTCGACAAGCCGCGCCCGCATCTCCGCGACGAGCGTCGTCTGCAGATTCTTCGGTCGGCGCGAGGACGGCGTCCGCATAGGCGTTCTCCGCCTCGAGAAGCGCGCGGATTTCGGGTGCGAGCGCAGCCGGGTCGCTCAGCGCCTCCTGCCAGTTCTCCGCCCGCAGCCAGGCGTATTCGTCGGTCCAGCGGCACGCCGTGGGCGGACTTCTCGACAGGCCGCCGCTCGGCGCGTGGCGGGACGGGCGGCTCCGGAAGCGGGTGCGAGACGTTTTCAGTCATGGGCGCCGTTGTGCCACGCCGGCTACGCGTCGGGAAAGCGACGCGAATGCGGCCGGAACGTCGAGCGGGCGGGCGCAGAGGATGGCGGCCCCGGCGGCGGTGAGTTCGGCCTCGCCGCCGTAGCCCCAGAGCGCGCCGATGGTCGGGATTCCGTGGCGGCCGGCGCCGATGACGTCGTGCTTGCGGTCGCCCCACATGACGCACGTCTCGGGGGCGATTCGCTCTTGGACGAGAATGTGGGCGATGAGGTCGCCCTTGTCGTCGAAGCGGCCGTCGAGCTCGGCGCCGTAAGCCGCATCGAAAGTGCGGTCGAGGCCGAAGCGTTCGAGAATGCGGATCGCGTAGACGCGCGGCTTCGACGTGCAGAGGACGAGCCGCGCGCCGGCGCGTCTCAGCGTCTCAAGCGTTTCGGGAACGCCGTCATAGACGAACGCCTCGAAGAGCCCGATCGTGCCGTAGCGCGCGCGATAGATCGCGAGCGCCGCCTCGGCGTGTCGGGGCCGCCGAGCAGTTCGGCGAACGAGCGCCGAAGCGGCGGTCCGATGATCCAGGTCAGCGTCGTGCGGCCGGAGGGGCCGGGCGCCCCATGGCTTCGAGCGCGTGGCGGAAGCTGCCGACGATGCCCTCGGCCGGGTCGGTCAGCGTGCCGTCGAGATCGACGAGCAGAACGCTTTTCGTGGTTTCAGCCGACATCGGCAGGGCCTGTCCCGGTCAAAAGGCGATGGGCGCGCTCCGGCGCGCTGGCCCGACCGCCCGGAATCGGATAGCGCACTGCGGATGAGCGGCAAAGCGGAAACCCCGGCGTCCGCGGCGCCGTCCCTCGATCGCGTCGGGCTGATCGCGCTTCTGGCCGGGACCGCGATCATCGCCTGGTCGGGCGTCCTGGTCCGCTTTCTCGACGTCGGGCCGCTGGCCGGCGCGGCCTGGCGCATGGGGCTCGCCGTCCCGGCGCTGGCGGTCTGGGTCCGGGCCGCCGGCCGAGGCCGGGCGAAGCCGCAAAACCTCTGGCCGGCTGCGGTTCCGCTCGTGCTGGCCGGGCTCGCCTTCGCGGTCGACGTCGGCTCGTTCCATCTCGCGATCTTCGGCACCAAGGTCGCCAACGCGACCTTCATCGGCAATGTCGCGCCGATCCTGACGGTGATCGGCGGCGCGCTGTTCTTCGCCGAGCATCCGCCTGGACGCGTCTGGTTCGCGCTCGCCCTCGCGCTCATCGGCGCCTGGGTGATGGCCGGCATGGTCGCGCCCGCCGCAGGTCGGCGCCGGCGACGCCTTCGCGCTTTCCGCCGCCACGCGCCTACGCCGCCTATCTCCTGATCATCAAGCGCCTGCGCGAAAAACTCGACGCGCCGACGGCGACGCTCTGGTCGGCGGCGGTCTCGGCGGTCGCGCTGACGATCGCCGCGCTGCTCCACGGCGAGGTCATGATCCCCTCGACCGCGCTCGGCTGGGCGATCGTCGTCCTGCTCGGCGTCGTCTCGCACGCGATCGGCCAGGGGCTGACCTCGCTCGCGATCGGCCGGACGCCGGTCGGCGATCGTCGCGCTGGTCCTCCTCGCCCAGCCGCCGTTCTCGGCGCTCCTCGCCTGGGGCGTGCTCGGCGAGGCGATGACCGGCCTGCAGATGATCGGCGGCGCGATCATCCTTGCCGCGGTCCTCATGTCGCGGCCGGCGTAGCGCGTCGCCGCTCCCGCCAACGGCTGGCCGGGGACGGTTGCTGAAGCCTTTCGTGCAGCGCTCGCAGGGAAGTTTACGATCTGCCTCTCGGCGGCGGCTGCCTGACGTCCCGTTCCATCAGCTCCCGGATGTAGCGGGTATAAGGAACGCCTCGCGCCTTGGCCCGGCTTTTCACGGCGTCGAGCAAGGGCTGCGGCACGCGCATGTTGATCTGCGCCGCCTTGGCGGCAAACTCGAACGACACGGGCTTGAACTGCGAAAAGTCCAGGTCGGACAAATCCTGATCGAGAAAGGCCTCGGCCTCTTCGTCGCTTTTGAACTCAGGAACCTTCCGTTTTGTCATATTGAGCAGCCTCCCTGGCGTGCATGTATCGGGCGCTCAACGGCCTGATGAGGTCGCCGCGCATCGTAAAAACGACGAAAGCGGCGCGGCCTTCTTCCGTCCGTCCGATGGCGAGAAACCGGGCCTCCTTGGCCGAGTGTTTCCAGTCCGGGGCTATCCTTGGATTGCCCGCGAACACCGTTTCGATCTCCTCCGGCTTCATGCCGTGCTTTCGGCAATGAGCCCGGTTGGCCTCGTCCCATTCAAAACCAGCCGCCCTTTCAATTTCCAGGGGTCACTATATGTTTGTATATACAAACTTCAAGCCCAAATCATTCGTTGGCGGGTGTCCCTGAGACGGCTTCAAGGAACCAATCCCGAACCCTGATGAGCGCGTCGGCAAAGGCCTCAGGCGCTTCTTGCGGGAGATTGTGTCCCGCTTCGACTACGCGGTGTTCATGCCGCCCGACGAACATGCGGGCGTGCTCCGCGGTCGCCGCCGGGCTTCAGCGGGTCGGTCGCGCCGTCGATCGTCACCGCCGGCGCCTTCACCTTGGGCTTCTGAGCCAGGCGGTCTTCGAGCGGCTGCAACGCAGGGTCGCCGGCCTCCAGGCCGAAGAGCCAGCGGTAACAGTGGATCACGACGTCGACAAAGTCCGGGTTGTCGAACGACGCCGCCGATCGGGCGAACGTCGCGTCATCGAATCGCCAGCCGGGCGACCACTCCTCCCACAGCAGCCGACACAGTTCGCGGCGGCGCCCGGTCAGGCATTCGCGGCCGCGTTCGGTCTGAAAGAGATGCTGGTACCAGAAGACCCGTTCGAGCGACGGGGCGACGGGGCGCCGTTGCCCGCGCACGTCGATGATGTCGTAGCCCGCATAGGATACCAGGCCGCCGATCCGTTCCGGCCACAGCGCCGCCGCCACGCAGGACGCGTTGCCTCCCCAATCGAAGCCGCCGAGTATCGGGCGTTCGAGACCGAGCGCGTCGGCAAGCTGGACGATGTCGCGGCCGCGGGCGGCCTGCTGCCCGCTCCGCATGACAGCGCCGGACAGGAAGCGGGTCGGGCCGAACCCGCGCGCATAGGGCGCCACGACCCTCGCTCCTGCTCGCGCCAGGATCGAGGCCGCGTCATCGAAGGCATGCACGTCGTAAGGGAAGCCGTGCGACAGGATCACCGGCCAGCCATCGGGAGGCCCGTGTTCGACATAGGCGATCCGCAGGGTCTCCGTCTCGACGGTCCTCACCATAGGGAACCCTCCAGGCTTTGACGAGCGGAGCGGCCCCATAGGGCGTTCGAGAGAACGCCCGTCTTTCTACCGCTCTGGGGCGGACCGCCACACGCGAGGATCGCGACCGACAGGCCGCCCCACGTCACGGCGGAGCGGGCCGCTCCTTCAGGGGGACGAGTGACCCTGCCTGACGCCCGGGCCGGAGGAGGTCTGCTCGTCTTTCGAGGCGCGAGGGCGAACGGGGGCCGCCGGACCGCGCAGGGGGCTGCCGAGGGACCCGTACAGAGTCGACCAGCCCAGCCAGCTCGAAAGCGGCGCCGGATCGTCGATCAAAGCCTTCGGGGCGAACCACGACAGCCCGTCGATCAGGACGCGCCAGCCGAAAAAATCCGACAGCGGAGTGGCCGGGTCCCCACCCCTGGACCGGATCCCGACGACGGCCCTGCGCGACCCGAACAGGTCGGGCGCCGTCTCCTCCTCGTTCGAAATCAACGGCCCGTGGCGGTCGAGGATTTGCGCCGCGGTCTGGCCCTCGCCGAAGCGCGCGTCGACGGCGACGCCGGCGCGATCCGGCTTGAACCAGGCCCTCACGTCGGAGAAGCCGCTTGAAGACAATTCGTCGACCGCCGCCTTCGCCCGGTCTGCGTCCGCATAGGTTCGTTTCTCGATCGCCATTCGTCGCGCTCCCCTTCTGACAAAGAGTGTGGCGGCCGCTCGCGTCTCCGGCTTGACCGCGAGCGCCGCCAAAGATCCACCGCCGCGCCGCGCGTCTTGCAAGATTGCCTGTGGAATACGCGAATTCGGGCGTGGAAGTGAACGCGGTTACGCTAGCCTCATTTTCTAATTTCGCAAGGCGCGGCGCCTGTCGCCACACCGACGCGCCGGCGTTCTGGGACTACGGCGTCTCCCAGCCTCCCCGCTCGGCCGAGCGGAACAGCGCGTCGATGACCCGCATGTTGAGGACCGCGTCCTCGATCGGGAACTCGAGCGGCGCCTCGCCAGGATCGCGCGCGGGAGAAGGCGTCGCCCTGCAGCGCGTACTGGTCGCAGACCGGGAAGTCCTCGACCCGCGCGCCGCCGCCGACGAGGTCGGCGCCCGTGTCGATGACGATCCGCATCGGGCGGTCGGGCAGCGCGTTGAACGGGATCGGCGACCTCGATCCGTCCCGGTCTCGCCGACGATCGTCACCCGCTGATGCGCGCGACAACTGCGTCGCCGACGCTGAAGGTCAGATGCCGGCCGCCGGGGAACTCGAGGATGGCGCTCGCGAGACGGTCGGTGCCGAAGTTCGGGTCGCGGTCGAGCGTCGCGACGACCCGCGTCGGCTCGGCGCCGAACACGTAGCGCGCGGTGAGGATCGCATAGCAGCCGATGTCGTAGAGGCCGCCGCCGCCCGGCGGCCGGTTGCGCACGTTGTTCGGGATCGAGCAGGCGATAGGAGAAGAAGGTCTGGATCGCGCGCGACGTCGCCGATCGCTCCGGATTGCGCCAGCTCGCGCGCGCGCCGCCACTGCGGGTGGATAGCGCACCATGAAGGCCTCGGCGACCAGCTTGCCGGCCCTGTCGCGCGCCGCGATCAGCGTCCGCGCCTCCTCGGCGTCGAGCGCGACCGGCTTCTCGCACAGCACGTGCTTGCCCGCCTCGAGCGCCTTGATCGTCCAGGGCACATGCAGCTCGTTGGGCAGCGGATTGTAGATCGCCTCGATCTCGGGATCGGCGAGCAGCGCCTCGTAGGAGCCGTAGGCGCGGGCGATGCCGAGCCGGCCGCGGCCGCCTCGCGCGCCTTGCCGCGTCGCGCGAGGCGATCGCGGCGATGTCGCAACGCTCGGCGCGCTGCATCGCCGGGATCACCTTCTCGGTCGCGATCTTGGCGACGCCGAGCACGCCCCATTTCACCTTGCGCATAGGCTTCCTCCTGTCGGAGCCTCGAACGCCGGTTACGCCTTCGGGCCGGGCACGCGCCCCTCGGCCTGACGCGCCAGCATCCAGCCGGGATATTCGGGCTTCAGCGCGCTGACCGCGTCGAGCGCCGCGATCTCCTCGGCGCGTCAGCGTGAGGCTCGGCCGCGGCGAGATTGTCGTCGAGCTGCTCGACGGTCTTGGCGCCGATGATGACGCTCATCACGCCCTTGCGCTGGAGGAGCCAGGCGAGCGCGACGCGCGCGACCGACGTCGTCGTGCGCCTTGGCGACGGTCTCCATCGCGTCGATGACGTCGTAGGCGCGCTCCTTGTCGACCGGCGGGAAGTCGAAGGTCGTGCGGCGCGAATCGTTGTCGCCGCGCTTGTCGCGCGTGAACTTGCCGGACAGGAAGCCGCCGGCGAGCGGGCTCCACACCATCACGCCGAGGCCCTGGTCCTCGACCAGCGGCACGATCTCGCGCTCGAGCTCGCGTCCGGCGATCGAGTAATAGGCCTGCACGGTCTCGAACCGCGCGAGCCCGTGCTTGTCCGAGATCGCCAGCGCCTTCATGATCTGCCAGGCGGCGAGGTTCGAGCAGCCGATGGTGCGCACGAGGCCGCGCTCGACGCAATTGTCGAGCGCCCGCAGCGTCTCCTCGATCGGCGTGACGGGATCGAAGCCGTGGATCTGGTAGAGGTCGACGTGATCGAGGCCGAGCCGCTTCAGGCTGCGCGGCGATCTGGTCGAGGATGTGGCCGCGCGACAGGCCGACGGCGTTCGGCCCCGGCCCCATCCGCCCGCGCACCTTGGTGGCGACGATCACGTCCTCGCGCTTGACGCCGAGGTCGCGCAGCGCCTGCCCGAGCTGCACCTCGGACTGGCCCTCGGAATAGACATTGGCGGTGTCGATGAAGTTGACGCCGGCTTCGAGCGCGCGGCCGACGAGCGCGGTCGAGGCGGCCTGGTCGAGCTGTGCCGATCGCCTTCCAGAACCCGCCGCCGCCGTGAAAGGTCATGGTGCCGAGGCAGATTTCCGAGACGAATTGGCCGGTGCGGCCGAGCGGTCGATAGCGCATGGGTTCATCTCCTGATTGGAAGGCGCCGATATTCGGAGGCGCGGAAACAGTCAATCGCGCGCAGCGCTTACGCACGTCGCGGATCGTGACAGTCCGCGTGAACGAACCGCGTAGAACGCGGAGCTCGCGTCACGCCGCCATCGCGTCCTGCGGGCGGCGCCATGGCGCCGGTCATCATCGCGACCGCGTCCGACATCGTCACCTTCTTCGGATCGACGACGGTCAGCCGTCGCCCGAGGCGATGGATGTGGATGCGGTCGGCGACCTCGAACACGTGCGGCATGTTGTGCGAGATGAGAATGATCGGCAGGCCGCGCTTCTTCACGTCGAGGATGAGTTCGAGCACGCGGCGCGATTCCTTGACGCCGAGCGCCGCAGTCGGCTCGTCCATGATGACGAGGCGCTTGGCGAAGGCCGCCGCGCGCGCCACCGCCACGCCCTGGCGCTGGCCGCCCGACAGCGTCTCGACCGGCTGGTGGATGTTCTGGATCGTCATCAGCCCGAGTTCGTTGAGCTTCTCGCGGGCGAACTTCGCCATCCTGCCGCGGTCGGTCGCGCGAAACCACTGTCCCATGATGCCGGGCATGCGCGGCTCGCGGCCGAGGAACATGTTGTCGGCGATCGACAGCGCGGGCGAGAGCGCCAGCGTCTGGTAGACGGTCTCGATGCCCGCCTCGCGCGCGGCGATCGGCGAGGTGAAGTTCACCACCTCGCCGCCGAGCCGGATCTCGCCGGAGTCGGGGATCACCGCGCCGCAGATCGCCTTGATCAGCGTCGACTTGCCGGCGCCGTTGTCGCCGATCACGGCGAGGATCTCGCCGGGATAGAGGTCGAAGTCGCAGTGGTCGAGCGCGGTGACGCGGCCGTAGCGCTTGACGAGCTGGCGGCAGGTGAGGATCGGTTCGACGCTCACTTCGACACCCTCCGGATCCATTGGTCGAGCGCGACCGCGACGATGATCAGGACGCCGATCGCGAATTCCTGCCAGAGCACGTCGAGGCCGGCGAGCGAAACGGCCGAGCGGAACACGCCGACGATCAGCGCCCCGACCAGCGTGCCGATGATCGAGCCGCGGCCGCCGAACAGCGACGTGCCGCCGATCACCACCGCGGTGATGCTGTCGAGGTTCATGTTCTCGCCCGCGGTCGGGCTGATCGCGCCGACGCGGCCGATCAGCGCCCAGCCGGCGATCGCGGCGATGAGGCCGGCGAGCACGTAGACGCTGAGCAGGATGTGGTCGGTGTTGATGCCGGCGAGGCGCGCCGCCTCCGGATCGTCGCCGGTCGCATAGATGTGACGGCCGTAGGCGGTGCGGTTGAGGACGTACCAGACGACGGCGGCCACGATCAGCAAGAGGAACGTCCCCCACATGATGCGCGCGCTGCCGATCTGGATCTGGTTGCCCATCATGCTCAGGAACGGCGCCTTGTCGTCGATGTCCTGCATGCCGATGGTTTCGCTCTGCGAATAGAACGTGTTGAGCGCCCCGATGATGCTGAGCGTGCCGAGAGTGACGATGAACGGCGGCATCTTGAGTCGCGTGACCAGGATGCCGTTGAGGTAGCCGAAAAGCGACCCGACGATAAGGCCGAGCGGAAAGGCGATGAACGTCGGAACGCCGTCGTAAACAGCCAGCCGTCCCATCACGACCGACGAAATGACCATGATGACGCCGATCGACAGATCGATGCCGGCGGTCAGGATCACCAGCGTCTGCCCGATGCCGACAATGCCGATGACCATCACCTGCGTCAGGATGGTGGAGAAATTGCTGGCCGCCGTGAATCGCGACGGGTTGACCGTGACGCCGAGCAGCACGCCGAGCAACAGCACGACGAACGGGACGGTCGTCGGATAGGCGTGCAGGAAGCGCTGGAGGCGCTGGATGAAGGTGAGTTGCTCTTCGTCGAAGGAGGCGACGGTCGTCGTGGCCGAGGCCAGGACCTTCTCGAACTCCTGCGGCGCAGGCCGTCCCGATTGAGACGCTTCGCTCATGGTTTCCTCGTCCCGTTTCCCGACTTTTGAGCAGTTTGTCCGACTCGGCGCTCGCGAGCCTTCGCCGCGAGCGCCGGCCTCTCAGTCGTTTGAGCGGATTAAGCTCCGCTATCGCCGGGAAATCAACCCCAGCAGAGCTTCAGGCCCTCGTCGACGCTGATCGAGGGAACGCCCGGCACCGGATGATCGGTGACGAGCTTCTCGCCGGTGTCGATGCTGGTCGGCTTCTTGCCGGTCTTGATGTAGTCGGCGATCGCCTGGACGCCGTCGGCCGCCATCAGCAGCGGATACTGCTGGGAGGTCGCGCCGATGATGCCTTCCTTGACCCACTTGACGCCCTGGCAGCCGCCGTCGACCGCGACGACCGTCACGCCCTTCTCCTTGCCCGCGGCCTTCAGCGCCGCGTAGCCGCCGTAAGCGGCCGGCTCGTTGATGGCGTAGACGAGGTCGATCTGGTCGGCCTTCTGGAGGATGTTCTCCATCGCCTTGCGGCCGCCCTCGGTCGAGCCCTTGGTGACGTCCGAGCCGACGATTTGCGGGCTGTCGCTCGCGGCGAAGTGCTTCGGATCCTTCACCGTGATGCCGAAGCCGTCGAGGAAGCCGTTGTGACGCAGATAGTCGACGGTCGGCTCGTTGGACGGCGAGGTCGAGCGTGGCGATCTTGGCGGTCTTGGCCTTGTCGCCGAGCGTTCCCTTCGCCCACTGCGCCGATCAGCTGGCCGGCCTTGAAATTGTCGGTGGCGAAAAGCGCGTCGGCCGCGGTCGGCGGATCGAGCGGCGTATCGAGCGTGATGACGATGATGCCGGCGTCGCGCGCCTTCTTGACCGTCGGCACGATCGCGGTCGAATTGCTCGGCACCAGCAGGATGCCCTTGGCGCCGGCGGCGATCAGCTGCTCGATCGCCGCGACTTCGCCGTCGTTGTCGCCGTCGAACTTGCCGGCGTAGGCCTGAGGCGTCAGGCCGAGCTCCTTGGCCTTGGCCTCGAAGCCTTCCTTCATCTTGACGAAGAACGGATTGGTGTTGGTCTTGGTGACCAGGCCGACGATCGGCCCGTCAGCGTAGGACGGCGCGCTGGTCAGCGCGAGCGTTATCGCCGCAGCGGCGGCGGTTGCAAAGATGCCGGAAATTTTGGACACTTCATTCCTCCCAACGGGTCAGTCGGCGACGCTGTTCCCGGGCATGGACGTGAGGCGCTTCAAGCGTCTCTTCGGCCCCCTTGCGTCGTCGGGCGCTAAAGAGCCAGAATTTCGGTCTTGGAGTCAAGGATAATTCTAGCGGATTTAATAATTCTTGACAGGCCGCCGAATTGGGCTCAATCAGTGATGAACAAAGCGACGAGGATCGAGGGGCCGAGGATGGCGGAGGCGGAAGCCGGGTCGCGCGCGGGTCGCGCGGGGGCATTGACCCATCCCCAGGTGCCGTCGACCTTCGCCGAGATCGCCAGCGGCGCCGATCAGTCCGGCGTGCGGCTCTACAACGAGCGCCTGCTGCTTTCGCTCGTGCGGCGTTTCGGACCTCTGTCCAAGATCGAGGTGGCGAGACTGACGGGACTTTCGGTGCAATCGACGTCGGCGATCATGAACCGGCTGCAGGCGGACGGCCTCCTCAAGCGGGAGGCGCCTTTGCGCGGCCGCGTCGGCCAGCCGACGATTCCGATGTCGCTCGATCCCGACGGCGCCTTTTCGCTCGGCCTCAAGATCGGCCGGCGCAGCTGCGACCTCGTGCTTGTCGATTTTCGCGGCGACGTACGGCAAGCGCGCCCACCGCACGTTCGCCTTTCCGACGCCCGAGATGATCCTCGACTTCGTGCGCGAGCATGAGCCGGCGCTCGTCGAATCGCTGAGCGAGCCGAAGCGGCGCCGGATCGCAGGGCTCGGCGTCGCGGCGCCGTTTCAATTGTGGACCTGGGAGGCCGAGATCGGCGCGCCCGCCGGCGCCATGGCGGGGTGGCGGGACTTCGACACGGCCGGCGAGATCGCCGCGATCTGCCCCTATCCGGTCACGCTGTGCAACGACGCGACCGCCGCCTGCGCGGCGGAGTTCTTCTTCGGCAGCGGCTGGCGCCATCGCGACTTCCTCTATTTCTTCCTCGGCGCGTTCATCGGCGGCGGCGTGGTGCTCGACGGCGCGCTGAGGATCGGGCGCACCGGCAACGCCGGCGCGATCGGTTCGATGCCGGTCGCGCAGAGGAGCGATGGCCGCGGCGCGCCGCAGTTGATCGCCTGCGCCTCGATCTACCAGCTCGAGCGTCGTCTCGCCGAGTCCGGCGTCGACGCCTCCTCGATCTGGGCGACGCCGCGACGAGTGGGCGGAGTTCGGGACAGCGCTCGACGACTGGATCGAGGAGACGGCCGCCGCGCTCGCCTACGCCTCGGTCGCAGCCATCTCGGTCATTGACTTCGAGGCGATTGTCATCGACGGAGAGATGCCGGCGTCCGTGCGCGATCGCCTGATCGCGCGCACGGCGCAAGTGTTCGAAGGCCTGGACCGGCGGGGCCTGAGCGACGTCGCAGTTCGCGCCGGGCACGATCGGCGCCGACGCAGGCGCGATCGGCGGGGCCGCCCTGCCGCTGGTCAAAGCGTTCGCCCGCGACCGCGAGGTCCTGCTCAAGGACGTCGTCGCCGAGGCGAGCTGACCCGCCCTCCGCGGGATTGCGAAGGCGGCGCGGCTGGAGCCGGAGCGTGCGTTCTCGCGTGGTCGTTCCGGAACGCGTTGCGTAACAAGAACCGGAATTCATCAATCAAACCTGAGAGGCGACATGGCTGCGCGCATCGTCAAGGTTGATCCGTTCGATCTCGTCGTGTTCGGCGGGACGGGCGACCTCGCCTATCGCAAGCTCTATCCGGCGCTTTTCCATCGCGAGCGCGGCGAGCAGTTCACCGAGCCCACGCGGATCGTCGGCGTCTCGCGCCGGCACCTCGATCGCGACGCGTTCCGGGCCAGCGTGAAGGACGCGCTGATGAAGTTCAACGCGGTCGACGGCGAGTCCGCGCGAGGCGCTCGAACGTTTCCTTGCGCGGCTCGACTACGTCGCAGCCGACGCGACGGGCGACGCCGGCTGGTCCGATCTGCGGCAGACGCTCGGCCCGGACGAGCGCATTCGCGCCTTCTATCTCGCGACCGGGCCGGACCTGTTCTGCCCGATCGCCAAGCGGCTCGGCGCCGAGGGGCTGGCGACCTCCCGCTCGCGCATCATCGTCGAAAAGCCGATCGGCCACGACGGCGCGAGCGCCGACGCGATCAACAACGACATCGGCTCGGTTTTCCCGGAGAGCGCGATCTTCCGCATCGACCATTATCTCGGCAAGGAATTGGTGCAGAACCTGATGGCGCTGCGCTTCGCCAACGCCCTGCTCGAGCCGGTGTGGAACAACGCCCATATCGATCACGTGCAGATCACCGTGGCCGAGACGCTCGGCGTCGAGGGCCGCGGCGCCTACTACGACGAATCCGGCGCGATCCGCGACATGGTGCAGAACCACATGATGCAGCTCCTGTGCCTCGTCGCCATGGAGCCGCCGAATTCGATGCAGGCCGACTCGCTGCGCGACGAGAAGCTCAAGGTGCTTGAAGGCGCTCGAGCCGATCGACGAGATCGAACGCGGCGGCTCTGACGGTGCGCGGGCAGTATCGCGCCGGCTTCGCCGACGGCGGCCCGGTTCCGGGCTACCTGCACGACGTCGGCAAGCACGAGAGCAACACCGAGACCTTCGTGGCGATGAAGATCGCCGTCGCCAACTGGCGCTGGGCGGGCGTGCCCTTCTACCTGCGCACCGGCAAGCGGCTGCCGCAGCGCTTCTCCGAGATCGTCGTCGGCTTCCGCCGCGTGCCGCATGTCATCTTCGACATGCCGTCGGACTCGCATCCCGGCCAACCGGCTGGTCATCCGCGTGCAGCCGGACGAGGGCATCAAGCTTTGGATGATGGTCAAGGAGCCGGGACCCGGCGGCATGCGTCTGCAGCACCTGCCGCTCGACATGAGTTTCGCCAAGGCCTTCGGCGATGGCGCCGGCGGACGCCTACGAGCGCCTGCTGATGGACGCGCATCCGCGGCAACGCCGCGCTGTTCATGCGCCGCGACGAGGTCGAGGCGGCCTGGCGATTCATCGATCCGATCCGCGAGGCGTGGGCGGCGATGCGCGAGCCGCCGCGCCCCTACGCCGCGGGAACCTGGGGACCCAACGCGTCCGTCGCTCTGATCGAGCGGGACGGACGCACCTGGAACGAGGAGTATCACGATGTCGAATAGACTCTCTGCGTCGCGATTTCGCCGACGACGAAGACCTTGCGCCGGCTTTCGCGGAATGGACGGCGGCAAGCTGCGCGCGGCGATCGCCGAACGCGGCGCGGCCCTGCTGGTCGTCTCCGGCGGCAAGACGCCGGAGCGCTTCTTCGAGGCGCTCTCGAACCAGTCGCTCGACTGGACCCGCGTGGCGATCACGCTCGCCGACGAGCGGCGCGTCCCCGACGACAGCCCGCGCTCCAACGCGCGGCTGGTGCGCGAGGCGCTCCTGCGCAATCACGCGGCGGCGGCCGCCTTCACCCCGCTCGCCGACGCGCGGCTGACCGAGAGCCAGGAACTCGCCGCGGCGAGCGCGCGCCTCGCCAACCTTCCGCTTCCCGCCGACGTCGTCGTGCTCGGCATGGGCGACGACGGCCACACGGCGTCGTGGTTTCCCGGCGCCGAAGGGCTCGCGGAAGCGATGGACCCCGGCGCGCGGCAGCTCGTCGCGCCGATCCAGGCGCCCGGCGCCCCGGAGCCGCGCCTGACGCTGACCGGGCGGGTCATCCTGCGCGCCCGCGCGATCGCGCTTGCTCATCGAAGGCCAGGACAAGCTGAACACGCTCGCCAAGGCGCTCGAGGACGGTCCGGCCGAAGCCATGCCGATCCGCACCGTGCTGCGCGGCGCAACCGACCGCCTGGACGATCTTCGCCGCCCAACGCGCGTAGTTCGGCGGAAGAAGGCCGAACCCCCGTTCAGGCCTTCACGAGCGGGCAGCCGCCCTTGTCGAGCGGGCGGAACGCGTCTTCGGCGCTTGATGGTCGAGACGAGCGTCGAAAACGTCCCATTCGGATTTCGATTCGGCCGGCGACTTCGCCCGGTAGAGAAAGATCGGGTGCAGCGCGCGCCCGTCGGCGCGGATCGACGCCCTTGCCGAACAGCGGATCGTCGGTCGGGATCGCCTTCATCGCGTCGACCAGCTTGACGCCGTCGGCGGCGCTCTTCGTCTCGGCCATCGCCTTGATCAGATGCTCGGTCGCCGCATACATGCCGGCGTGCATGTCGTTCGGCATCATCTTCTTCGGATGCGCCGCCAGGAACCGCTTGCCGAAGGCGCGGGTTCCCTCGTTGGCGTCCCAGTAGAACGCGGTCGGCAGCATCGCGCCCTGGATGATGTCGAGCCCGAGCGCAGGGAACGTTGGTGATGTTGAGGGTGAAGCCGGCGAGCTTCTGCTTCGGCGTCAGGCCGAACTCGTGCGCCTGCTTGAAGCATTGGTTGGTGTCGCCGCCGCCGTTGGCGAAGGCGACGACGTCGGCGCCCGATCCTTGCGCCTGCAGGAGGAATGACGAGAAGTCCGCGGTGTTGAGCGGATGGCGCACGCGATCCGAGAACCTTGCCGCCCGCAGCTGCGACCGCCGCCGCGCAATTGGCCTCCAGGTCCTTGCCGAAGGCGTAGTCGGCGGTGACGAAGAACCAGGTCTTGCCGCCGGCCTCCGTCAGCGCCTTGCCGAGCGCCGTGCCGGAGGAATAGGTGTCGTAGGTCCAGTGGACGAAATTCTTCGAGCATTTCGGCCCGGTCAGGACCGACGAGCCGGCGCCCGAGCCGATCACCGCCTTGTTCTTCTCCTCCGCCACCGCCGAGCACGGCGAGCGCGACCGCGGAGTTCGGCAGGTCCATGACGACGTCGACGTTTTCGGTGTCGAACCATTTGCGCGCGATCGCCGAGCCGACGTCCGGCTTGTTCTGATGGTCGGCGGAGACGATCTCCACGGGCACGCCGAGCTTGGCCGCGAAATCGTCTGACGGCGAGTTGCGCCGCGACGACCGAACCGATGCCCTGGAAGTCGGAATAGACGCTCGACATGTCGTTCAGGATGCCGATCTTGAGCGGCTTCACGCCCTCGGCCAACGCGCCCCTCGGCGCCGCGATCAGCGCCGCGCCGGCAAGAAGAAATCGCCGACGGTCCGGCGTCCACGCATGCGGCATGACATCCTCCCCGAAACGGTTTTTCGGCCGCTGCGACAAACGCACGGCGGCTTCGGCGACTATTGTGGAGGAATCAACATGGGGGAGCAACAGGAACGGCGGCGACCTCTCCCGGATCGGCAAATTCGTCAATGCCGCCTCGCACGCCGGATCAACGCGCCCCATCGTCGGTCTGGCTCGCGACCCTGCATCCCTTCACCTGTCCCGCCCGACGACTGCCGGCCCGACGCCGGACGCGAGGATTTCTTCGGCTGGCGGCGGGAGAACGCGGTGACGATCGGCCAAGACGTCGGGATCGGCCACGGCGCGCCGCCCGCGATCGCCGAGCGCATGGATGGGCTCGCCTGGTGGGACCGCGCCTCCGCAGGCGCCCGACGTGGTCGGTTCTCGAAAAGGGCCGCGCGCGACCGCCGCGGGGGTTGCGCCTCGCTCCGGAGCGCGTACATCAGGACGCGCGTTTCGCGCCGTCGGCGCCTGAGATCGCGGCCTTGCGCATGTCGGCTCCGCCGCCAAGCGCGGCGCCGTGTGGAGAATCCTTCATGTCAGAGACGAACGCGTATGTCCCGCCGAAGGTCTGGACCTGGACCAAGCCGAACGGCGGCCAGTTCGCCAACATCAACCGTCCGATCGCCGGCCCGACGCACGAGAAGGCGCTGCCGGTCGGCCGCCATCCGCTCCAGCTCTATTCGCTGGCGACCCCGAACGGCCAGAAGGTCACGATCATGCTGGAGGAGCTTCTGGCGCTGGGCTTCGCCGGCGCCGAATACGACGCCTGGCCGATCGACATCGGCGAAGGCGACCAGTTCGGCAGCGGCTTCGTGGCGATCAACCCCAACTCGAAGATCCCGGCGATGGTCGACCGCTCCGGCCCGGAGCCGATCCGGGTGTTCGAGTCGGGCGCGATCCTCACTCTATCTCGCGGAGAAATTCGGCGCGCTGACGCCGAGCGAGCCGCGGCGCGCGCGCGGAGTGCCTGTCGTGGCTCTTCTGGCAGATGGGCAGCGCGCCCTTCGTCGGCGGCGGCTTCGGCCACTTCTACGCCTATGCGCCGATCGAAGATCGAATACGCCATCGACCGCTACGCCATGGAGACCAAGCGCCTGCTCGACGTTCTCGATCGCCGGCTCGGCGAAAGCCGCTATCTCGCGGGCGACGCCTACACCATCGCCGACATCGCCGCGTTCCCCTGGATGGGCGGCCTCGTCGAAGGCACGCTCTACAACGCCGCCGAATTCCTGTCCGTGCAGGACTACAAGAACGTCCGGCGCTGGGTCGACGACCTGCTTCAGCGCCCGGCCGTCAAACGCGGGCGCATGGTCAACCGCACCTCGGGCGATCCCGCCGGCCAGCTTCGCGAGCGCCACGACGCCAGCGACTTCGACACGAAGACCCAGGACAAGCTCGACTCGGCCGCGGCAAGATAGAGTTCGCGCCGCCCGCCGCGTCGCCGCGATCAGCGATGGCGGGCTATTACCGGCGCGCCACAAATAAGGGCGGAGCCGCGGCCCCGCCCTTTTTGCGTTCCCGTGAAAACAAGGGCAGGCCGCTCAGCCTCCGGCGTTCTGCGCCGGGCCGGAATCCTTGCCCTTGGCGTCGACGTCGCGGTCGACGAATTCGATCACCGCCATGGCGGCGTTGTCGCCGGGGCGGAAGCCCGCCTTCATGATGCGCAGGTAGCCGCCGTGGCGGTCCTTGTAGCGCGGGCCGATGACGTCGATCAGCTTCTTGACGAGGTCGGCGTCGCGCAGGCGCGAAATGGCGATGCGGCGGGCGTGCAGGTCGCCGCGCTTGCCGAGCGTGACCAGCTTCTCGACCACCGGGCGAAGGTCCTTCGCCTTCGGCAGGGTCGTCGTGATCTGCTCGTGCTTGATCAGCGCCTGCGACATGTTGGCGAACATCGCCTGGCGATGCTCGGCGGTGCGGTTGAAACGGCGCTTCGCGCGTCCGTGATACATCGGCGTTCTCCTTTATCGGGTCTGCGGCCGCCGTGCCAAGGTACGGCCGCTTCGTTCATCTCGCGACTGGCGGGAGATGGCGAGTGGCGAAGTCGGTCGACCCTCATTCGCCTACTCGCCACTCTCGCCGAGTCGCGCGAGATCTCAGTAATGCTCCTCGAACCTCTTCGCGAGGTCCTCGATGTTCTCGGGCGGCCAGCCGGTGACCTCCATGCCGAGGTGCAGGCCCATCTGCGCCAGCACTTCCTTGATCTCGTTGAGCGACTTGCGGCCGAAGTTCGGCGTGCGCAGCATCTCGCCCTCGGTCTTCTGGATGAGGTCGCCGATGTAGGTGATGTTGTCGTTCTTGAGGCAGTTGGCCGAGCGGACGGAAAGCTCGAGCTCGTCGACCTTCTTGAGCAGCGCCGGGTTGAAGGCGAGCTCGGGGATGGCGTGCTGGGCTTCCTCGCGGCGCGGCTCCTCGAAGGTGACGAACACCGCGAGCTGATCCTGCAGGATGCGGGCGGCGTAGGCGAGCGCGTCCTCCGGCGAGATGGCGCCGTTGGTCTCGATCGTCATCGTCAGCTTGTCCTTGTCGAGGTCCTGGCCCTCGCGGGTCGCTTCGACCCGGTAGCTCACCTTCTTGACCGGCGAGAACATGCTGTCGATCGGCAGGAGGCCGATCGGCGAATCCTCGGCGCGGTTGCGCTCGGCCGGGACGTAGCCCTTGCCGGCCATGACCGTGAATTCGATGCGCAGGTCCGCGCCCTCGTCGAGATTGCAGATGACGAGGTTCGGATTGAGGATCTGGATGTCGCCGGTGGTCTGGATGTCGCCGGCGACGACCGGGCCGGGCCCGCGGCGCTTGAGCACCAGGCGCTTGACGCCGTCGCCCTGCATCTTGACCGCGATGTCCTTGACGTTGAGCACGATGTCGACGACGTCCTCGCGGACGCCGGGAATCGACGAGAACTCGTGCAGCACGCCGTCGATGTGGACCGAGGTGATCGCGGCGCCCTGAAGCGAGGAGAGGAGCACCCGGCGCAGCGAATTGCCGAGCGTCTGGCCGAAGCCGCGCTCGAGCGGCTCGGCGACGACGGTCGCGATGCGGCGCGAGTCGTCGCTCGGCGTCACCTCGAGCTTCTTCGGCTTGATGAGTTCTTGCCAGTTCTTCTGGATCACGGGGCGTGGCCTTCCATTCGAAGGATGCGCGGCCCGGCGGCGCCGACGCGCGCAAGGCCGCATGCGCGCGCCGATCGGGAAACCGATCAGCGCGCCGAAGGGATCAGACGCGGCGGCGCTTGCGCGGACGGCAGCCGTTGTGCGGGATCGGCGGTCACGTCGCGGATCGAGGTGACGGTGAAGCCCGCCGCCTGGATGGCGCGCAGCGCCGACTCGCGGCCCGAGCCCGGGCCCGGAGACCTCGACCTCGAGCGTGCGCATGCCGTGCTCGGACGCCTTGCGGACGGCGTCCTCGGCGGCGATCTGGGCGGCGAACGGGGTCGACTTGCGCGAGCCCTTGAAGCCCATCGTGCCGGCCGACGACCAGGAGATCGTGTTGCCCTGGGCGTCGGTGATGGTGATCATCGTGTTGTTGAACGTCGAGTTCACGTGCGCGACGCCCGACACGATGTTCTTGCGTTCGCGGCGACGGACGCGGGTTGCCTCTTTTGCCATTGGTTGGTCCTTCAAGCGCGCTTGCGCGCGTAATTCCTGGATGCGATGAGACGAAAGCGATCACTTCTTCTTGCCGGC